>NZ_CYYP01000001.1:0-806 GCF_001405375.1 Collinsella aerofaciens
TCCATCGCCGACCCCGAGCCGTTCCTGCGCACCAACGTGGAGGGCACCTTCCGCCTGCTGGAGGCCGTGAGGAAATACGGCGTCCGCTACCACCACGTCTCCACCGACGAGGTCTACGGCGACCTGGCGCTCGACGACCCCCGCGACTGGATCCACACCGAGGACCACTCCTCGGCCGTCTGGGACATCCTCACCAGGGGACGCATGGGGGAGACCTACCTCATCGGCGCCGACGGGGAGAGGGACAACATCACCGTGCTGCGCATGATCCTCGAGGCCATGGGGCGCGACCCCGAGGACTTCGACTGGGTCGCCGACCGCCCCGGCCACGACCGCCGCTACGCCATCGACAGCTCCAAGCTCCAGCGGGAGCTGGGCTGGAGGCCGGCGCACACCGACTTCGCCGAGGGCCTCAGGGCCACCATCGACTGGTACGTCGCCAACGAGGCCTGGTGGCGCCCGGCCAAGGAGGCCACCGAGGCCCGCTACCGCGCGCAGGGGCAGTAGGGAGAGCAGAGACATGGCAGACATCGCATTCGAGAAGGACCTCTCCGTCACCGAGACGGGCATCGGGGGCCTGAAGGTCGTCGACCTGGCCGTCCACGGCGACAACCGCGGCTGGTTCAAGGAGAACTGGCAGCGCGCCAAGATGTGCGCGCTGGGCATCCCCGACTTCCGCATCGTCCAGAACAACATCTCCTACAACGACAGCCGCGGCGTCACCCGCGGCATCCACGCGGAGCCCTGGGACAAGTTCATCTCCGTGGCCCGCGGCTCGGTCTTCGGTGCCTGGGTGGACCTGCGCG
>NZ_CYYP01000001.1:1152-12272 GCF_001405375.1 Collinsella aerofaciens
GGCGCCGAAGCGCACCCTCGTCACCGGCTGCAACGGCCAGCTGGGGCATGCGGTGCGCAAACTCGCCGAGGAGCGCGGCGTGGCGAAGGACTTCGACTTCTGCGACATCGACACCTTCGACATGTCCGACCCGGAGGCCTATGCGCAGTACGACTGGTCGCTCTACGGCACCGTCATCAACTGCGGCGCCTACACGGCGGTGGACAGGGCCGAGACCCCCGAGGGCCGCGCGACCGCATGGAAGGCCAACGCCACCGGACCGGCCCTTCTCGCCCGCACCTGCGCCGGGCACGGCATCACGCTCGTGCACGTGTCCTCCGACTACGTCTTCGACGGCACCGCCGAGGTCCACGACGAGGGCGAGCCCTTCAGCCCGCTGTCCGTCTACGGCCAGACCAAGGCCGCCGGAGACATCGCCGTGGCCGGCTGCCCGCGCCACTACATCATGCGCAGCTCCTGGGTCATCGGCGAGGGGCACAACTTCGTCAAGACGATGAAGGCGCTGTCCGACCGAGTCGCCGACCCCGAGGACGGGCTCGAGCGGGTCACCGTGGTCGACGACCAGCTGGGCCGCCTGACCTTCACGCGCGACATGGCAGCGGCCATCTTCCACGTGCTGGGCTCGCACGCCCCCTACGGCACCTACGGCTGCACCGGCTCCGGCGCCGTCAAGTCCTGGGCCGACATCGCCCGCGCCGTCTTCGAGGCCGCCAACGGCAACGGGGACAAGGTGGTCCCCGTCAGCACCACCGACTACTACGCAAATGCCGCCGGCCCCATCGCCCCGCGCCCGGTCCACTCCGCGCTCGACCTGTCCAGGCTCGAGTCGGTCGGCTTCCGCATACCCGACTGGGAGGAGGAGCTGGGGGAGTACCTCAAGACACTCTAGTCGCCGCTATTGAATTGACGAGAGTAAAAAAGCCGCCGCTTGTTAACGGCGGCTTTTCTTATGCGTGGCGTATAGTCCCGCTGCAATAAGGGCGGCTGCGGTCGCCAGACTCACTGCAAGCCCCGCAAGGGCGCCCGGAGTCTTGTAGGTCATCGCGATCCTATTTGCGCCTTTCTGTATGTTCAGGGACGACAAACCCTTATCGGCGGCGGGCGTTAGTTCTGCGGCGGTTCCGTTTACCGTTACGTTCCAGCCCTCATCGTACGGAACGCTCAGCAACAGGTTGCCATCGTTCTTGGCGGTATACTCGCCCTCAATCTTGCCGTCTTCAAAAACTGTTGGAACAAACTCATTTGCCTTGAGCTTGTCGATAATCTGCTCAAAGATTTCCAGATTGAGGGCGTAAAAGACCGGCTCATTGTCTTGGGGCATGTCTGTATAGCCCTCTGCGACTCCGATTGACACCGTATGTTGGCTCGGGGCGTCCGATGCGTCTGCAATCTGTCGGATATTGTTGTCGAATCTCCAAGCCTCGTTTTTGATTGTTCGCTGGTCGATGGTGAGGGCGACGGGCCAATAACTGCCGGCGGTCGCATCTTTGTTGATGTAGAGATACCCGATGGAGCTTGCCGGTACAGTAACGCTCCATTGCTTTAAGCTATCGCCATTCTCCGTGCTCGTGGCCTCGATCTTGGTATAGAGCTCGACCTCGCGGCCTAGGATTTTGCTGTAGAGGTCGTTCTGCTTTTCGAAGGGGTTCTCGCTCTTCAGCGTGCTGTTTTTGATATCGCTTGAGGCTGCGATGCCAATGCTGAGCGCATAGGGGTTCTCGTACACCGCGCTTGTGGAGTCGGCCTTATTCGTCTTGGCTGAAACGTATCCTGCAGGCGCGTTTTCAGGAATAGCATACTTGACTCCCAGTAGGGCATCGACGGCGAGAATGGGCTCGGCATAACGGGTCGAGAATTCGCCGACGCTGCTGTATCCAAGGGAATTGAGCAGTGCGATGGCCTGCGGGTTGTTGGCGGACGAATATGAAGACAACTGGTTGTATCCAAGCGCCAGGCCTTCGTTGAGGGCGGCGCTGTCGACGCGTGTGGTCGTGCGGTCAATGCGATAGAACGGCGCAGAATCCTGGTCTTGAATGGCTGTGATCGTGTTGGTTGCGGTGGCGACATAGGCGCTGTTGGCTTCTTCGGAATAGCCTGTGTACAGCTGGTTCCACATAACATGGGCGTTGGCAAATAGTTCAATTGCCGTGATTGCCAGGAGTGGCAGGATGATGGCCGGACGATGGGCTCGACATAATGTTGGCCGCTCTTTGAGTTTCTGCAGCGCGTATCCTGCTGCCCACAGCGCAAAGAAGCTAGGCAAAAAAGCCGTGCGCGAATAGAAACCGTTGGGAACGCGCATGCCGCACCAGATGTACTCGAGCGGGCTCAAAACGGAGCTGGCGACCAGGATTATCGTGACGACGAGTGTTGCGATGCGCGTCTTGATTGAAACCGTCCGGCTAACCAGCAGACTCAACGCGAGCATCATCATGATGACGCCGCAATAGAACTGCGGTGTGCTTTCGTTGTTTACCCACATGCAGGGAAGAAAGCCCCTGATGAGCGACTTGAGGCTGGTTTTAAGTAGGGGGCCGAGTGCCAGAACGGGACCGCCCTTAGACATGGCAAGGATGGTCGGCAAAAAGGTCCAGGCGGACAGGAGCAGCCCAAGCGCGATAGCCCCGGCGAATCGCAGGGCCCGATCGAGCATGAGCTTCCAGCTAAATCCTTCTTCTGCAGCATAATCGACAAATTCGACCAATACGAAGATGCAGAGGAACAGGATGCTGATGTAGGTCGTATACCAGCAGAACATGACATTGAGCGCCGTTGCGATGACGAGGCGGATCATACGCTGCTTGCGGATAAGCTCGTGGCATCCGTAGGCGCAAATGGGCAGCAGGATCAGGCAATCGATCCAGAGCGGGTTGCGCAGGTTGCTGATGGTCCAGCTGCAAAACGTGAACGAGAGGGAAAGCAGGAATGCGGCGGGCTTGGACAGGTCAAAGCGCTTTTGCGCGTACCAAGCGCTGGTGATGTTGATGCAGCCCAGTTTGAGCGCGGTTATGGCAAATACGAAGAGCGTCAGCTTGTCCGCGGGAAACAGCACGCAGAGCAGGTTGAAGGGGCTGGCGAGGTAGTAGCTATAGAGCCCCCATGTGTTCATGCCGAGTCCCTGCGAGAAGGAATAGCGAAGGCTTGCCTCGCCTAAAAGGACGCGGCGAAACCACGCGAAGAAGTCGATGTATTGGTATTTGAGATCGTTGGTGAGAAACGAGTTGTCGCCAAAGGGGTAGACATGCCCCACCGCTGCAAGTGCGACAAAGAATGCGACGGAAAACGTGAAGCAGGCGGCGTAGAACGCCAAATTCTTGAGTGTGCTGTTATTGGGCCGTGTCATCAGATTCCTCGTTGGACTCTCGGATGATATAGATGGGGCGGCGCTTGGCCTCCAAGTAGGCTTTTGCCAAGTACTCGCCAATGATTCCCAGGCACAGGAGCTGCATGCCGCCAAACAGCGTAATGAGGCAGGCAAGGGAGGGCCATCCGCCTACGGGGTCGCCCCAAACAAGCGTTTTGACCAGGATGACGATAAATCCCAGGATGGCGATGAGGCAGAAGACGATACCCGTGAGGGCGGCGAGGGAGAGTGGCGCCGTGGAAAACGCGACGATGCCGTCGATGGAATAGAGGAGCAGCGACCAAAAGCTCCATTTGGTCTCACCGGCCACGCGGTTGACGTTTACGTAGGGGAGCCATTTGGTCTTGAAGCCGACCCAGCCGTAGATGCCCTTGGAGAATCGGTTGTATTCGCCCATGGAGATGATGGCGTTGACCATAGGTCGCTTCATGAGCCTAAAATCGCGTGCTCCGTCGACGATGTCGGCCTTGGAAATGCGGTTGATGATCTTGTAGAACATACGGGCGCAGAACGACCTGATGGGAGGCTCGCCTTCGCGGGTGGTCCTGCGTGTAGCGACGTTATCGTAGTTTTCGGTCTGCAAGATCTCGTACATCTGCGGCAGGAGCGAGGGCGGGTCCTGCATGTCGGCATCCATGGTGGCGACATAGTCGCCCTTTGCGTGCTGTAGTCCGGCGAGTAGCGCCGCCTCCTTGCCAAAGTTGCGCGAGAAAGAGTGCCAGCGGATGGCGTATGGATGCGCCGCCGCGGCTTCTGCTTTCATGACGGCGAGCGTTTTGTCTGTCGAGCCATCGTCGATGAGGACTGCCTCAAAGGAGATGCCGGGGTCTTGCTGGGTCATGATGTGAACGACGCCATCGAGCTCTTTGAGAAAGATCGGAAGTGATTCCTGCTCGTTGTAGCACGGCACGACGATGGAGATGAGCGGCATGGTGGTTTACCTCTCGCTTGGCTTGGAAGTAGGGTGGCCGGGCTGGACATCGTAGGCGTATTTACTGTACACGTTGACCTCCCACTGCTTTTTTTCGACCTTTGCTACAGAATCCAGGATGAATCCGGTCGCAAGGCTCAGGCCGCACAGGAACATAAACGAGGCGGCGAGCATAGCGGTGGGGAAGCGCGGGACGAGGCCGGTCTGGAAATATTCGACAACGATGGGCATGCCCAGGGCGAGGCCGATCACCGCAAACAGAAGCGCGACGAGGCTGAAGAACTTCAGCGGGCGGTAGTCCTTGAACAGCGTGCCGATCATTGCAACGACTTTAATGCCGTCGCTCACGGTATTGAGCTTGGACTCGGAACCTTCCGGACGGTCACGGTACTCGATGGGCACATCTTTGATGCGCCAGCGGTGGTCGACGGCGTGGATTGAGAGCTCGGTTTCGATCTGGAAGCCCTCGGAAAGCACGGGGAAGGTTTTAACGAACGGGCGGCTCATGGCACGGTAGCCGGTCATGACATCATCGAAGCTGTAGCCATAGATCCACTTGATCATGGCGCGGACCAGATTGTTGCCAAAGCCGTGGAAGGCACGCTTGTTCTCCTCGGCATAGGTGCCGTTGGAAAGGCGATCGCCTACGGTCATGTCGGCCGTGCCGCTGAGGATAGGCTCGCAGAGGGCTTTGGCCGCCTCGGCGGGGTAGGTGTCGTCTCCGTCGACCATCAGATAGCAATCGGCGTCGATATCGCGAAACATCTGGCGGCACACGTTGCCCTTTCCCTGACGGGGCTCAAAGCGGACCGTGGCGCCGTGCTCGGTGGCGATGCGTGAGGTATCGTCCGATGAGTTGTTGTCATAGACATAGACCGTCGCTTGCGGAAGCTCGCGGTGAAAGTCGTCGATGACCTTACCAATCGTGAGTGCTTCGTTGTAGCAAGGGATGATGACGGCGATGGATTTAGAATTCACTCAATGCTCCTTATACAATCAATCCTTGAAAGTATAGCCGTTTGGGCTTGTCATCCTAAGATGTGGGTTAGTTCTCCAGTTTTGTTGCGCGAATCGTTTGCATGGCCGTCGGGTCTATACTGTTCGCTTGTCAACGATTACGAGTAAAGGAGTTGCATCCGTGTCGGATCAGACAAAGCAACAAGAAACTCGCAGTCTGCCTGCGACGTTTGCTAAGAACGAATTTGAGAAGGACGCGTTTATCCTTCGTCAGCTGGTTACCAAGGATTTTAAGATCAAGTATCGCCGTAGCGTTCTGGGCGTCGCATGGTCGGTGCTCAACCCGCTGCTGATGATGATCGTCATGGCTATCGTGTTCTCGACGATTTTCGCCCAGGGCCGCAATGGCTCAATTACGCCCGAGATGTACCCGCTGTACTTGATCGTGGGTAACGTTACCTTTGCCGTGATGTCTGAGTCCACGAACCAGGCACTGACGTCCATCGTGGGTGCGGCTCCGCTGCTTAAGAAGGTTAAAGTGCATCGTTGGGTTTTTCCGGTGCAGAAAGTGCTTTTCTCACTCGTGAACTTTGGCTTCTCGCTGGTCGCCGTAGCTATCGTTATGCTGTGGTTCCGTGTTATGCCTTCTTGGCACCTAATTCTGCTGCCGGTCTGCCTACTGCTGCTTATGTGTTTCTGTATGGGCTTGGGCATGATGCTCTCTGCCCTTACGGTTTTCTTCCGCGATGTCATGCATCTGTGGAGCGTCGTCATCACGGCATGGACCTACATTACGCCCATCTTCTGGACGACTGACTTTATTGCGCAAATGCCGCATCTCGTGCGTATCTTGATGTATGCGAACCCCATGTACAACTACCTGCAGTTTATGCGTGATATCTTCCTGTTCCAGACTACGCCCTCGCTTATGACGTTTGGTATGTGCGTCGCTTGGGCGGTTCTTGCGCTTGTTATCGGCTACACCGTGTTCCATAAGTCCGAGCGCAAGTTCATCCTCTACATCTAAGGAGTGCTGTGATGACTGAATCTGTTGTTGATTACAGCGAGCAGCCTCTGGCTGTCGAGGTCGACGACGTCACCATGATCTTTAACATGGCGTCCGAGTCGCTGACCAACCTCAAGGAGTACTTCATCAAGCTTGCCAAGCATGAGCTGTTCTTTGAGGAGTTTAGAGCGCTCAAGCATATCTCGTTTGATATTCATCGTGGCGAGGTCGTGGGTCTGGTCGGCACCAATGGCTCCGGCAAGTCTACGATGCTCAAGATTATCGCTGGCGTGCTTGAGCCTAGCGAGGGCAGCGTTAAGGTGCACGGTAACATCGCGCCGCTGATTGAGCTTGGTGCCGGCTTTGACCCCGAGCTGACCGCTCGCGAGAACATCTATCTGAACGGCGCCCTGCTCGGCTATACCAAGGAGTTCATCGATGCCAACTTTGACGGCATTATTGAGTTCGCTGAGCTTCAGAACTTTGTCGACATGCCGCTTAAGAACTTCTCCTCGGGCATGGTGGCGCGTATCGCCTTTGCAATCGCGACGATTACCGAGCCCGATATTCTGATCGTTGACGAGACGCTGTCCGTCGGTGATGTGTTCTTCCAGCAGAAGTGCGAGGCCCGCATCCAGCACTTTATCCAGAGCGGTGACGTGACGGTTCTGTTCGTTTCGCACTCCATGGAGCAGGTTGAGCGCATCTGCCAGCGTGCCGTTTGGATTGAGAAGGGTGACCTTCGCATGGACGGCCCGGTCGATGAAGTCTGCAAGGCGTACCGCGAGCAGTTCAACTAGGTTATAATTACTACCGCTTGGCTGAATTGTTTGGCTGGGCGTGCGGTTTATTTGCTCCATTAGCTCAGTTGGATAGAGCAGGGGACTTCTAATCCCAAGGTCGACGGTTCGAATCCGCCATGGAGCACCATCGTTTATTAAGCCCGGACCGCTTGGTGGTCTGGGCTTTTTTCATCTTGTGTGCTGCGGTTTTGAAGGGCGTGTTATGGGGAGTAAAAGGCTCGACTGGATCGATATTGCAAAGGGGATTGCAATTATTCTGGTCATTGTGGGGCACACCGTTCCAAATCCCTCTCCTTTGCGACACGCGATCTTTTCGTTTCACATGCCGGTGTTCTTTATTCTTGCCGGGTATACGTTTAGGCCTAAGCCGTGGTGTGAGCTGCTGAGTGGTTCGGTGTCTCGCCTGCTGGTGCCGTATGTGGTTCTTGCACTGGCGTGGCAGGTGCCGACGTTCTTGATGAGCGGCGCTCCTTTGACGAGCGGTGCGCTGGTTGCGGGGCTTAAGACGCTTGTGTTTGCCTCTGGCGTTGATGTGCCCGGGCTTGGCGTTGCCGCCGTTGGCATGGCATGGTTTCTGGCGGCGCTGTTTGCGTCACGGTTGCTGTTTAATGCTCTGATGCTGCTGTTTGACGCACGCGAACTTGGAGTTGTTTACCAAGGTGTTGCCTGTACCGTAATTGCCTTCTGCGGTTTGAGCGTGTCTCGATTTATGGGCGTTTAACTGCCGCTCGATCTGGATCTGAGCTGCTACATCGCCTTGCTGATGTGGATTGGTTATACGGCGCGCCAAAGGGGGCTGGAGCCGAGCGCTAGCAAGCCTCTGCTGTTTATTGGAGCCGGCGTTGCTTGGCTTGTCCTTGCCGCGCTGAGTGGGCTTGAGCTTTCGAGCCGCCGCGTGGATGGGTTTGTGGTTGCGACGGCTGCCGCTCTTGCCGGCAGCTACTGCGTGTGCTGGGTTTCCATGGCGCTGGAGAAGCTTAAAGACGCGCCCGTGTTGGGGGCGTTGGAACGGGGTCTTGTGTTCTGCGGACAGGTCAGTCTTGCCATCTTTGCAATCCACGCGGTTGATTGGTTTATTCCTTGGCAGACCATGCCTCTGCTTATGACGCTGCCGGCATCGTGGCTCTTCGCGTCAATCGTACGCTGTACCTGCGATATGGGATTGGCGTACGTGATCAAGAAGGCGTAATAACAGTGGGGAGGACCAACTTGGCCCTCCCCACTGTTATTTATTCAGTAGTGTTGCGGTCTTACTTTTCGAGATGCTCTTTCAGCAGCTCCAGCGCGTGTGCGTAGCCCTGCAGGCCCTCGCCGGTGATGGTGGCGAAGCAGGCTAGGCGTGCATAGCTCACCTGGCGGAAGTCCTCGCGCGTCTCTACGGCGCTGATGTGCACCTCGACGGCAGGGATGGCAACGGCCTTGAGGGCGTCGAGGATCGCCACGCTCGTGTGCGTGTAGGCCGCCGGGTTGATGACGATGCCGTCGACCTTGCCGTAGGCCTCCTGGATCTTGTCGATGATGCTGCCCTCGTGGTTAGACTGGAAGACATCGACCTCGTCAAAGCCCTGTGCGGCGCCCGCTTCCTGGCAGATCTGCACTAAGCGGTCGTAGTTGTCACTGCCATAGATGCCCGGCTCGCGAATGCCGAGCATGTTGAGGTTGGGGCCGTTGATGACGAGTGCTTTCATGGTTGCTTCCTTTGCAGTCGAGAAACCACCACAAAGGTGCCTGTCCCCTTTGTGGTGGTTTTGGTTAGAGAGCGGGTGGGAGGGTGTCGAGGATGGCACGGGCGGTGTTGGCGGCGCAGTCGCGTGAGTCGATGATGTAGTCGGCCCAGGCGCGGTAGCGTGGCATGCGCTGTTCGGCCAGCTTATCGATGCCGTCGCGGGCGGTGATGGGGCGTCCCTTGTGGGCGAGCTCGTCGAGCTTGCGGTTGAGCATCACGATTTGGCTGTTCTGGTGCAGCAGCGGGTAGTTCTCGTCACGCGTGACCACGCCGCCGCCGGTGGAGAGCACCAGGCCGCTGCGCTTGGAGATGTCGGACAGCGCCGTCGTCTCCTGCTCGCGGAAGGCCGCCTCGCCGCGCTCGACGATAAAGTCGGCGCAGGGCATGCCCAGACGCTCCTCGAGCGCACGATCCAAGTCGATGTGCTCGCGGCCCGTGAGCTGGGCGATTTGCTCACCCACGCGGGTCTTGCCCGAACCCGGCATGCCGATCAGCGCGATGTTCTGTTCGCGGCGTGACAGGCGCTCCGTTACGTCCAGGATGCGCTCGCGCGGGGTGACTTGGCCGGTGTAGCGTTCGACAGCCTGCGCCGCTTGGGCCACGAGCATGAGCAGGCCGCCGATGCAGGGGATGCCGTGGCGCTCGGCCTCGAGCATGAGTCCCGTGCGGGCAGGGTTGTAGACAATGTCGATAACTCCCTCGAGCGCATCGAGCCCTTCGAGCGTGCAAGGCGCGTCGGGGCAGTGGGGGAACATGCCGGCGGGCGTGCAGTTGACGAGCAGGGCGGCGTCGGACTGCTGCACGATATTGCCGTAGTTGACCTCGCTCGTGCGGCCCACGCGCACGACGATGGCACCTAGGTCATCGAGCACCATGCTGGCCGTGGTGCCTGCGCCGCCGGTGGCGCCGAGCACGAGGACCTTCTTATCGGCAACCTCTACGCCCAACTCCTCGACCAGACACTGAAAACCAAAGTAGTCGGTGTTGTCGCCGCGCAGGCGACCGTCAGGCAGGCGCGTGATGGTGTTGACGTTGCCCATGCGCTCGGCCAGCGGACTCAGCTCGTCCAGGTATTCCATGACGGCGCGCTTGTAGGGGATGGTCACGTTGGTGCCCTCCCACTCGTCGCCCGTCATAAAAGCTTCCAGATCCTCGGGCTCGCGCTCAAAACGCACGTACTCGAGTCCTGCGAGCTCCTTGTAGATGGTCGGGGTGTAGCTGTGGCCCAGCACGCGGCCCAGTACGCCGTAGGGGCGGGTTGCGGCGGTATCGGTCATCTAGAGCACCTCCGTGTAGCTGCCAAAGTAGGTGAAGCTCTCGCACACGTCGTCGATTGAGTCGAGCAGGTCGTCGAGGGCGTTGCTGCCAAAGGGGCAGTCCAGATCAAAGTAGAACATAAACTCAAAATCGCGACCGGGGATGGGGCGGCTCTCGAGCTTGATGAGGTTGATATTGAGCGCGTAGAAGCGCTCGAGTACGCGATAGAGCGCACCCGGTTCGTTGGCCGTGGTAATCATGAGCGAGGTGCGGTTGGCGCCGGGGTAGACGCGCGGTTCGCGGCTGATGACGACAAAGCGCGTGTAGTTGTTGTCCGAGTCCTGGATGTTGGGCTCCAGCACCTCCAGGCCGTAGAGCGCCGCACAGCTGCGCGATGCGATGGCGGCAACATCGGTGCGCTCGGAGCTGGCGACCATCTCGGCCGACATGGCCGTGTTGGGGTACTTGGTGGCGTGCAGGCCGTGCGCCTCGATAAAGCTAGCGCACTGCGCGATGGCCTGACCGTGGCTGTAGACCTCGCGTATGTCCGCGAGCTTGGTGCCGGGTTTGACGAGCAGGTTGTGGTCGATCTTGAGTCGTAGCGAGCGCACGATGTGGAAATCGAACTGGGCGAGCAGGTCGTAGACGGCGTTGACCGAGCCGGCGGTGGAGTTTTCGATGGGCAGCACGCCAAACTCGCAGAAGCCGTCGCGCACGGCGCGCATGACGCCCTCGAAGGTCTCAAAGAACGCAATGTCGGGCACGTCGAAGAGCTTGCACGCGGCTATCTGGCTGTAGGCGCCTTCCACGCCCTGGCAGGCGACGGAGGCCGTCTGGGGAAAGGGCGTATCGAAGGCTGTGGCCGTGGCATGGGCCTTTTGCGACACCGTAATGCCCTTGAGCTCGTTGATGTAGCGCTGCTGCTCGGCCTTGCTCATGCTCATGAGGAGACGGAATAGGGTGATGGTCTGCGCCTCGTAGCGCTCGGGCGCGCGACTGGCGAGGTTGTTGAGTTTGGAGCGCTCGCGGGCGGGGTCAAAGACGGCCTTGCCCATCTCGATTTTTGACTTGGCGAC
>NZ_CYYP01000001.1:12605-131557 GCF_001405375.1 Collinsella aerofaciens
TCCATAGCTTCCATGTCTACGGTCTGCTGCTCGCGGCCAATTGAGGGCGTCGGCTTTACGGCCATGCGCCACATGACGGGCGCGCCGGTCGAAATACCGCCCAGGATGCCGCCGGCGTTATTGGACTCGACCTCGATCTCGCCGGTCTCGGCATCGATGCGATACGGATCGTTGTTCTCGCTGCCGCGCATGGCGGCCACGGCAAAGCCCATGCCAAACTCCACGCCCTTTACGGCGGGAATGCCAAACGCGATGTGCGCGATGCGGTTCTCGATGCCGTCGAACATAGGGTCGCCGATGCCCGCGGGCAGGCCGTAGATGCCGCACTCCACGATGCCGCCGATGCTGTCGAGTTCATCGCGCGCGGCCAGAATCTCCTCGCGCATGCGGCCGGCTGCGGCGGCGTCAATGCACGGCAGGTCGTTCGTAAGGATAGCCTTGCGGTCGGCCTCTCGATAGACCATATCGTCCATCGGCAGGTCGGAGATGCCGCCGATCTGCGCGACGTGCGCCATGACCTGAATGCCGCGGGCCTCGAGTGCCTGTAGCGCAATGCCGCCGGCGATGCATAGAGGGGCCGTCAGACGGCCGGAGAAGTGCCCGCCGCCGGCGACGTCGTGCATGTTGTGGTACTTCACACGCGCCGGAAAGTCTGCGTGCCCGGGACGGGGCTTGCGGCGCAGCTCGGAGTAATCCTTGGAGCGCGTGTTGGTGTTCTCGATAATCGCGGCGATGGGCGCGCCGGTGGTATGTCCATCGACTACACCGGCGATGATATGCGCGGCGTCGGCCTCGCGGCGTTTGGTCGCGGTCTCGTCGCGACCGGGGGCTCGACGGTCGAGGAAGGACTGTAGCTGCTCCTGGTCCACGGCGATGCCCGCCGGAATGCCATCGAGCGAGCAGCCGATGGCGGGGGAGTGCGACTGTCCGAAGATGCTTAAGTGTAAGACGTTGCCAAAGGTCGAGGACATGCTATTCCTCCTCGAGCGTGACCTTGCCGCCCAGTAGGCGGTAGTGGTCGAAGAAATCGGGATAGGACTTGTTGACGGCCTCGGCGCCGTGGATCACGACCTCGCCGGTGGCGCGGCTCGCGGCGATGGCGGCCATCATGGCGATGCGGTGGTCGTTGTGCGAATCGACCTCACCGCCGATAAAGGCATCGACACCCTTGATGATGAGGTCGTCTCCGGCGATGCGCACCTGTGCGCCCAGCGCGGTGAGCTCGCGGGTGGTGGTGACCAGACGGTCAGATTCCTTGATGCGCAGGCGCGCACAGTCACGGATGAACGTGCGGCCCTGTGCCAGCGAGGCCACGGCTGAGATAACGGGCACCAGGTCGGGAATGTCGTGGGCACTCATCTCAAAGCCGGCAAGCTTGTCGGACTGCACGGTGGCGGCGTTGGTGGAGCGCACGATGCGGGCGCCAAAGCGCGAAAGCGCGGCAAGCACGTTGCGGTCGCCCTGCGCGGAGCTCAGGGACACACCTTCGACGGTGATGGGGTCGGTGCCGATGGCGCCGGCACACAGCCAAAAGGCAGCGTTGGACCAGTCGCCCTCGACGGCCACGTTGCCGGGCGTGCGATACGAGCCACTGCTCACGCGGAAGTTCGTGACCTCGGGCTGGCCGTCCCTGGCGGGAATACGCTCGACGTTGACCTCGACGCCAAAGGCCTTCATGGCCTGGATGGTCAGGTTAATGTAGGGGCGGCTCTCGATGAGGCCGGTCACCTGCACACAGGAGGGCTGGGCGAGTAACGGGGCTGCCAGCAGCAGGCCCGAGATGTACTGGGAGCTCACGTTGCCCGGCAGCACAAAGGTGCCCGGGCGCATGCGTCCGCTCGTCTTGAGCGGAAAACCGCCCAGGCCCTGCAGGTCGCAGCCGGCGGCGATAATCTCGTCCGAGAGCGGGGACAGCGGGCGGGCGCCTAAGCGTCCCTGGCCCACAAAGGTTGCCTCTGCCCCCAGCGCGCAGGCGACGGGCAGCATAAAGCGGAGCGTGGAGCCGCTCTCGCCGCAGTCGAGCGTGCCGCCCGCAAGTGCCTTGAGCAGGCCGAACTCAATACTCTTCATAGTGGGATGGACCTGGAAGCCGTCCTCGACGGTCTCGATGCGGGCGCCCAGCGCCGTGAGGCAGCGCACCGTGGCTTCGATATCGGCGCAGGTGGTGTTGCAAGTGACGTGCGTCTCGCCGTTGGCGAGTGCGGCGCAGATGATGAGGCGGTGCGCCATCGACTTGGATGCGATGGCGGGGACGGTGCCCTTGAGTGGGGAGGGGGTGATGCGGGCTAGCATACGGATGCGTCTCCCTTCTGGCCGAGGCCCTCGGCAATTAAATCATGGAAGGTGGAAAGCGGCGTGCGGTCGATGCTGCAGCGGCCAATGCCGTGCGGAATCACCAGATCGATGGTGTCACCGGCGCGTTTTTTGTCGTGCAGTGCCTCGGCAAAGACGGCATCGGCATCTAGGTCGCAGCGGGTCTTGAGGCCATGGCGTGCGCAGAGTTCCTCAATACGACCGGGCAGTGCGGCATCGCAAATGCCGTGCAGGGCCGCGGCGCGCGTGATGATGCCCATGCCGATCGAAACGCAGTTGCCGTGTCCGAGCTCAAAGTGCTCGCAGGCCTCGACGGCGTGTCCGGCGCTGTGTCCAAAGTTGAGGAGCTTGCGCTGGTTGGTTTCGCGCTCGTCGGCGACGACCACGGCGCGCTTGATGTCGATATTGCGGGCGATGATGAGCGCTACGCGGGCCACATCGCGGTTGAGCAGCTCCAGCGTGAGCGGGGTCTTCTCCAGCTCGGCGAAAAGCTCCGGGTCGGCGATCACGGCGTGCTTGACGACCTCGCCGCAGCCGTCGGCGAACTGCTCGGGCGTGAGGGTGGCCAGGCACCCCACGTCGGCGATAACCACGCTCGGCTGCCAAAAGGCGCCGGCCAAGTTCTTGCCGGCAGCCAGGTCGATGGCGGTCTTGCCGCCCACCGACGAATCAACCATGGCGAGCAGGCTCGTCGGGATCTGCACAAACTTGCAGCCGCGCATGTAGGTGGCGGCCACAAAGCCCGCCGCGTCGCCCACGACGCCGCCGCCGAGTGCCACGATCACGTCGGAGCGCGAAAGCTCGTGCTCGGCTACAAACTCCAAAATGGCAACGTAGGTCTCGGCGTGCTTGTGTGCCTCGCCTGCCTCGAAGGTGCAGATGCTCACCTCGTAGCCCGACGCCTCCAGGCTCTGCTTAACGGGCATCTGGTAGAGCGGGCCCACGTTGGTGTCCGTCACGATGACGGCCTTGGTGCCGCCGGCAGTGGCGCGCACGAGCGGTCCCGCCTGCTCCAGCAAAAACGTGCCAACATGCACCTGGTAGGGGCGTGCAGTGTCGATATCGATGGTAATCGCCATAAGCTTCGGTCCTTTCGACCTGGCGTGATAGGTGGTTTAGTGGGAGGCCTCGTCGTCGAGCGCGCGCTTGATACGGTCGCCCTCGGCAAGGAGGTTCTCCAGATAGCGCTGGTCGTGGTCTTTGAGCGCTCGGCTGTAGGCTCCGAGTGCCTCGATCAGATGGTCGATCTCGAAGGCGAGCGCGTCGGCGTCGTCGATCATGAGCTCGGACCACATTTGCGGGTTGAGGTGCGCCACGCGGGTGAGATCGCGGTAGCTACCGGCCGAAAAGCCGTGGTGAACCTGGGCGGTGGGGCTTTTGACGTAGGCGTTGGATACCACGTGCGCAAGCTGGCTCGTGAAGGCGATGACGCGGTCGTGCTCGGCGGCGCTGGTCACGCTGAACTTGCCAAAGCCCAAGGGGCGCACCATCTCGCGCACCTGGCCCAAAAGCTCCAGCTTGAGCGCATCGTCTACCGCGGGCGGTACGAGCACCAGCGGGGCGCCCTGGAACAGGTCGGCACGAGAGTTAGCGTAGCCCGAGTACTGCGTGCCCGCCATGGGGTGCGCGCCCACAAAGTAAAAGCCGTGCTCGCGGGCAAGCTCAAAGGCGCGCTCGCACACAATGCCCTTGACGCCCACGGTGTCGATCACCACGGGACCCATGATGGCGTCGGTGTCGGTGGCGTCGGCGAGCGCCTGGGCGTGCGCCTCGAGCCACTCGATGCATGCCTCGGGATAGCAGGCAAGGACGATGATGTCGCATTCGCCGAGTGTCTTGTCGTTGAGCTCTCCGTCGACAGTGCCCATGCTGGCGGCCGTCATGACATCGTCATCGGGGTCCCAGGCCAGCACGCGAACGCCCGCCTGTGCATAGCCGCGGGCAAAGCTGCCGCCGATGAGGCCAAGGCCGACGATGCCAGCGCACTTAGGGCCGCCCTGGTTAACGCGCGCGTTTCGCACCGTACCCATGGTTTACTCCATGGTCTCTTGGCAGACAACCTCGCGGATGGCGCGGATGCGGCGCATGGTGTCGTCGAATTGATCGGGGGTGAGGGCCTGGGCGCCGTCGGACCAGGCGCGGCTCGGCTCGTCGTGGACCTCGATCTCCAGGCCGTTGGCACCGCAGGCGGTCGCAGCGAGCGCCATGGGCTCGACGTAGCGGGTGTAGCCGGTGGCGTGGCTGGGGTCGGCAACGACAGGCAGGTGTGACAGGTGGTGCAGCACCGGCACGGCGTTGAGGTCGAAGGTGTTACGGGTGCGGGTCTCGAAGGTGCGGATGCCGCGCTCGCACAGGATGACGTTGTCGTTGCCCTCGCTCATGATGTACTCGGCTGCCATAAGCAGCTCGTCGATCGTGCCGGACATACCGCGCTTGAGCAGAATCGGGGTCTGGGTCTTGCCGACCTCCTTGAGCAGGGGGAAGTTCTGGGCGTTGCGGGCGCCGATCTGCATGACGTCAATCTTCTTGTCCAAGAAGACCTGCACGTCGCGTGGATCCATGATCTCGGTGACGATCGGCATGTCGAGCTCGGCAGACGCCTCGCACAGCAGGTCGAGGCCGGCGGGGCCCATGCCCTGGTAGGCGTAGGGGGAGGTGCGGGGCTTGTAGGCACCGCCGCGCAGCATCGTGGCACCGGCGGCCTTCACGCGGCGGGCGATGCGGATGAGGTTCTCGCCCTCGACGGAGCACGGGCCGGCGATGACCTGGAACTGGTCGCCGCCGATCTTGACGCCGTGGCCGCAGTCGATGACGGAGTCCTCGGGGTGGAATTTACGGTTGGCGCGCTTGAACGGCTCGGAGACGCGCTGCACGCGCTCGACGACATCCATGGACTCGAGCAGGAACGGGTCGATCTTGGTCGTATCGCCCACCAGGCCGATGATCGTCTCGTTCTCGCCGCGCGAGACATCGGTCTTCAGACCCTTTTTCTCAATCCAGCTGACGATATGGCTTACGGCCTCGTCGCTGGCGCTCTGCTTTAAAATTGCAATCATGGTGTGCCTCTCACCTCGATGGATAACTTTTGCAAAAACGGCCCGCATCGCGAGCCGTGTATATATGGTGCATGAGAGTTTATACTATCTGACTCGCTTTTGCCTTCTAAAGTGGGCCGTTGCGGCTCGTCTTCCTCGGAATTGCAAAGCTTTTTCTTTTATTTTGATAGCCCGTGGTGCACTTGGGTATAATGCCAACCGTTGGCCCTATTAGCTCAGGGGATTAGAGCGTCTGCCTCCGGAGCAGAAGGCCGTTGGTTCGAATCCAACATGGGGCACCATCGAACGTAAGACCGTCCGAACCTCGCATGGTCCGGGCGGTTTTCTTATACCGACGCGACGTGATGGGACGTGGTATGGCAGCAACGGATATCGAGCGCGGACTCTCAACCGCCGAGGTCGAGGAGCGTATCGCCGCCGGTAAAATCAACCGCAACATGGAACTCAAGACCAAGTCGGTCAAAGAGCTCATCATCGAGAACCTCTGCACGCTGTTCAATTTGATCAACGTGATCTTGGCTTTCCTGGTCATTTTGACCGGTTCGTTTAAGAATCTGACGTTCCTGTTCGTGGTGTTCTTGAACACCGCTATTGGCGTCATTCAGTCCATGCGTTCCAAGAAGATGGTCGATAAGCTCACGCTGCTGACCTCCAAGAAGGCCATCGCGGTGCGCGATGGCGCCGAGGTGGAGCTCGACCTGGACCAGATCGTGCTCGACGACATCATCCGCCTGGGGCGCGGCGACCAGATTCCCGCTGACGCCGTGGTGGTTTCGGGCGAGGCGCTCGTGAACGAGAGCCTGCTGACGGGCGAGAGCGACCTTATTAAGAAACAGCCCGGTTCCGAGCTCATGAGCGGCAGCTTTATCGACTCGGGCCTGCTGCGCGCCCGCGTGATCCATGTCGGCGCCGACAACTACGTGGCCAAAATTAATAACGAGGCCAAGTACGTCAAAAAGGTCAATTCCGAGATCATGAACGCGCTTAACGCCATCGTGCGCTTTGCGAGCATCATCATGATTCCGCTTGGCCTGGCTCTGTTCGCCTCGAGTGTAAGTGGGCTGTGGGATGCCGCGGGAACCCCGGGCGATAGCGCGCTTTCGTGGTGCTTCTCCGAGCTGTTGGCTGGTCATGTGCCTTCGTCGGCGCTGCTGTCCACGGTGGGCGCCCTGCTGGGCATGATCCCGCAAGGCCTGGTGCTGCTGACCTCGTCGGTGCTCGCCATCGCCACGGTGCGCCTGGCCCGCCGCAAGGTGCTGGCGCAGCAGCTCTACTGCATCGAGACGCTCGCGCGCGTCGACGTGCTGTGCCTGGACAAGACGGGCACCATCACGTCGGGTCGTATGGAGGTCGAGGGCACCTACCCGCTGCCTGTTGAGGGTGTTGGCTTTGGCGTGGACTCGGAGGAGGCGGCTGTTCCCGTCGATACCACAGTGCTCGATTTTGCGCTGGCTAACGTCGCGCGTGCGACTTCGGCCGATGCCAACGAGACCTGCCAGGCGCTGCTCAACTATTACGCCGATCGCCCGGTCGAGGTGTCTGAGCCGCTGTCGGTCATTCCGTTCTCGTCGTCTAAAAAATGGAGTGGCGCTTCTTTTGCGCAGGGCTCCTATGTGATGGGTGCCGCGCAGTTTGTGCTCTCTGATCGTGTGTTTTCGCAGGTCGAGAACCGTGTCGCCGAGCTTGCCGATACCTGCCGCGTGCTCGTGGTGGCGCGCGTGGACGGCTTTACGCCCGATGGGGATCTGGTGGGCGAGGCCGAGCCCGTGGGCTTTGTGACCATCCGCGACGAGATTCGTACCTCGGCGGCCGAGACCATCGGCTACTTTAACGAGCAGGGCGTGACCCTCAACGTGATCAGTGGCGACGACCCGCGTACGGTGTCGTCGATCGCGCGCGTGGTGGGCGTGCCGGGGGCGGACGCTTATGTGGACGCCACGACGCTCGATACACCGGCCAAGCTTGATGCCGCAGTGGACCGCTACCATGTCTTTGGTCGTGTGACCCCGCAGCAGAAGCGCGAGCTCGTGCAGGCGCTCAAGCGCCGCGAGCACACCGTGGCCATGACGGGCGACGGCGTCAACGACGTGCTAGCGCTCAAGGAGGCCGACTGCTCCGTCGCCATGGCGGCCGGCTCCGATGCCGCGCGTAACGTGGCCGAGATCGTACTCGTCGACAACGACTTTGCCTCGATGCCCGCCGTGGTGGCCGAGGGCCGTCGCTCCATCAACAACCTGCAGCGTTCGGCCTCGCTGTTCCTGACCAAGACGCTGTTCTCGATGGGCCTGGCGGCGCTGTGCATCGCGCTGCCGCCGTACCCCTTCGAGCCCATCCAGATGACGCTCATCAACTTCTTCTGCATCGGCGCGCCGGGCTTTGTGTTGGGCCTGGAGCCCAACAATGCTCGCGTGAAGGGATCGTTCCTGACGAACGTACTCAAGCGTGCACTACCGGCGTCGATTGCGGTCATTTTGGCTGCGGCGCTCGATATCTTTGTGGCGCGCGTGTTTGGCTTTAGCCAGCTTACGCTGTCTACGATGTGCCTGCTTACGTCGTGCGCGGCGAGCGTCAGCCTGATCTGGCGCATCTCGCAGCCTCTCACGCCCTTACGTGTGGTGCTCTTTGTGTTTGTAGTCGCCGGCATCTTGGTGGGCGTTATCGGATTCCCGGAGCTGCTGTCTATTGCCAACCTGTCGATGGGCCAGATGGTTATCTTGGCTGTCATCGTGGTCTTTACCTGCTCGGTGTTCTTTAAGCTCGCCACGATGATGGATTCGCTCAAGCCGCGTCGTCGTCATGCTGCAACTGGTTTTGGCCGCGGTGTGCGCGTCCACCTGGGTCGCGGTGGCGGCAAGGTGAGCTCGACGGGTTCGACGGCCGAGCGTTTTGCCAAGCGCTTCGCCGCCGACATGGCGCAGCGCCGCGAAGATCGCACCGCTCGCGAGGCCGAGGCCCGCGCACTCGAGGGAGTGGCCCAGGCCCAGCCCAAGAAAAAGAAGAGTACCGGAGCCAAGCGCTCTCGCGTGACCAAGTCCGCCCAAGGCATCAAAGTTTCGATGCCAAGCAAAAAGAAGAAGTAACCACACCTCACAGGGTAGCTAATTTGGGACGGGGCTTTTTTAGCTGCCCCGGCTGACAACGCGATCGGTTTGGTCGATTGACGGCCAGGGCAGCTAAAAAAGCCCCGTCCCAAATTAGCTACCCTGCGATGTTGAATTGGTGCCTTGCTCCTGTGGGGCCGTGGCGATGTTATGCTCTAACCTCGATTGTTTGAATTGCTTCGAAAAGAGGATGCCGTGATCTGCCCGCATTGCCTTAAGACTATCGAGGACGGCGCCTCGTTCTGCCCCTACTGCAACGCCTATGTGGGTCCGGGCGATGGCCCCGAGCACACCGAGTTCGTGTTCTGTGAGGGCTGCGGTGCCCGTCTTTCTCCGCATGATCGTACGTGCCCCAAATGCGGACGCCCCGCTCCGGGTATCCTCTCCGAGGACGCGGCCGCATCCGACTTGGCTGCGGGCCGCACGGCGGGTTTTCCGCGCCTAACGCAAGAGCAGATCGATACCGAGGTGCCTCATGCGCCCGCCTCGGCTGCCGCGGTTCTTTCGGACGCCGCCGATCCTAACGAGACCTGCGTGCTGCCGGCTTTCGATAAGGATTTCGGTATCCCCAAGGTCGATATTCCCACGCCCGTTTCCCTGCATGACGATGCTCAAAAACCCAAGCGCAAGGTGCATCCCGACGAGGACGCCTATCACAAGCACAAGCGTCATATCCCCAAGCCGCTCATCGTCATCGCGGTCCTTGCCGTCGTTTGCGGCGGTGCCTATTGGTTCGTGACGGCCGATCCCATGGGTGTCATGCCTGGCTTCTATGACCAGTTTGGCCAGGCCGCGCAGACGACCTTCCCCACGCGCCAAAAGGGCGAGGCGACTGAGGACGATACCAAGCAAGACGATTCTGCCGAGGTGGTCCAGGAAGAAACCGTGCTCACTGATGATCAGCTCTATACCAGGCTCGACGGTCTGTATCAGACCATCGTGTCCTACGGTGACGAGGACCAGATCGGCGAGGTCATCGATTCCTTTAACAACGGCTATCTCCAAACGCCGCTGTCCACCCGTCAGGAGTTGTCGCAGAGTGCCTACGCCCTGCGCGACCAGATCAAAAAGACGCAAGATGAGCTCAACAACCTTAAGTATCAGGACGATACGGTTTATGCGGACGACATCGCCCACTTAAAGCAGCTTGCCGAGTGGATGTACGAGCGCGTCGACGTGATCTGCCAGAGCTGGGACATCTCGCTGGCCATTCCCGATGGCGAGTCGATGAGTTCCCACCAAAGCGAGATCCTTGCGCCCATCGCACAGGGCGGCAACAGCGCGCTGAATCAGTACGACGCCAACGTGGGCTCCTGGAAGCCGCAGCAGCGTTCCTAAAATTAGTTCGCCATAGTCGGCATAACCTACGTGCGCAATTGATGTAAGCGCATGCTTATTGCTACAATTCGTACAAATATGCTTTAAACGCACGAGGAAGGAACCACATGTTTGGTTTTAAGAAAGAGCTCTACACGCCCGAGTATCAGCTTGCCGGCGACGAGTGCGCCGTAATCGAGACGTCGAAGGGTACCATCAAGGTCAAGTTTGACGGCGAGGGCGCTCCCATTCATGTCGCGAACTTCTGCGAGCTTTCCACGATGGGTTTCTATGATGGCCTTAAGTTCCATCGTTATGTTCCCGGCTTCGTCATTCAGGGTGGCGACCCCAATACCCGCGATATGTCCGGCGCGGACGTCGCTGCCGGTCTTGAGGGCCCCGATGGCATGCCCGGTACCGGTGGCCCCGGCTACTGCATCAAGGGCGAGTTTGCCACCAATCCGCGCAACAGCCATGTCGATGGTGCCCTTGCCATGGCACGCTCCATGGACCCCGATTCCGCGGGTTCGCAGTTCTACTTCTGCCTGGGCGCCCAGCATAACCTCGATTCCGGTTACACCGTCTTTGGTACCACGGTCGAGGGTCTCGATGTGATTTCGCAGCTGCGTGCCGGCGACGAGATCGTCCATGTCGAGATCGTTCACGAGTAAAGGGGACTTCCTTGAATAGCCAGCTGATCCAACAGGGCCGCGCCGCTTACCGCGCGGGTGATTTTTCCGCTGCAGCCCAGATGCTTGGGGCGGCAAAGACTCCCGATGAGATTATGGGCGAGGCCGATCACCTTCGTGGCAACGCCTTGATGCACCTGGGCATGTATGCCGAGGCCGCCGAGGCTTATGCTGCCGCCCTCAACGACGGCACCTACGGCAAGCGCGGCGCGCTGCTCACCAACCGCGGCAAGGCGCTCGCCGCCGTGGGCGACTACACGACGGCCGCCCAGGCGTTCTCTGCTGCTACGCAGGATGCTTCCTATGCCACGCCGTTCAAGGCCTATCTGGGCCTGGGCAATGCGCTGTTCCAGTCGGGCGATTATGCCAACGCGGGTACTGCCTTCCGTCAGGCTGCCATCGACGGCGCCAATCCGGCTCCTGCCGCCGCACTCGGCGAGCTCGGTCGTTGCTTCATTAAGCTCGGCCGTCCGGCGGATGCCGTGGAGACCTACCGCACGGCTATCGACTTTGCCGGCCCCCGCGACGACACGCGTGCGCTCAATGCCGGCATGGGTCAGGCGCTTTCTGCCGCCGGCCGTCCCTCCGACGCACTCGACGCCTTTAACGCCGCTACTGCCGATGGCATCTACCAGCTCACTTCCGAGCAGGCCGATGAGCTTGCCCGCGTGCATGATTCGCTTGCCGCACTGTCTGCCCAGACGGCTATGGCCACGGCTCCGGCGCCCGCGATGGACGCTCCTGCCGTCGATCCGCTCGATCCTACGGGCGCGACCGGTCAGTTTATGCCCGATCCCTCGGACACCGGCTTCTTTACGCTGTCCGAGTCCGAGATGGTCCAGCAGGACCGTCAGGATCGTAAGCAGGCCAAGGTCCGTCGTCGCCATCGCCACACGGGTCTCAAAGTCTTCATCGTGCTGCTTCTGCTCATTTTGATTGCTGCGGGCGGTCTGGGCTTTGCCTACACGCGCGGCTTTGGCTTCCCCTCGCAGGAGTCTGTCGTTTCCGATCTGTTCCAGGCTGCCGGCGACGGTGACAGCGCAAAGGCCGAGTCTTGCCTGGCCTCGAGCCTGTCCGAGGACGCCAAGTCGATGATCATCTCCTCGATTCCGCAGGGCGCCACCGTGTCCGTCGAGGGCATGGATCAGTCCATGACCGAGACGACCGCCAAGGTCAAGGCTTCGCTGTCCAAGGGCGGCGAGCAGGAGTACACCGTCAAATTCGTGCGCTCCGACAATCATATCGGCTGGGCCGTTTCCTCGCTCGATATGGATTTCTCGGCTGCTGACAACCAGTAGTGACCTTATGGGATTTAGCTTTGCCCGGCGCTTCACCGCAAGTGAGGTGCCGGGCTTGCGCTAGTATCATGAGCTAGTAGTTTTCCAGCAATCATCCAACACATCAGGAGTTGCGTTGTTTTCTTTGATGGATATGTTCTTCGGTAGCTATGCGGGCGATCTTGCCATCGACCTCGGCACCGCAAATACGCTTGTCTCCGTGCGCGGCAAGGGCATCGTCATTCGCGAGCCCTCTGTCGTCGCCATCGATAAGAACGACGAGCGCATCCTGGCGGTCGGTATCGAGGCAAAGCGCATGCTCGGCCGTACGCCCGGCAACATCGTGGCCGTTCGTCCCCTGAAGGACGGCGTCATCGCCGACTTCGATGTTACCGAGGCTATGCTTCGCTATTTTATCGACAAGGCGTCCGAGAAGCGCTATCCGTGGACCCCGCGTCCGCGCGTTGTCGTCTGCGTTCCCTCCGGCGTCACGTCGGTCGAGAAGCGTGCTGTCTTTGAGGCCACGATCCAGGCTGGCGCTCGCCAGGCCTACCTGATCGAGGAGCCTATGGCTGCCGCTATCGGCGCCGATCTGCCCGTCGAGGAACCCACCGGCTCCATGGTCATCGACATCGGTGGCGGTACCACCGAGGTTGCCGTTATCGCTATGGGTGGCATCGTCGTCTCGCAGTCCATCCGTATTGCCGGCGACGAGTTCGATCAGGCCATCCTCACGCACGTTCGTGATGCCTACAACTTGGCCATCGGCGAGCGTACGGCAGAGGACATCAAGATCAAGGTCGGCTCCGCCGTGCCGCTCAAGGACGAGCTCGACGTCGAGGTCAACGGCCGCGACGTGATCACCGGTCTGCCCAAGACCGTGCGCATCGAGAGCGAGGAGATTCGTCGCGCGCTCAACAAGCCGCTCGACGAGATGGCCAAGGCCGTCAAGGACGCACTCGACGCTACGCCTCCCGATCTTGCCTCGGACCTTATGTACTACGGCATTTTGCTGACTGGTGGCGGCGCGCTGCTGCGCGGTCTCGACGTGCGCCTGCGCGATGAGACCGGTGTTTCGGTCAACGTCAGCCCCACGGCGCTCGATAACGTCGTTAACGGCTGTGCCCGCGTGCTCGAGGCCAATGCGTTTGATGGCGGCTTCGTCCAGACCAATGCTTAATTTCCAAAAGGTGGATTCCATTTGGCACGATCTTCGGGTTTCTCCACAAATCTGAATACCAAGCGACAATCAACGGGTATGCGCCCGTTGATTGTTTTCAGCCTGATTTCGGTGTTGCTGCTCACGTTTTACATCCGCGAGGGCGAGGCAGGACCGATTCATGCCGTGCGTTCGGGCGTGACGACGATTACCTCGCCGGTGCGCTTTGTGGGCTCGGCTGTGGCGGCCCCCTTCAATGCGATCGGCAACGTGTTCTCTAACCTTACGGCGTCGCAGGACACGCTTGACGAGCTTAAGAAGCAAAACGAGGAGCTGACCTCTAAGGTTGCTGAGCTCTCCGAGGCTCAAAAGACCGCCGAGCGTCTGGAGGGGCTGGTCGGCCTGCAGTCGACCTACAACCTCAAATCGACCGCTGCTCGTATCGTTGGTGCCTCGGGCGATGCCTGGACCTCGACCGTAACCATCGACAAGGGCTCTGCCGACGGTCTTACCATCAACATGCCCGTGACGAGTTCTGCCGGTGTTATCGGTCAGATTATCGAGGTATCGGCCAAGACCTCTACCGTGCGCCTTATTGGCGACGAGAACTCGGGTGTGTCCGCCATGGTACAGGACACGCGCGCCCAGGGCATGCTGCAGGGTCAGGCTGACGGCACGCTGCGTCTTGAGTACGTGAGCGTCGACTCCGATGTTAAGGTTGGCGACATCATCGTGACCTCGGGCATTGGCGGTGTGTTCCCCAAGGGTCTACCGCTTGGCACCGTCTCGTCGGTCGAGAAATCGGCAAACGACGTGTACTACACCATTGTGGTGCGCGCCCAGACCACGGCCGAGAACAACGAGGAAGTGCTGGTCATCACCTCGCTGACCGACGAACAGTCGGCCTCGGATGAGGACGTGAGCACGGCCAACAGCACGCCGCAGGGAACGTCGCGCGATGCTGCGACCAAGACGAAGGACGAGAGCTCGGATGACAGTTCCGACACGTCCGAGACGACCGATTCCGGCTCGAGCGAATAGGGGGCATGTCCATGGATCTACACGAGCAGGGGATGAGCTCCCGCACGTTTGTAATCGCCGCCATCGTGTGCGTGCTGCTGCAGGCAGGCCTGGCACCGCAGATCTCCATTGCGGGCGGTCGCGTCAACTTCATGATTATCCTGGTGTGCCTAAGCGTGTTCTCGGGCGACCCGACCCGTGCCGTCGTGTGCGGTTTTTGCAGCGGCTTGTTCTATGACCTGTCCGCTGCCGTGCCGGTGGGCGTTATGTCGCTCCTGCTGACCGTGGGTTCTTTTGCCCTGGTGCACAGCGCCGTCGGTCAGACGGGCGGTACCCCGAGTGCGCGCGGCGTCACTGTGGGCGCCTTTGCGCTCGTCATTAATGTGATTTACAGCATCATCTTGCTGTTTATGGGTTTGGAGACGAGCTTTGTCGTGGCGATCTTCGGCCATGCGCTGCCGTCCTCGATCCTGACGGGTCTGGTTGCCATTCCGTTTTTGATGTCCGGCGTCGTGCCGCAGTCCGGCTATGGATTCTCCGCACGTGGCGGACGCCAGACGGGTATGCGCTTTAAGCCCAAGACCCGCAAGCTCAAATAGGGGAGGCCCGTAGATGTCTTCCCAGTTGACGGTTATTATCGCTGGTATCGTGCTGGTTGTGGCCATCGTGGTCGCGCTGGTCATCATGCGTCGTGGCGATTCCCGTTTTACCTACGATACGCAGCATGGAACGGCCCCACGCGCCACCGAGGGCGAGGGCAATACCGCGGCGACCGCCTTTAAGGGCCGCTTTTCCATCCTCACCACGGGTGTGGGCGCGATGTTTGCGGCGCTCGCCGTCAAGCTGTGGGGCATGCAGATGGTCTCGTCGGACTATTACGAGAAGCAGGCTAATAGCAATCAGACTCGCACCGTTACCACTCCCGCTGTACGCGGCCGCATCCTCGACCGCAATGGCGTGGCGCTTGTCCAGAACCGTCCCTCACTTGCTGTCGTGGCCTACCGCGACCTTGCCGAGGATGAGGTTCTGGTTCGCCATCTTGCCAACGTGCTTGGAATGCCTTACGTGGCGGTCCTTCGCAATATTCAGGACAATACAGAGGGCGCTCAGAGCCTGCATACCATCGCGACGGACGTCCGTCGCTCCACGGTTGCCTATATTCAGGAGCATGCCGGCGAGTTCCCGGGCGTCAAGATTGCCGAGCGTACCGAGCGCCAGTATCCATATGGCGAGACGGCATGCCATATCTTGGGCTATACCGGCACCATTACCTCCGAGCAGCTCGAGGCCCAGAATAAGAAAACCTCTGGGGATGATGATGCTTCTGCTGGCAAGATTACGTACCAGTCGGGCGATATCGTGGGCCAGGCGGGCGTTGAGAGCTACTACGAAAACCTGCTGCAGGGTATTCGTGGCGAGCAGACCGTCAAGGTCGATGCCTCGGGCAATGTGACCGGTCAGGCCGGCGCCGTGCCCGCGAAGGCCGGCTCCGACATTAAGCTCACGCTCGACCTTAAGATCCAACAGGCCTGCGAGACGGCACTGGCGAGCGCTATCGAGCTTGCCAAGACCACTGGCTACAGCAATGCCGGCAACGGCGCTGTGGTGTGTCTCGATCCCAACAATGGCGAGATCCTGGGCATGGCGAGCGAGCCCAAGTTCGATCCGTCCGTCTTTATCGGCGGCGTCTCAAATGACGTGTGGACCGAGCTCAATGATGACAAGGGTTCGCACCCGCTGCTCAACCGCGCCATTAGCGGACAGTACATGTCGGCTTCGACCATCAAGCCGCTCTCGGCACTGGCCGGTCTTGAGTTTGGAACCTACACGTCGGGGCAGACGACCAACTGCACGGGCTATTGGACGGGTCTGGGCAAGTCGTGGGGCAAGTACTGCTGGCTGCATTCCGGCCACGGCACCATGACGCTGCAGTCGGGTATCGCCAACTCGTGCGACCCCGTCTTCTACGACATGGGCAAGGCGTTCTTTTATGACGAGAAACATTCCGAGGGCCTGCAGGAGGTCTTTCGTCGCTGGGGTCTAGGCAAGACCTGCGGTATCGATCTGCCGAGTGAGGGCGCGGGCCGTATTCCCGATGCCGAGTGGAAAGAGTCGTACTTCACCGACGCCTCTGCCGAGGACCGCAAGTGGAATGCCGGTGATATGACTAACATTGCCATCGGCCAGGGCGACATCCTGGTGACGCCCCTGCAGATGGCGTGCGCCTATATGGGTCTTGCCAACGGCGGCAAACAGTACGTGCCCCACGTGTTTTTGTCTGCCGTGTCGCGCGATGGCGACGGCGATGCCTATAAGTACAACGGCAAGGGCAAGAAGAAGCGCCTGGAGGCCAAGATCAACAGTGATTCGGATTTGGCTCTTGTTCGCAACGGCATGCACGACGTGATTTACACGGCATCGACGTCCCTGGCGGCTCACTTTGGCACCCTGACGCCGCAGGTATACGGCAAGTCGGGCACGGGCGAGAAAAGCGGCGAGGACGAATACGCTTGGTTCTGCGCCTATGCACCGGCCGATGACCCCAAGTATGTTATCGCTACTGTCCTGGAGCAGGGCGGCGGCGGCTCAGATACCGCGATGCATGTCGTGCGCGACGTGCTCGGCGTGATTTATGACGAGCCCGATACCTCTTCGGCCTCGGGCGATTCTTCGGTTCGATAGGAGGTTGCGATGGATTTTTCTCCGGCGGATCTGTTCCGTTCAACCAAGACCGGCTCTCGCAGCAGCCTGGACCGCGTCAACAAGCAACTTTCGGCCTCGCGCGGCACGTTTCGCCAAAAGGTGCATATCGGTGTGCTCGTGGCTACTGTGGCGCTCGTCGCCTACGGTGCCATCATTATCTGGTCGGCTTCGCAGTTTAAGGCCGATGCATCGTTTTCACGCCATCTTCTGGGAATTGGCATCGGGGCGGTGCTGGCGGTGCTGGTCTGGCGTACCGACCTGCGCGGTATTTCCAATTTCTCGACGGCGTTGCTCGTCATCGACCTGATCGTGATCTTCTCGCCCAAGATTCCGGGTCTGTCCTATACGGGCGGTCTGGGCATGACGGGCTGGATCAAGATTCCCGGTATCGGCTTGACATTCCAGCCGGTTGAGCTTGCCAAGCTCATCACCATCTTCTTTATTGCTACGCTTGGCTCGCAGTATAACGGTCGCATCGATACCGTTCGCGACTACGTCAAGCTCTGCGGCATGCTGTCCATTCCGTTTTTGGCCGTCGTCGCCATGGGCGACCTGGGCTCGGGCCTGGTCGTGCTGGTTTCGGGCGCCATCGTCATTTGCATGAGCGGTGCACGCCGCGAATGGGTGCTGTCGACCCTGGCCCTGCTCGTGGGCCTGGTGGCCCTCGTCCTGGCGCTCGATTCGGTCTTTGATTCGCTGCTCGGCCACGATGTGCTCATCAAGCAGTATCAGATGAACCGTCTGACGGTCTTTATCGACCCCGATAATGCCGATTCGGACGATGCCTACAACCTGCAGCAGTCGCTTATCGCCGTTGGCTCGGGCGGCTTCTTTGGTAAGGGTTTGGGCCATGCGACGCAGTCAGCCGGCGGCTTTCTGCCTGAGTTCCACACCGACTTCGTCTTCGCCTTTCTGTCCGAGACCTTTGGCTTTTGTGGTTCCTTTTTGCTCCTGTGCCTCTACGTGCTGCTGATCTTTTCGACGATTCGCGTCGCCTTTAAGTGTGAGTCGCTGTTTTTACGTCTTTCGTGTGTGGGCATCGTTGGCATGTGGGCGTTCCAGACCTTCGAAAACATCGGCATGTGCATCGGCATCATGCCGATTACCGGTATTCCGCTACCGTTTATTAGCTTTGGCTCGTCTTCGATGATGATTCAGCTGCTGACGGTGGGTATCGTACAATCCATATGGCGGCATCGTTCGGGCGCCGCGTAACCGCTGGAGGGGTTTGCTATGAAAATTCCCGTAGATAAGCTGACCCGCGCTTTTAAGATGGGCGCGTCCGTT
This sequence comes from Collinsella aerofaciens, assembly GCF_001405375.1. Taxonomy (GTDB): domain Bacteria; phylum Actinomycetota; class Coriobacteriia; order Coriobacteriales; family Coriobacteriaceae; genus Collinsella; species Collinsella aerofaciens_F. Next base: position 30,528 of record NZ_CYYP01000001.1, read on the forward strand.
AAGAAGGATTCCGATACGCCGGTGCGCGTTTCGGTCTATCTGGATTCGTCCGCCTCGCGCTTTCTGGCCGAGACGGTGCGTGACGCCTTTGTGCCGCAGACGACCTCGGGCATTGTGCGCGTCGAGCGTCTGGGGGAGGAGCGAATTGCTCCAAAGACCGATACCGATGTGGTACTGGTGCTCTCGTGTGGTTCCGATCGCTTGGAGAGTGCCGTGCAGGAGCTCGTGATCGCCGGCGCACCCGTGTGCGTGCTTGCCGAGTCTGCTGTGGAGGTGCCGTTTATCGAGGAGTCTACGCCCATGCTCGGCGTGGTAGCGGCAACCGATAAGACGTATCTGCTCGAGACGCTTGCCCGCTGGATTCTCGACCGCACCGACAGGGAAACGGCTTTTGCGGCGAACTTTGCCTTCATGCGCATCGCGGCGGCCAATCGTATCATCACCTCGTGCGCGCTCACCAATATGGCGACCGGTGCACTGGTGTTTTTGCCGGGCGCCGATTATCCCGTTATGGCGCTGGCGCAGGTGGGCATGCTCTTTGAGCTCGCTGCCGTCTTTGGACGCGGCATTAAGCCTGAGCGCGGCTACGAGGTCGCGGGCGTGCTTGCCGGCGGTCTTGTGATCCGCGCGGTCACCCGCGCGCTCGTCAAACAGACGCCGCATATTGGGTTTGCCGTCAAGGCGCTCACTGCTGCCGCGGGCACCTACGGCATGGGCCGTGCGCTTGTTTCGCTCTACGAGCGCGATGTCGACTACAGCCGTGCCAACGAGGTGGTCACTGCCACGTTCTCCCGCGTTCGCGATCTGGTGACCACGGTCGCGGGCGCTACCCGTCCTATGGCGTCCTACCAAGACGCATCCGATCTCGCTGCTTAGGGGTTTTCCGTTGCGCGTTGCATACCAAGACTGTTTTCATTTAATTGAGCCGTTGCTCGCCAAGGTCGAGAAGCCGAGCCGCTATATCGATCACGAGTGGGGCACGCTTTCCAAGGCCGATGCCGACTACCGTTGCTGCCTGATCTATCCGGATGTGTACGAGGTCGGTCTGCCCAACCAGGGCATCGCCATCCTCTACAACATCCTTAACCAGGCCGAGGGCATCTCCTGCGAGCGCGGCTATGTGCCGTGGCCCGATATGGGCGACGCCATGCGCGAGGCGGGTATTCCGCTGCTATCGCTCGAGGGTGCAGCGCCGGTCGCTTCGTTTGATATCGTCGGTCTGCATGTGCCGCACGAGATGGCGGTGACGAACTTCCTCGAGGCGCTCGACCTCGCTGGCATTCCGCTGTTAGCGGCCGACCGCACCGAGGACGACCCCATTATCATCGCCGGCGGCCCCTCGGTGTACAACCCCGAGCCGTACGCGGCCTTCTTCGATGCCATCCTCATCGGTGAGGGCGAGGAATCGCTGCTCGAGACCTGCCAGCTGCATCGCCGCCTGCGTGACGAAGGGGTCCCGCGCGCGCAGATTGTCGAGCAGCTTGCATCCATTGCCGGCAACTACGTGCCGTCGCTCTATGAGGTTTGTCACGACGAGCCCTGCTCGCCGCATGGCTACACTGTGCCGCGTGAAGGCAAGGATGCGCCGACGGTGGTCTTCAAGCGCGTCGTCGAGGATTTCGGCGCCACGAATCCGTTGTCGCAGTCGTGTGTGCCCTATGCGCAGCTGGTTCACGACCGCCTGTCTATCGAGATCCTGCGCGGCTGCGCCCGCGGCTGTCGTTTTTGCCAGGCCGGCATGACGTATCGCCCGGTGCGCGAGCGCTCGGCCGACCAGATCGTCTCGTCGGTGATTCAGGGTCTGGAAAAGACCGGCTATGACGAGGTGTCGCTGACCTCGCTCTCCACGACCGACCACTCCTGCATTCGCGACGTTCTCGGCAGGCTCAACCGTCGCCTGGAGGATACGGGTATTCGCGTGTCTATTCCGTCGCAGCGCCTGGATTCGTTTGGCGTGGATATGGCCGAGTCGGTCGCCGGCGAAAAGAAGGGCGGACTGACGTTCGCGCCCGAGGCCGGCAGCCAGCGCATGCGCGACATCATTAACAAGAACGTGACCGAGGAGGACCTGGGCCGTGCGGCCAAGGCGGCCTTCGAGGCCGGTTGGAACCGCATGAAGCTCTACTTTATGATGGGCCTTCCCGGCGAGCGCGATGAGGACATCGTGGCCATCGCCAATCTGGCCGATCACGTGCTGGAGCTCGGTCGTTCCGTGGTGCCCAAGGCTCGTCGCGGCTCGATTTCGGTGTCGATCTCGGTTTCGGTCTTTATCCCCAAGGCTGCCACGCCGTTCCAGTGGTGCCCGCAGCTCGACTACGACGACGTCAAGCGTCGCCAGAAGCTGCTTATCACGAGCGTTCGCAACCGTGCCGTCCGCGTGCATTACCACGATGCCGAGACCTCGCTCATCGAGGCCGCGCTTTCCCGCGCCGGTCGTGACATGACGCCCGTCATCATCGATGCTTGGCGCTCGGGCTCTCGCTTTGACGCCTGGGTAGAGCATTTCTCGCTCGAGAACTGGAAGGAGGCTGCTGCCAAAAACGGCATTGACCTCAATGAGCTCGTGCACCTGCCCTACGAGTTGGACTGGCGCCTGCCGTGGGAGCACGTGAGCCCCGGCTGCACGCGCGGCTTCCTCGAGCGCGAGTACCGTCGCTCGCTCGAGGGCGTCACGACTCCCGACTGTACCCGCACGTCGTGCACCGGCTGCGGGATCTGCCCCACGCTCCACGCCAAGAATGTATTGATGGGTGATCGCGCATGAGTGAGCGCCTGACCGACAACCCCTCGCTCTTTAGGCTTCGTGTTCGCTATGGCAAGCGCGATCGCCTTAAGTACCTGGGCCATCTCGAAGTAATCCATACCATTGAGCGCATCGTGCGCCGTGCGGGACTTCCCTATGCCGTCACGCAGGGCTTCTCTCCGCACATGCGCGTGGGCTTCTCTTCGGCGCTGCCGGTGGGTACGTCGTCGACCTGCGAGTGGTATGACCTGTTTATGACCGAGTTCGTGGCGCTCGACGAGGCGTTTGGGCGCCTGGCTGCGGCGTCTCCGGCCGATCTGGCGCCCATCGAGGCGGCGTACATCGACGTGCGCACGCCGGCGTTGACGGCGCAGCTCACGCGCCTGTCGTATCGCATCGACCTGCACTTGGATCCCGAGGCGCCCGTAAGCGCCGACGAGGTGCGTCGTGCGATCGACACGCTGCGCGCGGGCCACGGCATCGACTACGCGCGCGGCAAAAAGAGCAAGCGCTTGGATTTGGATCACACGCTCGTGGGCTATGAGCTCACGGCGGGGGAGCGCCCGGACCATTTGGTGCTCATGCTCGACACCCATGCCGACAACGAGGGCTCCATGCGTCCGGAAATTTTGCTTTCTGCTGCTGATGTTTTGTTGCAGGGCTTGACCCCGGGCGTGGATGCACCTATTGTTTCCACCGGTATGCAAGACCTCGTGACCATCTGCTCCTACGATGTCGAGCGTCAGAATCAAGCATGCGAGGACGACGAGGGCCGACTCGTCAGCCCCATACCTGTGCGAACTTGTGGATTTGCTCCACATACTCGTTGACGGGGGTATTTTCGCCTGCTACTATATTCGGCTGTTGCACTAACTGATGCATGAAGGGCAAGTAAACATGTACGCAATCGTTAACACGGGCGGCAAGCAGTACAAGGTCGCCACCGACGATGTCATCACCGTCGAGAAGATCGAGGGCAATGAGGGCGACAAGGTCACCCTGCCGGTTATCTTCCTCAACGATGGAAAGAAGATCGTCACCGATCCCGACAAGCTGGCCAAGGCCAAGGTTACCGCTCAGATCGTTGAGCAGTTCAAGGGCGAGAAGCAGCTGGTCTTCAAGTTCCACAAGCGCAAGCGCTATCGTCGTCTGAAGGGTCACCGTCAGCAGCTCACCAAGCTGAAGATCGTGAAGGTTCAGGCTACCTCCCGCGCCAAGAAGGCTGTCAAGGCAGAGGCTGAGGCTGTTGCCGAGGCTCCCGTCGCCGAGTAGATTACACTCGTAACGAAAGAGTAGGTATACACAATGGCACACAAAAAAGGACTCGGTTCCTCCCGTAATGGCCGTGACTCCCGCGGTCAGCGCCTTGGCACGAAGCGCTATGCCGGCCAGACGGTAACCACGGGCACGATTCTCGTCCGTCAGCACGGCACGCACATCCACCCGGGTGAGAACGTTGGCCGTGGTAAGGACGACACGCTGTTCGCGCTGGTCGACGGTACCGTTGAGTTCCACAAGGGTATCAAGCACAGGGTCAGCGTACGCCCGCTCGCGAACGCGTAATTCACCCTTCATAGAGCACATATGTGGGAGGCACTTGAGTTTTAGGATTCAAGGGTCTCCCTCTTTTTTGTAGGAGGCGATTCTGTTGTCACAGTTCACCGATATCAGCCGCATTAACGTGTGCGGCGGCGACGGCGGAGCCGGATGTATGTCGTTTAGGCGCGAGGCATTTGTCCCCAAGGGCGGCCCCGATGGCGGCGACGGCGGTCGTGGCGGCAATGTCGTCATCCAGGCCGATGCTCAGCTGTCTTCGCTGATCGATTACCGCTTTAAGCATCACTTCCGCGCTGAGCGCGGCACGCACGGGCAGGGCGCCCGTCGTAACGGTAAGAGCGGCGAGGACCTGATTCTCAAGGTCCCTATGGGCACCGTGGTGCGCGAGCTCGACCCCGAGACGCAGACCCCGATGTTCGAGATTGCCGATCTGGTGCACGATGGCGAGCGCGTTGTCGTGGCCCCTGGTGGCGCCGGTGGTCTCGGCAATACGCACTTTGTGACGTCGGTGCGCCGCGCGCCCGCGTTCGCCCAGCTGGGCGAGCCGGCCGAGGAGCACTGGATTGAGCTCGAGATGAAGCTTATGGCCGATGCCGCGCTCGTGGGCTTCCCCTCGGTGGGTAAGTCATCGCTCATCGCGCGCATGAGTGCCGCCCGTCCTAAGATTGCCGACTACCCGTTTACCACGCTCGTGCCGAACCTCGGCATGGTGCGTGCTGGCGAATATTCTTACGTCGTTGCCGACGTCCCCGGTCTCATCGAGGGCGCGAGCGAGGGCAAGGGCTTGGGTCACCAGTTCCTGCGCCACATCGAGCGCACGGCACTCATCATGCACGTCGTCGACATGACGGGTGGTTTTGAGGATCGCGATCCGGTCGAGGACTATCGCATCATCAACCGTGAGCTCGAGCAGTATGGCGCCGAGCTTTCGGAACGTCCGCAGATCGTCGTCGCTAACAAGTGCGATGCGCCGGGCACGGCTGACAAGATTGCCGACCTTAAGCGTGCGGCGCTCGACGATGGCCATATGTTCTTTGCCGTGTCTGCTGTTACGGGCGCCGGCCTCAACACGCTGATGCTTGCCGTGGGCGAGCAGGTGGCTAAGCTTCGCGCCGAGCTGGCTGTCTCGGATGAGCCGGTCGTTCTGCGCGACGATGAGTGGGAGCGCCGTCGCCTGCAGCGTGAGAAGCGTTTCCGCATTGTTCAGGAAGAGCCCGGTGCCTTCCGCGTGGTCGGTCGTGCCATTGAGCGTATGGTCATCCAGACCGACTGGGAAAACGAGGAAGCCGTCATTTACCTGCAGCATAAGTTTGCGCGTATGGGTGTTGACGACGCGCTCGAGAAGGCCGGTTGCCGTGCGGGCGACGAGGTCCGCATTTGCCAGCGCGCCTTTGACTTTGAGGGCGCCGAGGACTTCTCGGAGTACGAGGAGCTCGAGGATGCTGGCGAGGACGTTGCCGTTGAAGCCATTGACGTGGCCGATGCTGCGGATGAGGGAGTCGAGGTTGTCGATGCGGCGGATGCCGCGGGCGATGCCGAGACCTCGGAGGGCGAGTAAGCCATGTCGCTGCGCGGTGGAATCGGTCTGCCCGAGCTTCCTCTAGAGGACGGGCAGGAGTTTAGGCTCGGCATTATGGGTGGCACCTTTGATCCCATCCATTACGGGCACCTGGTGACCGCCGAGCAGGCGCGCGAGTCGCTCGACTTGGACGCTGTGCTCTTTATGCCGGCGGGCTCTCCTGCCTTTAAGCTTGACAAGCCGGTGACGCCTGCCGAGGACCGTTATGCCATGACGGTCCTCGCCACCGCCGCGAACCCGGCCTTTTTGGCGAGCCGGTTCGAGATCGACCGTCCGGGTGTAACCTATACGGCCGATACGCTTCATGCCCTTCGCGACTTTTACCCGCCGCAGGTAAAGCTCTACTTTATTACGGGCGCCGACGCGATTATCGATATTGTGACTTGGCATGATGCCGAACGAATCGCTGAGCTTGCTACCTTTATTGCGGCGACGCGACCGGGCTTTGATATCGATACGGCGCGTGCCCGAATCAAAGAGTCGGGGCTGCCGTTCGACGTGCGCTATATTCAGATTCCGGCGCTGGCGATCAGCTCGACGAACATTCGCAAGCGTGTTGCCCGCGGTATGAGCGTGCGCTATCTTACGAGCGAGTCCGTGCTCGGCTACATTCGCAAACGCAGGCTATATGCCGATTTGGGCCAAGAAGATTTTGAGTGATGGGGGTCTACGTTGTCGGTAGAGGATCAGTTTGAGGGCGATGAGCGCGCGCTGCTCAAGCGCATTCAAGAGCTGCTCGATGTTCGCATGAAGGATAAGCGCAAGCGCTATGTGCATTCGCTGGGTGTTGCCGAGACCGCACTTCATCTGGCTGAGGTCTACGGCGTTGACTGCTTTGATGCCGCTGCTGCCGGTCTGATCCACGACTGGGACAAAGTGCTCTCCGACGACGAGCTGGTTACGCGCGCTCTGCATTACGGCATTAAGATTGCCGGCTCTCCTTCCGCCGCGACGCCGCTTTTGCATGGCCCTGTTGCCGCCTATGAACTTCCGCAGCTTTTTCCCGAACTGTCGCCGGCCGTTTTCCAGGCTGTCGACCGTCATACCGTGGGTGCCTGTGACATGACGCCGCTCGATATGGTGGTCTTTGTGGCCGATGCCATCGAGCCCAACCGCCACGGCGACTATGCGCATGCCCTGCGCGAGATGGTGGGGGAGTCGACGCTCGATGAGTTGTTCTTCTCCTGTTTTGCGCAGGGTCTGGTCTATGTGATCCAGTCCGGGCGCTATCTTTATCCCACGGCTATTACGATTTACAACCATTACGCCCAGCTGCGCTAACTCGGGCTGTCTAGAAAGAGGTATTCCATGGCCGACGAGACCATGACCGGCGAGCAGATTCTTGAAGGTGTGGAGCACAAGAGTTTCGTTGCCACGTCCGACCGCACTGCCGCCTCGCTGTCCGCGAGCGGTGTCGCCGCCGAGGATGTCGCCCGCGCCGCCGCGCAGGCCGCCTACGACAAGAAGGGCGAGGACGTTCAGGTGCTCGACCTGACCGAGCTTTCCGACGTATGCGACTACTTTGTGCTTGCCACCGGTACCAACAACCGCCAGGTCGATTCTATCGTCGACGAGATCGAGGAGAAGGTCGCCGAGGCTTGCGGCGAGCACCCGTTCTCCATCGAGGGTCGCGAACAGAAGACCTGGATGCTCATGGACTATGGTTCGGTTGTCGTCCACGTCTTCACTCCCGAGGCGCGCGACTTCTACCGTCTCGAAAAGCTCTGGGGTGACGCCCCCCAGCTCCCCCTCAACCTCCTCTAGAGCTTTGCTTGGGCCAGGGCTTTTTTAGCTACCCTTATCCGTTTGCCGGGCAGTTGCACCATTTGCAGCTGCCCGTCTTTCTTTTGCCCAAAAGTAGCTAATTTGGGACGGGGCTTTTTTAGCTACCACCTACCGTTCGCCGAACAACGCGATTTGTCGCACCCAGTACGTTTTTTTTCTGCTCTGGCTCGGGTAACGTAATTCTTATCTGTAGAGGAGGGAATGCGTATGACTCGGACTGCGCGAGAAATCTCTGAATATGGCTTTTACCATGTCGTTCAAAAGGGGTGTGGTGGTCAGCTGATATTTGAGGATGAGGATGATCGACTCTATTTGATTCGGCTGATTGCTTCGAAATGCCAGAAGTTCAAAGTTGATGTCATCGCGTGGTGCCTTATGGATAACCATATTCATCTTCTGCTTGACGATGAGCATGCTCATCTGAGTGATTGCATGCATTCGATTACGACGGCGTATGCCATGTATTTCAATTCTAAGACAGGCAGAAAGGGTCCACTCTTCCAGGATCGATTTAAGAGCGTGCCGATTCTTGATGATGATCAGCTGCTCAACTGCGTTCGTTACATTCACGATAACCCTGCGAAAGCCAGAATTGACACTGCTTCGCTCTATCGCTGGAGCAGCTTTAGCGAGTATATGGGCTATCCGGGTATTTGTAAGACTGATTGCGTGCTCGAGTTGCTCGGGAATTCCCAGAGGTTTTTTGCATTTAGCACCTCGGGCGAGCCCAATGGCTATTGCTTCCGTTATGGCGCTCACGTGAGTGATGCTGACGCGCTTGAGTTTGCGCAGGCGTTGCTCAAACCTTACGAGCCTCACCATCTCAAAGCTCTGCCAAAGGGCGTGCGTGATGACTGTATCCGCAAGCTCAAAAGCGAGGGCTTTTCGATCAAGCAGATCGTGCGCCTCACGGGCATCGGCCACTGCACGATTCAAAAAGTCAAAATTGAAAAGTAGCTCATTTCAGGCGGGGTAATTTTGCTACGGCCACCAAACCGGGCATCCGGGGTAGTCAATTTGGGACGGGGCTATTTTAGCTACCCTTTGGCTGACGGTGAATGAATTAGGCCGAATGAATCTCAACCGATATATAGGGGTAGCTAAAATAGCCCCGTCCCAAATTGACTACCCATGCCGTGTCGGACGGAAGGCAGCAAAAAGCCCCGTCCAAAAAAGATTAGTTTTTGAAGCGGGATTGGCGGCCGTAGGATAGGGCGGTGTCGCCGAACTTGTCTCGGACGGCGTCGATGGCGACGGAGAGGACGCGGCGGTCGCTGGATTGGGCTCCGCGGTCATCGATCTCGCAGAACAGGTCGGTCTGGATGCCGCCTTGGTGGTCGAAGTCGCTCATGCCGATGCCCGCTAAGCGAACATGCATGCCTTCCTGCCAGATGTTGTCGAGCAGTTCGAGTGCCACGGCCACAAAGATATTCTCGTCATCGGTAGGGTGCGGAAGCCGCCGCTGCGCCGTGCGTCCGCTGCCATACGAATACTTGAGCTTGAGCGTCACCGTGGCGCCTGTTAGTCCCTGACGGCGCAGGCGGCGTCCCACTGACTCGCCCAACAGCGCAATCGCCGCCTCAATATCCCCACGCTCAGTCAAATCTTTCGCAAAGGTGCGTTCATTGCTGACCGACTTGACCTCGCGCTCTTCATCGAGGCTCGTGACTTCAGAGATTTCGAGTCCCAGCGCACGCTGGCGCATGCGTTCGCCGTTGACGCCAAAAATAGAGGCCAAGGTGGATTCCGGTGCACGCGATAGCTCGCCGAGGGTGTAGATGCGCATGCGGCGCAGTCGCTCCTCGGCCGAGCGCCCGATGCCGCTCATGGCAGATACCGGCAGCGCGGCCAAAAAGCGCTGCTCGGTTCCGGGGCGCACGATGGTCAGCCCAAACGGCTTATCCCGCTCGCTTGCGATCTTTGCGACCGTCTTGTTGCAGCCCACGCCAATGGAGCACGTCACTCCCAGCTCTGCCACGCGATCGCTTATACGCCGCGCAACCAGCAGCGGGTCTTCGGGCGCAAAGCGACCCGGTGTGATATCGATGAAGGCTTCGTCGATGGATACGCGCTCAACGCGCGGGGTCTCGTCGGCGAGAATCGCCATGACCTGCGCGCTCACCTCGCGGTAGCGATCAAAATGCCCATGCGTCCAAATGGCCTGCGGGCACAGGCGCCGTGCCTCGGCCGAGGCCATGGCAGAGTGCACGCCAAAGCGACGCGCCTCATACGAACACGTGGACACGACGCCACGCGAATCGGCGTCTCCGCCCACGATGAGCGGCTTTCCGCGCCATTCGGGATGATCGAGCATCTCCACACTCGCAAAAAACGCATCGAGGTCCATGAGGCCCACCGCCGGACCCGTCCAGGGAGGCGGCGTGACGCCCATGGCATCCTCATAACCGTATGTATGTTCGCGTCTTTCCATGTCATGAGTATACCGCGCAGCTCATGTGGGGTGCGTGTATGTGCTTGCAAATCCCGAATTCTTGTCTAAGATATGGATTTGCCCTCGACTACACCGAAGAAGTTGGTCTCACGGACTTCATCTGCCCGCGTCGATGGCGTATTATGTTCAACTGTTTGTTTGTAGTTGCAGCCTAAAGCTGCTTGGTTGGAGGAGTTTCCTTTGGCAGTCAAGATTCGCCTTGCTCGTCACGGCGCTAAGAAGCGTCCGTACTACCGTGTCGTCGTCGCCGATTCCCGCGCCCCGCGTGACGGTCGTATCATCGAGGAGGTTGGCCGCTACAACCCGATGACCGCCCCCAAGACCATCAACCTCGACCTCGAGAAGATCGCCGACTGGCAGTCCAAGGGCGCTCAGCTCACCGACGCCGTCGCCGCTCTGGTCAAGGCCGCCAACGAGGGCGAGAAGACCGAGACCGTCGTCAAGAAGTCCAAGAAGCAGCTCGCCAAAGAGGCCGAGGCCGCTAAGGCTGCCGCTGAGGCCGCTGAGGGCGCCGAGGAGTAAATCGTGCCTGAGGTTGACGCTGCACAGCTCGAGGGTGAGGCAATGCTCTCAGATCGCATCGCCGATCTCGTCGAATATCTCGTTGTTCAGATCGTCGACGACCCGGATTCCGTGAGCCTTGAGGTCATCGATGGTGACGACGCCTCTACGATTGAGGTTTCGGTCGCCGAGGATGACGTCGCTAAGGTCATCGGCCGTCGTGGCCGTACCATCAAGGCCATTCGCACGCTCGCCCGTGCACTGGCCGCTCGCCTCGACACTGCTGTCGAGGTAGAGGTTCTGGGCTAGGACCTTGAGGTCCCAGTACAAAAACATCGCCCGTGTTGTCAAGCCGCACGGAAGGAAGGGGGAGGTCCTCGCGCAGCCGCTGCGGGGGCTTCCTTCTGTATTAGAGCCGGGTATGCGCGTCGCCCTGACGCCGCCGGCGCTCAAGCGCGACCGCTTTTGCACGGTCGTGTCCGTCACCGATACGGGCGATGGCGATCTGGTCTCGTTTGAGGGTATTGACGACTTGACGGCCGCCGAGGGCATCACGGGATGCTACGTGCTGGCAAATCGTGACGACTTTGAGCTCGATTCGCTCGACGCTGCCTATACCGACCTGATGGGTCGCGAGGTGGTCGACGATCGCTTCGGTTCGCTCGGCACGATCGTCGAGATCATGTCGACGCCCGCGAACGATGTTTGGGTTGTCGAGGGCGATCGGTACGGCGAGGTACTGATTCCCGTGATCGAGCAGGTTGTGCTCGATCTTCCCGACAAAGGAACAATTTCCGTCCACGTTATGGACGGCCTGATCGATATGGACAAGTAGGGAGGACAACATGCTGATCGAGACCCTTTCGGTCTTTCCCGAGATGTTTGAGCCCGTCATGTCCACGTCGATTTTGGGCCGCGCCCGCAAGGCCGGCCTTTTTGATTTTAAGGCGTATAACCTGCGCGACTGGACGCACGACCGCCATCGTACCGTCGATGACGAGCCGTACGGCGGCGGGCAGGGCATGCTCATGAAGGTCGAGCCTATCGCAGAGGCCATCGAGGCCATTAGCGCAGAGGGTCCCAAGCCGACGGTGGTGTTTTTTACCCCCTGTGGCGAGCCCTTTACGCAGCATGTGGCCGAGCGCCTGCTCAAAAGCGAGCGTCTGCTGTTTGTGTGCAGTCGCTACGAGGGCGTCGACGAGCGTGCGTATGCGTATGCCGATGAGCGTCTGTCGATCGGCGACTACGTGCTTACGGGCGGCGAGCTTCCCGCTATGGTCGTTGCCGATGCCGTCGTACGCCTGATTCCCGGCGCCCTGGGCGACGAGATGAGCAATGTGGACGAGTCGTTCTCGACCGCCGAGGACGGAGGCCTGCTCGAGTACGCGCAGTACACCCGTCCCGCCGAGTTCAACGGCGAGGGCGTGCCGCCGGTGCTCGTGAGCGGCGATCACGCCAAGGTCGATGCCTGGCGTCGCAAGAACGCCATCGAGCGCACCTGCCGCTGGCGTCCCGATCTGATCGAGACGGCGCGGCTCACGCCCGAGGAGCGCGCTTACGCGCAGGAGATTTTGGACGCTTCGTATTCGCAGAGCGAGGAGTGAGAATGGTTCCTACGCAACATTCCGCGTTGAGGGGCGCTTTTGAGTGGATCGCGGTCATCGCGATCGCGCTTGTGGCCACCTTCCTGATCCGCACCTTTGTGGTCGAGCCCTTTGTGGTGCCCACCGGCTCCATGGAGGACACGATCGAGATTGGCGACCAGATCCTGGCGCAAAAGGTGAGTCTCGAGCTCGGTCAGCCCGTCAAACAGGGCGATATCGTGGTGTTTCACAACCCCGATGGCACCTCCGAGCATGATGTTCTTGTCAAGCGTGTTATTGCCACGGCCGGCCAGACGGTCGACCTGCAGGATGGCAAGGTGGTTGTTGACGGCCAGGCGCTCGACGAGGACTATACGACGGGCATGAGCTGGCCACTTTCGGTCCAAGCGCCCGGCGCTCAGGTAAGCTATCCCTACACCGTTCCCGACGGGTGCGTGTGGGTGATGGGCGACAACCGCGAAAACTCTGCCGACTCACGCTACTTTGGTCCCGTCGATCGCTCTGATTTGATCGCTGTGGCGCTTGTGCGCTACTGGCCGCTCAACCGCATCGGCGCTATCGACTAAAAACCGCTATAGTACAGTACCTAACCGTGTAATCGTTTCGACGAGGGGATATTAGAGGCATGAACGCTTCATCGCTTTCCTTCCAAGACATCATCCTGCGCCTCCAGCAGTACTGGGGCGAGCAGGGCTGCGTCATTATGCAGCCCTATGACTCCGAGGTCGGTGCCGGTACCTTCCATACCGCGACCACGCTGCGCTCGCTCGGTCCCGCCGAGTGGCGCACCTGCTATGCGCAGCCCTGCCGCCGTCCCGCCGACGGCCGCTACGGCGAGAACCCTAACCGCATGCAGCACTACTATCAGTTCCAGGTGCTCATCAAGCCCTCTCCGGTCAACGCACAGGAGCTTTACCTGGGGTCTCTTGCCGCTATCGGTCTGGACCCCAACGACCATGACGTCCGCTTTGTCGAGGATGACTGGGAGAGCCCGACCCTTGGCGCCTGGGGCCTTGGCTGGGAGGTCTGGCTCAACGGCATGGAGGTCACGCAGTTTACGTACTTCCAGCAGGTGGGCGGCATCGAGGTCGACCCCGTGCCCGTCGAGATCACCTATGGCCTGGAGCGCATCGCCATGTATGCGCAGGGCGTCAACTCCGTCTACGACCTGGTGTGGAGCTACCTGCCCGACGGCACGCCCATGACCTATGGCGACGTGTTCCTTGAGAACGAGCGCGAGTTCAGTGCTTATAACTTTGAGGTCGCAAACGTCGAGATGATGCGTCAGAAGTTTGATGACTACGAGGCCGAGTGCCACTCCTGCCTGGAGCGTAAGCTTCCGCTGCCGGCGTACGACTGCGTCATGAAGTGCAGCCACGCTTTCAACCTGCTCGATGCCCGCGGTGCGCTGTCCGCGGTCGAGCGTGCCAACTACATCCTGCGCGTCCGCGCCGTCGCCAAGGCGTGCTGCGAGGCCTACATGGCCGAGGTCGCCGGAGTCAACGAGAATGCCGACCAGGAAGGCGAGGTGGCGTAAGCCATGGCAGACGCTAAGGATTTCCTGTTTGAGATCGGTACGGAGGAAATGCCCTCTGCACCGCTGAACAATGCCGTCAAGCAGCTTGGCACCATGATCGCCAAGGGTCTCGACGAGGCCGGTCTGGCCCACGGCGAGGTCCGCGTGATCTCGAGCCCGCGTCGCCTGGCTGCACTCGTTGCCGACGTTGCCACCGCGACCGATGAGGTTCACGAGGTCAAGCGTGGCCCCGCGGCCAACGTTGCCTTCGATGCCGACGGCAACGCCACTAAGGCCGCCCAGGGCTTTGCCCGCAAGTGCGGTGTGGCTGCCGAGGATTTGGTCCGCCGCGAGGACACCGACGGTCGCGAGTATGTCTTTGCCGAGAAGAACATTCCTTCCGCCCCGGCCACCCCGATCCTGACGGCCCTGTGCGAGAAGACTATCGCTGGCCTGCAGTGGCCCAACTACCGCTCTCAGCGCTGGGGTCACGAGCATGCGACCTTTGTTCGTCCGGTCCGTTGGATCTGCTGCCTTCTGGGCGAGGACGTTGTGCCCGTGTCGTTTGCCGACGTGACGAGTGGCAACACCACGCGTGGTCATCGCGTGCTTGGCCCCGGAGACCATGTGGTTGCCAGCCCCGCCGTCTACGAGCAGGTGCTCGAGGACGCCGGCGTGCTTTCTGCCGAGCGTCGTCGCGAGGCCATCCTCGCCGGTATCGCCGAGGTCGAGGCCGCTCGCCCCGGTTGCCATGTCGACACGCCCAAGAAGGTCTTTGAGGAGGTCATCAACCTCTGCGAGTGGCCGACGGTGCTCGTCGGTACCTTCGATGAGGAGTTCCTCAAGGTCCCGCACGAGATCATCTGCGAGTCCATGCTCACCAACCAGCGCTACTTCCCGATCTATGACGGCGAAGGCAAGCTCACGCGTGAGTTCGTGGTCGTTTCCAACAGCAAGCCCGAGAACGCCGAGCGCGTGATCGACGGCAACGAGCGCGTTGTGCGTGCCCGTCTGGACGATGCCAAGTTCTTCTATGAGGAGGACCTGAAGATCTCCCTCGACGAGTTCCGTGAGCGTCTAGCCAAGGTGGCCTTCCAGGAGAAGCTCGGTAGCGTGCTCGCCAAGTCCGAGCGCATCGAGCAGCTCGCGCTCGCTATTGCCCGTGAGGCACACCTGGGTGCTCACCTGGCAGCCGATGCCGCTCGCGCCGCGCACCTGTGCAAGGCCGACCTGGTGTCTAACGCCGTCGTTGAGTTCACGAGCCAGCAGGGCGTGATGGGCGGTTATTATGCGACCGCGATGGGGGAGAACGACGAGGTCGCTCATGCTATTCGCGATCACTATCGTCCTCGCTTTGCCGGTGACGAGCTGCCCGAGGGCACCGCTGGCTGCATCGTGGCCTGCGCCGATAAGCTCGATACCATCGCCGGTATCTTTGCCATCGGCGAGCCCCCGACCGGCTCTTCGGACCCCTACGCGCTGCGTCGTGCCGCTATCGGCATCATCAACATCCTGCGCGACCGCCTGCCGATCGACCCCACGTCGCTCATCGACTTCGCTCTCGAGCTCTACAGTGAGCAGGGCATTGAGTTCGATGCCGCCGAGGTCGCCCAGCAGGTTCGTGACTTCTTCCATGGCCGCCTGGTGAGCATGGCCCGCGACGAAAAGATCCCGGCCGATACCGTTGCCGCCGTCTCTGCGGTGCACATCATCGCTCCGTCCGTCTTCTTCGCCCGCTGCGCCGCCCTCGACGAGGCCCGCAAGAACGACGCCGAGACGTTCGACAACCTTGCGACCGCCTATGCTCGCGCCGCGCATATCTCCAAGCCCGAGCTGGGCGTGGAGTACGACCGCAGCCTGATGGGCGAGGTCGAGCTCGCGCTTGCCGATGCCTCTGAGGCCGCTCAGACCGCTGTCGATGCCTCCCTTGCTGCCGAGGACTACCCGGCCGCATTTGCCGCCCTCGCCGCCCTGCGCGCGCCCATCGACTGTTTCTTCGACGAGGTTATGGTCATGGACAAGGACGAGCAGCTCCGCGATAATCGCCTTAAGCTGCTCAACCGCTTCGAGGCCGTTTTCTCCGGCATTGCCAACATCGGTGAGCTTGCCCGCAAAAAGTAAGCCAGCCTGCGCGTAAGCGCAAAAGGAGCCCCGCATGGATTGCCCGGTCACCGCTCGTCCCACCGTCATCGTTATCTCCGACTCGCTCGGTGATACCGCTTGTGAGGTGGTGCTTGCGGCGTCCGGGCAATTTGATGAAGGGGCTTTTCGCGTTTTGCGCCTGCCCAAGGTGACCTCCGTGGAGCAGGTCAAGTCATTTGTGGGGCCGCGTGTCGATGCGGACCATCGCGATATCGCCGTGTTCCACACCATTGTCGATCCGGCGCTTCGCGCCCGCGTGCTCGATTACCTGGGTATGCTGCATATCCGTTCGGTCGACCTGATCGGCCCGACGCTCGCCGTGCTGTCGTCGCTCATCGGTGTGTCGCCAAAGGGCGTTGCCGGCGTGATTCACAAGACTGATGACCGCTATTTCCATCGTATCGAGGCCATGGAGTATTTCGTTGAGCACGATGATGGACGCGGCTGCGACGACCTTTCGGGAGCCGATATCGTGCTGCTGGGCGTATCCCGCACGTCCAAGACGCCGCTGTCGATGTATTTGGCCTATCAGGGTTACAAGGTTGCCAATGTTCCGTTGGCCCATGGCATGGAGCCGCCGAAGTCGATTTACGAGGTTGACCCGATGCGCCTGTTCGGCCTGATTTCGACCGTCGACGTTATTTCTGAGATTCGCGATAGCCGCTTGGGCGATGATTACGCCCGTGCCGTTGCCGGCTCCTATGCCGAGCCCGAGAGTGTGCGCAGCGAGCTCGAGGAAGCCCGTGCCCTCATGAAGCGCCTAGGCTGCTTTGTGGTGCGTACCGATGGCAAGGCGATCGAGGAGAGCGCCTCCGAGATCATTAGCCACTTGGAGGAAATCCAAGAAGTCCGCGCCCGCCGCGCCGCCCGCCGAGCCCAGCAAAGCTAGCTCATTGGGGTAGCTAAAATGCCCGTCTATATAAGACTAGCTAAAAATAATGCACGATATTGGTAAAGCGATTTAGCAAGAAACTGGCATTTGACCTGTAAGCTTCCTGCATTGGTATCTTCATAAGGTAACCACCTTTACCTACCGTTTACCGCCATATTTACCACGTTTACCAACCCCCGCGCCCTCTGCGCAAGCCCGCTCAATGCCCGCCGTATAGTACCCTCACGGCTCGCATCCGGCGGGTCGATTCGTCACCACGGTCGTGCGCGAAAGTGCATGGAAGGGGAAGTATCGTGAGCGATTGCAAGAGGGTTTTCCGTTTTGGAACCGACGCCCAGGGCACCTGTGTCACTGAGGGCGACAAGTCCATGAACTTCGTGCTTGGCGGCAAGGGCGCAAACCTTGCCGAGATGAGCCGCATCGGCCTGCCGGTTCCCGGTGGCTTTACCATTACCTGCCAGACTTGCGTCGAGTACTCCGGTGCCGGCAACGTGTGGCCCGGGGGCGCACTCGATGAGATCGTTGCTGCCGAGGCGGACCTCGAGGCCCGCTGCGGCAAGAAGCTCGGCGACGCCTCCGATCCGCTGCTCGTGTCGGTTCGCTCGGGCGCTCCGTTCTCCATGCCCGGTATGATGGACACGGTCCTCAACTTGGGCCTCAATGACGATTCCGTCCAGGGCCTCATCGCGCAGACGCAGAACCCGCGTTTTGCCTGGGATAGCTACCGCCGCTTTATCCAGATGTTTTCCAATGTCGTCATGGGCGTTGACGCCGACCTGTTCGAGAACGCGCTGACCCAGGCACGCCTGGTCGCCGGTGTCCGCGTCGACTCCGAGCTTTCGGCCGAGGATCTGCAGGAGCTCGTCGAGACCTTCAAGGGGATCTTCTCCGAGAACGTCGATGCCTCCCTGTATCCCGAGCTCGAGATCGCTGACGGCAAGCCCGTCTTCCCGCACGATCCGGAGCTTCAGCTGCGTCTTGCCATCCAGGCCGTCTTTGGCAGCTGGATGAACGAGCGTGCCTGCATCTACCGCAAACAGCATGGCATTTCCGACGACCTCGGCACCGCCGTCAACGTGCAGGCCATGGCCTTTGGCAACAAGGGCGAGACCTCTGCGACGGGCGTCGCCTTTACGCGTAATCCGGCCGACGGCACCAAGGAGTTCTACGGTGACTTTTTGGTTAATGCCCAGGGCGAGGACGTCGTCGCCGGTATCCGCAACACCGAGCCCATCGCCGACCTCAAGACCACCCCGGGGCTCGAGTCCGCAGGTGAGGAGCTCGAGCGCGTGTTCCTGACGCTCGAGGATCATTACCGCGATATGTGCGATATCGAGTTCACCATCGAGCAGGGCAAGCTCTGGATGCTCCAGACCCGCGTGGGCAAGCGCACCGCCACCGCCGCCCTGCGCATCGCTATCGAAATGGTCGAGGAAGGCCTGATCACTCGCGAAGAGGCCGTGAGCCGCATCGACCCCGCGCAATTCGACCAGCTCCTGCACCCGCAGTTTGACGCCTCCAAGAAGTACGAGGCGCTGGCCAGCGGTCTTAATGCCAGCCCCGGTGCCGCCGTGGGCGAGGTCGTGTTCTCGAGCGACGACGCCGTCACGCGTTCCGCCGAGGGCCGCAAGGTCATTTTGGTTCGCTGGGAGACCAACCCCGATGACTTGAAGGGCATGGTCGCCGCCGAGGGCATCCTGACCAGCCACGGTGGCAAGACAAGCCATGCCGCCGTTATCGCCCGCGGCATGGGTACGCCCTGCGTCTGTGGCGTTGAGCGCTTCCATATCGACGCCGCCGAGAAGGTCGTGCGCATCGAGGGCAGCGACCGCGTGCTGCACGAGGGCGACGTTATCTCCATCGACGGTACCCAGGGCATCGTCGTCGACGGTCCCGTCGACCTGGTCTCCGCCGAGCTTACCGGCGACCTGGACACCATCCTGTCCTGGGCCGACGAGATTCGCCTGGACGAGACCTGTGGCCATGCCAACCATGTGCGCGTCAACGCCGACAATCCCGAGGATGCCGAGCTCGCCCTCGAGTTTGGCGCCGAGGCTATTGGCCTGTGCCGCACCGAGCACATGTTCTTGGGCGATCGCAAGAACATCATCCAGAGCTTTATCCTGTCTGACGATGAGGCCGTGAAGCGGCAGGCCCTGGCCGACCTGCTCAAGGTTCAGACCGAGGACTTCCTGGCGATGTTTAAGACCATGTCCGGTCGCGATGTGGTCGTTCGCCTGCTCGATCCGCCGCTTCATGAGTTCCTGGATAATCCTCGCGAGCTTGAGGTCGCCATCACCAAGAAGGAAGCCGCTGGCGCCAGCGAGGAAGAGCTTGCCGTCCTGCGTGCCCGCCTGCGTCGTATCGACGGCATGGTCGAGTCCAACCCGATGCTCGGCCTGCGTGGTGTGCGCCTGTCCGTCGTCTTTAGCGATTTGCCGCTCATGCAGGTTCGCGCCGTCGCCACGGCTGCTGCCCGCCTCATCAAGGAAGGCGTCGACCCGCGCCCCGAGATCATGGTTCCGCTCGTTTCCATCACGGCGGAGCATGTCCAGACCTGCGAGGTTATCGAGCGCGTGATCGCAGAGGTTTCCGACGAAGAGGGCGTCGAGCTCAATATTCCCGTGGGCACGATGCTCGAGCTGCCGCGCGCCTGCATGGTCGCCGACGAGATCGCCCATTACGCAGACTTCTTCTGCTTTGGCACCAACGACCTCACCCAGACGACCTTCGGTTTCTCGCGTGACGACGCCGAGGCTAAGTTCATCCCGCTGTACATGCATAAGAAGATCTTGGAGGACAATCCCTTCGAGACCATCGACACGGCGGTACTCGAACTGGTGCGCTTGGCCGTCGAGAAGGGCCGCGCCACCAACCCCGACATGCACTTTGGCGTGTGCGGTGAGCACGGTGGCGACCCCAAGTCCATCAAGGGCCTGTTTAACGTGGCCGACGTGGACTACGTGTCCTGCTCGCCCTACCGCGTGCCCCTCGCACGCCTGGCTGCCGCTCAGGCCAAGCTCGAGGCCAAGCGTTCCGCCTAACGTTTTGGGTTTAGACGCCTAGCGTAGCCCCCTTCATGCCGCCCGTCTCATTCGTGAGACGGGCGGTTATCATGTGCGGGTTTTGTCTTTTTGTCTGCGTAAAAAATTGTTCTTGCAGCAGAAACCCGCGCGTGTATACTCGAATACGTTTGTTCAACTACGTGCCGGCCAGAGTGGTACGGCACCTCTAGAAGAGTAAGGAATTGCACATGGATTACATCCGCGCAATCGAGCGTCAGCAGATCCGCGAGGACATTCCTCAGGTTCGCGTTGCCGACAACGTCAAGGTTCACTACCGCATTAAGGAAGGCGACCGCGAGCGCATCCAGGTCTTCCAGGGCGACGTCATCCGCATGGCCGGCGCCGGTGCCCGCGAGACCTTCACCGTCCGCAAGATGTCCTTCGGTGTCGGTGTTGAGCGTACCTTCCCGCTTCACAGCCCCAAGATCGCCAAGCTCGAGGTCGTTCGTCATGGTCGCGTCCGTCGCGCCAAGCTGTACTACCTCCGCGACAAGGTGGGCAAGGCTGCTCGCATCCCCGAGAAGCGCTAAGAAGATCGCAGCGTCTGTCCACTCGTTTGGACACAAGGGCCACCTTCGGGTGGCCCTTCTTTTTATCTGATTTGCATGCAAGGAGGGCCTGGTATGGCCAATATGACGAGCTCGGTTTCGGCATCGCAGGTTGCCGGAGAGCTGGCGAGCGCAACGTTTGAGGAGATCCCCGCCCTCGTGGAGCATTATCGCGAGGACCCGCGCCAGCAGGTGATCAAGGCTCGCGAGCGTGCTCTTAAGCGCCATGCCAAGGAACTTGCCGAGCGCGAGCGCGTCAATGGCATGTACGAGCTTATGCATGAGCTTGGCGGCGATGGGGTGGTCGTTGGTGTCGACGAGGTGGGTCGCGGATCGGTGGCCGGTCCCCTGACGGTGTGTGCCGTGTGCCTTCCCATGGAGCCGCGCGTCTGGGGTATCAACGATTCCAAAAAGCTTACGCCGGCGCGTCGCGAGCTGCTCTCGGTGAAGATTGCCGAGGTGGCGACTGCTATCGGCTTTTGCCATATCGCTCCCGCAGATATCGATGAGATGGGTATGGCCCGCGCTATCCGTACCGCCGTCGCGGGTGCGGTGGCCGATACGGGGCTCGAGCCTGATTGCGTCCTCATGGACGGCAACCCCCTGGGCGCCGTTCCTAACGAGCGCGATGTGGTGAAGGGCGATGCCAAAATCGCCTGCATCGCCGCGGCGTCCATCATGGCCAAGGTCACGCGTGACGAGATGATGGTCGAGTACGATGCCGAGTATCCCGAGTACCATCTGGCCGAGTCGAAGGGCTATGCGAGTCCCGAGCACATCGAGGCCATTCGCAAACATGGACTTTGTCCGCTGCACCGCGTGAGCTTTTGCGGAAACTTTCTGCAGACTGAGCGCCTTTTCTAGGTCAATTGTGGAGACAGGGACCTTTGGGATTCTATAAACCTGCTGGTAGCGGGCCGTATGCAACAACATTGCTGCGTACGGCCCGTTTTTTGACGGCATTTGGTCAGCTTTTGGTTTGCTTCCGGTACTTACCCGCATGAAAGGTGCCCTCATCATCGGGGCAATGCAGTGTGCTGGAAAGGAGACCCCATGAGTGCCGCAAGCAAAAAGAGCAAGACGCAGCAGCTCAAGGAGCGTTGGGAAAACGGCGAGCTCGACTGCGGGGCGATGACGCCCGAGTTTATCAAGGGGCTCAGTCCTCGCGAGCTGGGCATGCTGGGCGAGCTGATCACCATCGACTACTTTAACGAGCGCGGCTACACCTTGCTGGAGCAGGGCTATCGTTGCACTGAGGGCGAGGCCGACCTGGTGTTGCTCGATGAGCTTGACGATGTCGTGGTGATGGCTGAGGTCAAGACCAGGCGCGTCGCCCTGGATTGCACCACGCGGGTCTTTCCCGAGGAGGCCGTGGATGCCCAAAAGCAGCGTCGGTATCGCCGTATCGCAAGTTGCTATCTCATGGAGCACTATCCGCTCAAGGCGATCCGCTTCGATGCAGTGGGTGTCACCATTCGCGGCGGGCATATCGCCGAGATCGAGCATCAGTACAACGCGTTCGATTGGCAGGTGTCGTGATGGCGTTCGAGACGTTTGCCGTTCACGCGGCCTGCATCCGCGGCGTCGAGGCGATTCCCGTCACGGTCGAGGTCTCGCTTGCCGGTGGCGTTCCGGGCATTCAGATGCTCGGTATTCCGAGTATGGAGGTGATGGAGTCACGTGGTCGTATTCGCTGTGCGATGCGCTCGGCCGGCTTTGAGATCCCGCGCTCGGGCATTACGGTCAATCTGGCGCCCGGCGATATTCGCAAGACCGGTAGCGGCTTTGATCTGCCCATCGCCATCGCGGTTCTAGCGGCCGATGGTCAGATTCCCCGCGACAACCTCGATCGTTGTCTTATCGCCGGCGAGCTCGGCTTGGACGGCACGGTGCTTCCTGTCAAAGGCGAGGTGGCGTTTCAGCTATTGGCTCGCGACATGGGGCTGTCTTTTATCGCCGGCAGGTCCGACCAGCATGTGCCACTCGCGGGCGTGGATTGCGGCTTTATCGACCATCTGTCTCAGCTTGCTCACGGCATGGGCGATGCCGCACGGCACTACTTGGATTCCGAGGGTGTCGAGGCGACCTTTGAGCCCGAGCTCGACTATGCAGACGTGCTGGGGCAGGAAGTCGCTAAACGCGGCATGGCGCTTGCGGCGGCAGGAGAACTCGGCTTGCTCATGATCGGGTCTCCGGGATCGGGCAAGACGATGCTCGCACGCCGTATGACCGGCATCCTGCCCGAGCTTTCCGTTGAGGATCAGCAGGAGGCACTGTGCATCCATTCGGTTTTGGGTGAGAACATTGATGGCTTGTTGGCGGGGCACCGCCCCTTCCGCAGTCCCCATCACAGTATTTCGACCGCAGGCCTTATCGGCGGTGGGCGCCCGGTGCACCCGGGTGAGATCAGCCTTGCTCATGGCGGCGTGCTATTTTTGGACGAGCTTGCCGAGTTTCCCACGGGCGTACTGCAGACGCTGCGTCAGCCCATCGAACGCGGTTATGTGAGGATCGTACGCGTCGACGGGGCCTTTACCTTCCCGTCGCGCTTTCAGCTGCTCGCTGCGAGCAATCCCTGCCCCTGCGGCTTTTTGGGCGACCGTGAGGTGCCATGCCGCTGCTCGGCGGCGATGGTCGAGCGCTATCGGTCTAAACTGCGCGGTCCTTTGGCCGACCGTATCGACATGATGATCGATGTGACCCGTCCCGACCCTCAAGTGATTATCGAGGGCGCAGAGGGTATGTCGTCGGCCGAGTTACGTGACTACGTTGTGCGCGGTCGCGCTTTTCGCGCTTGGCGCGAATCCCGTATGGACGATGCAGATGCCGAGGCCGAGGATGACGAGACGCGGTCCATTGACGGCGTCGTTTCGACCTTTGAGCTTGATGATGCTGCCGAGAAATGCGTACTCGGCCTATCCAAACGCACGCATCTCACAGGGCGTGGCATCGTGCGCCTGGTTCGCATTGCGCGTACGATCGCAGATGTCGCCGAGAGCGAGCAAGTGACGCAGGACCACGTGCTCGAGGCGGCGATGTACCAGGGAAGGAGGGACCAATGATGGCCGAGGGGACCTTCGAGCTGCATCCAGGTGATGCGTTGTATCCCGAGACCGTTTTGGAGCTTTCTGATGTACCCCAGACGCTTTATGTGCGCGGCAACCCCGAGGTGCTTTCGACGCCCGCGCTCTCCATCATCGGCGCGCGCAAGGCCTCGCCGTATGGTCTTGCCGTGGCAGAGCTTGCGGCAAAAGTAGCGGTTGATGCGGGGGTGACGGTGGTCTCGGGCGGTGCGGTCGGCTGCGACCAGGCCTCGGGTTGGGCTGCGGTCAACGCCGGCGGCAAACACGTCGCGGTGCTGGGGACGGGCGCCGACGTGGTCTACCCGCGTTCGAGCGCGGGGCTTATTACTCGCACGCTTGATACGGGCGGCGCGGTCGTGTCGATCTCTCCGTGGGGCATGGGTCCGCGCAAGTTCGCCTTTCCGCGCCGCAATCGCGTGATCGCGGCCCTGTCGCAAGCCCTCTTTGTATCCGAGGCGGGTATGCCTTCTGGGACGTTTTCTACAGCCGAGGCTGCTATGGATTTGGGGCGCGAACTTCTTGCCGTGCCGGGGTCGATCCTATCGCCCGAGTCGCGTGGCACGAATTACCTCATTGCGAACGGTGCCTGCTGCATCGTCGACGAGGAATCTATCGAGATGGCTATCTCACGCATCTACGGAACCCTGCGCTACTCGCGCCCCGATGCTCCCGGCATTGCCGACCTGGATCCAACGCAGCAGACCGTGATGCATGCGCTCATCGCCTCTCCGCTCAAGGTCGACGACATCGCGGCGCTCGTCTCGCTCGATGCTGTCGGCGTACTCAAACTCTTGGGTTCGCTTGAACTCGAGGGTCTTATCGAGCGCATGATGGATGGAAGGTATGCGCCCTCCAAGTTTGCCCTTCACGCCCAGACACCCTTCGGTCACAATGGAAAACGTGTCAATTAGAAAGGTGTTTGCAGATGCAGTTCGATCAGGTGACAGTTATCGGTGGCGGTCTGGCGGGTTCGGAGTGCGCGATCCAGCTGGCAGATCGCGGTTTTGCCGTAAAGCTGTGCGAGATGCGCCCCCAGGTGAGCTCCCCGGCTCACCATACCGATCACCTGGCAGAGCTCGTCTGCTCGAATTCGTTTAAGTCGACCCGTCCGGATTCCGCGGCTGGTTTGCTGAAGGCCGAGCTTGAGCGCATGGGTTCAGTCCTGCTCGATTGCGCCCATCGCGCGGCTGTTCCCGCCGGCGGTGCCCTGGCGGTCGACCGCGTCAAATTTTCCGAGCTTGTCGAGGCCGAGGTTGCCGCTCGTCCCAATATCGAGGTCGTGCACGGCGAGGTCACGCAGATTCCCGAGGGTCACGTGGTCATTGCCGCGGGCCCGCTGTGTTCACCGGCGCTGAGCGAAGAGGTTATGAAGCTCGTCGGTGGCGATGCCCTGGCATTCTTTGATGCGGCGGCGCCGATCGTCGATGCCTCCACGCTCGATATGGACGTGCTGTTTTCGCAGTCGCGCTACGAGGAGCAGGGGGGCGGCGACTATCTCAACGCTCCGCTCAATAAGGAGGAGTACGAGGCCTTTATCGAGGCGCTTACCACGGCCGACCGCGTGGTGCTCAAAGACTTTGAGGGCGGCGATCTGTTCCAGGCTTGCCAGCCTGCCGAGGAAGTTGCGCGCACCGGCAAGGACGCCATTCGCTTTGGCGCCATGAAGCCCGTCGGCCTCACCGACCCGCGTACCGGACGTCGCCCCTGGGCGGCGATTCAGCTGCGTGCCGAGAACAAGGAGAAGACCGCCTATAACCTGGTGGGCTTCCAGACCAACTTGACCTTTGGCGAGCAGAAGCGCGTCTTCCATATGGTGCCGGGCCTGGAGAACGCTGAGTTCTTCCGCTACGGTGTCATGCACCGCAATACCTTTGTCGACGCCCCTCACGTGCTCGATAGCACCTTTGCCGTGCCCGGTACCGGCGTGCGCCTGGCCGGTCAGATCACCGGCACCGAGGGGTACATGGAAGCCGTGGCGACAGGTCTGCTCGCGGCGCTCAACACCTATGCCGAGGCTATCGGTGCCGCGGGCGTCGAGTTGCCGCGTGTGGGCGCCCTGGGTGCGCTCGTGGGCTATGCGACCGATCCTGCCACCGTGGGCTATCAGCCTATGCATGTCAACTTTGGCCTGGTGCCGCCACTCGAGGATGGTAAGCGCCGCAGCAAACGCGACCGCTATCAGGCTTATGCGGATCGCGCCCTCGAGGCCCTTGATGCCTACTTGGCCACGCGCTCCGACTTGTTTGGAGGCGACCGGTCATAGCCTTTGACCTGTACGACACCGTCGACTCGTTTATCGCCTATATCGCACGTGTTGAGGGACTTTCTCCCAACACGGTGACGGCCTATGGCTCGAGGCTAGAGCGCTTTGCTGTCTGGTGCGAGCGCGAGGATATCGATGCTTTCGCTGCCGACGTGCGCACCATTCGTCGCTATCTTGCTGAGCTTTCGCGTGAGCAGGTGGCTCCCCGAACCCTTGCGGCGCATCTGTCTGCCATTCGCTCGCTCTATCGCTGGATGGCTGCCGAGGGGATTGTCGAGGGCGATGCGGTCTCGGCGATCGCGTCGCCCAAGCTGCCGCGTGACCTGCCGGGCGTCCTTACGACCCAGCAGGTCGAGGCGCTGCTCAAGACGCCTGATACCTCAACACCCGCGGGACTGCGCGATGCGGCGATGCTCGAGTTGCTCTATGCCTCGGGTGCCCGCATCTCAGAGCTTGCGGCGCTCAATGTGGAATCCATCTCATGGTCCGAGCGCACGCTGCGCCTGTGGGGCAAGGGAAGCAAGGAGCGCATCGTTCCTCTGTATCGTCGTGCGCTCGATGTGACGCGTCTCTATATTGAAGAGGGGAGGCCGGAGTTGCTCGCTCGGGCAAAGCGCCGCGACCTCGCTACCGGGCCGCATCCGCTGCTTATATCGGCGCGCGGCAATCGCATGAGTGCCGCCATGCTCAGGCGGCGGTTCCATACGCTGGCGACGCTCGCCGGCATTCCGGCCGACATTGCCCCGCATGCGATGCGCCATACCTTTGCGACCGATTTGCTCGAGGGCGGTGCGGACCTGCGCTCGGTTCAAGAGCTGCTAGGTCATGCGAGCCTGTCCACGACGCAGATCTACACGCATCTCACGCCCGATCGGCTCAAACGTGCCGTGGCTCAAGCCCATCCCCGCGGCGAATAGTGGCTGGGACGTCCCGCGCCGCACCGAGGTGTGTGGTTTTGATTGCGGGTTGGCAGGAAGAAGCAATCCTGCTATCATTCATCGGGTTGCTTCACGGCAACATGTTTTTATCACGCACGCGCGGCTACTTCATACCGTGGTGCCCGGGCTTTGGTAGCACATGTCCGGGTTGGTTATGGAGGATGACCCCGCGCGGAGGCAAACCACAGGAGGTTTAACATGGCTACCAAGATTAATATCCGCACCCTGCTCGAGGCCGGCTGCCACTTCGGTCACCAGACCCGTCGCTGGAACCCCAAGATGAAGCCGTTCATCTTCGGTGAGCGCAACGGCATCTACATCCTCGACCTCAAGCAGACCATCCTTGACGCCGACCAGGCCTACACCTTCGTCAAGAACGTCGCCAAGGGCGGCAACGTGCTGTTCGTCGGCACCAAGAAGCAGGCTCAGGAGGCCGTCAAGAACGCAGCCGAGCGCGCCAACATGCCTTACATCAACCAGCGTTGGCTCGGCGGTATGCTGACCAACTTCGTCACCATCCGCTCCCGCATCAACCGCATGGAGGAGCTTGAGGCCATGGTCGAGGACGGCCGCATGGCAGTCCTGCCCAAGAAGGAGCAGGCTGTTCTGGGTAAGGAGCTTGCTAAGCTCCAGACCAACCTCGGTGGCGCCCGCGATATGAAGGGTCTGCCCCAGGCTCTCTTCGTCATCGACACCAAGCGCGAGGAGAACGCCATCAAGGAGGCCCAGCGCCTGAACATCCCCGTCGTCGCCCTGATCGATACCAACTCCGATCCCGACGAGGTCGAGTACGGCATCCCCTGCAACGATGACGCCATCTCCGCTGTTACCCTTATGTGCGAGCTCATGGCCGACGCCTGCCTCGCTGGCTCCGGCAAGGAGCAGGTCTCCGAGGCCGAGATGGCCGCCGAGCCCAAGGCCGAGTAAATCAGTCCTATTTAAGTCTTTTTCATCTCTTTGAAAGGAACCACAATGGCCCAGATTACTGCCGCTATGGTCAAGCAGCTCCGCGAGATGACCGACTCACCGATGATGGAGTGCAAGAAGGCTCTCGTCGAGGCTGACGGCGACATGGATGCCGCCGTCGACGTTCTGCGCAAGAACGGCCTCGCCAAGGCTGCCAAGAAGGCTGGCCGTGAGACCAACGAGGGCGCTGTCGCCGCGTTCGTCTCCGAGGATGGCAAGACCGGCGCTCTGCTCGAGCTCTCCTGCGAGACCGACTTCGTCGGCTCCAACGCCAAGTTCACCGGCTTTGCTTCCAAGGTCGCCGAGGTTGTCGCCACCACCGAGCCGGCTGACGTCGACGCTCTGCTCGAGAAGCCGATGGGCGAGGAGACCGTTTCCTCCGAGCTCACCGAGATGATTCACATCATGGGCGAGAACATGAAGATCTCTCGTTTCGCCGCCCGTAAGGCCGAGAACGGCGCTCTCGCTTCTTACATCCACATGGGTGGTAAGATTGGCGTCCTCGTCGAGTTCGCCTTCGAGAAGGCCGAGACCGCTCAGGCCGACTCCTTCAAGACCTTCGCTCACGACGTTGCCCTTCAGGTTGCCGCCGTCGCCCCGATCTGCGCTACCCGCGATCAGGTTCCGGCTGAGACCGTCGAGCACGAGAAGCAGATCTACATGGCTCAGGCTGCCGAGTCCGGCAAGCCCGAGGCCATTCAGGAGAAGATGGCTGTTGGCCGTCTGGAGAAGTTCTACAAGCAGTCTGTGCTCACCGAGCAGGAGTTCATCAAGGACAGCTCCCTCACCATCAAGAAGTACGCTGAGCAGGTCTCCAAGGAGCTCGGCGACACCATTACCGTCGTTGCCTTTGACCGTCTGGTCCGTGGCGAGTAAATAAGCTCTTGTAGCTGGTAATGAGCAGGCTGTGGGTTTTACTCACAGCCTGCTTTTTCATGGCTCTTCTTAGAGCCTTTGATAGAATGTTGAAAGTTCAATCTAAAGGAGGATCGCTTTGTCCGACATCCGATATAAACGCGTGCTTCTTAAGCTTTCCGGCGAAGCGCTGATGGGCGACGGCCAATATGGCATCGACCCCAAGGTTACCGACCATCTTGCTAAGCAGGTCAAGGAGCTGCTCGCCGTTGGCCATGAGGTCGGCGTCGTTGTCGGCGGCGGCAATATTTTCCGCGGCATGGCAGGCGCTGCCGGTGGCATGGAGCGTGCTCAGGCCGACTACATGGGCATGCTGGCAACCGTTATGAACGCGCTCGCCCTGCAGGATGCCTTCGAGCATAACGATGTTCCCTGCCGCGTGATGAGCGCTATCCAGATGAACGAGATCTGCGAGCCCTATATTCGCCGTCGCGCCATCAACCACCTTTCCAAGGGCAACGTCGTTATTTTTGCCGCCGGTTCGGGCAATCCGTACTTTACGACCGACACCGCCGCGGCTCTTCGTGCGTGCGAGATCGGCGCCGAGATTCTGATTAAAGCCACCAAGGTTGACGGCATCTACGATAAGGATCCCGTCAAGTGCGCTGATGCCGTCCGTTTTGACAAGATTACCTATCACGAGGTTCTCGTCCGCGGTCTGCAGGTTATGGATTCCACGGCTACGGCACTGTGCCAGGACAACCGTATGCCGATTTTGGTCCTCAACATCGATGGCGAGGACACCGTCAAGCGCGCGCTTTCGGGTGAGCCCGTCGGCACGCTCGTCTATCAGGAGGATTAAGCATGGCAGAGAACATCACCGCCCACATGGACAAGTCGCTCGAGTCCCTCAAGCATAACTTCTCCAAGGTCCGTACCGGCCGCGCCAATGCCAACATTCTGTCCGACATCACCGTCGATTATTACGGTGTTCCCACGCCGGTCACGCAGGTTGCCGCCGTCAAGACCCCCGAGGCCCACATGCTGCTCATCGAGCCGTGGGACAAGGCACTCATCAACGCTATCGTCAAGGCCATCGGCGCTTCCGATCTGGGTATTACCCCCAACTCCGATGGCACCGTGGTTCGTCTGCCGTTCCCGGCTCCCACCGAGGAGCGCCGTCGCGAGCTCGTCAAGGAGTGCCGCGAGTACGCCGAGCAGGCCAAGGTGTCTATCCGTAACATCCGTCGCGACTTCAACAACAAGCTCGAGCGCGATGAGGAGCTCACCGAGGACGATGTCCGTCGCGAGCAGGCTAAGGTCCAGAAGCACACCGATGAGTATGTCGCCAAGGTCGAGGAGCTTCTGAAGGAAAAAGAAGCCGAGGTCATGGAGATCTAAGGTGCAATACGACGAGCATAAACTGGTCGAGTACTTTGCCGACGCCCCTGCGGGCGTCGGTTTTTCCGACCTTGACCTCAATAACATTCCGCACCATATCTCGTGCATCATGGACGGCAACGGTCGTTGGGCCACGTCGCGCGGTCTTGCACGCACTGAGGGCCACAAGGCGGGTATCGTCTCGCTGCGCGAGATCATTACCGCCTGCGTGCGCCTGGGCGTCGACGTGCTTTCGGCCTATGCGTTTTCTACCGAAAACTGGAACCGCCCGCAGCATGAGGTCAACGTCTTGATGCACCTGTTTGCCAAGACGTTCATCGACGAGTTGCCGCTTCTGAAGCGCGAAAACGTGCGCGTTGTCTTTTTGGGTGATATTTCCGCGCTGCCCAAGAAGACCCGCGACGTTTTTGAACGCGGTCTTGCCGAGTGCGCCGATCACACCGGTATGACGCTGGCGCTTGCCGTCAACTACGGCGCGCGTGCCGAGATTACCCGCGCTGTCCGTCAGATCGCACTCGACGTTGCCGCCGGTAAGATCGATCCTGCCGCAATTGATGACGACATGGTGGCTTCCCACCTCTATACCGCCGGTCTTCCCGATCCTGAGCTTGTGATTCGCACCTCTGGTGAGCTGCGCCTTTCGAACTATCTGCTGTGGCAGGTAGCTTATTCCGAGTTCTACGTCACCGATACCTATTGGCCCGACTTTGATCGTTGGGGCCTTGTCGACGCCATTTTGGCCTATCAGGGCCGTGACCGTAGGTTTGGTGGACTGAGCAAGACCGAGGAGGCTTAATCGTGTCCGATCGTCCCAAGGCATCTGCTCCCAAGACGCCTGCGCGTAAAGCTGCCACTGCGGGAGCGCCTGCAGCGAAGAGCGGTTCCGGTTCGTGGCTGGCGGGCTTTATTACCCGTGCCGCCGCCGGTATCGTCTACGCCGTTGTCTTTATCCTGTGCCTGGTTTTGGGTATCGTGCCCACGGCCATCTTTGTTTCCGTCATGAGCGGTCTGTGCTGCTATGAGTTTTTCCGTATGACAAGGCTCGATGGCAAGATGGCTAACGAGCGCATGGGTATCGCTGCCGCCGTGCTCTTTCCGCTGTCGGCGTTGGGCGATTCGATGCTGCTGAATGCCCTGCTTTTTGCCCTGATGCTCGCTGTGGGCATTTGGTATGTCTGGTCGCCGCGTACCCGCATATCCGATGTTGCCGTGACACTCATGGGTCCCATCTACACCGGTTTTATGCTGTCGGCTATCGTGCTGCTGCGCGATGCCGTGCCCGGTTTTGCCGGCGCCCTGCTTTCGGTGGGTGTTTGCGCGTCTCTCTGGGTCTCCGATTCGTTTGCCTATATCGTGGGTAGCCGTATCGGCAAACACAAGATGGTTCCCAAGATCTCTCCCAAAAAGAGCTGGGAGGGGTTTGTTGGCGGCATCCTGGGCTCGGTTTTGATTTGGCTCATCCTGTGGGCGACGCATTTCTTCAAGCTCAGCCTGCCCTATGCGCTGCTGTGCGGCGTGGTCGTGTCAATTCTGGGCGTTATCGGCGACCTTATCGAGTCGCGCATCAAGCGCGGTGTGGGCGTCAAGGATTCCGGCAACCTTATCCCGGGCCACGGCGGCATGCTCGATCGTAGCGATTCGCTTATCTTCGGCTGCATCACCGCGCAGCTGATGCTGATGATCGGAGGCGTGCTGTAATGTCATTCCAGACGACGTATGGCCCCGATGGACGCCTCCGTGTTGCCATCCTGGGTTGTACCGGCTCCATCGGCACCCAGGCGCTCGATGTGTGCCGCCAGCATGCCGATCGCCTGCAGGTGACGGCGCTGTCCGTTAACTCCAGCACCTCCGAGCTTGTTGCCGCTGCCCGCGAGTTCTCGGTTCCGGCGGTTGCCGTGGCCGATGTCGCTCATGGCGATGACGCCGTGCTGCAGGAGTTGCCCGAGGGAACGAAGCTTGGCCTTGGCGCGCAGGCGGTTTGCGAGCTCGCGCGTCGCGACGATGTCGACTGCGTGCTCGTTGCTATTGTGGGCGCCGCTGGTCTCGAGGCGAGCCATGCGGCCTTGACCTCAAATAAGCGTCTTGCCCTTGCCAACAAGGAGTCCCTCGTCGTCGGCGGCGACTTGCTTATGCCGTTGGCGCAACCGGGCCAGCTTATTCCAGTCGACTCTGAGCACTCCGCCATCTACCAGTGCTATCTGGGGGAGAACCCACGCGAGGCTCATTGTATTTGGCTCACCTGCTCGGGCGGTCCGTTCTTTGGCCGCACCCGCGACGAGCTCGACCGCGTGACGCGTGCCGATGCCCTCGCACATCCCACGTGGGCCATGGGTGCCAAGATCACCATCGACTCCGCCACCCTCATGAACAAGGGCCTGGAGCGCATTGAGGCCATGCATCTGTTTAACTGCGACCTCGATTTCATTAACGTGGTCGTGCAGCGTCAGTCCAAGATTCACTCTATGGTCGAGTTCGCCGACGGCTCCGTGATGGCGCATCTCGGTGCTTCCGACATGCGTATTCCCATCCAGTTCGCGTTCTCGTATCCCGAGCGTTGGGATACCCCGGCGCCTCGTATCGATTTCCGCGAGCTGGGGCAGCTCACGTTTGATGCTGCCGACATGGATACCTTCCGCTGTCTGGCACTGGCCGAACGTGCCGGCAAGACGGGTGGCACCATGCCGTGCGTGCTCAATGCCGCCAACGAGGTCGCCGTCGATGCCTTCCTGCACGATGGCTGCAGCTTTACCGATATCGATCGCATTGTGGAATCCTGCATGGATTCCCACGATATGCAGGCGGTCGATTCGTTTGAGCAGCTTCACGACATCGATGCATGGGCGCGTGAAAAGGCTGCGCAGGTGCTCGCCGCAACCCGTTCCTAACCCAT
Organism: Collinsella aerofaciens; assembly: GCF_001405375.1. Classification (GTDB taxonomy): domain Bacteria; phylum Actinomycetota; class Coriobacteriia; order Coriobacteriales; family Coriobacteriaceae; genus Collinsella; species Collinsella aerofaciens_F. The sequence continues at coordinate 63,308 of NZ_CYYP01000001.1, forward strand.
AAGGATTGCTTTTTCGTTTTATGGATACTGTTCTGAGCGTTCTCTCATCGGTCTTTTGGGGCCTGCTGATGCTTTCCGTCCTCGTGTTTTTGCACGAGGGCGGCCACTTTTTGGCGGCGCGTGCCTGCGGCGTCCGTGTGACCGAGTTCTTTTTGGGCCTGCCTTGCCGCTTTGACATCCATTACACGTCGCGTCGCATTGGAACCAAGTTTGGCGTGACCCCGCTGCTGCTGGGTGGCTACGCTGCCATCTGCGGTATGGATCCGACCGACGTCTCGTGTGCCGATCGCGTGCTCGCGGCTATCTATCGTCATGGTCGCGTGACCGTGGCCGACCTTGCTGTCGAGCTCGAGCTATCCGAGGAGGTTGTGCTCGAGGCATGCGCCTTGCTCTTGGGTTGGGGCTCTATCGCGCCTTGGTATGAGGAAGGGGAGAAGCCCTCGCCGAGCTACTATCCCACCAAGTATCAGACGCTGCCGCGAGACGCGGCGGGTTACACCACCTTTGACGGCCGCCGTTTCGATCGAGAGCATGCGACTACCGAGGGCGATGTGTGGGAGCTGCCGTGCGGCGAAGCCGAGTTCCTTGCGCAAGAGCGTTCGCATACCTATCTGGGCCAGGGTTTTCTCAAGCGCGCCTTTATGCTGCTCGCGGGCATTCTCGTCAATATCCTGACGGGCTTTTTGCTGCTTATGAGCATCTACTCTATTGCGGGTGTCACCGTGCCGATGGATACCAACGTGATCGGTCAGGTTGACGAGGGGTCTATTGCCGCCAAGGCGGGTATCGAGGGCGGCGACGCGATCCTTTCGGTTGACGGAGTATCGTGCTCTACCTGGATGGACGTTTACGATGCCATCGGCAAGGCCGCCGGTAAGGACGATATCGCCATTGAGTATGAGCGCGACGGCAAGCAGCATTCGACCTCGGTTGCGCTCAAAGAGGACGAGCGCCTAGGTGTGTATGCCTCTACGCAGGTGGTCCGTTTAGACCCCATCACGTCGGCTCGCCTTTCGTTCTCCTGTGTCGTGCAGACAGCGGAGGGCGTGATGCGCCTGCTCCAGCCGCAGCATACGATGGAGATTCTCGATCAGTCTTCTTCGATCGTGGGCATTAGCGTTATGTCCTCACAGGCTGCTGCTGCCGGCCCTGCCACGTTCCTTTCGTTTGCCGCCCTCATTTCGTTCTCGCTTGGCTTTATGAACCTGCTGCCCATCCCACCACTCGATGGCGGCAAGCTGGTCATCGAGATCATTCAAAAGATTGCTGGCCGCGAGCTTCCGCTCAAGGTCCAGACGATTGTGAGCTATGTGGGCATCGCGCTCTTTGCGCTGCTGTTTGTCTATATGCTTCGTTCCGACGTCCTTCGATTTATCCTGTAGGGGAGTGTTTGGATTGTCTTTATCCCATCCTTTGCCTCGCGAGTTGACGCGCCCCGTGCATGTGGGCGGTGTGCAGATCGGTGGCGGCGCGCCGGTGGTGGTCCAATCCATGACCTGCACCGATACCGCTGACGCCCAGGCAACGCTTGCGCAAGTGTGCGCGTTGGCGCAGGCTGGCTGCGATATCGTGCGTGTGAGCGTGCCCACCGAGGCCGCGCTTGAGGGTTTCCGCACCATCTGTGCCGAGTCTCCGGTGCCGATCGTCGCCGATATTCACTTTAACCATAAGCTCGCCATCGGCGCCGTCGAGGCTGGTGCCGCCAAGCTTCGCATCAATCCCGGCAATATCGGCGATTGGGCTAAGGTCGATGCCGTGATCGATGCCGCGGGCGCCGCTGGGTGCGCGATTCGTATCGGTGTCAATGCCGGTTCGCTCGAACAGGATATCGCCGAGCGCGACGACCTCATGCAGCCCGAAAAGCTCGTGATGTCGAGCGAGCGCTTCGTCAAGCACTTTGAGGACCGCGGTTTTACGAACATTGTGCTTTCGGCCAAGGCCCATAGCGTGCAAACGACGCTTGATACCTATCGAGCCCTGTCGCGTGAGATTCCCCACGTTCCGCTTCACCTGGGCGTGACGGAGGCGGGGACCAAGCTCCAGGGCACCATCAAGAGCTCTGTAGGCTTGGGTATCTTGCTTTCCGAAGGCATTGGCGACACCATGCGTGTGTCGCTCACAGCCGATCCGGTTGAGGAGCCGCCGGTTGCCTGGGGTATTCTGCAGTCGTTGGGCCTGCGTCGCCGTGGCCCCGAGATTGTCTCGTGCCCCACATGCGCCCGCTGCCAGGTTAACCTTATTCCCATTGCCGAGGAGGTTACCGAGCGGCTTAAGAACTACTCTGCGCCGCTTTCGATCGCTGTGATGGGATGTGCCGTTAATGGCCCCGGCGAGGCTTCTGATGCCGATCTGGGCGTTGCTTGCGGACGTGGTCAGGCCTTGCTCTTTTCGCATGGCCAGATCATTGGTAAAGTAGCTGAGGACCAAATTGTCGACGCGCTTATGGCAGAGGTCGACAAGCTTATTGAGGAGAAATAAATGACCCGAGCAATGTATATGTCTAAGCTCTATGCGCCGACGCTTAAAGAGGATCCGGCGGACGCTGAGCTCGCCAGCCACCGCCTGCTGCTCCGTGCCGGCATGATCCGCAAAGAGGCCTCCGGCCTGTATTCCTATCTGCCGCTCGCATGGCGCTCGATCCGCAAGATCGAGAATATCGTGCGCGACGAGATGGACGCTGCCGGTGCCCAGGAGCTTATGATGCCTATCATGGTCGACGCCGAGTTGTGGCGTGAGTCCGGCCGCATCGACGCCTATGGCAAGGAGCTTGTGCGCTTTGACGACCGTCACGGTCGCGAGTTCGTCCTGGGTCCCACCCACGAGGAGACCGTCACGGCCCTGGTGCGCAATGAGCTGCGCTCCTACAAACAGCTGCCCGTCAACCTGTACCACATTCAGGACAAGTTCCGCGACGAGTTCCGTCCCCGCTTTGGCCTGATGCGCGGTCGCGAGTTCATCATGAAGGACGCCTACAGCTTCTCCGCCACGCAGGAGAGCCTGCAGGAGGAGTACGACAAGATGAAGCAGGCCTACGCTAACATCTGCGAGCGCTGCTACATCAAGGCTCTGCCCGTTGTCGCCGACTCCGGCGAGATCGGCGGCGACACTTCCGTCGAGTACATGGCTCTTGCCGACGCCGGCGAGGCTTCGCTCGTCTACTGCGACGATTGCGGTTTTGCTGCCGATGACGAGGCTGCAAGCACCAAGGTCGTTGTGACCGAGGGCCCCGGCGATGGCACGCTCACCAAGGTCGAGACTCCGGGTATGGGCACCATCGAGGCCGTTGCCAAGTTCTTCGGCTTCCCCGAGAACGGCACGCGCAAGTCGCTGGCACTCATCGACTCCGAGGGCAAGCCGGTCGTGGCCATTGTCCCGGGCGACCACGAGCTCAATGACTGCAAGGCCGAGCATGTCTTTGGCAAGGGCTACCGCATGATGACCGACGAGGAGCTTCAAGCGAACGGCCTGCACAAGGGCTTTATCGGACCGGTCAACCTGCCCGAGGGCATCCGTCTGGTGTGCGACGAGAGCCTGCGCGATTCCATGCAGTGGGCCTGCGGTGCCAACGAGGTCGATTATCACTTTACCGGTGCCTGCCCCGAGCGCGACTTTACGGTCGATGAGTGGGCCGATCTGGTCACCGTTGTCGCCGGCGACCCCTGCCCGCACTGCGGCAAGCCGCTCTCCGCTGCCCGCGGCATCGAGGTCTCCCAGGTCTTCCAGCTGGGCACCAAGTATTCCGAGGCCATGGGTGCCACCTTTATGGATGAGGACGGCAAGGAGAAGCCGCTCATCATGGGTTGCTACGGCGTTGGTGTGTCCCGCTCGCTTGCTGCCGTCGTGGAGCAGCACAACGACGAGCATGGCATCGTCTGGCCGGTCTCCGTTGCCCCGTACGAGGTCGCGGTGATTCCGCTCGATCCCAAGAAGGAGGAGTACGCTACCGTCTGCGAGCAGATCGTTGATGGCCTGTGCGCCGAGGGTATCGAGGTTGTCGTCGACGACCGCGACGAGCGTCCCGGCTTTAAGTTTGCCGACAACGACCTTATGGGCTTCCCGTATCAGGTCGTTCTGGGTAAGCGTGGCCTTAAGAATGGCACCGTTGAGCTCAAGGACCGTGCCACGGGTGAGCGCGAGGATGTGGCGATCGACGAGGTCGTCGCCAAGGTCGCCGAGCTTGTGAAGGCAGCACGCCGTTAATCGACGATTTCGCTTGTAGTTCGATATACGGGACGGCCCCGCATTTCTCCAGATCGGGGAGATGCGGGGCCGTCCTTTTATCTTGTGGCATCCTCGATATCTAAAAGGAAAACCCCACAGCCCATGCGAGCTGCGGGGTTTTCCTTGTGCCTCCGATGCGAAATAAATCGCTCAGATATTACTGATAATCGACGACGTCGATCCAGTTCTTCAGGAACTCATCGTTCACGTTGCGCTTACGAGCGAGCTCGGAAGCGGCGACGATGCTCGTCCACTGACGCACGACCTGCATGGGCATGTCGGCGCGGTCGCAGTAGAGCTCCAGGTAGGCCTCAGCCTGATCCTTGCTGTTGAGGGCAAAGAGCAGGTAGGTGGTGGCAACGTCGGCAGCAGGGGAGCCCTGGGTGGCGTGTGCCCAGTCGCACACATAGAGCTGGCCGTCGTCGCCGACGATGACGTTGGAGGGGTTGAAGTCGCCGTGGCAGACCTTGAACTCCTTGGTCATGCCGTCCAGACGCTCCTGAAGGTTGTAGCGCGTGGTGGCATTGAGCTGATCAAGGCTGTCGATCATGCGGGCGAACTTGTCGCGCTGACGGTTGAGCAGCGGGGAGGTGTAGCCGTGGATCTCGATCTGGAGGTCGACGAACATCTCGAGGTACTCACCAAAGCGCTGGGGCTCGGCAGTCATCTTCTCGGCAAGGGTGGTGCCCGGAACCTTCTCGGTCACGAGCGCCCAGCCGTTGGCGTTCTCGAGCTGGGAAACCTCGAGAGCCTTGGGGCTGCGGATGCCGCACTCATTGATGCGGGCAAGATTCAAAGCCTCGTTGAACACGTCGGAGACAGGCTTGGTCTCGTTAAAGACCTTGACGATCTTGTCGCCCAGGTCGTAAACGACCTTGTTGCCACGGCGGACGAGCTCGGTCTTGGAATCGGGTAGCAGCATGGTTGCATCCTTTCAACGATGCGATAGAAGCGACGGCGGGGGTGTGTGAAACACCCGTGCACCCCCGCCGCAAAAAACCGTGCTAAAAACTAGCAGACGGCGTAGTCCTGGGGCTCGCGGCCGTAGTAGGCGTCCAGGTAGAGCTCCTTGATCTCGCTCATGAGCGGGTAGCGCGGGTTGGCGCCGGTGCACTGGTCGTTGAATGCCTGCTCGGTCATCTCGTCGAGGGTGTCGAGGAAGTACTGCTCGTCAACACCGTAGTCGGCGATGGTCTTCTTGACACCGATGAAGTCCTTGAGCTCCTCGAGCTTCGTGATGAAGTTCTCGAAGACCTCCTTGTCGTCCTTGCCCTCGATGCCGCAGTACTTGGCCATCTCGGCGTAGTTGTGCAGCGCGTTGGGGTAAGGATACTGGGAGAAGGTACCCATCTTGACGGGAGCCTCGGCGGCGTTGTAGCGCATGACGCGGGTCAGGATGACGGCGTTAGCGATGCCGTGGGGCAGGTGATGGAAAGCGCCGAGCTTGTGAGCCATGGAGTGGTTGAGGCCCAGGAAGGCGTTGGCGAAGGCCATACCGGCCATGCAGGAGGCGTTGTGCATCTCCTCGCGGGCGTGCGGGTCCTTGGCGCCGTTCGTGAAGCTGGAGGGCAGGTTCTCGAAGACGAGCTTGGCAGCGCGCTCGGAGAGGCCCTTGGTGTAGTCGGAAGCCATGATGGAGACGTAGGACTCGATGGCGTGGGTCATGACGTCGATGCCGGAGGCAGCGGTCAGGCCGCGCGGGGCGGTCATGCAGTTGTCGGCGTCGACGATAGCCATGTTGGGGAGCAGCGCGTAGTCGGCGAGCGGCCACTTGATGCCGGTCTCCTTGTCGGTGATGATGGCGAACGGCGTGCACTCGGAGCCGGTACCCGAAGAGGTCGGGACGGCGACGAAATAGGCCTTCTTGCCCATCTCGGGGAAGGTGAAGATACGCTTGCGGATGTCCATGAAGTCCATGGCCATGTCCTCAAACTTGCACTCGGGGTGCTCGTACATCATCCACATGATCTTGCCGGCGTCCATAGCGGAGCCACCGCCGACGGCGATGATGACGTCCGGCTCAAAGAGAGCCATCTGCTTGGCGCCGCGACGTGCGCACTGCAGCGACGGATCGGGCTCGACGTCGTAGAAGCAGTCGTGGGCGATGCCCATCTCGTCGAGCTTGGCCTCGATGGCGCGGGTGTTGCCATTCTTGAAGAGGAACTGGTCGGTGACGATGAAGGCGCGCTTCTTGCCCATGACGTTGCCCAGCTCGTCGAGGGCGACGGGCGTGGAACCCTTCTTGAAGTAGACCTTCTCGGGAGCGCGGAACCACAGCATGTTCTCACGGCGCTCGGCCACAGTCTTAACGTTGATCAAGTGCTTCACCCCAACGTTCTCGGAGACGGAGTTGCCGCCCCAGGAGCCGCAGCCCAGGGTCAGAGACGGCTTCATGCCAAAGTTGTACAGGTCACCGATGCCGCCGTGCGAGGACGGGGTGTTGATGACGATACGGCAGGCCTTCATGACGTGCTCGAACAGGCTGATCTTCTCGGCCTGGGCGGGGTGCACGTACAGAGAGGCGGTGTGGCCCGGGCCACCGGCGAGCACCAGGTGCTCGGCCTTGTCGACGGCCTCCTGGAAGTCCTTGGCGTGGTACATGGCCAGGACCGGGGAGAGCTTCTCGTGGGAGAACTCCTCCTTGGCGGGGTCGGTGGAGGTGACCTCAGCGATCAGGATCTTGGTCTTGGCGGGAACCTCGATGCCGGCGAGCTCGGCGATCTTGGCGGCAGCCATGCCGGGGATGCGGTGATCCAGGGCGCCGTTCTTGAACATGGCGGCACGCAGGGCCTCCATCTCGGCACCCTGCTTGACGAAGTAGCAGCCGCGCTTCTGGAACTCGGCCTTAACCTGGTCATAGATGCTGTCGATGACGGTCACGGACTGCTCGGAAGCGCAGATCATGCCGTTATCGAAGGTCTTGGAGTGGATGATGGAGTTGACGGCGAGCAGCACGTCGGCGGTGTCGTCGATGACGACCGGGGTGTTACCGGCGCCAACGCCCAGGGCGGGCTTGCCCGAGGAGTAAGCGGCCTTGACCATGCCCGGGCCACCGGTGGCGAGGATGATATCGACGTCGCGCATGACCATGTTGGTCAGCTCGATGGAGGGGACATCGACCCAGCCGATGATGCCCTCGGGGGCGCCGGCCTTGACGGCGGCGTCAAGCACGAGCTTGGCGGCGGCGATGGTGCACTTGGCGGCTGCCGGGTGCGGGGAGATGATGATGGCGTTGCGGGTCTTCAGGCTGATCAGCGTCTTGAAGATCGCGGTGGAGGTGGGGTTGGTCGTCGGGATGACGGCGCCCACGATGCCGATGGGCTCGGCGATCTTGGTGATGCCGTAAGCCTCGTCGCGCTCCAGAACGCCACAGGTCTTGGTGTTCTTGTAAGCGTTGTAGATGTACTCTGCGGCGTAGTGGTTCTTGATGACCTTGTCCTCAAGAACGCCGCGGCCGGTCTCCTCGATGGCCATCTTTGCCAACGGGATACGAGCCTTGTTGGCGGCCATGGCGGCCTCATAGAAGATCTTGTCGACCTGCTCCTGCGTGTACGTAGCAAAAAGCGCCTGGGCCTCTCGCATCTGAGCGAGCTTAGCCTCAAGCGCCTCTACGTTGTCCACAATTGCGGGAGTAGTGTTTTCCGGTGACTTTTTCACCATTTGTGTCTCCTTGCGATCGGAGATTTACCCTACGCCTTGCATGATAGCAAGAAATTATTCGGCGAACGGTAAGATTCCTCTAAAAGGCACACTAAAACGCTTCAATAAAATGAAGCGTTTTAACTAAAACTATTTGCCTGCTCTTCCGCCCCGCTCGTTGGGGACAGGCTTACATGAGTGCTTTCACTCATTTGGGACAGACATCGTTTTGCCATTTTGCCGTTCTGGGCCTGTTATTGCCGCTTATTGGATATAAATAGGTTGCAGGCTCAGCATTTCGCGTTGCTTCTCTCCTTTTAGGTGTTGCCTGAACAGTTTTGAAAGGAGAGATTATGCCCCGATGCGTCCGCCCCGTTTCGATCACTGGCTATTACCACGTCTTTGACCGCGGCAACTCCAAACAGATTATTTTTGAAGATGACTCCGACCGTTATCGTTTCTTATCGGATATCTCGGACAGGTTTGCGCGCCATGAAGTGGCGGTGTTGGCTTGGTGCCTTATGGACAATCACTTCCATTTGATGGTTGATGACCCATTTGACAACCTTTCAAAGGCAATGCAGTGCGCGCTGACGGCATATGCCAAGTATTTCAATGGAAAAACGGGGAGAACGGGACATCTGTTTGACAATCGCTATTCGCGGGTCGCGGTTGAGTCGGACGCGCAGGCGGTGCAGCTGCTCGACTATATTCATCTCAATCCCGTGAAGGGTGCGCTTGACTCGCTCGATGCGTACCGCTGGTCAAGCTATAAGGCGTATCAGCTGGGCTATGATCCCTTTGACATCTGTGATGCGGCCCCTATGCTCGATATTGTCGGTGGCTCCCGTTGCTATTGCGAGCATCTCGAGGAAGTTGCCGGGCGCATCTGGTCAATGGAGGTTCTTCCACGCCGGCGGATCCCCGATGAGGAGGCCCTTTCCGTTGCGCGCGAAGTTCTGCCGAGCATAGATCCTGCACTGCTCAAAGCCCTGCCACGCCCCGAACGCGATGCGTGTCTGCTGAGGCTTAGGCGGGCGCATCTCACGGTCAAGCAAATTGCCCGTATCACCGGCATCGGCGCTACAAGCGTGACCAAGGCAACTGCAGACTGGAAGGATGCTGCGTGAGGCAGGGGCCGGAGCCAGTCAGTGCGTCGCATGCGTGCTTCATGTCTGTCCCCAATGCGTGAAAGCACTCATGTAAGTCTGTCCCCAATGAGTGCAAAAAAGGCGCCCTCCGTAGGGGAGGGCGCCTTTGGTAAGTTCTATATGAACGCGAGGTCTTTGACCCGGAGAGTCCGAGGTACTTGTTGGTAAGACCTTATTTAGGAGCGCGCAACCTTGCCAGACTTGAGGCAGGTGGAGCAAACGTTCATCTTGCGACGGTGACCATCGACGACAACGTAGACGCGCTGGATGTTGGGGCGGAACTTACGGTTGGTGACGCGGTGAGAGTGGCTGATGGAGCGACCGGCAACGGGGTGCTTACCGCAAACTTCGCAAACTTTGGACATAACTGACCCTCCTTGGGCGACAAACGAACATGTCGCGTTAACAAACAAGCCTGAACTATAGCACAGAAGCAGCTCTCTGTGCGTAATCTACACAGAGATATTCCTCTTTTGGCGATAGTGCTCACGCCACGGCCCTGGACGTAGATCCGATTTGCGTGCAGCAGAGGGGATTATGCCAGCTCGTGCGTGCGTTTTCAAGCTTGTCCCACAAATATATATAGGTTTATGGAGCATTGGGCTCCGTTTACGGATTGCTCTGTATTTATGCTCGCAATTAAGCCCGAGGTTGGCTACACTATCCCTTGACCATTAAAGGGGTACGAGATACCCACATGGAATTACATAGCTGCCAAAGAGCAGCCTTTCCTGTGGGTGTCTGGTCCGCTTTAAGCGGTCGGGCATCTATTTTTTTGACTGTGTCAGCAGTCAAGACATGTGAGGAAGGAGATCGATGGGCACGACTTCCCCCAAGGCGGTCATCATGGACGAGACCGCCGTCAATCGAGCGATGACCCGCATCGCGCACGAGATTCTCGAGCGCAACGAGGGCTGTGAAGACCTCGCTCTGGTCGGCATCGTCACGCGCGGCGACCTTCTGGCAAAGAAGCTCGCCGAGGAGATCAAGGAGATCGAGGGCGTCGACGTTCCGCTCGGCAGCCTCGACATCAGCTTCTACCGCGATGACTACGCTACCAATTTCGCTCCCGCGATCCACGCCACCAACATTCCCTTTAGCGTCGACGGCAAACGCGTCGTGCTGGTGGACGACATCCTGTATACGGGCCGTACCATTCGCGCCGCTCTCGACGCCGTCATGGACCTGGGCCGTCCGAGCCGCATCGAGCTTGCAGTCCTCGTTGACCGCGGCCACCGCGAGCTCCCCATCTCGCCGGACTTTGTCGGCAAGAACGTTCCCTCGTCGCACGAGGAGAACGTGCACCTATATATGAAGGAAGTCGACGGCCACACCGCCGTCGAGATCAACGACGTCGCGCCGGGTTCCCACGTGGGCTCCGCGCCGCTGGGAGGTGAGTAGTACCGTGGCGTTCAACCATAAGCACCTGATCGACATTACCGAGTACTCCGAAGAGGATATCAAGCTCATCCTCGAGACCGCCAAGGCGTTCTCCGAGGTCAACGAGCGTGCCATCAAGAAGGTCCCCACGCTCAAGGGCAAGACCATCGTCAACATGTTCAACGAGCCCTCGACGCGCACCCGCAGCTCCTTCGAGCTTGCCGAGAAGCGCCTTTCGGCCGATAGCCTTAACTTTGGCGGCTCCTCGACCTCTACGGTCAAGGGCGAGAGCCTCGTCGACACCGTCGAGACCCTCAACGCCTATAAGATCGACTGCATCGTCGTGCGCGATAAGCACGCCGGTGCTCCCTACATCGTCACGCAGAACTCGCCCGCGAGCGTCATCTGCGCCGGTGACGGCAAGCACAACCACCCCACGCAGGCCCTTCTCGACCTGTACACCATCTGGGAGCATAAGGGTGACTTCCACGGTCTGAAGGTCGCCGTCGTCGGCGATATCTCACACTCCCGTGTCTGCGGCTCGCTGATTCCCGCCCTTAAGATCATGGGCTGCGAGACCTACGCCGTCGCCCCCGGCACGCTGCTGCCGCCGGCGCCCGAGGTTCTGGGCTGCGACCACGTGACGAGCGATCTCGATTCTGTCCTGCCCGAGCTGGACGTTGTCTACATGCTGCGCGTGCAGCAGGAGCGCCTCGAGGGTGCCCCGTTCCCGACCATTCGTGAGTACCACAAGCTCTTCGGTCTGACCAAGGACCGCGAGAAGCTCATGAAGCCCGACGCAATCATCTGCCACCCGGGCCCCATCAACCGCGGCGTCGAGTTCGACTCCTATATGGCCGACCACCCGCAACGCTCCGTCATCCTGGAGCAGGTCTACGCCGGTATCTGCGTGCGTATGGCTATCCTGTATCTGCTGCTTGGAGGTGCCGATAATGGCCTTGCTTCTTAAGAATGCCCACGTCGTCGACCCGTCCGTCGAGCTTGACGGTGTCGTTGACGTCCTGATTGACGGCGACAAGATCGCCGAGGTCGGCGAGAATCTCGCCGTCGAGGGAGCCGAGGTTCGCGACCTTTCCGGCAAGTACCTCGTCCCCGGCCTGGTGGATATGCACGTTCACCTTCGCGAGCCCGGCTACGAGGTCAAAGAGGACATCGAGAGCGGCACCCGCGCGGCTGCCAAGGGCGGCTTTACCGGCGTGTGCTCCATGCCCAACACCGATCCCGTCACCGATAACGGCACTGTCGTGGAGTTCGTCAGGTCCCGTGCTGCCGAGGTCGGTCACTGCCGCGTCTATCCGTCGGGCGCCATGACCCGCGGTCTTAAGGGCGAGGCCATGTCCGAGATGGGCGATATGGTTGCCCACGGCGCCGTCGCCTTCACCGACGACGGTCGCGGCGTGCAGGGCGCGGGCATGCTCCGTCGCTGCATGGACTACGGCAAGATGTTCGGCAAGGTTTTTATGAGCCACTGCCAGGACGAGGACCTGGTCGGCCACGGCCAGATCAACGAGGGCAAGGTTTCGACCCGTCTGGCTCTCGAGGGTTGGCCGGCTGCCGGCGAGGAGCTCCAGATCGCCCGCGACATCGAGATCGCCAAGCTGACTGGTGCCAAGCTGCACATCCAGCACATCTCCACCGCCCATGGCCTGGAGATCGTGCGTGCCGGTAAGGCCGCTGGCGTTCAGGTTACCTGCGAGGCCACCCCGCACCACATGTTCCTGACCGAGAACGACCTGGACGAGACCTACAACACCTCGCTCAAGGTCAACCCGCCGCTGCGTACCGAGGAGGATGCCGAGGCCATCCGTCAGGGCGTCATCGACGGCACCGTCGACGTTATCGTCACCGATCACGCTCCTCACACCCCGTGGGAGAAGGCCCGTGAGTTCGAGCTTGCGCCCTTTGGTATGATCGGCCTCGAGACCTCGCTGTCGCTCGTACTCACCGAGCTGGTCAACACGGGCAAGATGAGCATGGGCCGCATGGTCGAGCTCATGGCCATCAAGCCGCGTGAGATCCTGGGTCTCGACCAGGTTCAGGTCAAGGCGGGCTCCGTTGCCGACCTGACCGTGTTCGACGCGTCCGCCACCTGGACGGTTGGCGAGGACGGTTACGAGTCGCGCGCCGAGAACTCCGGTTTTGCCGGCCGCACGCTCACCGGTCGTGCCACCGATGTGTTTGTCGGCGGTAAGCAGACGCTTGCCGACGGCTGCATCTGCTAGCATAGCCTTATCGCTTTTGTGCGCGGCGCCCTTGCGGTGCCGCGCTTTCTATTCGTTTGGACCATGCAACCGCATGGGGGATTGGAGCGTCTATGCCCACACCTTCCACTGCACGCATGCACGACTTCGAGGTCGTCTCGAACCGGGAGATTGCCGACGGCATCTTCTCGCTCGTCATCTCGGCCCCCAAGCTTGCAAGTGCGCTCAAGCCCGGTCAGTTTGTGAACATCGCCGTACCCGGCGATGCGTCCTCGCTGCTCCGCGTGCCCCTGAGCTACTACCGCGCCGACGCCGAGGCCGGCACCGTCGAGCTGTGGTACGCCGTCGTGGGCGACGATACCCGTCGTTTGTCCCAGATGGGCCCTGGCTCCACCTCTAACCTGCTGGGCCCCGGTGGCCGTGGCTGGATGGTTCCCGAGGGCACCAGGAAGGCCCTGCTCGTCGCCGGTGGCATCGGCGTTCCTCCTGTGCTGTGCCTGGCCGGTATGCTTGCCGAGCAGGGTGTTGACGTGGATGTGTGCCTGGGCTTTGGCACCGCTTCCAAGGCCGTGGGTGTCGATGAGTTCCGCGCGCTGGGCGCCACGGTTAACGTTTGCACCGATGATGGCACGCTGGGCACGCACGGTTTTTGCACCGATCCTGCTGCCGAGCTGCTTAGCGAGGGCGGCTACGACTATGTCGCCAGCTGCGGTCCCGCCGTCATGATGAAGAAAGTCGCCGCCGCTGCCGCCGAGGCCGGTGCGTACTGCGAGGTGTCGCTTGAGCGCATGATGAGCTGTGGCTTTGGCGCCTGCAACACCTGCAATGTCGAGACGGTCGACGGTATGAAGGGCGCTTGCATGTGCGGCCCCGTGTTCGATGCTTCCAAGGTGGTGGTCTTCTAGTGGGTACCGTGAACATGGCCGTCGATTTCGGCGGCGTCAAGATGCAGAACCCCATCAACACCGCAGCCGGTACCTTTGGCTACGGCTGGCAGTTCCAGAACTTCTTTGATGTTTCCCAGCTGGGCGCCATCACCACCAAGGGTTGCGCTGCCGAGCCCTGGCCCGGCAACCCCGCGCCCCGCATGGCCGAGATCCCCGGCGGTATGATCAACTCCGTGGGCCTTCAGAACCCCGGCGTGGCCGCCTTTGCCCGCGAGTCCGGTCCGTGGCTCGAACAGCTGTCCAAGGACGGCTGCCAGGTCATCTGTCAGGTTGCCGGCCACTCCGTTGACGAGTTTGTCCGCGCGCTCGAGATGTATGTCGAGCTGTGCCCCTGGGCTGCCGGCTACGAGATCAACGTGAGCTGCCCTAATATCGCCGCCGGCGGTGCCGCCATGGGCTCTACGCCCGAGGGCGCCTCATCCGTTATGGCTGCCTGCCGCAAGGTGACCGATAAGCCGCTGTTCGTGAAGATGGCGCCGGTCAACGTCGCCGAGATTGCCAAGGCCCTCGAGGCTGCCGGCGCCGACGGCCTTTCGGTCATCAACTCCATTCAGGGCATGGCCATCGACGTCCATACCCGCAAGTCCCGCGTGGCCAAGCCCAAGGGCGGCCTTTCGGGCCCGCTGTGCCACCACATCGCCGTGCGCATGGTCTGGGAGGTTGCCCAGGCCGTCGATATCCCCATCAACGGCGTCGGCGGTGTCATGACCGGCGAGGATGCGGCCGAGTTTATCCTGGCCGGCGCCACCTGCGTGTCGGTCGGCATGGCCAACTTCGTCGATCCGTGCGCTTCGCTCAAGATCGCGCACGAGCTCGAGGCCTGGGCTGAGTCCCAAGGCGTGAAGGACATCAACGAACTGGTAGGTGCTTTCGAATGCTAGAGACCGATGCCCGCGACCGCGTAATCGTCGCTCTCGACTGCGACCGCGAGCGTGCGCTCGAGCTCGCCCACGAGCTTTCGGGCCATGCCGCCTGGCTTAAGGTTGGCATGACGCTCTATTACGCTGAGGGCCCTGAGATCGTCAAGACCTTTAAGGACCTGGGCTTTAAGGTCTTCCTTGACCTTAAGTTCCATGATATTCCGCATCAGGTTCGCGGTGCCGCCCGTTCGGCCTCGCTTGCCGGTGCCGACCTGCTCTCGGTTCACGGCTTGGGTTCGGGCGCCATGCTCGCTGCCTGCCGCGAGGGTGCCGAGGAGGCGCGCGAGGACCGCGCCAAGCTCGTCGCCATCACCGTGCTCACGAGCATGAATCAGGATGCCTTGAGCGAGATCGGCGTCGAGTCGCCCGTGGCCGAGGAGGCCGCCCGCCTGGCAAAGCTCGCTCAGGCCAACGGCATCGATGGCATCGTGTGCTCGCCGATGGAGGCTCACGACATGCGTGAGCTGCTGGGCCCTGATGCCCTGATCGTGACTCCGGGTGTGCGTCCGGTGGGTGCCGCCCTTGGTGACCAGTCCCGCGTGGCGACGCCTTCCCAGGCTATCGAGCGTGGCGCAAGCCACATTGTGGTGGGCCGTCCCATCACCGGTGCCGACGATCCGGTTGCCGCCTTTGACGCCATTGTCGCCGAGCTGGTCGAAAACGTCGCGTAAAAGATTCCCCTAAGTCACCACTTTTGGGTTTCATTAGCACAAAATAGCCCCTGTGCCTGCGTAAACTTTCCCATCCTTTGTGTGGAATCGCAGGTCAGGGGCTTAACTTTGGGCGCAGTATATTGCACTTTTTGCGGGTATCGTCTAACCTATGGAGCCGCGATTGGGCATTTTGTACGTTCTACGTGCTAAAATGCCAATTATTGAATCAGATATAACCCAACTATTTGGAGGTACGAATGGCACTCCCTCAGCTTACCGATGAGCAGCGCAAGCAGGCTCTTGAGAAGGCTGCTGCCGCACGTCACGCCCGCGCTGAGCTTCGCGAGCAGATCAAGAAGGGCGAGAAGTCCCTCGAGTCCGTGCTCAACTCCGATGACCCCATCGCTTCCCGCATGAAGGTTTCCACCCTCATCGAGTCTCTCCCTGGTTATGGCAAGGCCAAGGCCGCCAAGATCATGGAGGAGCTCGGTATCTCCGCTACCCGTCGCGTCCAGGGCCTCGGCGTCCGTCAGCGCGAGCAGCTCCTTGAGCAGCTGACCAAATAAGTGAGCGCTCAGGATTCCAAGCTCTTTGTGATTTCTGGACCGTCAGGCGCAGGGAAGGGTACGCTCGTCACTCGTGTGCGCGAGCGCCGCTCGAACCTGGGCCTGACGGTTTCGGCTACCACGCGAGCACCACGCAAAGGTGAGGTCGACGGCGTCAACTACTTTTTTCTGACGCGCGAGGAGTTCGACCGCCGCGTGGCAAACGGCGAGTTTGTTGAGTGGGCCGAGGTCCACGGTAACTGCTACGGCACGTTGGTGAGCGAGGTCACATCCAAGCTCGCCTCGGGCGCGTCTCTGATTTTGGAGATCGATGTCCAGGGCGCCCTGCAGGTGAAGGAGCGTTTCCCCGAGGCCGTGCTGATCTTTATCAAGCCGCCTTCGCTTGAGGTGCTCCGCGAGCGTCTAGTCGGTCGCGGTACCGAGACGCCCGAGACGATTGAGCTGCGTATGGCAAACGCCGCCGATGAGCTTGCCCTTGCCGACCGCTACGACGACGTCGTGGTAAATGACGATCTCGACCGCGCGACCGATGAGCTCGTTCGCGTTCTCGATATGCATGAAAGGATCTGAGGTCCGTGTCCGTTGTAAAGCCTTGCATTGACGATCTTCTGGAGAAGACCGATCACAACCGCTTCCTGCTCGCTTCGCTTGCCTCCAAGCGCGCCTGCGACATCAATAGCATGCTGCGTGGCCAGCACAACCGTGTGCTTGCCGTCCAGGATGTCGATGACATCACCATCGGGCTTTCCGGTGCCGATACCATCTCGATGGCTATGGACGAGATTGTCGACGGCGACATCTCTTACGACGAGGCCCGTTACGAGAAGGCGCTCGGCCACAAGGTTGCTGAAGCCTAAATGGCGGCTCGCGTCTGCCTGGTCCATTATCACGAGGTTGGACTGAAGGGCAAGAACCGCGCACATTTTGAGCATATCCTCATGGATAACATCAAGGCGGCCTTGGCCGCCTTTTCCGTGAATGCCGTGTCTCGAATTTCCGGTTATATCCTCGTGACTTTTAACGAGCACCAGGCCGATGAAGCGGCGCGTGTCATTCGCACCGTTCCCGGCGTTGCCCGTGTGTCATTGGCGTATCACACCAACCGCGACCCGCAGGAGTACTGCGCCGCCGCCGTGAAGGCGCTGCGCGAGTTTGGTTCCTTCGATTCTTTTAAGGTGCACGCCAAGCGCTCCAATACCGACTATGAGCTCACCTCGATTGACATCAATCGTCAGGTGGGTGAGGTGCTATGTGAAGCCTTCCCCGATAAAAAGGTTCAAATGCACGACCCCGATGCGATGGTGCACGTACTGGTGGTCCAGGGTAGCGTTTATGTGTACGCGCGCTCTGAGCGCGGCGTGGGCGGTCTGCCGGTGGGTTCTGCCGGCAAGGTCGTGACGCTGCTGTCGTCGGGTATCGATTCTCCGGTGGCGACCTGGATGCTCGCGCGTCGCGGCGCGGTGTGCGTGCCGGTACATTTCTCCGGTCGTCCGCAGACGCCCGATACGAGCGAGTATTTGGTGCAGGACATCATCCGTGCGCTTGAGCCGGGTGTCCAGATCGGCCGCCTGTACGTGGTGCCGTTTGGCGACTGCCAGCGTGAGATTTCGGTCACCTGTCCCAGCAACCTGCGCGTGATTATGTATCGCCGCATTATGTATTCGGTTGCCGAGCGCATTGCACACATCGAGGGCGCCAAGGCCATCGTGACGGGCGAATCGCTTGGACAGGTTGCCTCCCAAACGCTTGAGAATATCATGGCCGTCAACGAGGCCGTGAAGATCCCCGTGTTCCGCCCGCTGATCGGTTCGGACAAGCAGGAGATCATTGCACGCGCTGAGGAGATCGGTACGTTCGATATCTCGACCGAGGCCGCTCCCGACTGCTGCACGCTCTTTATGCCGCGCCGTCCCGAGACGCACGCCAAACTCGATGCCGTGCATGAGGCATGGGAGCTGTTCGATCACGAGGAGATGATTGAGCGCTTGCTCAAACAGACCGAGTACATCGACTTCGAAAGCAACACGTATAAGGCCCCTAACACCTTAAAACGCAAACATTCCGAGCTCGCTCCACGTGAGATTTACCAAGATCACGAATAATGTTGTGTATAGACCGGCGGCGCATTTGCATCGTCGGTCTTTTTCTATCTGGGCATTAGGCGACAAACGGTTCATCTGTCGACGTGTACCTGAATAAATGGACACTTTTCCGCAAGGTTTTGGTCAGCTTCTGGTTTGACCGAGAAAACCGGTTTTGGGGCGTGGCTGTTGCGGAGTTCCTTTCCTGACACGATGGTGTTGGGAGGTTTTGCTATGGCGCAGCGCGAACAACACGAACGGGTCAAACGGATGGACCGCTTGGCGGACAAGCTGTTCGGTCATAAGGCGGTGGTCGTGGCGATACTGGTCGTCATTGCGATGGCGAGCGGCTTGGCGATGGCGAACCTTGGCGGCGGTGCTGGCGGCGTGTCGTTTGAGCGCACTGACGGTTCAGGCTCATTGGTGGAGCCGGGATCCGGCGATGCCTCGAGCGGAAAGACATCCGAAGGCTCTTCGCCTAAGGCGTCTGCCGCGGCAGAGGTTTATGTCGATGTTGATGGCGCCGTTGTGTCTCCCGGTGTATATCGCCTCAAGGATGGCGCGCGGGTGGCTCAGGCGATTGATGCCGCCGGCGGGCTGGCGCCCGAGGCAGACGTTACGGGGCTTAATCGGGCATCTAAGGTCGTCGATGGGCAGAAGATTCATGTTCCAACGGTAGGGGAACAGCAGACGTCCATTGCGGAAGCCGGTGTTGATGGTGGGACTTCCGCATCATCGGGCGTGAGTGGCGCAACAGGACTGGTAAACATCAATACGGCAAGCGCGGCAGAGCTGCAGACGCTCTCGGGTATCGGTCCCTCCATGGCACAGTCGATCATCGATGAGCGGACAAAGAACGGTGCTTTTGCCTCGGTTGACGATCTGATGCGTGTGTCGGGAATCGGCGAGAAGAAGCTTGCCAAAATCAAAGATTGCATCTGCGTATGAGTGCGACCGAGCGCGAGCATGTGATGCCTCCGCGCCCCCTGATACCGTGGACGATGGCCTTGTGTGCCGGCATGTGCATGAGCTGCGCCTTGGTGCTCAACGTGGCCGCTGATGCGCTGCTGAGGGAGCAGGCGCCGGCGGTCGGGCCGCTATGGGCCATTCCCGTTGCGGCGGCGGTATTCGTTGTGCTGGCGCAATCTTGTGCGCGGCTTGCCCCTTTGAAGCGGTGGCTGTATGCCGCGTCCGTGGGTCTCGTGGCGGGATCGGTCGTCTCGGCGTGGTGGGCTGTGGGCGCGCTCAGCGCCTCGAAGGCGCTCGACGGTCGAGCGGCAAGCAGCCTCGAGTTTGTCGTGCAGGGCGATCCATCCATAAACGACGACGTGTATTCCTATACCTGCGAGGCATGCGCGGACGGTAAGAACTTGGCAACGGTTCGCCTATCGTGTGACCGCGAGCTCAAGGTCGGGGCGCACGCGCGTGTTATCGGTCGCGTTTCACGTTTTGAGAACGATGCATATGGACGATCGCGCGTGCTCCGAGGCGAGGTGCGCAAGGTTAAAGCCGTTCGGATTGTGTCGGTCGATGAGGGCTCTCCGGGGCCGCTGCTTCGGCTGCGAAATGGGCTGCTTGCGTCCATCGCGCCTGCGACTGACTCGGCGCGTGCGCTCATGGCCGGTGTCGTCTGCGGTCGTTCGGCCGAGCTGCGCGCCCAGCCGGCGGGCGACTGGTTTTCGGTGACGGGGACGGCGCATCTTATCGCCGTCTCGGGCAGCCATTTGGCTATCGTGGGGTTTGTAATCGAGAGCGTATTGCAAAAGACTCGCATCTCACGTGGTCTTCAGCGGGCGATATTGGCGATAACGCTTGTGGACTACGCTGCCTTTACGGGCGCGTCTCCCTCGGCTGTGCGCGCGTGCTGCATGGTGTTCGCGACGCTTGTCGTAAACGGCGCGGGTCGTCGCCGGCACGGCGCATCGGCGCTCTTCGTAACCATGTCCATCTTTGTGCTACTGCGACCGACGGTGCTGTTCGAGATGGGCTTTCAGCTTTCATGTGCCAGCGTCTTAGCCATTCTGTGCTTTTGCCCCTATGCGACCTACGCTTTGGGTGAGCTGGGTGTGTCATCGGGCGTTGCCAGCATGCTTTCCGTCACGCTGTGCTCGCAACTGGCGACTCTTCCCATTACCATTCCCACCTTCGGTACGTTCTCGCTCATTGCTCCGCTGGCAAATGCGGTCATCGGTCCGGTGGTGAGCGTGCTGCTTGCCGTGTCGATCGTGCTGGTTCCCTTTTCGCTCGTGGCGCCGTTGCGGACTTGGGCGCTCGTTGTGCCCATGATTGCCGCCCGTTGCGCGCTGTTCTTCGAGCAGCTGTTTGCCGCCGTGCCGGGTGCATCCGTGAGCGTGCCGCCCGATAGCATGTGGATTTACCTAGTGCCGTGTGTGCTGGCGGTTCTGCTGGTCTGGTGGCCGCGTCCCCGCGCACGTCCTATGGCGGTGGGGCTTGCATGCCTGGTGCTCTTGGCTGCGATTCCGTACGTCTACTGGGATCGATTCGCGCCGCCTTCGGTGACGGTGCTCGATGTGGGCCAGGCCGATGCGATTCTTATTCGCCAGGGCAGCGCAGTGGCACTCGTCGACTGCGGGCTCGACGAGCGCGTGGTGGCGGCGTTGGTTCGCAATAACGTGCACCATATCGATGCCGTCTTTGTGACGCATTGGGATGAGGACCACTGGGGTGGTCTGCCTGCCGTGCTCGAACAGTTTTCGGTCAGAACGATTGCCGTGGCGGCGGATGCGCTGGAGGATGCTCCTGCCGAGGTATTGAACCGACCTGGCGTGGAGTATCGGCAGGTGCGCCGTGGGGATACGGTCGACATCGGCTCATTTTGCGCCCGCGTGATGTGGCCATTCGAGTCCGTGGATGGCGAGGGAAATGAGGACTCGCTTGTCCTGCTGCTCTCTTATGTTCAGGAAGGCAAGGGCCTGCGTGTGCTCCTCACCGGTGATGCCGAGCTCGATCAAGAACGGGAATTCGTGCAGGAGGTGGGAGATATCGATGTACTTAAACTTGGACATCACGGCTCTAAGGTTTCAGCCGATGGTGAGTTGCTGGACGTCCTGAAGCCCGAGCTTTCCCTCGCGAGCGCGGGCGAGGGGAATCGATACGGCCATCCGTCCGATGCCTGCATCGATGCCGTTAAGGAAGCGGGCGGCGTGTTCGCGTGCACCATCGAACACGGCGACATTACCGTCACGCCAACTGCGAATGGCTTTGCGATGCGATGCCAGCGACCGTGACGACGTCGTTGGCGTGTGGTGGGCCCCTGGGCTAGAATGGCACGGAACGAATACGAAGGCCTGCGGGAGGGGAGCGCAATGTCCGAAACCGGTCTGCTGCCGGCATATCTGATCGTCGGTACCGACGGAGTCAAGCGCGATCACGCCGTCTCGCGTATGAAAGCGCGTCTGGAAAAGTCGGGTATGGTCGAGTTTAACCTCGACGAGCGCGACATGACTAAGGACCCCGATATCGAGTCCATTATCGGATCGCTTAACACCTTTCCGATGGGCAGCGAGTTTCGCCTGGTAATCCTTGATGGCTGCTCAAAGCTCGCTAAAGCTGTCTCGGAGCCGCTCGTCGAGTACCTCGCAAGTCCCAGCTCCACAACGGTCTGCCTCATCATCGCCGACTCGCTTGCCAAGAACACGCGCCTGTATAAGGCGATCGCCAAGATCGACAAGAAGGCCGTGATCGATTGCTCCGGCACCAAGCGCTGGGAGCTACCGCGCCGCGTTCAGCAGATGGCGACGCAGCATGGCAAGTCGATCTCGACGGCGGCAGCCGAGGAACTCGTCTCGCGTTCGGGTGAAAACACTCGCATGCTCGATAACGACTTGGCTAAGCTTGCCCAGATGGTCGAGGCGCCCCAGATTGAGCTTGCCGACGTTGAGCGCTGGATTGTACGTACGGCCGAGGTTCAGCCTTGGGACTTTCTCAATGCGGTCTCGGCCCGTGACATGCGCCGCTCGCTCGAGCTCTTCAATCTACTGCCCGCCAAGAGCTACGTGTGGACTTACACATTGCTGTGCGGCCGTATTCGCGAGCTTATCGTTGCCAAGGCGCTCGATGCGCGCGGACAGGGTCGTGAGCTGGCCGCAACGCTTAAGCTTCAGTCCTGGCAGGTCAAGAATCACCTGACCTGGGCTCGCCGCTTTTCGATGGCAGAGCTCGTCGCAGCGCTCGAGGGAGCGGTCGATGTGGAGCTCGCGCTCAAGGGTTCGGCCGATTCTGAGACCGCGCTTTTGCTCTGGATTACGAACATCTTGAGAAAATCGTGATGATACCTGCCTATTTGACAAATTCGTTCTATCCCTTTGAGGGGGAGCGTGCTATAGTAGGCGCTTGCATGACCTCACCGTGTCTCAGAGGTGTCATACATTTTTTTGCAAGGAACTCGAAAGGAACTCCAGAAGTGGCAAACATCAAGTCTCAGAAGAAGCGTATCCGCACCAATGAGGCAGCTCGCATGCGTAACAAGGCTGTCAAGTCCGAGCTCAAGACGCTGACCAAGCACGTCCAGTCCGCCGTCGCCGAGGGCGACGCCGAGAAGGCCCAGGCTGCCCTCAAGACCGTCACCAAGCGTCTCGACATGGCTGCCGCCAAGCATGTTATCCACAAGAACCAGGCTTCCAACCGCAAGTCCGGTCTTGCCAAGCTCGTGAACAGCATCAACGCCTAAGTTGTAAATTTCACACCACACAGATTACGCGCATAAATGGAGCCTGTTTTATGGAACAGGCTCCATTTTTTGTACCGCTCGGGTAAGATAGTCCGCATGAATACTTCAATTGACATTTCCCACATCCGCAACTTCTCAATCGTTGCGCACATCGACCATGGCAAGTCCACGATCAGCGACCGCATCCTCGAGCTCACCCATACCGTCGACGAACGCGACATGGAGTCGCAGCTGCTCGACACCATGGATATCGAGCGCGAGCGCGGCATCACGATCAAGTCCAATGCCGTTCGCGTGTCCTATGACGCCGACGATGGCGAGACGTATCAGTTCAATCTGATCGATACGCCGGGCCACGTTGACTTTACCTATGAGGTCTCGCGCTCGCTGGCAGCCTGTGAGGGCGCGGTGCTCGTCGTTGACGCCACGCAGGGCGTCGAGGCGCAGACCGTCTCCAACGCGACGCTCGCCATGAACGCCAATCTGGACATTGTGCCGGCCATCAACAAGATCGACCTGCCCTCGGCCCATCCCGATGAGGTCAAGACCGAGATCGAGGATGACTTGGCGATCCCTGCCGATGATGCCGTGTGTGTCTCGGGCAAGACCGGCGAGGGCATCCACGATCTGCTGGAGTCCATTGTCTTTTTGATCTCTCCGCCCAAGGGCGATGCGAACGCGCCGCTCAAGGCACTCATCCTGGATTCGTACTTCGACGAGTATCGTGGTGTCGTCGCCACGGTGCGCATCTTTGACGGTTCCATCAAAAAGGGCGATACCCTGCGCATGATGCAGGCAAAGGGCGACTTTTTGGTCGATGGCGTGGGCGTCAAGCGTCCCGCCGAGACTCCGGTCGATGCGCTGACGGTCGGCGAGGTGGGCTACGTGGTCACGGGCCTGAAGGACCCCGAGGCCGTTCGCGTGGGCGATACCCTTACGTGGGCGTCGAACCCCTGCCCCGAGCCGCTTCCCGGTTATCGCGAGGCCAAGCCCATGGTCTATACGGGCCTGTTCCCGATCGATAATAAGGACTACGAGAACCTGCGTGACGCCCTCGATAAACTGCACGTCAACGACCCGTCGTTGGTGTGGGAGCCCGAGACCTCGGTGGCGCTCGGCTTTGGCTTCCGCGTGGGCTTCCTGGGCCTGCTGCACATGGAAGTCGTCAAGGAACGCCTGGAGCGCGAGTTCAACCTGGACCTCATTGCTACGAGTCCCTCGGTCGACTATCACGTCTACAAGACCGACGGCGAAATGATCGATGTCCGCAGCCCGCAGGACCTTCCCGAGGCCACGCGCATCGAACGTATCGAGGAACCCTACCTCAAGGCAAAGATCATCTGCCCGCCTGAGTACACGGGTGCCGTCATGCAGCTCGCCATCGAGCACCGCGGCGTCACGACCGACATGATCCACCTGACGAGCAAATCGGTCGAGATGCGCTTTGATATGCCGCTCGCCGAGCTCATCTTGGACTTCTTCGATCAGCTCAAGAGCCGCACCAAGGGCTATGCCTCGCTCGACTACGAGTTCAACGAGTACCGTCCCTCCGAGCTCGTGAAGCTCGATATTTTGCTTTCGGGCGACGAAGTGGACGCGCTGTCGTTTATCGTGCACAAGGATAAGGCTTATGGTCTGGCCCGTGGCCTGTGCGACAAGCTTAAGGAGATCATCCCGCGTCAGCTGTTCGAGGTTCCCATCCAGGGTGCTATCGGCAATAAGATCATTGCCCGCTCCACCGTCAAGGCGCGTCGCAAGGACGTGCTTGCTAAGTGCTACGGCGGCGATATCTCGCGTAAGCGCAAGCTGCTCGAGAAGCAGAAAGAGGGCAAGAAGCGCATGAAGGCCATCGGATCGGTCGAGGTCCCGCAGGAGGCCTTTATGGCGATCCTCAAGGTGGACGAGTAGGTCTATGGCGCTTTCTGAATACAGCAAGCGGCTGCTGGGCGCCTATGCCGAGCAGCCGTTCCTTATGGCTCCCATGGCGGGCGTGACCGACCCCGCCTACCGCATTATGTGCCGCCGCCGCGGTGCCAACCTTGCCTACAGCGAGATGGTGAGCGTGGCCGGCCTTGCCTATGCCAGCAATAAGACGTGGCGCCTGGTGCTGCCGGCCGACGAGGAACAGCAGATTTGCGTGCAGCTCTTTGGCTCCAAGCCCGATCAGTTTGCGAGCGCCGTCGCCGCCGTCGAGGAGCGCGTTGGCGATCGCCTGTCATTGATTGATATCAACATGGCTTGTCCGGCGCGCAAGGTCGTTACCAAGGGCGAGGGCTCGGCGCTTATGCGCACGCCCGATCTGGCCGAGAAGATCGTCGAGGCGGCGGTGGGCGCGGCACATGTGCCCGTGACTGTAAAGATCCGCAAGGGCTTTTATGCCGAGGACCGTAATGCCGCGACGTTTGCCCAGATGCTCGAAGGCGCCGGTGCCGCCGCAGTCGCCGTGCACGGTCGTTGTGCCACGCAGCTCTATACGGGCCAGGCCGATTGGTCTGTCGTCGATGAGGTTGCCGACGCTGTCGAGATTCCCGTGATTGGTTCGGGTGATGTGTTCTCGGCCGAGGACGCTGCTGAGCATCTGCAAGGCTCGGGTGCCAGCGCGGTGTTTATCGCGCGCGGCATCTACGGCAATCCGTGGGTGTTCGGTGATGCTCGCGCCCTTGCGCTCGATGGCACGCCGGTTCCTTCTCGCTCCTCGGTCGAGCGCCTGGAGGCTCTGCGTGAGCACCTGACGTTGACGCACGAGCTTCTGCCGCTTATGTCGCGCGCCCGTACGTACGCGAGCTGGTATCTAAAGGGCATGCCCCATGCCGCCGCCTGGCGCGCTCAGGTGGTGCGCTGCTCCACGTACGAGGAGTTTATGGCACTGGTCGATGATATCGAGCGCGATGTGGTGGCCTGCGAGGCTGCCCTTGCCGCCGGCGAATCGGTGCCCCCTCATCCGCTGGAGGCTTAAGGGTGGCCGTTACCGCGCTGTACGTGCACGTGCCGTTTTGCGCCCAAAAGTGCCGGTACTGCGACTTTGACTCGCGCAGTTTTTCTCCGTGCGACCTGAGTGCTGCGCTCGATGTCTATTTTGAGCAGTTGTTCGCGCGCCTCGATGCTTTTGGCAAGGCTGGGGCCCTTGACCATATCCGCACCGTCTATGTTGGCGGCGGTACGCCGTCGCTGGCGGGGGAGCGCCTGGTGGAGCTGGCGCGGCGTATTCGTGCGTGGTGCGCCCCCGTTGAGTTTACCTGCGAGGCCAATCCCGAGTCGCTGACCGCCGAGCTTGCCACTGCGCTTGCCAAGGTTGGTGTCACACGCGTCTCTCTGGGCGTGCAAACGCTCGATAACACCGAACTTACCGCCATCGGCCGTATTCACGATGCCGATCGGGCGTTTGCCGCCATCGCGACGGTCAAGAACTCTGGGCTTGACGTGTCGTGCGACCTTATGTGCGGACTTCCCGGGCAGACCGCAGCGAGTTGGAAGCGCACGCTCGATGGCGTGCTGGCGGCGGCTCCGCATCATGTGTCGGTCTACCCGCTCACGCTTGAGGAGGGGACTCCCCTTTATCGCATGGCGTGCCGCGACGAGTCGGTCGAGCCCGACGAGGATTTTCAAGCTTCGTGCATGGATGTGGCGCGTGAGCGTCTGGGTGCGGCCGGCTATCACCCGTATGAGGTGGCAAGCTATGCGCTCGACGGACATGAGTGCGCCCATAACATTGCCTACTGGACCGGCCAGGGCTATTTGGGCCTGGGTCGTTCCGCCGCGGGCATGCTCGACGCCGAGGATTTCGACCGTCTTGCAGGTTTGTTCCCCGGCGTGTCTTCTCGAGGCGATTCGTACCGCGTGCGTCTGGTGCAACGTGACGATGACGCGACGGCGTTTGAGGCCGAATATCTGTCGCAGCGTGAGGCTGCGGCTGAAGACCTGATGCTGTCTTGTCGCATGACGGGCGGTGTTGCGTCCGACCTGTTGGTTCGTGCAGCTTGCGTCATCCCGGCCGATGAGCTGGCAGCTGCCTGCGATCGCGCGCTCGAATTGGGTCTTGCCACTTGGGTGCCCGAGACGCTCGGGGTCCATGAGGGACCTTTCACTTCGGCAGATGTCGTCGCGGGCTATGTTCGAGCTCGTCTGGCGCCGACGCACTTGGGCTGGCTCGATGGAAATGTTCTGTTCGAGCTGTTTTGGGATCTAGCTTAGGCCGCTCGTGTAGAATTACCGGAATATATACGCTGCTGTGAGCAGGAGGTTGCCGCGCATGGCGACGATGAACGAAAAAGATTACTACGAGATTCTGGGTGTCTCCAAGGACGCCACCTCGCGTGATATTCAAAAGGCCTTTCAGCAAAAGGCCCGCAAGCTCCATCCGGACGTCAACAAAGAGCCGGATGCCGAGGAAAAGTTTAAAGAGGTTTCCGAGGCCTACGCCGTGCTTTCGGATGAGCAAAAACGTGCGCGCTACGACGCCATGCGCTCGGGCAATCCCTTTGCCGGTGCTCCTACGGCTTCGCCCTATGGTGGCGGCTACGCCGGCAACACAGGCTATGGCAATCCCTTTGAGGGCGGTTTTCCCTTTGGCGGCGCTTGGGGCCAGCAGCGTCGTGGGCAGGCTGCTTACAATCCCGAGAACGGCGCCAATGTGGTCGTCGATATCAAACTCGACGCCAAGGAGGCCAAGGGCGGTGCCCGCAAGACCGTCCGCTATACGCGCTTCGATACCTGTGGTCACTGCGGTGGTTCG
Organism: Collinsella aerofaciens; assembly: GCF_001405375.1. Taxonomy (GTDB): domain Bacteria; phylum Actinomycetota; class Coriobacteriia; order Coriobacteriales; family Coriobacteriaceae; genus Collinsella; species Collinsella aerofaciens_F. The sequence goes on from NZ_CYYP01000001.1 coordinate 90,510, forward strand.
GGCTCTGTTTCGTCCGAGCATGCACATACCTGTCCGAGCTGCGGCGGTCGCGGTCACATCGATGTCGACCTGTCCTTTCTGTTTGGTGCCGGCACGTTCCAGTCGGTCTGCCCTGAGTGCGGTGGCTCCGGTAAGGTCGTCGCCGACCCCTGTCCCGATTGCGGCGGCAGCGGGCGGACCCGTGTGACCTCCGAGCAGACGATTGAGTTTCCCGCCGGCACGCACGATGGCGACGAGGTCCGTATTGGCGGCATGGGTCACGCCGGCACCAACGGCGCCTCTGGCGGTGATCTGGTCGGTCGCGCCCATGTTGAGGCCGAGCGCTTGGAAGGCAAAGCTCGTACCGGTTTTTACCTGATGGGCATCGTGGCGCCGTTTTTGGTACTCTCGGCCATCTCGGGCGTGTTCTCGGCCTTTGCCGTGATGTGCTTTATTCCGTTTGCCATGGGCCTGTTCATGGTGCTTTCGGACGGCGTGCTTCATCGCAGCCTGCTGTGGTGGAAGCGCGGCGCGATGCAGTTTGCCAACGGTTTTGCCAACGGCTTCATGTTCGCGCTCGTGTCGGTTTGGTTCGCGAGCTGCTCGCAACGGGCCATGCTTTCGCCGTACCAAATGCAATAACATCAAACCCTCTGTTTGCGGTCGGCCCTGCTTGGGTATAGGACGCACTGTGACAATAATGAAAGTCGGAAGGATTCGGTCGTGTCGGAAAATAGGGATTACTACGAGGTACTTGGCGTCGACAAGGATGCCGATGCGCGGACGATTAAGCGCGCGTTTCTAAAGAAGGCCCGTACCGTACACCCGGACGTTTCGGACGACCCCGAGGCCGAGGCCAAGTTCAAAGAGCTCAACGAGGCTTATTCCGTTCTTTCCGACGAGCAGAAGCGTGCTAACTACGACCGTTACGGCACCGCGGACGGCCCTGGTGGTTCGGGCTACGTCGATATCAACGATATCTTTGGCGGCATGGGCATGGACGACCTCTTCTCGTCGTTCTTTGGCGGCGGTGCCGGCGGTGGCGCCCGCAGCCGTCGTGAGCGTCGTCGCGGACGAGACATGGCCATCTCGCTTTCGGTGACGCTTGAGGAGGCGGCGCTCGGCTGCAAAAAGACAATCAGCTATGACCGCCTTGCTCCTTGCGAGGACTGCAATGGCACCGGTAGGGCAGAGGGCGCACAGGAAAAGCAGTGCAGCCGCTGCCACGGCACAGGCTATGTCACGACGGTCCAGCGCTCGTTCCTGGGCCAGGTTCAGTCCTCTTCGCCTTGCCCCGACTGCCACGGTGAGGGCACGGTCATCGACCATCCCTGCGAGACCTGCGACGGTCAGGGCCGCACACCTTCGCACGAAAAGATCGACATCGATATCCCCGCCGGCGTTTCGACCGGTCGCCAGCTGCGCGTGAGCGGCTTTGGCGAGGCAGGCCTTCGCGGCGAGCCTTCGGGCGACCTGATTGTCAACGTGCGCGTTGCCGACCATGAGCGCTTTAAGCGCAACGGGGACGACCTGTACCTGGTGAGCGATATCTCGATTGCGCAGGCTGCGCTCGGCTGCGAGATCGAGGTCGAGGGCATTATGCCCGACGAGGTCGTTAAGGTGACGGTTCCCGCCGGCGCCCAGTACGGCGACACCGTGAGCGTCAATAATTACGGCATGCCGCGCATTGGCGGTGGCGGTTCGCGTGGCCGCCTGATCGTGCAACTGCGCGTGGTCGTTCCCACCAATCTTTCCAATAAGCAGCGCGAGCTGCTCCGTGCTTTTGCCGATGAGATGGGCGATGACGTCGCTTCCGGTAAGAAGTCGGTGACCGACCGTATCAAGAGTGCCCTCGACGATATCCTCGATTAAGGAGCCCGCGTGCTCGCACCCCATATTTCCGTCGTCAACCTCGGCTGCCGTGTCAACCGGGTTGAGTCTGACCGTATCACTGCCGATCTTATGCGCTTGGGCTTTGCTATTGTTGAGCCCCAGGATGCCGATCTGATCGTCATTAACACTTGTGCCGTTACGGGCGAGGCCGAGGCCAAGACCCGTAAGGCCGTCCGTCATGCGCTGGCCCATCCAAACGAGCCCTATGTGCTCGTGACCGGATGCGTGGTCAATTTGCATCCCGAGGAGCTGCTGGAGCTTTCGGATCGCGTGATCGCCGAGCCGTCCAAGATCGATGTCGCCGATCGTGTCTGCGAGGTGCTGGGCGTTGAGTCCGATAGCGTTCCCGCCTGCAGCGATGGTGAGGTGGTCGATGCGCTCGGTCGCTCTCGCCTGGGCGTGAAGATTCAGGACGGCTGCAACCATCGCTGCACCTATTGCATTGTGTGGAAGGCGCGCGGCCCCGAGCGCTCCGTGCCCGTCGAGTCCGTGCTCGAGCAAGTTCGCGAGGCCCAGGAGGCCGGCGTGCCCGAGGTGGTGCTGACCGGTGTGAACCTGGGTGCCTACGATGGCAAGAGCGCGACCGACGAGCACGTCGAGATCGATGAGCTGCTCGAGGCCATCATGGAGCGCACGTCTATTCCGCATGTGCGCATTTCCTCGGTCGAGCCCATGGATATCTCCGAGCGCCTGCTTAAGGTTATGGCGCGCTATCCGCAGCGCATCGCCCCGTTTTTGCACCTGCCCGTGCAGTCCGGCTGCACGGCGACCCTGCATCGCATGGGCCGCCCCTATAGCGCCGAGGCCTTCGAGGACACGGTGCGCATGATTCGCGCCAACCTGCCGCAGGCGTCCCTTTCGTGCGACGTTATCGTCGGTTTTCCCGGTGAGACGGACGAGGAATTCGAGGAGTCGCTGGCGCTGTGCCGCCGTGTGGGTTTCTCGCGTATGCACGTGTTCCGCTACAGCAAGCGTCCCGGCACCCTTGCTGCCGAGATGCCCGGCCAGGTGCCGCCCGAGGTTATGGCCGAGCGCAGCCGCCGTATGCGGGCCGCCGCACAGGAGCTCGCCATTGCCGACGCTCGTCGTCGCGTGGGCACGGTCGAGCGTGCCGTGCTCGAGTATGGTGACAACCTGACGCTCGGCTCGTTCCATCATGCCCGTCTTGACGATACCTGTGGACTTACAGCCCCGTGCCTGCTCGATGTTGCTATCATCGGAGTCGATGATTCCGGCTTGGTCCATGCACGCAGGGAGGTTCATGGAAGCCTCGAAGATTAGACTTACCGTTCCCGAGGGAATTGATCCCTCGCGCGTTTTGGGCGCCGGAGACGGCGTCCTTCGTGCGCTCGAGAGCTTGGTTCGCGCTCATGTGGTCGCCCGTGGCGATAGCATCGCCGTGAGCGGCGACCCGGACGAGGTCGAACTCGTGGCGCGCTTTTTCGAGCACGCTTTTCGCGAGGCGGCCGCCGGGCGCACGCTGTCTGCCGACGATGTCTCTCGCTGCCTGGCTGTCTTGCGCGACGGTGAGCACGAGGCTACGTCGCTTCGCGATGACGTGCTGCTTTCGTATCGCGGCCGCGTCATTCGCCCCAAGACGCTCGGGCAAAAGCGCTATGTGGATGCCATCCGCTCGCATACCATCACGTTTGGCTTGGGTCCTGCCGGTACCGGTAAGACCTATCTGGCTATGGCGCTCGCCGTTGCCGCGCTCAAGCGTCACGAGGTGGGCCGTCTGATCTTGACACGTCCGGTTGTCGAGGCGGGGGAGAACCTGGGCTTTTTGCCCGGTACCCTTGAGGAAAAGATCGATCCCTACATGCGTCCGCTCTACGATGCCCTTTTTGACATGATGGATCGCGAGCGCACCGATGAGCTTATGGAGCGCGGCGTGATCGAGATCGCCCCGCTTGCCTACATGCGCGGCCGCACGCTGAGCGATGCTTTCGTGGTGCTCGACGAGGCGCAAAATACCACGCCCGAGCAGATGAAGATGTTCCTGACGCGCCTGGGCTTCAACTCCAAGTTTGTGATTACCGGCGACCTGAGTCAGCGCGACCTGGTGGGTCGTCGTGGTGGTTTGGCCGATGTCGAGAAGATTTTGGGCCGTGTCGACGATGTCGCATTTTCGCACCTGGAGCGCGCCGACGTGGTGCGCCATGCCTTGGTGGGACGTATCGTCGAGGCATATGATGCTTATGATGACGTGCGCGAGCAGCGCCCGCGCGACCGAAAGGAGTCCCGTTGAGTGTATTGATCAGCAACGATGCCGAGCTCGATACGCTGCTCGATGCCCAGGAGGTGGAGCACATCTGCGAGGTTGTGCTTGCCGCCGAGGGCGTTGAGCGTGAAGTCGAGATTTCCCTTTCGTATGTCGACGAGGACGAGATGCACGAGCTCAACCACGAGTGGCGCGGTATCGACCGCACCACCGATGTGCTCTCGTTTGAATGCGACTCGGCCTTTGACGAGGATATTCCCGCCGACGAGACGCTCGAGCTCGGCGATATCATCTTGGCCCCGCAGGTTATTGCCCGTCAGGCCCCCGGTTTTGGCAATAGCTCCGCTGACGAGTGTCGTCTGATGCTCGTACACGGCATGCTGCACTTGCTGGGCTATGACCATATCGAGGACGACGAGGCCGAGGTCATGGAGGCCCGCGAGGACGCCATCCTGCGCGATCTGGCGTTCGAGCGCGGCGAGGACCCCAAGCTAGTCCACGTCGGCCCCATCACCAACCACGCCCACGACTAGGAGCCGTCTATGATTCCCGGATCGAACAAGGACCATCCGTCCTTCTTAAAGTCGTTTTCCTACGCCATGGAGGGCTTCGTTACCGCCGTCAAGACCGAGCGCAACATCAAGGTCATGCTCGTGGCGGGCGTGTGCACCGTCATTGCCGGCTGTATCGTGGGCCTCGACATTGCCGAGTGGGGCACGATTATCATCTGTTGTGGCCTGGTGATTCACGGCGAGCTGTGCAACACCGCTATGGAGGCTATCGTCGACCTAGCGACCCAGGAGCTCCATCCGCTGGCCAAGCGTGCGAAGGACATCGCCGCCGCCTCTGTTTACATTCTTTCCATCACCGCCGCAATTGTGGGCGTGCTGGTATTTGCCCACGCGCTCGGCTTTATTTAGAAAGGGATTCCCATGTCCGACAATATGCAGTCTGCCGATGAGATTTTGGACGACGAGTCCCTGGACGCGGTGGATACCGAGGAGCTCGAGGAAGTCGAGGAGTTCGACCCGTTTGAGGGCATGAGCGATGAGGAGCTCGACGCCCTGTGCGACGAGGACGACAACCTCGCGGGCTTTGGCGACGTGGAGCCCGGTTTCCGCAGCGGCTTTGTGGCCCTGGTCGGTCGTCCCAACGCCGGCAAGTCTACGCTGCTCAACGCCTGCTATGGCAAGAAGGTCGCCATCACTTCGCCGGTGGCCCAGACGACCCGCCGCCGCATGCGCGCCGTCGTCAACCGTCCCGGCTACCAGCTGGTCTTTGTCGATACCCCGGGTATTCATAAGCCCAAGGACGGCCTGGGATCCGAGCTCAACAAGAGCGCGCTGTTCGAGCTGAACGATGTTGATGTCGTCGCGTTTTTGATTGATGCCACCAAACCGATCGGCAGGGGAGACGCCTGGGTTGCCGAGCGCGTCAGATGCGCCCGTTGCAAGAAGGTCCTGGTGCTCACTAAGGCCGATGAGGCCGACCCCGCACAGGTCATGGAGCAGCTCAAGGCAGCCCACGAGCTCATGGAATATGACGACGAGATCGTGACGTCGTCGGTCAAGAACTTCAACGTCGATGCCTTTATCGAGACCGTTGCGCACTTTTTGCCCGAGGGTCCGCGTTGGTTCCCCGAGGATATGGGTACCGACGCTTCCGACGAAACGCTCGTTGCCGAGTTTGTGCGCGAGAAGGTCTTGCGCCGCACCCGTGATGAGATCCCGCACTCCGTTGGCGTGATCTGCGATGCACTCGAGCAGACCAAGAAGGTACTGCGCGTGCACGCCACCATTTACGTCGAGCGCGAGGGCCAAAAGGGCATCATCATCGGCAAGGGCGGCGAGATGATCAAGCATATCGGTATCGACGCCCGTCGCGATCTTGAGCGTATCTTTGGCACGCAGGTCTTTTTGGAGCTGGACGTGAAGGTCAAGGCCGGCTGGCGTGACGACGAGGCCCAGATTCGCCGCTTTGGCTACAACGCCGAGGACTAAGGGCGCGCGGCGCGCATGGCAGGCTCCCGGACATATCGCACGAAGGTACTCGTCCTCGACAAGACGAAGCTCAAAGAAACGGACTTGATCCTGACGATGCTTGACGAGCGGGGTCGGCAGGTTCGTGCCGTGGCAAAGGGCGCCCGCAAACCCGGTGGACGCCTGGCTGCGCGCTGCGAGCTGTTCTGTACCGTCGATATGCTGCTTGCGCATGGACGGTCGCTCGACGTGGTTTCTCAGGCCGAGCTTATGGAGGCGCCGCTCGGCGCTGCGCCCTATTACGAGACGACCTGCGCCGCAAGCGCGATCGCCGAGGTTGCGCGCGTGTGCTCGTTCGAGGACGCCGAGGACCCGTTTACCTTTGCCATTACGCAACGGGCGCTTACCCTGGTGGGCAGCGGGATTGACGCGGCGCATATGGACCTACTTGTGGCGGCATATGTCTTTAAGCTGCTGTCGCACGTTGGCTATCGACCAGATTTTTCGGCCTGCGTGCTGTGCGGAGACCCCATGCTGTCGCATTTTTCACCACAGGCGGGCGGGCTCATATGCGGATCGTGCGCGTCGAGCGTTCCGGGTGCCGAGCTGGTATCGACTGGTGAGGTCGCCTGGCTGCGCGCCCTCATGTCCATGACCTTCGATGCGCTCATGGCCGAGCGAATCGACCCGCATACGGCGGCATTCTTGCTCGGGCTTTCGCATGTTTGGGCCGCCACGTACACCGATCAGCGCCTCCGTGCGATGGAATTCATGTTGGGTCGGTGATGATGCGCAGGGGCGGGCTGCTTGTGGTAACATATCGGCCGTTGGTACCTCGACCTTGGTTGCTCGCTCCACCGGCGGCTTCCCAGTCCGAGGCGAATCGAGTTGCCCGTGGGCGACGTTAAACGAAAGGTGAAACAATGACTGTTTCCAAAGAGCGCAAGGCTGAGCTGACTGCCCAGTTCGGTAACACCCCGGTCGACACCGGCAACCCCAAGGTTCAGGTCGCCATCCTGTCCGAGCGCATCAAGGAGCTGACCGAGCACATGAAGTCCCACCAGAAGGACTTCCACACCCGTCGTGGTCTGCTCATGCTCGTCGGTCGTCGTCGTCGTCTTCTTTCCTACATCAAGAAGAACGACATCGTCGAGTACCGTGAGCTCATCAAGGCTCTGGGCATCCGCGACAACATCCAGTAGGATTTGTACATGCTAAGAGCGTCCTGCGCAGCGGGGCGCTCTTTTTGTGTAAGGGCGCGAACAATCACGCTCTGAAGCGTGGCGGGGGCAGGGGGCCCGCGTCACATGAGAAGCCCGCAGGCAAGGGGCCTGTGGGGTAAAGGAGAACAATGACACTCGTATCCAAGACCTTTGAGCTGTACGGCAAGACCTACACCTTCGAGTCGGGCGAGCTTGCCAAGCAGGCCACCGGCGCCTGCCTGGTCAAGCAGGGCGACACCACGATGCTCGACACCGTGGTCGTCTCCAAGGAGCGCAAGAACTACGACTTCTTCCCGCTGACCGTCGACTTCAACGAGAAGATGTACGCCGCAGGGCGCATCCCGGGTGGCTACCTCAAGCGTGAGGGCCGTCCCAGCGAGAAGGCCACGCTCACCGCGCGCATGATCGACCGTCCGATTCGCCCGAGCTTCCCGGACGGTTTCCGCAACGAGGTGCACATCGTCGCCACCTCGCTTGTCGCCGACCAAGTCAACCCCTTTGACGTCATCAACGTCATGGGTGCTTCCCTGGCCATGACGCTCGGCGGCGTGCCCTTCGAGGGCCCGCTTGCCTGCGTGCGCATCGGCCGCAACGTGGAGACCGGCGAGTTTATCGTCAACCCCACCTACGAGGAGCGCGAGAACTCCGATCTGGACCTGGAGCTGGGCGGCTCTGCCGACTTCATCTCGATGGTCGAGGCCGGCGCCGAGGAGATCTCCGAGGACGACATGCTCGCCGCCATGAAGTTTGGCCAGGAGGCCCTTGCTGCCTTCTGCCAGGCTCAGGACGAGTTCGTTGCCGAGTGGGAGCAGGCCAACGGCCCCATCGTCAAGAAGGAGTACCCGCTCGACCAGCCCGTCGAGGAGGTCCAGGAGCGCATCTTCGCCCACTACGACGAGATGGCAGCTGCCCTTCGCGATGCCGACAAGCTCTCCCGTATCGGCAAGGTCGAGGCTCTGAAGGAGTCCATCCGTGCCGAGTTCACCGAGGAGGAGCAGGCCGCTTGGGAGCGCGAGATCCCCGTGGCGCTCAAGAAGCTCGAGAAGAAGGCCATGCGCACCATGGTCGTCGAGACCGGTGAGCGCGTCGACGGCCGTGCCGCCGACGAGATCCGTCCCATCATGGTGAAGGACAACTACCTGCCGCTCGTTCACGGCTCCGGCCTGTTCCAGCGTGGTCAGACCCAGGTGCTTTCCGTCCTGTCGCTCGGCATGCTCAACGAGGGCCAGCGTCTGGATACCATCGAGCCCACCGAGGGCAAGCGCTACATGCACCACTACAACTTCCCGCCGTTCTGCACCGGCGAGACCGGCCGCATGGGCAGCCCCAAGCGCCGCGAGATCGGCCACGGCAATCTGGCCGAGCGCGCTCTGCTTCCGGTGCTCCCCGACGAGAACGAGTTCCCCTACGCCATCCGCGTCGTCTCCGAGGTCATGGAGTCCAACGGCTCCTCTTCGATGGCTTCGACCTGCGGTTCTACGCTCGCCCTTATGGACGGCGGCGTGCCCATTAAGCGCCCGGTCTCCGGTATCGCCATGGGCCTGATCCAGGAGGAGGGCAAGACTGTGGTCCTGTCCGACATCCAGGGTCTCGAGGACTTCCTGGGCGACATGGACTTTAAGGTCACCGGCACCACCGAGGGCATCACCGCCCTGCAGATGGACAACAAGGCTACCGGCCTCACCTTCGACATCCTGGCCCGCGCCCTGCAGCAGGCCAAGGAGGGTCGCGCCTTCATCCTGCAGAAGATGCTCGATGTGATCCCCGAGCCGCGCCACACCACGCGCAGCACCGCCCCTCGCATCGTCTCCATCCAGGTTCCGACCGACAAGATCCGCGACGTCATCGGTTCCGGCGGTAAGGTCATCCGCGGTATCCAGGACGAGACCGGCGCCTCGGTCGACATTCAGGAGGACGGCACCGTCTTTGTCGGCGGCACCGGCGAGTCCGTCGATCAGGCTGTCGAGCGCATCAAGCTCATCATCAAGGTTCCCGAGCCGGGCGAGGAGTACACCGGTCGCGTGGTCTCCATCCAGCCCTTCGGCGCGTTCGTGAACCTGCTGCCCGGTAAGGACGGCCTGCTGCACATCTCCCGCGTCGCCAAGGGCCGCGTGGAGAAGGTCGAGGACGTCCTCAACGTGGGCGACGAGGTCAAGGTCGTCGTCATCGAGGTCGACGATCGTGGCAAGATCTCGCTCGATCGTCTTGATAAGCCCGAGGCCCCGGCTCGTGCCGAGGGTGCCTCCGAGGGCGACGGCGAGCACTTCCAGCGCCGTGAGCGTCCGCGTCGCGAGCGCTCCGAGCGCAGCGACCGTCCGCGCCGTCCCGGCGACAACGGAGGTCGTAAGCCCCGCCGTCACCACGACGCCGAGTAACAGCTACATATAAGCAGCTCAACAAGGGCGACTCCGGACAGGGGTCGCCCTTTTGCTTGCGCCCGGGAGGGACGCATATGAAGTTTCCTGCTCTACAGTCCTGCGCAAGACGGAAAGCACATTAAGTGCTTTCCTTTGCGTGCGGAACTCGCGATAAACTTCATATGCGTCCCTCCCGGGCGCAAGCAAAAGGGCTGGTTAGTGCCGCTCGCTATTTAGTTAGACAGTCTATTCAGTAGTCAGATTTCAGATCAGTAGATAGACGCAGCAGTTTTCCCCTGATAAAACCTACCTAAATAAACCTGTCTCTTATTGGCAGGTCTGGTCTCAGCGGCCCCGGCACGGGCTAAGTTTATCGCGAGTTCCGCACGAACAGGAGGCCACTTAATGTGGCCTCCGTCGTGAGCAGGACTGTAGAGCAGGAAACTTAGCCCGTGCCGGGGCCGCTGAGACCAGACCGGTGGGATACACAGGTTCAGATGGGGCTTTGATGCATGGGTGGTCTGTTGATGGGCAATTGGGTATGATGCTGTGGTTATTGCATCGACTCTGTGATGCATGCTTGTACGTTCCCGGCGGTCGGTTTGCCAGAAGCGCCCCGTCGGTTGTTCCAGACCCGTTTCGAAGAAAGGAAACCACACTAACCTATGGCAGCTAAAAAATCATCTCCTTTGAAGATCATTCCGCTCGGCGGCCTTGACGGCATCGGCAAGAACATGACGGTCTTCGAGTGCGGCGACGACATGGTGCTCGTCGACGCCGGTCTCATGTTCCCGGATGACTCCCAGCCCGGTATCGACCTGGTGCTTCCCGACTACACCTATGTTTTGGAGAACGAGGAAAAGCTCCGCGGTATCGTCGTCACCCACGGCCACGAGGACCACACCGGTTCGCTTCCGTATCTGCTGCAGGACCTCAACAACAAGGTGCCCATCTTCTCGAGCAAGCTGACGCTTGGCTTTATCGAGGGCAAGCTTTCTGAGTTCCGCATCCGCGCGCCCAAGTTCCGTGAGGTCAAGGGCGGCAGCCACGTCAATCTGGGTGGCATCTCGCTCGACTTCTTCTCGATGACGCACTCCATCCCCGGCGCTCTGGGCGTGTTCATTCGCACCAATCAGGGCACCGTTATGCACACCGGCGACTTTAAGCTCGACCAGACGCCCATCGACGGCGTCACGCCCGACTACGCCGCTATCAGCCGCTTTGCCAAGCAGGGCATCGACCTGCTGCTTTCCGACTCCACCAATGCCACGGTTCCCGGCTTTACCAAGTCCGAGGCCGAGGTTGGTCCCAATCTGCTGCACGCCATCAAGAACGCCCCGGGTCGCGTGTTCGTCGCGTCGTTCTCGAGCCATATCCATCGTTTGCAGCAGATCTGCGATGCCGCCCGCAAGTGCGGCCGTAAGGTCGTTGTGACCGGTCGCTCCATGCTCACCAACACCCGCGTCGCGCGCGAGCTGGGCTACCTCAACATCGACGATGCCGATATCATTGATGCCTTCGATATCGATAACCTGCCCGACGACAAGATCGTCGTCATGTGCACCGGTTCGCAGGGCGAGCCGCTGTCGGCCCTGTCCCGCATGGCCAATGGCGAGCACAAGACGCTCTCTATCCACGAGGGCGATACCGTCATCCTCTCGGCAACTCCCGTTCCCGGCAACGAGAAGGCCGTCCAGCAGGTCGTCAACAGCCTGGCCAAGCTCGGCTGCGACGTGTGGGATAAGAACCGCGCTCTCGTCCACGTCTCCGGTCACGGTAGCCAGGAGGAGCTCAAACTCCTGATGGCCATGGCCAAACCCACGTACTTTATGCCGGTTCACGGTGAGGCCGTGCATCTGCGCGCTCATGCCCAGCTCGCCCGCAAGATGGGCATCAAGGACGATCATATCTTTATCCTCGATAACGGCGACACGCTCGAGATGCGCGGTGGTATCGTCAAGCGTGGTACACCCGTCGAGTCCGGCGTCGTCTACGTCGACGGCCTGCGTATCGGCGATACCGACCCCATTGTCTTGCGCGATCGCCAAAAGCTCGCCAACGACGGTATGGTCACGGCCGTTGCCATCGTCTCGCTCAAGCACAAGAAGATCGAGGCCATCGAGTTCTCGGGCCGCGGTGTCTCGTTTGCCATCGACGACCAGTTCTCCGAGGATGCCTCCGCATCCATTATGAAGACGATCGAGAAGGGCAAGTTTAGCTTTACGAGCAGCGGCTCCGATGCCATTCGCAAGGCCGTGCGCGATTCGCTCTCCAACTTTATTTGGAGCCGTACGCGCACCCGTCCGATGATCATCCCGGTCGTCATGGAGGTTTAGTTTGGCGCGCGGATCTGCACAAAACGCCAAAGGCAATAAGGCCAATAACCAACCGGCATCTGCTAAGGGTGCCGGTTCCCATCTGCGTGCCAATAAGGGCCACGAGGCCGACTTCGACGATTTTGAGCCCTTGGTCGAGCCCTCGGCCAACCGCGATATCGCCGGCGTGGTCATCGCCGTTTTGGCGATTGCGTCCTTCATTGCCGTGATTTCGCCGGCGACCGCACCCGTTACGGCTGCGGTTGCTGGTTTCTACCACCTGGGCTTTGGTCTGGGCGCCTACGTGCTGCCGATCGTCATTTTGCTGTTTGCCGCCACACTCTTTTTAGGCGAGGACTCGCCGCTCAACGTGCGCTCTGTTGCGGGCGGCGCCGTGGTCTTTATCGCCGTCGTTTCCATTCTTTCGCTGATGGTGCCGGGTACGAGTGTCTCGTGTGACCTTATGTTCACGCCGCAAAATTTGTCCGCCTCGGGTGGCTACATCGGTGCGTTTATTGCGAGTGCGCTGCAGAATGCCCTGGGTAAGCCTATCGCGATGGTAGTCCTGTTGGGCCTTGTCGTCGTGGGCTTGGTCATCATCGGCTTTTCGGTTGGCGGCGTGCTGCGCTCTGCTCGCGACCGTGCGGCCGATTTTGCCGAGCGCCGTCGTGCCGATGTTAACGCGAGTCCGTGGGGTGACGACGAAGCCCTGTCGGTGCCCGGCGTTGCCCGTCCGCACCTGAGCATTCTTCGTCAAAAGGGCTCCGATGCTGCAGTGACCACGGTCATGGGCAACGATGTGGACCCGGTTTTGGACAATGACGACGAGGACGAGGATCCGTTTGTCGACGTATCCGATTCCGTGGAGGCCGAGCGCGCTAAGACGACGCTGCTGCCGCGCCGCCATGCCAAGAAGGGCAAGGCTGCGCCTAAGCTCAATACGAGTGAGCCCGACCCGTCTTGGTCCGATAGCGAGATTGAGCTCACTGAGGGCGATGACGAGGACGACGAGGCGCCGATTGAGACCGCAAAGACAACTTTGCTGCCGAGTCGCCATGCCAAGCGCGAACAGGTAACCGGCCAGCTTTCGATGGAAGATGACCCCGATAAGATTGACGAGTCCGAGCCGCCGTTTGCCGTGAATCCTGTCTCGGCAGCACCTCAGATTCCCGACTTCTTGAAGCATCCCAAGGTTGCCGATGCGCCTGCCTCGAGTGCTGTCGGATCGGCTGCGGCTAGGGATGGGGGAGCGGACGGCGGCGCCGCAGATAACGAGGGCGAAGAAGAGGATGGCCTTAAGCTTCCGCCACTCGAAATCCTGCATGCCAACCCGCAGTCGGCGTCCTCCGCGTCTTCTGACAAGGAGCTGGAACAGACTGCCGAGTCGCTTCAGTCCACGTTGCTTGAGTTTGGCCGCAGTGCCCGCGTGGTCGGCTGGATCGCCGGCCCCACGGTGACGACCTTTAAGCTGCAACCTGGCGAGGGCGAGCGCGTGAGCAAGATCTCGAGCCTCGAGGACGATATCGCGCTTTCGCTCGCTGCCCAGTCGGTGCGTATCTTTGCCCCGATCCCCGGCACCTCGCTCGTGGGCATCGAGATCCCCAATCGCAAGCGCCAGAACGTCAACCTGGGCGACGTGCTGCCCTATGTGAAGGGCGGTCCGCTCGAGCTCGCAATCGGGCGCGATGCCGAGGGCACGCCGGTCGTCGCCGACCTTGCCAAGATGCCCCACCTGCTGATCGCCGGTACCACTGGTTCCGGTAAGTCGGTGATGATCAACTCCATCATCACGACCCTGCTCATGCGCGCGCTTCCCGAGGACGTTCGCTTGATCATGGTCGACCCCAAGCGCGTCGAGCTTGCGGGCTATAACGGGCTGCCGCATCTTTATGTACCGGTCGTTACCGAACCCAAGCAGGCCGCGAGCGCTCTGCAATGGGCCGTGTCCGAGATGGAGCGTCGCCTGAAGGTCTTCGAGCGCCTTAACGTGCGTAAGATCTCGACCTACAACGAAAAGCAGGCCGCCGGCGAGTTTGAGCATTACGACAACCCGCCGCAAAAGATGCCCTACCTGGTCATCATTATTGACGAGCTTTCGGACCTGATGATGGTTGCCGGCAAGGACGTCGAGGCGTCGATTGTGCGTATCGCCCAGCTGGGCCGTGCCGCCGGTATTCATCTTATCGTGGCCACGCAGCGCCCCAGCTCCAACGTGGTGACGGGCCTTATCAAGGCCAACATCACCAACCGCATCGCCTTTAACGTCGCCACGGGTATCGACTCGCGCGTCATCATCGACCAGATGGGTGCCGAAAAGCTTACCGGTTTGGGCGACATGCTGTTCTCCAAGGTCGACTGGGGCAAGCCTCGCCGTATTCAGGGATGCTTTGTTTCGGATGATGAGATCAACGAGATTGTCGAGTTCGTCAAGTCGCAGAGCGAGCCCGACTACCACGAGGAGATTCTGTCTGCCGTGGCGCCCGCTTCCATGTCCATGGCGGGTGGCGGCGGTATTGTCCGCACCGGAGTAGCCGAGCCGCAAGACGATGATCCGCTCATTTGGGAAGCCGCCCATATTGTGGTGGAATCGCAGCTTGGCTCCACATCTGGCCTGCAACGTCGTCTGAAGGTTGGCTATGCGCGTGCCGGGCGTATTATGGACATGCTGGAAGAAAAGGGTGTCGTCGGCCCGCCCGACGGTTCCAAGCCGCGCGAGGTCCTGTTGGACGAGGAGGGGCTTGCCGCGCTGGAATCTGTCGACGCCGAGATGGCACGTGAAGATCGTGAGTTTGGAGGATTCTGATGGCTGCACGCTTTGGTGACATGCTGCTCGAGCAGCGTCGCCGAATGGGCCTTTCCATTCAGCAGGTCGCCAACACCATCAAAATCAGGCCGCAGATCATCGAGTTTTTCGAGACCGGTAACTTTGCCTCGATGCCGCCGCGCGGCTATGCGCAGGGCATGATTTCGAGCTATGCTCGCTTTTTGGGCCTCAATCCGCGCGAGGTCGTCAATGCCTACTTTGACGACCTGATGGCATACGAACGCGAGACGTCCCAGCAGGGCGGTCGTTTTCAGGACGCCGCCGGCTACGTCAATTCGCGTTCCTCGGTCGATAACGGGCGCTTCCTGATGGTTCAGGGCGGTCGTTCGACCCGCTATGGACAGCGTCCTCAGCAGGCCGGTTATATTACCGAGACGGGTTCGGGCGAGGAGATTCGCTCACAGCGTGACCGGTTCCGCAGTACGCCGATGCCCGAGGACCGTGCACTTCCCGCTGCCCGCGGCGTGGCGCGTGACCCTCGTGCCGGCTACGGCGACGGCGGCTATTCCGATCGCGGTTACCGTGGTGCCTCTATGGGACGCTCTCGCGGTGGCTATGCGGATGCCGATACCACGCAGGTGACGCCGCGTCTTCGCTCTCAATCACAGCCGTATGGCCAGCGCTCTTCGGCTTCGCGTTCGGGCCAGCGTGGCTATCAAGGCCGCGGTGAGCTTGCGCCCCGCTCGGGTCAGCGCAGCCTTCAGGGCCAGGGCGGCTATCGCGGCCGTTCCGATAGCAATCGCGGTCGTATGCCTCAGGGAGGCGGCCGCAGCAGTTCCGGTCGTGGACGCGGCGGATCACGTACTCCTCAAAACAACGGGCTCGATCCGCGTATCGTCTACGCCGGCATCGGTGCCGTTGTGCTGCTGTTGATTGTGCTCATCGTGGTGCTTCTGCGTGGCTGCGCATCTTCGGCGCCCGAGAACACGCCCGAGACGCCCACTGCTACCAAGATGACGACCAAGAAGTCTTCTAAGAAGACCGAAACGGTCGACGAGGACGATGACACCGATGAGGCGACGGATGAGTCGACTGATTCGGACGCTACCAAGACGACGGCCAAGAAGGAAGAGAACGAGGTCACGAAGGTCAAAGTCTCCGTTGCCAAGGGAAAGACCGCGTGGATTGAGGTCAAGGTTGACGGCAAGTCGGTCTATGGCGCCCAGGCGACTGGCCCCTTTGAGCAGGAGTACACGCCCGAGTCTTCGATCGAGATCACCACGTCCAAGCCTTCCGATGTCACCGTTACCAAGAACGGTGAAAAGGTTCGTTACGATACCAAGACCTCGGGCGTGGCGCGTGTGACGATCACCGTTCCCAAGAAGGAGACGTCTGATTCCGAGAATGGTGAAAGTTCTGATGGTACCGACACCACCGATGGTACCGATACCACCGACGGTACCGATGCCCAGTCCACGGATGGCGCCGATACCGCAACTGACGGTCAGACACCCACCGATTCTACCGACAATTCGTACGATAGCTACTAGGCCGCTCGTACGCGAAAGGAAACATCATGGCTAAAGATTCCAGCTTCGACGTCGTGTCCGAGGTCAACATGCAAGAGGTCGATAACGCCTTTCAGCAGACCACGCGCGAGATTTCCCAGCGCTATGACCTTAAGGATTCCGGTGCCACGATCGAGCTTTCGAAGGGCGACAAGCTCTTTACGATCAACGCCCCGGCAGACTTTGTCTCCAAGCAGATTATCGACGTGCTGAGCTCCAAGCTCATCAAGCGCGGTATCGACCTCAAGGCTGTCTCGTGGGATGCTCCGCAGGCGGCGTCGGGCGGCACCGTGCGCGTGCTCGGCCATATCGTCGAGGGTATCGACCAGGCGACCGCCAAGAAGATCAACAAGGACATCAAGGACCAAAAGCTCAAGGTCAAGGTGACCATCGAGGCCGACAAGCTGCGTGTTTCCTCTGCTTCGAAGGACGCGTTGCAGACCGTGATCCAGTTTCTGCGCGACCAGGACTACGGTCAGCCGCTGCAGTTCACCAACTACCGCTAATATCATTCGAAAGGACCGCTCTCCAACATGGATACACCGTTGGGCTCCGTGCTCTATATCACCCTCGGGTGCGCTAAGAACGAGGTTGACACCGACCGCATGCGTTCTCTTTTGACCGCCGCAGGCTACGAAGAGGCATTCGACCCGCAGGATGCCGATATCGCCATCGTCAATACATGCTCGTTCCTCGCCTCCGCAACGTCCGAGAGCATCGAGACCACGCTCGAGCTCGCCAACGAGGTTCAGGACGGCGTTCGTTCTTGCCCCATCGTCATGTGCGGCTGCGTGCCGTCGCGCTATGGCGACGACCTGCCTGATGAGCTGCCCGAGGTCGCTGCCTTTGTGAAGGCTGACGAGGAGGACGGCATCGTGGCGGTCATCGATGGCGTGTTGGGTGTCGAGCGTGAGATTGCAGCCTATATCCCGCAGGTCAAACGTACCGTCGAGGGCGCTGTCGCCTACGTCAAGATTTCCGATGGCTGCAACCGCTTCTGCAGCTTCTGCATGATTCCCTACATCCGCGGCCGCTATCACTCGCGCAATGCCGAGAGCATTATCTCCGAGGTGCGCGACCTGGTTGCCGGCGGTGTGCGTGAGATCGTGCTGATTGGCCAGGACACGGGTATTTGGGGTACCGACTTTGCTGACGAGGACGTCGCCGAGGGCTTGCCGCGCAATCTGGCGCAGCTGCTGCGTGCCGTCGCCGAGGCCGTGCGCCCGCACAACGTCTGGGTCCGCGTGCTCTATCTGCAGCCCGAGGGCATGACTGACGAACTCATCGAGACGATTCGCGATACGCCCGAGGTGCTGCCCTATATCGATATCCCCGTGCAGCACTGCGACGCGCGCATCCTCAAGGCTATGCGCCGTTCTGGTTCGCGCCAGGAGCTCGAGGACCTGTTCCGCGATCTGCGTGAGCGTATCCCCGGCATCGTGATCCGTTCCACGGCCATGGTCGGCTTCCCGACCGAGACCGACGACGAGTTCCGCGACCTTATCGACTTTATGGACACCGTCGGCTTTGACTACACGAGCGTCTTTGCCTACTCGCAGGAGGAGGGCAGCCTGGCCGCTAAGATGGAGGGTCAGGTCGACGAAGAGGTCAAGCTCGAGCGCGCCCAGGAGGCCATGGACCTGGCCGAGTCGCTCGGTTTTGCCGCCACTGCCGCACATGTGGGCGAGCGCGCCCAGGTGATCGTCGACGGTATCGAAGAGACCGAGGATGGCGCCGAGCTGATCGGCCATGCCTGGTTCCAGGCGCCCGATTCCGATGGCGCGGTGCATCTGGACGCCAGCGAGGCGTCCGTGGGCGATATTCTGACCGTCGAGTTTACCGATAGCTTCTGCTATGAGCTTATCGGTCATGTTGTGGAGTAGGAGAGCGTCGTGGCTAACGAGAGCAATAAGGAACTGACGAGTGTCTGGACGCCCGCCAACATCGTGACGTGCGTTCGCATCGTCTTTATCCCGGTGTTCATGATCGTGTCGGCGCTTTCTCACACGAGTGTTGCCGGTACGGATTGGAGCACCTTCGACGGCCCGCTCGCCGCCGCTGCCTTCATTCTGTATGTGATCCTGTCGTGCACCGATAAGGTCGACGGTTATCTGGCGCGTTCGCGCAACGAGATCACCGACTTCGGTAAATTCTTGGACCCCATCGCCGATAAGCTGCTCGTGTTCTCGGCCCTGCTGCTGTTCTTGGATTTTGGCGCGGTGACCGTGTGGTCCGTGTTCATTATCCTGTTCCGTGAGCTTCTGGTGAGCGCCCTTCGCATGGTCGCGAGTGCGGCCGGTGTGGTCGTTGCGGCCGATAAGCTCGGCAAGTACAAGACGGCAACCACGATGGTCTCCATCTGCGGTTACCTGTGCGTTTTTGCTATGGCCGGCTTGCACCTTGGCCCGGTGGCGCTGACGCTCGGCATCTACTCGGTGTCGCGCTTCCTGTACGCCGTTGCCGTTGTCCTGACCGTTATCTCGGGCGCCCAGTACTTCTGGAACTGCCGCAAGATCGTCTTTTCGGTCTAGGTCCTGGTGGGTATGACGGACTCTTTTGAGCAGATTTCCGCACATAACGAGGAGCTGGCGCGTGATATTGTCGAGCGTGCAAGCTTTCGTGATGTGACGGTTTCGACGGCTGAATCT
The DNA here is from genome assembly GCF_001405375.1 of Collinsella aerofaciens. Classification (GTDB taxonomy): domain Bacteria; phylum Actinomycetota; class Coriobacteriia; order Coriobacteriales; family Coriobacteriaceae; genus Collinsella; species Collinsella aerofaciens_F. The sequence goes on from NZ_CYYP01000001.1 coordinate 109,457, forward strand.
CTGACGGCTGGCATGATCGCCTCGACGATCGCCGATATCCCTGGTGCCTCGGCGGTGCTGCGCGGTGGTGCGGTGACGTACTGCGACGAGATTAAGCATCGCGTGCTCGGCGTTGAGCAAGAGACGCTCGACCGCTACACTGCGGTGTCGTATCAGACGGCGCGCGAGATGGCTGCCGGTTCGCTGGAGCTGTATCAGAGCGATATTGCCGTGAGCGCGACTGGCTATGCCGGTCCCGGTGGAGGGACCGAGGACGATCCGGCTGGCACTTTTTATATTGGCTGGGCGTATCGTTCCGCCGATGGGGGAGTGCCGGTCGTTGACTCTGTGCGCTGCCACTATGAGGGCGACCGTTCGTGTGTTCGTGCCCATGCGGTCACGGAGGCATTGGGTCGCATTGTCTGCGTGCTCGATTCTATGGAATAGACGTGTTTTAAGGGGCCTCCGGGCCCCTTAATTGTGGAGATATGGACCTTAGGCTAATTTGGCGTTTGTGCTGGTTGTAGACGTATTTTTGCCTGCCTTGTTCATTTTTGGTCCTTTGTGGTCAAGCATTTGGTCAGTGTTTGGTCGGCGTTTGGTTGGGTTTTGGAAAGGTCGGCTGCATATGATTTATCTGAACGGTTGACCACGAACAGCCGTTCGTTTATTATCGATGCAGGTTGTTAAGAGGAGGGCTATTCATGGCCAAGAATTCAGGTCCCGTACGTACCGTTCATGCTCGCACGACGGGTAAAGAGCGCGATGAGATGATCGCCACCACCAAGGCCGAGATCGAGAAGAAATTCGGCCAGGGTTCCATCATGAGGTACGGCGACGGTGGCCCCGAGCTCGAGGTCGAGGCCATTCCCACGGGCGCCCTGGCCCTCGATGCCGCGCTGGGTATCGGCGGCGTGCCGCGCGGCCGTATCGTCGAGATTTACGGTCCTGAGTCCTCCGGTAAGACGACGCTTTCGCTCGAGATCTTGGCCGAGGCCCAGGCTATGGGCGGCGTTGTGGCATTTATCGATGCCGAGCACGCGCTTGATCCCACGTATGCCGCGCGCATCGGCGTGGATATCGACGAGGTGCTCATTTCCCAGCCCGATACGGGCGAGCAGGCGCTTGAGATTGTTGACATGCTCGTGCGTTCCGGCGCCATCGATGCCATCGTCGTCGACTCCGTCGCCGCGCTGACCCCGCGTGCCGAGATCGAGGGAGAGATCGGCGACACTACGGTCGGTCTTCAGGCTCGCCTGATGAGCCAGGCGCTCCGCAAGCTCGCCGGCTCGCTGTCTAAGTCCAACACGACGTGCATCTTCATTAACCAGCTGCGTGAGAAGATCGGCGTCATGTTCGGCAACCCCGAGACTACGACGGGCGGCCGCGCCCTTAAGTTCTTCTCTTCGGTGCGTATCGACATTCGCCGTATCGACAGCATTAAGCTTAAGGACGAGGTTATCGGTAACCGCGTGCGCGCCAAGGTCGTTAAGAACAAGGTGGCAGCTCCGTTCCGTTCTGCTGAGTTCGACATCATGTACGGTACGGGCATCTCTAAGGAGGGCTCGATTCTGGACATGGCTGTCGAGTGCGGCATCTGCAAGAAGATGGGCTCCTGGTTTGCCTATGGCGAGGACAAGCTCGGCAACGGTCGCGAGGCCGCCAAGGCGTTCCTGCGCGAACACCCCGATTGCGCTGACGAGATTGAGCATAAGGTCCGCCTTGCCTGCGGGCTTGAGTTTGATGACGATGCTCCTTCCGAGGTCGAGCTGACCGATCAGCCTGCGCCTGAGGAGTTTGACGAGCTTTACGCTATCGATGGTTCCGCCATGCTCGATGATGACGACGAGTAGCGGTTACGCTCATGTCGTATACGGTGACCGAGGCCACGGTCGTCTATCCCGATAAGAAGGCGGCCTCCTCGTTCTCGAGCGGATATGCGTCCAAAAAGCCTTGCGCACATATCGATTGTGAGCTTGAGGGCGGTTTTGAGCGGTCCATTTGGATTCCCGTGCGGGTCGCGCGGCTGTATGTCAAAAACCGCCCCGATCTTCCCTGCGATTGGGACAACTTTCGTGAGGCGGTGCAGCTCATCGAGCGTAAATGTGCACTTACCATGGTGACCGAGATGTTATCGCGCCGCGACCATGCGACGGGTGAGGTCCGTGACAAGCTGGCTCGCTACGGCTTTCACCAGCCTGCGATCGATTTCGCCGTCGAGCGCGCCACCGAGTATCGCTTTTTAGACGAGAGCCGCTTTTGCTCGTACTTTATCGAGGAGCGCAAGCGGCGCGGTTGGGGACAGCGCAAAATCGAGACCGAGCTCAAGCGCCGTCATGTCGTGCTCGATGACATTCCCGGTTATCCCGAGGATTATTTTGCCGTCGAAGACGATTTGGAGCGTGCGTCAGCTCTGCTCGCCAAGCGGCGTGTTCCAGAGACGCGCGGATTCGAAAAACTGGTTCGGTTTTTGATGGGCAAGGGCTTCTCGTATCACATCGCCGCCGATGCCGTTAAGGCACGTCTCGATGCCGAACGCGAGGAATGTGCGGTTTAGGCGTATGCGTTTTGTGGTCCTGCCGTTCACCGCGTTTTAGCCGCCGTGCTGGGGCCATTTATTTGACAGTTGTTGTGGTTCAACGTACGATAAACACTGTCATTTGCTTTGTGATATGTGCTCATCTGTGATGAGTTTGTTTATATGTTTATCTGTATCCGACCCGCATAAGCTGCGCCCATATTACTCAAATGTCGCGAGCCGTTCGTAAGGACGGTTCGCTTTGTTGTGTAACGAATCCATAAAAAGGAGTGAGCATGCCTATCATCGTAGCGCTCGTTGGCATCGTTTTGGGTGCCATCGCCGCCATCGCCTACATGCGCACCGCCAAGCAGGGTAGTCTTCACGAGGCCGACGAAAAGATCCAGTCGGCACACGCACAGGCTGAGTCCCTGATCGGTGATGCAAAGCGTCAGGCCGAGACCCTCAAAAAAGAGGCTCTGCTCGAGGCTAAAGAGGAGATCATCAAGAACAAGCAGGCCGCCGAGGCCGAGGACAAGCAGCGTAAGAACGAGATTCGTACGCTCGAGAATCGCGTGATGCAGCGCGAGGAATCCCTTGATCGCCGCAACGACGCTCTCGACAAGCGCGAGCATCAGCTGTCCAGCCAGGCCGGTCAGGTCGAGAAGCGCTCTCGCGAGCTCGAGGAGCTCTGCGCAAAGCAGACCTCCGAGCTCGAGCGTATCGCCGACCTTACCCGCGAGGATGCCCACAAGGAGCTCCTCGATAAGGTTCGCGGCGAGGTCACCCACGAGGCCGCCATGATCATTCGCGAGTCCGAGCAGCAGGTTCGCGCCGAGTGCCACAAGACCGCCCAGGAGATTCTTTCCCTGGCGATTCAGCGCTGCGCTGCCGACCACACTGCCGAGGTCACCGTTACCTCCGTGCACATTCCCTCTGATGACCTCAAGGGCCGTATCATCGGTCGCGAGGGTCGCAACATCCGCACCTTCGAGCAGGTTTCCGGCGTCAACCTCGTGATCGACGACACGCCCGAGACCGTCGTTCTTTCGAGCTTCGACCCGGTCCGTCGTGAGACCGCCCGTGTCGCCCTCGAGAACCTCATCGCCGACGGCCGCATTCACCCTGCCCGCATCGAGGAGATGTATCACAAGGCTGCCGACCTGGTTCAGCAGCGCGTGCGCGAGGCTGGCGAGCAGGCTGCCTTCGATACCGGCATCCACGACCTGCACCCCGAGATCGTCAAGACCCTTGGTGCCTTGCGCTACCGTACCTCGTTTGGTCAGAACGTGCTTCAGCACTCCCTCGAGGTCTCTGATCTCTGCGGCGTGATGGCTTCCGAGCTTGGCCTGGACGTTGTGACCGCCAAGCGCGCCGGCCTGCTTCATGACCTGGGCAAGGCAATCGACCACGACGTCGAGGGCCCGCATGCCGTCATCGGCGCCGAGCTTGCCCGCCGTTATGGCGAGAAGCCCGTTATCGTCCACGCTATCGAGGCTCACCACGCCGATGTTGACCCCAACACGGTGCTCGATGTCCTGGTACAGGCCGCTGATGCCGTCTCTGCTTCTCGCCCCGGTGCTCGTCGCGAATCGGCCGAGAACTACATCAAGCGTCTCGAGAAGCTCGAGGAGATCGCCAACTCCCATGACGGCGTCGAGCGTACCTATGCCATGCAGGCTGGTCGCGAGGTCCACGTCATGGTTCAGCCTGACAAGATCTCCGATGCCCAGTCCACGGTTCTGGCTCACGATATCGCCCATCAGATCGAGGAAGAGATGGAGTATCCCGGTCAGGTGCGCGTCGTCGTGATTCGCGAGAGCCGTGCTGTCGATATCGCTAAATAACATGAGCGACGCGAACGAGCTCATCTCATTTATCGCGTCGATGTCGGGGGAGGGCAACCTTCGCGTCGAGGAGAACCTTGGCGAGGGGTATGTCCGCCTCCGCGTTTCGGAGGCCGAGCGGCGCCAGGCGAAGCACGACATTCAGCATGTCGAGGATATCGTCATCGAAATGCTCCGTAATGCTCGCGATGCCGGCGCCGACAAGGTCTATCTCGCCACGACCAAGGAAGATGGCGTCCGCACGCTTGTCTTTCTGGATAACGGCTCGGGTGTTCCGCAGGATATGCAAGAGCGAATCTTCGATGCTCGCGTTACCTCAAAGCTCGAGAGCATGAAGATGGACCGTTGGGGCGTTCACGGTCGTGGCATGGCATTGTTTTCGATCAAGCAGAACACCGACGAGGCCCGTGTGGTCACGTCCGGCGTCGATCTTGGTTCAGCCTTTAAGGTGAGCGTTGCAGCCGACCGCCTCAGCGAGCGTGCCGATCAGTCCAGCTGGCCCCAGGCCGTCAAGGATGAGGACGGACGTTATGTCTGTGCTCGCGGCCCGCATAATATTATTCGCGCTGCTTGTGAGTTTGCGCTCGAGGAGCTGCGTGGTTGCGATGTCTATCTTGGTTCTCCGTCTGAGATTGCCGCGACCCTTTATGCTCAGGCGTCAAGTCGGCTCGATACGTCTCGTCTCCTGTTTATTGATGACGAGAGCGAGCTTCCGGTTGTCGATCGTTTAGGCCTTGCCTCTGATGCCGAGGACTTTATCCGTATCTGCTCGGGTTTGGGTCTTGAGATGTCCGAGCGCACGGCACATCGCATTTTGGCAGGGCAGATTAAGCCCGTTCGCGGTGTGACTGCGCGTCTGCTGCGCGAGCGTGATTCGTCTTCGCATGCGCCGGCTCCTGTCGATCTCGCGAAGGATCGTCGTGGGCTGCGTATTGCCAAGGATGACATGGCACAGTTTTCGCGTGCTGTGGAGCGCGACTTTAATGACCTTGCCGCCCGGTACTATCTCAACCTTTGCGGCGACCCAAAGATTCGCGTTTCGCGTGATCGAATCACCGTGACCTTCGATCTTGCCAAAGAGGAATAGTGCCTTTACCGAGTCCACTCGGTACGATAAAGTTATTGCAGTTAAAACGTACTTTTAAACGCAGGAGTTTCTTCATGGATTGCCTGAAGGTATCAAGCAAATCATCGCCCGCGTCCGTTGCCGGCGCCATCGCCGGCATGGTCAAGGATGGTGTACCCGTCAACATCCAGTGTGTCGGCGCCGGTGCCGTCAACCAGGCCATTAAGGCCGTGGCTATCGCACGCGGTTTTTTGATTCCAACCGGTTTTGATATTTCCTGCGCGCCCGTGTTCTCCGACATCCTCATTAACGGGGAATCGCGCACGGCCATCCGCCTTTCTATCTACGTTCACCAGATCAATCGAGCTGCAATGGATAACGTCGTCATGGATGATGTTAAGCCTGTGGCATAGCTTCTGCTTGCCTCGATTCGCCTCCCTCCCATCGTTAGGACTTATGCACATGGACCAGCGTTCCGTACGCGATATTCTTGCCGGTAAAACCTACTTTATCCGCACCTTTGGCTGCCAGATGAATCAGCACGACTCCGAGCGCGTGAGCGGTCTGCTTGATTCGTATGGCTGCCTCATGGCGCTCGATCCCGAGCATGCCGATATCGTTGTCTTCATGACATGCTGTGTGCGTGAGGCCGCCGATACTCGCCTGTACGGTCAGTGCAATTCCTGCAAAAGCCTGCCGCCTTCGCCTTCGGGCAAGCGTGTGGTTGCCGTGGGCGGCTGCATCGCGCAGCGTGATGGAGAGGGCCTGCTCACCAACGTCGATAACGTCAATGTCATCTTTGGCACGCATTCCATCGCACATGTGGCCGAGCTCATTGCCGAGGCGTTCCTTGATGGTAAGCGTCATATCCGCACCAATGAGCATGAGGATACGGATGCCATGAGCATGCCGTGGCATCGCGAGACCCAGTATCACGCCTGGGTGCCCATCATGACAGGCTGCAATAATTTCTGCACCTATTGCATCGTGCCGTACGTGCGCGGTCGCGAAAAAAGTCGCCCCTTCGAGGAGATTGTCGACGAGGTGACCGGTTTGGTGCGCCAGGGCGTGCGTGAGATTACGCTGCTGGGCCAAAACGTTAACTCATATGGTCGCGATCTGTTTGGCAAGCCGCGTTTTGCCGATCTGCTGCGTGCCGTGGGCGATACGGGTGTGGAGCGCATCTTCTTTACGTCTTCGCATCCCAAGGACCTGTTGCCCGAGACCATCGACGCCATGGCCGAGACGCCTGCCGTTATGCCGCAGCTGCACTTGGCCGTCCAGTCAGGTTCGACGCGGATCCTCAAAGAGATGAATCGCCGTTATACACGTGAGGACTATTTGGGCCTGGTCGATCGCATTCGCAACCGTATGCCCGATATCGCGCTCTCGACCGACATTATCGTTGGCTTCCCAGGCGAGACTGAAGAAGACTTTGAGCAGACGCTCTCGCTTGCCGAGACGGTCCGCTATGCCCAGGCCTATACCTTCATCTACTCCAAGCGCGCTGGTACCCCGGCCGCCGAGATTGATGATCCCACACCGCACGAGGTCATCCTTGAGCGCTTTAACCGTCTGGTCAAGGTTATCGAGACGACAGCGCACGAGTACAACCAGGGTGAGCTCCATACCGTGGTGCCGGCGCTCATTGAGGGTACGAGTAAAAAGAACGATGCGGTGCTGCTGGGCAAGAGCCCCAAGAATCAGACCGTTCATGCGCCCATTCCCGAGGGATATAGCATCGACCAGCTTGTCGGTAAGATCGTTGATGTTGACGTCGACGTTGCTAAGACGTGGTATTTGTCAGGCTCCGTTGTGGGTGAGCCGCGCTAATGATTTCTCCCGGGGCAGGTCTTTCCGCCGTTGCGATCGTCGGTCCGACGGCGGTTGGTAAAAGTGACGTCGCTGACCGTTTGGCCGCTCGCCTTTCGTCTGAAGTGCTGTCGTGCGATGCGATGCAAATCTATCGCGGTATGGATATCGGCACCGCAAAGATGACGCCCGATGAGTGTACGGCGCCTCTGCGTCTCGTTGACATCGTAGAGCCGGGCGTCGCGTACTCTGCGGCGCTTTACCAGGCAGACGCTCGCGCGCATGTTGAGCGCCTGCTCGGGTCTGGACGTCTTCCGGTGTTTTGCGGGGGTACGGGCCTGTATCTCAAGGCCGCCCTCGATGAGATGGATTTTCCCTCGGGAGAACTTGAGGACGATCGCCGTGCGGGTTATCAGGAACTTGCCGAGCGCATTGGTGAGGAAGCGCTGCATAAGCTGCTTGCCGAGCGCGATCCTGAGTCTGCCGCGGTCATTCATCCTCATAATGTGCGCCGCGTGATTCGTGCGCTCGAAATGCATGATGACGGCGTTTCCTACGCACAGCAAAAGTCACAGTTTAGTGTTCCATGTGAGCATTATCATGCCTTGTGGTTTGGCTTGACACGCAATCGTGAGCTGCTTTACGAGCGCATTAACCTGCGCGTTGACCTCATGTTTGAGCAGGGTCTTGTTGATGAGGTCCGTGGCCTTATGGACCAGGGGCTTGAAGATGCGCTCACTTCGATGCAGGCGATTGGCTACAAAGAAATCATTGATGCTTTTAACGGTGTGATGACTATGGATGAGGCTCGTGAACTCATTAAGATGCGTTCGCGTCGCTATGCCAAGCGTCAGCTTTCGTGGTTTAAGCGCGACGATCGTATTGTGTGGTTCGATATGGACGAATATACGGTCGATGAGGTCGTTGAGGATATCTTGCATCGCATCGAGGCTGCCTGATGGCCCGGTTTCCCCTCGTTCCCACAGCACCCGAGCCTGAGCGTGCCATTCTTGTCGGCGTCGAGTGGCGCGACAATGCGTGGCCGCTCGATCGCTCGCTCGATGAGCTTGAGCGCCTGGCGCACACGGCTGGCGCCCGGTGTGTTGCTCGTTTGTCGCAGCGACTGGTTAAACCCTATCCTAAATCGTTTATCGGTTCCGGCAAGGTTGAAGAGCTGTGCGGCTTAGTGCATCGCATGGATGCCGATGTCGTTATTTTTGACGACGATCTGACGCCTTCACAGCAGTCCTATCTGGAGAAGGCCGTGGGCGAACCGGTTAAGATCATCGATCGCACGGCGCTCATTCTTGATATTTTCGGCCTGCATGCCCAGACGCGCGAGGGTCGTCTACAGGTGCAGCTGGCGCAGCTTCAATATCTGTTGCCTCGTCTGCGTGGCATGTGGAGCCATCTTGCCAAGGAGCAGACGCGCGGCGGCATCGGTTCGCGCTTTGGCCAGGGTGAAAGCCAGCTCGAGGTTGACCGTCGCTTGATTCGCAATAAGATTGCCGCGCTTCGTCGTGAGCTCAAGCAGGTTGAACAGCATCGCGATGTCCAGTCCAAGAGCCGCATTGAGTCACCGGCGTTTCGCGTCGCGTTAGCCGGTTATACCAATGCCGGTAAATCGACGTTGCTCAATCGCCTGACCGGCTCTACGGTACTTTCGCAGGACAAGCTGTTTGCTACGCTCGACCCGACGACGCGTTCGTATCGCCTGCCCGGCGGTCGCGGCATGACGATTACTGATACCGTCGGCTTTATTCAAAAGCTGCCGCATGGTCTGGTCGATGCCTTTAAATCGACGCTGTCCGAGGTGTTGGGTGCCGATCTAATTCTCAAAGTCGTAGATGCGTCTGACGAGGACTATGAGCGGCAGCTTGAGGCTGTCGACCGCGTTCTTGATGAGATCGGCGCTGGAGAGCGTTTAACGCTGACCGTATTCAATAAAATCGATCTTCTCGATAGCGTTGATCGTCTGAGCTTCCGTCGTCGCTATCCCGAGGCCGTGCTGTTCTCGGCCCAGACGGGCGAGGGACTCGACGATTTCGTCGACCGTATTGCTCGTGAGGCGGCTGCTACCGATGTGTTGCTCTCTGCTGATATCCCGTATCGCGAGGGCGCCCTCATCACGCTGGTGCATGAGCAGGGAACCCTTTTGCACGAGGAATATCTTGAGGACGGCGTTCGTATTGTGGCGAAGCTGCCGGCCCGTATCGCGCCGCGGCTCAAGCGTTATCGCACCGAGTAGACGAGCTCCAAAAAGCCCAGAATAATGGGTTGATGCAGCAGATAAAAGGGGAGTGCATGGCGTCCAAGGCTGGCGAGCGCCGGCAGGGGGTTGGCGTAGGCCCAGCTTAGGGCGGTCTTATCGATTCCCTGCGCTATATGTGCGGCGAAGTATCCTGCAAGATACATAAAGATAAACGGGATGATGGGGTAGTAATCACCTGAAACAAACCCAAGGCTCGGAAATCCCAGCCACGCCAGGTAGGGGACAGGGTAGATCGTTTTGGGGATACTCCAGGTGAGGGCGAACAACACAAGGCATAGCGACATACCCCATCTCGCCGATATCTTCTTAAGGACGGGATCGGTCAACGCCACGATGCCGGTACATGCGGCCATGCAGTAGATGATGCCAAAATTAACCGAATCGTCGACTGAGACAAGTGTTGTTGCCAGCCAGACGACGAGTGCTGCTAAGGCGTATTTGGCGGCACGTTTGATATTGTTGCGCGAAAGGGTGCACATCCAACCCGCGATAAACAAAAATACCCAGCTGATGCTGGCGCGCCAGATGTCTTGAAAGACGGTCTGGGTAAACCAGGGCATATCCCAGTCGTACAGGTAGGCGAGATCGTAGCAAGCGTGAAAACCTGCCATTGAAATCATCGTAAACCCGCGGACGGTATCAAAGATGGTGATGCGTTTTTGCATTACGAGAACCGGCGCATTAAGCCGACGACTTTGCCCAAGATGATGGGATTCGTTGCATAGATAGGCTCCATGGTGTCATTCTCGGGCTGCAGGCGTACGCGTCCCTGCTCCTTGTAGAACGTCTTGACGGTCGCTGAACCATCAATCATGGCCACGACAATTTCGCCGTTCATGGCACTCTTTTGTTCACGGACGATGATGTAATCGCCATTGAAGATGCCGACATTGATCATTGAGCTCCCATGCACCTCAAGGATAAAGGAACCCTGATCAGTGGCGATTTCGGTCGGGATAGTAAAAGTGTCTTCGATATTCTGCTCGGCCAGAATGGGAATCCCAGCCGCGACGCGACCAACGAGCGGTAGCGAGACCGTTCCGCGAGGTGCGGTGGGCTCGTCAGATTTAGAAATTGAGACAGAGGAACCGTCCTCGTTAAAGAGTTCCAGGGCGCGCGGTTTGGTGGCATCGCGCTTGAGTAGCCCGCGCGCCTCCAGGGCAGAGAGATGGGCGTGCACGGTGCTGGGAGAGGATAGGCCCACGGCAGAAGCCATCTCGCGCACGCTGGGCGGATAACCCTTCTCCTGCTGATATTCCTTGATGAAGTCGTAAATTTGCTGCTGACGCTTGGTAATTTTGCGAGCCATCAGGGCATCCTCTCTACCCATGTCAAACAAATGTTCGAATTTTGCTTGACAGGAACAACTGTTCGAAGATAATAATAACCGAACATTCGTTCTCGCGCTAGACATTTTTGTCCGCGCGGCTTGATAAAACTGTTCTCAGCAAAACACGCGAGAGGAGAACATGATGAACGCAACGAATATGGTCCAGGGAAACCTCGCCCTTAAGCTCGAGACGCCTGCCGCGCCGGCTTTCACGGTTGTTAAAGGCGGCCGATCTGGTTTCCAAACACTGCCTGGCAAGCCCGTCCGCAGCCAGTGCGTCGCCACGACTTCGGCCCCCGTTGCCCTAAAGGCTTCGACGATTGTCGCCCTAGCCGTTGCGCTCACGCTCTTCTTTGTACTTGCCACCTCGATCTTCAGCGCTCGTCACGCCGCATATGCCGAGTCGGTATCCAACGTTACCTACGAGACCGTCCGTGTTCAGTCTGGCGATTCCTTGTGGTCGCTAGCCCAGGAGCATCCGATTGAGGGTCTTTCCACGCAGGAGACCTCTGATATGATCCGCAACGTCAATCACCTGGAGCATGGCTCGCTCGATGCCGGTGCGCATCTTAAAGTTCCCGCACGTTCATAAGATTTAAGTACCGTCGCATGGTACCCTTGTAATCGTTTTAGAGGAGGTACCATGCGCTGTCCCAAATGCGGCAAGGCACATACCCGCGTCGTTGATTCCCGCATGCAGGAATCAAATAACACCATCAAGCGCCGTCGCGAATGCTGCTCATGCAATTATCGCTTTACGACATTTGAGCGTTGTGAAGACCCTATCGAGGTCATTAAGTCAGACGGATCCAAGCAACGGTTCGATCGCAATAAGCTGCTGGTCGGTTTGATGCGCGCCACGATCAAGCGAGATATCGACACTAAAAAGCTCAACGAGATCATTGACGATATTGAGGTTGAGCTTCGTTCCCGTACGCTCACGGCTGTTACGTCCCATGAGCTGGGCGATATGGTTCTTAAGCGGTTGGCCAAGATCGATAAAGTGGCCTACATCCGCTTTGCCTCGGTCTATCGCGATTTCAAAGACGTCGATGAGTTTCTGCAAGAGCTCGACAAGCTAAGGTGATTTCATGTCCAACATTACCGTTAACATTAAGCGTCTCGACCCAACCGTCGAGCTTCCCAAATACGCCCATCCCACGGATGCCGGTCTTGACCTCCGAGCCAACGAGGATTGCACCCTCAAGCCTTTTGAGCGTCGCCTGGTCTCCACGGGCCTAGCCGTCGCCCTGCCCGACGGCTACGCCGGCTTCGTCCAGCCCCGCAGCGGCCTGGCCATTAAGCAAGGCCTGTCCATAGTCAACACTCCTGGCCTCATCGACGCCCACTACCGAGGAGAGCTCAAAGTCATCCTCATCAACCTAGACCCCACGAACAACATCCAAATCAACAAAGGCGACCGCATCGCCCAGCTCGTCATCCAAGAAGTCCCCACGGTCAACCTCGTAGAAGTAGAAGAACTAGATAAAACCGACCGAGGAGCCGGCGGTTTCGGTTCTAGCGGCGTCGCTTAGTCGTTTACGTACTGTCCGCTGACCGGCCCGACCCGCCTATATATCATCCCGTGCTCAAACATTCTCGCGGGGGCGCTCGTATCCCTCCCGCCCGTCTCTCACACATATCATTCCATGCTCAAACATTCTCGCGTCGCTTCGCTCGCTGCGAAACTGCGCGTGGAACGATATGTGTGAGAGACGGGCGGGCGGTTACTCGCTTGAAAAATTAAAGCCTTTCTTTCTAGTAAGCCGATGCGATAAAGGAAAACCTCCTTTCTCGCATCGGCTTACTATATTTATATTTTTGGTTTTGCCTTTGCAGATTCTGATGGTGGGGAATCTGGTATAGCTGCAAGTACGTTAACGCAGCTTGCCTGTGGGAGGCCCCTATATATCGTCCCGCGCGCAGTTTCGCAGCGAAGCGAGAATGTTTGAGCACGGGATGATATATAGGGGCCTCCCACAGGCAAGCGAACATTAAGACGCTAGCGGATATGCGCGGGTTTTCCGCCCCAGTAGAAGCGGCAGAATGCGCGTTTTCTTTTCTGGGGTTTGCCTACGAGTTCCATGGTGGCGACGGCGATGTCTTCGGCTGCGTGGGGACGGCGTAGTACTTCGCCGTTGATGAGTAGGGCTTTGAGCGACTCCGGATGGTCGTGCAGGTGGCGCAGGGTTACGATGAGCTCTCGTGCCGTGGTGACGTGCATGCTGGCGCCCATGCCGGTGAGCATGGTGGTGTTGGCCTTTTCCTGGCCATATGACTTGCCCAGCAGGATCATCGGCAGATGCGCGCAGAGGCACTCGGTGACCGTGAGTCCGCCCGATTTGAGGATTGCCAAGTCGCAGCCGTGCATGAGGGCCGCCATGTCGTCGACATAGTCCAACACCGTGACGTTCTCGAGCTTCATGGCATCGAAGAGCGTCTTCAGCCGGGTGGCATACTCCACGTCTTTGCCGGGCAAAAAGACAAAGTGCATGTCTTCGAAGCTGCGCAGGAAGGGGAGTGTGTGGTCCATCGCCGCGCGAAAGCGGACGTAAGGCTGGGGCAAGCTGGCGCCGGCCATTACCAGCACGACGGTCTTGTCGGTGGGGAGGTTGAACTTGGTTAGCTCTTCCTCGCGATCGTAATTCGTGTCGAATCCGGCGCGAATAGGGATGCCGGTAATGCGAATCTTTGCCTCGGGCACCTTGCGCGGACGCAGCGTTTCAGCCATGAATTCGTTGGCAACACAGTATAGATCGGTGTCCTTGTGGGGCCACCAGCCCTCGACTTCGTAGTCGGTCGGTACGCAGATGACCGGATAATCGATACCCGTAATTACGCGGGCGCCAACGGCAACATTGGCTGCCGTGATGTGCGTTGCGACCACGGCTATTGGCCTTCGACTACGAATATATTCGTTGAAGGCGGGGAACATAATTCGCGACCATGCCGTGCCGCCACCCCAGAGAAGATGCCCCGTAAGCGTATATCGCCAGGTCAGGTCGTAAATGGGGCGCGTGGCTCCCGTAAAAGAAGCCGCGGTCTTATTGCCGTCGAATTTAATACGTCCAAAATCAAGGATATCGAGCACTTCAATCTCAACATCCTCGGGGACGCCATTGGTGCCGCGGACGAGGTCGAATGCCTGCGCAATCGCATTTGCGGCGGCCTTGTGGCCCGAGCCGACCGAGGCATGCACGATGGTCACGAGGGGTTTTTGCTGAGCCAAGAGCGTGGTTTGCTCCGATTGGGGAGTGCTGTGCGTGATCAGGGGAGCGTCGTCGCTCGTCTGCGTCTGATCCATCGATAACTCCCCTTCGACGTTGTAACACGGATTTATCATTGTAGTGCATGAGTGTCACGTTCACGTAAATTTGGGTATGAGCGCAAAGAACGACAACGTTTCGACGAGAGGACTCTTCATGATTACCGATCAGACAATCGATGTTGCGATTATCGGCGGCGGCCCCGCGGGCTATGCTGCGGCCATTTATGCGGCGCGCTCCAACCTAACGACGACTGTCCTTGAGCAGGGTATGTCTGGCGGACAGATTGCTACATCCAACGAGATTGAGAATTATCCTGGTATTCCACTGCTGAGCGGCGCCGAACTTGGTGAGCGGTTCCAACAGCATGCTGAAGGCCTGGGGGCCCAGGTTAAATGGAGTATGGTGACAGGCGTCGATTACGATGCCGATGCGGCTCAATTTACCATCCATCATGATATGGGCGACACAGCGGCCAAGAGCGTCATTGCGTGCATGGGCGCCACGCCGCGTCCTGCGGGTTTTATTGGCGAGGACACGTATCGCGGTCGTGGCGTTTCGTATTGCGCGACGTGTGACGGCATGTTCTTCCGTGGCAAGCAGGTCTTTGTTATCGGAGGCGGCAATTCGGCATGCGAGGAGGCACTGTTCCTGTCCGACATTGCCAGCAGCGTGACCATCGTGCTGTGTCGCGATCAGTTCCGTGCACCCGAGGGCGTTGTGAATAAGGTGCTTGCTAAGGACAATATTTCAGTTAGGTACCAAACTAGTATTGTTGAGCTTTCTGGTGAAGCGATGCCCACGACAATCACGTTCAAGAACAATGCGACTGGTGAAATGCACACTGAGTCCTTTGAACCTGGCACATTTGGCATTTTTGTCTTTACGGGGACGCAGCCACATACCGAGCTTGTTGAGCATCTCGTCGATCTGGCTCCCGACGGCGGCATTGTTACCGACGATTCGATGGCCACCCGTACGCCCGGTTTATTCGCAGCTGGCGACATCCGTTCCAAGCGTTTACGCCAAGTTGTGACCGCCGTTTCTGATGGAGCCATAGCGGCAACCAGCGCATACGCATTTCTTCGTGGATAAGTACGATAATATATCTTATGTAAGGTTGCTATCTTTAAACGAAGTGGTTGGGCGGTGTATCAATGTGCTGTCCAACCACTTTTACTTGCCGGCTATATGGTATGCAAAACTAGATAACCTAGAATACAATATAGCTAATGAACGGAGGATCCTTATGAACCACGCCAAACGCGTTATCCCGATGTCCGATACATCGGTCAGCATTAAGCCTGAGGATATTCAACCCACTGTGCTGCCCGATGCATTTATTCAGTCCGATATCGTGCGCAAACTCAATATGTTGAGTCTGCCGCGCTATAACCAGTTGCCAAATGTGACACTCTACCGCGACCAGGTTATTGAGTATGTTGCGCTGTGGATGGAGCCGCTGTCTATTTGCGTTGAGCAGCCTATCATTACGCCATCGATGATCAATAACTACGTGAAGGTCGGCCTGGTGCCTGCTCCGGTCAAAAAGCAGTATGGTCGCGAGCAGATTGCCCGCCTGATCGCTATCTGCATCTTTAAGCAGGTGCTACCTATTGCTGCGGTGCAGGCACTCTTTAACATTCAGCGTTTGAGCTACGATGCCCCGACTGCCTTCGATTATGTGATCGACCAGCTTGAGGCATCGATTCGCGCCGCGTTTTCTATCGAGCAGACGCCGGTTCCCGATACGGCGCATCAGGTCACACGCGAGTCGCTGCTTGTGCGCAGTGCCGTATCGTCCTTTGTTTCGAAGGCGTACTTGATGAGCTATCTCAAGTTCAATGGGTTTAATAGCTAGTCGACGTATAAAACGGGCGGGACAAAGAGCCATAGGTCATTTTGTCCCGCCCGTTTTTTGCTTGGTTTGACCTTATTGGCCCGATGCTACGCCCATGCCGTAGCCGATGATGAGGCCGTGCATCTCGGCGTAATAGGAATCCAGGCCGTTGCAGGGCATGATGATGGTCTTGGAGCCGGGCCAATGCTCGACTATGCGGTCAGTAAGCGCCTGGGCTCCAGCTTCGTTCTCAACGTGATCGATGATGACCTCACCGCCCGTAAAGCCCTCGGCTTCCATAGTGTCGATGATCTTGTTAAGAATCTTCTTTTCGCCACGTGTGTGCCCGACGAGTTCGATTTTACCGGCCTCACTCGCCGTGCCCAAAATGCGTATATTGAGCTTGTTGGCAATGACGCCGGCTGCCTTAGGGATACGTCCGGCTTTGGCGAGATTTTCGTAATTGCACAAGCTGAAGAGGATTTTGCTGTTCTGTTCAAGACTATCGAAGTATGCGCAAGCGTCCTCGAATGAGACATCCGGATTGCTTGCAAGATAGCGGTCGAACAGCAAGAAAATGAGGTCCATTTTGCCGCCAGCTGCGCGTGAATTGACTAGATGAATCTGTCGGTCGGGCTCCTCGGCAAGAACCATATCGCGAGCCGTGGCTGCCGCGTTGTAGCTGCCCGACACGCCCTCAGAGATCGGCATGCAGATGGTCTTGTCTGCCAATTTGAAGAGCTCGGCCCACTCCCCTACGCTGGGACAAGCGCTCGAAGAAGCGTTCGTCTCCGCCATAACAGCGCAGTTAAGCTCATGAACATCGAGCGAAAGGTCATCGACGAATTCACGCTCCCCCACTCGAATTTTGAGGGGCGCAAATGCAAAGGTGGTATGGGGCGCGGTCGGTTGCCAATCGCGGAGGTTACAGCTTGAATCGGAGATAAGTGCCCAGCTCATAGAGGGTCCTTTCTAATTGTTCTCATTCAATTATAGCCATCTTGCAAATTGAATGTGCGGCTATCTAGTTTTGAATACTAGATAGCCGCACAAGAATAGAGACAAAAGAATGGACCTCGCGACTTAAAGCCACGAGGTCCACATTCACACGCTGTGTAAGATGACTTAGTAGCGCACGAAGATATAGTTGTTGTTCATGCCGGCGGCAACGGAGCTGATGATAACACCCGTGTTGTAGTCGGAAGCATGAATCATCTGACCACCACCGATGTAAATGCCGGTGTGGTACGAGTTGACAACAACGTCACCGGGCTGCGGATCGGACACACGCGTCCAGCCCATAAAGGTGCCCGTGGTGCCCAGGCGGCAATAGCGACCAGTGAGACAATAGCTAACAAAACCAGAGCAGTCGAAGCTGTTCGGGCCAATTCCGCCCCAGGAATAAGCGCAACCAAGCTTACTGTATGCACGCGAGACAACAGAACCACCATCAACAGACTGGCTCGGAGCAGAAGGCGTCGGAGCCGGAGCGGGCGTGGAAGGCTGCGGCGTCGGAGCAGGTGCCGGCGTAGGAGCTGGAGTGTTGCCGCCCTGGTTGTTGTTATTGCTGGTCTGGCCACCATTGTTGGTGTTCTCGGTCGTACCGGCAGTCTCGTTGCTCACCGTGGCCTTCTCGGCGGTGCTGGCGTTGATGCCAGCCTGCAGCGCGGCGTTGGCCTCGGCCTCGGCGGCAAGCTCGGCCTGCAGCTGTGAATCCAGGGAGTTTACGACGTTCTGGGCTTCAGCCTGCTGGGCGTTAAGCTCGTCGACCTTCTTTTGCGTGGCGGCGACGTTCTTTTCCTGCTCGGCCTGCTTATCGGTGAGCTGCTGCTTAAGCTCCTTGACCTCTTGAATGGTCTGAGCTTGCTTATCGGAAACTTTGCCGTAGTAGAACAGACGGTTGAGCATATCGCTCAGGTCATCGACACCCGTCAGAACCTGAAGCAGGCTCAGACCGCCGGTTTTGTACTCGCCGGCGACATAGGTCGAGAGCTTGGCCTGACCATCGGCGATCTCTTGCTGCTTTTGCGTGATCTCACCAGCAGTCTGATCGAGCGCCTGCGTCTGCGTGGCGAGCTCATCGTAAATCTGCTGGGTTTGGGTACCGATCTGCTCGAGCTTCGTACGAGCAGCGGCAAGGTCGGATGCGGTATCGGCGTAGGCAGGAGCCGCGAGGCCCAAGCCCAAAACACAAGCGAGGGTTGCCGTAGCAGCGCAGCGTGCCATATTTTTGTGCGTGTTTGCTGTGCGCATGTAGCTTCCTTTCCAGTAACTAAGGGTAACGGCTAGTCCACCGTCACCAGGCTAAAGAGCTCCACATCGTCATCAGACGGCGTGAGCTTCTCGCGCGGGTTGAGAAACGCAAGCTCAAGGATACAACCGTAACCGACAAGCTTTGCGCCCATATCTCGCACCAGTTTACCTGTTGCCTCGACGGTTCCGCCCGTCGCGACCAAGTCGTCCAGAATCAACACGGTATCTTTAGAGCTGATGGCGTCGGCATGGATCTCAATTGAATCGGTGCCGTACTCGAGCTCGTAGCTCTGGCTTACGGTCTCGCGCGGCAGCTTGCCCGGTTTACGTGCGGGAACAAAGCCAGCGCCAAGGGCTACAGCCACCGGTACGCCAACCATAAAGCCGCGAGCCTCGGGACCCACGACCTTGGTGATTCCCATGCCGGTAAAGTGCTCGGCGAGGGCATCGGTCATGGCTTTGAGCGCCTCGGGATTGCCAAAGAGCGGCGTGATGTCTTTAAAGATGACTCCGGGCTCGGGATAGTCGGGGATGTCGACGATTTGAGATTCGAAGTCGTACATTGCATGACCTTTCAATGGGTTGCCGGATAAGCGGCAGAGGTTATTTGGCCGCGGTGGCGGTGCCGGAGTGCGAAGGGGCGACGACCTTGAGCGGCTTTACGAGAGAATCCTCGTGCGAAGCCGGCGCGTCTGCCTCTTCGTTTTTGGCCTTGGTGGACTCGGAGCGAGTGATTTCCTCATCGAGTGCATCGATGTCGGCGTCCTCGACCACGGCGTTGAGCGACTCAAAAACGCGGTTCTTGAGCAGCGCAGTGTGCACACCTTCCGTCAGGTCGTGAAGCTTCTTAAACGCACGCTCGAGCTTGGCGTCGCGCTCGTCATCGGAGGTATCCATTCCGAGCATGCTCACGAGCACCTGCTCAAACATCGAGGACTCGCGGTTGGCGGAAGACACGTACTGACGCAGGTTGCGCGGCTCGATATGGAAGCGTGACAGCTCGGAGCAGTAGCGGATGATCGGAAAATCGCGACCATCGACGAGCTCACGATTTTGCGGACTCTTGATGATGCGAATGAGGTCGTTCTCGGCGAGCGAGCGGATAAACGAAATCTCGACGCCCAGCATATCGGGAATGGTCTCGATGGGATGCAGCTTTTGCTTAGTCTCCTTGGGCTCCGTCTTGAGTGGAACGTCGGACAACAGGCCAACCTCGTAGGCGAGCGTGGACAGGTCCGTGGCGTTTTCCAAGCGCTGCTTGATCACGTTGAGCGGCATGTAGCGAGTCTTCTGCAAGTGCAGAATGACCTCCAGGCGATCAACGTCTTCCTTGGAGTACTGACGGTATCCCTTTGGCGTACGATGAGGGGTAATGAGCCCCTCATCCTCTAGAAATCTAATTTTTGAGTTCGAAAGATCGGGGTATGCGCCTCGAAGTAGGTTGACGACTTGGCCGATACTCAGATAGTTGCGTTCGGCCATGCCCTACTCACCGGTTTCGATGCGCTCCGGCGTGCTCTCGTGGTAGATGAGCGTAAACGTACCGATCTGGACGGAAGAACCGTCGTGCAGCGGGGCTGCATTGACGATGGCGCCGTCGACCCAGGTGCCATTGAGCGAGCCCAGGTCCTCGATGCGAGCGCCGAGGCCCTCGCGAATAATGCGCGCGTGGCTGCGCGAAACGGTCATGTCGTTGAGG
Organism: Collinsella aerofaciens; assembly: GCF_001405375.1. Lineage (GTDB taxonomy): Bacteria > Actinomycetota > Coriobacteriia > Coriobacteriales > Coriobacteriaceae > Collinsella > Collinsella aerofaciens_F. Next base: position 129,339 of record NZ_CYYP01000001.1, read on the forward strand.
AAGATGCCGTTCGCGGGATCGCGGCCGATGGTGGTCACGTCGTCCTCGAGCTCAAAAGCGGCACCCGTCTGCGGACCCTTGACGATGGACAGAACGGGGGCGGTGATGCGCACGTTAGCCATGAGGTCGGGAACGGTGACATCGCTTGAAGGCACGCGGAATACGCAGGTAGCATCAGCAGTCTTATCATTCTCAGGCATATTGTTAACCATGTTGTCCATGACAACCCCTAACTTATCGCGGACGTGCCGCAAATAATGAACCGTACGTAATCATACCCCAACGAATTAGTCTTCGATTTCGGGGTTCAGAAAGTCGATGTCCTCGTCCTCGGGATGCGCGAGAGCCTGTTTAATGGCCGCTACGCCCTTAATGGAATAGATGACAGCCGTGAGCATGGAGAAGATCACGCCGCCGTACACAAAGAAGATGCCGAGGGGCACCGAGCTTCCGTTGAGGCCCGGGAAGGCCGTAAGGGTTGAAGGTAAAAGATGCAGGCCGTCAACAACGGGGAACCCGAGCAGCATGAGCGAGAAGCCGGTCATGAGCAGCGCAGTGGCAATCTTTCCGGGAAAGACGACATCGATGGGGCGACGGTGATAATGACGAACGATAAGCGTGCCGATGCCCAGATAGATGTCGCGGCCAATAATGAGCACGCAGACCCAGATGGGCAGCTCTCCGCGAACCACCAGTCCAAGTACGCCGGTGAACAGCAGCGCACGGTCGCAAATGGGATCCATGACCTTGCCGAGCCACGAGACCGTCTTAGTCATGCGGGCGATCTGGCCGTCCATCCAGTCGGTGGAGGCGGCAACGGCGTAGATTGCGATGGCGATGACACGGTTGTTATCCGTCACAAACAGGTACAGGAATACCAGGGTGAGGATCAGGCGCGTAAAGGTGATGAAATTGGAGATCGTAAAGATCTTATTCGACGGGTAATCGGAAGTGCCGATAAGCTCCTTTTTGATCTTCTTTTTGATGCCCACAGGACTCCCCCGCTGGTTAACGACAAAACTTTCGATACTATACCCGTTCCGGCGATGTCTATCCAGCGTAAGCATAGAGAGTCCAGACATGTGGAGGGCGCTTTTAGGCGGCGGGGATTTCGCATTCGTGTACATCAGCCTCCAAACATGTCGAAAAATGTCGATTTTGGTGGCTGATGTACACGTTTTGATTCGGTGGTTACATCGAGCGGGAACGTTGTTGCTTTAAGCAAAATAATCATGGTGATTAAAACAAGACGATATGAGAAAGCCATTTGGGTCGCCTCCCCCGCGGCGCAGCTTCTTTCCGCGGGCTCGGGATGCCACAATGGGCTTTGAGTATCGGCCCGTGCGGTAGCCCTTACCGCACCTGCGGGGAGGAGGCTTCCCATGCCCCATGTTACCTCCATCGGCCTGGACGTCCACGCGCGATCGGTCGCCGCCGCGGCGTTCAACCCCTTCACCGGCGAGGTGGTGCACCGTGACTTCGGGACGGACGCCGCCGAGATCGCGGAGTGGGCCCTCGGGTTCGAGGAGCCCAGGGCCTGCTACGAGAGCGGCCCCACCGGCTTCCACATGGCGCGCGAGCTGCGCGCGCTCGGCCTCGACTGCGCCGTGGCCGCCGTCTCCAAGATGCAGAGGCCGGCGGCGGACGCGCGCCGCAAGAACGACCGGCGCGACGCCGAGTTCATCGCCCGCATGCTCGCCACCCACAACATCGTGGAGGTCCCGCTGCCCGATGCGGCCGTCGAGGCCGCCCGGGACCTCGACCGCGCCCTCGACGACGCCACGGCGGAGTACCGCCGCGCCAGGCAGCGACTCAACATGTTCCTGATCAGGCTGGGCCACGTCTGGGACGAGCGCAACGCCGACGGGACGAGGAAGGGATCCTGGACGCGCGCCCACTGGAGATGGATATCCGGGATCAGGCTCGAGGGGCCCCAGCGCGACGTGCTCGAGTACTACGTCACGGCCGCGAGGTGCGCGGAGTCGGACCGCCGGCAGCTCGAGAAGAAGGTGCTCGCCCTCGCCCGGACCGACCGGTGGCGCCCGGCCGTCGAGGCGCTCTCCTGCATCAAGGGAATCGACACCCTGACGGCCTTCAGGCTCGCAGCCGAGGCGGGCTCCTTCACGAGGTTCCGGACGGCCCCGGCCTTCGCGAGCTGGTGCGGGCTAGTCCCGTCGGAGCGTTCGAGCGGCGAGACCGAGCGGCGCGGCGGGATAACC
>NZ_CYYP01000001.1:131882-140016 GCF_001405375.1 Collinsella aerofaciens
GGGCGGAGGGGACCCTCGGCTGACCCCGTCGGACAACAAGCCTCCCGCCGGGAGGGCCCGCGCCTCGACGCATCGCCGGCGCGCGTTCACGAGCCCTTTTTGGGCAGCCCAAGGGCCGCGCCCGTGAACAAGACTGGTTTCGGACGAGCGCGCCGGACGGAGAATCGAAATGCGGTGGGGTGCGCGGACATACCGGGCTGACCGCCGGCAGCGCGCCCGCAAGAGCCCGCGGATATTAGCTTGCCAGGCAAGCGTCGACTAAACGTGCAGCGTGCGCGGGCCCTCCCGACGGGAAACGAAAAAGCCCGGTTTAAAACCGGGCTCGAACAAACACGCCTATTGACAATGGCTTTCTCATATTAGAGGGGTCGACGCCGTTAAGGCATTGACCCCTTGAACTAAGTAACGGCGCTGCCCAGCTATCACCCTTGGGCTGCCGTCGACTTTATTCTACCCACGGTTGCCAGGTTTAACAAATGAATTTTCAGTAATGGATCCTCGGAGCCCGCTCGCTCAACCACCTGGCCATCGGATTAGCCGGATTCTGGGACACGCCTTCCGTCCCAGGCCTCTACCGGAAAATGCGTCCCACCCTGAGGCTCGATTCCGGGACACGGTTTCCGCTTGAGGCCCCGATGGGAAAGCGTGTCCCGTTCCGAGAGCTCATTCCGGGATGCAGTTTCCGCTAGAGATGCCACCGGGAAAGCGTATCCCGTTTTGGAGCCGAATTCCGGGACGCAGTTTCCGCTTGAGGCCCGATCCGGAAACGGCATCCCATTCTGAAGCCGAAATCTGGAACGCACTTTCCGCCAAAGGTCGCAAAAGGAAAGCACATCCCATTCCCAGCATCAAATCAGGACGCGCTTCATTATCCCCGCCCTCACATCTCGGCAAACGAGATCAGCTTGACGTCTCCCCTACTCTCCGCGGTATCCCGACATCCCTGCGTAAAGCCGTGCTTCGAGAAGATCGCATAGCTTTTGTGCTGCCGTCTAAAGAGCTCGCTTCGATGCACGAGCTTTTGCAGCACGTCTTCGCCCACCGGTTCATTGCGCCATTTGCATTCCGCAAACAGCGCAGTGCCCTCGCCATCGTCAACAATCAAGTCGATTTCTTCCTGCGTATGCGTGCGATTATCCGTCCCCCACCAGCGCCCGACGCTCGCCGGAACCACATCGAGCTGGCCCGCGCGCGCGAGTTCGTACACGTATTGTCTGCATATGAGCTCAAAGACCGTACCCATGTAATCCGATACGTGCAGCTCAATGCGCTTATACGCCATCTCGGCCATATCGTTTTGAATCAGCCCGATGTTCTGCGGAACAAACTTGTACCAGAACCTAAACATCTGATCGCTCAGCAGATACACGGCTCGCTTATTGCTCGTCTCGTTTAGGGGCAGCTCGCGCTCGACAATCCCAAGCGACGCCAGCTTATCCACATAGCTCTTTACGTTGCTCGCAGGGATTCCCGTAGAGCTCGCAATCTCCGAGATCCTCGAGCGCCCCTGAGCAATTGCTTGCACGATCGCATCATATTGCTCGGGATTGCGGCACTCTTGCAACAGCAGGTTACTCGGCTCCTCAAAGAGATAGCCCGTAGGAGTAAGAAAAAGACGTTTGATGTTGTCCTTGAGCGATACGGCAGGATCGACTTTCTCGATATATGCAGGAATGCCGCCCGTCATGCCATAGCAAACTGCAGCGTCTTCGCGACCCATGCTCTGCCACAACCCGAGGGTCGTCGTAAAATCGAGCGGCATAATCTTAAACTGGGCCGTACGCCTACCGTATAGTGGGCTCTCGTAGCCCAACACCTGTTCCTCCATAAACGAAAGAGACGAGCCGCATAGGATCAGCATTAGCCTGGTCTCTTTGTATAAGTGGTCGATCTTGTCTTGCAGCAACGAGCTGATTTCGGAATTCGATTGGGCGAGATAGGGATACTCGTCAATCACGACAACCAAACGTTCCGTGCGAGCCATGGTGGCCAATGCATCGAACGCCTCGTCAAAACTACGAAACGACACGCCTGCAGCACCAACCGAGCCTGCAAGTATCGCCTGGCTAAAGCCGTGCAGGTTTGCCTCCGCATTGGTGCGACGAGCTTGAAAGTAAATAGCCTTCTTGCCTTGGATGAACTCTGTGATAAGACGCGTTTTGCCCACGCGACGGCGGCCGTAAATCACAGGCATCTCAAAGGAGCCCGTGCCATACAGTCGATTGAGCTCGGACATTTCCGCCGTTCTTCCGATAAACATAGGGCCATCCTTCCTTTGCGTTATAGCTAGCTATATTATACCTTCCTATAATATAGCTAGCTATAACGTAATTCGACAAGCGGCGCACGAAAAGGGCGATACACCGCCGCACGTGGACCGTTCTGGAAAATGTATCCCGTTCTGGAGCCAAAAACTGGGCCGTAGTTTCCGCCAAGCATGCCATCCGGAAAGTGCGTCCCACCCCGAGGCTCGATTCCGGGACGCAGTTTCCGCTTGAGGCCCGATCCGGAAACGGCATCCCACTCCGAGGCCGAAATCTGGGACGCAGTTTCCGGTTGAGGGGCGTTCCGGAAAGCGCGTCCCATTCCGAACGTCAATTCCGGATCACTGTTTCCGCAGATACAAGACGACAATCCGTCGCCCTTATCACAGACCTTCAAACATGCGATCCAGAGACACAAAACAGCAGATAGAATGCTCTTTTCAAAAAAGTACACGTCCCGAAACTTACCCAGTCTTCATAACTCGCTACCGTTCAAGGTCGCCGATTACCGCCCACCGATTCAAACAAGAAATATGTCGCCAAAAGCAGGGCATCTACCTGCATGGTTAGATTTTGGTCAGCTTTTGGTCAGCTGAGCGGCAAGTTCCAGCTGATACGTTTTTGCTACCCAAAAGGAGGCGGTAGCTCATGACCCATTGCAATGACCAGCTCATCGACCAACTGCTCACTCAAGCCGAACAAGAGGGGCGCTGTCTGATTCCCCCGAGCACGGCGATCCGAAAAGCGCTCCTTCGGCGCATCGGCAGCGCGGTCGTCTCCCCCATGCCGGGACTGTTCGCGCGAAAAACGCGCTGGGATGAACTCAACCGAGCGCAACGCCATTGCGAGATTATCCGCGCCCTTGCGATCATCCATCCCGATTGGACGTTCTGCTCGTTTTCGGCAGCTTGCCTGCTGGGGCTCGAGGTCTCGTGGCGACACCTGAACGTCGTGCATGTTTGCAGCTCGACAAAGCCGTCGGCTCGTCCGGGCGCACATATTCAGCGACACCAGATTGAGCCGGCCGGAGCAATACGCAGAGCCGGCATATCGGTAACGCCGCCCATCCAAACGGCCACAGATTGCCTGCTGCAAACTGGTTTTGCCGACGGCATGCCCATTGCCGATTCGGCGATCTCAAAGCTCGGCCTTGCGCGGGAACAGCTGATGGAGGCCGTTGAGCAACGAGCGACTGCCCGCAATGGTCGTGCGATTCGCACCGCTCTCACAACGCTTCGATATGCCGACGCCCGCGCCGAGAGCGGCGGGGAATCGGTCGCCCGAGCCGTCATGATCGAGACGGGCTTTGCGCCCGACTGGCTTCAATACGAGCTGACGGACCCCTTCGATTCGGCCAAGCCTATACGAACGGACTTTACCTGGGAGCGCCAGGCGCGGGAACTCACGCTGGGCGAGCTCGACGGGCTCATCAAATATACCGACCAGACCATGCTGGCCGGACGCACCACCGCAGAGGCGCTCGTTGCCGAACGACAGCGCGAGGCGCACCTATCGCTCTACGGCCACCCTCTGCTGCGCTTTACCATGAACGAGGTCCGCTCGGCAGGAGTGCTCGCCAAAAAGCTGCAGACGGCAGGCATCCGGCAGACCGCGCTGCCGACATGGCTCAACGAGGTGGACCTGTAGGAGCTGCTAGGCCACGCATCGCCGAATCGCATCCCCCCTATCTGGGCCGCGTTTTCCCAACGGCCACGCTGGCGGAAAGCGCGTCCCAGTTCGGACACTCAAAACGGGATGCACTTTCCGTATGGCGGGCCTAGCGGAAAGCGTGTCCCGGAATCCAGCCTCGGAACGGGACAGGCTTTCCGGTTGAGTCCTTCAGCGGAAACCGCATCCCGGAATAAACGCTCAAACTGGGATGCGCTTTCCAAACGACCGGCCAGCGGAAAACGCATCCCATTCTGAGGCACGATTCCGGGACGCAGTTTCCGCTTGAGGCTTCACCCGGAAAATGCAACCCACGTTGGAGCCAAATTCCGGTACACAGTTTCCGCTCCAAACAAAAGGCTCCGGCTCGCGATGGGGCCGGGGCCAAAGGCGCAGCATATACAGTTGATGTTGAGCGTGAACAGCCCATCAGCAATGGTCGTCCGCGCCCCACCCTACCCGCGGTTGCGAACGCGGCTGTAGGGCGTATCCACCATGGGCAGATCGGGACGCAGCTTGCCGTCAAATGCGCGATAGGCGTTCTGTACGGCGGGCGCCGTGGGAATCGTTGCGATCTCGCCGATGCCCTTGCCGCCGTATGCCACGGGCAGCAGCTCGTCCTTCTCCACGTAGATGGCATGGATATCCGGGATCTCGGGTGCACGGAACAACCCGAGCGTACCGTACCTTGCCTGGGGCACGCAGTCCTTGAGCGGCCAGTCCTCAGTAAGCGCATAGCCCATACCCATGAGCACGCCGCCTTCGATCTGACCCTGGATGGAGATGGGGTTGACCACCTTGCCGGAATCGTGCGCGGCATAGACCTCGCTCACGCGGCCGTCATCATCCAAAATGACCACATGCGTGGCAAAGCCGTAGCAGATGTGGCTCTTGGGGTTGGGAACATCCGCACCCAGCTTGTCGGTCGGCTCCAGGTACACGTAGCCAAACTCGCATCCCTCGAGTGCCTTGATGGCGGCCGCGGGATCCTGAGGATGCATACCCTGGCCGGCGACGAGTTCCTGTGTACGCAGCTGATAGGCGTGACCGTCGTCGTACTCGATCTTGACGCCGTCGCCATGCGCACTCACGGGAGCATCGGGCGCGGGCTTGCCGGCCTCGATGTCAAGCATGGCATCGCGCAGCAGGAAGGCGGCGCCGCGCACGGCCTCGCCGGTCACGACCGTCTGACGCGAACCAGACGTGGTGCCGGAGTCGGGAGCGTTCTCGGTGGAGCACTCGCCGTTGGCGATGCAGCTCAGCGGCAGGCCGCATGCCTCGGCAACGTCCTGCAAAAAGACGGTGTTGCAGCCCTGGCCGATGTCGGACGTGGCGGCATAGACCACGGCCACGCCGTTCTCGATGCGGATCTTGCAGCGGCCGGCATCGGGCAGGCCCACGCCCACGCCGGCGTTCTTCATGGCGCAGGCGATACCGGCGTGTCCGGGATGCGCATAGTAGGCATCCTTGACCTCGAGCAGCGTCTCCTTCAGCGCCGTGGAGCAATCGGCGATCTGGCCGTTGGGCAAAACCTCACCCGGCTCGATGGCATTACGGTAACGAATCTCCCACGGATCCAGGCCGACCTTCTCTGCCAGCAGGTCGATCAGGCTCTCGAGCGCAAACTCGGACTGGCAAACGCCAAAGCCGCGGTACGCGCCGGCGGGCGGGTTGTTGGTGTAGTAGCCAAAACCGCGAATGTCGGTGTTCTGGTACTTGTAGGGGCCGACGGCATGCGTGCAGGCGCGCTCGAGCACCGGGCCGCACAGCGACGCGTAGGCGCCGGTGTCAAAGTTGATCTCGCAGTCCAGACCGGTAAAGTTGCCCTCGGCGTCGCAGCCCAGCGTAAAGGTGCCGTCCATGGCGTGGCGCTTGGGATGGAACGCGAGCGACTCGGCACGTGTGAGCTTGCACTTCACAGGACGCTGGAGCTTATAGGCAGCAAGCGCGGCCAGGTGCTGGATCGAAACGTCCTCCTTGCCGCCAAAACCGCCGCCCACAAGCATGGTCTCGACAACCACACGCTCGGGCTCGTTGTCCCAGCCAAACATGTGGGCGCACTCTTTGCGCGTATCGTAGGCACCCTGGTCGGTCGACTGCACCTTGACGCCGTTCTTGTACGGGAAGGCGACGGCGCACTCGGGCTCCAAGAAGGCATGCTCGGTAAAGGGCGTGGTAAAGCGCTGCGTCACGGTGAACGCGCTCTCCGCTAGCGCCTTGGCGGCGTCGCCGCGCGTCACGTGACGGCTCTGGCACACGTTGTCCTTGAGTTCCACCGTGTTGCCAAAGGCAAAGAAACTGTCATGCAGGCGCGGGGCGTCGGCAGCCCTAGCCTCGACAATGTTGCGCACGGGCTCCAGCGGCTCGTAATCAATCTTTACGAGCTTCTTAGCCTTCTCGAGCGTCGCCTCGTCCTCGGCAACCACCAGCACGATGGCGTCACCCACGCAGCGGGTGATATCGCCCTGGGCGATCATGACATCCCAGTCCTGGATAAGGTGGCCGACCTGGTTGACCGGCACGTCCTCGGCGCGCAGGATGCCCACCACACCGGGCAGGGCCTCGGCCTTGGAGGTATCAATGGAGAGCACGCGGGCGCGCGGATACTTGGAGCGCACGGCGCTAGCATAGGTCAGGCCCGGCTGATCGAGCTCGTCGATGTCGTCGGGATACTTGCCCTCGCCGAGCACCTTCTTGCGCACGTCGATGCGGAAGGCGCGCTTGCCCACACCGTAGTCGTCGCCGCGCTCCAGGTCCTCGTCGATCTGCTTTTCGCCGCGGAGCACCGCAGCTGCCAGCGAAATGCCCTCGATGATCTTCTTGTAGCCGGTGCAGCGGCAGACGTTACCGCGAATGGCGTACTTGATCTGCTCCTCGGTGGGCTCGGGGTCCTCAGCGATGAGCGCCGCGCCCGCCATGACCATGCCGGGGATGCAAAAACCGCACTGCACGGCGCCCACGGCACCAAAGGCGTACACAAAGGCCTCGCGCACGTCCTCGGGCAGGCCCTCGACGGTCACGATGTTGCGACCGGCGGCAAGAGCGGTGGTCAGTACGCACGCCTTGACGGCCGCACCGTCCACATGGATGGTGCAGGTGCCGCAAGCGCCTTCGGAGCAGCCATCCTTGGCGGAATGGATATGCAGGTCGTCGCGCAGGTAGCGCAGCAGCGGTTTATTCTCCGTCGTCGTGCGCTCGACGCCGTTAACGGTAAAAGTGAATTCCTGTGCCATGGTGATTCCCTTCTACACGCCGGCGGCGATGCCGGTGCGGTCGTGGATGGCGCCATGCGGGCAGACGACGGCGCACATGCCGCACGACAGGCAGTCCACGCCGTCGATATGGGCGCAGTTGTCCTCGATGCGGATAGCGCCGGCAGGGCACTTTTTAGCGCACATGCCGCAACCGATGCAGCTCGTGTCGCAGATCTTGCGAGCGATGGCGCCCTTATCGGTGTTGTTGCAGCGCACCAGAATGTTCTGGTAGCCGGGAACGAAGGCAATCACGCGCTGCGGGCACGCCATGCCGCACAGGCCACAGCCCGTGCACTTGGAGCGATCCACGCGGGCGATGCCATCGACCAGCGCAATGGCGCCGTAGGGGCAGGCCGTGACGCAGGCGCCACAGCCAATGCAGCCTTCGCTGCAGCGGGCGTCGCCGCCTGCGGAAGCGCAACCACTTCCGCAGGCAACGTAGGCCACGTTATGTTGAATGGATTTGGCCATAAGAGACTCGCCTATTTCTTAAGAAGGTACGAATAGTTGTCGCGCACGGCCCTGATGGTCAGGCGGACGGCCTCGGGAAGACCGGTGTTGACGGCATCGACCGAGACGGTGCGGACCGTGCCGGCGACGCGAACCTTAAAGTGGTCCTCGTCCACGGCCAGGAAGCCCTCGTTCTCGGAGTTCTCCATGTCCTGCTCGCTCCAGAACAGGGTGAGCTTGTCCTTGTAGGGACGACCCTCCTGGTAGGGGCAGAACACGGCGCAGTTACCGCATTCGTTGCACATGCCGTCGACATGGACGACCTGATGCTTGGCCAGGCCCGGCACCTTAATTGCCACGTTGGCGCGGTTGGGGCACACATCGCAGCAGACCTCGCACACCGAGCCGCAGCCCAGGCAGCGGGTCTTGGTGCAGTTGCGCTTGTCGCGGCACAGCGACCCCTTGCGCTCGTAGCAGGTGTCCTCGCGGCCGGCCTGC
>NZ_CYYP01000001.1:140280-142595 GCF_001405375.1 Collinsella aerofaciens
GCGGAAAGCTCGACGGTCTCGCCCGTGGCGACGGGGCTGCGGCGGCCGCTTGCATCCGGCTCGCCGAGCTCCATAACGTCGCAGGTCAGCACGGAGCCGTTGAGCGCTTTGGGCGCCAGCAGCTCGCAGAACTCAACGCCGTCGGCAAGAGCAAGATCGAGCTCTTCCTCGTCGGCGGGCATCTGCTTCTTGGTGCGGCGATACACCAGGCGCACGTTCTTCACGCCGGCCAGGCGCTTGGCCACGCGGGCCGCGTCCATGGCGGTGTTGCCGGCGCCAATGACCACGACGTCCTCGCCCAGCTCGAGTTTCTCGCCCTTCTTGGCGGCCTCGAGGAACTCCAGCACATCGAGCTCGGCACCCTCGCCCAAGCCCGCAGAGCCGGGCATCCAGGCACCGGTGGCCACGACCACGTCGGTAAAGCCCTGGGCCTTGAGCTCGTCAATGGAATCAACGCGAGCGTTGAGCTGCACCTTGGCGCCAAAGGCCAGGCAGAGCTCGGCATCGTGGGAGATATCGTCGCTCGCAATGCGGAACTCGGGAATCACGTGACGGACCACGCCACCGAGCGAATCGCGGGCCTCAAAGATGGTGACGGGCACGCCGGCACGCGTCAGGAAGAACGCGGTCGCCAGGCCGGCCGGGCCGCCGCCGATAACGGCAACGTTGCGCTCGCCGTCGTTTGCGATGGCCTGGGCGCGCAGCTTGGGCAGCACGGCGGCCATGGCCTCGCGGGCGGCCTTGAGCTTGCTGGCGCGAATCTGGGCGCCCTCGGGCTCGTAGAACGCACGCTCGCAGGCACGGCCGCAGGGATGCGGGCAGATGGTACCGGTGATGAACGGCAGGGCGTTGCGCTCGATGATAATGTTGAGCGCGTCCTCGAAGCGGCCCTCGTCAACAGCCGCCAGATAGGCGGGAATATCCTGCTGGATGGGGCAGCTCGTGCGGCACGGCGTGGTAAAGCAGTCGGAAAGCGGGCTCTTGCCGGCGACCTTGCGGTCGGGCAGCGGGCGCAGCGGCTTCTTGTAGAGCGGGTTGGTGAGCGAGTCGGTCTGGATCGCAGTCACGGCCTCGAGAGAGACGCCCGCGAACGGCTTGCCATCCAGGTCGGTAAACTCGCCAGCCATCTGGCTAAAGCGCTCGTAGCCACCAGGCTTGAGTACGTCGGTCGCCAGGGTGACGGGCCAAATGCCGGCATCGTACAGGGCGCGGATGTTGTAGACCGTAGCACCGCCAGAGTAGCTAATGCGCAGCTTGCCATCGAACTGCTCGGTAATGCGACGGGCGGCCTCGATGGTCAGCGAGAACAGCGAACGGCCGGACATGTACATCTCGGTGGAGGGCAGCTCGTTCCTCGTCACGTCGACGGGGAACGTGTTGGTCAGCTTGACGCCAAACTCCAGGCCGCGCTCGGCACACAGGGCAATCAGACGCTCAAACATGGGCACAGCGTCGACCCACTGCAGATCCTCGCGGAAGTGCGTGTCATCGAAGACGATGTAGTCGAAGCCCAGCTCGTTGAGGCGCTGGCGAGCAAACTCATAGCCCAGCAGCGTGGGGTTGCACTTGATGTAGGTGTTGAGACCCTTCTCGGTAATCAGATAGGTCGCGATGCGCTCGATCTCCGCCGGCGGGCAGCCATGCAGCGTGGACTCGGTAATGGAGTTGGAGACGCGCGCCGGGATGGACTCGACAAACGCGGCATCGACATTCTCAAACTTGTCCAGGTTAGCGAGCGCCCACGTGCGGCACTCGTTCCAAACCTCGGAGCCGCTGGCGTCCTTCATGCCCTCAATGTATGCATCGACCTTGGGGCTCTTGATGCCCTCCAGGTCATAACCCACGGACATGTTGAAGACAAAGCCGTCCGGGCTGCCCAGGCCGTACTCGCGAGCGATCAGGTGGCAGGCAAACCATGCCTTCACGTACTCGGCAAAGGCCTGCGGAACCTCGAGCTCGGTCGACCACTCGCAGTTGTAGCACTCGTCCTGCGCCACGATGCAGGGCTTGTTCACACACTTGGAGAGCCCCTCGCCGTCCATAACCTGAACGGTCTTAAGCTCAAAGAAGCGGGAACCGGCCACATAAGAGGCCACGATGTTCTGGGCAAGCTGCGTGTTGGGACCGGCGGCCGGGCCAAACGGAGTCTCGATGCGCTCGTCAAAAATGGGAAGCGCGCCCTCCTGGTTGGTCGTGACCATCTTGCGCACGCCAAAGACGGCGCCCTGAGTCTTGTGCTCCTCGATGATCCAGTTCATCAGCTGCGAAAACGGGATCGGCCTCATGATGTCGCTCATAGTGGGCTCCTCTCTGTA
>NZ_CYYP01000001.1:142855-242472 GCF_001405375.1 Collinsella aerofaciens
GGCCGTTGATGATGGTGGTGCGGCAGTTTTTGCCCATCATGCCAAAGAGCATGTGGCCGTCGATATTCTCCTCGCTCAGCGGCGTAAAGGGCTTGTAGTCCATAACGATAACGTCGGCGGCAGCGCCGGCCTCGAGCACACCGAGCTTGCGATCGAAGTACTTGCTCGCCATCTTGGCGTTGTTCTCGAACAGCATCGTCATGGCCTCGCACCAGCCCACGTTGGGCATGGCGGCGTTGTGGCGCTGAATAATCAGGAAGACCTTAAGGCTCTCGAGCATATCGTGGGTGTAGGCGTCGGTGCCCATGCACACGGGGATGCCGCGGCGGAAGAACTCGAGCACGGGGGCGCAGCCCACGGCGTTGCCCATATTGGATTCGGGGTTGTTGACCAGCCAAGTGCCGGACTCCTTGACGATATCCATCTCGGCAGGCGTCACGTGGATGCAGTGGCCCAGCATGGTGTCGGGACCCAGCAGGTTGTGCTGCAGCAGGCGCTCGACGGGGCTGATGCCACCGCGGTTGAGGCGGGAGTCCCACACGTCGTTCATGCCCTCGCACACATGGATGTGGAAGCCGGTCAGGCCGTTGTTGGCCTCGGCCATCTTATCCATGGTCTCGTCCGAAAGCGTAAAGGTAGCATGTCCGCCAAACATGGCGGCGATCATGTGGTTGTCGTTATCGCGACGCTCCTTGGCGGCCCACTGGGCAAATTCGGCGTTCTCGGCAATGGCCTGGTCGCACTTTTCCTGGCCGCGGCGATCGGAGACCTCGTAGCACAGGCACGAACGCATGCCCAGCTCCTGAGCTGCATCCTTAATGGTAAAGAGGCTTCCCGGAATCTCGCAGAAGCTCGCATGGTGATCGAAGATCGTGGTGACGCCATCACGGATGGAGTCCAAAATCGTAGCATAGGCGCTGGCCTTGGTGCCGTCGAGCGTCAGGTTGTCGTCGATCTTCCACCACTGCTGCTCGAGATTCTCCAAGAAGTTGGTGGGGTTGCAGCCCTTAATGGCAAGGCCGCGGGCCAGACCCGAGTAGATGTGGGTGTGGCAGTTGATGAGTCCGGGCATGATGAGGTTGCCCTGGGCATCGACGTACTCGGCATCCGGGTACTTGGCCTTGAGCTCGCGCTCGGGGCCCACTTCGACGATCGTATCTCCGTCAATGGCGACCGCACCGTTTGGAATAAACGGGGTCTGAGCGTTGCGGGTAAAGACGGAACCGTTAGCGACCAGAAGCATGGATGCTCCCTTCAACATCAGAGGCGGGGTTTGACACCTCTGACATGGCGGAGTGCGAAGCGCCGGCCTACACCGGAAACGGGCCCTCTCCCGTCAACGCTTCACCAAAGGGACAAACCCTTTGAAGTGCGGCTTGGTGCCGCATGGCGTCGGCGGACGAGGCGATGCGTCCGCCGACGAATAGCACCGAATTGGTTACTTCTTGCTCTCGGGCAAGACCAGATCCACGGCAGCGTCCTTAGCAGCATCGATGTGCTGAGCCACGACCGGCGTCTGCGGAAGGATCAGGTTAAGGACAATGGCCATGATGGCGGTGGGGGTTACGGCATTGGAGCCGATGACGGTGGACACCCAGGCGGGCATACCCTCGCCGGCAAGGCAACCGCTGGCCATCCAGATACCCAGGCCAAAGACGACGGAGGTGCCGACGATGGTGGTAGTGCGCTGCGTGAGGCCCTCGCGGGTGAACATGCGCACGCCGTTCATGGTGATGGTGCCAAAGACGCCGACGGTCGCGCCGCCGATGACGGGCTGCGGGATAGCGGAAAGGACGGCAGAGAGCTGCGGGAACAGACCGGCGATGGCAAAGACGGCCGCAATGATCACAAAGACCCACTTGTTGACGACCTTGTTGGAGCAGATGATGCCCACGTTCTGGCCAAGGGCGCTGGTGGGAAGACCGCCCAGCAGACCGCCGACCATAGAGGTGAGGCCCTGGGACACGATAGCGCCGGAGAGCTCGCGCTCGGTGGGCATACGGTCGATGGAGCCCAGGCAGGCGGCGGAGACGTCACCGATAACCTGGATGGCAACCATGGGGAACACGACGGCGAGGGTAATGCAGACCTCGGGATCAAACTCGAGCGCGTAGGGCATGAGCTTGGGAAGAGCGAAGACCTGAGCGGTGGCGACGCTGGAGAAGTCGATCATGCCAAAGGGGATGGAGACGATCATGCCAACGATCATGCCAAAGAACACGGATCCCAGCTTGAGCGTGCCCTTGCCAAAGTTGGCGAGCGCAAAGACCACGGCGAAGGTGATAAGAGCGACGCACCAGGCCTGCGGGGTGCCCCACAGCGGCGTACCCATACCGCCGGCCATATACTTGACGGCCGTGGGATACAGCGAAACGCCGATGGAGAAGATGACCGTACCGGTCACGACGGGCGGGAACAGCCACTTGATCTTGCTGTAGGCCAGACCAAAGAGGACCGCGACGGCGCCGCCGACGATCTCGCCACCCAGCAGCGCACCAAAGCTAAAGCCCGAGGCGCCCATGGCCTGCAGGGCCGGCAGGAACGCGAACGAAACGCCCATGACGATGGGCAGGCCGCCGCCGATGCGACGGAAGGGAGCGAAGGCCTGAAGGGCCGTGTCGATCGCCGAAAGAATGAGCGCGACCTGGATGATGTCGGTACTCTGCTGGCTATTAAAGCCGTAGACGCCGGCCATGATGACCGCCGGGGTAATGATGCCGGCAAACGATGCCAGTACGTGCTGAAGGGCACACGGGATCATTTCCTTAACGGGAGGCATGCCTTCGCGAGTGAACAGGGCTTCAGTGCCGTTCGTAACCGTCTCCTGGGTCATTTGACCACCAATCCTCGAAGTAGTTGTTTTCGCATCTGACGCTCTATTGTGACGCAGTGCGGGGTTGAGGTTGTGCCTTCATTGCATATCGTATTAAAGATGATTCTCATTCTCAATAATAATTTTTTGTTATCAGACTATTCTTCAGCTGAAATTACGCATTTCCGCAGGTCAGGAAAGTGTCTGGTCAAAATAACATCTAACATTTCTTTTGGTCAACCGTTTACCGCTAAATTCCTACCGTTCGTCTGCATTACGCAATGTACCTGCGGATATACGAGATGATGGGCAGCGTGTTACCATGAGAAAAAATTGTTATGAACATTTCCGATTTCACCCAAAGGAGTTGCCCGTGAACGAGACCGTACGTCGCTTTTTGCCGATGGTCGATTTTCTGGAGCAGATACTCGGCAAAAACAGCGAAATCGTGCTGCACGATTTCTCGGATCCCGACCACGCCATCGTCGATATTCGCAACGGCATCGTGAGCGGCCGCAAGGTCGGCGGTCCCGCCACCGATCTGGCACTCAAGATCATGCACGACGCCAAGTATCGCGACCTGCCGTTTATTACGGGCTACGAGGGGCGCGGTGCCGGCGGCAAGACGTTGGAGTCAGCGACGTACTTTATCCGCGAGAATGATGAGATCGTCGGTATGCTCTGCGTCAACACCGACCTCTCGACCGTGCGCTCCATCAACGCCATGGCGCAGCAGCTCATGGCGTGCTTCGACGCGGCGCCGACGCGCACGGAGCCCGCCCCTATCGAGGTCGAAAGCCTTTCGGAGTCCACACAGGAGCTCATCGACCGCAGCATTGCCGAGTTGCTGAGCGCGCGCGGGCTGGATGTAGCGTCGCTTGGTCAGAGCGACCGCGTGGACGTCATTCGCCACCTCAACGGTAACGGGGTGTTCATGCTCAAGGGCGCCGTGGCCTGCGCCGCCTCCGCGCTGGGCATCTCAGAGCCCAGCGTCTATCGCTACCTGCAAAAAGTCCGCAAGGAAGGCTAACGAGCAAAATGAAGCGCGGCTCCACAAGCGATCCGTCACTTGACAAAAGACCCTGCAGCTCGCACGCGCTGCAGGGTCTTTTTGCATGTCATGTTTAGTTGTGGCCAACGCCTTAGAGAGCGGCGACGACCTCGATCTCGACCAGACCGCCAGCCGGAAGGGCGGCAACCTGGAAAGCGCTGCGCGCGGGGAACGGGGCCTCGAACTTGGAGGCGTAGATCTCGTTCACGGCGGCGAAGTCGGCGATGTCGGCCAGGTAGACCGTGGTCTTGACGACATCGGCAAAGGTGGCGCCGGCAGCGGTCAGCAGGGCCTCGACGTTGGCGAGGGACTGCTTAGCCTGGGCCTCGACGCCCTCGGGCATCTTGCCAGTTGCGGGATCGATGCCCAGCTGGCCGGACAGGAACACCATGTTGCCGGCCTGGATACCGGGGGAATACGGGCCGATGGCTGCGGGTGCGTTATCGGAAGACACGACGGTCTTGCTCATGTTTTTCTCCTTACGATCAATTGAGAGAGCGTGAGCGCGGTGTTCACACCGGGAGGCACAGTTCGGTCTGAACACCGCGCTTGATTGGGATAGTACTCAAGGTTTCTGTTTGATGCAAGAATATTATCAGCTTGCGAGAATATTTTATCGCCCAACGGTTTCCCCGAACCGCTGAACGGTTCTCATGTGGAGCAGCCAGTCCAAGCTGCTGAAGACTTTGTCCTGCTTAGGCTGCGGGCGTCGCCCACCGCAGCGACGCCACTATACTTTTGAGTGTCTGAGCATTTTGAAAGGCAGGATATGACCGCAACCGCCAGTCGAACCACCAACCGCAGACCCGAGCTTTTAGCGCCCGCCGGAGGACCCGAGCCCTTTGCCGCCGCACTCGCCGCTGGCGCTGATGCCATCTACTGCGGCATGGGCAGCTTCAACGCCCGCCGCAAGGCCACCAACTTTACCGACGAGGCCTTTGAGCAAGCCTGCCGCGCCGCACATCTAGCCGGGTCGCGCGTCTACGTCACGGTCAACATCGTCATCAAGCAGTCCGAGATGGACGATGCGCTGCAACTCATCTATCGCTGCTCCACGCTGGGCGCCGACGCCTTCATTATCCAGGACTGGGGTCTGTTCTTTGAAGTCAAGCGCACCATGCCCGGCATCGAGACGCACATCTCAACCCAAGCAAACATCCACGACGACCGCGGAACCCTTTGGTGCCGTGAGCAGGGCGCCGACCGAGTGACCTTGTCGCGCGAGCTCTCCATTGACGAGATCGCCGCCATCCACGACGCCGCACCCGATGTGGACCTCGAGGTCTTTAGCCACGGTGCCATCTGCTTTTGTTACTCGGGCCTGTGCCTGCTCTCGAGCTTTGCCATGGCGGGCCGCTCGGCCAACCGCGGCATGTGCGCCCAGCCCTGCCGCCTGCCCTACGAGCTGATCGACGAGAACGGCCGCTCGCTCTCCCCTGCCGGTCGCGAGCGTGCGCTATGCCCGCGCGACACCAACACTTCGCAGCTTGTTCGCCGTCTGTATGACGCCGGCGCCGCATCGCTCAAGCTCGAGGGCCGCATGAAGGCCCCTGATTACGTGTACTCCATCGTCGACGTGTATCGTCATCAGATTGATGACATGCTGGCCGATGTTTCGACCTCCAAGGATGAGGATGCAGCCCGTCAGCGACAGCTCAAGCGCTGCTTTAACCGCGACTTTACGCACGCCTACCAAGACGGTACCTCGGGTGACGAGATGATGAGCTACGAGCGCTCCAACAACCGCGGCCAGATCGTGGGCACGGTGCTGGGCAGCCGCCCGGCCAACCGCGATGTGCGCGGCCTCAAGCCCGACGACCGCCGTCGCCGCGCCGCCATCGCCCGCATTGAGTTGTTTGAGCCCGTGGGCAAGGGCGACCTGCTGGAGCTTCGTCACGATAACGAGTTTGACCAGTTCCTGACCACCATTGCCGCCGATGATGCCGCCGCAGGCGACATCATCGAGTGCCGCGTGCCCCGCAGCATGCCCGAGGGCTGCCGCGTGCGCGTGATTCGAAGCCAGCGCGCCATTGACGCCGCCGGGGCTGCGCTCAAACGCGATGTGCTGCGCCGCCGCGCCGTAGACGTGTCCGTTGTGGCGCGTCTGGGCGAGCCGTTTACCGTTACGCTCACCTGCTGCGACGACCCTTCGCTTACGGCCACGGCCACGGGCTTTACCGTCGAGGCTGCCAAGACCCGCGCCGTCGAGGCATCCGATCTGGTTGAGCACGTCGGGCGCATGGGCTCCTCTCCCTTTGAGGCCGCAAGCTTTGACGTTTCGCTCGACGCCGGCTGCGGTATGGGCTTTTCCGCCGTGCACAAGGTGCGCGCCGCCGCTTGTAAGGCGCTGGAAGAGGCCATTCTGGCACCGTACGAGGAGCGCGCGAAAACGCTCGAGCTGCCGGCGATTGTAACCAGTGATTCCCGCCCCGCGCCCGAGCACTACCGCGATGAGCCGCAGATCTACGCCACCGTCACCTCGCTCGAGGCCGCCGAGGCCGCTCGCGCCGAGGGTGTAACGCGCATCTACATGACCACCGACGCGCTCGATGCGGCCGAGCTCTCCCCCGCCGATGCATTTGAGCAGGGCATCGTACCCGTGCTCGACGAGGTCTGCCGCGCCGTTGACCACGTACGCGTCGACCCGTGGGTTGTTGCCGGCGCCACGGTCGCTATTGGCAACATCTCTGAGCTTGCCCTGGCCGCCCAGGTTGGCGCCACGGCCGAGATTCGCTCTTGCCTGCCGGTGCACAACACGCCCTGCATGGAGGCGCTTGCCGGGCGCGGAGCCGGTGCGTTTTGGCTCTCGCCCGAGATCACGCTCGACGAGATTGTCTCGCTCGGCGCCGCCGCGCCCGCGGCTCTGGGCATCACCGTCTTTGGCCGCCCGCGCGTCATGACAAGCGAGCATTGCATTCTGCAGGTTGCCAACGGCTGCATCCACGATTGCGCCAACTGCCGCCTGCGTGCCCGCAAGCTCTCGCTCAAGAATATCGACGGAAAGGTCATGCCGGTGCGTACCGACATCCACGGCCGCTCACGCCTGTACGACGCCTACCCCATCGACCTCACGCCTCAGGTTCCTCAGCTGCTCGATGCCGGCGTGCGTCGTCTCATGGTGGACGGAACGCTGCTCGAAACGGATGAGATCGCCCGTGCCGTCGCTCGCGTCCGTCGCGCCGTCGAGGCAGCGCAGGCCGGCCGCAAGCCCGCCGCCCGCCTACGCGGGGCGACCTCGGGCTGCATGTTTGTGGGAATCAGCTAACCGAAAGGCTAACACGTGAACGAAGAACCTCAAGTCCTCTACTGCGACGCCTGGCTCATGGCCATCGACAAGCCCGCCGGCATGATCGTCCACGGCGACGGCACCGGAGAGCGCACGCTCACCGACTACGCCAGCGACCTGCTGCTGGCGATGGGCGACGGCTTTGCCGCGACCGACATGCAGCCGCTCAACCGCTTGGACCGTGACACCACCGGCGTGGTGCTGTTTTCGCTCGACAAGCAGACGCAGCCCTCCTTTGACCAGATGGTCATCGACCACGCTTTCGAAAAGCACTATCTGGCGCTCGCCGAGGGCAAGATCGACTGGAACGAAAAGCTCATCGACAAGCCCATCGCCCGCGACCGTCACGACAGCCGAAAGATGCGCGTCGGCGCCAGCGGCAAGCCGTCTCAAACGCGCGTGAAGGTGCTCAAACGCCTTAAGAGCCGTCGTGGCCTGCCCACGCGCTCGTATATCGATGTCGAGTTGCTCACCGGCCGCAAGCACCAAATCCGTGTGCACCTGGCAAGCGAGCATCATCCCCTGGTTGGCGACGACCTGTACGGAACGCCGCGCCCCTGCGGCCTGATGCTCCACGCCCACAGCGTGTCCTTCACGCATCCCGTAACCGGCGAGCACATCCACATCGAAGCCCCCTGCCCCTGGGAGCCCTAAACCACCACAATCGGGACAGGCACCTTTGTGGTGGTTTTGCCGCAATGGCTCAGCCGCGGTCCCAAAACGTCTCGATCTGTAACAGTTAGAACCCATTTTCCGGTCTATCTGTTACAGATCGAGACATTCGAATCCCCCTCAAGGGAAAATCTCAATCTGCAACACCTAGCCCACTTTTAACGGTCCAGTTGTTACAGACTTAGACAAACCGGCAGACAACGAAAGCGGCAACGCCCGTGATGGACGTTGCCGCTTTTCTATTGAGAAAACTACTCGGTTTTCGTTACTAACCACCACAATGGGGACAGGCACCTTCGTGGTGGTTTTGGCCTTGTCTCGCTGTTAGACAGTGATGACGTTGTCCATTGCCCGGTACTTGGCGGGGACCTCGCCCGCAGTGATAATCGTTGCGTCGCGGAAGTCCGCGAACTTGACGGGCGCCACCATGCCAAATTTACTGGCGTCCGAGATTACAAAGCGTTTGGCGGTATGGCGCATCGAGATACGCTTGACCTGTGCTTCCTCGATATCGGGCGCCGTGAAGCCCTGCTCGGCGGCAATGCCGTTAGAGCCCCAAAAGCCACAGTTGAAGTTGTAGCGGTCTAAGGTTGCCAAGGCATCGGGGCCAACGAGCGCCTCGGTCTCGGGTTTAAGCTCGCCGCCCAGCACCACGGTGCGCATGCCGCGCACAGCGAGATGCTGAGCATGGAGCACGGAATCAGTCACATAGGTGACCGATTCGAGATGCGGAAGATGCTCGATGAGTCTGAGCGTTGTCGAACCCGAATCGATGTACACAAAGCTCTCGGGCTCCACGAGCGCCGCGGCGCGGGCGCAGATACGCTCCTTGTCGTCGTTATGGAGATCACTGCGCTCACTGATCGTTAGGTCGCGCGTCACGTGCGCGCGCTCAAGACTTGTCGCGCCACCGTGCACCTTGGCGATGCGGTGCGCTCGGTCGAGCGTCTGTAGGTCGCGTCGAATGGTAGAGGCCGTCACGCCCAGGGCATCGGCAAGCTCGGGCACCGTTACCGAGCCAGCCTGCTGCACCATCGACACGATCGTATTGAGCCTATCTTCCGCAAGCATCGCTTACTCCTCCTCGGGGTAGACGACTCCCCAATCGGCGCGGAGCTTGGTCATGAGCTCCATCACATCAGAAGCATAATCCAGAAGCTCACGCTTGGAATCGTCGCCGGCGACGGCCTGCTCGAGGTCAGCCATCTCGTAGCACAGGGCATAAGCCTCGGTGCCCGCGGCGACCTCCTCGCGATGACCGTCCGCGGTCCACACGATCGTCGCGTGATCGGCGCGCGGATACTCGTTGACCTCGACATAGCAATTGTCAAAGCTGATAACCGAGCGCTTGGGCTGCTTGGAGTGGAGCGTAAGGCTCACAACACCCAGCTGCTGCTCGGCATTACGGCAGACGATGCCGCCTGCAACGTCCACGCCGGTCTCACAGGTGTTGCCCAGCGAAACGACCTCGGCGGGCTGGCTTGCCATAAAGAGGCGCATGACGGACAGGGCATACACGCCAATGTCGAGCATGGCGCCGCCGGCAAGGTTGCGGTTGTAGAAGCGATTGGTCAGATCGCCGTACTCCTTGTAGCTGCCAAAGTTGAGCTGAGCGAGGTTCATGCGGCCAAAGTCGCCCGCATCCATGCGACGGCGCAGCTCCTGATACAGCGGCATGTGGAGCACCGTGGTGGCGTCCATAAGGACCACGTTGTGCTCGTCGGCGATGGCACGGGCCTCGTCGAGCTCGGCAGAGTTGAGGGTAATGGCCTTTTCGCAGAGCACGTGCTTGCCAGCTGCCAGAGCGGCTCGCAGGTAGGTGATATGCGTGTTGTGCGGCGTGGTGATATAGACGGCGTCGATATCCGGATCGGCGTAGAGGTCCTCGACCGTCTCATAGACCTTCTCGATGCCATACTGCTCGGCAAAAGCTTGAGCCTTGGATAGCGTACGGTTTGCGACGCCCGCAAGCTTGCGGCCGGCAAGAGCTAGAGACTGGGCCATCTGGTTGGCGATAACGCCGCAACCGATCACAGCCCAGCGAAGCTCGGGAGCCGTAAAAATGTCGTCGGGGAACGGCCGATCCTGGACCGAGGCAAACGCCGCCTTAGCGGTTGCTTCGGCGTCGAGCGGAGCCTGTTTGGAATCTGCCATGAGTGCCTCCTGAGTCATCGGAAGTCCTTCATTTCTAACAGCCCTATATTCGCACAATTGCGCGCGCTTCTGCTTGTATTTGCGTGTTTATTTGTTTATCGGTCATTATTTAACAATAGTTAGCAGATATTTGCGCGGCCATGCGCATCATCGCGCAAGACTCTGCGCGTAAATGCGCATGCGACAATCCTTGTGAAACATATAAGGGCGGAGCACCAAAGCCCTAAAGACAGAGCCAGCTGTATTACTTCACTCCTCTGGGGGCACCAGACATCGAAGGACTGTCCCTAGGTGCCGCTTTCGTTGAAGCCTATCCTAGATGGCCAGATATACAGATCTAAAGACCGTCCCTATCAACTAGTCGTTTAAGAACGTCCCAAACGACTAGCCATTTAAGTCTGTCCCCAATGACTGCCAATCAACGGCCACTCATTTAAGTCTGTCCCCAATGAGTAGGGATAGAAAAAGACCCGGGTGCCGTGGGGCATCCGGGCCTTTGCTAGCAACTTGATGTTGCGGGCAGCTTAGAACTTGTGGCCGCACTTCTTGCAGACGCGCAGCTTGTTCTTGCCGTCCTTCTCGTGACCGACGCGGGTAACCTTACCGCACTCGGGGCAAACGAGATTGACGTTGGAGGCGTCGATGGGAGCCTCCTGCGAAACGATGCCGCCCTGCTGGTTGGCAGCGTTGGGCTTGACGGCCTTCTTAACGACCGAAACGCCCTCGACAACGACCTTGTTCTCGGCGGGGAGAGCACGCAGGACAACGCCCTGCTTGCCGCGATCCTTACCAGAGAGAACCTGGACCTTATCGCCCTTCTTGATATACATATATCTCCCCTAACTACAGGGTCTCGGGAGCGAGCGAGACGATCTTCATGTACTTCTTGTCACGAAGCTCGCGAGCGACGGGCCCGAAGATACGGGTGCCGACGGGCGAACCATCGTTGTTGATGACAACGCAGGCGTTCTCATCAAAGCGAATGTAGGAGCCATCCTTGCGGCGGATCTCCTTAACGGTGCGAACGACGACGCAACGGACAACGTCCTTCTTCTTGACGTTGGCGCCAGGGGTAGCCTCCTGGACAGCACCGATGAACACATCGCCGATGCCTGCATAACGACGCTTGGAACCGCCAAGCACCTTGATGCAGCGAATCTTGCGAGCGCCGGAGTTGTCGGCGACGTTCAGCATGGTTTGCATCTGAATCATGGTAGATGTTCCTCCGAACTAAGAACCGAAGAGAGGTGCGCAGCCTTTATACGGCCCGTGGTATGCAAGCCAGGCATACGCACATCTTCGGAAACGTACAAGTCGTAAGAGCGACTGCTTATTTAGCGCGCTCGACGACCTCGATGAGGCGCCAACGCTTCATCTTGGACATAGGACGGGTCTCCATAACGCGGACGGTATCGCCCACGCCAGCCGTGCACTCCTCGTCGTGAGCGTGCAGCTTCTTGGAGCTGGTCATCATCTTGCCGTACTTGGGGTGACGCTTGCGCTCGGTGATGGTGACAACAATGGTCTTGGCACCGGAGACGGAGGTAACGACACCCGTACGGACCTTACGCGAGTTACGCGAATCAGTCATGTTCTCTCCTTAGGTCCTACTCGGCGACAGCGGACTTCTCCGCTGCGATCTCGCGGGCGCGCTGCTCCGTGAGGACGCGAGCGATGTCCTTCTTCACGGTGTTGACGCGAGCGGTGTTGTCCAGCTGGCTGGTGGCCATCTGGAAACGAAGGTTAAAGAGCTCGGCGCGCATTTCCTTCAGCTTCTCAACGAGCTGAGCGTCCGAGAGCTCACGAATCTCTGCGGGCTTCATTAGTTCTCCTCCTTGGCGGCGGCGGCGTCCTCAGCAGCCCACTTGGCCTCGAGAGCGGCCTCCTCAGCCATCTCCTTCTCGATGCGCTGCTCAGCGTTCTTGGCAGCAACAATCTTGGTCTTGATGGGGAGCTTGTGCTGCGCAAGACGCAGAGCCTCGCGAGCGACCTCCTCGGGAACACCCTTGACCTCGAACATGATGCGGCCGGGCTTGACGACGGCCACCCACTCCTCGGGGTTACCCTTACCAGAACCCATGCGAGTCTCGGCAGGCTTCTTGGTGATGGGCTTATCGGGGAAGATCGTGATGTAGACACGACCGCCACGCTTCATGTAGCGGGTCATGGCAATACGAGCGGCCTCGATCTGACGGTTGGTGATCCAATGGGCCTCGAGAGCCTGGATACCAAACTCGCCGAAATGCAGCTCGGTATTACCCTTGGCCTGGCCCTTCATGGAACCACGCTGCACCTTGCGGTGAAGAATACGCTTAGGGGCAAGCACTACTGACCCCTCCTCTCGGAGTTACGACGACGAGGACGGGAAGAGCCCTCGAGTGCAGGGTTGGGAACAGGCTGGCCCGGGAGCTTCTCGCCCAGGTAGATCCAGACCTTCACGCCGCAAGCGCCCATGGTGGTGCTGGCGACAGCCGTGCCGTAGTCGATCTTGGCACGGAGGGTGTGCAGAGGCACGCGACCCTCACGGTACCACTCACGACGGCCCATCTCGGCACCGCCGAGACGACCGGAGCACTGGATACGGATGCCCTTAGCGCCGGCCTTGCGGGCGGACTGGACAGCCTTGCGCATAGCGCGACGGAAGGCAACGCGGCCCTCGAGCTGCTCGGCGATAGACTGAGCAACGAGGTTGGCGTCGAGCTCGGGGCGCTTGATCTCGACAACGTCGACGGAGAGCTGGCCCTTGGAGACACCAGCGACCTTCTCGAGCTCGGTGCGGAGGGTATCGATCTCGGCACCCTTCTTACCGATGACAACGCCGGGGCGAGCGGTGAGGATGATGACCTTCACCTTGTCGCCAGCGCGCTCGATCTCGACGCGGGAGACAGCTGCGCGGGAAAGACGCTTCTCGAGGTACTTGCGGATCTCGAGATCGTTACCGAGGGTCTTAGCGTAATCCTTCTCTGCGAACCAGCGGGAGCGCCAGTTCTCGGTGATGCCAAGACGGAAGCCGGTGGGGTAGACTTTCTGACCCATACAGCTTTACGCCTCCTTTCGAGGAGCAACGACGACGGTGATGTGGGAAGTACGCTTCAGAATGCGAGAAGCGGAACCCTTGGCGCGGGGACGGATGCGCTTAAGCGTCGGACCCTCGTCAACATAGGCAGCGGCGACAACCAGGTTGTCGGCACGCAGACCGTTGTTGTTCTCGGCGTTCGCAACGGCGGAACGGAGAACCTTCTCGACATCCACGGCGACGGCGCGGTCGCAGAAGTGGAGGATGTCGAAGGCCTGAGCGACAGGCTTGCGGCGGATCAGATCGACCACCAGGCGGGCCTTGCTGGGGGAAACACGCACGTACTTAGCGACGGCGCGAACCTCGGTGGCCTCAGTTTCAATAGACTTAGTTGCCATTTACGGTTAACCCCCTATTTGGCCTTGTGGCCACGGAACGTACGAGTCGGCGCGAACTCGCCGAGCTTGTGACCAACCATGGACTCGGTAACATACACGGGCACATGCTTGCGGCCGTCGTGGACGGCGATGGTGTGACCAACCATCTCGGGGAAGATGGTGGACGCGCGGGACCAGGTCTTCACGACGTCCTTCTTGCCAGCCTCGTTCATCGCGGTGATACGCGAGAGAAGGCGAGTCTCCACGAACGGGCCCTTTTTGAGACTTCTGCTCATAAGTGCTTTCTCCTAAAACTCGGTATCCGAAATTACTTCTTACGGCGACGAATGATGTGCTGGTTCGAGACCTTCTTCTTCTTGCGCGTACGAAGGCCCTTCGTCGGCTTACCCCAGGGGGTAACAGAGGGACGACCAGAGGTGTGGTTCTTGCCCTCGCCACCGCCGTGCGGGTGGTCGACAGGGTTCATGACGGTACCGCGGACGGTCGGGCGCACGTTCATGTGACGCTTACGGCCGGCCTTGCCGATGACGATGTTGGAGTGATCGGCGTTGCCGACCTCACCGACGGTGGCGCGGCAGGTAACGAGGATGCGGCGCATCTCGGAGGAAGGCATACGGACGATAGCGTACTTGCCCTCCTTACCCATCAGCTGGCAGGAGTTACCGGCGGAACGGGCGATAGCAGCGCCCTTGCCCGGCTGGAACTCGACGGCGTGGATGAGCGTACCGACGGGGA
The DNA here is from genome assembly GCF_001405375.1 of Collinsella aerofaciens. Taxonomy (GTDB): domain Bacteria; phylum Actinomycetota; class Coriobacteriia; order Coriobacteriales; family Coriobacteriaceae; genus Collinsella; species Collinsella aerofaciens_F. The sequence goes on from NZ_CYYP01000001.1 coordinate 156,980, forward strand.
TGTCGGCGAGGGGCAGAGCGTTGCCCGGCTTGATGTCGGCGTCAGAACCGGACATGATGGTCTGACCGACCTCGAGGCCCTTGGGGGCCAGGATGTAGCGCTTCTCACCGTCAGCGTAGTGCAGCAGAGCGATGCGAGCGGAACGGTTCGGATCGTACTCGATCGTGGCAACCTTGGCGGGCACGCCGTCCTTGTTGCGCTTGAAGTCGATCACGCGGTAACGACGCTTCACGCCGCCGCCCTGGTGGCGGGTGGTGATGCGGCCGTTGTTGTTACGACCGGCCTTCTTGGGCAGGGGCTCGAGAAGAGACTTCTCGGGCTTGGTGCAGGTGATCTCGGAGAAGTCGGAGATCGTCTGCCAACGCCTACCAGCGGAGGTCGGCTTAAGGTGCTTTACAGCCATTACAATCCCTTTCAATAGGAATCCGTTAGCCATCGCAGACAGGGATTCGAGGTTCTGCCTCGGGTGCGATGACACCGGACGTATACACGGTTCCGGGCGTGTCCATTTTATACGCCCAAAACCTTGAGCTCCCGCCTCCCCTATTTGGGAGGCATGAGCTCACTCAACAGCAGCGAGTCTTAGGCCTGGTTGCCAAAGACCTCGATGGTGTCGCCCTCGGCCAGCGTGACGATGGCCTTCTTCCAAGAACGGGTCTTGCCGGCGACATAGCGCACGCGCTTGGTCTTGGGCTTGACCGTCAGGGTGTTCACGCGAACGACCTTGACGCCGAAGATCTCCTCGACAGCGTCCTTGATCTGATACTTGTTAGCATCCTTGGCGACCTCGAACGTGTACTTGTTCAGCTCCATGCCGGAGAAGGAACGCTCGGACACGATCGGACGGATGATGATCTCGTGGGCGGTCATTTATGCAAGCACCTCCCCGAAGTGAGCGGCGATGTCGGCGGGCATCAACACAGCGTTGTTGTTGACGAGATCGTAGGTGTTGGCCTCGTCAGCGGTGATGATGAACGTCTTGGGAATGTTGCGGAACGACAGGTAGGCGTTGACGTCCTCATCGCGAACGATGATGGTCAGACGCTTGCCCTCAAGGCCGAGAGCCTTGAGCATGGCGACGGCAGCCTTGGTGGAAGGCTTCTCGAAGCCGTAGTCGTCGACGAGCACGAGCTCGCCATCGGCCAGCTTGGCGGACAGCGCGGAGCGCATAGCCAGCTTGACCTCCTTGTTGTTCATACGCTTAGCGTAAGAACGGGGCTTGGGGGCGAAGACAACGCCACCGTGACGCCACTGGGCAGCACGGATGGAACCCTGGCGGGCACGGCCGGTGCCCTTCTGACGCCAAGGCTTCTTGCCGCCACCGGAAACCTCAGAGCGGCCCTTAGCGGACTGGGTGCCCTGACGCCAAGAGGCCATCTGGCACTTGACGATGTGGTGCATAACGTGGATGTTCGGCTCGATGCCGTACACCTCAGCGGCGAGCTCGGCCTCGGCGACCTTCTTGCCCTCGCTGTTCTTTACTTCAAACTTTGCCATTTAAGTGTTCTCCTTGGTATGACGCTGGGCTAAATGGGCTGGGCCCTTAGGCCATACGGATGGCGACGAGACCATTCTTGGCACCCGGGACAGCGCCCTTGACCAAGATGAGGTTCTGCTCGGCATCGATGCGGACAACGGAAAGGTTCTTGACGGTAACGCGCTCGTTACCCATGTGACCGGCCATCTTGACGCCCTTGAGGACGCGCGCAGGATAGGCGCACTGACCGATAGAACCGGGGTGACGCTGGAAGTGAGAACCATGCGTCATAGGACCGCGGCGCTGACCCCAGCGCTTGATGCGACCCTGGAAGCCCTTACCCTTGGAGGTACCGATGACGTCAACCTTCTCGACATCAGCGAAATCAGCGACGGTGACGACCTCGCCGACCTTGTGCTCCTCGCCGTTCTCGACGCGGACCTCACGAAGGAAGCGGACAGGCTCGACGCCAGCCTTGGCGAAGTGACCAGCCATGGGCTTGTTCACGTTCTTGGCCTTGATGTCGCCGAAACCGATCTGGACGGCGTCATAGCCGTCGGTTGCCTGAGTTTTAACCTGCGAGACAGCGCAGGGGCCAGCCTGGATGACCGTGACGGGAACGACGTTGTCGTCCTCGTCCCAAACCTGGGTCATGCCAATCTTGCGGCCGAGAATCATGCTGATCAAGATATGATCCCAACTCTCGCGTGGTCTTGGGACAATGCATACACCACCGAGCGTACGCCCCTAGAGGACCACTACTTACACGACGTGCTCCCCAGCCTTGTATTGCGTCCGGACTACCTGACAACCCTATTAAGCAGGCATTTTGTCCAGCCAGAATACTCCCCTGGTTTCACACAGCTGTTTAGTATACACGGCTGCGGGCGTATCCATCGAGATTCATATTTCACTCACATTGTTTACGCAGGTAAAGTGCGTGGCACGTTCCCAGTGTGCGGCGGAGGGGGCGGGCCTGAGACATATTAAGGTTGCTGCTCTACAGTCCTGCTCACGACGGAGAGCACATTAAGTGCTCTCCTGTTCGTGCGGAACTCGCGACAACCTTAATATGTCTCAGGCCCGCCCCCTCCGCCGCACACTGGGAACGCCACGTTGATGTCTGCTAAACCTTGCTCGTTCAGCTAATTACTTTGTTGGGGATCCACAATTTGCTGCAAGGTAAACTTGCATTGGGGCGTATCGTCCTCTTCTCGCGCCTCATCGAAATCGAAGATCATGATGGCGCAGTTGGGGAGCTTTGCTGGGAGTTCGAAGCCCTCTGGGGCGGCGGCTTTGATGAATTGGCGGCTGGCGCTGCCGTGGCTTACTGCCAGGACGGTTTCAACATCATCGGCGCTCATGAGATTAGCGAGCGTGCTTACCATACGCTCTTGCAGCGCCTGACTTCCCTCCCCTCCGAAGGGGATTAAGTCCTCGCCCGGATCCCAGACGTCGGTAGGCAGTGCGTCGTGCGGGCCCCCTTCAAAGGAGCCATAGCAGCGTTCGATGATGCCTTCGCAGGGCTCGACGGCGGCGTCCGGGCCGAGGAGCTCGCCTGCGACGAGCCGAGCCGTGGCCATGGCTCGGCTTAAAGGAGACGAGACTACCTTGTCGGGGGTGACGTCGCGGGCTTTAAGCCATGCGGCGGCCTTTGCGGCCTGCTGACGGCCCAAGTCCGTTAGCGGTGAATCGCAGCGGCCCTGGACGAGCTTTTTGACATTGAACTCCGTCTGACCGTGACGGAGCAGATACAGTTTCTTCATGGTCTCCCCTTTTGCGCGAATGGCCCTAGCGATACAGCCCTACTCGCGTGCCGCGCCGACGTAGTCTTCATCGACCGTAATCTTGGCTATCGACTTGGGATATTCGGACTCCACCTGCTGCGCCAGCGTGCGCCTAAGGTCATCGGCGCCCATCGTTAAATCCGAAGGACGCACGCAGTCAAAAATCACGTTAGTGTGCGTAGGGCCCGGCACGCAGCGCAGGTCGTGGATCGAAATACGGCCGTCGATCTGTTTGGCCATCGCGTTGATGCGGAGGCGCATATCTGCCACCTTTGGATCGTCGGTCACGATGGGGTCGTAATGGAGCGTGACAATCATGCCGTCTTCGTTCCTAAACGCCTGCTCAATATTGTCGAGCGTGTCGTGGCTTTCCAGCGGGCTGGCCTCGGCCGCCATCTCGGCGTGAGCGCTTGCGAACTTCCTGCCCGGGCCGTAGTCGTGAACCATCAGATCGTGAACGCCCAAAACACCGGGATAGCTCATGATCTTATCTCGAATGTGCTTGACCAGCTTAGGATCGGGCGTCTGGCCCAAAAGCGGGCTCACCGTATCCTGGATGAGTTCAAAACCGCTCCAGCCAATATAGGCGCCAACGGCAAGGCCGACCCATGCGTCAAGATTGATGTGCGTCACCTGCGAAACAATTGCGCACGCCAGCACGGCGCCCGTAGCAAGGACATCGTTCTTGGAATCCTGGGCGGTCGCATGCAGCGTCTCGGACTCAACGCGATCGCCGAGCTTTTGGTTGAGGGTCGCCATCCAGAGCTTTACGACCATCGAAAGCACGAGAACTGCCACCAGGGCAAGCGAGAACTCGACAGGTTCGGGGTGGATGACGCGCTCAACTGAGGACTTCACCAGCTCAACGCCAATCAGCAGCACGAGCGCCGCCACGACCAGACCCGAGAGATACTCGTAGCGACCGTGGCCGTAAGGATGCTCAGGGTCGGCCGGCTTGCTCGCCAGCTTAAAGCCAAGGACACTCACGATGTTCGAGCTGGCATCGGATAGGTTGTTCATGGCATCCGCCACAATCGAAACCGATCCCGAAACCACACCAATTGCACCCTTCGCAGCACAAAGCGCGACATTGGCGACAATACACACCATGCCCGCTAACGTGCCCACACGCGCACGATCGCCCTGCGCACGCTTAACAATCCACTCGACCATCTACATCCGCCCCCACGGTGCTACTTATATATCTATTGTTCAAACGGATTGTAGTGTAGCCACTTTGTCCCCCAGATACAAAAAGGCCGCGACCCACACGGGCCACGGCCTTGGAATGTGGCAAAGGAATCGTCCTTGTGCCGCACAGGTTTACGCGCTTACTTCGGCCGCGCTCTTAGAGGTTTCGGGCAAATCGGCTCCATCCCCCGCCGCCTGCCCCTTCGCCGGCACCACGCCAAAGCAGTAGCTCAGCGCCGCAGACACCGCAAATGCCGTGCCACCGGCAACGCAGCACCACAGCAGGTTCGGGATGCCGCCCGTGGCAAAGCCAATGACCATGAGGACATTCGTCATGCCGATGGTATAGGCCGTAACGTGCCCCACGGCCGCAACAAGGCCTCCGACGGCACCGCCAATGGCCATGCACGTCAGGCACCTGCCATATTTAAAGCCGCAACCGTACAGCGCCGGCTCGCTTACGCCGCCAAGAACACCCGAGATTGAATAGCCCAGCATGAGCGCCTTCTCATCCTTATCCGCAACGCGGAGCGACGCGCCAAAAGGCATGCCCCAAACGGCGAACGTTGCCATCGTCGCGGCGATCAGGATGCACGAATCCGTTCCCACACTCATAAACTGCGCATAGGCGAGCGATAGGACAACGTTGCTGACGCCCGCGATCTTTAGGAACTCCCAGCCCGCGGCAAGCCCCATGAGCGTGAGCAGCGACACGATGCCACCGGAATTGCCAAGCATAAACATAAGCTGGCCCAACAGCATGCCCAGATAGCTGCCCGCCGGCGCCGTAATACACAGCGAAACCGGAACCATAACAAGCATGGTCGCAAACGGAACGAACGAAAACGCCACGGCCTTAGGGATAACGCGCCGAAAGAAACACTCCACTCGCCATAGCACGGGCACCGAGATGAGAACCGGAATAACAGTCGTCGTGTAATCGTTGACCGGCGCGGGAAGCAGACCATACACGGAAGTCATCGATGCCCCCGTCGTCGATGCGGCATCGACGAGCTTAAGCAGATCGGGCGCAATCAATACGCCGCCCAGCATCATGCCCAGCTGCTCCGAGCAACCGAGCTGGCGGGCGGCCGCCCAACCAAGATAAATGGGCAAAAAGTAGTAGCCGGCGTTATAGAGCCAACTGTAGAACAGGCGATAGATTTCGGAATCGGCAGACCATAGGCCCAGCATGCCTTCGCCCATAATGACGGCGACGGTGCGGAACAACGCCGCGCAGACAATAAACGGCAGCGCCGACATCATGCTTTTGGACAGATAGTCCACCACGGCCATGGCGTTTGATGAAACCGTCGTCGTAAACGAGGTGTTAGAAACTTGTGGCATGGAACGCCTTTCCCAATGTGACATGCGGACTGTCCCTTTGTCACATCGTGCGGTACTGACCGATTGCGCGGTACTTTTCGTAGCGGAGGTTTGTGAGGGTCGCGTCGTCGAGCCGCCCAAGCGTATCGAAGGCATCAAATGCCGAGGACATGACGGCACCGGCGATCTCCTCATGCGACAGGCCCCTATCGTCAACGATGCCGTCGATGATGCCGAGCGCCAACAGATCGGGGGCCGTGAGCTTCAGCGCCTCGGCGGCCTCATTCGCGCGCTCGGTATCCTTCCACAGGATCGACGCACAGGCCTCGGGGCTCACGACCGAATAGGCCGAGCTCGAGAGCATCAGGATGCGGTCGGCCATGGACAGCGCCAGCGCGCCACCAGAGCCGCCTTCGCCTGTCACCACCGAGACAATCGGCGTCTTAAGGCCGCTCATCTCCATGAGATTCTGGGCAATCGCCTCGCCCTGACCGCGCTCCTCGGCACCGATGCCGCAAAACGCGCCCGAAGTATCGACCAGGCACAGAACCGGTCGACCAAACTTTTCGGCCTGGCGCATAAGGCGACGCGCTTTGCGGTAGCCCTCGGGATGCGCCATGCCAAAGTTGCGGCGCATACGCTCTTTGGTCGTGGTGCCGCGCTCGATGGCGATGACCGTTACGGGGCGTCCGTCTTTCCAGCCAATGCCAGCCACCACAGCGGCGTCGTCGCCAAAGTAACGGTCGCCGTGCAGCTCCACAAATCCATCCAGGCCCAGCGAGATCATCTCACCCGCCGTGGCGCGATCTGCCGAGCGGGTCTGCTTGACAATCTCGAGCGCGGTTTTTGGTGCCGTCGAGCGCTTGAACAAGTGTCCCAGCTTTTTGCCGCGGCGACCCGTATGCACGATCTCATGCGGTGCCCCCAGGCCGGGCGCATGCCCCTCGTGCAGCGCCAGCAGCTCGCCCACCGTGAGCGCAATCTCGCCGCGCGGAACAACGGCATCGCAAAAGCCGTGCTCCAGCAAAAACTCGGAGCGCTGGAATCCCTTGGGCAGGCGCTTGTGCATGTTCTGCTCGATCACGCGCGGGCCGGCAAATGCCGTCAGGGCATCGGGCTCGGCCAGGATAATGTCCCCCTCCATGGCAAAACTCGCGGTTACGCCTCCGGTCGTGGGGTCGGTGAGCACCGTAATATACAGGCCGCCCGCCTCGCTGTGGCGCCTAACCGCCGCAGAAATCTTGGCCATCTGCATAAGCGAGGTCACGCCCTCTTGCATGCGCGCACCGCCCGAAACGGTAAAGCCGACAACTGGCAATCCCAGCTCGGTCGCACGCTCAAATGCGCGACAGATCTTCTCGCCCACCACGGACCCCATCGAGCCCATCATAAAGTTGGCGTCCATAAAGAAGAGCGCGGTATCGCAACCGCAGATTTTGCCCCTGCCGCACGCAACGGCATCGCGCTCGCCTGAACGCTCGCTCACGCTCTTGAGCTTATCGGCATAGCCGGGAAACGAGAGGAAGTCCTCCGACGCCAGATTGGCATCCCATTCCTCAAACGTGCCCTCGTCGACCGTCATGCGCATGCGCGCGCGACCGCTCACGCGAAAGTGTTTGCCGCAACGAGGGCAGACCTCGAGGTTGTCGTGTAGGCGTGCCTCATCGATCACACGGCGGCACTCCGGGCACTTGATAAACACGTGGCGCGCGGGAAACTCGGCGCACGACTCGGTTATCGGCCCCTCAAGGACATTGACCGTCTTCGCTTTTCTATTCATCAGCATAGAGATGCCCCATCAGATCGGTGTGATACATGCCCGACAAGAACTCGTCGTTTGCCAGCACGTCGAGCTGAAGCTCGCTGTTTTCGCTCACGCCCTCAATCACGAGCTCGCCTAGGGCCGAGCGCATCTTGCGAATGGCGCCGTCACGCGTGGGCGCACACACGATGAGCTTGCCGAGCATGGAGTCGTAGTACGGCGGAACGTTCTCACCGGTAAACATGGCGGAATCCCAGCGCACGCGCGGACCACCCGGCACACGCAACGCGGTGACCGTTCCGCATGACGGCAGAAAGTCCGGCGTTTCGGCATTGATGCGGCACTCCATGGCGTGGTTGCGGACCGGCATGTCCTCCTGCTCAAAGGGCAGAGGTTGGCCGGCTGCCACGCGCAGCTGCCACTTGACCAAGTCGGTATCGGTCACAAACTCCGTAACCGGATGCTCCACCTGCAAGCGCGTGTTCATTTCCATAAAGTAGAAATTGCCGTCGTCCGAATACAGGAACTCGATGGTACCGGCTCCCTCATAGCCAACGGCACGAGCCAGGTCACGCGCCGCCTTGTGCATGCGAGCACGAATGTCGTCGTGTCCGTCGAGGCACGGCGCGGGGCTCTCCTCGATCAGCTTTTGGTTGCGGCGCTGCACCGAGCACTCACGCTCGCCAAGCGAAAACACATGGCCCTGCTTATCGGCCATAATCTGCACCTCGACGTGGTGCGCCGGCGCGACAAACTTCTCCATGTAGCACTCGCCGTCGCCAAAAACGGCCTCGCCCTCGGCGCGCGCCTCGATAAACGCCTTTGCCGCATCTTCCACGCGCTCGACCTTGCGAATGCCGCGACCGCCACCACCTGCACGCGCCTTAATAAGCACGGGGCAGCCAATGCGCTCGGCCTCGGCCGTCGCCTCCTCGGGGCTTTTGAGCAAATCGCAGCCCGGCACGATGGGCACGCCCGCCGCGGCAGCCGTTCGACGTGCGGCGTCCTTGTCGCCCATGCTGTCGATCACCTCGGCCGAAGGACCGACAAACGCCAGGCCATACTTGTCGCAGTCGCGCACAAAGCTCGCCTTCTCGGAAAAGAAGCCATAGCCGGGATGAATTGCCTTAGCTCCCGACTTTACGGCACAGGTGAGCACGGCATCGTCGTTGAGGTAGCTCTCGGCAAGACGCGGGCCGCCGATGCAATACGCCTCGTCGGCAAGTTTCACGTGTAGCGCGTCCACATCGGCCGTGGAATAGACGGCGACGGTCTTGATGCCCATATCGCGGCACGCGCGGATAACACGGACCGCGACCTCGCCGCGGTTGGCGATGAGCACTTTGTCGAACATGAAGCCTTCCTTAACTTTCGTGCATGAGTGCAAAAGACATATCGGCGCGGCAGCAAACCTCACCGTTGACGCTCGCAGTACCCGTCGCAAAGCGGAACGGCCCGCGCGCACGCGTGATGGAGCACACCAGATCCACCGTGTCGCCCGGGCGCACCGGACGCTTAAAGCGCACCTTGTCCAGACTCGTGTAGAACGGCGTCGCGCCGCGCGCTTCCTCATCGCCCATCAGCAACACGCAGCAGTTCTGGGCGAGCATCTCGCATTGGATCACGCCGGGGACGACCGGGTTTCCCGGAAAATGCCCCTGCAAAAAGTACTCGTCGCCCGTAATCGTGATCTTGCCGTGGGCCTCGTCGCCCACCAGCTCGGCTTCGTCGAGCAAAAGCATCGGCTCTCGATGCGGTAACAGTTCTTTAAGCTCTTCTTTGTTCATGGATATCACCTATCCGATCCTCATGAGGCAGCTGCCGAACTCCACGAGGTCGCCGTCGGCCACGCAGATTTCGAGCACCTCGCCGTCTGCCTCGGCCGTCACCTCGTTGAGAACCTTCATGGCCTCGATGATGCAGAGGGTCTCGCCGGCCTTGACCTTGGAGCCCACATGCACAAACGGCTCGTCGCCCGGCGCCGGGGCAGCATAGAACACGCCGACCATGGGAGCGGTCACCTCGGTGCCCTTGGGCTCCGGTGCGGCGGCAGGTGTCTGCGCGGCGGGCTCCGGTGCGGCAGGCGCGACTGTGGGAGCTGCAACTGGAGCGGCCATAGCGCTCGGCATGGGCATGGGCACGGCAACCGGCTGTGCGGCGCTCGCGCGCTCGAGTTCGACCGCGGTGCCATCGGGCTCCTCAACGCGCACGCGCGTGAGGCCGCGGTCCTCCATAACATCGGCTATCTCGGCAAGTCTTTTGGAATCCATGCTCTAGCTCCTCGTATATCTACGCAGCGCGATGGCGGCGTTGTGTCCGCCAAAGCCCAGGTTGGTCGAAAGCGCCCAGGTAAGGTCGGCGCGAACTGCGCGATTGGGCGTGTAGTCAAGATCGCAGGCGGGATCGGGCGTGTGGTAGTTAATGGTCGGCGGCACCACGCCCTGCTCGAGCGCCATGGCGCAGGCCATGACCTCGATGGCGCCCGTGGCACCGATCATGTGGCCGGTCATCGACTTAGTCGACGAGACGTGCGCGGCGCGCGCCGCGTCCTCGCCGAGCGCACGCTTAATGCCCGCCGTCTCGGACGAATCGTTGAGCTTGGTAGATGTGCCGTGGGCATTGATGTAGAGACCCTCGGAAGGCCTGACGTCGCCCTCGGTCACCGCCAGCGATATCGCGCGGGCAATGCCGGCAGCCTCGGGATCAGGGCTCGTGATGTGATAGGCATCATCGGTGTTGCCGTAGCCCACGACCTCGGCATAAATGTGCGCACCGCGCGCCTGTGCATGCTCCATGCTCTCGAGTACGAGCACGCAGGCGCCCTCGCCCATCACAAAGCCGTCGCGGTCTGCATCGAACGGACGGCAGGCCGTCGCGGGATCGGGGTTGGTGGTCAATGCGCGGCAGGACGTAAAGCCCGCAACGGCATCGGGGATAATGGCCGCCTCGGCGCCGCCCGCGAGGATCGCGTCGGCATAGCCGTGCTTGATGGCGCGGAACGCCTCGCCCACCGCATGGGCCGAGGTTGCGCACGCGGTCACCACGGGCAGGGTCGGGCCCTTTGCCTTGTGGCGGATTGCGATATTGCCCGATGCCATGTTGGGGATCATCATCGCGATCATATAGGGCGATGCGCGGCGGGGCCCACGTTCGGCAATCGTATGGACGTTGTCGACGAGCGTCGTCATGCCGCCCACGCCCGAGCCCACGTAGACGCCCAGGCGCTCTCGATCGATGGCGCCCTCGACATCAAAGCCCGCATCGTGCATGGCCTCGTCCGACGCTGCCAGGGCAAACTGAACGCAGGGGTCCAGGTGCTTGGCGTCACGCTTACCAAAGTACTCGTTGCCGTCAAAACCCTTGACCTCGGCCGCCACCTTAACGGCAAACGCATCGGTATCGAAGTGCGTGATCGGGCCGATGCCGCACGTGCCGGCGCACATGGCCGCCCAGGTAGCAAGCGCCGTGTTACCGAGCGGCGATACGGCACCGATACCGGTGATTGCAACTCTCTGTTCCATCATGGTCTCCTCATTCAAGCCGTTGTTCGGCCCTGGTTTCTACATCGCCATTCCGCCGTCGACGCGTATGACTTCGCCCGTAATGTAAGCGGCGGCATCACTCGCCAAAAAGCGCACCACGCCGGCCACTTCCTCGGGGCGCGCCATGCGCCTCAGGGGAATCTGCTCCTCGCACGCCGCGCGCACCTTATCCGATAGCTTTGCCGTCATATCGGTCTCGACAAACCCGGGGGCAACCGCGTTCACTCGTACGCCGCGTGGCGCAAGCTCGCGCGCCACCGCCTTGGTCAGGCCGATGACGCCCGCCTTGGAGGCGGCGTAGTTGGCCTGCCCGGCATTGCCCATCAGGCCCACGACCGAGCTCATGTTGATGACGCAACCGCCGCGCTGGCGCATAAAGGTCTTGGTGAGCGCGCGCGTCGTGTTAAACGTTCCTTTAAGATTGACATCGAGCACGCGATCGAAGGCGTCATCACCCATGCGCATGAGTAGGCCATCGCGGGCGATGCCAGCGTTGTTGACGAGCGCCCAAATGGAGCCAAAGTCGTTGAGGACCGCTTCCACGCACGCGTTGACGGCAGCGGGGTCGGCCACGTCACATTGATATGCGCGCGCCGTGGCGCCAGCCGCCTCACAGGCTTCGCACGTCTCGCGCGCCGCATCTGCGCTACCGGCATAGACGACGGCGATATCAAAGCCGTCCTCCGCCAGGCCCACGGCACAAGCGCGACCGATGCCGCGCGAGCCGCCCGTGACAAGCGCCACACGACGTGAGTCGTTGCGCTCGAGCGCGCCTTTGTTCAAGTTGCCCATGTCATTCCTTTCGGGTTACAGCCCTGTGAACTATGCGAGCTCGTCGGCAATAGCTGCGACCTGCTCGGCCGTTTCGCACGAATACACGCGAACGTCGCTCAGCGTACGTTTGACCAGGCCCGACAGCGTTTTGCCGGGGCCGACCTCAATAAACGTGTCGATGCCCTGATCCTGCAGAGTATGCAGCGTGTCGGCCCAGCGAACGGCATGGCTCACCTGGTTGGCCAGCACCTCCGATGCCGCCTGCGGATCGGCCGGATAGGGCGCCGCCGTCATATTTGCCATAACAGGAATGAGCAACGGGGACGGCGCGTGACCGGCTTGGATATACGTCGCCAGCCCTTCAGTCGCTTCGGCCATATAGGGGCTATGGAATGCACCCGACACCGCGACCTTCATGGCGCGACCGCCAGCCTCTTTTACCAGGACGTCGAGGGTCTGCAACGCATCGGGCGCTCCGGCCACAACCGTCTGCTGGGGACTGTTGTAGTTGACCGGCCAACAGTCCTCGCCTGCCTGTTTTGCCAGGCCCTCAACTTGCGCCGCATCGAGCTTGATGACGGCGCGCATGCCGCCGGGGTGACGCTCGGCCGCCATGGCCATCAATGCCGCGCGCTCACACACGAGCTCAAAACCCGCTCGCGTATCGAACGCCCCCGCAAAGGTGAGTGCAGCGACCTCGCCCAGCGAGAATCCCGCACAGGCGGCAGGCACCACGCCGCGCTCGCGCAGGGCGACAGCGACAGCCAAGTCGTGCACGAACACGCAAGGCTGCGTGTTCACGGTCTGCGACAGCTCCTCCTTGGAGGCGCTCCGGCACTGCTCGCTGGTCCCCGGGCGCACCTCATCGGCGATTGCAAACACCTCGGCAGCCGCCGGTGATGCCTCGACCAGGTCGACGCCCATCGCGGGATGCTGGGCACCCTGGCCTGCAAACAGAAACGCTACGCTACCCATGCGGACGCACCCTTCAGGACATGCTCGGCGCCATCAACCAGATCGTCGACGATCTCGCGTGCACTCTGGCGTTCGTTGACCATGCCAGCAATCTGTCCGCACAAATACGAGCCCTCTTCGTAATTACCGTCCTTGGCGGCCTTGCGAAGGGTGCCTGTGCCCATGGCCCCGAGCTCCTCGGCACTTGCGCCCGCCGCCTCGCTCTTGGCGTAGGCGTTGGTAAAGGGACTCTTGAGGGCACGCACCGGGTGTCCCGTCGAGCGACCGGTCGCACGCGTCGACGTGTCGCCCGCCTTGAGCACCAGCTCTTTGTACTGTTCGGATACGGTGCACTCGTTTGCGACCAGAAAGCGTGTTCCCACCTGGACGCCGGCAGCGCCGAGCATAAAGGCGGCCGCCACACCGCGGCCATCGGCGATGCCGCCAGCCGCAACCACGGGAATATCGACTGCATCGACAACCTGCGGAACGAGCGCCATCGTCGACGTCTCGCCAATATGGCCGCCTGATTCGGTGCCCTCGGCAACCACGGCAGTGGCTCCACGACGCGCCACGAGACGCGCCAGCGCCACCGAAGCCACGACGGGAATAACCTTGATGCCTGCATCGATCCAGGCCTTCATGTACTTGGTGGGATTGCCGGCGCCGGTCACCACAACGGGTACCCGCTCATCAATCACCACTTGTGCGACCTCGTCGACAAACGGACTCATGAGCATAACGTTGACGCCAAAGGGCTTATCCGTCTTGGCGCGCAGCTCGTGAATCTGATCGCGCAGCCAGTTTGCGTCGGCATTCATGGCCGCAATAATGCCCAAGCCGCCTGCCTCGGACACGGCAGACGCCAGCGAGGCGTCGGCAATCCAGGCCATGCCACCCTGGAACACGGGCTTTTCGATGCCGAGCAAATCGCAGAGAGGAGACTTGAGCATCACTACTTCTCCAATGCCGCCTCGACCGTATCGACGAACTCGCCGACCGTCTTGGGGTTCTCCTCGGTATCGAGTTCAATGCCAAACTCGTCCTCGACGGCGACGAGGATCTCGACGGTGCCCAGGCTGTCGAGGCCAATCTCCTCGAGCGTGGACTCGGGCTTCATCTCGACGTCGTCAAGGCCAGCGGTCTCGCGGATAACGTCGCAAACGCGCTCGAAGGTCTTCTGATCTGCCATGGTAGTTCTCCTTTGTTTGTGCCCTAGGGGCGTTTTTATTTCCTATGTGCGACTACTTCCAACGAAGCAGATAGCCACCTATATCCAGGCCGGCGCCAAATCCAACGAGGGCGATGGTGTCGTCCTCATTCAGTGCGTCGGTACGTGCCAGCCGGTCAAGCGCAAAGGGAATGCAGGCGCTCGAAATGTTGCCGGTCTCGCGTAGCGTTCGAACCACGCGCTCGTCTGGCACGCCGAGACGCTTGACCGCCTGACTCAGGATTCGTTCGTTAGCCTGATGGAATACAAAATGATCGATGTCTTCGACCGAAATGCCCGCATCGCTCGCAAGCTTATGGACCGTGTCGCAGATGGCGTTGACGCCGAACTTGAACACGCGGCGACCATTCATGGACAGCACGCTCGCGCTATCTGCGGAGTCCTTAAACGGCGAGGTGCCGACCAGACCGGGAACGCGCAACGTCTCGACGTCGGGCGCTGTCGAAAGCTCAACGGCAAGAGGGTTGTCTCCCCCAGTCCCTATGACCGCAGCACCCGCGCCATCGCCAAAGAGCACGCACGTGGCACGGTCGGTCCAATCGAGCGCGCGCGTCATCTGCTCGGCGGCAACGACCAGCACGTGCTTGGCGCGACCGCGGGCGATATAACCCTCGGCGACATCGAGCGCAAATACGAAGCCGGCACAAGCCGCCGAAACGTCGAAGGCAGGACATGTGGCACCCAGGCGCTCAGCAACGGCGCACGCTTCGGCAGGAACGAGGTGATCGCCCGTCGTCGTCGAACAGACGATAAGATCCAGCTGGCTCGCGTCGGTTCCGGATACCTGAAGCGCCCGCTCGCTCGCCGCCACGGCAAGGTCGTCGAGTGACTCAGTGGTGCAGACGTGGCGGCTCTTGATACCGGTGCGGGTAAAAATCCACTCATCCGAGGTATCGAGGAACTCGGACAGCTCGTCATTGGAAACACTGCGCGTAGGAAGCGCCGAGCCTGTTCCAAGAATCGTGAAACCCATCACTAACCTCCTTTGAGTTGTTGACGTGTTTACATCGACCAAGAGAGGATAGCGCATTTCAGTCATTGTTGACGTGTTAACATTAAATTGTCCAAATGCGACAAAGGCTTCACATTGTGTCTGTCTCTCGACACCATTGCGTTATTCACTTATTCATTAAGGAGGTAGCAGCCGCTATGGATGCCCAATTAACGATAGTCGACGTAACCGGATCGACCAACGATGACCTGCTCGAAGCAGGAAAACAAGGAGCGCCGCACGGCACAGGACTTGCCGCCCGGGCTCAGACAGCAGGACGCGGCCGGCGCGGCCACAAGTGGGATTCAACCGCCGGCAACCTATTGCTTTCGATTGTCCTGCGTCCATGCGTTAATCCTGCAAAGTACTCTGGTCTTGCCGCCGTCAGCGGCCTAGCGGTGCTCGAGGCGCTCGAAAAGCAGGGTCTTGCAAACGAGATTGGCCTCAAATGGCCCAACGACCTGATCGCGCGAGGACGCAAGCTCGGCGGCATTCTGGTCGAGGCGGCACGCGACAACAAAGGCATGCCCTTCGCCGTCTGCGGCATTGGCGTCAATGTGAACTACACGCCCCAAGAGGTGCCCGATGGCGGCCTGGCGGCAATTGGCCTCTCGGACCTCAACGAGAATGTTCCCGCCGTCGATGTGTTACTCAAGGAGGTCTATCACACCGTCGTAAACGCTGTGGACGCGTGGGCAGACCTGCTCAACGCCATGGAAGAAGACGCCGGACCGCTCGCGCCCGTCCACGGCGAATATATCGGTCATCTCAATTGGATTGGGGAGCACGTTATCGCCCGTTCCCCTGCCGGTGACGAGCTGGCGCGTGGCATCTTTCAAACGGTCGATGACTTTGGTCGCGCGTGCATCGAGACAGAAGACGACTTGCGATCCTTCCATTTTGAGGAGGCATCGCTGCGCCCCTTGAGCGAATAGGGAGCCGCAGCCACCCGCTCGGCAGCATTACCCAGCAGTCCAAACCCGTCATGCAAAACAAAAGAGCCCCGCTACCGTAATGGCAGCGGGGCTCTGTAAGCTATGAGCGGTATCGCTTAGAGCTTGATGTCGATGTCGACGCCAGCGGGGAGGTCGAGACGCATGAGCGAATCAACGGTGCCCGAGGTGGGGTCGAGGATGTCGATGAGGCGCTTGTGGGTGCGCATCTCGAACTGCTCACGGGAGTCCTTGTTCACGTGCGGCGAGCGGATAACCGTGTACAGGTTGCGCTCGGTGGGCAGGGGGACAGGACCGGAAACGCGAGCGCCGGTCTTCTGAGCGGTCTCGACGATGAGCTTCGCGGACTGATCGACGACCTCGTGATCATAGCCCTTGAGGCGAATGCGGATCTTCTGGGTAGCCAACTTAAACCTCCAAAGAGTGCGAGAGACGTTCTCGCGGATTACGTAACAGGGAGCTCGAACTTAGGCGTTCTTGCTCATGACCTCGTCCACGATGGACTTGGGCGCGGGCTCATAAGAGTCGAACTGCATCGTGTAGGATGCACGGCCCTGGGTCTGGGAGCGAAGGTCGGTAGCGTAACCGAACATCTCGCCCAGCGGCACCTTGGCACGGATGAGCTTGCTGTTCTTGCGATCCTCCATGCCCTCGATCTTGCCGCGGCGACCGGAGAGGTTGCCCATAACGTCGCCCATGTACTGCTCGGGAGTCTCGACCTCGACAGCCATGATCGGCTCGAGCAGCTGCGGGTCGGACTTCTTGAGGGCGTCCTTGATAGCCATGGAACCGGCGATCTTGAAGGCGGCCTCGGAGGAGTCGACCTCGTGGTAAGAACCGTCGAACAGGGTGACCTTAACGTCGAGGACCGGGAAGCCGGCGATAACACCGGTGTTCAGGGCCTCCTGGATGCCCTTGTCGATGGACGGGATGTACTCCTTGGGCACGACGCCGCCGACGATAGCGTTGACGAACTCGTAGCCGAAGCCCTCCTCCATCTTCTCGAGCTTGATGACGGCGTGGCCGTACTGACCGCGACCGCCGGACTGACGGACGAACTTGCCCTCAGCCTTCTCGACGTCGTGACCAGCGGTCTCGCGGTAGGCAACCTGGGGCTTACCGACGTTAGCGTCAACCTTGAACTCGCGGAGCAGGCGGTCGACGATAATCTCGAGGTGCAGCTCGCCCATGCCGGCGATGATGGTCTGACCGGTCTCGTGGTTGGTGGACACCTGGAAGGTCGGGTCCTCCTCGGCGAGCTTGGTCAGAGCCAGGGACATCTTGTCCTGCTCGGCCTTGGTCTTGGGCTCGATGGCAACGTCGATAACGGGCTTAGCGAACTCGATCTTCTCGAGGACGATCTCCTTGCCCTCGGCGCACAGAGTGTCACCGGTGGTGGAGTTCTTGAAGCCGACGCAAGCGACGATGTCGCCGGCGGCAGCGTCGTCACGGTCGATACGCTCGGCGGCGTTCATCTCGAGGATGCGGCCGAGGCGCTCGCGCTGACCGTTGGAAGCGTTGACCACGTAGGAGCCGGACTCGGCGCGGCCGGAGTAAACGCGGACGTAGGTGAGCTTACCGACGAACGGGTCGGTCATGATCTTGAAGACCAGGCCGGAGAAGGGCTCGTCGAAGGAAGGATGACGCTGGATCTCCTCGCCGGTGTCCGGATCGGTACCGGTGACGGCCTCGACGTCGAGCGGGCTGGGCAGGTAGTCGACGACAGCGTCGAGCAGCTCCTGAACGCCCTTGTTCTTGTAGGCGGAGCCCACGAAGACGAGGTTGAGCTCGTTGGCCAGAACGCCCTTACGCAGGGCAGCCTTGAGCTCCTCGACGGTGAAGTCCTCCTCCATGAGGATCTTCTCCATGAGCTCGTCGTCAAAGCTGGCAGCAGCGTCGAGGAGCTCCTCGCGCTTGGTGGCAGCGATGTCGGCGAACTCAGCCGGGATCTCGTCCATCGGCTCGGGGTAGGTCATACCCTTCTCGTCGGCCTTGAAGTCCCATGCAGTCATGGTGACCAGGTCGATGACGCCCCAGAAGTTGTCCTCGGCGCCCATCGGGACCTGAGCGGCCACGGCGTTGGCGTCGAGACGATCCTTCATGGTCTCGATAGCGTTGAAGAAGTCAGCGCCCACGCGGTCATACTTGTTGATGAAGGCGATACGGGGGACGTTGAAGGTGGAAGCCTGACGCCAAACGGTCTCAGACTGGGGCTGAACGCCGGCAACGGCGTCGAAGACGGCGACAGCGCCATCGAGGACGCGCAGGCAGCGCTCGACCTCAGCGGTGAAGTCAACGTGGCCCGGGGTGTCGATGATCTGGATGCGGTAGTCCTTACCGTCCTTGTTCCAGAAGCACGTGGTAGCAGCGGAGGTAATGGTTACGCCGCGCTCCTGCTCCTGAACCATCCAGTCCATGGTGGCAGCGCCCTCATGGACCTCACCGATCTTGTGGGTCTTACCGGTGTAGTAAAGAATACGCTCGGTCGTGGTGGTCTTACCGGCATCGATGTGGGCCATGATGCCGATGTTACGGGTATCGGAAAGCTTGTACTTAGGCTTAGCCATGTTAGTTCCTTACCTTAAACTTACCAACGATAGTGAGAGAACGCGCGGTTGGCCTCGGCCATCTTGAAGACGTCCTCACGCTTCTTGACGGAAGCGCCCAGGCCGTTGGAAGCGTCGAGGATCTCGTTGGCGAGACGCTCGGCCATGGTCTTCTCCTTGCGAGCGCGGGAGAAGTTGACGATCCAGCGGATACCCAGAGCGGTGGAACGACGGGAGTTGACCTCCATCGGGACCTGATAGGTAGCGCCACCGACACGCTTGGGCTTAACCTCGAGCGTGGGCTTGACGTTGTCCATAGCCTTCTTGAAGGTAGCGAGAGCGTCGCCACCCTCGGACTTCTCGGCAACGATCTCGAAAGCGGTGTAAACGATGCGCTCAGCGGTGGCCTTCTTGCCGTCAAGAAGGACCTTGTTGATGAGCTGAGTCACCAGGCGGTTGTTGTAAACGGCGTCAGGCTGAACCTCACGACGATTAGCTGCTGCACGACGCGGCATGTGAAATCTCCTTAAGTGTCTACCGTGCGGCGCTTAGGCGGCACACGGCGAAAGTATCAAAACGTTATCTGGCTTATTTAGCCTTGGGGCGCTTAGCACCGTACTTGGAACGGGCCTGCATACGGTTCTGGACCGGAGCAGCGTCGTAGGCGCCACGGATGACGTGATAACGGACACCAGGGAGGTCACGGACACGACCGCCGCGGACGAGCACGATGGAGTGCTCCTGCAGGTTGTGGCCCTCACCCGGGATGTAAGCAGTAACTTCGATGCCGTTGACGAGGCGAACACGGGCAACCTTACGAAGAGCCGAGTTCGGCTTCTTGGGGCTCGTGGTGAAGACACGGGTGCACACGCCGCGCTTCTGGGAGTTGTGCTGCAGAGCAGCGTTCTTGGACTTCTTGGGCACGGAACGACGGCCCTGGCGAACCAGCTGGTTAATAGTAGGCAAAGCGTACTCCTTCTCGAATGATTCCAGCTTTCTGTAAAGTGCAACGGCTTGAATCGAGGGGTCAGCATCCCCCTACGAAACACGCAGTTCGATAGGATACGTGGCGTTAGCTGTGCCGTCAACAGACCACGCCACCGGGCGTATCCTAAAATAGCCACATTTCCGCAAAGCCTACACAAAAGGAATCCCCTTCTGTGCGCGGGGGCGGATTCCCGGGCCGGGCGGCCCAGGGGTTAAGTTTGCTGCTCTACAGTCCTGGCTCGCACGGAGGCCACATTAAGTGGCCTCCGGCTCGTGCGGAACTCGCGACAAACTTAACCCCTGGGCCGCCCGGCCCGGGAATCCGACGTGCTCGTTGGGGCAACGCTACCTGCCAAAAAGAGACAGGTTTATTTTGGTCGGTTTTATCTGGGGAAACGTCGCGCTCCAGCGGTGATCTGCTCTCATCTGTCGCATGGAAATCGGCGGCGTTTTCGGAAGTATATCGCTCAGTCTAACCACCCATTTACCGCAAAAGAGGCCGCTTCCCCTAGTAGGAAGCGGCCTCAGACCTTACGAATAGACGATGGTAAAGGGTACTTCTGTTTCGGTCTCTCCTGTTGACGTGTACCTCGTGCCTTCGAGCGTTAGTGAAACCACTTGGTCGACATCAATCAACTTCGTTGGCACCCAAATGTTCTCTCCGCTATTGCGTGCCATCGAAACATAGAAGTTGTACGCCCCTGCGTCGTCATCTTCGATAATCTGCTCCGATCCATCCTTGTAGGTGACGGTCAGTTTATGATCAACTGCTTCATAGCCCAGATCATCGATGTGCGTCTGGATGGAAAACGGGCTGATCTCGAGAGGCGAGTCATCGGAGCGGAGTTCCTTTGTATCGACGTACGCTCCGACGCTAAACTCGGGCGTCGATGCCTCGAACGGCTTCGCATCCTCGCCTTCGCCCTCTGTCCAGGAGATATTCCAAGTGACAGCGCGTCGTAAATCTCGATCGCGATTCCAAGATGCAAAGTACATCGTGCCGTTAATGACCGTGTCGCTTGATGTGTCTTTATCAATTGTGCAGCGTGTGTCAGCCCATTCCTCGCCGAAGTTCATGCTGGGCGTACCGATGCCTTGTTCTTCTTCACCATAGAGAACAAGTTCGCCTGTCTCTGCTGCCGGCTTGTAGTAGTTAACGCCATTTGGATTGGACAACGTAAACGTCACGGCTCCGCAGCCGTTTTGGTCAATAGCCATCTCATGGATATCGAGCGTATAGCCATTACCCTCGACGGACAGATCAACCTTCTGGACTGTGCCCTCCAGGCTTTGGGGCGCGATGCCGTCACCGAACTCTCTGGTGTAGGTATATTGAGTCCCCGATGAGCCGCCGTTGGTCCAGGTAATGGAATCCCCGTTGCCGTGGTTTCCCCAGGCTGAGGCAAAATAGCTGGAATTGATAACTGCGTAGGCGACCCCTCCGGTCGCCAACACTCCGACAAGACACCCGATTACGGCAACATAGAGAGGCTTCGCGTGGCCCTTTCGATGAAGCGGCTCACCCGCAGCAGTATTAAGGACGCGATCTGCAAGATTGCTATCGGCTTGGATGGACTCGAAGGCCTGCTTGATTTGATTGGATTTCACGGTCGCCCTCCTCTAGGATGAACTTGAGCTTCGACCTACCGCGAGCCAAACGCGTTCGAACGGTCGCGGCTGGTACATGCAACAACTCGGCAATCTCTGAGGTCGAAAAGCCCAGATAGTAATAGAGCACGATGGGAACGCGGAATCGCTCCGGAAGTCGCATAACGTCTGACAGGACCGCCTTGGTCTCATCCTGCGCCGCCGAAAGCGAATCGGCCAGGTTCTCAATATCCTCCACACGCCTCCATGGCTTTCGAAAGAGCGATTTACATTCATTGATCGTGACCCGGATAAGCCATCGACGAAGATGTTCCCAACTTTCAAAATGTCCATCGCTTTTAAGCAGCTTAAGAAAGACATCTTGGGCAATATCGTCGGCATCGGCACGATCGCGCAGGTACGTCAATGCGATTCGAAACACGACATCACGGTGATCCTCGACCGCCTGTCTAAATGCTTGTTCTTCCATAATCACCTCCCGGTGACGGTAATGATCCTTGATGAGGTCCTCACCATAGATACGCTCTTGCCGGACGAAATGTTTCAAATTCAAGCAGGAAAAACCTACCAAAATAAACCTGTCCCTTATTGGCAAAAGGAATCCCCTTCTGTGCGCGGGGGCAGATTCCCGGAACGGGCCGCCCGCTGTTTAAGTTTGCTGCTCTACAGTCCTGCGCAAGACGGAAAGCACATTAAGTGCTTTCCTTTGCGTGCGGAACTCGCGACAAACTTAAACAGCGGGCGGCCCGTTCCGGGAATCCGACGTGCTCGTCGGGGTAACGTTCCTCACCAAAAAAGACCCGCTTCCCTGTTGGGAAACGGGTCTTTGGAAGGACGGTTAACGTACTAGGAAATTACTCCTCGTCGTTGTCCTTGGCCTCTTCGGCGTCGTCGGTGTCCACGAGCTGGTTGAGCAGCTCGTCGAGGGAAGCCATGTCCTCGTTGATCGCGCCGTTGGCGGGAGCCTTCTTGTCGTCGATCGGGGCGCCCAGGAGCTCCTCGTCGGCGTCGGCGTGATGCGTCGGAGCGGAGGTACCCAGCAGGATATCGTCCGGACCGTCGGGGCTAAAGACCATCTGCAACAGCTGCGAGAGGTCTTCCTCGTCGGCAACGTCGTCGTTGTTCTCGAGGATGTAGAGCAGGTCGTGGGCCTCCAGGCCGTCACGGAGCTCCTCGATCGCCTTGGCACCGATGCCATCGATGCGCAGCAGATCCTCCTCGGACTTGCCGACCAGGTCGCCGACCGTCTCGATGCCGACCTCGCTGAACTTGTTGGTCCAGCGCTGCGACACGCCCAGGTCGTCGAACAGGTACAGGCGAGCCTTCTCGGCGGAGATGGTGTGGCCGTTGCGGGTGAACGAACCGTCAGCACCGCCGAACTCGTCGTAGCCGGCCCAGTCGAGCTGCTGTGGGAGCTGCTCGTCCAGGTCCTTGAGCTCCACAGGAGCCCACTCGGGCAGCGACTTGGCGTTGGGCGAAGCCGGGCCGTCGATGTCCACGTAGCCGTCGGCCGTGCGATACGTCAGCTTGGCGTTGGCGTACGGCTTGAGGCCGGTACCAGCCGGGATCTTCTTACCGACGATGACGTTGGACTTAAGGTCGAGCAGGTGGTCGACCTTGCCCTCGATGGCAGCCTCGGTAAGGACACCGGCGGTACGGATGAACGAAGCGCTCGACAGCCAGGAGTCGATGTTGGACGCGACCTTGAGCGTACCCAGGATGACGGGCTCGGCCACAGGAGCCTGACCGCCCAGACGGGCAACGCGCTCGACCTCGTCGGCGAACTCGTAGCGGTCGACGTACTGACCAAGCAGGTACTTGGAGTCGCCGGGGTTGGTGATCTGAACGCGACGCAGCATCTGACGTGCGAGCACCTCGATGTGCTTGTCGTTCAGGTCGACGCCCTGGCTGGTGTAGACGTCCTTAACGCTCTCGACGAAGGTGTGCATCGTCGACTCGATGTCGGTCAGCTTGCGCAGGTTGCGGAAGTTGACGAAGCCCTTGGTGATCTGGTCGCCGGCGCGAACCTCGCAGCCGTCCTCGATCTCGGGCATAAAGCGCACCGAAGCGGGGACGCGACGCTCGTCGAGGACACGGGTGTGATCCTCGGAGTCGGTGAGCGTCAGCACGTACTCGGACTTCTCGGGCTTAATCGAGAGGTGACCGGAGTACGGAGCCAGCTCGGCCTCGCGACCCAGAATCTTCTCGTTGACGTTGCCGACGATATCGAACATACGGCTGACCGTAGGCAGACCCTGCGTAATATCGTCGACGCCAGCGACGCCGCCGGAGTGAATGGTACGCATCGTAAGCTGCGTACCGGGCTCGCCGATGGACTGGGCAGCAATAATGCCGACGGCAGTACCGATAGCGACCGGGCGACGGGTGGAAAGATCCCAGCCGTAGCACTTCTGGCACACGCCGTACTTGGAGCGGCAGGTGAGCAGCGCGCGAAGCTTGACCTTCTTAAGGCCGGCATCGACCATCTTCTGGATGTCGGCGACCTTCTCGATGTAGCCGTCCTGCTCAAAGAGCACGGTGCCATCGGGGGCCACGACGTCCTCAATGAAGCAACGGCCGACGAGGTCGGTGTTGAGGTCGGTGGTGCCGGGGATGATGAGGTTGTAGGTGACGCCCTCGTGTGTACCGCAGTCCTCCTCGCGGACAATGACGTCCTGGGCCACATCGACCAGACGACGGGTCAGATAACCAGAGTCCGAGGTGTGGGATGCGGTATCGACCAGGCCCTTACGGGCGCCGTAGGTCGAAATGAAGTACTCGAGCGGCAGCAGACCCTCGCGGAAGTTCGCCTTAATGGGAAGGTCGATCGTCTCGCCGGACATGTCTGCCATCAGGCCACGCATGCCGCCGAGCTGACGCAGCTGGGTCTTAGAACCACGGGCGCCGGAGTCGGCCATCATGTACAGCGGGTTCTCCTCGTCGAACATGTCGAGCATGAGCGCTGCGACCTTATCGGTACAAGCGGTCCACTCGTTAACGACTTCGATGTGGCGCTCCGTCTCGTTGATGAAGCCCTCCTCGAAGTACTCGTTGATCTGGTCGACGTTGGCCTGGGCGCGATCGAGCAGCTCCTGCTTCTCGGCAGGGATGAGAGCGTCCCACACCGAGATGGTGAGGCCGGCGCGGGTAGCGTAGTGGAAGCCGGAGTACTTGATGGCGTCGAGGATCGGGCCGACCTTGGCCTCGGGGTAACGATCGCAGCAGTCCGCAACCAGCTTGGCCACGTCGCCCTTGACCATCTTGTAGTTCATGAACTCATAGTCTTCGGGCAGGCACTGGCGGTTAAAGATGATGCGGCCGATGGAGGTCTCGAAGCGCGCGGTCTTGTTGCCGGTGACGTCGTAGTCGACAAACTCGTTCTTGCCGTTCTTGACGCGGAAGATACGGGTGCCGTCCTCGTTGATGACATTGGCGTCGGCAGCGGACACGCGGACCTGAATCTTGGCCTGCATGTCGACCTCGGAGCGGCAGTCATAGGCGTGCAGCGCGTCGTCAAAGCTGGCGAACACGTGGTTCTCGCCCGGCAGACCGTCGCGGACCTGGGTCAGGTAGTACACACCGATGATCATGTCCTGCGAGGGGATGTTGACCGGCTTGCCGGATGCCGGCGAGCGCAGGTTGTTCGCAGAGAGCATGAGCACGCGGGCCTCGGCCTGAGCCTGGCTGGACAGCGGCACGTGGACAGACATCTGGTCGCCGTCGAAGTCGGCGTTGAAGGGCGAGCAGACCAGCGGATGCAGGTGGATAGCCTTGCCCTCGACCAGCACCGGCTCAAAGGCCTGGATGGACAGACGGTGCAGGGTCGGTGCACGGTTGAGCAGCACGACGCGGCCGTCGATGACCTCTTCGAGGATGTCCCACACAAAGGTGGCACCGCGGTCGATAGCGCGCTTGGCACCCTTGATGTTCTCGACCTTGCCGAGCTCGACCAGGCGCTTCATGACGAAGGGCTTGAAGAGCTCCAGTGCCATGGTCTTGGGCAGACCGCACTGGTGCAGCAGCAGCTTGGGGTCGGTAACGATAACCGAACGGCCGGAGTAGTCGACACGCTTACCCAGCAGGTTCTGACGGAAACGACCCTGCTTGCCCTTGAGGGCCTCGGCGAGCGACTTGAGCGGGCGACCGCCACGGCCAGAGACCGGGCGACCACGACGGCCGTTGTCGAACAGGGCGTCCACGGACTCCTGGAGCATGCGCTTCTCGTTGTTCACGATGATCGCGGGGGCGTCCAGGTCGAGCAGGCGCTTGAGTCGGTTGTTGCGGTTGATCACGCGGCGATACAGGTCGTTGAGGTCGGACGCGGCGAAGCGGCCGCCGTCGAGCTGGACCATCGGGCGCAGATCGGGCGGAATGACCGGGATGACGTCCAGGATCATGTTCGCGGGGCTGTTGCCGCCCTTCAGGAAGGCGTCAACGACCTCAAGGCGCTTGACGGCCTTCTCGCGCTTCTGCTTCTGGGAATCCTCGTCGGCGATGATGGCCTTGAGCTTCTCGGCCTCGGAGGGGAGGTCGATGGCAGCGAGCAGGTCGCGGACGGCCTCGGCACCCATGCCACCCTTGAAGTACATGGAGTAGTAGCGGGTCATCTCGCGGAACAGCGGCTCATCGGAAATGAGGTCGCGCTCGCTGAGCTTCATGAAGGCGTTGAAGGCGTCCGTGCGGAGCTGCTTCTCGTCCTTGCACTCTTCCTCGATGTCGACGATGCCAGAGGCGATCTCCTCGGGGGTCAGCGGCTCCTCGTCGGAGAACTCGTCGAAGTTCTCGGGGTTGCCCTGCTCCTTGAGGGACTCGATCTGGCGGGCGCACTCGGCATCGATCTCTTCCAGATCGGCGGCGAGCTCCTCGCGCAGGTCGTCAGCGTCGGCCTCGCGAGCCTCGTAGTCGACCTCGGTGATGATGTAGCTGGCAAAGTACAGAACCTTCTCGAGGTCCTTGGACTTGATGTCGAGCATACGGCTCATCGGGAAGCTCGTGGGGCTCTTGAAGTACCAGATGTGGGACACGGGAGCGGCGAGCTCGATGTGGCCCATGCGGTCGCGACGCACCTTGGCCGAGGTGACCTCGACGCCGCAGCGCTCGCAGACGATGCCCTTAAAGCGGATGCCCTTGTACTTGCCGCAGGAGCACTCCCAGTCCTTGGCGGGACCGAAGATCTTCTCGCAGAACAGGCCGTCCTTCTCGGGCTTGAGGGTACGGTAATTGATGGTCTCCGGCTTCTTGACCTCACCGTGCGACCAGGAACGGATCTGGTCGGCGGAGGCAAGGGAGATCTTTACCGAGTCAAAATCAGTAGCTTCGAAATCTGCCACAGTCAACTACTCCTTATCAGTGGTCGTGGCGGCGACAGCCTCGGGTGCCTCGGCGGTCTCGGCATCCTGGGCCTCGACGTCGGCGTCAACGCCGGCGAGCGCAGCCAGGTCGTCGAGAGCAGAGGTCTCCTCGGCGGTCACAGGGGCGGAGGCGTCCTCGTCGGCATCGTGCATGGGCTCGATGTCCAGTGCGAGGGAACGGATCTCCTTGACGAGAACCTTGAAGGACTCGGGGATACCCGGAACCGGGACGTTCTCGCCCTTGACGATGGACTCGTAGGTCTTGACGCGGCCCACGGTATCGTCGGACTTGACGGTCAGGATCTCCTGCAGGACGTTGGAAGCACCGTATGCGTACAGTGCCCAAACTTCCATCTCGCCGAAGCGCTGGCCGCCGAACTGAGCCTTGCCGCCCAGAGGCTGCTGGGTAACCAGGCTGTAAGGGCCGGTCGAACGGGCGTGGATCTTGTCGTCGACCATGTGGCCGAGCTTGAGGATGTAGGACGTACCCACGGTAATGGGCTCGCGGAACTCCTCGCCGGTGCGGCCGTCGAACAGGCGGGTCTTGCCGCGCTCGTCAAGCTGGGTGACGAACTCGGGACGCATGTGATCGCCAAAGGCAGCGGTGGCCTTGTTGAGCATGTTCTTGTTGGCACGACGGATGACCTCGGCGATCTCGTCCTCCTTGGCGCCGTCGAAGACGGGCGTCGCGGTGAAGAACGGACCGGGGACGTACTTGTCGGAGTCGGCCTGCTCGGTATCCCAACCGCAGGCAGCAGCCCAGCCAAGGTGGCACTCGAGCAGCTGGCCGACGTTCATACGCGAAGGAACGCCCAGCGGGTTGAGGATAACGTCGATCGGGGTACCGTCAGCCATGTAGGGCATGTCCTCGACCGGCAGAACGTTACAGATAACACCCTTGTTGCCGTGGCGGCCGGCGATCTTATCGCCCTGCTGGATCTTACGGCGCTGGGCGACGTAGACGCGCACCTGCTCGTTGACGCCGGGAGCCAGATCGTCGCCGTTCTCGCGGCTAAAGCGGACGACGTCGATGACGCGGCCGTAAGCGCCGTGAGGCATCTTAAGGGAGGTATCGCGGACGTCGTGGGCCTTGGCACCGAAGATGGCGCGCAGCAGGCGCTCCTCGGCGGTCAGAGCGCTCTCGCCCTTAGGCGTGACCTTGCCGACCAGGATGTCGCCAGGGCCGACCTCAGCGCCGATGCGGATGATGCCGTCCTCGTCGAGGTTGGCAAGCATGTCCTCGGAGAGGTTCGGGATCTCGCGGGTGATCTCCTCGGGGCCGAGCTTGGTGTCGCGGGCATCGATCTCGTGACGGGTGATGTTGATGGTCGTCAGCAGGTCCTCGGCCACCAGGCGCTCGGACACGACGATACCGTCCTCGTAGTTAAAGCCTTCCCACGGCATGTATGCCACGGTGAGGTTCTGGCCCAGTGCGAGCTCGCCATGATCGGTCGAAGGACCGTCAGCCAGGGGCTCGCCCTGCTCAACGGTGTCACCGACGCGCACGAGCGGACGGTGGTTGATGCAGGTGGACTGGTTGGAGCGCTGGTACTTGGCCAGGTGATACTCGTCCATGCCGCCGGCATGCTTGACGATGATCTTGGCGGCGTCAGCAAAGATGACCTCGCCGGCGTTCTTGGCCAGGGTGACCTCGCCAGAGTCCAGAGCGGCGCGACGCTCCATGCCGGTACCGACATAGGGAGCGGCAGGGTGAACCAGCGGCACGGCCTGACGCTGCATGTTGGCGCCCATCAGCGTACGCTTGGCGTCGTCGTGCTCGAGGAACGGGATCAGCGTGGCTGCGACGGAGAGCATCTGACGCGGCGAGACGTCCATGTAGTCGACGTCCTCGACGGGCACGTCGGCGGGAGCGCCGAAGGAGCCGTCGAAGTCGCGGGTACGGGCGATCACGGTGTGCGGGCGGACAAGCTTGCCCTCGGCATCGGTCGTGATGAACTCGTTGGTCTTGGGATCGAGCGGCGTGTTGGCCGGCGCGATGACGTGCTTCTCTTCCTCGTCAGCGGTCATCCAGTCGATCTGGTCGGTGGCAACGCCGTTCTCGACGCGACGGAACGGAGCCTCGATGAAGCCGTACTCGTTGACGCGGGCGTAGAGGGCGAGCGAGCCGATTAGGCCGATGTTGGGGCCTTCGGGGGTCTCGATCGGGCACATGCGGCTGTAGTGCGAATTGTGAACGTCGCGGACGGCCGTCGGCACGTTGGTGCGGCGGCTGGAGCCGGACTTGTGGCCGGCAAGACCACCAGGGCCGAGTGCGGACAGACGGCGCTTGTGGGTCAGACCGGTCAGGGGGTTCGCCTGGTCCATGAACTGCGAGAGCTGCGAGGAACCGAAGAACTCCTTGATGGAGGCCACGATCGGACGGATGTTGATGAGCGACTGCGGGGTGATCTCGTCGATGTCCTGGGAGCTCATGCGCTCACGGACGACGCGCTCCATACGGCTCATGCCGATACGGAACTGGTTGGCGACGAGCTCGCCGACGGTGCGGATGCGGCGGTTGCCAAAGTGATCGATGTCGTCGACCTTGAAGCCCTGCTCGCCGGCAGCGAGGGACAGCAGGTAGCGCAGCGTCGCGACGATATCCTCGTCGGTGAGCACCGTGACCTCTTCCTCGGTGGTGAGGTTGAGCTTCTTGTTAACCTTGTAACGACCGACGCGGGCCAGATCGTAGCGCTGCGGGTTGAAGAGCAGGCCCTCGAGCAGGCTGCGGGAAGCGTCCACGGTGGGAGGCTCGCCCGGGCGCAGACGACGGTAGATCTCGATAAGGGCATCCTCGCGGGTGAGGGCGGTGTCGCGCTCCAGGGTGCGCTTGATCACATCGGAGTTGCCGAGAAGCTCGATGATGTCGTCGTTGGTGACGGCAATGCCAAGGGCGCGCAGGAACATCGTGGCACTCTGCTTGCGCTTGCGGTCGATGGAGACCATGAGCTGGTCGCGCTTGTCGACCTCAAACTCGAGCCAGGCACCGCGGGACGGGATGATCTGGACCTTGTAGATCTGCTTGCCCGAATCCATCTCGGAGCTGTAGTACACACCCGGGGAACGGACGAGCTGCGAGACGACGATACGCTCGGTACCGTTGATGATGAAGGTGCCCTGATCGGTCATCATGGGGAAGTCGCCCATAAAGACGAGCTGCTCCTTGATCTCGCCGGTCTCCTTGTTGGTGAGACGGACGTCGGTCAGAAGCGGAGCCTGATAGGTCATATCCTTCTCGCGGCACTCCTCGACGGTGTGCGCGGGGTCGCCGAACTGATGCTCGCCGAAGGTAACCTCGAGAACATGGTTCTGGCTCTGGATGGGGCTGGATTCCTTGAACGCCTCACGAAGGCCCTCGTCCTTAAAACGCTCAAAGGATTCCCTTTGAACAGAGATAAGGTTGGGGAGCTCCATGGCCTCCGGGATTTTCCCGAAGCTGACGCGCTTGCGCTCAGTGGCAGTGTATGCGTAGGTCACCAGGTTTTTCCTCCTTCACGGAAATGCTCGGTGGATTGGCGAGGCATAGCTTCGCCAGTTATCGCAACCTAATAGTTTATCAGGTACCGACCGTTGAGCAAGAAAAGCCTTGACGCGATTGAGTTTTTGGAGTAGCAAAGTTTTTCGACAGAAAATGCGCAGGTAGATAGTGGTATACCGAACATCTGTTCATATAATTTCTGTGAACAGAGAGCCAACAATCGCAGCTCTTATAAAAAAACGGGCGCGAACCGAGGTCCGCGCCCGTAAATGTCGATGTCCGAAGGTTTACTTGCGCATCAATCCGCCGCGCTCGTCGATGGCATCCCAGAAGGCATCGGCAAAGCGGGGATCGCTTGCAGCCATGAGGGCGTTGGTGGCCATCCAGCCAGAGGGAGTACCGGTGTCGTAGCCCGACAGCGGGTCGATGACGACGGCATACATGGCCTCGCGGTCGAGCGAACGGGCCATGGCGTCGGTCAGCTGGATCTCGCCGCCCTTACCGGCCTGCTGGTCGGCAAGAAGGTCCATGACCAGCGGGCTCAGCAGGTAGCGACCGACGATGTAAAGGTTGGACGGAGCCGCCTCGGGAGCGGGCTTCTCGACCAGACCGCCGATGCGCCAGACAGCGCCCGGCTCGGCATCGGCAACGCCCTCGGCGCCCTCGAGCGAACCAACGCGCTCGCCGGCGATAACGCCGTAGCGGCTGACTTCCTCGGGCGAGCAAGCAGCGACGGCGATAACCGAAGCGCCACCGTGCTCCTTGGAAACGGCAAGCATCTTGTCGCAGATATCACGGTTAGGCACAACGTAGTCGCCCAGAAGAACCAGGAAGTTCTCCCCTGCCACGGCGTCGGCAGCAGAGCGAATAGCATGGCCGAGGCCCTTGGGCTCGTACTGATAGCGGAAGTCGACCGGCATACCGCCAGCGTGGGCGACGGCGTCGGCATAGGCGTTCTTGCCGCGCTCACGCAGCAGGTTCTCGAGCGAGCGATCGGGCTGGAAGTAGTTCAGTAGCTCGGGCTTACCGGGAGAAGTAACGATGATGGCGTCGTCGACTTCCTCGGGGTCGAGCGCCTCCTCGACGACGTACTGAATGACGGGCTTGTCGAGCACCGGCAGCATCTCTTTGGGCGTGCACTTGGTGCCAGGCAGAAAACGCGTGCCAAGACCGGCGGCGGGGATGATTGCCTTCATGTTATTCAAAGATCCTTTCGCAGGCGCAAAAGCGCCCCATGCGTGCGGCACACAGCCGCAGACCAAATTGCGATATCTAAGCATCTTACCGCTGGAACTATATGTCGCTACAAGGCAGAGACAATTCTTCAGCAGGTCAACGCAAATTATTGCTCGAATGGTGCAATTTTATTGCCCAACGGCAGGGTGCCCGATACGACGCAAATCACAGAACATGGCAGTTTGAGCTACCGATGTCGAGGGACCGAAAAACAAAAAAGACGGGGCTCGCAATGCGAACCCCGTCTGCAAAGAAATCTGGTGAGAAAGCCTGATTACTTGAGGGTGACAGCAGCGCCAGCAGCCTCGAGCTTCTCCTTGGCAGCCTCGGCGTCCTCCTTCTTGGCACCCTCGAGAACAGCCTTGGGAGCGCCCTCGACGACCTCCTTGGCCTCCTTCAGGCCAAGGTTGGTGAGCTCACGGACGGCCTTGATGACCTGGATCTTGTTGTCGCCGAAGCCCTCGAGCACGACGTCAAACTCGGTCTTCTCCTCGGCCTCAGCAGCGCCAGCAGCGGGAGCGGCGACAACAGCGGCAGGAGCAGCGGCGGAAACGCCGAAGGTGTCCTCGATAGCCTTGACGAGCTCGGAAGCCTCGAGAAGGGTCATTTCCTTAAGAGCATCGATGATCTCATCGGTGGTAAGCTTAGCCATTTCTAAGTCCTTTCGGTTTCCGTGCGGATGCACGGAGATCAGTTAAAACACGGCGCGAATGCGCCAGGGGTGCGGCGTTGCCGCCGCGGGTGAAAACAGCAACTAGGCTGCCTTCTGCTCGGAGACCTGCTGGATCGAACGAGCGAGACCAGAGGAAACGCCGTTGACGCAGACAGCGATGTCGCGAGCGAAACCGGAGATGAGACCGGCGATCTGGCCGAGAAGCTGATCCTTGGTGGGCAGCTCGGCGATAGCCTTAACATCATCAGCGGAAACGGCCTTGCCGTCGGAGATACCGCCCTTGATCTCAAGGACGCCCTTGGACTTAGCGGAGAAGTCCTTAAGGGCCTTAGCGGCCTCGACCGGCTCGGACTCGTAGAACACATAAGCGACGGGGCCGGCGAGAATCTCGTCGAGCTCGGGCTGCTCCTGGTTCTTGAGGGCGATCTTGACCAGGTTGTTCTTGTAGACCTTCATCTCGGCGCCGCACTCGCGAAGCTGATGACGCAGCTCCTGAGCCTGCTTAACCGTCAGACCGTTGTAGTTGACGACGAACAGACCGGCGTTCTCGGCGATACGGGACTCGATCTCTGCAACCTTGTCGATTTTGTACTGCTGGGGCATGAATTACACCTCCTCGAATTCTTTCCGGGCACGGTCCGCCACAAGGACGTGACGGGGGCATGTCCAAAAAGAAAGCCCCCGCGCTGCATGAGCGACGGGGGCGAGAAGACATATCTACTCGACCACCTCGGCTGGCGGGAAGTCCCATTAAGCTCGCGGGTAAGGCCCGTTTGCGCCGGCTGTCTCTGGCAGCGGATTCGTGCGTGAACCAAAAGTATTATGGCGGGGACCCCGGCGTCGGTCAACGGCAACCCTGGCTGCACACAATTCCACCATCTCGGTCGCACCGCCAAAGGCCAGGCGCAAGCTTTTCGCTCGGTCAGGTCCTGGGCTCGCACGAAGAGCACATTTAGTGCTCTTCGGCTCGTGCGGAATCTACGAAAAGCTTGCGCCTGGCCTTTGGCGGCGCGACCTGTGTTGACTTTGGGACAGCCAGGGTTGCCGTTGGCCGGCGCGCCCCGCTCATAATGCTTGGGTCGGTGGGCTGATGTGTTGCGTCCCTGAGGACTATAAGGTCGAAATGAAGGTGGACAGGCGGTGGAGGCCTTCGTCTAGGTCTTTGTCGGAGACGCAGTAGCTTAGGCGGATGTGGCCTTCGGTTCCGAAACAGTCGCCCGGGACTAGGGCTACGTTTGCCTCTTTGATGGCTTTGATGCAGAAGTCTTCGCTGGTTAGGCCGAACTTTTTGATGCTCGGGAAAGTGTAGAAGGCTCCTGCGGGCTCTACTACGTCGAGGCCCATGGCGTCTAAGGCTGCGAGTACGCGTTCGCGACGAGCTCGGTAGACTTCGAGCATGGGGGTGGGGTCGACGGTGAGGGCTCGGGCTGCGGCGTCCATTTCGAAGGAGACAGCACTCGATACTAAGTATTGGTGGGCCTTTGCGATCTCGGCGATGACGGGGGTTGCCGCCGCGAGCCAGCCCAAGCGCCAGCCGGTCATGGCCCAGGGCTTGGAAAAGCTCTCGATGACGACCGTCTGCTCGCGCAGCTCCGGGTGACGCTGGGCAAAGCGCTCGTAGCCATCCACATAAACCAGGCGGTTGTATACGTCGTCGCAGACCACGTAGATGCCCGCCTGCTCTGCCACGCGCGCCACGGCGTCGAGCGATGCCGCGTTGAGGATGCAACCCGTAGGATTGTTGGGCGAGCAGATGACGATGGCCTTGGTCGCCGGCGTCACGCAAGCACGAAGCGCATCCTCGTCAATCTGAAATTGCGCAGGCTCCGTATCCAAATAGACTGCTTTGGCGTGGTTGGCCACGACGATGCTTTCGTACAGGCCAAAGGCCGGCGTGGGGATAATGACCTCGTCGCCGGGGTTGAGCATAGCCATGAATGTTGCCGACAGTGCCTCGGTCGCACCGTCGGTCAGGATGACCTCATCGGCGGAAAACGTAAGGCCCGCGTCCCCCATGTAGGCAGATAACGCCTCACGCAGGGCGGGGCGCCCGTTGTTGGGCGGATAGTGCGTGTCACCGCGGTCCAGTGCGGCGGTCACCTCGGCGCTAATCACATCGGGCGTGGGAAAATCGGGCTCGCCAAGCGCAAGCGCGATGCACCCCGGGTGCTGGGCGGCGAGCGCGTTGATTCGGCGGATACCGGAGGGCTTGAGCGTGGCAAGCGAGGTATTCATGGGCAGTCGCATGGCGTTCCTTTCGTAAGGGTTGCACTAGGATAGCGCGGCGGGGCGCCGCCGGACGGTGTAACCTAAACGGAAACCAACCGGAAAGGAGGCAGCATGGAGCCGACCGCGCGCAGCGATGTACCAAAAACGCTGCAAACCATTGCGTATATCAGCATTCCCAATAGTGCCGATCTTGAGTTTTTGCTCTGGGACCTGCAGGATGCCATCGCCGCCTATGCACAGCTTTCCGGCACCGCACTCCCCCGCCCGGTCGACTTGAAGGCAAATGACGCCGGCAGCGTTGCCGATGGCATCGTGCTGGCCATTGAAGATGTGGCTGACGATGAGACGTTGACAGCCATCGAGCAGGCGCTTGAGCGCTTTGGCAGTACGGGAACGCGCGTCTATGCCGCGATTCGAGCCGCACAAGAGAGCACTGAGCAGGCGCGTGGGACCGCCGTTCGCCTGCACAAGGCATGTGAGCGCCATGACCAATTGTGGTGTGGCGGCGTTGCCATCTGCGCCGGCAGCGGCATCGCAGCGCTTCGTCGCTCCCCGCGCATGGGCCTCTTGCGGCGACCGTTTTCGGAAGCGATGGACAAGCTCGTGGGCGCCGTTCGCATGGGGTGTTCCGTCGAACACGCGCAGAAGCTCGGTGGCGCCGCAACGGGTGGCGTCGACACCGACGGCATGGCGCGCGCCACGTCTGCGCTGCCCACACCGATCTGGCACGCCGTTATGAGGCATCTTGCCGAGCACTCAAACTGCTAAATCGAAAAAGCCTGCCAATCAACGGCTTCACTCCAGCGCTCGACAAGGCGTTCCAGACGCCACGCCGCATTGGCGGGACTTGTCGACGGCAGAACGATGGCCGGCAGCCCGGTGCGCTCTTGTAGATAGCGCTTGTAGAGCCGGCCAGCTGTACCACCGTTGCATATCACCTGCTCAATGGGAGCTGCGCCGGTAATGCGCTCGATATGTGCCGGCACAACGTTACGAATGCTCGCATCGCTCGAGCCCTTAATGTCGCAGCTCTCGATCACGTCCCACAGGGCCACGCCGCCGTTCAGCAGCATAGCCCGCTTGGCGGTAATCGAGGCGTCAAGCGTCACGGGCTCGCCGCTCGCCAAAGAGTCTCCCTCGTTGGGCGGCACGGGCGCACCAAGGCACGCGGCCATCACGCGCCAAAAGCGGTTCTGCGGATTGCCATAGTAGAAGGCATTGGCACGCGAGAGCACCGAGGGAAACGACCCCAGCACCAAAACGCGCGAGCGCTCGTCAAACACGGGCTCAAACCCATGCTCAATATGCTGATAGCCCTCGTCCGGCGCAGTCATGAATTAGGCCCTCAGCAGATAACGCACCTCATAGGGCGCAAGTTCAAGGGAGCCTGTCAGCTCGACCGTGGGCACGCCGTCGGCAAGCAGGTCGACAAAGGACCCGTTGAGCTCGCCGGCGCCAAAGGTGTAAGGCTCACCCACGGCATTCACCGCCACGAGTACCGTCGCGCCGTCACAGGCGCGCTCGAACAGCAGCTGCTTGTTCTGGATCACTACGTTGCGATAGGCACCGTAGTTGAGAGCACGGGCAGCCGCGTCGTCGGCCGAGCGAAGGTGTGCGAGTTGCGTGATGAACGCCGTCAGCTCATTGGGCGCAGGCTCATCGAGCGCAGGGCGCAGCGCCCAGTCGCCATCGGGGCCGCCCTTTTCACCAGCAATTCCCCACTCGCTGCCATAGTAGACGCACGGGATGCCCGGCATGCCAAAGAGCATGCCATAGGCGGGACGCAGACACGACTTGTCGGTGAGGATACTTGCCAGGCGCGGCACATCGTGGTTGTCGACAAACGACAGCAGATGTTTGCCGCGGTAGATGCACCACGGATCGCCGCCAAACTGGCGGTGCAGCGAATGGGCGATCTCGAACATGTTGACCGAGTTAAAGCTGGAGTACAGGCCCTTGTAGCACTCGTAGTTGGTGCAGGAGTCGAGCATCTCGTCGTTGACGATTTGGTTGTAGTCGCCGTGGAGCGTCTCGCCGATCAGCACAAAGTCGGGCTTGAGCTCACGGGTAAAGACGTGCAGGCGGCGCATAAAGTCGCGGTCGAGCATATAGGCAACGTCCAGGCGCAGGCCGTCGACGCCAAAGACCTCGGCCCAGCGGTGCGCGGACTCAAGCAGGTAATTGACCACGGCAGGGTTTTGCAAGTTGAGCTTCACGAGCTCAAAATGGCCTTCCCAACCCTCGTACCAAAAGCCGTCGCCGTAGCAGGAGTCGCCATCAAAGCTAATGTGGAACCAGTCCTTGTACGGCGAGTCCCACTTACGCTCCTGCACATCGCGAAAGGCCCAAAAACCTCGGCCGACGTGGTTGAATACGGCATCGAGCACCACGCGGATGCCATGGGCATGCAGCGTGTCGCATACGGCGGCAAAGTCGGCGTCCCCACCCAGGCGGCGGTCGATGTGGCGCAGGCTGCGTGTATCGTAGCCGTGGCTATCAGATTCGAGCGGCGGGTTGATGAGCACAGTGCCAACGCCGAGTTCCTGCAGGTAGTCGGCCCATTGGGCAATCTTCATGATGGGGGCATCGGGGCTGGGTGCAGTGCCGGCAGCTTGAGAGAGTTCGTCCTCGGCAACGGGTGCGGCATTCTCGCGCGGAGCTCCGCAAAAGCCCAGCGGATAAATCTGGTAGAACGTCGTCTCGTATGCCCACATAGCAACCTCCCGGTAAGCTCAACATAACGGCATCCATTGTATGCCCAGCTCGTATCCTCTTCCCCAAAATAAGTTGCGGTGGAATAGTTCCTGCTTGGACCTTCAGAGGCCTTAAACAGGAACTATTCCACCGCAACTGATGAGGGGACGTGATTAGGCGACGGGCTTGGCGCGGCGGATGGCCGGAAACAGCACGGTGATGGCGAGGATGACGCCCACGACGGCAATCGCCCCGCCCACGAAGCCGATCCAAGCGATACCGGGACCCGAAACCACGGCGCCGCCGATTGCGGTGCCCGTGCCGATACCCAGATTGAACAGACCCGAGAAGATCGACATGGCGACAGCCGACGAATCCGCGGGCGTGTACTTGATGAGCTCGGCCTGAAACGCCACGTTAAAGGCCGTGGCGCAGCAACCCCACAGTGCGCAGACGGCAAGCACTGTCACGAGCGACGATGCGGCCGGCCCCATGAGCAGCAGGGCCACCGGCACGCCGGAGAGCGTGATAGCAAGGAACGGAAAACGGTGCCCGTCGAACAGGCGGCTGAACAGCCAGCTGCCCACCAAGCCGGAACAGCCAAACGCCGTCAGCGTCATGGTGATGGCGCCCGCATCGACGTGCGCGACCTGCGCCAGGAAGGGCTCGATATAGCTGTAGCTTGCGTAATAGCCGGTCGCCATGAAGACCGTGACTGCGTAGAGCGCGATGAGGAGCGGGTTCTTGAGCAGCTCGGGCAGCTGTTTGACGGTAAAGCGCTCACCCGCCGGCATGGCCGGGAACACCGCTGCCTGGTAGACGACCGCGATGGCTGAGAGGCCCCCGACCACGGCAAACGTCATGCGCCAGCCCACGGCCAAGCCAATGGCGCGGCCGAGCGGCAGACCAAAGATCTGCGCGATGGATGAGCCTGTGGCGATCATGCTGATGGCGAGCGCCCCATGGCGCGTGTCAACCAGACGCGACGCCATGATCGAGGCGACCGACCAGAACACGGCATGTGCACAGGCGACCACCAGGCGCGCACAAACCAAAATGGGATAGGATGGCGCCAAGGCGGACAGGAACTGGCCGAGCGAGAACACGGCGAGCACGCCCAGCAGCATCCGCTTGAACTCAAAACGTGAGGCAAACACCATGAGCGGCAGCGACAGCAGCATGACGCCCCAGGCGTAGACCGAGATCATGATGCCTGCCTGGGCCTCGGTGAGCGAGAACGATGCGGCAATATCAGTCAGAAGACCGATGGGCATGAACTCCGACGTGTTGAATACG
Organism: Collinsella aerofaciens; assembly: GCF_001405375.1. GTDB lineage: Bacteria > Actinomycetota > Coriobacteriia > Coriobacteriales > Coriobacteriaceae > Collinsella > Collinsella aerofaciens_F. Next base: position 195,066 of record NZ_CYYP01000001.1, read on the forward strand.
AACGCGCAACAGGCGAGCCCGATAAGCGGGAGCCACTGCTTGAGCGAGATGCCATCTTGTCTTGCCTGAGTCATGTAGGAAACCTCTCCGATTGTCTTGGGCGGTGGGCGATTATATAGCAACGGCCCCGCATCCGTCAGTACAGATGCAGGGCCGCAATCAACTCAATACACAGAGGTTGCGCCGTCAATAAATAGCTAAGCCAACCCCAGCAACATGCCCGCCGAATGCACGACAAACGCCACGATCCAGGCGACCGTCACTTGAAACGCGAACACGGCAACGGCGTAGCGCGCGCCCAGCTCGCTCTTGACGGCGCCGATTGCCGCCACGCAGGGCGGGTACAGCAACGTAAAGACCAAGAACACGTAGGCGGTAAACGGCGAAAACATGGTCGACAGTGCCGCGGGGGAGGTTGCGCCCAAAAGCACCGTGAGGGTCGAGATGACACTCTCCTTGGCAATAAGTCCGGTGACGAGCGCCGTGGATGCACGCCAATCGCCAAAACCGAGCGGCGCCAGCAGCGGAGCGATGATGCTGCCCAGACCGGCAAGCAGGCTTTGCGACTGGTCGGCGACCACGTTAAAGCGGATATCGAACGTCTGCAGGAACCAGATGACCACCGTAGCGGCAAAGATAATGGTAAAGGCCTTGGTGATAAAGTCCTTGGCCTTATCCCATGCCAGCATCACCGTCGTCTTGACGCTCGGCAGGCGGTAATTGGGGAGCTCCATGATAAACGGCACCGGGTCGCCCTTAAATGCCGTGCGGTTGAGCACCAAAGCCGCGATGCAGCCGACCACGATACCGATCAGATAGAGTGAGACCATGGCGGGAACCGTCGCCTGCGGGAAAAACGCCCCGCACAGCAAGCCGTAAACCGGCAACTTGGCTGAGCAGCTCATAAACGGCGTGAGCATGACCGTCATCTTGCGGTCGTGCTCGGATGGGAGCGTACGGGTCGACATGATAGCCGGCACGGTGCAGCCAAAACCGACGAGCATGGGCACAAAGCTACGGCCCGACAGGCCAAAGCGACGCAGCACCTTATCCATGACAAACGCGACGCGCGCCATGTAGCCCGAGTCTTCCAGAATGGAGAGGAACAAAAAGAGCACGACGATAATCGGCAGGAAGGTCAGCACGCTGCCCACACCCGTAAGCACGCCGTCGACAGCCAGCGAACGCACTACGTCGTTGGTGCCGAACGCCTTGAGGCCCGCATCGGCCGAGGCGATGACGGCAGCGATACCGTCCTCCATAAGTCCCTGCAACGCCGCGCCGATCACGCCAAACGTCAGCCAAAAGACGAGGCCCATGATCACCAAAAACGCCGGAATGGCTGTGTAACGACCTGTCAGGATGCGGTCAATCTTGACGGAGCGCACATGCTCGCGGCTCTCGTGCGGCTTGACGACGCAACGCCCGCACACGTCGCCGATAAAGCTAAAACGCATATCGGCCAGCGCAGATAGGCGGTCGGTGCCGGCCTCGCCCTCCATCTGGGTAATGATGTGCTCGATAGCGTCGAGCTCATTGCGATCCAGGTGAAGCGCCTCGGTCACCAGCTCGTCGCCCTCAACCAGCTTGGTCGCCGCAAAACGCACCGGAATGTGCGCCGTTGTGGCGTGATCCTCAATCAGATTGGCGATGCCGTGGATGCAGCGATGCAGCGCACCGCCGTCCGGACCGTCGGGCGCACAGAAGTCCAGGCGACCGGGGCGCTCGCGGAACCGCGCCACGTGCAAGGCATGATCCACCAGCTCGCCGATGCCCTCGTTGCGGGCAGCGCTAATGGGGACAACAGGCACGCCCAACAGGCTCTCGAGCAGGTTGACGTCTACGGCGCCGCCGTTGGCCGTCACCTCGTCCATCATGTTGAGCGCGATGACCATGGGGCGGTCAAGCTCCATAAGCTGCAACGTCAGGTACAGATTGCGCTCGATGTTGGTAGCGTCGATGATATCGATGATGGCGTCCGGGCGCTCGTCGAGGATGAACTGACGGCTCACGACCTCTTCACCTGTGTACGGCGACAGCGAATAAATACCAGGCAGGTCGGTAACGCTCGCCTCGGGGTGGTTACGAATAGTGCCGTCCTTGCGATCGACCGTCACACCGGGAAAGTTACCGACGTGCTGGTTGGAACCCGTCAGCTGGTTGAACAGCGTGGTCTTGCCGCAGTTTTGGTTGCCAGCGAGGGCAAAATGCAGTGGCGCGCCCTCGGGCACGGCCGTCTTCGCGGCGCGGGGCGAATACGTCCCCTCGCCCAGAGCCGGATGCTCCGTCGTGCCGATTGCGGCGTTAACGCGCGGGCCGGTATCGGTATCGTGCACATCCACGAGCTCGATGCGTGCGGCATCGTCCTTGCGCAGCGTCAGCTCGTAGCCGCGCAGGCGAATCTCGAGCGGGTCGCCCATGGGGGCGTACTTCATCATGGTGACTTCGGTGCCCGGCGTTAGACCCATGTCCAAAATATGCTGTCGGAGTGCCTGATCGTCCGATGCCACCGATGCGACAACGGCGTCCTTTCCAATCTCGAGTGCATCGAGCTTCACGTCCGTGTTCCTCCCCCGGCGCCCACAGGGCGTTGTATTTATGTTCACCATGGCTAACCGTTTGCCATGGCTAACCAATTTTAAGCTTACATGATAGCGTGAGCACACAACGACGTTCAATCGACAGATCGCTGCGATGGGAATTCTGGGCCATTGCTTCCCAGACGGGCCTGCTGCGGAAACCGCATCCCACTCCGGAACACGTAAACGGGATGGGCTTTCCGGTTGAGGCATCTAGCGGAAACTGCAGCCCGGAATCGGCATTCAGACTGGGATGCAATTTCCCGATCGAGCCCCTCGGGGAAACTGCGACCCGGAATCTGCGCCCAAAACGGGTCACGATTTCCCAAACGGGACGTGGTTTCCCGCGGGAGCAGAAACAGCCGCCCGCTCCCTCGACAAAATGATCCATTTTCCTCCGTCTCCAACAGATCAAAACGAAGTTGCGGTGGAATAGTTCCTGTTTGGGGCTTTAACCAGCAAAAACAGGAACTATTTCACCGCAAGTTATGAGGGACGGGATGGGGCTGGCCCTCTTACTCTTACAGATGGCGCTCCAGGAAGCGAAAGGCTAGGCGGATCCAGGGACGGACCGCCACCTGCTTGTCCTCGTTGTCGACCGCGGTGTTGGCGTTGCCGAGCGAAAGGCCGTGACCACCTTGGTCAAACACGTGCATCTCGCAAGGGACGCCCTCCTCTGCCATGCGTTGGGCAAACGGATAGACCTGCGCGATCGGCGCCGTCTTGTCGTCGGACACGCCCCACACAAAGGTCGGTGGCATCTGACGCGAAACATGCGTGGTGGGGCAGATGTCGGCCAGATGCTCGTCAGTTGCCTCGCCGCCCGTCACCATCGACAGGTAGTCGTTGAGCAAATCGCGCCCCGTCTTGCCGCCCGTCTTGGGCACACGCAAGTCAATGCGCGGATCGCGCGTCTGCATGTCGCGCACATAGGCAAAGTCGAGCAATGGATAGCCCAGCACCACGGCATCGGGACGAATGTCGTCCGGACGCGCCCCGGCAAGTGCCGCAAAGGGGCCGGTCTTCCACTGTGTTGCCAGCGAGGCGCAAATCATGCCGCCAGCAGAAAAGCCCACGACGCACACGCGCTTAGGATCGACATGCCACTCGTCGGCGTTGGCGCGCACCGTGGCAACCATCTTGGCAAGATCTGCCTGGGGGTGCGGAAAGCTCACGTCACCCGTAGAACTCGTGACATAGTTGAGCACAAAGGCCTGGTAACCGTGATCCAAAAACGCAAACGCCACAGGATCCTGCTCATGCGGAGCGATATGCGTAAACGCACCTCCGCCACAGACAATCACCGCGGGGCGGCGGCCATTCGGTTTATCGGGCAACGGCTCGGCACCCAAATACGTAAACGTCGCCGGATAATCCTCGGTCGGCTCCTCGCCCCACAGCGCATGGTTCTCGACAATCATATGTGCTCCCTTCGCGCAAATTATGCGCCCTTGTTTTTCGCCTTCAAGCGTACCCCACTTGAACCCGTGGCGCAGAAACACTCCGGCAATAAGTTTCCCTTCAACTGATATATCACATAATCCCAGTTCAGAGGTATCTTTGAGCAGCGTAGAATAGGGGCGTTGACCAAGCCGCGAAACACATATGAAACGTTTCCGGCAAACCAAACGCGCGATATGCGCCTATTTAAGTTGGAGGCAACTATGGGTCTGCTCGATTCGCTTAAGTCCACCTTCACCTCGACCGGCGAGGCGTCCGTTCCGCCCGCAGCAAGCTTCGCTACCCGCGAAGGCGTCATCTATGCCCCCGTCAACGGCGTGCTCGTCAACCTGAACGAGGTTCCCGACGAGACGATCGCCTCGGGCATGCTTGGCCAGGGCTATGGCATCGAGCCCATTACCGGCACCATCTATGCGCCCGCCAACGGCCGCATCGGTGCCACCACTGTCACCAACCACTCCATCGGCATGATCACCGAGGACGGCCTGCGCGTGTTCATCCATGTTGGCCTGGGCACCGTGGAAATGAACGGCAAGGGTTTTGCCCGCTTTGTCGAGATGGGCGATGTGGTCAAGGCAGGCCAGCCGCTCATCAGCTTCGACCGCGAGGCCATTAAGGCCGCTGGTCACGAGGACATCGTGACCGTCATCGTCTCCGAGCTCGATCGTCTTAAGAGCATCGACCATGTCGGCGAGTCTGGAACGCTTATCGGCGGCAACCCGCTCGTCAAGCTTGGCGACCCGCTGTTGGTTGCCAAGACCAAGTAGCCAGGCCCCACGCCACACAGCCAAAAGGCACCTCGTCAAGCGCCCGCGACCATTTGGCCGCGGGCGCTTTTCGTTTGAAAAACCATCCCGCCAATGCTTTATCTGTATAGCTCAAATGAGCCGAGCTGCTAGAATATCGAACTGTATGGATAACTATCATTCAACCGTTATGGGAGGATACGTGAACCGCACCAAAATCGCGCAGCTCTATGCCGATGCCGAGTCGCTCGGCGGCCAGACCGTCACCGTCGCCGGCTGGGTCAAGTCCGTCCGCGACATGAAGAACTTTGGCTTTGTTACGCTCAACGACGGCAGCTGCTTCCGCGACCTGCAGGTCGTCATGAACCGCGAGGCACTCGACAACTACGACGAGATCGCCCATCAAAACGTCTCGGCCGCACTCATTTGCACCGGCACCGTCAAGCTGACCCCCGATGCGCCCCAGCCTTTCGAGCTTTCTGCCACCTCCATCGAGGTCGAGGGCACGAGCGCCCCGGATTACCCGCTGCAGAAGAAGCGCGCAACCGTCGAGTTCCTGCGCACCCAGCAGCATCTGCGCCCGCGCACCAACCTGTTCCGCGCCGTGTTCCGCATCCGCTCTGTCGCGGCTGCCGCCATCCACCGCTTCTTCCAGGAGCAGGGCTTTGTCTACGTCAACACCCCCATCATCACCACGAGTGACTGCGAGGGCGCCGGCGAGATGTTCCGCGTGACCACGCTCGACCCCAAAAATCCGCCCCTCACCGAGTCTGGCGAGGTCGACTGGAGCCAGGACTTCTTTGGCAAGCATGCAAGCCTCACCGTGTCCGGCCAGCTCAACGCCGAGAACTTTGCCATGGCCTTTGGCGACGTGTACACCTTTGGCCCCACCTTCCGCGCCGAAAACTCCAACACCACGCGCCACGCCGCCGAGTTTTGGATGATCGAGCCCGAGATGGCCTTCGCCGACCTCAACGACTACATGGACAACGCCGAGGCCATGCTCAAGTACGTCCTCAAGGACGTTATGGCCACCTGCCCCGACGAGCTCAATATGCTCAACAAGTTTGTGGACAAGGGTCTGCTCGAGCGCCTGGACCATGTCGCCAACTCCGACTTCGCCCGCGTCACCTATACCGAGGCCGTCGAAATCTTGGAGCAGGCCGTCGCCGCCGGTCACAAGTTTGACTATCCCGTGAGCTGGGGCATCGACCTGCAGACCGAGCACGAGCGCTTCCTGACCGAGGAGCACTTTAAGCGCCCGACCTTCGTGACCGACTACCCGGCCGAGATCAAGGCGTTCTACATGCGCATGAACGAAGACGGCAAGACCGTCGCCGCCGCCGACTGCCTGGTTCCCGGTATCGGCGAGATTATCGGCGGCTCCCAGCGCGAGGAGCGCCTGGATCTGCTCGAGGCCCGCATCAAGGACCTGGGCATGAATCCCGAGCAGTACAAGTACTACCTTGACCTGCGCCGCTACGGTTCCTGCAAGCACGCCGGCTACGGTCTGGGCTTCGAGCGCTTGGTCATGTATCTGACCGGCGTGGGCAACATCCGCGACGTCCTGCCGCACCCGCGCACCGTGGGCAACGCCGACTTCTAATCGTCGGACGCTAGCTCGCGTCGCCACACGCCAACGCTCATCGCACAAGCGCCTCTCGACATCGGTCGAGAGGCGCTTTTTTCAACAGCATCCGTCAAGCTTTTGGCAAGGTTTTGGTCAGTTGAGCAGGGCTGTTGAAAACTCGACCCGCCGTTTGCCGACGACTACCGACCGCCCAGAGCGCCCTGCGCCCCTGAGAAAGCCCCGCGTCCTAGGCTCCATACCGTCGCCACCCAAAACGGAAAGGACGTGGGCACCATGACCGAAGCCGCTGTTGAAACCTACGACACCACGACGAGAGGCGCCGCCTCGATGGCAGCCTATCGCGCCGTTCGCATCCTGCAACTATTAAGCGAAAACACCGGCGAGGACAAGGCCATGCTTTCCGATGAGTTGATCCGGCGCCTCGCCCATCCCGACGACCCCGCCCGCATGCCCATCTCGGCGGCGCGGCGCAGCATCTACACCGCCATCTCCGCGCTTCGCCATGCCGGATACGAAATTGAGTACAAACGCGGCGTGGGCTACAAACTTCTTACCCGCCCGCTCACCGATGAAGAGATCATCCGGCTCCACGGTATGGTCATGCGCAACCGCTCCACGCCTATCGCTATCCGCAAGAGCATGGCGCAGCACTTAGTTGCCATGGCGAGTGCCGACGTTCGCGGCTACCTCGATACACCCGAACCCGCTCCAAGCGCAGGCAGCAAGGCTACCAAGGCAACGCGCGCGCCCATCAAGCGCATCGACACGTGCGAGCTCGTCGAGCAGGCCATCGACCACGGAACCACGGTGAGTTTTGATATTTCGAGCGTCACGACACGCGGCGAAACCGAAGCAGCACGGATGACACTCCGTCCCTTTGCCATCAGGCAGCGCGATGGCATCTCGTATCTGCTGGGAACGGTCTACGACGCCCGAGGCACCGACGATACGCTGCGCACCGTCGAGATCGCCCGTATGAGAAACGTCAGCACGCGCCTGCTCGACGGCAAGAAGCTCTTCGCCGCCCTAGACGAAGACGACGCCTCCTCCGCCGCATAAGACCCTCCGCCGCCCATTCGACTACCCGTACCGCCCATCCGATTCTGTATTAAAAAACCCGCCAGGCTGTTGTAAAAATGGACATCAGCGCTACTATAGTTCCACTTGCACTTTGTCCCAGTGCAGTGTTTCCAGCCATTTTTATACTGGGGGTAATGATATGAAGGACATCACCATCAGCCGCAGGAGCCTTCTGGTCTCCGCCGGCCTGCTCGCACTCGCCCCGCTCGCCGGATGCAGCGGCAACTCTGGTTCCGGCTCTGCTGCCGCCGGTTCCGACTACACCATCGGCGTTCTGCAGCTCACCGAGCACTCCGCACTCGATGCCGCCAACGACGGCTTCGTCAAGGCCATCAAGAAGAACGGCCTTAAGGTCAAGATCGACCAGAAGAACGCCCAGAACGACCAGTCCACGTGTAAGTCCATTGCCGACAAGTTTGTGGGCGACAACGTCAACCTGATTTATGCCATCGCCACGCCCGCCGCGCAGGCTGCCGCCGGCGCCACGGCCGATATCCCCATCGTGGGCTGCGCCATCACCGACTACGCCGCCTCCGGCCTGGTCCAGGACAACGACAAGCCCGGCACCAACGTCACGGGCGCTTCCGACCTCACCCCGGTCGCCGAGCAGCTCGAGATGATGCAGAAGGTCCTGCCCGACGTTAAAAAGGTCGGCCTGCTCTACTGCACCGCCGAGTCCAACTCCGACGTCCAGATCAAGGCCGCCAAGAAGGAGCTCGACAAGCTGGGCCTCGAGTACACCGACTTCACCGTCTCGAGCTCCAACGAGATTCAGTCCGTCGTCGAGTCTGCCGTGGGCAAGGTCGACGCGCTGTACTCCCCCACCGACAACACCATCGCCGCGGGTGCCTCGCAGGTCGGCCAGATCTGCAAGGAAAACAAGCTTCCCTTCGTGACTGGCGAGGAGGGTATGTGCATGGCCGGCGGCCTGTTCACCCTCTCCATCAACTATGAGGACCTGGGCTACGCCGCGGGCGAGATGGCCGTTAAGATCCTGAAGGGCGAGGCCAAGCCCGAAGATATGCCGATCAAGCACCTCTCGAGCAAGGACCTGGTCGTCGTCAAGAACGACGAAATGGCCGAGGCCCTGGGCATCGACCTTTCCGCCCTGGACGCGTAATGCCATACGCGGCATGCGTCTAGAGCCCGTGCTCGCGCTTTAGCCGCGTTATTCAATATCTGAGCCACAGGGGCGGGCGCTGTAGACCGGCGTCCGCCCTGCTTGTTTCAGGTAAAACAAAACGTCTGTCCGTAACTCTTCTATGCATTGTTACCGCTATTATGGAAAATCACGTATCCACCCTATTCTAGGAGGTATGAAGCATGCTCATTGCATTGCAGGGCGCCGTTTCGCAGGGCGTCCTCTGGGGCATTATGGTGCTTGGCGTGTTTATCACGTTCCGCCTGCTCGACATTCCCGATATGACCTGCGACGGCAGCTTTGCCCTCGGCGGCTGTGTCTGCGCCGTACTCATCGTCAATAACAACGTCGATCCGCTGCTCGCCGTGCTGGCCGGCATGTGCGCCGGCGCCATCGCGGGCGCCGTCACGGGCATTTTGACCACCGTCTTCGAGATTCCCGCGATCCTCGCCGGAATCCTCACCCAGATCAGCCTGTGGTCCATCAACCTGCGCATCATGGGCAAGTCCAACACGCCCATCCTTGCCAAGGGCACCATCTTCTCGGCCGTCAGCAATATGACCGGTCTGCCGCAGTCCACCGTTGCCATCATCCTGGGCATCGTGTTGGCCGTGGCGATCGTTGTCATCCTGTACTGGTTCTTTGGTACCGAGATCGGCTCCGCACTGCGCGCCACCGGCAACAACGAGTACATGATCCGCGCCCTGGGCGTCAACACCAACTCCACCAAGATGATCGCCCTTGTGCTCTCCAACGCCCTCATCGGCCTTTCGGGCGCGCTCATCTGCCAGAGCCAGAAGTATGCCGACATTGGCATGGGCACCGGCGCCATCGTCATCGGCCTTGCCGCCATTGTAATCGGTGAGGTGCTCGGCCGCCTGCTGCCCGGCGGTCTGACGCAGTTCTCCGTCCGCCTGGCCTCTGCCGTCTTTGGCTCCGTGGTTTACTTCCTGATCCGCGCCATCGTGCTGCAGCTGGGCATGGATGCCAACGACATGAAGCTGCTCTCCGCCGTGATCGTTGCCGTGGCCCTGTGCGTGCCCGTGGTTTGGGAGCGCTACAAGCTCCGCAGCTCCTATACGAGGGGAGATGAGGCAGATGCTTAAGCTCTCGCACGTCAAGAAGACCTTTAACAAGGGCACCGTCACCGAGAAGCGCGCACTCACCGGCGTCGACCTCACCCTGAATGACGGCGACTTTGTAACCGTGATCGGCGGCAACGGCGCCGGCAAGTCCACGCTGCTCAACATGATCGCCGGCGTGTACCCGCTCGATTCGGGCGTTATTGAGCTCGACGGCACCGACATCTCGCGCCTGAGCGAGTCGCAGCGCGCCAAGTACCTGGGCCGCGTGTTTCAGGACCCCATGCGCGGTACCGCTGCCGACATGCAGATCGCCGAGAACCTGGCCCTCGCCAAGCGTCGTGGCCAGCGTCGCGGCCTTTCGTGGGGCGTCACCAAGGCCGAGAAAGATGAGTACGTCGAGCTGCTCAAGCGCCTGGACCTTGGTCTGGACACGCGTCTCAACGCCAAGGTCGGCCTGCTCTCGGGTGGCCAGCGCCAGGCACTCACCCTGCTGATGGCCACGCTCACCAGGCCGCGCCTGCTGCTGCTCGACGAGCACACCGCGGCCCTCGACCCCAAGACGGCCTCTAAGGTGCTTAACCTGACCGAGGAGATCGTCGACGAGAACCACCTGACCACGCTCATGGTCACGCATAACATGAACGACGCCATCCGTCTGGGCAACCGTCTGATCATGATGCACGAGGGCCATGTGATCTACGACGTGGCCGGCGACGAGAAAAAGTCACTCACCGTCGCCGACCTGCTCCAGAAGTTCGAGGAGGTCTCGGGCGGCGGGCTCGCCAACGACCGCATGCTGCTAAGCTAAACCTACCAAAAAGGGACAGGTTTATTTTGGCAGGTTTTATCCTCGCAAACGTCAAAACCGCCGCTAAGGGACAGGCGCCCTTGCGGCGGTTTTCGCATATTATGTCGATAATCCAGCGTCAGCAGGAACTACTGGTTAAGGACTAAGGAAACTGCCACGAGAAGCTCTCTTCCCCGTCTCGCCTTGACCGCCGCACTCCTTGCCGGCGTGCTCGCCGGCGCCCCAGCTTACGCCACCGCGGCCACCCCATCTCAAGTTATCGGCCCGTCCGAATTTGATCGGACGGGCTTCTTGGTGGGTATCATGGTTGGACGATCATAAGGAGGTTTTCCCTACATGGAATTGTTTGAGCCGATTCTTCATTTCTTTGAGCAACGGTGGGTCCACAACATCATCTGGGCCGTCATCTTGGCGATAGGCACCGCCGTCGCCGCCAAGGTCGTATCCAAGACCCTGAACCATCTGCTTAACCGAGACGATAACCCGCTTCCGGCATCGAGTATCTTCATCAACATCGCGCGCGCCGTCATCTGGATGATTGGCGGCAGCTTTATCCTCGATAACTGCTTTGGCATTAACACAAACGCGCTCGTCGCCGCCCTTGGCGTCGGCGGCATCGCCATCTCGCTCGGCTTTCAGGACACGCTCTCAAACCTTATCGGCGGCATGCAAGTGACCTTTATGGGCATCATCAAGCCCGGCGACAATATCGAGGTCGGCGGTGTGTCGGGCGTGGTCCAAGACATCACTTGGCGCCATACAACGATTGAGGATGCCTGTGGACAGACCATCATTGTGCCCAACTCCAACATCTCCAAGAACACGCTCGTGCATTTGATGCCCTTTGGACGCGTGGCCGTGCCCGTTGCCGTAAAGGACACGTCTAAGTGGGCTTCCCTTGACGCGCTGGCAGACGAGCTCACGAGCGCAACCAAAACGGCCGTCTCGCCCATCTCGGGCTTTGACAAAGAGCCCTACGTGCTCTTTAGCGAAATCGGCGACTTTGGCATCAAAGGAAAGATCATCTTTATCGTCAGCGACGACAGCACCACTTTCACCGCTGCCGACGCCTGCATCCGCGCCATCGCCCCCATCATCGCCTAAACCACCACAAAGGGGACAGGCACCTTTGTGGTGGTTTTCATTCGTGGTACCATGGTTTATATAGTTGTTTAAACGACTAAGGGAGCAACATCATGGAAGAGGCCTATCGTCAAGCACGCAAGCGCGGCGAGCAGGGACGCCGTCGCGCCATCAGCCAAAGCGAGCATCCATACCTTACGGACCTCGATAGCCTGGTTGCCCAGCTCCCCTTAGGTCAGCGAGAGAATGTCGGCCTAAGGGATATTCCGCTCGAAATGGTCGTCGGCACGGTCACCAAGGGCCGTCAGTCCGCCTTTTCGTGTAACTTTATGCCCCTGCTTCCGTTTAGCACCGAGTTCGCCCGCAAGTGGTCCAACCTCTACGATATCCAGGTAACCGAGGGCTATCGCGACCCCATCATCGTCACCGAGTTCATGCATCGGTTCTATGTCCAGGAAGGCAACAAACGCGTCAGTGTCCTCAAATTCCTAGACGCCCCGACGGTTTCGGCCAAGGTCACCCGTCTCTACCCCGGCAAATGGGATTCCGTCGAAAGCCGCCTGTACGGCGAGTTCTGCGCGTTTTGGCGCGTCTGCCCCCTATACGAGATCGAGTTCTCGCGTGAGGGAAGCTACGAAACGCTCGCGAAGATGCTCGGTAAGAACCTTATCGAAAAATGGCCGCAGAAAAAGGTCGACTACCTGCGCCACACTTTCCTGCTCTTTAAGCGTGCCTACCTTCGCGCAGGCGGCGATCACCTGGACATTACGCCCGCCGACGCCATGCTCGTCTACCTCAATGTGTACAACCAGGACCGCCTGCTGGATACGCCGACGGATATCGTCGTAAACCGCCTGTGCAAGATCTGGCGCGAGCTGGTCATTGCCGGCAAAAATGACGAGGACAAGGTCGATCTTGTCGAAGCACCGAGCGTCGACGAGGAGGAGACGCCCGCCAAGTCCACCTCTGGCGTGCTCAACTTCTTTATGGGCAAGACCGTCTACTCGACGGCCAACCCCCTGCGCATCGCCTTTATCCATGAGTTCCCCTGTGCGACGTCGAGCTGGGACAGCCTGCACGACCAAGGGCGTCAGTATCTCGATGAGCACTTTGGCGGTATCGTGCGCACCGAGGCGTTCGAGGACTGTCACGATCCGGATGTGTTCTACGCCGCCGTGGAAACGGCTGTCAAACATGGAGCAAACGTCATCTTCTCGACCTCGCACCGCCTGATGGAATACACGCTCAGGGCTGCCGTTGAGTATCCCCGGGTTCGGTTCCTCAACTGCTCTATCGGCCTTCCCCATCAAAGCGTCCGCTCGTACTTTGGCAAGATGTACGAGGCCAAGTTTCTGCTGGGCGCCCTTGCGGCCAGCATGGCGGACAACCACCGCATCGGTTACCACGCGTCGGTCTTCGCCTCGGGCGCACTCAGCGAGATCAACGCCTTTGCGATTGGCGCCTCGCTGCTCGACCCGCGCGCGCAGGTCATCCTCACCTGGGGCGATGTTCCCGCCGGTGGTCTTGCCGAAGCCATGTGCCGCGAAGGCGTAAGCGTCATGACCGGCGCTGACATGTCAAAGTCGCTCGAAGACCCAACGGCCTACGGGCTTCACCGCTTGGTCGACGGCAAAGTCACCGGCATCGCCATGCCCGTATGGAACTGGGGCCGTTACTACGAGCTCATCGTTCGCAGCCTTCTTCACGGCACGTGGGACGAGACCAGCGACGACAACCAAGTGCGCGCTGTCAACTACTGGTATGGCATGAGCTCCGGCGTTATCGACATCCGTTACGCTCCGGGCCTACCCTACCAAACGCGCAAACTCGTGCAGTTGCTCCGCAACGGCATTGTTGAGGGATCCATCAACCCCTTTGGCGGCGAGCTCCATAGCCAGAACGGCGTGGTACAGATTGAAGGCTTCCCTCCGCTGCCGAGCACACAGATTGTCGAGATGAATTGGCTGGCGGACAACGTGGTAGGCACCATTCCGCAGCTCGACGATGAGCCGAAAGTCCCTGCCCTATGAAAATCCTTGCCATAGCCGATACCGAAGAACGATGCCTTTGGGAGTGCTTTCGCAAGGAACGCTTTGAGGGTGTCGACCTGATTTTGTCCGCCGGCGATCTGGACCCGGACTATCTTGAATTTTTGGTTACGGTCATCAACAAGCCGCTCATCTACGTTCGCGGCAATCACGATGACCGCTACGCGCGTCATGCACCAGGCGGATGTATCTGCGTGGAAGACAGCGTGTACACGTACCGAGGGATTCGCATTGCGGGCCTTGGCGGGTCCATGCGTTATCGCGACGGCGCCAACATGTACACCGAACGCGAGATGTCCAAGCGTATGCGTAAGCTGTCGCGTAAGGTTAGGATGGTCGGCGGGTGCGACATTCTGCTTACCCATGCGCCCGCCGCCGGTATGGGTGATCTGGACGATCTACCGCATCGAGGGTTTGAGTGCTTTAACACGGCGCTTGAGTCCTGGGGAGCCGACTACATGGTACATGGGCATGTACACCAAAGCTACGGTTACGATTTTCAGCGCGAGCGGCAGCATGTGTGTGGAACGACGATCATCAACGCCTGCGGCTATACGCAGTTTGAGCTCGACCAGACGCGCTACCCCATCCGTGGCTGGCAGGCAGCCTGGCTCAATTCGCAAACCATGCGCCGCGAGCTCAAGCGCCACGATGCCATCGAGTCATCAACAGCCAGAACACCCTGGTAACCACCATAAAGGGGACACCGTCCCCTTTATGGTGCTTTTGAAGCGATAGCAAGAAACCCGGTCCTGCACGAGGCAGAACCAGGTTTCTTTAGCAATGCTTGCTTTGCTCAGGCAGTAACTAGCAGTTACTCAGCCAAGAAGTCACGCTGGACAGCGGGATCGACCTTGACGCCAGGGCCCATGGTGGAAGACACGGAGATGGACTTGACGTACTTGCCCTTAGCAGAAGAGGGCTTGACGCGCAGGATCTCGGTGTACAGGGCAGCGTAGTTCTCGACGAGCTGCTGCTCAGAGAAGGACTTCTTGCCCAGGGGCACGTGGCAGATGCCGTAGCGGTCGGCGCGGTACTCAACGCGGCCAGCCTTGAGCTCGGAGACCATCTTGGCGACGTCCATGGTCACGGTGCCGAGCTTGGGGTTCGGCATGAGGCCACGGGGACCAAGGATCTTACCGATGCGGCCAACCTTGGCCATCATGTTCGGCGTAGCGATAGCGGCGTCGAAGTTGATCTCGCCCTTCTGAATCTGGGCGACGAGCTCGTCGGAACCGATGATGTCGGCGCCGGCAGCCTCAGCCTCACGGGCCTTCTCGCCCTCGGCGAAGACGGCAACACGAACGGTCTTGCCGGTGCCGTGGGGCAGGGAGATGGAACCACGGATGTTCTGGTCAGCCTTACGAGTATCGATGCCCAGACGGAAGTGAGCCTCGACGGTCTCGTCGAACTTGGCGGTGTCGAGCTCCTTGATGAGCTTGGCAGCCTGAAGGGGGGTGTAGAGCGTGGCGCGGTCGATCTTCTCGGCAGCGGCGTTATAGCTCTTACCATGCTTAGCCATGTGCATTACCTCCTGTGGTTAAACGGGCGTGAGCCCTCCCACATCGTATCGTGTGCCCTATTGCACACATTTAACGGGCGCCCCGGTCGGAGCACCCGCCGTTACCATAAGAAATCGCTACTCAGCGATGGTGACGCCCATGGAACGGGCGGTACCGGCGATGATCTTCTTGGCGGCGTCAATGTCGTTGGCATTGAGGTCCGGCATCTTGATCTCGGCGATCTTGGTGAGCTGCTCCTGGGAGAGCTGACCAACCTTGTCGGCCTGGGGCTTAGCGGAACCAGACTTGAGGTTCAGCTCCTTCTTGATGAGGTGAGCCGCCGGCGGGGTCTTGGTGATGAAGGAGAAGGACTTATCCTCGTAGACAGTGATCTCAACGGGGATGATGTCGCCCTTCTTGTCCTGCGTCTCGGCGTTAAAGGCCTGGCAGAACTGCATGATGTTCACGCCAGCAGCGCCCAGGGCGGGGCCGACGGGAGGAGCGGGGTTTGCTGCACCAGCAGGAATCTGGAGCTTAATGACGTTGGCAACCTTCTTCTCAGCCATGGTCATTCCTTTCGAATCACGAGTGTGAAGTACTTGCTATATCGTAAGCACGCACGTGTTAGAAGCACTCCTGAGATGAGCAGTCACAGAAGAAGCACGCTCGCGCGAACGGACGAAAACTTAAGCGATGACAGCGACCTGGTTAAAGTCGAGCTCGACCGGCGTCTCGCGGCCAAAGATCATCAGCGTGACCTTGAGCTTGCCAGCCTCGGTGTTAACCTCGGAGACCTTGCCATCAAAGTCGGTAAGCGGGCCATCGGTGACGCGGACGGACGTGCCGACCTGAATATCAACCGAGGTGCGCTTGGGCGAATCGCCCTTACCGGGACGACGAGTCATCTTGTTGTACTCGTCGCGGGAAAGCGGAGCGGGCTTGCCGTTGCCGCCTAGGAAACCGGTGACGCCGGGCGTGTTGCGAACACACGTCCAAGCATCGTCATCCATCTCCATGCGGACCAGGACATAACCCGGGAAAATCTTGGAATCCTTGGTCTCGCGCTTGCCACCCTCTTTAATCTCGGTGACGCGCTCCATAGGAATCTCGATATCAAAGATACGGTCCTGCATGCCCATGGTCTCGATACGATGCTCGAGATCGGACTTTACGCGGTTCTCGTATCCGGAGTAAGTGTGAACGACGTACCAACGCTTAGACATGGTTTAGCCCCTCAATCCAGAGAACAGAGCAAGAGCCTCGCCAAAGCCAGCATCGAGCAGAGCGATGACGACGCCGACGACGACCAGAGAAGCGCAAACGACGACCGAGTAGTTCACGAGCTCCTTCTTATCGGGCCACGTGACACGCTTCATCTCGGACTTGACCGAAGCGAAATACTTCTTGGTGCGGGCGAAGAAACCAGGCTTCTCGTTCTTCTTGGACTTCGCAGCCTTCTCGTTCTTCTTGGCAACGGCCTTCTTGGCCTCAACCTTGGAGTTGGCGGCAGCTTTGTTGGCAGGTGCCGGCTGCTGAGCCTTCTTCTTGTTCTTCTTGTTGGCCATTTGGGTTACCTCCGCGCAATGCGCTTATACATGAGTAAACCGTAAGCCCCCAAGTGGGAGCTTACGGAATAATGACTGGCACGCCAGGAAGGACTCGAACCCTCAACACTCGGTTTTGGAGACCGATGCTCTACCAATTGAACTACTGGCGTATGTGACTAGAGACTAGCGAGTCTCTTTGTGCAGCGTGTGGTGACGGCACCAGGGGCAATACTTCTTGATCTCCATACGATCAGGCATGGTCGACTTGTTCTTGGTGGTCGTATAGTTGCGGCGCTTGCACTCAGTGCACGCAAGAGTAACTAGAGTACGCATGTATCCTGAACCTTTCATTTCCGCCCCGTACGGGCACGAGTTGTTACTTTATCAGCTCCACGTAAGTGCTGTCAATGAAAACCTCGAGTCAATTGGTTCTCGGTGGATCCATTCATATTTGGAACACATCAATGAAGCCATCGAGATCTAATCGACGGTGCATCCAGGACCATTATCGATCCTCTCGACACCAGCAACGGCTCAATATCCATTGCAGAAAAGAACCCGGCACCCATATAAGTGCCGGGTTCTCTAAGTCAGCTATATCAAAGAGCTAATTTACTCAATGATCGTGGAGACGATGCCCGAACCGACGGTGTGGCCACCCTCGCGGATAGCGAAGCGCAGGCCCTCCTCCATGGCGATCGGGTGGATGAGGTCGCCCTCGATGGTGATGTGGTCACCAGGCATAGCCATCTCGGTGCCCTCGGGGAGCTTGACCGTACCGGTAACGTCGGTGGTACGGAAGTAGAACTGAGGACGATAACCATCGAAGAACGGGGTGTGACGGCCGCCCTCCTCCTTGGTCAGAACGTAGATCTCGCCGGTGAACTTGGTGTGCGGGGTAACCGAACCGGGCTTGCAGAGAACCTGGCCGCGCTCGATGTCCTCGCGCTTGATGCCGCGGAGCAGCAGACCGACGTTGTCGCCAGCCTCGCAGAAGTCCATGGACTTACGGAACATCTCGATACCGGTAACGACGGTGTTCTGGGTATCCTTGATGCCGACGATCTCGACGGGCTCGTTGAGCTTGAGCTCACCGCGCTCGACACGGCCGGTAGCAACGGTACCACGGCCGGAGATGGTCATAACGTCCTCAACGGCCATCAGGAACGGGAGGTCGTTGTTACGAGCAGGCGTCGGGATGTACTCGTCGACGGCCTTCATGAGCTCGCGAATGGCGTCCATCCACTTGGCGTCGCCCTCGAGAGCGCCCAGAGCGGAACCACGGATGACGGGGATGTCGTCGCCGGGGAAATCGTACTCGGAGAGGAGCTCACGGGTCTCCATCTCGACGAGGTCGATGAGCTCGTCATCGTCGACCATGTCGCACTTGTTCAGGAAGACGACGATGTAGGGAACGCCGACCTGACGGGCGAGCAGGATGTGCTCGCGGGTCTGAGCCATGGGGCCGTCGGTAGCGGCGATGACCAGGATAGCGCCGTCCATCTGAGCAGCACCGGAGATCATGTTCTTGACGTAGTCAGCGTGGCCCGGGCAGTCAACGTGAGCGTAGTGACGGGCAGCGGTCTCGTACTCGACGTGGGAGACGGAGATCGTAATGCCGCGCTCGCGCTCCTCGGGAGCCTTGTCGATGTTCTCGAACGCAGTGAAGTCAGCCTTGCAGCCCTCGGTCTCGGAGAGAACCTTGGTGATGGCGGCGGTCAGCGTGGTCTTGCCGTGGTCGACGTGACCAATGGTGCCGATGTTAACATGCGGCTTAGTGCGCTCAAACTTCTCTTTGGCCATAAAGCCCTCCTCTTAACAGGTCGTCCCCGGACGGGACTTTGCCTTTATACCATAGTGGCCTCTCAACATACTATTGAGAAGCCACCGTGTTACCTATGGTAGCGGTGACTGGATTCGAACCAGTGACGCCACGGGTATGAACCGTGTGCTCTAACCAACTGAGCTACACCGCCGGATGGAGCCTGCAACCAGACTTGAACTGGTGACCTCTTCGTTACCAACGAAGTGCTCTACCGACTGAGCTATACAGGCACTTGACGGGTGGGAGCTATAGGATTCGAACCTATGTAGGCAGAGCCAACGGGTTTACAGCCCGTCCCCATTAACCACTCGGGCAAACTCCCAATCGTTCAAGTATCCGCAGGTTCTTTGGTCTTTTGGACCGCCGCCCCCGCGAACGAAAAAGATAATACGATGCAACCTTGGGGGCTGTCAACGAAAACCTCTAGATACACGGTTCCGGGCGTATCTATATACCTTTGACCTGCTGTTTTGTTGAGTTGGGATATGAGGGACGGTGGTTTTGGATACTGAGGTGACGTTTCCCAAGGTAACACTTTGCTGTAGTGGAGTACACCTTCAGTATCGAACTTCGATAACAGCCTATTTGCACCTATATATAGGTCGAGATCGGGCTTCCCAGACAGAAGATTGCTCTTCCCAGCAAAATCGAGCGTGGATATTCTCTCACTTTGCCGTGCCATCAAGTCCAAAGTGGCAGATTATCCACGTTCATTCTCCAGGCGAGAGAACTGTAAAGCCGCAACTACTCGGGCCAGGCCAAAGTAGACCCATAGAGCGGCTCCCCCTTGGTGCAGGGGTAGCGACTCAAGTAACACGACGATAGCAAGTCGAAAAAATAAGTCATGGCGTATTTCGAATAAACGCCGAGTCGGTCAATTCCGTTTCCCGCATTACCAAGACGATATACACGGTCAAAAGACCTCGATTTGTCATCGTTGCTAAACGCAGTAATTAGAATCTTCCTGCCCGAACGGCAATCAAGATACTCACGCGCCTGTGACGCAAATAGCCCGGAGACCGATACGAGAATTATCAATGACTGCGAAGCGTCTCCCATGTTTTTCAATTCCGCGACGTTAGCCCCAGCAACTATGCGAACTATCTTGCCCGCATAAAACATTTCCTGCTGAAATCGTACGAGATTGGCGCTCACATTATTGGTGCACCAGATTTCAACGTTTTTATGTCCATCAATTTCGTCGACAAGATGCTTAATAGCGATATCGGACACGCCGCTTTCAACCTCAGCGAACATCTCGATCATGCGAACGTCGAGCTCTGCCCTGTACTCCTCGTAGCCAAATTCCTCCTCTCGATGGCTTAAGTCGCTTGGAAAGACTGACTGAGTAAATGATTCTTTCAAATCGCTAAGAGACTGGTAGCCCAATCGATTGCAGAAACGACGAACAGCGGAACGGGTCACGAATGCATCGCGGGTTATTGCGGCAACATTGATTTCGCTCGAACGCCTAATGTGAGCGATGAGATATCGAGCGATGGCGGCATCGTTTGACCCAAACTCGCTGTTGATGATGGAGCTAATGCGATTGAGCACATCGAAGTCATTGATATTCACGTGATCTCTCTTTCCGCTCTCCTCGAAATCATAGTTCATTTATTGAATCAAACAGCTTTGGTCGTTCTCTTATGATTCAAATCAGTTGACGTCATCTTAATCGTAATTCCGCCACACGTATCCACCGTGTTGAATGATGGAAAGGGGATTCATGGGCAACGTGAACAACATCCCGTTTCTCTGGGGTTCCGCCACGGCGTCTTATCAGTGCGAGGGTGCCTGGAACGAAGACGGCAAAGGCCTTGGCGAGTGGGATTTCTTTAACCACACAAGCAATAAGAACATCAACCATGTTGACGGTGATGTATCTTGCGACTTCTACCATCGCTATGAAGAAGATATCCGCATGATGAAAGAAGGCGGACAAAACACCTATCGTTTCTCTCTTTCATGGAGTCGAATCATCCCCACGGGTATCGGCGAAGTGAATGAAAAGGGTATCGATTTTTATAATCGGGTCATTGATTGCTGCCTCGAAAATGGCATAGAGCCCAACGTTACGCTGTTCCATTACGATCTGCCATTCACGCTTGCTTGCAAAGGCGGATGGCTGAACAACGACATGGCAGAGTGGTTCTGCAAATACGCCAAGATTTGCTTTGAGCGCTTTGGAGACCGCGTCAAAATCTGGGCTACCGTTAACGAGCCGCATTTCTACAGCTACTGCGTAAACATGTTGGGCAACTATCCCCCCAATCGATCGCTCGACGTTCAGTCGTACATGCAGTTTCAGTACAACCTGATGCGCGCAAGCGCACTCGCAGTCCGAGCATATCGTCAAATGGGCTACGACGGCATCATCGGTGCCGTCCACGATGGCGGCGTTGTCGAACTCGACCCGGCAACCGAGCACCCCGATGACGTATTTCGATACGCAGACTTTTTCGCCAATCGCATGATTCTGGCACCAGCACTTCAGGGTCAACTGCCGCCAGAAATGGACGAAATCCTTGAAAAACTTGGCGTCACGCTCTATCGATCCCCAAATGACGTAGAAGAATTCAGAGACGGTAAAGTCGATTTTATTGGACTCAACGTGTATTGCCGAGAGTATGTAACCGACTGGCACGGTGGAGAGCTTGCCGTTTCGGCGAACAATAAGGGCGGTTCGAGCAAAAAGGTCGAAGGAAAATGCATTGCGCCCTTGTTTGAAAGCGCCCGCGACAGCAATGTTCCCCGCAATAAATGGGGCCGCGAAATACTCCCAAGTTGCATGTATTCAACCATCATGGATGTCCACGAGCGCTATGACGCGCCCCGCATCTTTATTACGGAAAACGGACATGGCGCCTATGAGCAACCAGACGCAGACGGAATGATCCACGATGATGACCGCATCGAGCTTCTGGGCCAGTTCATCGAGCACATGATGAGGGCTAAGCGCGACGGCGCGCGCGTTGAGGGCTACTACCTCTGGTCGACGATGGATCTGTATAGCTGGATCAACGGCTACGAAAAACGATACGGACTTGTCCATATCGACTTCGAGAACAATCTGGAGCGCACCCCCAAAAAGAGCTGGTATTGGTACCGAGACCTTATCTCGAAGTATCAGGAGCAGGAAGGTTAGGAGAAAGAGATGAAATATCAGGCAATGTCCGAAACAGTCCTAAAGGCTGTTGGCGGCAAAGAGAACATTACATCGGTAACTCATTGTGCGACGCGCCTTCGCATCGACGCACGAGACACCTCGATCATCGATCTCCAGCTCGCCAAATCGGCCGACCAGGCGCTCGGGGCAGTAGTCAGCGGTGGCCAGCTTCAGGTGATCATCGGCCCCAACGTCACCGAGGCTTACAACGACTTCCTCGACTTCGCTGGAATCGAAGTCGGCGGTGGCACGGTTGCCGACGATGCCCAAACCGCCAAAGACCTTGCAGAAGGCATTAAAAGCGGTAACACCGCCATGGGCTTGATTGAGAAATTCGGGAACGTCTCTGCACAGGTATTCATGCCCATCGTCCCGGCGCTCATCGTTGGCGGACTCATTCTTTCGATCAAGAATCTCCTGGTCAATTATTGTGGATTGAGCACCGATAGCGGAACCGCCCAGGTTCTGCTGGCGATCTTCAGCGCCTCATTTAGCTTCCTGCCCGTTTACCTCGGCTATCAGCTCGCCACCGTCATGAAGATGCAGCCTATCATGGGCGCACTGCTGGGCGCAATCATGATTAGCTCGTCTATTAGCGGTGCTGAGGGCCTCGACTTTCTTGGCATCCCCATCCCGACGAATGACTACTCGAGCACGGTGGTGCCAATCGTACTGGGCGTTGTGTTCATGTACTTTGTTGATCGCGGTCTTCAGAAAATCATCCCCGACATTACCAAACTGTTCTTGAAGCCGCTGCTCACCATGTTCATCGTCGTGCCTGTTGAGCTGATTATCCTCGGCCCCGCCGGCAGCATGATGGGCTACGCGCTGAGTGATGCCGCCACGTGGCTCATGGATAACGTGGCATTTATCGCTACTCCAATCCTTGCAGCCCTTAACCCCTATTTTGTCATGCTCGGTCTTGATAAGGCCTACATCGCGATCGAAGTTACGAGCTTGGCGCAGCTCGGCTGGGCGCCCATCATCTTTGGCTTCATCTCAAACCTCTGCATTGGCGGCACGAGTCTCGCCTTGGCAACTGCAATGGAAGGCAACAAGGAGAAGAGAGGTATGGTCACCACGGTTGCCGTCACCGCACTCTGTGGCGTAACCGAGCCCGCGTTTTACGGCTGCCTCATCGAGCGTCCCCGCCTGCTTGTCGGCACGGCAATCGGCGCCCTCTGCGCGGGACTCCCTGCAGGTATCTTCGTCCTGAAGGAGTATGTTGCGGGAGCATGCCCCGGTCTTCTTTCTGCGCTGATCTTTATCGCTCCCGATGGATCCATGGGCAACTTCGTACTGGCGTGCGTTGTCGCCGTCATCGCCATCGTCGTCTCGTTCATCGCTGCACGCGTGATCATCAAGAAGAATCCCAACTATATTGAGTAGATGCCCGCTGCTTGCATTGGGGACATCCTCGGCAGACCATTAGCAAGAACCCAAGAAGTCCCTTAGGAGCTCGATTAATCCATTCGGATTCCTCAGGCACAAACGACCCCGATTCCACAATGAAATCGGGGTCGTTGTTTCTAAAGCCTTCGATAGACAATCGGTGTTTACCTTAGCTCCCTATCCAAGTTAATTATCCACGCTCGTTCTCCGGTCGGAAGATTTTCTTCTCTCGCGTGTCCAGAAATCCACGCTCGAGCAGTACATCCAGGTCCGCACCCGCCCTTGTCTCGATCTGTAACAGCAAGAGGCCTATTCCGCTTCTACATGTTACAGATCAAGATATTCCTAAAACACCCTAAGTTTCATCTCAATCTGTAACAGTTAGATGCCAAATATCGGTCTTGGTGTTACAGATTTAGACAAACTGGAGGACGAGACAAACCAAAAACGGGATGGGCGCTAACCCGATGGCGCACCACCCAAATAGAAACGGGCCCTGTCCCACAAGGAACAGAGCCCGAAACTCTCATGGAGCCAGTGACAGGAATCGAACCTGCAACCCACTGATTACAAATCAGTTGCGCTACCGTTGCGCCACACTGGCACACTTGGCGCTTTCGCGCGAAGCCTGTTAAGAATAAAGGAATTACGGACGGGGCGCAACAGGCCACACGGCGTTATATAAATATGCAAAAACCAGCAACAACAGGTACCAGGCCCGTTCATTTCTGTCGGTTCGCCCTCAATCTCAAAACTATTCGTCAGAACGAATAGTTTTAATTACAATTGCTATATATAAAACTATTCGTTTTGACGAAGGGTTTCGTGATGCTTACTACCAAGGAAGCCGCCGAGCTGCTCGGCATCACTCCGCGCAGGGTGCAGGAGCTCATAAAAAACGGAGCACTTGATGCCCGCAAGGCTTCTGGTGTATGGCTCATCGACAAAGACAGCGTCGACACGCGACTCCGCTCCGTGACCAAAACGGGGGGACGTCCCCGCCGCGGCCACGGTAAGAGCGAGATCGCGTTCACCCTCATGAATCGCACGCACGAGGTCGCTCAGCTGGTCTACAGCACATCGCAAAAAGACTTTACCCACATCGGTGCCGACATCGATTACGCCCACGCCCCTATTGGAGTATTTGGCCCTAATAGCCCCATATCGCTCGACTCCTTCCGCATCTGGTGGCGCGGCCGCGGTATCCCGCTCGCACGCATTGGGCTTGCCTCCCTGCTTGCAAAAGCCGCAGTCGATGTTCCCGATGAACTCGTACAGCGAAATCTTGGCCTCTCCTTATCCGACCAGTATTGGATTAGGCCCCAAGACTCCGGCCTCGCGTGGGAAGATATCAATTTCTTCAATAATGCCTTTGATGACGTCTCGCTAACCATTGCACCCTTCGCCCCAGAGGGAAAAGTGGCTGCCGCAAAGCCCGACAACACCTCGGACGGCAATCTTCAAAAGTACTGGACATGCGAGGGCGGGCGTCGAATTCTGCATAAGGCAGGAGCGCACCTGAACCAGGAACCTTATAACGAGCTGGTGGCGACCACGCTCCACCGTCGCATCCTAAACACCTGCGATTATGTGCCTTACTCGCTCGAGGGCACGGGCACTTCCGCCCTGAGCATATGCGATGTCTTCTTAACTGATGAAGAAGAGTATGTCCCTGCGTTCTATGTAAACCAGTACGCGAACGCAGGTGAACGGCTAACCGACTACGAGCGATACGTAGCAAACTGCGAGGAGCTCGGGGTGACAGGCGTCAAGGATGCCCTTGACCGCATGATCGTGTGCGACGGCATCATCGCCAACTACGATCGTCATTGGCGTAACTTTGGCCTTGTGCGAAACGTAAACACGCTAGCCTGCAGACCTGCCCCCATCTTCGATTCGGGCTCATCGCTCTGGTGCAACATTTCTCTTGAGGAGCTTCGGGCAGGAGAGCACAGTTTTACCAGCGCACAATTTCATTCAAGCCCCGCCAAACAGATGTTGCTCGTCGAGGACATGGGCTGGTTTGACGGCGACAAACTCGAAGGCTTCGTTGACGAGGCAATCGAGATTCTGTCTAAAAACGATGCTCTAACAGCGAGACTGCCTTATCTAAAAGAGGCGCTAACGTGGCGCCTCAAAAGAATGATCGACATCGCTGAATGGAGTTAGCGAGACAGCATCGCCCCGCCAACTCCCCTACCTCCCGCGGAGGGCCTTGAGCTTTGCCAGCGCCTCGGGGCTCAGGCGACTGCCCAGAGTCATCTTGATCTGCGGGGCCTCTTCGGCCTCGTGAACGTCGTTATCGATCTGTTTGATCTCGTCCACCAGCATACGGCTCGAGATGCGCGTAACGCCCTTGCCCATGACGACGGCCTGGATCGTGCCGTCGCTCGATACCACGGAGCACGCGCGACCTTCCTCGCGTGCCTCGATGCAGAGCTTCTGTACCACGGTATCGGCAGAGACGCCCGTCGGCGAAAACTCGATGCGCACGCCGCGGGCCGGCAGGTTGGGGCGCTCGCTGGAGATGTTGCCCGCGCCGTCAAACACGATCACGGCCTCGTAGCGGCCCTGGGCAAACGCGGCGACGTCGTTGATGAGTGCAGTTCGCGCCATATCGTGGACGTCGCTGGAATACGGATCGTCGGAATGGTCGTAGACGAGCTTTTCGTAGCGCGGCGTGCAGTGAATCACGTTGTAACCGTCGACCACCAGCAGCTCGGGCTTGTTGGAGTGCACCGTCGAGACTGGGTCGGCGATAGCCTGCGCAAACGCATTGCCGCCCACGCCATAGGTCGCGGCCGAAACAATCGGCTTGGCCGAGCCCTCGCCAAAGCGCTTGGCCTTGGACTTGGCACGGTTCTTTTTGGACATGCGCTACTCCTCCCCCATCAGCTCGCCGGCGTTGCGGCGCAGCCACTCAAAGCACAGCGCCGTGGTCGCCTGGGCAACATTGAGGCTCTCGGTCATACCGCGCTGGGGAAGCTTGGTCAAAAAGTCGCATTTCTCGAGCACCAGACGCGAGATGCCGTCGCCCTCGGAGCCCATGACGAGCGCCACGCGGCCCTCGAAAGGAGCATCCCAGCAACTGCCTTCGGCGTGCTCGGAAGCACCGCCCACCCAAAAACCAGCGGCCTTAAAATCGTCGAGCGCACGGGCGATATTGGGAACCTGCGCGATAGGCAGATGCATGACGGCACCGGCTGAGGTCTTATAGCTGCCCACGGTCACGCCGGCGGCACGCTTATTGGCAATGACGACGCCCGCCGCGCCCACAACCTCGGCGGAGCGCACGATGGCGCCAAAGTTGCCGTCGTCAGTCACGTGGTCGAGCACCACGACAAGTGCCGGGCCCTCGCCTGCGCGGTCGAGAATATCGGCGACATCGGCATAGGGGAAGTTGCCAACCTCGAGCGCGATGCCCTGGTGAGCGCCGTGGCTCGACAGTGCGTCGAGCTGCGCGCGCGGCACATACTTAATGCGGACACCCACGGCGTTGAGGTCGTCGACCAGGCGCGACAAGGCGGCATCGCGCTCCCCGCCCTCGGCAATGAGCGCGCACTTGATGGGAAAACCAGTGCGCAGCGCCTCGGCGGCTGCACGACGACCTTCGATAAACTCGCCCTTGGGAGCCTGGACAGCGTCGCGGTTGCGATCGCGCTGCGGACGTGCGGCCTGGGTGCGATCGCGCTGGCCCTTGGGAGCGGCAGCGCGGTCATTGCGGCGAATCGGACGCGAGCCAGAAGCAGCCTGCTTGCCGCCACGAGGCGCACGCTTGCGATTGTCGGCCATAAAGTGACCTCCTAAATACAACTATCAAACGAAACAAAATAAACGACCGCCCATGAATATTAATTCGGGCGGTCGGTACGGGTTTTCCAAGTGCCCGAGATTGCCGTGAAAGAGGAGCGACGCGTACTTGAGTACGCGAGCGACGGTTTGAACGGCAAGGTCGGGTGCTTGGGAAACCCGCGGGGATTAGAGAGATTTGATACGAGTGCCGGCGGCGGTATCTTCAATCGTCAGGCCCAGGTCCTTGAGCTGATCACGGATGGCATCTGCCAGATCCCAGTTCTTGGCGGCACGAGCCTCGGCACGAGCCTCGAGAATCTTGGCAGCGGCCTCGTCCACGTCGTCGCCCGTGTAGGCAACCAAACCGGCGGCAACGCCCAGCAGGCCCAGCGGCAACTCGACCTTGGGCTCGGGAAGCTCAACGCCAAACGTATCGAGCAGCTCGGCCAGCGTATCGGCGGCAGCCAGGGCTGCGGCCTTGTCGGCAGCATCGCCCGCCTGCTCCAGATACTGATTGCACTCGGTGACAAAGCCAAAGACAGCACCCATGGCACCGGCGGTGTTAAAGTCGTCGTCCATGCACTCCTTAAAGGCGGCGCGGGTCTCGGCGGCCTTGGCGGAAAACGCCTCGGCGGCACCCGCATCGGCATCGGCCGTCGCATGGTTCGCAGCCCAACGAAGGTTCTCGACCGTACCGGCAATACGCGTGAGTGAGTTCTCGGCACCCTCCAGGCGCTCCCAGGAGAAGTCGAGCGGCGAGCGATAGCTCGTCTGCAGCATCAACAGGCGCAGGGCCGCGGCAGAGTGCTGCTCGAGCACCTCGGCCAGCGTAAAGAAGTTTCCGAGCGACTTGGACATCTTCTCGCCGTCAACCAGCAGCATGCCCGTGTGCATCCAGGTGTTGGAGAAGCCCTGGTGCCAGGCGCAGGTGGCCTGGGCGCACTCGTTCTCGTGATGCGGGAAGGCAAGGTCGGAGCCGCCGCCGTGGATGTCAATCGGGGTGCCCAGGTAGCGGTGTACCATGGCGGCGCACTCGGTGTGCCAACCGGGACGGCCCTCGCCCCAGGGGCTCGGCCAGCTGGGCTCGCCGGGCTTGGCGGCCTTCCACAGGGCAAAGTCGAGCGGGTCGTTCTTGTCCTCGTTCTCCTCGATGCGCGCACCCACCATAAGGTCATCGATGTTGCGGCCCGAGACCTGACCATAGTTGGGATCGCTGCGCACGGCAAAGTACACGTCGCCGTTATCGGCGGCGTAAGCGTGGCCCTGCTCGATGAGCGTCTTGATCATGGCGATCATGGGACCGATCTCCTTGGTGGCGCGGGGGCGCACATCGGGATCGAGCACGTTGGCGGCGCGCATGACGCCGATGAACTTGTCGGAGAACTCCGTCGCGACCTCGGCGGCAGTGCGGCCCTGCTCGTTGGCGCGCTTGATGATCTTGTCATCGACATCGGTGAGGTTCTGGGCGAACGTGACCTCGTAGCCGCTCGCGATGAGCCAGCGACGAATCACGTCAAAGCTGATGAACGTGCGGGCATTGCCGATGTGGATGTTGTCGTAGACCGTGGGGCCGCACACATACATGCGGACCTTGCCGGACTCGATGGGCTGGAACTCTTCCTTTTTATGGGTAGCGCTGTTGTAGATACGCATTCGTTACTCCTTAACGGTTTTCTGTAGCAGGCAAACGGCCCAGGCGCCGATTCCCTCGCCCTGGCCTTCCCAACCGAGCTTTTCGGTCGTAGTGGCGGCGACGCCCACGTTTTCGACGTCAACGCCCAGGGCATGGGCAAGGTTGGCGCGCATGGCATCGCGATGCGGGGTGATCTTAGGCTGCTGGCAGGCAATGGTGCAGTCGGCATCGACAAACTCAAAGCCCAGCTCACGCGCATAGTCCATTACGCGGGCAAGCAGCACCATCGAGTCGGCGCCCTCGTAGGCAGGGTCGGTATCGGGGAATAGCTTGCCGATGTCTCCCCCGCGGCAGGCGCCCAGAATGGCGTCGGCCAAGGCGTGCGCGAGCACATCAGCATCCGAGTGGCCCAGCAGGCCGCGCTCGTAGGGAATGTCGACACCGCCGATGATACATCGACGCCCCTCCACCAGACGGTGAACGTCGTAGCCATGGCCAATGCGCAGGTTACTGAACATGGGGAAGGTCCTCTCCCTCGGCCATGCGGCCAAGCAGAATCGCGGTTACGGGACGCAGGTCCTCGGGCACCGTCACCTTAAGGTTATCGCGTGGGCTCTGGACGCAGCGGACGCGCCCACCCATGCGCTCGACCAGCGACGAATCATCGGTACCGATAAAGCCCTCGGCAATGGCTGCAGCGTGGGCGCGCTTCATAGCATCGACGCTAAAGATCTGCGGCGTCTGCGCTGCCCAGTAGAACTCACGCGGCGGCGTCTCGACGATATTATCGCCGTCAACGATCTTGAGCGTGTCGATCGCGGGCTGACCGCACACGACACCGTCGAGGGCACGGTCGCTCACGAGCACGTCGATAGCGTGGTCGATGGCCTCGGTCGTAATGAGCGGACGAGCGCCGTCGTGGATGGCGACATATTCGAAACCCGCCGGAACCGCATGCACGCCGGCACGGGTGGAATCCTGACGGGTATCGCCGGCATCGGCAAAGCTGATGGGCGTGTCATAGTCAAACGGGTCGATGGCCAGGCGGCGCATCTCGGCACGGCGCTCGGCAGGGCAAACCACGACGATATGGCCGACCTTATCGCTACGATCGAACGCGCGGATGGACCAGCTCATGAGCGGACGGCCCGCCACATTAACGAGCTGCTTGCCGCCGGGATTTCCAAAGCGCTGGCCGCTGCCGCCGGCAACGACCACGGCGCATACGGGCGCCATTATGCGTTCCC
This sequence comes from Collinsella aerofaciens, assembly GCF_001405375.1. Lineage (GTDB taxonomy): Bacteria > Actinomycetota > Coriobacteriia > Coriobacteriales > Coriobacteriaceae > Collinsella > Collinsella aerofaciens_F. Next base: position 224,795 of record NZ_CYYP01000001.1, read on the forward strand.
CTGTTTGGTGCCCTTCATGCGGTACAGCGAGTCCGCAAGAATGGCAGGGTTGTTGACGCCAAAGTCGCCCAAGCGCTCCGGATCCTCGCTGATGTCGTCCATGAGCTCCTGCAGCGAGCCGTACTCGTCGACGATCTTCTCGGCCACGCCGTCGCGCACGACGGACACGCGCGAAAGCGTGCGCAGGCCCAGCGGCGTCATGACGGAGTCCTCGTCCAGGTCGTCGTAACCCAGAACTGCCGCCACGTGCTGCGGGTCGGATAGGTCCTTAGGCGTCATACGGGCAAGCTCGGCGCGGATCTTCTCGGCGTTTGCCTCGGAGGAATCGCTTGCGTAGTCGCGGATCATCAAGTCGTATTCGGTATCCATGCTGGAGCCCGCGAGCTGCTCGAGCTGCATCTGCACGAGCTTGCCCTGGTTGCCCAGCTTGACAATGCAATCCTTAAGCTCGGTCTTTGCCTGCTGCATGATCTCGAAGCTCGAGAAAATACCGGTAATGTCGGCGAGCGTGACGTAGTCGTCGAGCTCGAGGGCCGTCAGGCGCAGCAGGGAGCGGTCGAGCGACTGACGGGTAGTCTGGAGCGTGGCGACGAGCTGGTTGACCGAGCTCATGATGGTGGTGACGGGCTGGATCTCGTAGCTCTTGCCGTGAACGTACACGTTAACGACGGCGCGACGAGCCGAAACCGAGATCACGATGGCGTCGGTGAGCACCGACATGCGAGCGGCAGTACGGTGACGCATGCCCGTCTCACTCGTGGCAAGCGAGGGATCGGGATTGAGGTGGAAGTTGGCGCGCAGGATCTGGGTGAGGTCGCCATCGATAACGATGGCACCGTCCATCTTGGAAAGCTCGAACAGGCGGTTCGAGGTAAACGAAATGTTGAGCGGGAAGCCGTCGTTACCGGCAGCGAGCACGTTTTCGGTGTCGCCGACGCAGATAAGGGCACCCAGGTGACCGGCAATGATCATGTCGAGGGCGGTGCGGATCGGCTGGCCAGGTGCCGTCAGGCGAATGGCCTGTTCCATACGCTTTTGCAGCTCGTTCTTATCCAAGGCATCGCTCCCATCGTATACGCTCCATAAACGTCAATAAGTTTCTCACGGTTTGCCCCCGTGACGCCCGCAAAATCCGATGCTTACAGAATGAGCGAACACAGCTGAGAGCCCCAATCCAAATGAGCTGCTTATGTGGTAGCATCGGGATTCGCATAAATGAGGGAGTAGTCGCGTGACCGGGTTCGCCTCCGGTGGCGCGGCAAGTCAACATACTGGCCGATGCGGTCTGGCTTGCCTTAATGAACGAGACTCGTGGCTGTGCGCACAACGCGTACGCCACGGGTCTTTTTTGTTACTCCCCCAAGAGGTACACGCGGGCCCGCCCGCAGAAAGGGAGCCAGACTATGGGACTCGCAGAGCTCGTATTGCTCGCTATCGGCCTTTCGATGGACGCCTTTGCCGTATCCATCTGCAAGGGCCTTGGCATGAAGAAGATCAACCTTAAGGTCGCCGTAGTGCTCGGCCTGTTCTTTGGCGGCTTCCAGGCCGGCATGCCCGTAATCGGATGGGCGCTCGGCAGTCAATTCATGAGCATCATCGGACCCATCGACCATTGGATCGCCTTTATCCTTTTGGCCTTTATCGGCGGCAAAATGCTGTGGGAGGCCTTTACCGAAGACGAGGATGAGGACGAGAGCGACGGCAAGGATGCCGAAAAGATTGACCTGGGTGAGTACCTGATTCTTGCTATCGCCACCTCAATCGACGCCCTGGCCGTGGGCATCTCATTTGCTGCGCTCTCGGTTGACATCGTTCCCGCTGTATCGCTTATCGGAGTCACAACGTTTATCTTCTCCGTCGCCGGCGTAGCGATCGGCCACACCTTTGGCGAGCGCTACGAAAAACCCGCCACCATCGTGGGCGGCGTCGTGCTCATCCTCATCGGCCTCAAGATTTTGCTGGAGCACCTGGGGATTTTGGTGCTGTAAAACACCCTTCAAAACTAAACGTCCGTATGAGGCCTCATGCAGAGTTTTGCATGAGGCCTTTTCATGCAGACTTTTGCATGTCATACTGATATGCAAAAGTCTGCACGTTAGGAGATCGCCGTGGATATCCTTCCCATCACCACACCGCGCCAAGCTGGCATCTACGTGCGTCAGGCACGCGAGGCGCAAGGGATCACCCGTGCCGTCCTCGCTAAAAAAGCCGGTGTTTCGGAGCGCCTGCTCGCATCGCTCGAGCTAGGAGACGCCACCGGCATTCGACTCGACAAGTTGCTGACCGTCTTTAACGCACTCGGCATTGGTCTCTTCGCGCAAAGCGATAACGACTCCATCGCATCGCCCTCCGAACATCCGACGACGATAGTGAACCTCCCTATCGCGAACTCGAATACCCTGCCAAAGCCAAGCGCAGGCAGACGACCCACTCGACAAGGAACGCCATCTTCCTATGGTGCCTTGCTGGCCCAAATCGCAGCCGAGCAAGGCCTTTCCGGCACTTCAAACCTCTCCTTTGGCTGCAAGGTTGTGAAATAAATGGCAGAGATGGAGCTCGCGACCCTCATTTGTGGCGAAATCGCCGGCACTCTCCGCCAAGACGAGCATGGACTCTGCAGCTTTGCATACGCCCCAACCTATCGCGGAGCACCGTTATCGCTAACAATGCCGCTTTCCAATCGCACGTATGGCCATAGCATCGTCCGCCCGTTCCTATTTGGCCTTTTGCCCGACAGTCAAGAGCAGCGTCGCGCTATTGCCACCGAGCATGATGTTGCATCCAACAACCCCGTCGCCCTCTTGTGCCATATCGGTCTAGACTGCGCGGGGGCCGTTCAGTTTTGTCGAGCCGATCAATTAGACGCCGCCCGCGGCAGGGTCTCGGCATACCGCCCGCTTACCAATTCTCAAATCGCTCACAAGCTCAAAGCAATTCGCGATGACGAAAGAGAGACATGGATGGGCTCCAACGAAAGCTGGTCCCTGGGCGGCAATCAAGGCAAATTTGCACTAGCTTGGCATGATGGCCAATGGTGCGAATGTCTAGGGTCATCCCCCACTACCCATATCTTCAAAAATGGTGTCGTTGGGTTCAAACATCAGGCCTTAAACGAATTCGTCTGCATGAAAACGGCTCGGCGTGTTGGCATTCCAACTGCCAACGTCTCCTATTACACATTTGAAGACGAAGCCGCGCTCGTCGTTGAACGGTACGACAGAATGGTCAATAGCAGCGGAAATATCGAAAGGCTGCATCAGGAGGACTTTTGCCAGGCGCTCGGTGTATTGCCAATCCAGAAATACACCGCCGACGGAGGACCAACTACACGAGACATCCAAGAACGACTGATTAACACAGTCCCCCACCACATGAATCTTGTGCTTTTTACCTATATGTTGTTCTATAACGCCATTATCGGAGCGCCTGACGCACACGCTAAAAACTACTCGCTCATCCTTGGCAAAGGCACAAACGCGGCGCTCGCACCCATGTACGATGTCGCATCGGGGCTGGCATACGAGCGCATGCGCCGCCGGGCGCGCCTTGCCATGAGCGTTGGCGGCGAAAATCGTGTGGGGCGCATCGGTCCAGGCGCTATCCGCCGATACCACGGTATGGGCGACCCCGCGCTGGAGGCGGCACTCACCGATGCCGGGCTATCCGAGAAGTTTTGCTTTGCGACCATGATGGACCTCGCCTACGAGGTGCCCATTTGCATGGAAGAGGTCATGGACGAATACGCCGACCTGCCCGGCATGGCGGACCTGCGCGAGCATATGCTCGGCCCCGTCCGCGAAAACTGCCAGCGCACCCTCGACCTCATCAAGGCAGAAATGGACTAGGTGGCCTTAATTTCGCAATTATCAAACAAAAGAGAGGGGACACCCGTCGCAAAAGACCGGGTGCCCCCTCTCATAATGTCATTTGCAATCCGCTAGCACGTGGCTCGGACTGCTGCTAGCGCAACCTTTACGCAGCGAGGCGCTTGAGGACGTCGATGAGCAGCTCGTAGAAGCGCTCGGCAGAAGCGAGCTCCATGCTCTCGTCCGGGGTATGGACATCGGAGAGCGTCGGGCCCACGGCGATGGCGTCCAGGCCGTGCAGAGCCTCGGCAAACAGGCCGCACTCAAGGCCGGCGTGAATGGACTCGATGCGCAGCTCGGAGCCAAAGAGCTCTCGATAGCTCTCGACAAAGACTTCGCGGACCGGCGAATGCTCGGCATAGCTCCAGCCGGGATACTCGAACTCAAACTTGGCGTCGAAGCCCAGGACATCGGCAAGCGTCTGCAGGCGGTCCTTGAACTCGTTCTGCAGCGAGGTGATCGAGGAGCGCGGGGACAGCATAATCTTGACCTCGTCATCGGAGGTGGCGACCACGCCGATGTTGGAGGAAACCTCGACGGAGCCGTCGGTGGCGACGTTGCGGCGAATCACGCCGTTAGGGGCAAGACGCAGGGCGCGGATGAGGGCAAGCGCGGACTTCTCGTCCATGGCCTCGACCTCGGCGTCGTCGGCAATCTCGACGGTGCAGGTAAAGCCGGGGTCGAAGACCTCGAGCTCGGCAGTGACGTCGGCGATGATGCCCTTTGCGATCTGGGCCGCGGCCTCGGCGGCAGCGTGATCGGCATAGACCAGAACGGCCTTGCACTCACGGTTGATGGCGTTGTCCTTGGTGCCGCCGTTGAAGCTGACGATGGCGGGCTCGCCGGCGACCATCAGGCGGTCGATGATGCGGGCCATGATGAGGTTGCCGTTGCCGCGCTCCAGGTTGATATCACTGCCGGAGTGGCCGCCCAACAGACCGGAAATGTCGAGCGTGAGGGTGCTACCGGTCTTGTGCTCGCGCACGATGGGGCAGGTGTAGGTAACGACGACGCCGCCGGCGCAGCTGACGGTGGCAACGCCCTCCTCCTCGGAGTCGAGGTTGATCATGGTGCGGGCGCTGATCTGGGACTTGTCGAGCGTCTCGGCGCCAACCAGGCCGGTCTCCTCGTCGGTGGTGAACACGCACTCGAGGGCCGGATGGGCAATCGAATCGTCGTTGAGCACAGTAAGCATAAGCGCGACGGCGATACCATTGTCGGCGCCCAGGGTGGTGCCGTTGGCGGTAAGGACGCCGTCCTTGACGACCAGGTCGATACCATCGGTCGTAAAGTCGTGCTCAACGGAGCCCAACTTGTCGCACACCATATCGATGTGGCCCTGCAGCATCACGGTCGGGGCATTCTCGGCGCCGGCAGATGCGGGCTTGCGAATGATGACGTTGTAGACCTCGTCCTGATACACATCGAGACCGCGCTCCTTGGCAAACGCGACCAGGAAATCGCTGATGCCCTTCTCGTTGCCAGACCCACGGGGGATCGCGCTGACCTCCTCAAAGAAATGGAACAGCTGGGCGGGCTCGTAGCCGGTAATCTTGTAGTCCATGGTGCCTCCTTGGCGCAACTGGTTAGACAGTAAGACATGCGACTTGTATATTCCCAGACTTTGCGTGCATAAACCAGTCGAAAACGCCGAGCGCCCTCGCATCATCGGCTAACGGTGGACCGTATAGCGTAACGGTCACAACTTCCGCAGCTCTACAAATCGAGGCGCCCTTTCCGGAGCGCCTCGATTGCGCGTATCAAATTGTCGCCACGCCCTACAGCGCGCCGGAACCGGCTTGCATCATGCCGCCGGGGCCCGAGGTCACGCCGCCGCTCACGGGCGCGACGTTGCCGGTGTGCGGAGCCGCCGGGGCGGTATCGCCACCGAGCGTGCCCGCCGGACGCGGTGCCGGAATCTCGCCCGTGCCGTGACTAAAGACAAACTTGCCGTCGGCCACATCGCACTGAACGGTATCGCCCTCGCCCCACTCACCGGCCAGCAGTTCCTCGGACAGCGGGTCCTCAATGAGCTTTTGGATGGCACGGCGCAGCGGACGCGCGCCATTGGTGAGGTCGGTGCCCTCGGCCACAATCTTGTCGTAGGCCGCATCGGTGAGCTTGATGTTCATGCCGTTGGCAATCAGGCGTTGACGCAGGTCATCCACCAGCAGGTGCGCGATCTTGGTCAGATTCTCGCCCGAAAGCTTCTGGAACACCACGATGTCGTCGATACGGTTGAGCAGCTCGGGGCGGAACAGGCGCTTAAGTTCGCCCATCGCACGGCCCTTAATCTCGCTCGAGGTAAGGCCCTGCTCACCGGTGGTGCCAAAACCGACGCTCGCATCCTGCGCGATCTCGCGGGCGCCCACGTTGGACGTCATGATAATCACGGTATTGCGGAAGTCGACCGTCTTGCCCTGGCTATCAGTCAGGCGACCCTCCTCCAGCACCTGCAACAAAATGTTGAAGATGTCGGGGTGCGCCTTCTCGATCTCGTCGAACAGCACGACCGAGTACGGGTGACGACGAACGGCCTTGGTAAGCTGACCGCCCTCGTCGTGGCCCACGTAACCCGGAGGGCTACCGATGAGCTTGGAGACCTCAAACTCGCTACCGAACTCGGACATGTCGAAGCTGATGAGCGCGTCCTTGCTGCCAAAGAGGTACTCGGCGAGCGTCTTGGCGAGCTCGGTCTTGCCCGTGCCGGTGGGACCCAGGAAGATAAAGCTGCCGCCGGGGCGACGCGGATCCTTGAGCGGCGAGCGGCTGCGGCGCACGGCCTTGGCGACGGCCTCGACAGCCTCGTCCTGGCCGATGATGCGGGTCTTGAGCACGCTTTCGGTCTGCAGCAGGCGCCGGCTCTCGCTCTCGGTGAGCGAGGAAACCGGCACGCCAGAGGTCACGGACACGATGTCGGCAATCTGGGCGACGTCGATGGTGAGCGGGCTGGCGTCGAGCTCGGCGGTCCAGGCGGCCTTGGCCTCGGCGAGCTCAATCTCGGCGGCCTTCTGCTGCTCGGTGATCTCGGCGGCCTTGTTCATGTCGTCGCTCTCGGTGGCCTCCTGCGCGGCGGCCTTGAGCTCCTCTATGCGATGCTCGGCCACGCGCACCGGCTCGGGCGCGCGGTTGGCGGCGATGCGGGCGCGGGCGCCGGCCTCGTCAATGAGGTCGATGGCCTTATCGGGCAGGAAGCGATCCTGGATGTAGCGGTTGGAGAGGTTCGCGGCGGCCTCGATAGCACCCTGCGTATAGCGCACATGGTGGTGCTCCTCGTAGCGCGGCTTGAGCGCGGTCAGGATCTTGACCGTGTCCTCGACGCTCGGCTCCTCGACATCGATGGTCTGGAAGCGACGCTCGAAGGCCGGGTCCTTGGTGAGGTACTTGCGGAACTCCTCGGCCGTGGTGGCACCGATGATCTGGAAAGCACCGCGTGCGAGAACGGGCTTGAGCATGGAGCTCGCGTCGATGGAGCCCTCGGCAGAGCCGGCACCGATGATGGTGTGCATCTCGTCAATAAACAGGATGACGTCGTCAGCCTCGGTGGCCTCCTGGATCACGTTCTTGAGGCGCTCCTCAAACTCACCGCGATACTTGGCGCCCGCGACAAGACCCGGCAGGTCGAGCGTCCAGATATTCTGGTTCATGAGGTTCTCGGGCACGTTGCCGGCTGCAATCTGCTGAGCCAGGCCCTCGACGATGGCCGTCTTGCCCACGCCGGGGTCGCCCAGAATGAGCGGGTTGTTCTTGGTGCGGCGCGAAAGAATTTCCATCATACGCTGGACTTCCTTTTCGCGACCAATTACAGGGTCGAGCTCGCCATCGCGCGCCTTCTGCGTGAGGTTGGTCGCGAACTGCTTAAGCGTATCGGTGCCACTCCCCTTTTGCTGAGAGGCATCCGAGCCGCTAAAGAACGGCAGGCCCGCACCGGGGCGACCAGCACCGGCGCCGGCGAGCGGGCGCTTCTTGTCCTGGTCCTTGGCGGTGAGTTTCTCGATAGCCTTTTTGATAGAGGCGGACGACACACCCAGGCGCATGAGGATGTCCATGGCCATGCCGTTGCCCTCTTCGACGATGCCGATCAGCAAGTGCTCGGTCGACACGTAGGTCTGGTTATTCTCACGCGCCACGCGGAATGAACGCTCCATAACGCTAATGACGAGCGGCGTAAAGGCGAGCTTAGCCGCCTCGGTCTCCTCACTGGGCTCGGGAACCGTGGTCTGGACCTCCTTGAGGGTGTCCATGATGTCGTCGTAGGAGATATCAAGCGAGCGCAGTGCCTCGGCGGCAATGCCCTCGTCCTCCTTGGCAAGCGCGAGCAGCAGGTGCTCGGTGCCCACCTTATTTGAATGAAGATCGAGCGCCTCCTGTTTGGCCATCGACATGACCTTGCGCGCTCGATCGGTAAATCTATCTAACATGCTCGTTTCCTTACATGAGTTCATCGAAATCAAAACGCCCGCCCGTCGGCGGCGCTTTTGTCTCTTTACCCACAGGTTGTCTATGTTAACAGCTGGAGGAATATCTATAAACCCGGCTCACATGAATGCAGGTTATGACCGCATCGCGGGACTCACCGCGCGATGCGCGACAGGCGCCCCGCAAGAGAAACCCTAGGCGTCTTTCACCACGTCGGGACTCGTCGCACGCGATGCGCGATAGGCATCGGCCTCCTTGGAGACGCGTTCGAGCAGCTCGGATGTATCGACGCCCTCGACTTGCGCGACCGTTTCCACCGTCTGCATGGCGACCGCCCTCAGGTACGCGCACGCGCTGTCCCCCAGCTGCTCGAGGTCTATCTCCTCGCCGCCCTCCCGGGCAAAGCCGACCGCCATCACAAAGTCCATGATGCCCGAGACCAGAAAGCCCACCGCAAAGCTCGAATCCGCCTTGAGCTCTTCTCCGTCGGGGTGGACGATCTCTCTCACGCGGTCGATGATGATCGTATGGATGCCCTGCACGACCTGCTCGGCGGCACCCGCCCTCATGGTGATGACGATGCGCCGCAGCAGGCAGCGGACGTCGCGCCGGTCGAACGCCGAAAGGTCGCCCTCGCTCGAAAAATGCCAGAGGGCATCGGTGATGAGCTCGTTATCCTGCAGCAGCTGGGCTATGGCGATGGCGACGAGTTCATCGAAATCGTGAAAATAGTAGTAAAACGTTCCGCGATTGCACCGGGCGGCGCGGGTCACCTCGCCAACCGACAGCTCGAAGATGCTGTTGTTCTCGATGAGCTCCCAAAACGCCTCGATGATACGGGTGCGTGCATCGGGCGCATCGGCGTCCTTACGCGGTCTCGCCATGCGCCTCACCGCACCCCTGCGCCTTGGCGTTCATGATGAGCATCTGAAGACGGTTCTCCACGTTGGCGAAGCTCACGTCGGGATCGTAGTCGAGCGGCAGGAACTGCGCCGTGGGATACTGCTCCTTGAGCGCATGGATGAGCCCGCGCCCCACGACATGGTTGGGCAGACACCCGAACGGCTGCAGGATCACGAAGTTGCGGCAGCCGCGTTTGGCGTGCTCGAGGATCTCCGCCGGAATCAGCACGCCCTCGCCCGCATCGAACGTATGGTGCAGGATCTTATCGCTCGCGCGCACGAGCTCGGGCATGCGCGTCGGCGGCTCGTAGAGCGGGCTCGCCGCGCCCAGGCGGTCGCAACGGTCGTGCGCGAGCTCGAACAGGTTGTCCGCCGTGGCGTACCAGGCCTTTTCGGGCAGCGACAGGTCGACGTGGAACTCGCGCGACTGCGCATGCTTGTAGAAATAGGTCTTGCGGATCACGTCGGTCATGCGCGCCTCGATGACCTCGAGCCCGTTGTCCTCGAGGTAGCGCTCGATCTCGTGGTTGGCGCCGAGATGGAAATTGAGCAGGTACTCGCCCACGATGAGAACGGTCGGATGCGGGTTCGAGCGGTCGTACGGAACGGCGTCCATGATCGCAAGCGCGCGTTTGAAGCCCGTCGCCTGGCCTCTCAGCCCGGAGCGCTCCATGCCCTCGATAACCTCATCGAGCGCGCGGTCGAACGCAGCGTCCGCCGCGCCCTTCTCGAGCTCGTAGGGACGGATGCGCCTAAGCATGGCCTCGAGGGCATCGATCATGGGAAGACCGTAGGCGATCTGGATGCTCGGGCCAAGGCCGAGCTTGAAGCCCGGATGCGCATTGTGGGCATCGACGTCGTCGTTGGTGAGCACCGGGACATAGTCGTATCCCGCGTCGTCGAGCGCGCGGCGCAGCAGGGGCATGTAGTGCGTCAGGCGGCAGTCGCCGATATACTTGCCAGTCACCACGGCGACGTCGTGCGGGTCGTACTTACCGCTCTCGAGTGCCGCGAGCGCCTCGCCGATCACGATTTGCGCGGGGAAGCAGATGTCGTTGTGCACATAGCGTTTGCCCAGGCGGATGGCATCCTCGCGCCCGATATCAAGGGCCTCGGCGCGCACGCCCTGATTGCGCATCGCCGCGGTCATGAGCCTGCAGAACGCATGGGAGGTGTTGGGGACCAGCGCGATCTTGTCGTGCCGGTCGCGCTTGGTGTACTTGACCTTATACGGGTCGTCGAGCGGATGGACCGCGTGCACCCGGGCGCCCTCGGCACGCTCCTCCGCGCGACGACGGTTGACCGACTCAATAAACGAACGCACGCGAATGCCCATGGGACCGGCGACGTCGCTCTCATCGAGCTTGATCATCATCGGAACCTTGGAGCCCATCTCGCCCATCATGCGCGCGATCTCGTCGGTGAGATACGCATCGTGGCCGCAGCCGAAGCTGCCCATCTGCACGAGCTCGAGCTCGGGCGTCGATGCGACGATGACCGCGCACGACAGCATGCGCGCATGGTAGTTGTTCACGATGTCGATGCGGCTGTTGGAAAGGTCGACGTTGCAGACCCCCGGCACCGCATCGGGCGTCAGCACGGGGATGCCGCGCTCAGAGAAGAGCTTGGGCAGCCCGTGGTTGACCAGCGGGTCGTTGTGGTACGGGCGCGAAGCGATCACCACCGCGTAGCCGCCGTCCTCGCGCAGGTTCTCGAGCACCTGCCTGCCGCGCAGCTGCAGCTGGTTCTCAAACGCCTGCTGCGCGCGGTCCGCCTGCTCGGTCGCCTTGGCAACCAGGTCGGCATCGATATCGAAGGTCTCCTTGCACCACGCCTTGAGCTGGCGGTTTCGGTCGCCCTCGTCGTACCAGTGGAACAGCGGTGTATCGAACGGAACGCCGAAACGCTCCTCCGGGTTATCGGAATTGCGCATCACGTAGGGGTATCCCTTTACGACGGCGCACATCCACTCGCTGGTAGAGGCGGTGTTTTCGGTGGGCACCGTCGTGATGATGGGCATGAAGATGCGGTCGACGCCGGCGTCGACGAGATTGCGGATGTGCCCGTGGACGAGCTTGGCCGGGAAGCACACGGTGTCGGATGTGACGTGCGCCAGACCGCGCTCGTACATCGCCTTGGTGCTGCGTCCCGAGACGCGCACCTTAAAGCCGAGCGTGCTGAAGAACGTCGACCAGAACGGCATGGTGTCCCAGAACTCGAGCACACGGGGAATGCCGATCGTGACATCGCGCCCCCCGCAGACGGGAACCGTGGGGCACGACTCGAACAGCAGCTTCTCGCGGTCGACAAAGAGATTGGGGGCAGCCGCGGTCCGGTCGCGCCCCGTGCCGGGTGCCTGTGCCTCGCAAGCACCCTGCGGACGCAGCTCCTCCGCCGCGGGAACCTCGCGCACGAGCTCATCCCATGAGATGGCGCCGCCGCGCGGGCAGCGATTGCCCGTGACGTAAAGCGAGCCGTCGCCAAATGCCACGACCGCGCGCTGGCAGCGGTTGTTGCACCGACGGCAGGTAACGCCGCCGAACTCGCGATGCTCGAAGCGCTCCACGGCATCGAGCCCGATAAACGACGTGCCGGCGTCGCCCTTGCGGCATTCCTCGCGCGCGAGCAGGGCGATACCGATAGCGCCCATCAGCCCCGGGTGGGGCGCACGCGTGACGGGTTTGCCCAGATACTGCTCGAATGCGCGCAGCACCGCGTCGTTTCGGAACGTGCCGCCCTGGACGACGACTTTGTCGCCCAGACGGTTGAGATTTGAAACGCGAATGACCTTGGTGAACACGTTCTCGATAATCGAACGGCAGAGACCGGCCATGATGTCGCCCGGACCCTTACCGCGCCGCTGCTCGGAAACGACGCTGCTGTTCATGAACACCGTGCAGCGGCTGCCGAGAACGGCGGGGGCTTTGGACGAAAATGCCTCGGTCGCGATATCCTCAACGGCTATTCCGAGGTTTTTGGCAAAACCCTCGAGGAACGAGCCGCAGCCCGCAGAGCACGCCTCGTTGACGACGATATCGGTCAGCACGCCGTGGTTGAGCCAGATGGCCTTCATATCCTGTCCGCCGATGTCGAGCACGAAGGTCGCATCGGGAACGCATGCGCACGCGGCGCGGGCGTGCGCGACCGTCTCGACCGTATGGTAGTCGGCGTGGAACGCGCGCGCGAAAAGCTCCTCGCCGTATCCCGTGGTGCCCACGGCATCGATCGCAAGCGTGACTCCCGCTGTCTCCCAGCGGTTCTTCAAGCTGACAAGACCCTGTTGGGCGACGTCGAGCGGTCTGCCGTTATTAGACGCGTAGAACGAATCGACAAGCTCACCCGCCTCATCGACCAGGGCGAACTTGGTCGTCGTGCTCCCCGAATCGATACCGAGCGCCACACGCACCGTCTCTCCGGGCGCATACGCATCCGGACCCTTTGCCGGCGTCTCTTTGCCATGGCGTGCCGTAAAATCCGCCTGCTCGGCAGGTGTGGCAAAAAAGGGCTGGGCAAGACGTCCCTCCCCGCTTGCGGGCGCGACCGTCTCGAGCTTATCCAGCCGGACAAAAGCGTCGGGAAGGTCGATCGGTTGGGACGATGCGAACATGTCGGTCAGCGACAGGGCGGCACCGCGCGCGACCATGATCTGCGGATCGCGCGGGACGATAACCTGATCGTCCGATAGATTCAGTTGCTCCCGGAACACGCGGACCAGCGTGGGGTTGTAGGCGAGCGTACCGCCCTCGAAGATTACCGGCGGCTCGATGTCGATACCCTGGGCCAGACCGCCGATCGTTTGGCGGGCGACCGCGTGAAGCGCCGAAAGCGCCAGGTCGGTGGTAGGAATGCCCTCGTTGAGCAGCGGCTGGATATCGGTCTTTGCGTACACGCCGCAGCGGCCCGAGACCTCGTGGACGGTCGTTCCCCGGCTTGCGAGCTGCTCGAACTCGCCCGATTCGGTGCCGACCCCCATGAGCTTTGCCATCTCGTCGATAAATGCACCGGTACCGCCTGCGCACGAGCCGTTCATGCGCATGTCGGCAACCTCGATGTCTCCCTTATCGTTGGTGCGGAAGAAGATCATCTTGGCGTCTTGGCCGCCCAGCTCGATGGCGCAGCGCGTCTGCGGATAGAACCTGCTGATCGCGAGCGCGTTGGCGACCACCTCCTGAACGTACGAGGCGCCCAGCGCGGTCGCGATATCGCGCGCACCCGAGCCGGTCACCGCAACGCGCAGTGACTCATGGGGAAAGCGCTCGGCGAGCTCGCCGAGCATGGCGCGCACGCTCGCTGTCTGACACGCCCCGTGGCGGCGATATCCCCACCACGCCTCGGTCATATCCTCGTGCATCGCGTAAACTTTGGTCGTCGTCGACCCTACGTCCAGTCCTACTAGCAACGCCATAATGCTCCGTCTCTCGCATTTTTCCCGCTAGAGATATACCACTCTACGTAATACAACAGACTGTTGTATTTAAACTCCGTATAAAAAGCGGCTGCCGAAACGCTTCAGCAGCCGCCGAATGCACCAACAGATTGTTCTGCGCGCTAGCACGTCGGGCAACGGAGCAGCACGGGCCCTCCGGTCATGCGCACCGCTCACGCCCGCGATGTCGCCGAGAGAGCTATCCACGCTTAGGGCTCCAACCAAGCAAGTCGCCCGCGCTCAGCAGATCCCTAAGCGAGCTACTCGCACTCAGGAGCCATAGCCTGCTCCAAGAGCTCGGCATGCTCCTCCTCGAAAACCGTCCCCACAGGGAAGGCGCGACGGAAGACGAAGTGGGAAATCGGACCGGCTACCAAAAGGTTCCACGGCAGCGCCATCACAAAATTATGCGGGATGTTGATCATCCAGATCGCGGGCACGGAATACAGGTTCGCAAGGATGCCGCCGGGCATGTGCGTCAGACCCTCGCAGGCACCGTACAGTGACATGATGATAACCATGGGAACGACCATGCAGGAGCTGACGGCGAGCGTCATGGCAAGCGGCGAGCTCTTGCCCGGCGTGACCAAGTACTTAAAGGCGAAACCCTTGGCGAGCGGGCTGGCGACGAACCAGTCGCAGCACATGGCAAAAATGTAGGCAACGGGGAAGCCGAGCCACGCAGCGGCAACGACCTCGCCGTTGATGGCCCCGTGCTGCAGGGCAACGTTGTAGATGCTCATCCAGAGCACCATGCAAAAGCACATGATAAAGGTGAACAGCAGGCTCTCTCGTTTGTTGATAGGCATAAAGGGCAGATTCCTCTCTGTGTTGTACCGCGGCGCCACGCAACAAAAACGGGCGGGCAAGATGGAGCTGTTGGAACTTCATCTCGCCCGCCCGTGGTACGCGCGTCTGCGACTACTTATGTGGTGGAACCAGCCTAGCACGAAACGCATGCGCTTCGTAAGCGTTGAGTTTATGAAGATGCAGGGCACCGATAATCCCCCGACCCCATAAGTTGCGGTGGAATACGGACTGTTTTGACCCTTTAAGCAGCAATTCAGTCCCTATTTCACCGCAACTCATTTGGTGCAAAGTAACCTGTCCCCCTTGTACCAATTAGCTGGTGTGGCGCCAGCGAGGGTCGGTGAGCGTACGCGCCACACCCAGTCCAACGGGCAGAAACGCTACGATGAGCACTGCGCGCACAAACCAGCCGAGCATATTGACCGTGTCGAAGGTGCACATGTAATACATCGAGCGATACAGATACAAGCCCGGCACCATAATGACAATCGAAGGCACCGTGAGGGCGATGCGCGGGTAGGTGAGCTTGACTTCAGCCAAGCTTGCGAGCAGCCCCGATACCAGCGCGCCGATAAACGCTGCTGCCTCGGGAGGCATTCCCGTGCTGAGGCCCAGGAAGGGAATCATCGTCGGCGCATCGACAAGGGTCAGACGCAGGGTATTGGACACGGCGCCGATCAACCCAGCTGCCGCGGCCATCTTTACCGGGCTGTTGAACATCACCGAGAAGCCGAATACGCCAACGAAGCTCATCACCACGCGCAGGAGCGTAAGGGCAAGCGGCGAAAGGCCCAGTGGGGCAAAGTCGTCCGGCGCCAGGCCAACACACTCGGCAACCATCCAACCTACGAGGGTCGCCATCACAATAATCGATACGGCATATGAAAGGCGCTCGATACCGCTTCGCATGTCGAGCTTAGCGATGTCGAGGCCTGCCGTAATGAGTGGAAAGCCGGGAATCACAAAGAGCATGGCGCCGATATAGCCTTCTTGGTGCGACATTGCCCCCGGTATGACCTGGCCAAGGCCGAGCAATGCCAGCAGATACGAAACGCAAGCGAGCGCAACGCCGGTCGTCAGCGCGCTGAACTGACCAAGGCCTTGCTTGAGAATATGGGAGCGGGCAAAGTTGCCGACACCCGCGCCCACAAACGCGCAGGCCATCTCGATAGGGCCGCCGCCGAGCAAAAAGACGAAGGCGCCGCAAGCACAAGCTGCCGCAAGGCCCTGTTGCCAGGGAGAGTAATCGGGTTTTGAACTCTCAACGGTCTTGAGCATCTCGTGGTATTCGTGCACCGTGAAGCGACGACCATAGGTCTCGATTTCCTTGAGAAAACTCTCCATCATCCAAATGCGATGGGTATTGACGCCCGTTGTGGGCAAGCTGACAACCTCATTAAAGCAGTGGCCATCTTCGATGCAGGTGCACTCAAACGACAGAAGACTCAGGTCGACGTGAATCGTGACGCCCAGTACGGCAGCAACACGATTCATGGTATCGCGCACGCGCCAGGCACCCGTTCCGCTTGCCAGCATAAGCATGCCGGTGCGGCAGATGATGGATGATTTATCGGTGAGCGGCGCATCGACGGCAAGTTCATCGCCTGCCGTCACGATCTGGTGCCAGTCAGTTTTCATATGGAGCGCGCCGGCACGGACACCGTGGTGCATGGGGGCTCTCGAAAGCAGCGAGTCAAGGCGCGAAGGCTGTGAGGGCTCCGCCGATTCGCCCTCGTCCTCGTCGGGCTCTTCATCGACCAGATCAAAGGAATCAAGCGGCGCTGGCTCGCGACGATCGATTAGCTCCTCATCCTCATCATCAAAGTAATTGAACTGATCGAGCATGTCCTCTTCGATTGCACGCTCGCTCACATCGTCCATACAGGGGCTCCCTTCCTACCGACTAACCCCCATCCTAGGCAGCAACGGCTAAAGGAAACATAAAAGAGACGGCTGTCATGCGAGCCATGTGCACAATAGCCGTTGGGTAGTCGTTTAAGAACGTCCCCAATGACTACCAGTAACTCGACAAGGACTGTCCCCAAGTGCCGGCATAGACGATATGAGCAGGACATAAAAACATTGAGAGCCCCTGCTGCATGAAAGACCGCGGATTAGGCCGACAATGGTGAGTGTCTAATCCAACCGTGGCGGCCACGCCGCATTCATGGAAGGGGCTCCCATGCTCGATACTACCACCTTCATCGGCCTCGACGTCCACGCCCGCTCGATAAAGGCCGTCTCCCTCGACGTCATGACCGGGGAGGTACGTGCCGCGACCTTCGGCTACGACGCCGGCGCCGTCGCGGAGTGGGTCCGTTCCGTGGACCCCAGGGCCAGGTGCGTGTACGAGTCCGGGGTCACGGGCTTCGACCTGCAGAAGAGGCTTTCCGGCCTGGGGGTCGACTGCGTGGTCGGCGCCGTCTCGAAGATGATCAAGCCCAGCGCGGACAGGCGCAGGAAGAACGACCGCAACGACGCCGAGTTCCTCGCCCGCATGCTGTCGGTCGGCAACGTGGTCGAGGTGTGGGTCCCCGACGACGAGTGCGAGGCCGCCCGCGACCTGACCAGGGCGCTCGAGGACGCGAGGGACGACCTCTCGCGCTCGAAGCAGCGGCTCTCCAAGTTCCTGCTCAGGCACGGGCTCGCCTTCGACGAGAGGACGCCCACCGGCCGCAGGAAGGGCAACTGGACCCGGGCGCACTGGTCCTGGATCGAGTCGATAGGGTTCGCGGAGAGGGCCGACAACGACGTGCTCGCCTACTACGTCGACGCGGTCAGGCGGGCGGCGGAGGAGAAGGCGAGGCTCGAGGGGCTCGTCGAGGCCGAGGCCCGCAAGCCCAGGTGGAGGAAGAGGGTCGACTCACTCCGCTGCCTCAAGGGCGTGGACACCGCGTCCGCCGCCGACCTCGTGTTCGAGGCCGGCGAGTTCTCGAGGTTCAGGAACGCCCGCTCGTTCGCGGCGTGGGTCGGCCTGACGCCCTCCGAGCACTCCAGCGGGGAGAGCGACCGCAGGGGCGCGATCACCAAGGCCGGCAACAAGCACCTGAGGAAGACGCTGGTCGAGGCCGCGTGGCACTACCTGACGTGCTCGGGGCGGCCGAAGGACCTCGCCAGGGGCCAGGCCCCGGACCGGGGCCGCCCGGAGGCATGCCGCCAAGGGCGTGCGGAGGCTGGTCGAGAGGCGGGAGGCGCTGCTCGCGCGCGGGGTCCACGGCAACAAGGCGAACGTGGCCACGGCGCGCGAGCTCGCCC
>NZ_CYYP01000002.1:0-63655 GCF_001405375.1 Collinsella aerofaciens
GACCTTGTCCACGGCAGCCTCAATCTGAGGACGGAGAGCGAGGGCATCGCTCACAACCTTCTCGTAACGAGGCTCATCGAAATTGAACATCCCTTACTCCTAACTCACTTAGATGAACCCTTCATTCATCCCATAACGTTATAATACTTTATATAACTAACTATGCAAGTATTATTTTGCTTCTGTTCTTTCCTCAAGCCCCTTAAAACAACAATCGGCGTTGTTGGACACAGCGCGCAAGTTCATTGAACGATTCAATGTGCATCGTCTCTGGTTAAATGACGTCTTATGCAAATACCTTTAATCCGCTTGAGGCCGACGAATCTTTTGACTGCCCGCAGAAGCTTTCCCGGAATTCCCTATGGATAGACGCACCGGCAATCGCTTCGTTATCTGGCTTATTGCGCATTGCCGGGGCGTCTGGGAGAAAGCACAATCTACCGCGTGGTCAACTAGCGTGTCATCGGAATCGACCGCATCCGCGCCAAATACTAAATCGCAATCGTTGAAACTCGTCCGATCATATGGCGGCAATTTCTCGCCTTAAAAATGAGCACGAAATAAGGGGGCAGCTGTTTGCAACTTGCTTTATTCGTAAGTGTTTCTACTGAAAAAACAATCACCAACCAAACAGCACTATTAATTGTTTGGCTCTTTGCTGTACAGCCATCTTTCGTATACGTCTCTCATCTCACGGTTGGAGACGAAAGGTGTGCGGGAGTGGACAATTGGACGGCATTTGGACCTGCGACGGATTATTTCATCCGAAAATCCACGCTCATTCGGCGGGCACGCGGGGCCTATGCCCAATCCGCTGGCATCGTCTCCAGTTCGCCGCAGAGCCGCGGCCCCATATGGGTATACTCTCGAGGATTCGACTCGATTCGCCCCCGCTGGGGCGTCAAAGGAGACTGCATATGCCCACCACCTCAACCGACCCGCGCGCCGCTGCCGCCGCACTGCTAGTGCCCGGCACTACCTGCCACGGCTTTGCCGTCGAGCGCTGCGAGACCGTGCCCGAGCTCGACTCGGACGCCTACGTGCTGCGCCACACCGCCTCGGGCGCTCGCCTGCTGTACCTAGCGTGCGACGACGAGAACAAGGCCTTTGCCATTGGCTTTAAGACGCCGCCGGCCGATTCCACCGGCGTGTTCCATATTCTTGAGCACTCGGTGCTGTGCGGATCGGCCAAGTTCCCCGTCAAGGAGCCATTCGTCGATCTGATCAAGAGCTCCATGCAGACGTTCCTCAACGCCATGACCTACCCCGACAAGACCATCTACCCCGTTGCCACCACCAACGAGCAGGACCTGTACAACCTGATGGACGTGTACCTAGACGCGGTGTTCAACCCGGCCATCTATACCAAGCCCACCATTTTTGAGCAGGAGGGCTGGCACTACGAGCTGGACCTGCCAGAGGGCGTCGAGAGCGAGGGCGACGGCAGCTCCGCCAGCCTGCGCGAGGGCACGCTGCGTTATAACGGCGTGGTGTTCAACGAGATGAAGGGCGCGCTGTCCGACCCCATGAGCGTGCTGGACGATGCCGTCAACGCCGCGCTCTACCCCGACACCGCCTATGCGCACGAGAGCGGTGGCGACCCGCGTGCGATTCCCTCGCTCACCTACGAGCAGTCCCTGGACACGCACGCGCGCCACTACAATCCTTCCAACTCCTACATCACGCTCTACGGCGACCTGGACGTGGACCGCGCACTGGCCTTTTTGGACGAGCGCTATCTGTCGCAACCGAGTGCCGCGAGCCGCCGCATGGACGCCGCCGTTGCCGCCGGCGAGGACCCGTCCGTGCTGGCACCCAATCCGCTGGGCGTGCAAGCGCCCGTGACCTGCGAGTATAAGCGCGTCGAGATGGCCACCACGCCCGAAAACGCCCTGGTGGGCCTGGGCCTTGTGCTGGGCAGCGCGCTCGACCGTAAGCGCACAATCGCGGCGGACATCCTGTTCGAAGCGCTGCTGGGCTCCAACGAAGCGCCGGTTAAGAAGGCCATTCTGGCAGCGGGCCTGGGCGGCAACGTGGTGAGCTACACCGCGGCCGAGAGCCTGCAGCCCTACGAGCTCATCATGCTGCAAAACGCGCAGCCCGGCGTGACGCGCGAGCTGCGTCGTGTGTTCCAAGACGCCTGCCGCGACCTGTGCGAGCACGGCGTTCCGCGCGAGCGCCTGGAGGCCATCATCAGCAGCAACGAGTACGACCTGCGCCAGCGCGACTACGGTATCGCCGACGGCGTGGCCATTGCGTGCGACGCGCTGAGCACCTGGCTCTACGATGACGACGCCGCGACGCTGGCGCTCAAGTACGGCCCGGTGTACGAGGAGCTGCGTGGCGAGCTGGACGGCAGCTACTTTGAGGACCTGCTGCGCGAGCTGGTGCTGGAAAACGACCATATGGCGCTGGTCGAGCTGGTGCCGGTGGACGCCGCCGAGGGCGCAGAGGGTGCCGAGGCCGCCGAGCTAGCAGCCAAGCGCGACGCCATGACCAATGCCGAGCTGGCCAACGTGGTCGAGCGCACGGCCGTGCTGCGTGCCGCACAGGAGGCCGAGGACACGCTCGAGGCCAAGGCCACGCTGCCGCGCCTGCGCGTTTCCGACATTGGCGAGGCGCGCCCCGAGCCGCCGCTGGTCGTGGACACCACTGCGCCCATCCCCTGCCTGCGCCACGGCATCCCCACCAACCGCCTGGCCTACGCCATGCAGTATTTCGACCTGAGCTGCGTCACGTTTGAGGACCTGCCCTATGTGACGCTGCTCTGCCGTCTGCTCAAGCAGCTGCCCACACGCGAGCATTCGGCCGAGGAACTCGACAACTTACTCGCCGGCAAGCTGGGCTTTTTGAGCTTTACGACCGAGGTCATGACCCAGCCCGACGTGGACGGTGTGCGCCCCTATCTGCTGGTGAGCGCCGGCGCCCTGTCCGAGAAGATCGATGCGCTAGCGAGCCTGCCGCGCGAGGTGTGGTCGAGCACGCTTTTGCTCGATGCCGACGCCGACCGCGTGCGCGACGTGCTCACGCAGATTCGCATTGGACTTGAGCAGGGCTTTATCAACAACGGTCACTCGGCGGCACTCGGTCGCGCGATGAGCTACAGCTCGCCTTCGGCCATGGTGCGCGAGCAGCTTTCGGGCGTGGACTTCTACCTGTTCCTGCGCGATCTGCTCGACCACTTTGACGAGCGCCTGGATGACCTGCGCGCCAAGCTTGCCGAGCTGGCAGACC
This sequence comes from Collinsella aerofaciens, assembly GCF_001405375.1. Taxonomy (GTDB): domain Bacteria; phylum Actinomycetota; class Coriobacteriia; order Coriobacteriales; family Coriobacteriaceae; genus Collinsella; species Collinsella aerofaciens_F. The sequence continues at coordinate 3,235 of NZ_CYYP01000002.1, forward strand.
GCATCTTTGTGGCCGATGGCTGCATGGCGAGCTTTACCGGCAGCGACGAGGACTTTGACGCGTACTGGGCCGCCGCAGGCGACCTGGGTTTGGGCGCGGGCGACGGTGCCGATGCCGGCCGCGACACGCTCGTGGTGCCGGCGCCGTGCGACCGCCACGAGGCCTTTGTCATCCCCAGCGATATCTGCTTTGCGGCAAGCGCGTGCGACCCTCGTCGTCTGGGCATCGACGTGACGGGCGCCTGGGCGGTTGCTGCCAACGCGCTCTCCTACGACTACCTGTGGAACGAGATCCGCGTGAAGGGCGGTGCGTACGGTTGCGGATTCCGCGCGGCCGGCGAGCGTCAGGCGGCGTTCTACACCTACCGCGACCCGGCAATCGATCCCTCGATTGAGCGCGTGGTGCGCGCGGGTGAATGGCTCGGCAGCTTTGAGCCCGACGAGGCCGCCTTTGAGGGCTTTATCGTGAGCTGCGTGAGCGGCATGGACGCGCCGGTGAAGCCGTACGCGCTCACCAAGCGCCGCAACACGACCTACCTGGCCGGGCTCGATCCGCACGCACGCGAGGAGCGCCGCGCCCAGATGCTCGCCGCCACGCCCGGTGAGCTTCGCTCGCTCGGCGCCGACGTGACGCGCATTGCGGCCGAGTCGCCCACCTGCGTCTTTGGCGGCCGCGACGTCATCGCCAAGAGCAACGCCGGCTTTAACGTCATCGACCTGATGGGCTAACGCACAAAGGTAGATTTTTGGGACATGCCCGGAAATCTACCTTTTTCTGCGGCTTGGGCGAGGCGGCGCAGCCCACCGCGGCGGTTTGTCTCGATCTGTAACATCTAGACGGCAATATCGGCTCCAGATGTTACAGATCGAGACGTTCCCGAACGGCACCAGCTCTTTGTCTCAATCTGTAACATCTAAGTCCAATTTTGCCGAGTTACTGTTACAGATCGAGACGAACTGCCGCAGACGCCCACTCCACTGCACAGACCACCACAAAGGTGCCTGTCCCCATTCTCAGTGGTGATTCGAACACTTGTTCTATACGCACACATGTTCTATAGTAGAGGTGCTTGCAACGAACTGAAATTGCAACTAGAATATAGTTGCAGAATGTGAGGCGGGATGACACGGACCGATAAACTCATCGCCCAACTGTTTAGCTGCCCTTCGACGTATCGGTATGCGGATTTTATAAAAGTCATGGCTTCGTATGGCTTTGAAATGGACAGCAAAGGTAAGACATCCGGATCGCGTGTTCGCTTCTACAGGCCATCAGATGGCAGGATGTTCGTAATGCACGCGCCTCATCCATCTGACGAATTGACAGCGGGGACCATTCGAAACATCGTTCGCTTTCTGCAAGATGTCGGAGGTAGTCATGAGTAACGTTTTGGCATACAAGGGTTATTTCGCCCCGGTCGAGTTCGATGCCGAACAGCATGTGCTAACAGGTATGGTCGCCGGCATTAGGGACGCAATCGTATTTGAAGGCTCCACGGTTGAAGAAGTGGAGCGATGCTTCCACGACGCCGTCGACGATTACCTTGAGTTTTGTGCCGAAAAGGGCAAGGAACCAGAGCGGGCTTTTAAGGGCTCATTCAATGTGAGAACAGGCTCCGAGCTTCACAAGCAGGCAGCACTGGCGGCGGCAAAGAAGGGTGAATCGCTTAACAAATTTGTGGCCGAAGCAATCGCCGCGGCGTTGTAATAGAGACGAGTCGCCATCAAAACCACCACGAGGGTGCCTGTGTTCCCTTCGTGGTTGTTTTTGCTGTTTGCCTAGATAAAACCTGCCAAAATAAACCTGTCCCTTTTTGGTAGGTTTGGGAGAGAGGGCCGGGATGGACAAGGCTGAGTTGCGGCGGGCGGTGATTGCTCGGCGCGATGCTCTCGATTTGGATGTGCGGGCGGCGAAGTCTGCTGATATCTGTGCGCGGCTTGTTGAGCTGTTGGATCGCTTGGGTGCCGCGGCGCCGCACACCGTTGCTGTCTATGCCGCGATGGGTTCCGAAGTCGACCCAGCCGCGTTTGCCGCTGCGGCCGCCAAACGTGGCTGGCGCGTGGCCTATCCGTGCATGCTCTCGGCAGCCAACGCCGCCGCATGTGGCCAGCGCATATGCATGCGAGCAGTCGCTATCGGTGATGTATCCGCGGCTCCGTTTATCACCCATCCCACGCGAACCTTCGCCGCCGCAGACATCGGCAGCAACCGCTTCCCCATCGTACCTGCCGAAGCTCTCGACATGATCGTCGTGCCGCTCGTGGCCTTCGACCAAACCGGCGCGCGCCTGGGCTACGGCGGCGGTTGCTACGACCGCTACCTGCCCATGCTCTCGCCCGCATGCCAAATCATCGGCATCGCCTTTGACGAGCAGCGTGTCGACCGCGTTCCCACCGACGCTCACGACCTGCCGCTACCCCACATCATCAGCGCCTAATCGCCGCCATATCAGCCACGGCTACAGCAGTACCATCGCAGCCTAGTGCTCCTCGCCGGCGCGGGCCAGGTCGTAGGGCGTGGTCTGGTAGACGTAGTAGTTGAGCCAGTTGGTGTAGAACAGCTGAGCCTGGCTGCGCCAGACGTTGCGCGGCTCAGCAGTGGGGTCGTCGCCCGGGAAGTAATGCGACGGCACCTCCGGGTTGAGGCCGCGCTTCACATCGCGCTCGTACTCCAGGCGCAGCGTATCGGTGTCGTACTCGGGATGGCCAAAGACAAAGAAGCGACGGCTGTCGGTCGACTTGACGATATACAGGCCCACCTCGTCGGACACGGCCACGACCTCAAGCTGCGGCTCGGCCTCCACGTCCTCGCGGCGCACATCGGTGTTGCGCGAATGCACGGCATAGAAGCGGTCGTCAAAGCCGCGGACCAGCGGGCTTTGCGGCTTCACCAGATAATGCTCGAACACGCCGCTTGCCTTTGCCGGCAGGTCGTACTTCTGGATACCGTAATGATGGTACAGACCGGCCTGTGCGCCCCAACAAATGTGCAGCGTAGAGTGCACGTGCGTGGTGGACCAATCCATGATCTGGCAGAGCTCGGGCCAGTAGTCGACCTCCTCGAACGGCATCTGTTCCACCGGGGCGCCCGTGATGATCAGGCCGTCGTAGTGGATGTCGCGGATGTCGTCGAACGTGCGGTAGAACGTCTCCAGGTGGCCGGCGCTCACGTGCGTGGCCTCGTGCGTTTTGGTGCGCAGCAGGTCCACCTCCACCTGCAGCGGCGTGTTGGAGAGCTTGCGCATGATCTGCGTCTCGGTGGCGATCTTGGTGGGCATGAGGTTGAGGATGAGCACGCGCAGCGGACGGATGTCCTGGTGCAGCGCGCGGTACTCGGTCATGACAAAGATGTTCTCGCTCTCGAGCTGCGCGGCGGCAGGGAGGGCGTCGGGGATGCGAATGGGCATGGATGCTCCTTACGAGTCAGTTGCAGCTATGGTACAACGAGCGGCCCCATCCGCGCGAGTACATCGCCCAGCGATGCCGTCAGCGGCCCAAATCACTCCAAAAGTAGAGATTAAGGCATGCCCAAAAATCTATGGCGCTTTAGCCTAGCAAAGTGGCAGCAGGACGCTACAATGGTTCGACGCGAAAAACTCGGCCGAAAGGATACATATATGTACCAGACGCGTAAGATCGGTGTGGTCGGCCAGGGCCACGTAGGAGCACATGTTGCCAACAGTCTGCTCATGCAGGGCATTGCCGATGAGCTGTACCTGTGCGATATCAACGAGGCCAAGGTGACGTCCGAGGTCCAGGACCTGCGCGACTCCCTTTCGTTTGTCCCGTACAACACCAAGATCGTCAACTGCTACGACCACTACGAGGAGCTTGCCTGCTGCGACGTCATCGTCAACGCCGCCGGCAAGGTCGCGCTGGCCGCCGGCAACCGCGACGGCGAGCTGTTCTTTACCACCGACGCCGCCCGCACCTTTGCCAAGCGCATCGTCGACGCCGGCTTTGACGGCATCTTCGTGAGCATCTCCAACCCCTGCGACGTCGTGTGCACCGAGCTGCGGCACCTGACCGGCTACGATCCCAAGAAGATCATCGGCTCGGGCTGCGGCCTGGACTCCGCCCGCCTGCGCACCGAGATCTCCAAGAAGGTCGGCGTGAGCCCCAAGTCCATCGACGCCTACATGATCGGCGAGCACGGCTTTAGCCAGCTTGCCGCCTTTAAGGCCGCAACCATCGCCGGTAAGAGCCTCAACGAACTTCAGGCCGAGAACCCTGACAAGTACGCCTTTGACCACATGGAGGTCGAGGAACTCGCACGCAAGGGCGGCTACGTAACCTACCAGGGCAAGCAGTGCACCGAGTACGCCGTTGCCAACTCCGCCGCGCGCGTCTGCGCCGCTGTGTTACACAACGAGCATGCCGTGCTTTCGGCCTCCACGCTTATGACCGGCCAGTATGGCGAGGAGGGCATCTTTACCTCCCTGCCGTGCGTGATCGGTGCCGAGGGCGTCGAGGAGGTCTACACGCTCGACCTGTCCGAGCACGAGCTCGAGGGCTTCCACAAGAGCTGCCAGCACATCCGCGATAACATCGCCCAGCTCGACTGGTGGGATGCCGAGGCCTACGACGCAAAGTAGGCCGCTGGCTACCGCAACCTTGCGAATCTATGCGCGATACTAAGCGGGCCGCGCCGGAAATCCCCGGCGCGGCCCGCTTTTTGACTCACACGGCACGCTTGCGAATCGAAGGTGAATGTTCTTCGACAGATGGAACAGGGCGCTTTAATCCTCAAACCACGCGATTGCGCGAATGGGCGAGCCGTCGCAATCCTCGATTTTGAGCGGTGCGCAGCTAAACCAGAACAGATCGTCGCCGCAACAGTCCAAGTCCTTAAGATTCTCGATGTTGACGATATCGCATGCGCGGAACAACTTCTTGTGGCGCGTCAGGTTTTCGTCCGCGATGGGGTCGAGTCCAATTACATCAAAGCCGATGCCCTTGTAGCCGCCGTCGATGATCAGGTCCAACACCTCATCGTCCACGCAAGGATAGTCGCCAAAGTACGCCTCGGTTCCCCAACGCTTATCCCAACCCAAGTTGAACAGCAAAAACTCGGCTTGGGTCACCTTATCGCCATAGGGACGGAGCTGCTCCACAGTAATGGCCTCACCCTCGGCGAGCATGCGGCAATCGACAACCAATGCCCTGCCTATAAACTGGCTTGCCGGAAACGCATCGAGCGTCTTGCGGTCGGCAAACAGATGCGCCGGTGGATCCATATGCGTCCCCGTATGGGTGTACATCTGCATGAGCGTCTCTTTAAACCCGTCGTGCTCGTAGGTGCTCGCCGGCAGCAGCTTGGGTGTATCGGCTCCGGGAAATACCGGCATGTCTTCCCTAATAGTGTGAGTCAAATCAAGCACGCGCATGTTCAATCCCCATTTCTTTCTTGGCAAAGCAAAACGGGGCCCGCACTTGGCGGAAGCCCCGTCGTGAGAGGTTATTCCCGTTACCTAGTACTGCTCGATGCCCATGTAGCGACGAATCTCAGGGCTGTGGTCAAACACCTTGCCGCGGGCGGCGCGCAGCTCGCAGCTCATGTTGTAGAAGAAAATCGGCTCCAGGAACGAACGCACGCTGGCAGGCACTTCGCCCACGCCGTACTCGAGCGCGTCGAGCACCATGACTGTATCGGTGTGCGTGTTGAGGAACGCAAGAGCGCGCTCCTCCATGGGGCGGCACTCGCCCGATCCGAGCTGCACAAAGTAGAACACGCCGGGCTCGGTGGCTTCGAACGGGCCGTGGAAGTACTCGCCGGAGTGGATGTAGCAGCAGTGCTGCCACTGCATCTCCATGAGCGAGCAAATCGCCATGGCATAGGTCTGGCTAAAGTTGGGACCGGAGCCCAGGATATAGAAGAACTTGTGCTGCTGGCAGAGCTCGGCAAAGCGGGCGCCCAGCTCGGCGTTGACCTTCTCACGGGCGGCGGGCAGCAGCGCATCCATCTGCTTGAGGCCCTCATACATGTCGGCGAGTGACTCGTAGCCTTCCTGCTGGTCGAGCAACTCGGCGGCGATCAGAGCGCCAATGCCCTGCGGCACCTCGGCCTGCGACACGCCCTCACCCCACGGATAGACCCAGGTAGTCCACTTGCCGTTGTCGATCTTTGAGCCCTCGCAGTCAGTGAGGGCAATGACCTCGGCACCGGCGGCCAGCGCCATCTCGCAGCCGTCGACGACCTCCTGCGTGTTGCCGCTGTGGCTGCAGGCGATGACGAGCGACTTCTCGCCAAGACTCTTGGGAGCCATCAGGCAAAACTCGCGCGCCGTGTAGACCGTCGAGGTAAACGTGGTGGCCTCGCGCTTGAGCAGTTCGTTGGCCGGCATGAGGTCGATCATCGAACCACCGCAGGCGATCCAAAAGACGTTCTCGACCTTGCCCTTGCGCTCGATAATTTCCTGAATCAGATCATGTGCGTTCATGCTGATGCCCCTCCTTGTGTGGCGGCTTTTGGCGACGGCTGCTCGTACCTGCTGTCGTTCTATGTTGTTCTATATATACCACGCATGCAGCCACGGTGGAAGCCATTGCGGTAAATTTGTTCCATGTTGTTCTATCTGTGGACGTTAGATGTCGAAGACGTAGCGCGAGCCCACGATCTTTTGGCGGCCGAGCAGTAGAGGGCGCCCGCCGGCGTCGGTAAAGTAGGCCTCCATATAGAAGAGCGGCTCGCCGACCGGCACCTCCAGCAGCGGGGCCGTCTGAACATCAGCAAGCGCAATCTCCACGGTGCAGGGGTCGGACTTGAGCGGCGCGCGACCCGAATGCTCGGCAACGAGCGCAAAGATTGAGTTATCGGTGAGGTCCTCGTCGGCCAGCGTCTGCAGGTAGGGATGGTCGGTGAGCACAAAGGCGTTGTTCTCGAGCATGACGGGGATGCCGTCGGCCGTGCGCACACGCTCGACCACGATAAGCTCGCAGCCGGGCTCCACGCCAAAGAACGCCGCATCCTCGTGCGCCGCCGCGACCACCGTGCGCGACACCAGACACGCACCCGGCACCATGTCGTTGGCAGCACAACCCTCAGTAAAGCTCTGGACGTCGCCCTTCTGGCGAATCTTGCGCTTGAGCTTGGGAGCGCACACAAACGTGCCCCTCCCCTGCTGGCGGTTGAGATACCCCGCGCGCGACAGCTCCTCGATGGCGCGGCGAACGGTGATGCGCCCCACGCCGTAGGACTTCGCGAGCTCCATCTCGGCAGGAATGCGCGAGCCGGCTGCGTACACGCCGCGCGCGATCTCGCCCTTTAGGTCGTCCATGACCTGCTGGTACAGTGGCACGGCGGGCACGTCAGTGCGGTCGGTTTTATCGTCGAATGCCATCGTTACGCTCCATCCCGCGCATGCTCGGACTCAAACTCTTCAATCGCCGCCATAAACTGCTCGCCAAAGGCGTCGGCTTTTTTCTCGCCAATGCCGTTGACCTGGATCAGCTCCTCGCGCGTCTGTGGACGCAGGCGGCACAGGCCGCGCAGGGCCTTGTCGGAAAAGACCATATACGGCGCCATCTCCAGCTCCGTCGAGATCTCCTTGCGGAGGGCACGCAGGCGCTCGAACAGCTCGACATCGTCGCCAACGCGCGGGCGCTGATCCAGCTCGGCCTCCTCGCGCAGCAGATCGACGGCGCGGCGGGCGCGGGCCGAGGCCTTGCGCTTGGACGCGCGACGCTTAACGGTAAAGGCGAACGCCTCGTCCTCGACCTCGCCGGCACGCGGACCCAGTCCCACGACTGGGTACTGCCCCTGCGAGGTGGCCAAATAACCGCGACCGCACAGCTGGCCGATGATGTCCTTGATGCGCCCGACCGATTCGCTCGACAGCTCACCGTAGCCGCGCTCCTCGTCCAGATGCATCTGGCGAATACGCTCGGTGTTGCCACCGTGGAGCACGTCGGCGATCAGCGACTTGCCAAAGCGCATGGGACGCGTGGCCACATAGCGCACGGCGGCGCGGGCCATGCCGGTGACGTCCTCGACCTCGAACTGCGTGAGACAGTTGCTGCAGTTGCCGCAGCCCTCGGCGTCGTCTGCCGTGCCGCCCGCGGCGGCTGCCGCATGCTCGGCCGCGGCCTCGTCGCCAAAGTAGCGCAGCATGTATTCGCGCAGACAGCCGGTGGTATTGCAGTAGCCCTCCATCTGGCTGAGCAGGCGATAACGGTTCTGGAGCGCCCACGCGCGTTGCTCGTCGTCGAGCGCCTCGTCGACCGCATCGCCGCGGTCGATCAAAAAGCGGCGCATACGAAAATCGTTACCGTTCCACAGCAAGTGACAGCTGGCTGGATCGCCATCGCGGCCAGCACGGCCCGCCTCCTGGTAGTAGGCCTCGATGCTCTCGGGCACGTTGTTGTGGATCACGTAGCGCACGTTGGGCTTGTCGATGCCCATGCCAAAGGCGTTGGTGGCAACCATCACCTGAATGTCGTCGTCGATAAAGGCACGCTGGCTCTGGCGGCGGGCGTCGTTGCCCATGCCGGCATGGTAACGGCCCACGCGAATGCCGCTGGGTCCCAGCGCCTCGGCAAGCTCGCCCGCCAGCGCGTCGACCGTCTTGCGAGTCGAGCAATACACGATGCCGCTCTCGCTCGAATGCGCAATCACGTAGTCGCGCACCCAGGCAGTCTTGGCCTTGTCGCCCATCTCCTCGCAACCAAAGTAGAGGTTCTTGCGATCGAAGCCCGTCACCACCGTCGCGGGGTTTTGCAGGCCGAGCATCTGCTGAATGTCCGCACGCACGCGCTCGGTCGCCGTGGCGGTAAAGGCCGCCACGATGGGGCGCTGCGGTAGGGAATCGATGAACTCACGAATCTGCAGATAGGCGGGGCGGAAATCCTGGCCCCATTGGCTCACGCAGTGGGCCTCGTCAATGGCCACGAGCGGCACGCCAATGCCGCCGTCCGCCGCAGCCTCCTGCGCAAAGGCTAAAAAGCGCGGCTCGAGCAGGCGCTCGGGCGCCACGTACATAAGCTGGTAGCGGCCCTCGCGTGCCCGTTTGAGCACGGTATTTTGCTGGGCCGGAGTAAGGCTGGAGTTGAGATAGCTGGGTCGCGCACCCGCCGCGAGCAACGCACGGGTCTGGTCCTCCATAAGCGACAGCAGCGGACTCACCACAAAGGTGATGCCGGGCAGCATGAGCGCGGGCACCTGGTAGCAAATGGACTTGCCGGCGCCCGTGGGCATAACACCCAGCGCATCGCGGCCTGCAAGAATCGCATCCACCATGCGGTCCTGCCCCGGGCGAAACGAGGTGTAGCCAAAATAGGCGCCGAGCGTGTCAAGCGCCATCTGCTGCATGCTATCGGTCATGGTTTCCTAACGTCCAAGTCATCTGCCGCCGATTATACGCCGCCACGCGGACCGGTGCCGCGCCGCTGTCGGCCACGGGCGATGCAGTCCAAAGGGAACGAGCGTGGATTTTTGGACACTTTCCGGATGATCGTGGAAACGTCGCCGGTTGAGCATAAGTCAGCGAAAACGCCCCTAAGCGAGCAAGGTGACGTGAAAGAGGAGGGAAGCGTACTTCGGTACGCGACCGACGATTGAACGTCAGATTGCCGCTTAGGGGCGTTTGCAGCGTCGACCGGTCCGTCGTTCGTTAGAACGACGGAACAAAACTTCTGGTCATGCCGCCGAAGTTGAAAGGCAGATTGCCGCTCTGGCGGGCTTGCAGCGTCGAGCCGTTACGCGGTTTGGTAAAACCGCGTAACTTACATCACCATAACGTAGCGCGATCCCACGTAGTACTGCTTACCCATCAGGACCGGCTCGCCATTGGGACCGATAAAGCCGGCACGCAGGTTGAGCAGCGGATCGTGCGGAGCAATGCCCAGCTCGGCCGCCTGCTCGGCGTTAGCTCGAACGGCCTCGACCGTGCGGTAGCCAACCGACACAATCGGAGTTCCGCCAACACGCTCGACCTCGGCAAAAATCGACTTGTCCTCAAGGTCGGCCGTCAACAGCTCACGGTAGGCGTCAAACGGCACAAAGATGTTCTCCTCAAAGATGGGCTCGCCGTCGGCCGTACGCACGCGCTTGATATGCAGCAGCAGCGCATCCTTTTGCAGACCAAAGAACTCCATCTCGTTTTGGCGCGCCGGAACGATCTGGCGATCGACCACGTGCGCACCGGCCTTCATGCCGTTGCCGGCACACAGCGCGGTAAACGTCTGCAGCGTCGAGGCGTGAAACTGACGATTGATGTGCGGGGTGGAAACAAAGGTGCCGCGGCCCTGCTGCTTAACCAGGTAGCCATCGGAGCACAACTCCTCGACGGCGCGACGCACCGTAATTCGGCTCACGTCGTACTGCTCGGCTAGCTCAAGCTCGGACGGAATACGCTCCTTGGGTGCATAAACACCTTTCTCGATCGCATCTTTGATTTCGTCATAAATCTGCTGGTAAAGCGGTGCATTTTTGGGCGCTGGCATATCTGATCACTCTTATCGAAATATCGAAATAACTAATACGTATATAACGTCTAGTTTCATATTATCTCATAATGATAAAACGATATACCCTCCCTACCAAAAAGCGACAGCTTCATTTTGCTAGGTTTTATCTGGGCAAACGAGAGCCCCGAAAACGACGAGGCTTTCGGGGGCTCATACGGATGGGTTGCGCCGTGCCGGCAAAATACCAAAACCCTACTTGCCGTCGTCCTGTTGCAGGCTGTCCTGCTCGCTGAGGCGCGCCTGCCTGCTGGCCATGCGTGCGGGCTTGTCGGGATCGGGAACGGCCGTGGGCATGGGCTCGTCGACATGACCACCCCACCAGCCACCCACAAAGTTGAGCGTGTGGAACACGTTGATCACGGCGCCTGGATCAACGTCGCACACCAGCTTGATAATGTCCTGGCTCTCATAGGTCGAGACAACGGTGTGCAGCAGGTACATCTTCTCGCGGCTGTATCCACCGACGACCTCGGCGCAGCTAATACCGTGCTGAAAATGGTTTACGTAGGCAGTCATGACCTCGTCTGCCTTACGCGTCGTGATCTGCAGCGTCACGCGATCGTAGCGACGATAGAAACTGTCGATGGTCTTGGTCGAAATAAACTGGAACACGATGGAATACGCCGCCTTGTCCCAGCCAAACATAAAGCCAAAGATCGCCAGGATAAAGCAGTTGAAACCAAAGATGACGCCCCAGATGGTCTTGCCCGTGTGGTTGGAGACCCACAGCGCGATAAAGTCGGTGCCGCCGGTGGATGCGCCGGATTTAAGTGCGATGGCAGCGCCCAGACCCGAGACCACGCCGCCAAAAATGATGAGCATGATCTTGTCGCCCAAAAATGGAGCGAAGTGAAAGACGTTGAGGAACAGCGACGAGAGCACGACCTGCATCATCGAGAAGATGACGAAGCGCTTGCTGATGCCGCTCCAGCATAGGAGCGCCACGGGGATGTTGAGCGCGAGCATACCGAGCGAGATGTCGATTCGAACGCCGCCGAGCGAGGTAACGCGATCGAGCAGGACCGCGACGCCGGTAAGACCACTCGGAAGCAGGTCGGCGGGCCGAATGAACGCCTGGATCAGGAATGTCTGGAGAACGGAGGAAATGGTGACTGCCACAGCGGTGATGGCGCGGCGGACGATGGTGAGACGGCCGAGCACGAGCACGCGATCCGTGAGCTGATCGATGGCGTTCGCCACGCAGGCTCCTTTCGAAGGCAGATGTAGTTGTGGGGCGTGCCCGCGATTGTAGCATGGAGCGAGAAGAGGCGCTTCAATTCATCCTCTCTCGACGACCAAAACGGGACCAGCAACCCCCACGACCAAAGGGCAAAATTCCAAGTGAGTAGACTTTTTACGATCTGCCGAGCACACCAAAAAATAGCCACCTCTGTGACCTGCGGTTTTACAAAGGAAGATGCGTTTTGTGCTCGGCCTGCGCCAAAAAGTCTACTCACTTAGCCCGAATCGAAGCCAAACAGATCCAAATAGATGACAAATTAAGCCAATCCGCAGTAAAAGACGCGTGAACCAGTGCTTCTCGCGGCGGACTGACACTACAAAGCGGCCAAAATGTCGTTCAGATTATCGATAACGGCATCGGCTCGCGATTGATCGAGGTTGACGCCCTCATGCGGACGCAGCGCCAGGACGCGGGCGCCGGAGCGCTCGCCAGCCTCGATCCCCAAAGGCGAATCCTCGATAACCAGGCACTCGGCAGGCTCCACCCCCAGCGCCTCCATGGCACGCAGATAGATCTCGGGGTCGGGCTTAAACGCGCTGCACTCGTGACCGCTGATGGTGTAATCCAGCACGTCGGCGATACCGGCAATCTCCACCAGCTCGTCGATCAGCTCGCGATAGGACGAGCTCGCGATGGCACACTTCACACCGCGCTCGTGCAGCTCACGCATCACCGGCTCCGTCTGCTCGTTGAGCAGCTCGGCATACGGAACGGGGTGAGCGGGGCTGTAGACCTGCTTGTACTCCACGCGCAGACGCTCGCGCAGCTCAATATCGTCGGGAACCAGCGCCTCCCAAATGGCAGGCTCGTTAGACCCCGAAAGATCAGGGATCTCGTCAAAGTGGAACCCCTTCTCTTCCATAAACGCCACGCGGCGGCGGTTGTAGAACCACTCGGTATCGACCAGCACGCCGTCCATGTCGAACAGCACTGCCTTGATCATACGCATCTCCTCCCACCTGCCAAAAAGGGACAGGTTTATTTTGGTAGGTTTTATCTGGGGTTTTGTGACGCGACAGACACGCCCTCCCCAAAGCAAAAAGGGGACGGGGCGCAAACCCCATCCCCTCTCAATCAACCCGTAAGGTCTACTTACTTGTGATTAGTAGGAAAGCTTCCACATGTAGCGACGCATGGTCAGCGGGTGCTGACGGGCCTCGGCGATCTGGTTGCCGTACTCACGCATAACGGCAAGGTGCAGCAGCGGGTTGAAGTAGGTGACGACGCTCGCGGGCACGACGTCAGCCAGGCCGTAGTCCTTGGAGTCGATCAGAGCGACCTTGGCGCCCATGCGCTTAAGGAAGGTGAGGGCGCGGGCGTCCATCGGACGGGTGGCGCCATCGGACATGAAGAAGACGTAGGGCTTACCCTCGGTGGAAACCTCGAACGGGCCGTGGAAGTACTCGCCGGTGTTGTAGGCGGCGGCGTCGATCCACTGCATCTCGGTGAACAGGAAGGCGGCGTGAGAATAAGCCATCTTCTCGGAGGCACCGGAAGCCATGAAGTAGATCATCTTGTCGTCCTTGAAGTCCTCGGCGAACTTCTTGGCGAGCTTCTTGCAGTGCTGAGCGGCGTTCTCGCAGAGATCAAAGATGTTGGTGAGGCCGGTGATCATGTCCTCGTAGTGGTCATAGCCCTCGGTCTGCTGAAGGATCTCGAGAGCAAGAGCGATGGCATAGCCGGGCTTCTCGCACTTGGCAGCGTAGTTGGCGTGGAAGCCGTGAACGATGACGTGGTCGGCGTCGACGGTCAGAGCGGAGCCAGCCTTGTTGGTGAGGGAGACGACCGGGCAGTTGTGCTTCTTGGCGGTCTTGTTGGCCTCGACGGTCTCGGGCGTGGAGCCACCGAGGGAGCAGGTGATCACGAAGGTGTGCTCGTTGACCCAGGAAGGCGTGTCGTAGTTGAACTCGTTAGCGGTGAAGATCTGAACGTTCAGCTTGTCCGTGTTGTTGGCCAGGAAGTACTTGGCGGGGTAAAGGTCGGACATGGAAGCGCCGCAGCCGACGAAGGCGACGCTGTGAATCTCGTGGTTGGACAGGACGTCAGCGACGATCTGCTTAGGGAGGTTAAGGTCGATCTCGTACATCTGACACATTCCTTTCGATTTTTGCGGCGCCACTTTGCCGGACGCACGCAGGGTTACCGTAATTTGGACCGAATCGCCGGCCCGTTGAGGATGCGACAAAGGAACTGTCCCTTTGACACATTTAGGGATGGAAGCCTGCCTGGGGTATGGGATGCCAGGCAGGCCCCCGGGGAAAGCGGTTAGACGCTTGGTCGCGACTAGGCCAGGATGCCGGCCGCGGAGAGGGCGATGCCGCCCACGATGGCGATCACGAGAAGCCAACCGGTGTTGACGTTCTTCTTGATGAGCCAGTACATAAGGCCAGTGAGGCCAAGGGAAATCATCTGGGGCATCATGCCGTCCAGGATGTCCTGGATCACGACGGTGCCCTCAGCGAACTGCAGCGGGGTGGTGGCGCCGATCAGCGTAGCGATCATGCCGCCCACGGACATAAGACCCACGATGCCGCAGACATACATGAGCTTCTCCATGAGGTCGCCGCCCTGAAGCTTGCTCAGGTACTCGTGGCCGCCCTGATAGCCCATCTTGGCTGCGAACCAAGTGATCAGCACAGAGGGGACGATGGAGATGAGCATAGCCAGGATCGGGCCCATGATGGAGCCCTGCTGAGCCAGCTGAACGCCCAGGCCAAAGGCGATAACGCGGATGGTGCCCTGGAAGAAGGAGTCACCGATGCCGGAAAGCGGACCCATGAGGGAGGTCTTGACCGCGTTGATCGAATCGGGATCGAAGTTCTCGGGATCCTTGGCGTACTCCTCCTCCATGGAGGCGGAGAGGCCCAAGATGAAAGCGCTCGTCTGCGGGGTGCAGTTGTAGAACGCCATGTGACGGTGGTAAGCCTCTTTCTTAGCAGCGAGCTGCTTGGGGTCGGACTCATCCGGATAGAGGCGATCGAGCGTGGGAACCATGCCGTAGAGGAAGCCCATGTTCATCTGACGCTCGTAGTTCCAAGAGGCCTGGATGGCCCAGGAGCGCCAGAAGAACTGGCTGACCTTCTTGTTCAGGGACACGTCCTTGGTTGCGGTTGCCATAGTGTGTTCCTCCTTAGTCTTCGTCGTCTTCGAGCGGATCGTAGTCGGAATCGACACCGGCGGCTGCATGGGAACCGTTGAACTTGAAGCCCATGAAGACGACAGCCAGGCACACACCGATCAGAGCGACCGCGATGACGGACAGGTTGAGGTAAGCGGCGAGCAGGAAACCGATGAACAGGAACGGAGTCATACCCTTCTTGATCATCATGGTGAGCAGCAGGGCCAAGCCGTAGGCGGTCATGATCTTGGTCGAAACGTTAAGACCAGTGGACAGCCACTCGGGAACCATGTTGACGATGGCCTGAACCAGGTCGGTGCCAACAAAGACGGCGAGGAAGATCGGCAGGAAGTACATGATGGCGTACAGACCGGAGCCGGCGCAGATGTGCATACGGTAGGCGGTCTTAAACTTTCCGTTATCGATCGCGCTATCTGCCACATGGGTGAGGGCGGCGATGATGGAGCGGAACACGATGCCGAGGAGCTGACCCAGGACGGCGACCGGGATGGCGATCGTCATGGCGGTCTCGGCGGAAGCATCGGTCAGGCACGCAAAGGCAGCGGCCACGATGCCGCCCAGGACCATATCGGGCGGAACGGCGGCGCCGACCTGCACCAGGCCCATGGACACGAGCTCGACGGCGGCACCGACGGCAAGGCCGGTGGGCACATCGCCCAGCAGCAAACCGACGAGCGTAGCGCCAACGAGGGGCTGCTCGAAGTTAAGACGACCGAGCAGGCGGGAGTCCCACATGCAGAACACGCCGACGAGGCCGACGAGCACCGCACTGATGAACGTATTCATACCCTTCTCCTTTCAGTCAGGCAAAAGCCTGGTTGATTACAGCTTGGCGTCGATGTCGACGCTCTGATACGTAGGGGTCTGCTGAACATAGAGCTTGATTCCCATGTCGAGCAGCTGGTTGACGTCGGCCTTCTGGGTGGCGTCGAGGAAGACGGAGCTGTCCTTGCCTCCGACCTGATCGGCACCGTCGTGGTTGGCGGTGGCGCCCAGGTTGATGGCGTCGAGCTTGTAGCCCTGGCAGAACTGCAGCATCTCGGCGGTGTTGCCAAAGACGAACATGACGCGCTCGCCGAGGGTGTTGAGCTTGTCCATCTTGGCGAGGGCACGCTCGACGGTGAAGACGTTCAGACGCACGCCCTGGGGCTTGGCCAGCTTAAGAGCGCCCTTCTTGATGTCATCGTTGGCGGCGGCGTTGTCGACGACGATGATGCGCTCGGCCTGAACCTTGGTGGTCCAGGTAAAGACGACCTGGCCGTGCAGCAGACGATAGTCAAGACGTGCGAGGACGATCTTGGCGGGACCGGAGCTGTGACGGGGCGCCTTAGCCTTCTTGGCGGGAGCCGCGGCAGCCTCGACCGGAGCATTGGGGTTGGTCAGACCGGTACGGGCCTCGTTGATGAGGGCCGCGAGCTCGGTGCCCTTGACGGGGACGGGGCTCATAGCGAGCGTGAGTGCCAGCGGGATGTTGAAACCGCTGACAACCGTGAACTTCGTGCCGTTCTTGGAAAGCTCGACCATGTTGTTGTTGACCGAGCTGCCGAGCATATCGGTCAGCACATAGACGGTGTCGTCCGCGTTGAACGTGGCGATCATAGCCTCAACCTTATTGGTGATGGGCTCCTTGTCGTCACGAGCAAGCGACACGACGTGGACGTTCGACACGTCGCCGAGAACCATCTCGAGCGTGTCTTTGGCGCCTGCGGCCAGGCCGCCATGAGATGCGAGAATGATCTGATTCATCTTGCCTCCTCCTTTTCGTTATGGTCATTATAACGTCTTATACGTTGCTTATATTGCTAATTAGTATAAAGACCGTTCGCGGGTGAAAATCGACCGTTGACGGGTTTAACGTACTTGAAACGTTGGGGCTGGATAGGCCGGCGCTGGCTGGATAACCCCAGGCCAGACGCCGTGCACAATCCTCTATCGCACGAAGTACCAGGGGCTTTCCTGCACGGTGGGCTCCAGCGCGATGCCAGTGCGTTCCTTAAACAGATCCATGTCCTGAGATTTTTCGGTCCACCACGCGTTGGGCTTAAAGGTCATGCTCTCAATGACATGACCGACAAACACGCTGTTGCGCAGCTTGGAGAAGTCGGTGTTCATGATCAGGATGGACGCGAGCACCAGCACGATGCCCAGGACCTTGATCGCGCCGGCGGGCTCGGCGTAGACACCAATGCCCAGCAGTACGGTGACGACCGTCTCGAATGACATTACGACGGGAACTTTCGACGTCTCGAGCCCCATGGACAGACCCTGCATATATAAGACATAGGCCACGGCTGTGGGGATGAGTCCAAAACCAAAGAACAGCAGCAGCAGCTGTGGCGACATTGCCGCGGCGACATCTGGCCACGGAGCCGCGATAGCCGCCATAACCGCACCGCCAAAAACAAGGCCCCAAAACGTGACAGCCAGCGGGTGGACCGTCTTGGTTGCTATCCGGCTAAACACCGCGAGCGACGCGCCACAAAAGCCCGCGATCACGCCCGACGTGACGCCCCAAACCGAAAAATGAAAACCGGAAAGGTCGCCATTGGTCACTGCAAGTACGCAGCCACCGATATTAAAAGCGATGGCAACGAGCTTGTTGGGAGTCACATCCTCGCGATAAAGCACGCGGCCGAGCATGACGCCAAACACCGGCGAGGTGTAGAGCAGCACCGAGGCCGTGGACATGCCCACCTCGCCCATGCACTCGTAATAAAGCGTGTTAGCGGTGGCGAGGCCGATAATGCCAAGAAGCGCACAGGGAACAAGCTCTTTAGGACTTGCCTTGAACAGTGCCAGGGGACCCGATGCTTTTCCCTCACGAGCACCTCCCTGGCAACCCATGAACGCCAAGACCGGAGCCATTAAGACGGCACCCGACAACAGGCGAAAGGCAGCCATACTCTGGGACGAAACGCCCATGGCCGAGATGCCGTTTACAAAGATTCCGATGCTGCCCCACATAAGCGCGGCGATCAGCACCAGCACATAGCCCAGATTGCTTTTCTTCAACGCAGCCTCCTCGGTATTGTTTCCAATATGTTTCACACTACGTTATAGTCGTTATATACATTTTTCAAGACACAAATCGGCGAGCGGAAAATCTGCTCGCCCACACACTCATTGGGTAGTCATTGGGGACGTGAAACGAAAGGGCGCTGACCTTCTGGTCGCGCCCTTGAAGTTGAACGTCAGATTGTCCAAATACGGCCCGCGCAGCGTCGAGCCGTTACGGCGTTTGGTAAAACGCCGTAACTAATACTCAAGCTTCCACATGTAGCGGCGCGTCATGTAGTCCTTGTGGGTGACGGCAGAGAGTGCACGCATGTACACGTTGTTGAGGATCGGGGCAAAGATCAGGTGGTTGAAGTACTCGCTCACGCTGTCCTTGATGTCGTTGAGGCCGAGCTCCTTGGCGTCGAGCTGATAGACGCGCTCGCCACCGTACTGGTTGACGAAGCGGATGCCGCGCTCGTCGTTGCAGCGGCTGCGGCCGACGCTGATGAGCTGGAACAGCGAGGTGCGCTTGTCCAGGATCTCGAAGGGGCCGTGGAAGAAGTCGCAGGTGTTGATGGTGCAGGAGTCGATCTGTAGCATCTCCTGCACGTTGCAGATGCTAAAGACGTAGGCGGCACCAAAGAGCGGACCCTGAGCCATCACGTTGATGCAGGGCCTGTCGGCGTTCTGCTCGGCCCACTTGGCAGCGAGCGGACGGGTGTACTCGACGGCTTTGCGGTAGATGGGATCGATCAGGTCGAAGGCGGCCATGGCGGTCTCGTACTCGGCATAGCCCTCGGTCTGCTGCGTGAGCTCCATGGCGATCATGGTCACGACGGCGGAGTTGGTACGGCCCATGCAGGACTCGTCGACGGCCAGGCTGTCGTACTGGATCTTGTAGTCGCAGACCTCGGTGAGGCCGGACTCGTCAACATAGATGGCGATGGTGCTGGCGCCGTGGTCCTTGGCGACCTGGGCGGCTACGATGGTCTCCTTGGTGCCGCGCATGGACACGACGACGGCCAGAGTGTTCTCGTTGACATAGGCAGGGGTTGCGTGCACGAACTCGTTGCTGGTGTAGCTGGAGCTTACGACCTGCGTGGCCTCGTGCTCCATAAAGTACTGGGCAGGATAGTTACCGCCGTTGGATCCGCCGGCGCCAATCCACACGACGCGCTTGATGCCGCCCTTGTCAGCCTTGTCAGCCAAAACTTGGGAGACGACGTCCTTAACCTGTTCCTGAGTAGTCATCGCGCATCAGCCTTTCTTCTCGTTTGATGCTCTTGATGGCATACAAGTTACATACATGTTTTGGTTATGTCGACTAGTTGTATGCTATATTTGACTTAGAAATTTTGCTGGTAAGGTTTTCGACAATCAATTATCAGCGGTTTTGTTGTCATGTTGGATACATGCTTGATTCGATAAGCATACAAGTTAGATACAGGTTGATCGAATGAGCACTTCGTCAAAAAAGAACCTGACCCAATACGAGCGTCTGGCGGGCACGCTGCGCGATCGCATCGCCGCCGGCATCTACGCACGCGGAGACAAGCTGCCGTCCGAAATGGAGCTCATGAACGAATCGGGACTATCGCGCAGCACCGTGCGCCACGCGCTTAAAGTGTTAGTTGACGAGGGCCTGGTTCGCACCGAGCGTGGGCGCGGTGCCTTTGTGGCCGACACGCCGGCGCTGCACGAGAACAACCTGGTGTTTTCGAGTTATACCAAGCAGATCGAAGGCCAGGGCTTGAAGCCTACCACACGCACGGTGGACTCGGGTTTTGCCAAAGCAACGGGCAGCATTGCCAAGTTCTTCGACGCTACCGTGGGCAGCAAGCTCGTCAAGCTCGTCCGCCTGCGTTATCTGGACGATATGCCACTATGCCTGGAGACCACCTATCTGCCGCCGAGCTTTGAAGCGCTCATAGACCGCAACATGGACGGTTCGCTCTATGCCACGTTGCGTCAGGAGTTCCATCGCGCGCCGGCTCAGGGACACAAGACCTTTGAGGTGTGCTATGCGTCGCAAAACGAGGCGTTTTTACTCAACGTAGCACGCGGGCAGGCGCTAATCCTGATCACCGACTACGTCTACGACACCGACGGCCGTCCGCTCCACGTCTCCAAGCGCATCCAGCGCACCGACCGCGCCAAATACGCCGAGCCCATCGGCTAACCTGCCAAAAAGGGACAGGTTTATTTTGGCAGGTTTTATCTGGGGTTTCGCTACATCCGCAGGTCAATCGCCTTGGTCATACACACCCAAAACAAAAGCCGCCGTGAAGGTATCCGTATCCTTCGTGGCGGCTTGCACGTTTGCCCAGATAAAACCTGCCAAAATAAACCTGTCCCTAAATGGTAGGTTTGGGGAGGTCGGGAAACCAGGTTGGCTTGGGTTGGTTGAGCGTGCGCTCGGCTAGGACCAGCTCCATCCAGCACATGTCGTACCAGCGGCCGAACTTTTGGGCGCAGCGGTCAAAGGCGCCCACCAGGCGATATCCCATATGGGCATGGAAATCCTGACTGTTGTGCGTCAGGTACTCGTCGTCCTTGTCGTGCGGCACGGCGATGAGGGCGCACATGTTGGTGATGCCCATCGCGATCAGGCATTGCTTGAGCGCGTCATGCAGCTTGCGGCCCAGCCCGCCGTGGCGCACATCACGCGCCAGGTAGATCGACGTCTCGACCGACCAGTCGTATGCCTCGCGGCTGTTAAGCGGACTCACATAGGCATAGCCTACCGGACGCCCGTCCAACTCCATCACCAAATACGGATAGCGCTTGAGCGTACGCTCGATGCGCCCGGCGAACTCCTCAACACTCGGCACCTCGTATTCGCAGGTAATCGCCGTCTGGCGCACATACGGCTCATAGATGGCAAGCAACGCGGGCGCGTCTTCGGGCGTCGCCAGGCGAATCGTCGGCTCGGACATCTCGGTCATACAGCCCTTCTTCCCCAAAAGCAAAGGCCGCCCCACGCCAAACCCAGGCGCAAGGCGGCCCCTCGTCATCACGTCAACCTACAGGACGGCGGCCAGCGCGTCGATATCCTCCTGCGTCGTGGCCCAGCTGGTGCAAAAACGCACCACCGTGTGGGTATCGTCGTACTTTTCCCAGTACTCGATCGTCGCATGCTCGCGAATGCGGGCCATGTCCTCGTTGGGCAGAATCACGAACTGCTGGTTGGTCGGCGTCTCCAAGAAGAACTGGTAGCCGCGCTCGTGCAGCACGCGACGCAGCGCCTGAGCGGTCTCAATCGCCTGGCGACCAATCTCAAAATACAGGCCATCGGTAAAAAGGGCCTCGAACTGCACACCCGTCAGGCGGCCCTTGGCAAGCAGTGCGCCATGCTGCTTAATACGCGGAATGGGATGCGCCGGGGCGTGCATGCCGCAGAACACCACAGCCTCGCCGCAGAGCGCGCCGCACTTGGTGCCGCCGATGTAGAACACGTCGCACAGCTGCGCCAGCTCGGGCAGGGTAATGTCGCATTCATCGGCCGCCAGCGCATAGGCCAGGCGAGCACCGTCCACAAACAGCGGAATCTCGCGCTTCTGGCACACCGCGTGAATCGCCGCGAGCTCGGCCTTGGAGTACAGCGTGCCGCACTCGGTCGATAGGCTCACGTACACGGCGCCCGGGAACACCGTGTGCTCGTAGCTCTCGTTTTCGTAGAACACCTGGATATAGTTCTCGAGGTCCTCGGCATGCATCTTGCCCTCGTAGCCGGGGATGGTGAGCACCTTGTGACCGCCAAACTCGATGGCGCCCGCCTCGTGGCAGGCGACGTGGCCGGTCTCGGCGGCAACGACGCCCTCGTACGGCGCGAGCAGCATGTCGATCACCGTGGCGTTAGCCTGCGTGCCGCCCACCAGGAAAAACACGTCGGCGTCAGGCGCCTGACAGGCCTCGCGAATAAGTTGCTTGGCGCGCTCGGTATGCGCATCGGTACCGTAGCCGGGCTGCGGCTCCATATTGGTATCGACGAGCGCCTGCAGCACCGCCGGGTGCGCGCCGTGGGAATAATCGTTGTTGAACGCGAGCATGGCAATCCTCTCTTACCGGGTATCGGCCAGATGATTCAAACGGGGCTATTGTACGCCGTTGGGGTAGGCAATGCGCGCGGCAAGGCACTCAAGCGCCAGCACCAGGGCAAAGCCGCAGCTCACGTCGCTCAAAAAGTGCGCTCCGATCACGATGCGGCCAAACGCGACGAGCGCCGCAACCACAGCCGCCGTCCAAAAGACCACACGACGGCGCGACGGCTTTTCCTTAAAGGCTACCGCGGGAAGCCCGGCGAGCATGAGGCCGATCGCCGCGTGCGCCGTGTGTCCGCTCGCAAACGACTTAAAGCCGTCCTTGACTACACCGGCGGCAATATAGGCCCACTTGTCGGGGTTGCCGATCACCCACCACGGCTGAAACTCGAGCCCCTGCGTCACCTCAATTACACGCATACGCGGGCGCGACCACAGCGGTTTGACAATCACGTTGAGAATAATGGCCTGAGCGACCCACACGGCAAGCACCATCAACGCCCAGCGTGTGAGCTCGTCGGGCTCGGTCGTGCGCGTGAGGCGATAGACGATAAGGTTGGCGACGATGACCAGCACAAACGTCAGCACCAACTGAGCCGCGATGAGTTTGCCGCCAACCCTCAGGGACGAAACGATCTCGTAGCCGGTCAGGCCAACGTTGACGAGGATGCCGAGCACGGCAAGCCACTTGCTCGTCTTGGAATCGGGGCGTGCCGAGCGCACGAGCATAACGCCCGCAACGCTCGCCGTCAGCTCAAACGGCAGCTCGCCGGCGGCCTCGATAAAGCGGCCGTACATGCTGCCGATGTTGAACAGCGCGCTCGAGATCTGATAATCGAAGAAACTGCCCACGCCCAGGCAAAGGGCAAGGACAACCGCGATGATGGCGACATCTTTCTTATAGATGTATCCGAACATGCTTTCCTTTCGATGGAGCCAGATTGCCCAAATGGAGCGTTTGCAGCGTCGACCCGTTAGTCGTCGTCGCTGGCACCCAGCTGTTGCAGCAGCATGAGCGCCGCCGCCACGGGACCGGTGCCGTCGTTGGCGTCGAGACCGCGACCCAGGCCGCTGCCCGCACCGGCGCCCGCCTTGTAGGGCACCGACAGCTTGCGGCTCTTGGGGAAGTTCACCGCGCCATAGCGGGTCTTAAGCTCAAAGGCCACCTTCTTGGGCACGTCGACGCCCAAAAACGTGATGCGGCCGCCGCTGAGCGTGACGCTCTCGAGCCCCAAGCGCTCGCCGCGGATACGAATACGCGCGCGGTTGAACAGGTTGAGCCCCGCCAGCGGCAGCTCACCGTGCGCGGCCTCGGTCTCTTCCTGCACCTCGTCGATGCTCTCCAGGTCCTCGGCCGCCGCGAGCTTACGGTACACGAGCACGCGCTGATCCACCGCCGGCAGGTACTCCTCGGACAAGAAGTAGTCGGCCGGCAGGTTAATGCCCACGCTCGCCGCCTCCACGCCGGCGTCGTCATCGCCGCGCGCCTCGGCCACTGCCTGGCCCAGCATCTGCGTAAACAGGTCGAAGCCCACGCTCGACAGGTTGCCGTGCTGCTCGGCGCCCATGAGCGAGCCGGCACCACGGATCTCCAGGTCGCGCATGGCGATACGCATACCGCTGCCCAGGTCCTGGAACTCGGAAAGTGCGGTCAGGCGCGCCGTCGCCTCCTCGGTGAGCGGCAGCTCGCCCGGGAACATAAAGTACGCGTAGGCCTGCGTGGCAGAGCGGCCCACACGGCCCTTGAGCTGGTAGAGCTGTGCCAGGCCCAAGCGCTGCGAGTCCTCGATGATCAGCGTGTTGGCCGTTGCGTTGTCGATGCCGCTCTCCACGATGGTCGTGGCGATGAGCACGTCGATCTTCTTGGTCGCGAACTCGATCATCACGTCCTCGACCTCGCGCGGGCTCATCTTGCCGTGCGCCACGCCCACGCGCGCCTCGGGCGCGGCCTCGTGCACGCGCGCCACGGCATCATCGATGGTCTTGACGCGGTTGGACACGTAATACACCTGACCGCCGCGGCCCACCTCCAGGCGAATCGCCGCACTCACCACGTCGGGGTCGTACTCCCCCACGTGCACGATCACGGGACGACGCCCGGTCGGCGGTGTGGTGATTAGGCTCATGTCGCGTACGCCACTCGTGGCCATCTGCATGGTTCGCGGAATCGGCGTTGCCGAAAGCGTGAGCACGTCAATCTGCTCGCGCAGGTTCTTGAGCTGTTCCTTGTGCTGCACGCCAAAGCGCTGTTCCTCGTCGATGATCACCAGGCCCAGGTTCTTGGGGTTCACATCGGCCGAAAGCAGACGGTGGGTGCCGATGAGCACATCGATTGCGCCCTCGGCAAACGCCTTGAGCGCGCGCTTTTGCTGCGCCGGCGTGCGGAAGCGGCTGAGCACCTCGACCTCAAGGCCGAACGGGGCAAAGCGTTCAAAGAACGTCTCGTAGTGCTGCTGGGCCAGAATGGTCGTGGGGCAGAGCACCATGACCTGGCGGCCGGAGTCCACACACTTAAACGCCGCACGCAGGGCGACCTCGGTCTTGCCAAAGCCCACGTCGCCGCACAGCAGGCGGTCCATGGGCTTTGGCGCCTCCATGTCGGCCTTAATGTCGGCGATGGCTTCCAGCTGGTCGCGCGTCTCGTCGTAGGGGAAGCTCTCCTCCATCTCGATCTGCTCGGGCGTGTCGGGCGGGCAGGCGATACCGGTAATCGACGAGCGACGCGTATACAGATCGACCAGGTCAAACGCCAGCTTTTTGGCGTTCTTGCGCGCCTTGTTGGTGGCACGCGTCCAGTCGGCTGTGTTGAGCCTGGTCAGACGCGGCTTGTCGCCGTCGGGGCCAACATAGCGCGTGATGCGGTCGATCTGCTCCAACGGCACGTAGAGCTTGTCGCCGTCGGCATATTCCAGCAAAAAGTAGTCGCGCTCCTTGCCGCCCACTTCCTGGCGCGCGATCTCGCTAAAGAGCGCGATGCCGTGGGTGGCGTGCACCACGTAGTCGCCCGGCTTAAACGGGAAGGTGATCTGCGTGATGTCAACCTTGCGGCGGCTCCGCGCGCGGTTGGCATCCATGCGGGCGTTGAGGTCGGCGATCGAGAACACGGCCAAATTGGCATCGGGCACCACCACGCCCTGCGGCAGGGCGGCATCGACGAAGGTTACGCGTCCGCGCGAGATGGTGGGCACGGCGGCACCGGCGGCAGCCTGGGCGGCACCCGCCTCGAGCGAGCGGGCGTTGAGCGTATCTGCGCGGCGCTCGCGAATGGAAGCATGGGCCTCCTGGCGGGCAGCACGATCGGCAGAATCCGCCGCTGCCACACGTACGCGCTCGCCAATAACGCCGGCGTTTTCGGGCGCTGCCGTCAGCGACTCCTCAAAGGTAATGCCCTCGTCGCCAAAGGTGAGCTCCATCGACTCGCGCGCACCGCGGTCGGGGATGGCAAACACGCAGGCATAGCGCTTGCCCACGACTTCCTGAATGCGCGTCATAAAGCGGTTGTCCGAGCCCGCAATGGCCGGCTGCTCAATCTTGAGCTCTGCCGTAACCGCGCCGCCGGCGCGAATCAGGCTCACATAGTTCAGGCGCTGCTGAGCACCAAAATCGAGCTGCTGGGCACGTACATACAGGCCATCCAGTCGGCCAATCCCCGCCTCACCGGCACGCGCCTCGATATCCTCGTAGGCGCGCAGGCAATCGTCGAACAGCGAGCGCGGCTCGGACAGGACCACGAGCGCCTTGCCGCCCACGTGTGCCAGCGGGCTCACGGTCTGGCCGTACATCACCGGCAAAAAGCGGTCAAGCTCGGGCGTGACGATGCGTGCATCCACCATCTCGAGCAGCGCCGCCAACTTGCTATCGTCCTGGCTGGCGCGATAGAGCGCCACATGCATGTTGTGGACCGCATCGTCGGTAAGCGCCAGCTCGCGGCAAGGGAAGATCTCGATACTGTCCTCGTTGCCGATGGTCTGCCCCGTTGAGCTCACCATGCGGCGAATGCGATCAATTTCGTCGCCGAAGAACTCGATACGCACGGGCGCTTTCTCCTGCGCGGGGAACACCTCGACGGTGTCGCCGTGCACGCGGAACAGGCCGGGCGCGTCGGCGGCGCCGGCATTGGTGTAGCCCATGCCCACCAGGCGATGCGGCACCTCGTCAAAAGGAATATCCTCGCCCACCGCAAAGGTCGTGGACTCCCAGTAGCGGCTCTCGACTGGCGGCACGCAGCGCAGCAACGCGCGGGCCGAGGCAACCATGATGCAGTTGTCCCCGCGCACGATGCGCCCGAGTGCCTCGCAGCGCTGCGCCACCACGGCGTCGTCGGGCGCCTGCTCGCGCCAAGGGTAGTCCTTGCGCTCGGGAAAGCGGCACACGTGCGCCAGCCCCACATAGGCGGCCAGGCTGCGCGCAGCGCGATCGGCCGCGTCCTCGCCGCTCACAATGTAGACCGTCGGGCGCGGACGGCGCGCAAACTGGGCCGCCGCCATAAGCGTGCGACCCGACTGCGACACGGCCAGCGTCACGTCCTCGCCGGCATCGAGTCCCGCCTCGACGGTCTGCAGCGCCTCGGCAGTGTAGAGCTGCGCGGCTATACGGTGAATGAGCATGCTGTTCCTCCGGCATCGCAACGCCAAAAGCCCGCCGGGGCAAGCTCGGCGGGTCGTACGTCAAAAGTCTTGATTATCATGGTAGCGCATGAGGTGGACACGCCAGCGCACGCCAAACAGCTACCCCAAAACGCGCACGCTGGGGCAAAGGTCTGCCAGCGGGCACTCGTCGCACTTGGGTTTGCGGGCGTCGCAGATCTCGCGGCCAAAGGTAATCCACTGGTGGTTGACCGATTCCCAATACTCGCGCGGCAAAATCTTGAGCAGGTCTTGCTCGGTCTTGAGCGGCTCTTTGGCATGCGTCTTGGGACTCAGCATCAGGCGGTGCGCGATGCGGTTGACGTGCGTATCGACCGCGATGCCCTCGACAATGCCAAACCCCACGTTGAGCACGATGTTCGCCGTTTTGCGTCCCACGCCCGGCAGTTTGACGAGTTCCTTCATGTCGGCAGGTACCTCGCCGCCGTAATCGGCAACGATCATCTGCGCTGCCTCAACGGCATGCTTGGCCTTGCTCTTATAAAAGCCAAGCGACTTGATGGTGTCTGCCACGTCAGTCACGCTCGCCCCGGCCATGGCCTCGGGCGTGGGCCACTGGGCAAACAGCCGCGGTGTCACCTTGTTGACCTGCGCATCGGTCGTTTGCGCCGAGAGCAGCACCGCGATCAGCAGGCGGAAGGGATTCTCGTGGTCCAAAAAGCACTCGACCGGGCCATAGCGACGGTTGAGACGCTCGCACACCTCAACGGCGCGCTCGCGCTTGGCGGCATTGGTCTCGCGTGGCATAACGACTCCTCGGCTCAACGGCACAATAAACTTATGGGCACAATTGTCCCACGTCCGAGACGCCTACGCCTCCAAAAATGCGCCGGTCTGGCGGCCCCACAGGCTTGCGTACTCGCCGCCCGCCTCGACAAGCTGCGCATGCGTACCGTCCTCGACAATCTCGCCGTCCGCCAGCACCACGATGCGGTCGAGCGCCGCCACGGTGGACAGGCGATGTGCCACCACAATGGAGGTGCGTCCACGCATCAGGTTTTCGAGCGCCTCCTGCACCAGCGCCTCGGACTCGCTGTCGAGGGCAGACGTCGCCTCGTCGAGCACTAGAATCGGCGCGTCGGTTAGGATGGCACGGGCGATAGCCACGCGCTGACGCTGACCGCCCGAGAGCTTGACGCCGCGCTCGCCCACCATGGTGTCAAAGCCACGGGGCAAGCGGTCGATAAACTCCAGGGCATTGGCCAGGCACGCGGCCTCGCGAATCTGCTCATCAGTGGCGTTGGGACGACCGTAGGCAATGTTTTCGCGAATGGAGCGGTGGAACAGCAGCGCCTCCTGCGGCACGTAGGCAACCTGGCGGCGCAGGCTCTGCTGCGTGCAGCGCGAGACATCCTGACCGTCCACGAGCACGCGGCCGCCCTGGACATCGTCCAGGCGCAGCAGCAACTTGGTGAGCGTCGTCTTACCCGAGCCCGATTTGCCCACCAGGCCCACGCGCTGGCCCGCCGCCACATGAAGTGTCAGGTCATCGAACACGCTCTCGCCCGCCGCAGCGTCACGGTACGCAAAGCTCAGGTGCTCAAAATCAATCGCGCCCTCGGTCACTTTGAGCTCAGGGGCGTCCGGGTCGTCTGCCACCAAACATGGCTCGTCCAGCACGCGCGTCATCTCGGCCGCATCGCCGAGCGCGCGGTTGATGCGCTGCATCATGGAGCTTACGTAGTTCAGGCGCATGGTGAGGTTATAGGTGTAGGTAAAGATCATGACGAGCGAGCCGGCCGAGATGCCAAACCACGCGTTGCCGCCCGCCACGAACACACTCACCACGGCCATAGTGATGACGATAAGGCCCGAGGTCGTAAAGTTGCGCTGCATCATGGCATGCATCGAGACTGTCTCGGCGTCGCGCGCGGCACGATCGGCGGCGTCGAACAGATCGCGTTCAAAGTCCTCGCGCCCGCAGGTCTTGACAGCCAAGATGTTCGTGACCGCGTCGGAGAGCACGCCCGAGAGCTTGTTCTGCGCGGCGGACGTCGCGGCCGAAAGCGGCATGATGCGCTTGTACATAAGCCAGACAAACGCGATGTAGACGACCATGATACACACCAGGATCACGGTAAACGTCGGCACCACCGGGGCGAGTGCGGCCACGGTGCAGACAACCGAGGTGATGGTGGGAATGAGCGAATACACCGTCACGTCGACCAAGCCCGTGTAGCCGCTCATAAAACGGCTCGTCTGGCTCACAAGCGATCCGCCAAAACGGCTGGTGTGGAATGTCATGGATTGATTGGAGAGCGTGTCGAAGCACAGGCGTGCCAGGTGATAGTTGCCCGCAATCTCGAGCTTGTAGACGGTGTAGTCCTGCAGCTTGGAGAGGATTTGGCCCACTAGGTTAACGAGCACGAGTGCCAGAATGTAGGGGCCAAAGACCTCAAACACCCGGTCGCCCGCCACGGGACCGGCCTGGACGCGGTCGACGATAAGGGCCATCACGTAGGTGTTGGCAAACGTGAGCAAAAAGATGTAGCCCGCCGACGAGAACACCGAGAGAAAGACGATCAGCGGCTGCATGCGCGTGACACCCCAAAACCGCTGCAGCGTGCGGCGCACGGTGGAGCGGCTGAGCGGGCTGGTGCTTCTCTGAGACATGGGCTTCCTTTCGTGTCTGATAGGGCGAAACGCCATTGTTGCACATTGGAGCACGCTTCAGACAAGCGCGATGCGAAAAGCGCCCGCGCCGTGCTTGCGCAGGCGCTCCGCCGTCAGATGCAATTAGTCCTCGTCTTTTTGGTCTGCGAGCAGCTCCGCGGATGTGAGCCCCAAGATCTCGTCGGCCTCCTCGGCATCTTCCAGCGCGTCGATATCCTTGAGTTTGCGCTCCATGACGTTGGTGCGCGTGGTGATAATGCCCTCGACCGTTTTGCCCGCGGTCTCGATCTGCTGCTGGGCGCGGCGCAGCGCCTTTTGATAGCGCGGCAGCTCGGCCTTGACGGCGGAGAGCACTCGCAGTACATCGTCGGTGCGTTTTTGCAGCTTAAACGTTTGGTAACTCATCTGCAGGCTGTTGAGAATGGCTGCCATGGTGCTGGGGCCGGCAACGTTGACGTGATAGTCGCGGCCCAGGGTCTCGATAAGCCCGGGGCGGCTGACGACCTCGGCGTACAGTCCTTCAAACGGCACGAACATGATGCCAAAGTTGGTCGTTGCCGGCACACTCAGGTACTTTTCGCAGATATCCTTGGCCTCGCGCTTGACCATGGTGTCGAGCGTCTTGCGCGCTGCGGCGACGGCCTCAGCGTCACCCGACTCCTGCGCGTCGAGCAAGTGCTCGTACGCGTCGCCCGGAAACTTGGAGTCAATCGGCAGCAGCACGGGGTCGCCCTCGTCCACCGGCAGCTTGACGGCAAACTCAACGCGCTCCGAGGCGCCGGGCTTGGTGGCGACGTTTTCCAGATACTGGTCGGGTGTAAGGATGTCCGCCAGAATTGCACCCAGCTGCACCTCGCCCAAAATGCCACGCGCCTTCACGTTGCCCAGCACGCGCTTAAGGTCGCCCACGCCGGTGGCGATGGACTGCATGTCGCCCAGGCCCTTGTACACGGCCTCGAGCTGGTCGCTCACCTGCTTAAACGATGCCGACAGGCGATCGTTGAGCGTGCGGGAAAGCTTCTCGTCCACCGTCGCGCGCATCTGATCGAGTTGCACGTTGTTGTCTTTGCGGATAGCACCCAGCTGGGCATCGACCGTCTCGCGCACCTTGTCCAGGCGGTGCTCGATGCCCTCGCGGTTGGCACCGAGCTGTTGGGCCGTCTCGCGGCGCAGGTCATCCATCCGGTCACCAGCTTGCGAAAACTCACGTGCGATGGTCAGGTAACGTTGCTGCTCCACGACCGCATCTGTCGTCTGCTGCTGCGCGATGGCATTGGCCG
This sequence comes from Collinsella aerofaciens, assembly GCF_001405375.1. Taxonomy (GTDB): domain Bacteria; phylum Actinomycetota; class Coriobacteriia; order Coriobacteriales; family Coriobacteriaceae; genus Collinsella; species Collinsella aerofaciens_F. The sequence goes on from NZ_CYYP01000002.1 coordinate 33,656, forward strand.
TGCGGCGAGTTTCGGCCAGCGCGACGTTCAGGGCATCGAGCGCGTTGTTGGCCTGCTCGAGTGCTGCCAGCGTTTCCGCGCTACTGTCGCCACGCTCCCGCAATTCGGCACGCAGGCTCTTGAGCTGGAGGGCGCAAGCCACAGCAACTCCCACCGCCACCAAGGCGATCACAACAAGCACAATATCAATAGCAGACATAAACTCCGCCCAACAAACCCAATCGAGCACCAATCAAAACCGCGATCAATCTTACCCCGTCACACACACCGGGTGCCCGGCCCCTTCTTGGGTGCCCCTCTCCTCCGCATATTCCATAATGCGGCGCGCCGTTTTCCTGCTCACCTTTGAGTCATCGCCGGCCAAGTATGCGTATACGTTTCCTTTATTCAGGCGCAGAGCACGACAGAGGCCATAGCGCGTTACACCCGATTCCTCCAATGCTTCCAGCGTTTTCTTTCTCATCAGGGCGTTCACCCTTCTATCGGCCGCCGGCTTTTCCTTCACTGCTCTATACGCACGCCAAACGTTGGCATAACGATTAGGGAGCTCACTTTTGGCGCATAGAGACGCCATGCTACCCGCTTGGCCGTACAAGGATAAAACGTCTCGGTAATCCTGTTCCATCCACGAGCCCTCGGATAAGCCCAGAACGTATTCGGCTTTTCCTTGCGCCAAAGCGAGCAAAAACAGAGGCTCCGCCACGCGCGGCGCATCCGTCGTCGCCTGCTCAACCAATTTTCTAAAACTCAGCGACTGCTGTCCGGATAGCTCTCGGCAATAGCCTTTTAAGAATCCCTCAAAGGTCAGATTCAACCGAGCACCTCCTTTTTGTATTGCCTGTATGCACAGACCATCTCTTGATAGCTTCGCTCCAAAGGCGACGACGCCAGATTCTCCAAGGATGTCGTTAAGTACCTTAACATGGCATTTTCTATTATTATTCATCTTCAATAATACTATTCAGTCGTATGACAGGACCAACAGGATGCAAGGATTCTACTCGTGGCGACAATCCCTACACCCTCGAAGTCCTAATGCGACAAACGCTAACTCTCCCAGCCGGCGCGGATGGTTATTATGACGTCGCCTAGGCGCTGGCCCAGGGCCGTTAGATGTTGGAGCACCTCGTTGGGCGATGCGCCGTTGAGGATGCACGTGAGGGCATACGACGCCAAAAAGATGACCGCAAGCCCCAGCGGGATGAGCACGATCATCGCCAATGTGCGCAGGCGCTGGCCCACGCGGCGACGACGCGCACGACGCTTGTCGAACGCGAGCTCCTGCGCATATGAATCTTGCTGTACGGAATAGGCCTCTGGTGCCGATTCGCCCGCAGGCGAAACCGAAGGCGTGGCATTTTGCGCAGGGGGCTGGGCTGCCGCCCCCTGCATTTGCATCTCCATGAGTCGTTGCTGCTGACGCAGCATGCGCTCAGCTTGTTGCTGCGGAGTCTCAAGAAACAGATCCATGCTGGCCTCCAAAATCGGAGCATTCGACGCTTACGACCAGCATCCCGCACCGCCATGACCGCGACAACGCAATTGCCGGCAATAGCCGCAAAGATTCTTTTGTCAGAAAACTGCCAAAAAGCTCAACAACTCGCCTACCAGCACTTTCTTTGAGCTTTTTTCGCCAGCAATCTTTTGCCCTTCCGCTCTTGCGCCAACCGACCAAAACCTAACCAAAAGCTTGACGGAAATTGTGGAGACCGGGACCCCACACAAAAAGTGCCGCCCCAAAGGGGCGGCACACAAACTTATTATCAGCTTTTCTGTAACGAGCACGCAGCGACTCAACGCCGGAGCGCAGGGCGGGGAAACCTTTGCCTCGCGCGACCCTGCGAAGCCGTGAGCAAAAGGGAGAGGTTTCCCCGCCCTGCGCTCCGTGGTCGGTGAGGACAGACTACATGCCCGCGAGACCTCGGGCGGCGGTGGCGCACATAAACGCCAAGGCTAGAATCACGAGCGAGCCCGCGATGTCTGCCAACACGCCCATTGCACGGCGCTCAAACAGCCAGCTCTCAAAGTGCGGGGCAACGTTGCGCCAAACACGCCACAGCAAGATGCCCATACCGATGACGCCCGGGATATTGAGCAGTAGGATCTCGGAGCACAAAAGACTGATCAGGTTGCCGGCGACAAAACCAGCGTCGCCCTCGCAGTATTTGCGGTAGACCATATACAGCATGTACGCCACAAACGGCTGCAAGCACGCAGAAATAAACGTGACCACCATCGAGGGCTCTTGCGAAAAGACTTCGGTGAGTTTATCGACACTCGTAGCGTCCTTCGAAGCCAAAAATAAACCGATAACCACAAGGGGCACCACGCCCAAAATTACCTCGACCAGAGTAAACAACTTGGCAGTCAAATCCTCACTAGCCGAATTCAAATGGGGCGCCCACTCAGGATGAGCATGCGCGCCGACTTTCTTGTCCTTCTCGGCACGATCGGCCTTTTTACCCTCGGCAACCCGACGACCAGGATCCTTGCGAGTTCCCGCCGCAGCAACCCGAGCCCGAGACTTCTTACCCATAAAAAAACACCTCATCAGGTAGTAGATAAACTAAAAGCCGCTACCCAGTGTACCCCCTAACAAATAGTGCCGCCCCAAAAGGGGCGGCACGCAAACCAATCTATTAGCCAAAACTCGTTGGCTAGCCCGTGTCGTCAGACCCGCGGCGTATGCCTTTGCCTCGCGCGACCCTGCGAAGCCGTGAGCGAGAGGGAAAGGGATGCGCCGCGGGTCTGACGCCCGGAGCGGTGAAACCAGCAGTTGCCCTGCGAAGCCGTGAGCGAGGAGGGAAGGTAGTCCGGCCCTCCCGGCCCAGCTCACGTTAGCGCCAAGCGCTAGTAGTTCACCACCTGCTCCTCAAAGTACGCCTTCGGATGGTTACATACCGGGCACACCTCAGGCGCCTCGGCACCAACGTGCAGGTGCCCGCAGTTCAGGCACTTCCACACCTTCACGCCCTCACGCTCAAACACCTCGCCCGACTCGATGCGCTCGACGAGTTTGTTGTAGCGCTCCTCGTGGGCCTTCTCGACGGCGGCGACGCCACGGAACTTCTCGGCGATCTCGACAAAGCCCTCCTCCTCGGCGGTCTTGGCGAACTCGTCGTACATCGTGGTCCACTCGTAGTTCTCGCCCGCAGCGGCGTCGCGCAGGTTGTCCAGAGTGCCCGGAACGGCGCCGTCGTGCAGATACTTAAACCACAGCTTGGCGTGCTCGGACTCGTTGCCCGCCGTCTCGGCAAAAATATTCGAGATCTGAACGTAGCCGTCCTTTTTGGCCTTGGATGCATAGTAGCGATACTTGGTGTGTGCCTGGGACTCACCGGCAAAAGCGGTCTCGAGGTTCTTCTTGGTTTGGGAATTCTCAAAATCCATAGGTGTACTTCCCTTCAACGCATGCCGCCCACAGACTTTGAGCGGCCTTGCTTTAAGGATGCCCTCATGCCGAGAATTTAAACCTTACAATCCCGTTCTTCAGATTCGAGTGAGCTACACACTCAGCCAACGATCGCCCTCGGAGCCGCAAAAGCCCTCGCGCTCCAGATCGGCAAGAATGCTTGCGACCAGCTCGCGCTCGACCGGCTCTCGGCCGGCTGCCGTCTCCATCTCGTTAACGCCTGCAACGGCTTCATCGAGCGTAATACCTGCCGGTTGCCCATCGCGCGCCGCCAGCAGCATGCGCACAATGTGGGCGCGCTTTTGGCGACGCGAGCCCTCAAACTTGGACTGACGACTATAGCCCGCCGACCGCCTGGACGGATTGGGCAGCGTCTTTTTAAGATACGCGCCGTAATCCAGCAACGCGTAATACCATGCGCGCGGCGTGTCGGCATCGTCTTGAGGCACGGCAAAGGGCGCAATCTCATCCGCCGCCGCACCAGGGGCCGCCGGACAGGCGGCTTGAATCAGCGGCACCAGCTCGCGATCGGGAACGGCCGGCACATCGGGAAAGAAATGATGCAAAAAGACCGTGCGCACATTGGTCTCTAGATACACGCCTGGAAGATCAAACGCAAACGAACGGATGCCCTGCGCCGTTGCCGGGCCAATGCCGGGCAGAGCGACCAAGTCACGCGTCTCACGCGGAAACTCCCCGTCCCAGTCCTCTACAACGCGCTGAGCGGCCCCATGAAGCGCCAGAGCGCGTCGGTTGTAGCCCATGCCCTGCCAAGCGTCCAAAACATCGGAAGGCGCGGCCTGGGCAAGCGCCTGCACAGTCGGAAAACGATCGAGCCACACCGGCATGCGCGCCTCCACACGCGGCACCTGCGTTTGCTGCAGCATGACCTCAGAAAGCCAAATGATGTACGGATCGCGTGTGCGGCGCCACGGAAGGTCGCGATAACGCAGGACCCCTTCCGAACGAATCATCGAACGAAAGGGGTCCTGAATCATGGCTATGCTCCTTATGCGGCGCTATTCCTCCCGGTAAGCGCACGCGCAGGTGGCGTACTCGGGAAACGCTTCGCGGTCGGCGAACTTGGGATCGACGGCCGGGAACTGGCGGTGAGCGACGATGTCGCCGAGCGAAACGGAATCGAGGTAGTCGCGCATCAACGCCTGGGCTCCGGCCCACAGGGGATGATAGCAGCACGCGCCCATGCGCGCACAGTCACCATCGGGCGCGGTGCAATCGTTCATAACCATAGGACCCTGAACGGCCTCGACGACCTGGCGGATAGTGACGTCGTCCGGACTGACCTTGAGACGCATGCCACCGTGGACGCCACGCAGGCTCTCCACAATACCGGCCTGGAACAAACCGTGCTGAATCGAGCGGGCAAACGAATACGGGACATTGACCTCTTCGGCAGCGGTGCGAACAGAAAGCAAACGCTCCGGATCCTCGGCAAGCATCGCCAGCATGCGAAGGGCGTAATCAGTCTTCCTCGATATGTCCATTTTTCCCCTTTCAAGGAATACGAACAGCTCGAACGAGCTCCGGGGCCGAGCTTGTGTCGAGACGCTAAATGACCGCCAGGACATCCAAATGGTAAATCGGATATCCACTGAGTGCCGCGCTTGGAGCGAAATGCATCAGATGCGGCGCACAGTGCAATTTAGTATAACCTAACCCCCTGTCTCGTAGAACAGGTGTTGCGCAACAAAGCTGTTGTTCAGACAGATATACTTATTAGATTTTACTTGCGTTCCCGAAGGCGCGGGGATTCTGGGCGAAGATGCACCAGGGCGATCGTTCTATCGAAACAAAGTGCATCAAACGCAAAAAGCCACGTCCGAAGACGTGGCTTTAATTGCGTTGGCGGGAAGTACGGGGCTCGAACCCGCGACCTCCGACGTGACAGGCCGGCGCTCTAACCAAACTGAGCTAACTCCCCAGGCAGACGTTCGCGTTTGTTTCCGCTCGCGTGCGCTGCGGGGATTAGTATACACAGAAGTCTGTCCGCCGCGCAACAACTTTTTTGAAAAAATTTTTCGGTCCCTCCGGGAGGGTCTCCGGGGCCGGCTGGCGCGGGTTAAGTTTGCTGCTCTACAGTCCTGCGCAAGACGGAAAGCACATTAAGTGCTTTCCTTTGCGTGCGGAACTCGCGACAAACTTAACCCGCGCCAGCCGGCCCCGGAGACCCTCCCTGCCGTCACTTTGTTCGAGCCGTTGTTGTTGCTCGCCGCTTCGCCGCTCGGCGGCCCCGTTCTCCACGGCGGGGTTGTCTAAGGTTCTTGTTGAAGCTCGGCCATTGGCTCAAATGGAAACGGGGGACGCATCTACATCCCCCGTTTTTGTTGTGATTACTCTAGGTCAATAAACTTAGTGCTTAGGATCTTGCCGTCTTTTACTAGCATTCTGGCCATGGTGGGGCCTCGGGTGCCTCTGGGGTAGCTGGCGCTGCCCGGGTTGAGGACTAAGCAACGGCCCACTTGGGCTTCTTTGGTTACGTGGGTGTGGCCGTTGATGGCTACGTCTACGGATCCCACCGGAAGGTCTTCGCGGTAGTGGGCTACGGCGAATTTGAGGCCTTCGTAGGTAAAGAGTGCAAGACGGTCTACATCGGGGCCGTAGTCACGGTAGTAATCGTTGTTGCCCAGTACGGCCCGCACGGGGGCGATGGTGCATAGGTGCTCGTAGTCTATCTCTGACGTGAGGTCGCCGGCGTGGATGATCAGGTCTGCGCCCTCAAGCTCATCCAAGAGCGCAGGCGAAAGATAGCCGTGGGTGTCCGAGATGATGTCGATGCGCTTGGCGCTTGCACTGTTCATGGGATCCCTTCCGCAAAAAAACGATTCGGCAGATATATACAAAAAGGCCCCACGGCTCCGCAGACGATGGGTCTACAGGGCTGCGGGGCCAGTGTGCTAGAGACTCAGGGCCTTCTTGAGCGGCACGACGCGACGGCGCGAAACCGGCACGCGCTCGTCGACGCCCGTAATGCCCAGTTGGATGGCACCCGAGGGCACCGTCTCGACATCCGTGACGCACGCCAAGTTGACGATATAGCGGCGGTGAACACGGAAGAAGCCAAAGTCGCAGAGCTTGGCCTCAAACTGCGCCAGCGAGGTTGTCGACAAAAAGCGATCATCGACGGTATAGATGCAGGAGTAATCGTCCTTGGCCATGATAAAGCGAATGTCGTCCACGGGAATGAGCACCTTGCGGCCGCCCTTTTCCACCGGGATACGCTCGATGGTCACCTTGCTGTCCGTAACCGGCTTGGCGCGTTGCATGACCTTCTCAATCGCGCGATCCAAGCGAGCTTCCTCGACCGGCTTCATCAGATAATCGACGGCATCCACGTCGAATGCCTCGACCGCATGGTCACTATACGCAGTCACAAACACGATCGCCGGCGGATTTTTGAGCTTATGCAGCGCCTCGGCAAGTTGCAGGCCCGAGGCACCGGGCATCGAGATATCGAGAAACACGACATCCACGCGACTTTCCATAAGCATCTCGATGGCGGAGCGGACGCTCGACGCCTCCGTGATCGTGCCGATCTTGCCCGTTTGCTCGAGCAGGAAGCGAAGCTCCGAGCGAGCCGGCGCCTCATCATCCACAATCATCGCACGCAGCATAGGGATAAAACCTTTCGTCAACTAACTACGCCGGGCATCCGTCGCATGACGTTGAGCCCGTAGCCTTTTATTTTACTCTTGAATGTCAAAGATGCTCTCTGACAAATCAAGATGAAGGAGCACTTTGGTGCCCTTGCCCGGCGCCGATTCGACACGCGTATAGGAGTGCGGCCCATAAAAGCGATGGATGCGCTCCGAAATATTGTGCATGGCCACACCGGCGCCGCCACCCTGGGGAGAGCTGGCGTCGGGACGGGCAGAGCGCTCGTCAAACAGTCTGGCGGCGGTACCCTCATCCATGCCCACGCCATTATCGGCCACGGCAATCAAGATTGCATCCTCGCCGTCTTGGTGAACGGTCACGTCGATCCTCAGGGCGTCGTCATCGCCCATACCATGACGCACGGCGTTCTCGACAATCGGCTGGATCGCGAACGCCGGCACCAGCGTATCTTCCACGTCCTCGGACACATCGAACGTCGCAAGCACGCGATCCTCGCCAAAGCGGGCCTTCTCAAAGGTAAGGTAGCGCTTGGTCTGTGCGACCTCGCGCGAGACCGGAATAAGCGATCCCGAGTTGTCGAGCGTGGCACGATAGAACGATGAGAACTCACGAAGCAGTTCGCGGGCCCGCAGCGGGTCGGTGCGCATAAACGATGCAATGGTGTTCAGCGTGTTGAACAGGAAGTGCGGGTTAATCTGCGCCTGCAGCGCACGCACCTCGGCGCGCGCCGTGAGTTCCTTTTGCACCTCGAGCTCGTGGATGGCGAGCTGCGTGGACAAGATCTCGGCAAAGCCCGAGGCAAGCGCATACTGGGTACGGTCGACGGCGCGCGGGGTCTTGTAGTAGAACTTGAGCGTGCCGACGGTACGATCGCCCACCTTGATGGGGGCGATAATGCCGGCGGGGACTTGGTTGTGCGAGCCGTCCGAGCCCACGACATCCACCATACGGTTGAACGACTGCACGATGCCATGTTCGATAACGTAGCGTGTGGCAAGCGTGTGGATGGGAGTATCGGGCAGCAGTTTTTCCTCAAACTCGCCCGCGCAGGCAAGCACGTTGTCCTCGTCGGTGATGGCCACCGTCATGGCGCGCGTCTCGGGCAAAATGCGCCGGCACACCAAACGCGCCGACTCCTGCGTCAGACCGCCCTTAATGTCCTCGAGCATGGCCGAGGCCACCGAGAGCGTCTCCTCGGTGTACTGGGAGCGCACCGAATCGGGATTGAGCGTCAAAAAGATAAAGATGCACAGAAAGATGCACAGCAGCGCGCAGGCAATCACCGTGGCGATCGGCTCGATACCGGTCACCAAGGCAAAAATAAAGTACACCAGCACACAAATGGCGCAGGCAACGGCAATGATGCGAAAGATTGATATTGAACTATCGCGCTGGGCGCGGCGGTCGATCATTCGGCCCCCTCCAGGATACTGATCAGTTGTGCGTCACGCCAAAGCCCGTCCATGATCTTGGGCCAAAAGCTCTGGAAACGCAGGTAGCTTGCAGCGTTTTGGCGCGCATAGGCCTTTGCCTCGTCGATACCATGGCGCCAGATGCGCAGGTAGCCCTCATGCTCGCGGGTAAACACGCTGCGGACCATAGCGGTCTTGCGCACGCGGTCGTCGAGCTCGCGCGAAATCCACGGGCCCGGGTAGGGCATGAGCGATGCCGCCGTAACGGGAATGAGCTCCTTTTGATGCGCGGCGAATGTCAACTTGGCCCGTTCGTAGTACCAACGGTATACATCCTGCATAAAGCGCGGTGAGCGCTTTTCGGACTCCGGAGGCAGATGGCGCACGGTCCACTCGTTATCGAACCACACGTCGTAGCCAAACATGCGCATGTTAAAGAGGTAATCCAAGTCCTCGCCGCGGGTGATAAACGGGTCAAAGGCCACACGCGTAAAGGCGCGGGCGTGCAGGGCCATCAGGCCGCCGCACACGTAGTTGGAGCGCGAGATGCGGGTGCCCGAAAGCGCCTTTTTCATCCAACGGTTGAACTCGATGCGCTTGGTCCACCAACGATGGCAGATGCCCGCCTTGTCCGTGGGAGCCAGCGGCGAGCCGTCGCGATCGTAGAAATAGCCGCTCTTGACCAAGATCGGCAAGCCCTGACGTGTCTGCTGCCCCAACGCATAGGTCGCGCGCTTCATAAAGTCGGCGTCGATGACAGTCTCATCGTCATCCAAAAAGATAACCGCGTCATGCCCCAGCACAGCGGCACAGGCTAGCCCCATGTTGCGGATGGCACCGTAGCCTCGCAGGCTCACGCACTCGCCCGAACCCTTGGGCGCGATCTGAGCAACCCGGTCTGCGATGCGCGAGGCCTGGGTGTTGGTGACAACGGTGACCTTGAGCGTGGGATGCGCGTCGACAATCTCGTGCACGCGCAGCGACACATCGGCTGTGGCAGAAACGGGACAGACCACCAAAAGGATGATGCGCGGGATGTCACGCACCTGCTCAAGCGAGGCCAGGCAGCGGTCGAGTTCGGGATTGTCGGCGTTGAGTCGCGTCGAATGGTCATAAGTGCCAGGGGCGTTTGCGCAAGCGTCATCGCCCGCCCAATACGTTGGAATCACGACTGTGGCGTTCATGCCTTACCCTCCCTGCAACACAAAAACGGGACGCCGCCAAACACAGGCGACGCCCCGCGACCTAGCTGATTCCATCATACCCACTTGGGCAAATCATTGCTCGCAAGTCGCAATGTTTATTGCGGATAACCCCAAAAGAGTACCGTGGACAGGCACAATAGCCGCTCGCTCCTATGCGGCACGCTCTGCCGCCCGAGTCATGCGGGACAGGCGGACCAGCAGCATAAAGCCAACGACCAGCAGCACACCAATGGAAAGGACGCCCAGCGACGGGTTGCCGGTCAGCGAGGTGACAACCGACACCAAGAAGGTGCCCATAACACTTGCATAGCGGCCAAAGATATCAAAGAAGCCGTAGTACTCGTTGGACTTTTCCTTGGGGATAATGCGGCCAAAGTAGCTACGGCTAAGCGCCTGCACGCCGCCCTGGAACAGGCCGACCATAATGGCAAGCACCCAGAATTCAAAGGCGGTCTTTAGGAAGAACGCGGCGAACAGCACAATGCCCATGTAGGCGGCGACTGCCACCAGGATCATGTTGAGCGTGCCCACGCGTCCGGCGAGCTTGCCGTAGATGATGGCGGATGGAAAGGCCACGAACTGCGTGACGAGCAGCGCCAGGACCAACTGGGTCGAATCGATGCCCAAAGCCGAGCCGTAGCTGGTAGCCATGGAAATGACCGTGTGCACACCGTCGATATAGAAGAAGAACGCAATCATGTAGACCAGCACGGTCTTGTTGTGGGCGATCTCGCGCATGGTGTGTCCGACCTCGGAGAACACACCGCCCACGATGTGGCCGATGGTGTCCTCGGGACCGCGCTCGCGACCGTACTTTTGCTTATAGGTGCGAATGAGCGGCAGGGTAAAGATGAGCCACCAGGCACCAGTGATGATAAACGACAGACGCGTTGCCAGCATGGTGGGGACGCCAAGAGCGGGGCCACCCATGATGAGCGCCAGGCAGATGACGAACGGCACGGTGGAACCGATGTAGCCCCAGGCATAGCCCGAGCTGGACACGGCGTCCATGCGCTCGTCGGTGGTAATGTCGGGCAGCATGGCGTCGTAGAACGTCATAGAAGAGTTAAGGCCGATGGTGCACAGCACGTACACGGTCAAAAATGCCATGGCGGACATTGGGATAGCCTGCGCCAGGCAAAGAACCAGGCCCGTGAGGAAAAAGCCCAAGAAGAACTTGATTTTGTTGCCAGCGTAGTCGGCAAGTGCGCCCAGAATGGGCATGAGCATGGCGATGACCAGCGAGGCGATCGTCTGTGCATTGCCCCAGGCGACCACCAGGTCGGCCGAGGAAGCGCCGGTATTGATGGCGTTAAAGTAAATGGGCACCACCGAGGTATTGAGCAGCACGAGGGCCGAATTGCCCACATCATACATAACCCAGTTACGCTCGAGCTTGGTGTATTTCATGGACAGGGACCCTTCGTATTCGCCCGATATGCAGTTAGTTCATCGTACCCCAATTGTCCAGAACCGCCGGTAAGGATTCGGCAAAGGGGCACGCACGGGCCCTATTCCTCGCGGTCGAACTCCTCATCGGCATTGAGCACGCGACCGCTGTAGTTGACGCGACTGGTCACGGCATCCATGTCACCGGTCTCGATAAAACGTGCGACCGTGCACTCGTAATCGACCAGCGCGCGATCAAAGACCTCGGGGAAACTCTCGTTCGAGACCTCGTCGGTAAAGGGATTCTTCCATGTCAGATGGCCCAGGTTACCGGTGCGCTCGGGCAGCTCCGTCGTCACGCGATGGGCAAGGCCGTCGAGCAGCGAGTAGTCGTGCACCAAGCCCTCAACCAGCGAGATCGCGCGCGTCTTTGCGGAGCCGGCCGGCTCAATCGCGCGGTAAAGTCGCTGCATATTGGCAACGGCAGCACCGTACTCCCCCGCCGGAATGTCAATGCCGTACACGCGTCCGGCAACATAGCTCATCAGCACGCCGGCCACGCGATTGATGCGATCGGTGGTGACGATCTCGCCCGCCGGCGGGTAATCGTCGACCGTAGCGCCATCGCGTTTAAGCTGCAGCATCAGTACATCCAGGTCGCTCTCGATCACGGCATGGACCTGACTGCTCGAATCCTCAAGCTCTGAATCGGACTCCACGATGCCAAACTGCTGCTCATAGACAAAGGGATGGGCGTTGCGGTCGAGCACGTAATGAGACAGCAGGCCCAACGCAAAGGCGCGACCCAAGCTGGCGTCGCGCGGCAGCAGATGCGACACGCCGTCGCGCAGGCACGCGAACTGGCGAGACATGCGCGACCGATGCATGACCTGCGCCAGCAGCGTGCAGTCGGAAACACGCGGTGTCAGAATGTGAAAGAAAAACGGGTCGGGGCCTTGGTTGCCCAAGATAAAGGCAATGCGCTCTTCATCGGACGTGATGACGCCCTGCGGAAGACGGTCGATGCTTTCCTCGCCAAACAGATGATGGGTGATAAGCGCGGGCATAATGATCCTTTCGATTTCATTCGATGCCACCCATTATGCCCACCGCGCGCCCATGCCAAACCTGCGATGGTAAACGACGGCACGCAAGCCTCTTACGCAAGCCCCAGGTGCGACTTGACCTCGGCGGCACGACGACGGGACACCGGTACCGTCGAGTTCACGCGGTCGAGCCTGAGCTCCATCAACCCCGTGGAGCCAATCTCAACATTGTGCACGTCTTCCAAATTGACCAGGTAGCTGCGATGAACGCGAATAAAGCCCTCGGAGTCCAAGCGACGCTCGAGCGAAGAGATCGACTCATTGATCAGGTACGTTCCCTCGGCGCAGATGGCGTTGCAAAAATCGGCGCGCGCCTCAAAGTAGCAGACGTCTGCGGCGGGAATGAACACCTTTTTGCCCCCGCGGTCCACCGTCAGACGCAAAGGCTGGCGCGGAGCATGGATAACACGACGGGCACCCAAGGCTGCCTCGATCTTGTCGAGTGCCTTTGACAGGCGTGCGTCCTCGACCGGCTTGACGACATAGTCGACCGCATCGAGGTTATACGCATCAGCGGCAAATTCGGCAAACGCCGTCACAAACACAACCACCGGCGGCGTCTTTAGGTTCTGCAGCGTCTCGGCAAGCTCAATTCCCGAGCGACCGGGCATGGTAATGTCTAAAAACAACACGTCGGGCTTGTTCGACAGAATCGACTCCACGGCTTCGGTGACATTGCCCGCCTCGGCAATCTGACCCACACGCGTATCCTTTTCCAACAGATAGCGTAGCTCAGCCCTAATGGGAGGCTCGTCATCAACCACCAAGATGTTCCAGCCTTCGGACATATGTGCTTCCCCTCTTTTTCTCTCAATCCAACCGCGTGCTACGCCGTCAACGGCGCCGGCTCATGCGGCTCGCCGTTCAGCTCGACGATGACCTGCGTTCCCACGCCCTCCTGGGACTTCACGCGCATGCCGGAATCTTCTCCGTAAAAGAAATGGATGCGCTGAAGCACGTTGAAGAGCGCCAGGCCGCAACCTCGCTTGACGGAGCCGTCGGCGGTAATGCTCTCGGGCTCCTCCAAGCGATGCTGCTCAAACAGATGCGCGCAGACCTCTTCGCTCATACCGATGCCGTCGTCCTCGACGATGATCTCCAAACCGTCATCGGTCTCGAAAGCCCTAACATGAATAGAAAGCGGCTCGGTCTCGCGCTGCGCGTGCTTGATGCAGTTTTCGAGCAACGGCTGCAAGATAAACGGCGGCACCATGCAATCGCGCACCTCAAAGTCGATATCGACCGAGACGCGCAGACGGCCGTCGCCATAACGAGCCTGCATAAGATTGATATAGCGAGTGCCCTGTTCCACCTCGTGCTCGAGCGTTGTGAGGGTATCGGAATCAGAAAGCGTCTGACGGTAGTAGTTGGAGAAGTCGATCAGCAGCGATCGCGCCTTGTCGGGCTCGGTTCGAACGAGCGACACGATGGTGCTGATGGTGTTAAACAGAAAATGAGGATCGACCTGCGATTGCAAGGCGCGCAGCTCCACGCGGGCCGTAAGCTCGTCCTGGCGCTCGAGCTCAAAGCTCGCAAGCTGCGTGGAAATGAGGTCGGCAAAGCCCGAGGCAAGCGCCGTCTGGCGCATATCGATGCTGCTCAGACGGGGATAATACAGCTCGAGCGTGCCCACGCAATGCCCGCGCACGGTAAGCGGTGCGACAATACCGGCGCGCAGGCGCGGAAAGTAGCCACCTGTCTCGGTCGAGGCATCGCGCGAGAACACGCTTTGCTCACCGCTGTTGATCACGTTGAGCGTAGTCCGCAGCACCACCGGGGTGCCCGCGGGGCATTTTGCCGAGTCCTCGCCCCAGCTTGCCAACACCTGCTTGCCGTCGGTAAAGCAGATGGCAGAGGCGATCGTTTCGGACAGGATGATCTTAGAGGCGCCCAGGGCAGCTTCGGGCGTAAGGCCGCGCGACGTGTAGGCGAATATTTTTGAAGCGATGGCGAGCGTGCGGTCGGTTGCGCTCGATGTGAGGTCGTCGGGAACGACAAAGACGTACGAGAAGAAGAAGCACAGCATGACCAAGCCGGCAATGACAACAACGGCCGGAACGGGATTGGGATTATCGGTTAGATCCCAGATGAGCAGCAGGATAAGCAGCGGAACGACAATACCGAGCAAGATGGCTTGAACCACATGCTGAGCGGTACGAAAGACCTTGGTAGAGTTGTAGCTCTTGCCCAGAATCAGCCTATTGAGATCCACCGTCATCTCCTTCTTACTGACGCACCCCATAGCAATAAAGAGGGCCGCAAGCGACCCTCTCCATTGCATTATGCATCAAATACTGTGTTTTACATCAAGCCATCGATGAACGGTAGCTTAGGCGCTGTACTTGTTTGCCTCGCCGAAGGTGCCGCCCTCGACAATCCAGCCGTCCTTCATGATGACGTCCATGTTGTCGGTGTTGAGCACGTGGATGTCGGCGGCGACGTCACCGTTGACGACCAGCAGGTCGGCGCACTTGCCGGCCTCGATGGAACCGGTCTCGTCCTCGATGTGGCACATCTTGGCACCGTTGAGAGTGGCACAGGTGATGGTCTCGACCGGGGTGAAGCCGATCTTGTCGACGAACTCGTACATCTCCTCGATGGAGCAGGTGCCGTACGGGGTGACGAAGGAGAAGGAGTCGGAGCCGATCGTCATGACGACGCCGCGCTTCTTGGCCTCGCGCAGGCAGTCGTAGTTGCGCTGCAGCTCCTTCTCGACCAGGGTGCCCTCGTACTTGTCGTGCAGCTCGGGGACGTAGACGGGCGGATAGGTGGCGTACCAGGTGGGCAGGAAGGCGATCGTCGGGGTGAAGAAGGTGCCCTGCTCGGCCATGAGGTCCATGGTACGCTCATCGATATCGAAGCCGTGAATCAGCTGCTCGCAGCCAAAGCGAACGGAATCGTAGGCAGCGGCGTGGTTGTTGTAGCAGTGGCTCCACACGGGGATGCCGACCATCTTTGCCTCTTCGACCACAGCCTGAATCTCCTCGGAGCAGTAGTGCTGGTCGCGGCCGGAGTCCCAGCGCCAGATGCCGCCACCGGTAGCCCAGATCTTGATGGCATCGGGGTTCTCGCGCAGGCGGCGACGGACGGCCTTGCGCAGATCCCAAGGACCGTCGACCTGATCGCCCCAGGGGTGCGATTCCTTGTTGAGCTCCTGGCTGCAGTGGTGGGAGTCGCCGTGGCCGGCAACGCGGCAGAAGCCAAGGCCGGTGGCCAGAACGCGCGGGCCCTTGAAGACGCCCTTGTCGATGCAGTCACGGATCTGGATACCAAAGCGGCCGATCTCGCAGACGGTGGTGAGGCCGTGGGTGAGGCAGTCGTAGGCCTGCTTGACGGCGACGGCCTGCTTCTCGAGGAGCGGCTGCATGACCCAGTCGGTGTCATCGTCGGTCAAGTTGCCCGAGAAGTGCAGGTGGGTGTCGATCAGGCCGGGAAGGACGGTCTTGCCGGCGGCGTCGATGACCTCAACGCCCTCGGGAAGGTCCTGCATGGCGCCGGCGTACTCGATCTTGCCGTTGTCGTCGACGAGAACGAGGGAGTTCTCGACCGGCTCGGCACCGGTACCGTCGATGAGCTTGCCGCCAACGATTGCATACTTAGTGGACATGGTTCCTCCTTATGGATCCATATAGTGGGCGAGACCGTGTTGGGTTAAGGCCTCACAAAGCTACCCAAGTGGTGCCGGGTTCGGTGCGCGGAAGAGAGGGGCCCGCGCACCTGATCCGCCCCGGCTAGGCGTTACTTTTTGCGGGAATTGGTGAAAGCCATGAGGGCCAGGCCAATAGCCAACCAGCCGATCACGATGCTCCACTCCACCATGTTGAGGGAAGCGGGAGAGAACGGAATCACGAGCAGGCCGATGATGATGGCGCAGGCAGCGATAGCGAGGCCGATGCCAAACTTGCCGCCGGGCACCTCGTAGGGACGAGGCAGGTCGGGCTCGGTGAAGCGCATGCGCAGGCAAGCGAGGGCGACCATGCCGCAGGAGAAGATGAAGGCGAGAGCCGACACGTTGGTCAGGGGGATGAGCATGTTCTTGCCCAGGAACGGACCGACGACGGTGATGACGCCCAGAACGACGCAGGCGAGCTTGGGAGCGCCGGACTTGGGGTCGACCTCGGCGAACTGCTCGGGCAGCTGGCCCTTGCGGCCCATGGCGAGCATGATGCGGCTTGTGGCGCCGTAGAAGGAGTTCATCGGGCCCATGGGTCCAAGCGTTGCGATGACGAGCATGGCCAGGTACAGGAGCATATTGATGCCCTTGAGGCAGGCGAGCGCGGGAACCGGGCTCTTAACGAACTCATGCCAGTCGAGGATGGTGCCGAACGAGTAGATACAGACCATGTAGAAGCCGCCGGCGGCCAGCAGTGCCAGGGAGATGATCTTGCCGAACTTGTTCCAGTTGAGGCCCTCGGCTGCTTCCTCAGCCTGCTGAGGAATGGTGTCGAAGCCGGCGTAGAAGAACGGAGTCAGAACCAGGACCGACACGATGCCGGCGAACAGGCTGGTGCTCTCGGTAGCGGCCTTGCCGCCGCCAGCGCCGGTGACCTGGGAGAACACGGGCATGGCGTTGTCCGGCGAGCCGGTGAACAGCGAGACGCCCATGGCGAGCAGCATGCCGCAGAGCAGGGCCTTGGTCAGGAAGGCCTGGAGTTTGGCAGCCGAGCTGGCGCCGCGGAAGTTGAGGAAGATGACGTAGACTGCAAAGCCGAGCGCGATCAGCGTCGGGAACAGGTAGACGTCGGCCCCCAGTATGGTGTAGAGCTTGACGGCGCGCAGCCACTCAAGGCCGGGCAGGCTGCCGAACATCTCGGACACGAGGGTCGAAATGGCGATGGCCTCCCACGGGCACAGGATGCCGTTGCCCAGGGCCAAAAGCCATCCGGTGATGTAGCTCAGCGTACGTCCAAAGCTACGATCGACATACTCGACGATGCCGCCCGAGATGGGGATAGCAGCCGTGAGCTCACCGAAAACAGCTCCGACGGGCACGAGGAAGATTGCACCCAAGAGGAATGCGATCATAGCGGGAACGGGACCGCCGCCCACGACCATCCAGTCGCCGACCTGCAGAACCCAACCGGTACCGATGATGGCACCGAAACCGATGGTGAAGAAGTTCCAGAGCGAAAGCGTTTTCTTCATGCCGCCGTTATCCTCGACTGCAACTTCTGCGTTCTTGTCCGCCATTGTTCCCCTCCTTTCCTGTTTGACGCCCTTGGCGTCACCCCTTGCGCGGTCCGTTTTGCCGCGCGCTTTTATTCCATGGCTTTAAGATACGGCCTTGGCGCAGCAGCGCCGCTCGCAGCTCGACCGAAGGCAGAACTGCAAAACAAGCGGCGCCTTTTTTGGGACGAACGGCAGCCAATTTCACTGGCCCCGGATAAACGGTTGGTGCGGCCTCGATTCTGCTTGGCTTTCGGCCGCCGAGGCCCACGTCCCCCTTTTCGAGCCGCCCGCAAAGCTTTTGGTGCACGCCCCCATTTGAAGCGCGCCTTTTTATGTAGGATAGGAATCTACACATGAGACGAGGCGATTCGAATGACCAACGAATACAACGACGGCGAGCGGCGTCAACGAAACGTGCGCCTTGCTGTGCGCAACGTACCAACGCCAAGAAACCCTTCCGAGCCAAGCAGGGGCGATGTTGCCATCTCGTCTCGCCAGCGCACCACCAACGCAGGGCGTAGCGCACGTCAAAGATCGCGTGCCGGGAAGTCCTCACTGCCGATTCGACGTTTGCGCATCGCACTTTGCTCCGTCATGGCCTGCCTCATCTTTGTATTTTTAGGTTCTTGCATCTCCCATGGCTCGGCAGGCCTCGAGCCCTCCGTCGAGAGCAAGTTGCTTAACGCTCCCGTCGAGCCCGGGTACACATTTGCATTTTCCACCCCGCGTTCGCAATGGAAAGCCGGCACCATGCCCCATATCTACCAAATCGACCCCGCATGGTCGGAGCTGCCCTACGCCGGAGGAACTATCCGCCAAAACGGCTGTGGCCCCACCTGCCTCACCATGGTCTACATCTTTAAGACCGGAAACACCGACAAAACACCGGTCGACATCTGTGCCCTCGCCGAATCTGGCAATTATGCCCCCACCGGAGCCACCGAGTGGTCCTTTATGATAAGCGGTGCGGCACGGCTCCACCTTTCGGGAACTCAGCTCTACAACACACGCAACTCGCTCACACGGGCACTGCGTTCGGGCGTACCCGTCATCGCGTCCGTGCGACCGGGTACCTTCACCAACGTAGGACACTACATCGTACTTTACGGCATTGACGATGCCGACCAGATAGGCGTTTACGATCCCAACTCGCAAAGCCGCAGCGCTCGCCGCTGGGGCGTCGTAGAGGTCCTCAACGAAATCGAAGTCATGTGGGCCTACTACTAATCATCGGGGACGTTCTTAAACGACCAGTTGTTGGAGACAGCCTTACGAACGCTATTCGTGGACGGTCGTAGAGGACTGTCCTGAACTGCCGGAAACTACCGCTAACGGAAAATGCGTCCCACTTTGGAGCTCGCTAATGGGATGCGCTTTCCGTTAGTGGCCCGTTTGGGAAACTGTGGACCACTTTTCGGCCAAATTCCGGGATGCATTTTCCGGTTGAAGACCTTAGAGGAAACTGCGCCCCATTTTGGACGCTCATTCTGGGATGCACTCTCCCACGGCCTGCAACGCCCCTCATGAACAGCCACCTCAATAGCAAAAGCCCCGCAGTCGGAGCGGACTGCGGGGCTCATGAAGAGAGGCTAGTTTGTGGGCGCTTTGCCTAGCGCCCACGAGAGAGGCAACAGAGTAGAGACTACTCGTGAATGCGGGTACCGGAGAGGCCAGCCATGGTCTCGGCGGCCTTGTCCAGAGCGCCGATGATGCAGGTGCGGCCCTTGCGGGAACGGGCGAACTTGATGGCAGCGCGAACCTTGGGCTCCATGGAACCCTTGCCGAACTGGCCCTCGTCGGCCAGGCGCTCGGCCTCGTCGGCGGTGAGGTCCTCGAGCTCCTCCTGGTTGGGCTTGCCAAAGTTGATGGCGACATGCTCAACGGCGGTCAGCAGGAACAGAACGTCGGCGTCGCAGTCCTCGGCCAGCAGCTCGCCGCCCAGGTCCTTGTCGATGACGGCGGGAACGCCCTTGTAGCAGCCCTTGTTCTCGTAGTCGCGGACGACGGGGATGCCGCCGCCACCGCAGGCGATGACGATGAACTCGTTGTCGAGCAGGTTGAGGATGGAGTCGGCCTCGACGATCTTCTTGGGATCGGGGGAAGCGACGACGCGACGCCAGCCGCGGCCGGAATCCTCGACGAAGACCTTGGAGGGATCCTCGGCCATGAACTCCTTGGCCTGCTCCTCGGTGTAGAAGGGGCCAATCGGCTTGGTCGGGTTCTTGAACGCGGGATCGTCGGGATCGCACTCGATCTGGGTAACGACGGTGGCGGCGTGCCAACGCTTATAGCGCTTGTGCATCTCGCGGCCGATGCCCTGCTGCAGGTGATAACCAATGTAGCCCTGGGACATGGCGCCGCACTCGGGCAGCGGCATCTCGGGGGTACCGATGGCATCGTGGGCAGCGGCGAAGGCGTTCTGGATCATGCCGACCTGCGGGCCGTTGCCGTGGGTGATGATGATCTCATTGCCCTGCTCGATGAGACCGAGGAGAGCGTGGGCGGTGTTGCTCACGGCCTCGATCTGCTCGACGGGGTTGTTGCCGAGGGCGTTGCCGCCAAGGGCGACGACAATACGATCGGGCTTGCCAAGAGGCTTAGACATTGCTGGAATCCTTTCTGTAAAAGGCCTACAACCCATTAATAACCCGCGTCCGTGCGATACGCGAGTTTATTAAGGTTTATATTCTCTTTATCGCTCATTTTATTCATTTTGAAAATAGTGGAACGGTGAACGGTCGTTTTTGTCCGCTCAGCGTACAGAACTCCAGCTCAGACATATCTACGTAATTTACGTGCGACTTTATTTAAATGAAGCGAGGATTATGTCGGATTATGCAAGCTACATCTCTGCTAAACACAAAACGGACAGCGCAATATCTTACTCGCGCTATACGAGATTCTATGCACTTATAAGTCGAGTATGCACCCCTGCAAAAACAAGGGGCTTTTCATCCAGCAAAAGGAATAAAGAAGCGCTCCGAAAAGGCGGCAACAGCCAAGTCCCCCATCCATCCCCAAAGTGGCGCGAGGTTTCGCGGCAAAGCCGCGAAACAGCGAAAGGGACGGAATACCCGGCCAACTACGTCCTTCATCCGCCCACACAATCTGAGGACGTAGTCGTAGCAGGATCTGAGGGCTAACCTTCGCGGGCACTCCGCAGGACGAAAGAACCCCCGCCGCACGTAGTGCGCAGCAGGGGTTCTTTCATGTCCGAGGACGTCCGCGAAGGTTAGCCCTCAGATCCTGCGGTGGGAGACTTAGGCCTCGTTGTACACCGTCTTGAGCTTCAGCAGGTGCTGATAGCGGTCCATAGCGGCCTGCTCATTCTCCTTGAAGAGCTCCTCGGCGCGCTCGGGGAAGGAACGCGTCAGCGAAGCGTAACGGGCCTCGTTCATCAGGAACTCCTGATAACCGCCCGCGGGCTCCTTGGAATCGAGCGAGAACTTCTTGCCGGCAGCAGCCTCGGGGTTGAAGCGGAAGAGGTTCCAGTAACCGCACTCGACAGCCTTCTTCATCTCGGCCTGGCAGTTCTGCATGCCACCCTTCTTGATGGAGTGCATCTCGCAGGGGCTGTAGCCGATGATGAGGGACGGACCGTCGTAGGCCTCGGCCTCGTGGATGGCCTTGAGGGTCTGAGCCGGGTTGGCGCCCATGGCGACCTGCGCCACGTAGACGTAGCCGTAGCTCATGGCAATCTCGGCCAGGGACTTCTTCTTGGTCACCTTACCGGCAGCGGCGAACTGAGCGACCTGGCCCAGGTTCGAGGCCTTGGAGGCCTGACCACCAGTGTTGGAGTAGACCTCGGTGTCGAAGACGAAGACGTTGACGTTGTGGCCGGAAGCCAGGACGTGGTCCAAGCCACCGAAGCCGATGTCGTAGGCCCAACCGTCGCCGCCGAAGATCCAGAAGGACTTCTTGGTGAGGTAAGCCTTGTCGGCGAGGATCGCCTTGGAGGCGTCGCAGCCGCACTTCTCGAGCTCGGCAACGTAGGCGGCGGCAGCGGTCTTAGAGGCCTCGGCGTCGTTGACGGAGTCGATCCAAGCCTGGCCGGCGGCCTTGAGCTCGTCGGACGGACCGTCAGCGGCGATGATCTCCTGCGTAGCAGCGATCAGCTTCTTCTGAACGGCCTCGTAGCCAACGGCCATGCCCAGACCGTGCTCGGCATTGTCCTCGAACAGGGAGTTGTTCCACGCCGGGCCGTGACCGTCCTTGTCCTTGCAGTAAGGAGCGGTGGCAGCGGGGTTGCCCCAAATGGAGGAGCAGCCGGTGGCGTTGGAAATGAACATGCGGTCGCCGGCGACCTGGGTCACCAGACGTGCATAGGCGGTCTCGGCGCAGCCGGCGCAGGAGCCGGAGAACTCCAGGTAGGGCTGCTTAAACTGGCTGCCCTTGACGTTGGCCGCGATGAGCTCCTTCTTCTCGGAGACGTTCTCGACCATGTAGTCCCAAACGGGCTGCTGGTCCATCTCCTGCTCGGTGGGAACCATCTCGAGGGCGCCCTTGGGGCAAACCTTGACGCAGTTGGTGCAACCCATGCAGTCGAGCGGGGACACGGCCATGGTGAACTTCATGCCCTTGGCCTTGGGGCCCATGGCGTCGAGCGTGCGGGTAGCCTCGGGCGCGGCGGCAGCCTCGTCCTCGGTCATCGCGAACGGACGGATGGTGGCATGCGGGCACACGTAGGCGCACTGGTTGCACTGGATGCACTTGGTCTCGTCCCAATGGGGAACGACCACGGCGACGCCGCGCTTCTCGTATGCGGAGGCGCCCAGCTCAAACTGGCCGTCGGCGCAACCGACGAAGGCGGAAACGGGCAGGCTGTCGCCATCCATGCGATCGATGGGCTCGAGCAGGTTCTTGACCTGCTGGGCGATAGCGGACTTGGTCTCCTCGGAGAGCTCGACGGGAGCGGCATCCTCGGCAGTTGCCCAGTCGGCCGGAACCTCGAACTTACGGAAGGCGGTAGCGCCGGCATCGATGGCCTTGTGGTTGGCATCGACGATGGCCTGGCCCTTCTTCATGTAGGACTTGGTGGCCGCGTCCTTCATGTACTGCAGAGCGTCCTCGGCGGGCAAGACCTTGGCCAGCGCGAAGAAGGCGGACTGGAGCACCGTGTTGGTGCGCTTGCCCATGCCGACCTTGGCGGCCAGGTCGATAGCGTCGATCAGGTAGACGTTGACGTTGTTGTTGGCGATGTAGCGCTTGGCCACGGCGGGCATGTGCTCGGCGAACTCCTCGTCGCTCCACTGGCAGTTGACCAGGAAGGTGCCACCCGGCTTGACGTCGCGGACCATCTTGAAGCCCTTGACGATGTAGCTGGGGTTGTGGCAGGCGACAAAGTCGGCCTTGGTCACGTAGTACGGCGAACGGATCGGGGAATCACCAAAGCGCAGGTGCGAAACGGTGACGCCGCCGGTCTTCTTGGAGTCGTACTGGAAGTAGGCCTGAACGTACTTGTCGGTGTGATCGCCGATGATCTTGATCGAGTTCTTGTTGGCGCCGACGGTACCGTCGCCACCCAGACCCCAGAACTTGCACTCGATGGTGCCGGGGGCTGCGGTGTTGGGCGCATCCTCGGCCTCGGGCAGGCTCAGGTTGGTCACGTCATCGACAATGCCGATGGTGAACTCGCGCTTGGGCTCGTCCTTCTTGAGCTCCTCGAAGACAGCGAACGCGGACGCGGGAGGCGTGTCCTTGCTGCCCAGGCCATAACGGCCGCCGACGACCTTGATGCCCGTCTTGCCGGCCTCGTAGAGAGCGGAGACGACGTCCTGGTAGAGCGGCTCGCCGATGGAACCCGGCTCCTTGGTGCGGTCCATGACGGCGATCTTCTGGACAGTCTCGGGGAGAACGTCGACGAAGTGCTTGATGGAGAACGGACGGAACAGGCGAACCTTGACCAGGCCGACCTTCTCGCCGTGAGCGTTGAGGTAGTCGATGACTTCCTCGAGCACGTCGCAGAAGGAGCCCATGCACACGACGACGCGGTCGGCATCGGGAGCGCCGTAGTAGTTGAACAGGCCGTAATCGGTGCCGAGCTTCTCGTTGATCTTCTTCATGTAGCCCTCGACGACGGCGGGAAGCTCGTCGTAGACCTTGTTGCAGGCCTCGCGGTTCTGGAAGAAGATATCGCCGTTCTCGTGGCTGCCGCGGGTGTGCGGGTGCTCAGGGTTGAGCGCGTGGTCGCGGAAAGCCTGGACGGCGTCCATGTCGCACATCTCGGCCAGATCCTTGTAGTCCCACATGGCGACCTTCTGGATCTCGTGGCTGGTGCGGAAGCCGTCGAAGAAGTTAAGGAACGGGGTCTTGCCCTCGATGGCGGCAAGGTGAGCCACCGGCGAGAGGTCCATGACCTCCTGGACGTTGCCCTCGGCGAGCATGGCGAAGCCGGTCTGGCGGCAGGCCATGACGTCGGAGTGATCACCGAAGATGTTCAGGGCGTGCGAAGCGACGCAACGCGCGGAGACGTGGAAAACGCCCGGGAGCTGCTCGCCCGCGATCTTGTACATGTTCGGGATCATCAGGAGCAGACCCTGAGAAGCCGTGTAGGTGGTGGTCAGAGCACCGGCGCCCAGCGAACCGTGAACGGTACCGGCTGCACCTGCCTCGGACTCCATCTCGACGACCTTGACCGGGGTGCCGAAGATGTTCTTGCGACCCTGGGCCGCCCACTGGTCGACATGGTCGGCCATCGGGCTGGACGGCGTAATGGGATAAATTCCCGCTACCTCGGTGTACGCATACGAAACATATGCGGCCGCCTCGTTGCCGTCCATAGACTTAAACTTACGCGCCATATACCCCTCTCCTCTCATATAGGTATACAGACCCCGGCGATCGCCGGGATGTTGGCGTGATGGGATTTACGCTGTTGCTTCCAATCATCTGGCAGGCAGGCTCAGCAGCAGGTACGTGGCGTGGAGAGAAGACATGCCGAGGCGAGGGGCAGCTGATGCTCCCCACAGACCCGACCGCCCGTCTTGCACATGACCGAGCGCCGCAAAGGCCGCATGCCGGATGCTCCCGGGCACGCCCCGGCGATGGGAAGCGCCCGCAACGGAAATCCGCATGCGGGTTTATTGTACCCCGCCGTCAGGCCATATTTCGGCAAATATAGGTGGGCGGTAGAGGTTTACCTTAGGTGACTGCCAAGGGCCAAAATGGTCCCTCCATCCCCGGGCGACTGGCTCTGACGCGCCAAGGAGTGTCCCCAAGTACCGGCAGGAAAGGAACGTCCCTAACTGCCGGCTAGAGGGCGCCGAGCAGGATGGCGTAGGTGGTGGATTCGCCGAGTTTGAGCTCGTCGCCGGGGTTGAGCTGGGCGGAGCGGCCGGGCTCTACTTGAATACACACACTCGTGGCCCCGTTTACCACCACGGTGCCGTTAGTGGACGACAGGTCCTCGACAAACCATGCGCCAGACTCGTCGCACCAGATATGGGCATGGCGGGCCGAGACGTCGTCGGTGATGCCGCCCTCCCCCGTTGCCAGCGCGCCGATCTCAACGCCTTCCTCACTCGGCTGAATCCAGCGCGGGACGCTCACCACGTAGCCGTTTTGCACGCACAGCAGTCCCAGCGGATGCGCCGGCGCGACCTCGTGCTCGCCCGCGACCGAAGATGTGCTCAGCGAGCGCGGCGTCGACGTGTCGCCGCCACGGGTCGCATGAGCGCGGCGGCTCGCCCGACTTGGAACTAAGGCGGGCGTGAGAGCAAACGGCATAGGGAACGAATCTTGCGGATGTACTCCTCGACGTCAGGCAGGTAAGCCCCACGAAGTCACCGGGGAGGCCCAAGCGGCCCGGCACCACTTCCAGATTCTGACCAGGGCGAGTCGTTCGCCGGTGGCTGAAGGCTCGCTCCCACCCAAAAGGGGAGATTCGCGTTGTTCCCCAATCGCTCTCGCATCTTTCATTTTGCTCGAGGTGGGCTATAAAAACTTTCCTGGTGAAAGGCGGCGATTGGTTTCCTTTCTTTCTAGAGGAGCGCGCCTGTAATCTGTTTTCATCCTAAATCAAGTTAAGATCGGACCTTCCAGAGGCAAGTCGACTCAAACTGCGAGGCTCCATGTTGGAATAAAGAGCGCTGTCGAAGTGCCAACAACACAAAGCTTGCCAGTCTCAAATAGAACCTTTTGGGAGTCCGATTGGGCCGCACACCGAATCCCCGCTGGTGGTTTTTTATAGCTGCGCAACAATAAACAAGGTTAGTGCCAGTCCAGCATGAAATTGAGGAACGTATGCATTTTTTCTCAGTAAGTGATCGTCGTTACTGCTTCGATGAGGTCACTCGCAATTGCTTTCAGGTTGACCAAGCGTCAGAAGATGCGCTTCGCATATTTGAAGCATCGGGAAGAACGGTCAACTCGAAGTTGCTAACAAAGTCACTTGCTGCGAAAGGCTACGACCAAACGACCATAGCAGAACTTGAAGACGACATTGATGAGTATCAACGATTGTCTGAGCGGACTTTCTTAACAAAAGACACGCCTCGAAAACTTAGATCCATCGAACTCCACGTTTCACATGCATGCAACCTTGGTTGTAGTTACTGTTTTGCCGGTAAAGGAGATTATGGAACGTCTCCTCTGCTGATGACAGACGAGATAGCCTTCAAGGCGGTCGACTACCTCGTCGCAAGTTCATCGGAAAACGAAACGCTTGCGATCGTCTTTTTTGGTGGGGAACCCATGATTAACGAGCCGCTGATATGGAAAACGGTCGACTATTCAAAAAGAATATACCCCAATAGAAACTTTACCTATTCTATTACGACCAACGGAACGCTTTTGAATGACACTGCTGTGAATTCTTTCAAGGAGCACGGGTTTTCTGTTCTGATTAGTCTCGATGGTACAGGATGCAAGCACGATGCATCGCGCCCGTACAAGACGGGAGGCGGCTCTTTCTCCGATATCGACAAAAACGTTCGTCGTTTTTCCGAGTCGTTCCCCTTCGGCGCAAGAGCGACCTTAACAAATAATAACTGTAACCTTGTTGAAGACTATCTTCAGTTTAAAGAGATGGGCTTCAGAAGGATTTACTTCTCGCCCGTGAGCTCATTCGATGAGAATATCAAACTCGACGAACACTCATTAAACAAAATCAGGGCGGGCCTAATAGATTTGGCGGATCAATATCTCAAACAGATTGATCAAGGGGAAAAGCCCTTGTTTAGAACATTGAAAACTGCAGTTGATTTGATCATGAGCAACAGGATCGCCTTTGTCGGATGCGGGGCTGGCAGGCGTTTTATTTCCGTGACTCCCGAAGGGGACGTATACCCCTGTCACAGGTTTGTCGGGATGATGCGATTCAAAATGGGCAACATCGTCACCGGAATTGACGAAACTAGGTATATTGAAAACTGGAGTCAGGGTGTCGAAAAAAGAATTGACTGTACGGACTGTTGGGCTCGGTCTTTCTGTGGTGGGGGCTGTAGCTGGGAGGCTGCAGACGAGCACGGCTACTTGCCCAAGAGTCTACACCCTGCATCATGTGAATATAGAAAAATGTGCTACGAGATGGCTTTTGACCTTATTTCCCGCCACTCATCTTCGCAGGAGAAAAATCAACGAGAAGCTACTGTATCGGAATAAGCGGTTCAGCGCATTGCTGTCACCATTGTGGAGGTGTTCGTTCTTCTGATTACCGTCTGCGAAGCTTATTGCTACGTTCGCCGAAACCATTCTAGAAATATGGTGAACTAGACATCTTGGTTTGTTATACACAATATTGAGGTTTTTCTGCACTCAAAGGGAGGTAGTCGTGAAGCATATTCATCCGATTAATCCAGGAAGTGGCGACGAGGCAGGCGTGAAGCCGATGTCTTTTGACTGCCTCTTGGGCATTACTGACATCTGTACTGTTTATGATAAAGCAGATGGCTGTGGTGCATACGATTACTGCGACTATGACATGGATGGCGGCAGCATCTGCGTTGTAGATCACTGTGGCATTGATCAAACGTAGTCTCTAATTGGATTAAGGTGAGGAGCTGTTATGAAGCATATCCATCCTGTTGGTTCAAATGAACATCCTCCCGTTGAGCCTTGTTGTCTTGGAGTTGATATATGCAATTTTTACGACATCGCCGAGTGCCCTGTTGCGGATTGGTGCTATGTCGATAAAGAATCAAGCTGTGTTTTGCCAGCAGATTGGTGCGATCCAGTTGACGAGTAGTTTTGTGGCTAGGAACTATTTGGTCCAATTCAGAATAAGATGGGAACAAATACCAAAATCTCGTGTCTGGGAGGAGTTATGCCATTATTACAAGGTCTCGTTGGATTAGCCTTTATATTTGCGTTATATCTGGCACCTTTTTTAATTCTATTCTTCATTATCCGACTCTTTCTTCGGAGAAAATAGGAGTGTCACGCAAACATTAGCGTAGCTTTCTTCCAATATGAGCCGAGCATTGGCAAGTGGAATAAGAAGCCCGACCGTTCGCCACATGAAAGTGATCGGACGGGCTTCTCTATTTAACCCGGGCCGCCACCCATAGCGGCTTTCCAAGCGTATTCTCAGTGCAAAGCAATCGTCAGTTTAATCCTATGCGCTGATACCGCATTTCATTTGTTCGGCTCGAATTCTACGGCCTGGCAACCCTCGCACTCTCCGGCAAATGGATTGAACGCGAAGGCAGAGATGATGTGTGCGTGGACATCGAGGCTGCTGTAGGCAACATACTGGGACATGGACCCCCGCTGCGCGTGGTATGCGGCCCGGCATATTCATTGCCGTCCAACCCCGTGTAGTTGCAGCAAAGGGTGGAACCTCAATGCTCAGCTCATGTTGTCCGTGGGACACGAGAATCGTAAGTACACTTTGGTGCGATTCTCACGCTGATACTGAGCCACCTGGAATAAGATACGTCGCGACAACACTTCGCTTCACCTCTGTCTCGACAAGATGACGTAGACTAAAGTTTCCTTTAGTAAGAGAACGAGAACTATATCTGAAAGCGTTGCGATGGCGTGAAGGCACCGAGTCCGAACCGCCTGAATGCTACGTGCATCTGCATCGCCTTTTTGTTATCTCTGCCAGTTGGGTAGCACTACACTTGTCATCATTTACCCTGGTACATGCTGCCTAAATCCACTACCCCTTCTACCGCGCCGACCATCTCGTCATCGTGAGAGACAACGATGATCAGCTGGCTTTGCTTGTTGCGCTTAACATAGGCCGCAAGCTCGGCGCGGCTTACAGCGTCTAACCCAGTCGTGGGCTCGTCGAGTACCAAAACTGACGACTTGCGTGAAATCGCCGACCATAAGTACACTCGGCGCAGCTCACCGCCCGAAAGCGCGGAGCAACGTTTCCCGAGCAACTCCTTCACGCTGTTTTCCAGCGAAAGTAGGCCATCTACACCCCGGTGATAGGAAGAAAAGGGCGTGTCGAAATACTCTAACAGCTCTTTCACCGTTTCGTCCGGCGCGAAGCACGACTGTGGGCAGCACGATATCTCTCTCGCACGTATGTAATCCAAGTCGCATTCTTCGATTGGCACGCCGTTGTATTTTACTTTGCCTTTCGATGAGTATAGCCCGAGCATCAAGTAAAGAAGTGACGTCTTGCCTCTTCCGTTTTCCCCAACTATGCAATATGTACCAGGACCGGAAAACTTGAAAGAAAACCCGCCGAGGACCTCTCGGACAGATCCGTCTGGAAGGGCAACCGAGAATTCCAAATCAGATACCGAAATGTCATTTATTTCATCGAGTTTAGCTAAATCGGTCCGATTCCACCCCGATCTCTCCTTTTCTCTCGTCGCGATAGCCGTCCTATCCCATGATGCTTTGGCATCTTGATAGGATTTGAACAATGACATCATACTTTTCAAAGTCTTAAAGAGAACCGCGAAGTATGTACCGATGATAGTGTACTCGCCTATTGACATAGCTCCGTTAATGATTCGTACTCCGGAAACAACAAGTATCACCGCTTGAAACAACGCTGCGAAAAGACCATCGAGCGATGTCAGAGAATATGATAGCTTTCCGGAGCGCAAAACTTTGGGAAAATAGCTCTTAAACCCAGCGTCGAGCGCTTGTTCGCTCTTGCCGTACGAAGATGTCAGTTGAATGTTGAGAATCTGATTAAGCTGCGATGCAATTGCGGCGTAAAAGGCGCTGTCCGCCTCTTTCTTCTCATACGTGACCCTATACAAAAGTTTCCTCAACCCAGTAATTACACAGAAATACACGATGAGGAGAATGATGGAAAACACCGCGAGAGTTGAATCAATTGACCATATGATAAGCAATACGATGGGAATGGCTACAATGGACAGCGGCGCACTGATAAAATTCGCCAAAACGAAGGATGAGACCACGCTGGAGTCGGAAATAATCCGTTGCGTTGTATAGGCTGGATCGATGGTCCGACTCACCAAGTAATCGTCTCTTTCAAAACGCAAGACGGCCTCCCTGAGAAGATCAAAGGAAAGTCTCGTGGTTATGCGAATGGAAAGTGTTCCTGCAAAATAAGTAAAGAGGGTGGAGAAAACTCCTATTGACGCAACCAGGAGCGCGAAGAGTACGGCGTCTCTTTCGCTGCGGTTACCGAGAAGAAAATCTAAGAATTTCCCGTTCACGTATGGCATGGCATAGGAGAGAGCGGTTCCAATCACCGTGATAGCAATGAAGACGAAAGCCCCTTTTGCTCTGAT
>NZ_CYYP01000002.1:63922-140888 GCF_001405375.1 Collinsella aerofaciens
CTTGCGCGGCATAGTGCGTATAAACTTCGTCAACCGCCTCAGAAATATCTGAGTATCGCGCCGGGTCAAAAGCATACGATGTCGCAGCTATACCCTGCACCCATTCGGAACGCGGATTAATTGAATAGCCACACAGCATCATCATACATGCATCTAGACCTGATTTCCCAAGTATCCGACGTATTGATGAGAGCATCGCGGGTCGCCCCTGCACCATCGTCGTCACCCCTATTAGCAGAATTTACCGTTTTTCTCTAAATGCGTATCGCCACCCTTAAGAATACGAAGTGTTTTATCCAGACCCGATTGTCCTCCATCTCAAACGAAGGGATAAGGAATCTCATCCGGAATCGGCAGTAACGAAGGATTCACAACGACAAGCGAAAAACATGAGTCATCTCTCAGAGGGGAGTAAAGGCTCCCCTCAAGCACCCTAGTTTCGTCATCCAAAGAGTTGATGGCAGTGTTCTTCTTACAAAGGTCGACAACAAAAGGGTTGATTTCTACAGATGTTACATCCATGCCACAGTTGGTAAGTATCAGGCCCTGTATTCTGGGGCCAGAACACAAATCGAGAGCCTTCCGTGCGCTCTGCGGTGTAAGGCGCCAATCTCAGCAAATCTGTCCCACAATACTGCGCTGAAGAACAAGACGGAACCCCTGAGCCAAACTCCCCTATAACTTATTAAGGCTAAGACAGGCAAGTTCACGCACCCGGCATATTCCAGAATAACATCCTATTGTTTTAGATGCTCTACAAGCATGAACAGCCGCGAATCGGAAAGATCTTCTAGTTTCGCCCCGACTGACCGCCAAGGGCCAAAATGGCCCCTCCATCCCCGGGCGACTGGCTCTGGCGCGCCGAGGAGTGTCCCCAAGTGCCGGCAGAAAAGAAACGTCCCTATCTGCCGGCTAGAGGGCACCGAAGAGGATGGCGTAGGTAGTGGATTCGCCGAGCTTGAGCTCGTCGCCGGGATTGAGTTGGGCGGAACGGCCGGGCTCGACCTGAATGCAGACGCGCGTGGCCCCGTTTACCACCACGGTTCCGTTGGTGGACGACAAGTCCTCGACGTGCCAGATATTTTGAGCATCGCACCAGATATGGGCATGGCGGGCCGAGACATCATCGCCGACGTCGGTAATATCTCCCTCGCCAGTGGCCAGCGCGCCAATCTCAACACCCTGCTCACTCGGCTGAATCCAGCGCGGGGCGCTCACGACAAAACTATTTTGTACGCGCAGCAAGCCCAAGGGGTGCGCCGGGGCGGGTTCGCGTTCGCCCACGGTCATCGACATGCCAAGCGAACGCGGCGTGGATGTACCTCCGCCACAGGTCGCGTGCGCGTAGTCGATGGCATAGTTCACCGAGGACCGCACATCCGCCGAACAACCGACGGCGACAAACAGCACCAGCACGGCCTCGGCGCGCTCGGCGGGCATGAGTTCCGCCGCCTGGGACAGGCGATCGAGCGCGTTGCGATAGAGATTCGTGTCCTGGTGGCACTCTTCGAGCGCGCGTACCATCGGTTCACCTGCAGGACCGCACACCATATTGATCACAGCCGTGGAGTCCATGGGATTGCGCGGGCGCAGGGCCAGTTGCGACATAATACGCGCAGCCGAGGTACCGTATTCGGCAAAGTAGCGCTGCTGAAGCGTGCCGACCGGCGCGCGAACGATAAAGCGGGAAACCCAAGAGCGATCGGCGGCTCGGCTCTGCGGGCTGCGGCCGTCGGCGAGCGGACGGGACGAAAGCACCAAGCCGCACAGCTCGATATGGCTCAGATGCGCCGCGCGCTTAAAGATGTCAAACATGGCCCCGCATGGGGTGAGCTCAACTTGAGATGCCATGACCTAGGCCTCCTTAGTCGTAGAAATAGAATCGGACGATACTTCGACAGGTCCGCCAAAAGTACGGGCAGCTGCGGCTCCACCGGCAAGCGGAGTCGCCATCTGGGCTTTTGTGCGTCGCGGTGCCGAAACGGGAAGTTCAAAGGCAAAGCCCATCGCAAGCAAAAACCACGTAAGCGTATAGGTTGCAACCAGAGCGGCAACAAGGCCGCCCATCACGGCGCATTGGGAAAATACGCTACATGCAGCCACAACCAGCACCGGAACCTCGCAGGCAGAAAGCGCAAGCACACCCTGCAGGAAGCCCGAGCGCCGATCGCGCGCAAGCGCCCCCGCGGCAACGCCGGCTATGCCTGGCAGCGCCAACGCCAGTGCGGCAATAATACCCGGTAGCGACCCAGACCACACGAGCGATCCCAAAGTCGCCGTCACGCGAGCGCCCGACGCCAGCAGCGCGGCCGAAACCACGACCACAGCCCAAACCACGCCACAGACGACCGTCGCGCCGACCATCAGCGCGCGACGCACCGCGCGGCCAGACGCATCCATGGGGCACGGCGTGAGCGGCTCGCCGCGGAGCGAACGACCGACATTTTGCGCATAGTGGTCACAAAACGCCGAGAGCGCCGCCTCGACCGCCGCCGGCTCGGGACGATCTTTTTGATGGCTGGACAGACAGGCCATCACCACGTCGAACAGCTGGGCATCGACAAACGCCAGCGCATCGCGTAGCTCTTCGGAATCCGGCTCAAGCCCTAGCTGCTGGGCCTGCTCGGCCGCGGCGAGCGCCACATCGGGCTCACGACGAAGCAGCTGAGTCAAATCACAACCGGGCGCATGGGCACCAATGGGATAGTCGGGCCGTGTGTCCATTTTGAGACGGTAGGGGCTCGCGATGTCGCGCGTCCTTTTGCGCGAACCCGAGGCGCCCGAAGTGCTCGGCGCAGCTTCGTATGGCGCGACGCCGGCAATGAGCTCGTAAACCGTGCTTGCCGCGGCATAGACGTCGATCGCCGGCGACATACGCAAAGCGCGCAGGTCGGGAATATCGTCGGTGAGCATCTCGGGCGGAGCGTAGGCCACCGTCGCGCGACGCAGCGTGGCATAGCGCTCGGTAAAGGATGCCTTGCCGCCGGTACCGGCCACGGCCGACGCAGGCTCGAGCGCCAGCGACGAGCCAAAGTCGATCAGGCACAGGTCAAAGGTGCCCTCGGCAAGCTGCCGGTCAAGCGGTAAACGCGCCGTACGCACCATAATATTAGCGGGCGAGATATCGCGATGGACAAAGCCCTCCCCCACCAGGCTCATGCGGCAGAGCAGGTCGAACAGGTCGCGCCCCAAGCGCGCCGCCACAAGCGGCGATAGGCGTCCGGCATCGTCCACGGCGAGTCGAGAGCGCAAGCGGGCGAGCGTCTCGCCCTCGACCCATTCCATGACAATTGCAGGCACACCGTCAACCTCGCCCCAGCCATAGAGGCGGGGAAAGCCCTTAAGGCCCGAAAGGGCGCGATGGCATTCATATTCCTCGCGAAATGCCGCTTTGAACTTGGCGACCAGCGACTCATGGGCGGCATCGTCGTCAAACTCATCGCGCGTCGGCAAGATGAGCTGTTTGAGTGCTACGTCCTCGCCTTGGGCGTTGACAGCACGCGTCACGCGGCCGATACCGCCACGGCGCATGGTGGCATCGTCGGCAAACAGTATCGTAAAACGACGCAGATAGGCAGGCAGTTCGTCCTGACCGAGCGCAATGGCCGGCTCAAACCCGTCGACACGCGCCAGGCGCAGGCCGACCATGGGATCGCGACCGAGCGATTGTGGTGTGGTGGATGCAAGATCGGTCATCATAGGGCAAGCGCCGCCACGTTATTGTTGAAGTTACCGAGCGCGACGTCATCATCGCCGTAATGGCCGACCCATTGACATAGGTTGGTGTAACAGCCCCACAGATTGGCATACTGCTGATACCACCTTGACCGGGGCGAGAATGTCTGACGACCGAACTCGGCTCGAATGACAAACATCTCCCCGACCAGGCTGTCGCACGGCCTGGGATCTCCCGTAGAGTTATAGGTCGAGACCACGTCATTGGCACGAGAAACATAGCCGTCGAGCATGTTGTACTTGGTCACAAGCCAACTGTGAATGCTCTCTTCCTCAGCAGCGGAAAGGCCGCCGGAGTTTGCATCGTTGTCAGTGTTGCCGCCCGTCGAGCCGCCGTTTCCAGGCCCTCCGGTAGAGGAACCCGACCCAGAGCCGCCGCCCGAACTCGATGAATCCGAGCCGGAGCCAGAAGTATCCGAGCTACCGGGCTTTCCGGACTGCTGGGCGTCCTGCTCCTTTTGCTGCTCGACCTTATTCACCGTTGCCGCCACGCTATTGTTGGACAATCGATCGATGATCTTGGTGTTGGTGAGCACGATGGTTTTGCCATTGGCAAGCGTGACTTCGTTGTCCGGGGCCTCGGCGCCGTCCGCATCGTCGGTGCCAAACACAATATGCCCGACCACACTTGCCCAAGCATATCCAGTCGTGGTGCCCAGATCGCTTTTGACCTCATGCCCCACGCGCGGTTCGCGTGCGGCATGCGCCTGCATCATGGACGGCACGGTCATGCCATAGGCAGAAACGCCAGCTATGACCAGCACCAGCGAGCACGATAGCAGTGCGTACGCCCGCGGCGCCAAGCCCAGTCGGCGTCGTATGCGCACCGCGGCGCCGCGCTTTGTCTGAGTGCCACCGGGCCGCATGCGTTCTCCTCCAACAAAAACACGCCGCTCGGGAGCGGCGCATTCATTCGAATCCATATTTGAGTGTATCAGCGAACCAAAAAGGTTGCGCAACGAATGGACAAATTAAGGATGCGAGCGGAAGCATCCATGCGATAAGCGGATACGAAGCATCTTTGTTGCACAACAAACTCACAGTCGCACGGGGAAATTATGACTACCCCGTGCGTCGCGAGGAAAACATACGGCAGGAGCAGGCTCGCCACCTAAATCGCGCGGCGGGCCTCGATGGCGCGGCCAAGCGTAAGCTCGTCGGCATACTCCAAGTCGCCGCCCACGGGAAGGCCGCTTGCCAGACGCGACACCTCGACGCCCAACGGCTTGATGGTACGGGCCAGATAGCTCGCCGTGGTCTCGCCCTCAATATTGGGGTTGGTGGCGATGATGACCTCGTGGATGTCCTCGTGGCCCAAGCGTGCCAGCAGCTCTCGAATGTGCAGCTGCTCGGGGCCAATCTTGTCCATGGGACTGATCACGCCGCCCAATACGTGGTAGAGGCCGTGGTAGCTGCCCGTGCGCTCGATCGCCTGGACATCGCGCGGCTCGCCCACCACGCAAATGCGAGTGGTATCGCGCATCGGGTCCTGGCAGATGGAGCACTCGTCGGCCGTGGCGTAGTTAAAGCAGCGGCTGCAAAAGTGGACCTCCTGCTTGACCTCCAGGATGGCCTCGGCCAGGCGGCGCGCCTCCTCGGCGTCGGCCTCCAACAGGTAATAGGCGATGCGCTGGGCCGACTTGGGACCAATGCCCGGCAGACGGCCCAGCTCATCGAGCAGTTTTTGCAGACTGTGGTTGGCACTCATATATATGCGTGTCTTAGAACGGCATGCCCGGGATGTTGAGGCCGCCGGTGATGGCGCCCATCTGCTTGTTGGCGAGCTCGTTGACGCCGCGGACGGCCTCGTTGACGGCAGCCATGATCATATCCTGCAGCATATCGACGTCCTCGGGATCGAGCGCATCGGGATCGATGGTGAGGTTGACGAGCTCCATCTCGCCGTTAACGGTCACCTTGACCATGCCGCCGCCGGCAGAGGCGTCGACGGTCTGGGACTTGAGGTTCTCCTGCGCGGTGGCAAGCTGCTCCTGCATCTTGCGAGCCTGCTTCATCATCTGCTGCATGTTCATACCGGCCATGATGGCTCCTTTACGTGCGGCCGCACGCCGAGCTGCAAGGGCAGCCGGAGCACGGCGGGACTTTCAAACTCAAAAATCGTACCACGGCGCGCGGCGAGAGAGCGGGGCGGACGTGTTACCTCAGTCGATATACATGTCCTCCAATACAAACCGCACTCAAAGATTATGCAAGGTCGAATTATGCAAGGTTGCATAATATCGCACACTCAATCTAGTAGAGCCGAATCCGGCATTTCATGTGCGCCACTAAATAGCTAAATGCCGAACCGCTGCTCGAGGCGGCGCACATGGCGGCAGGGTATAATTTGATTGCCATAGATAGTAATTTGGAGGTGCCCCATGAATGCCCCCAACGCGCTCCAAAACATCCGCTCAAAACACCCCGTTGCATATGTGGTTCTCTATCTCTTTGTCGGCTGGGCATTGCTGGTTGTCATCACCCATGCCATAGCTTTTGGAGCAGAACTGCTGATAGCCAGCTCGGACCAGCCCGTCGTCAAATGGGAGACGACCGATGAGTGCACCGACGGAACCCGAACCGTCTACTACAACAGCCCGTCCCTCTATCAAGAGTTCAAGGTCAAGATAAAGGACTTCAAGATTGTCGATGCCGAGCTAGGCGTTTATTTGGCAATCGGAGCAACCATTAACGCCGAGCAAGTCGAGTACACGGACAGCCATGCGACGTATCGTATCGACCTCAGCATCCTAGGCCGACCGTCACGCACCTGTCTGCTCAAATGCGACATACGCGGCACCACACTACACATGTCCGAAATACAGATGCGCCCGGACAAGGGGTCCTCTTCTTGAGCAGTATACCCGCCTGCGCAGCTACTCCACCGGCTTGAAGATGGTGGCCTGGCCAAAGACGCTGCGGATGAGGGCCTTGGCCTCGTCCTCGGTCTGCGGGATGCTCGGGGCTGCGCCCTGATGGCCGAAGGGGCTGCCAGCACCGGGATTGGATTCCCAGGGAGCGGCGGGGACGTCGTCGTTTGCAGAGGCTGCGGGTGCCACAGCAGCGGCCTTGGTCGCGGACGCCGCACCCGGCACGTCGAACGGGGGCAGATCGTCCCCGCCGGCATCGGCAGCAAAACCACCGACCATAGCATCGTCGTAGGGCACCTGCTCGGATTCCCATGGCGCAGCCTGCGCAGGCGGCTGAGCCATGGGGACGGACGCGCGCTCGGGCGCTCGGGGCGCGGGCTCGGTCGGGAGCTTGCCCGTGGCAGGAGCACCGGCAGGGTTGTCGGAGCGCAGCCAAGGGGCCTTGGCCAGGTCGGATGACTTGGGCGCAGGCGCGGCAGCGGACTTGGGCGCGGGGATCGGAGCAGCCGGTTTGGGCGCAGCGGGTTCAGGCGCCGACGGGGTCGGTGCCGCTACCGGCGCCGCTTTTGGCTGCGTCGCGCTGGCGCTCGAGGATGCAGGGGGCACCGAGGACACGGGTTGCGGGTCCGCAGATACCGCAGCCCGTGCAGATGGAGAATGCTCCTCATGTTGAGGAGCCGGCGTGCCACCTCCATCCAGGACGTAGTCGACGGTACGACGACCGAAGACCACGCAGACCGTCGGCAGGACCACCGACTGCGTATCGGCGCGACCGAGCATCTTGATGGCAAAAGTCGAACCCGCGGGGAACGAGACCGTGAGCTTGGAGCCGTCGTCGGCCGTGGCGCGGGCGTTGAGCAAAAGCCCTGCGTAGGAGGCCTGACGAGCCTTGACGCGCTCGACGACCTCGGCCCATTTGCGCTGGAGCTCGCCGGCGTCCTCAACCGCGGGGGTCTCGGCAGCACCGGCGGCGGCAACCTGGGCGGCGTTGTTGGGCTTGGACACCGACACGGTCGATGCAGCAGGCGCGGAAGCCGGAGCCGCAACGGGCTGAGGTGCAGGCGTTACAGGTCTGGGCGC
This sequence comes from Collinsella aerofaciens, assembly GCF_001405375.1. Classification (GTDB taxonomy): domain Bacteria; phylum Actinomycetota; class Coriobacteriia; order Coriobacteriales; family Coriobacteriaceae; genus Collinsella; species Collinsella aerofaciens_F. The sequence continues at coordinate 71,608 of NZ_CYYP01000002.1, forward strand.
CGGCGCAGGAGCCGCGGACTTGGTCGCAGGCTGGGCAGCCGGAACAGCAGCGCCGCGGTCCCAAGGCATACCGCCCTGGCGCGCGGACGTAGCAGCGGGGGCAGCGGATGCCGCCGGAGCGGCAGCACGAGCGCCCGAAATGAGCGTCGGCTGTTGGGCAGCAGCGGGTACGGATGCTGCAGGCGCGGCGGCCTGAGCAGCAGCCACGCTCGCCGGCACGGCGCCGTTGGCAATCATGGCCTCCAGGCGTGCCACGCGCTCGGCCAATGCCTCAATCGTTAAATCGGCCTCGGGACGCGCCAGACGCGTGCAGGCAATCTCGAGCACCAGGCGCACGTCGCTCGCGCCCCTCATCTCCAGCGCGGCATCGTCGAGCACCGTCAGCACGCGGGCCAGGCGGTCGGCAGGATGCTCGCCAAAGGCAGCGGCCTCGGCAGCAAGCGCCTCGGCCTGCTCGGAGCCGCCCTCAAACAGCTCGGCACGGGCACCGGCAACGCAGGCAACGTACACGTCGCGCACATGCGCCACCAGGTCGCGCGTCAGCTCCAGCAGGTCATTGCCCTCCTCGACCTGCGCACGGATCAGTCCATAGAGCTCGGCAACATCGCGATCGGCAATGGCGCGGGAAAACTCGCCCAGAATCTGGTCCGAAACCTCGCCCAAAAGCGAGCGGGCGTCGTCCGCATGCACAGAACCGTTGCCAAAGACGCTCAGCTGCTCCAGCGTGGAAAGCGCGTCGCGCATACCGCCCTTGGCATGGCGCGCCACAATGGCGAGTGCCTCGTCGTCGTAATCGAAGCCCTCCTGCTCGCACACGTAAGACAGGCGATGCTCGATATCCTCGTTGCCGATGCGGTGGAAATCGAAGCGCTGGCAGCGTGAGAGAATGGTCTCCAGAATCTTTTGCGGGTCGGTGGTGCACAGCACAAAGATCACGTGTGCCGGCGGCTCCTCAAGCGTCTTGAGCAGCGCGTTGAACGCCGCCGTTGTGAGCATGTGGACCTCGTCGATGATATAAATCTTGTACTTGCCGCGCACCGGGGCAAAGTTGACGGAGTTGATGATTTCCTCGCGCACATTGTCCACGCCCGTGCGGGAGGCGGCATCGAGCTCGTAGACATCCGGGTGGTTGCCCTCGGCGATGAGCTCGCACTCCTCGCAAGTACCGTCGGGCAAGCAGCCGCTTGCACCCTCGGCGCGCGCCGCCTCGGCATTGCGACACAGCAGTGCCTTGGCCAGAATGCGCGCCATGGTGGTCTTGCCCGTGCCGCGCGGTCCGCAGAATAGGTACGCGTGGGACAGGCGCCCCTCGGTGATGGCGTGCTCGAGCGTCGAGACGATATGCTGCTGGCCCACCACGGAGTCGAAGGTGAGCGGGCGATACTTTCGGTACAACGATTCCATGGGTGCTCCCCCGGGTATACTGAGTCTTGTTGCCGCGACGGCCATGCGGTCGCACGGCATACTGCATTCATAATAACCCGTACGGCGAGCCCGCCGCGATAGGAGTCCAAAGAGCATGGCAGACGCAGAGAGCAACCTCGTTCCCTCCGAAGCAGCCGACCAGGTCGAGGTCGCGCTCGAGGAGCAGGCCGCAGCCGACGACGGCATCCTGTACCTCAACGAGTACCAGTACGAAAACGACCTGGTCACCGACTTTGCGCGCCTGGTCGCCTCGCCCAGGCGCCGTGGCTCGCTGTATGTCGCCGCCGCGATTGCCGCGCTCATCGGCATCGGCATGCTGGTGGCCGGCGGCAACTGGATCAAGTTTGGCGTCGTGCTGATCGTATTCGGCGCCTTTTTGGCCTGGTGGAGCAAAAACCTGCACCACACCCTCGCCCGCGACTTTATCGACGCCGTCGAGGCCGACGAGTCCATGGGTGGCCGCTATCGCCGCGTCGCCGCCAACGAAGACGGCCTGATGGTTTGGGGCAAGAGCGGCAAGTCGCAGTTCTTCCCGTTTGACAAGCTCGACCACGTGCTCGACGGCGAGCGCATCTTTGTGGCCATGTTCGCCGACCAGGGCGTGACGATCCCCAAGGACACCTTCGTCCGTGGCGATGCCGAACAGTTCGGCCCCTTCCTTAAGGCGCGCATCAACAAAAAACTCCGCATCGAGACCAAGAAGAAGAAAATGAAGGCCGAGAAGGCCGCCGCCGAGGCCAAGCAGAGCGACAAGCCCCAGGAGGCCAAGGGCAGGCAGCGCAAGCAGAAGAAGAACAAGAAGAAGCGCTAAGGCCAAGCCAGACAGGCAGCCTCGCATCCCGCTATCCTCCCCATGCACCCGAGCGTGCTACACTAGCAGCATCTATGCCACCGCGAACGGCTCGGCTCCGCGCCCGCCACTCGCAAACGAACTTTAAGCGCACGAGGGTTGGCCATGCCGCTTTTCTCGCAACATACCGCCCGGTTCTCGCCGGACGTTCCTTTGGAGGGCACCAGCTCTCGCGAGCTGCTCAAGCGGTACCAGCCGCTCGAGACACTTGCGACCGGCGGTTTTGGCTCCATCGAGATCTGCCGCGACACGCACCTGCGCCGCCGCGTCGCCATTAAGCGCATCCCCCTTATCAACGGTGCCGGCATGCCCGCCAGCGACATCATGGATGTCCTGCGCGAGGCGCACACTGCCGCCATGCTTCAACATCCCAACATCGTGCAGGTCATCGACTTTACGCACGACACAGCCTATGCCTACCTGGTTATGGAGTATGTCGATGGCATGTCGCTTGCCGAGTTTTTGCACCGCGTGGACGGCCACTCACTTACCTTTGGCGAGGCCGCGGCCATTGCCGATGCCCTGGGCCAGGCGCTCACCTTCGCCCATAGCAATGGCGTACTCCACCTGGACATTAAGCCCGCCAACGTGCTCATCGACCACTCGGGCAATGTAAAGCTCACCGACTTTGGCATGGCGCGACTGTCGTCCGCCGGTGGCTTTGGCTGCTCGCGCGGCGGCACCATCGGCTACATGCCGCCCGAGCAGCTCGATATCGAGACCGGCACGGTCGATGAGCGCGCCGATGTCTTTGCCCTCGCCTGTGTAATCTATGAGGGCCTGTGCGGCAGCGCTCCCTTTATGGCGGCCACGCCCGCCGACTCGCTCGACCGCATCATCGGCGGCGCCACCTATCCCAGCGAGCTGATACCACACTTTCCCCCGGGAGCCGAGGCCGCGCTCATGAGCGCGCTCTCCCCCATGCCGCAGGACCGCCCCAGCAGCATCGAGGCATTTTGCGACCAGCTCCTTGCCGGTCTGGGCAGCGTACGCGAGGGCCGTCGCAGCCTGGAACAAATGGTTGGCGAGCTTTCGGATGACGAGCAGGAGCTCGACGATATCGAGCCGTCGCACTACGAGGACGAAGCCATCGAGGTCGACCCCGCACTCGGCTGGGCGGGCACGCGCTGGAGCCATGCGCGCGACTACACCATGCGCATTATCTCGGCGCTAACGTGCGGCACCTTTAGCTTTTTGCTGATGCAAACGGCCGGGGTCGCGGCGCTTCCCGGCCTGGTCATTGCGGCTATCGCAATCGGAGCGGCGGCTGGCCTGGCCCCCCAGATTGGCTCGGCCATCTCGGCTGTGGGCTTTTTGGTGCTCATGGCCAACGCCACCATGCAGGCGCAGGGCATCCTGTCGATGCTGCCCGTCGCGGTGATCTTTGCCGCCGCCATGTCCGGTTGGTGGATCGCCTGGGGTCGTACCGAGGCTGCCGCGAGCGCCGCGCTCACCTGTGCACTCGCGCTTGGCTGTCTGACCGGCAATACCTTCCTGGCAGCTGGGGTCGCCGCCGGCGTCGCGTCATTTTGGCTCGGCCCGGCAAGCGCCGCCGCGGCAACGGGCATGGGCGCGCTTTTTGCCCGTCTGGCCACGGTCGCGCTTTCAGCCGGAGGCGTGCTGGGGCTCGGTAACGTTGCCGCAGCGCTGGGAGACCCGCTCCTTTGGGCTGCCTTTGTGCTGGTCGCGGCAACTGCCGCGGCGTCATCTGCGCTGCTCAATGCCCATGCCAAGCGTGCCGATCAGGGCTCAAACCTTGCCGCAATCGCCGCCATCGCTGTCACCGGCATCGGCTGCGCAGCGGCGTCCTGTCTTGCACACCATATGGAAATTGCCAGCCTTGCAGCCGCGGTCGTCGCCAAGGCGGCGGTTGCGGGAACCCTATCCTCTATAATCGTTGGGATATGCCTATATTTGCTCGGATACCAAAGAACCTATACGGAGAGTGATCTTTCGTGAACTTCCTGAACATCTTCGAGGACCACGTGGCCGGCATCTTCGGTGCCACCCGTGCCCCGTTCTCCTTTAAGAAGCTTGCTAAGCAGGCCGCTCGCGACATGGAGGATCAGACTCTGGTGATTAACGGCGTCAACACGGCGCCGGCACTCTATACCATCCTTATCGCCGCCGACGACGATCCCATGCTCGCCCCGTTCTACCCCGAGCTTTCGCGCGAGGTCCGCGAGTTTGTGAAGGCGCAGGCCGAAAAGCGCCGCTATGTCTTTGTCGGCGAGCCCCTCGTGCGCTTTATGATCGATCCGCAGCTGCGCGCCGGCAAGTTCTCGGTCTTTGCCGAGAACGTCGATGCCCCCACGCTCGGCCGCCTGTACGAAGAAGAGCGCGCCTATCAAAACGGCCTGGGCCAGAACAACTCCGCGGCAAGCCGTGCCGCCAGCGCCCCGCGCGCCGGCCAGCAGCAGTTTGCTGCCCCGCAGCAGCAGCGCCCCGCCGCCATGCCCCAGCAGCAGCCGACGCCTCGCGCCGCCGCCCCCGACCCGCTTGCCGTAGCAGATCCCTTCGCGCCTAGCGTCTCCGACCCCGCCGCTCCTATCCCGGTGCCGCAGACCGTCTCGCGCGACGCGCTTGCCGGCATGGGCGGAGCCGCCGCGACCGGTGCCGCCGTGGGCCTAGGCGCTGCAGCCGGCATCGCCTCCAACATGGCGAGCACTCGCGCCCCGCAGCGCCCGCTCGCCCAGCTCGTCGACGTCGTGAGCGGCGAGAGCCATAGCATCACCTCCGCACAGGTGACCATCGGTCGCGAGCGCTCAGTTTCCGACATTGCCCTGCGCGACCCCAACGTGTCGCGCCGCCACGCCCAGCTCACCTTTACGGGCTCGGATTGGTCGATCGAGGACCTCAATTCCACCAACGGCACGCTCGTCAACAACCGCCGCATTACGCGCTGCCCGCTGCGCAACGGCGATCTGCTGACGTTTGGCCTGAGTACCTTTGAATTTAGGGGATAGTCGCTTATGAACATCGATATCGTCCTTTTTGCAGGCCGCATCGTCCTGGTCGCCCTGCTCTATATCTTCCTGTTCGCCGTCATGAAGACCGGCGTGGGACTTGTGCGCGGGCAGCGCCGCGACTCGGCTATCTGGACGATTGATGTGGACAAGGGTCCGCGCGGTATCCGCGGCATCCACGTAGACATGCTCGGCCCCGTCATCGTCGGTCGCTCGCCATCTTCGGACATCTGCATCAACGAACCGTTCGTCTCGGCCTCGCATGCGCGCTTTTCGCTGCAGGGCCCGGCGCTCATCATCGAGGACCTCAACTCGCTTAACGGCACGCTCGTCAACGGTCGCCAGCTCGTGGAGCCCGCGACGCTGCGTGAGGGCGACGAAGTCCAGATTGGCGACGTGGTCATGAAGGTGAACCGTCGATGATCGACGAGGAGAACAAGTCCGCAACCATGACCGAGGCACCAGCTGCCGCCGCAGCTGCACCGGCCCACGCCGCTCCGGCGGGCTCCGCACCCGTGGAACCCGAGGACACCGTGTTCTCCCTGCCTCTTTCGCATGTAACGCATGATATTTCGGATCTAGCCGATAACGAGGACGAAGAGGATGCCGTAGCGGCGCCCATCGGCGCACATGCTGCGGAACAGCCCACAGCGCCCGAAGCAGCCCCGGCGCCGGCTCACTTTGCAGAGCCCGTCGCCGCGGCAATCAACGAGAGCGCTGCGGTGTTTGCGGCACCCGAGCCCGCCGCGCCGGCGTTTCCCATAGCCCCGGCATCCGAGGTTGCGCCCGCGTCTACGCCGGCGCCCGAGCCTATAGACGTCAGCCCGCAAGACGACGAGTCGACCGCCCGCGTTTCCGAGGAGCCCGACTCCCCGGACACCGGCGATTCCGAATCAAACGCCGAGACCGACACCGTCTCTCCCGGTGACACCGCCGAGATCGACGTTGCTGCCGTTGAGGCCAAGCTCAAAGACCCCGGCTCGACCATGAGCTTTGAGCCCCTGACCGAGGAGCGCATCGAGACCGACTCGACCTATGATGCCGGTACCACCACGCAACTCATGTGGGGCGCCCGCTCCGACGTTGGCTGCGTGCGCCCGCACAATGAGGATTCCTACCTGGTGCAGTCGCCGCTCTTTTGCGTATGCGACGGCATGGGCGGTCACGCCGCCGGCGAGGTAGCCTCTTCCATCGCCGTCGAGACTATTGCCAAGACGGCCCCGCAGTCCGCCGACGCAGCGCGCCTGGCCGCAGCCGTCGAGGCAGCCAACGCCGCCGTAATCGAGGCGGCCCTGAACGGCCTGGGCAAGCCCGGCATGGGCTGCACAGCCACCTGCGCCTATATCGAAAACGACACGCTCGCCATCGCCCACGTGGGCGACTCTCGCGCCTACCTGCTCCACGAGGGCACGCTCATCCGCGTGACCCGCGACCACTCCTACGTGGAGGAGCTCGTGGACGCTGGCGAGATCACGGCAGACGAGGCTCGCGTCCACCCCAACCGTTCGGTCATCACCCGCGCACTGGGCTCGGACCCCGCCATGTATGCCGACCACTTCACTCTGCATATCGAGGAAGGCGACCGCCTGATCCTGTGCTCCGACGGCCTCTCGAGCATGATTCCCGATAGCGATATCGAGAACATCGCCACGCAGTCCTCAACCGCGCAAATCTGCGTCGACAACCTAGTGGACGCGGCGCTTGCCGCCGGTGGCCACGACAACGTGACCGTAGTAGTCGTTGACCTGGTTGACGATGGCGTCATGCGCGAGGCGCAACGCGTGCGTCGCCGCAACGTTACTATCGCCGCCATCCTGGCCCTCGTCTTTGTGCTGGCAGCTGGCATCTGGGCCTACACGGGTGTCACCGGCTCGTACTACCTGGGTACCTACCAGGGCAATGTCGCCGTCTGGCGCGGCCTGCCCGGCAAGCCACTCGGACTCAAGCTCCACTGGCTCGAAAGCGAAACCAGCATCAAGCTGTCCGACCTGCCCGAAGACACGCAAAACCGCCTCAAGGCGGGCATTCCGCAAACAAGTGTCGACGATGCGCAGGACACGATATCCAAGTACCGCCACCAGATCGACGAGGAGCAGACCCGCCAGGTGATCGACGCGCAAACGATTCGCGACAACACCAATCAGGGATCGACCTCCGAATCAGATTCCGAGAAAACCGCCGAACAGTCCGCCGAGGCCGAAGCCTCCGAAAAGAACTAGAAAGGGAGTGCCGCTTATGAGTCGCCGCAACACCGAGCTGCTCTTGCTCATCGCCTCGGCGTTCCCCGTCATCCTGCTGTATGCGATGTACGTGCTCACCGCGGGCGCCGCCATCTCCTTTGAGACGCTCGCCGTGCCGATCGGCCTCTTTGCCGCCTTCGCTGCGGCACATATCGCCGTGCGCATCTTGGCGCCCGGCGCCGACCCCGCCATCCTACCCATCGTATTTATACTTTCGGGCATCGGCATCACGTTCGTGACGCGTCTCGCCCCCGCTCTCGCCATCTCACAGCTCATCATCCTGTTTGTCTCGGTGGCGCTCATGGTGGGAACGCTCGCACTGGTCAAAAACCTCGACGTAGTCATGCGCTACAAGTACACCTTTGGCATTATCGGCATCATCCTGCTGATGCTGCCCATCTTTATCGGCACCACGATCTCGGGCTCCAAGCTGTGGATTCGCATCGCGGGCTTTACCATCCAGCCCGGCGAGTTCGCCAAGGTCTTTATCGTCCTGTTCCTGGCCGGCTACCTGGCCGAGAACCGCGAGCTGCTCTCCATCTCCAACCGCAAGATTCTGGGCTTTAAGATCCCTCGCCTGCGACTGCTGCTGCCGCTGTTTGCCGTGTGGGGTGTGTGCCTGCTCGTCGTCGTCTTCGAACGCGACCTGGGTTCGGCCGTGCTGTTCTACACCATCTTCTTGCTGATGCTCTACGTTGCCACGGGGCGCTTTTCGTATGTCGTTATCGGCCTTGCGCTCTTAGCCGTTGGAGCCGTGGGCGCCTACAAGTTCCTGTCTCACGTTCAGGTGCGTTTCCAGGTTTGGCTCGATCCGTTTAAGGACGCCCAGGGCCAGGGCTACCAGATCGTCCAGTCGCTCTTCTCGCTTGCCGATGGCGGTCTGGTCGGTGTTGGCATCGGCAACGGCATGGCCAACAACATCCCTGTCGTCGAGTCCGACTTTATCTTCTCGGCTATCGGCGAGGAGATGGGCCTTTTGGGCGGCGGCGCCGTGCTCATCCTGTTTATGCTCTTTGCCGTGCGTGGCCTCACCACGGCTGCCCGCGCTAAATCCGACCTCGCCGCCTTTAGTGCCACAGGCCTTACGGCCGCCATCAGCTTCCAGGCCTTCTTGATCGTTGGCGGCGTAACCCGCCTGATCCCGCTGACCGGCGTCACCCTGCCCTTTATGAGCCAGGGCGGCTCCTCTCTGCTGGCGAGCTTTATCATCGTCGCGCTCCTGCTGCGCGCCGGTGACGAGGCGACCGGACGCGAGGCCGAGCTTACCGGCACCGGCACCATGGCCGCCATCACCGATGATCAGGTCGCATCTGCCGCCGCCCCGACGGGCACGCGCTTTGCCACCTCGTCTTCCTACGGCAGCGGCAGCCATTCCGTCGGCTCGCGCATGCGCCGTCGCCTGCTCGACACGCCTGAATCCGGTGTGCTCGGCCGCGTTGCTCTTGCCAACCGTCTAACCCGCGCGGTGCTCGCCTTTACGGCGCTGTTCGCCATCCTTATCGGCAACCTCACCTATGTCCAGGTCATTAAGGCCAAGGACTATCAGGACATGCCGACCAACAACCACACCATCGCCCGCTCCAAGTACATCCAGCGCGGCTCCATCATCACGTCCGACGGCGTGACGCTGGCCGAGTCGCTGCAGCAGGAGGACGGCACCTACGTACGCTCCTACCCCAACGGTAACCTGGCAGCTCACGTGGTTGGCTACGTGAGCCAGCAGTATGGCACCACCGCCATCGAGAGCGTCATGAACGACACGCTCACCGGTTCTAAGGACTACTCCAGCTGGAACAATGCCATCGCGTCGCTCGCGGGCCAGACCCAGCCGGGCAACACCGCCAAGCTCACCATCGACTCGCGTATCCAGACGGCGGCCGAGCAGGCACTCAAGGGCTTTAAGGGCGCTGTAGTGGTCATCGACCCGCGTACCGGCGCGGTGCTCGCATGTGCCAGCTCGCCCACCTACGACAACACCAACATCGATGCCCTGCTGCAGACGGGCGGCGGCGAGGACGGCTCCATGTACAATCGCGCCATGGACGCGCTGTACACGCCGGGCTCCACGTTTAAGGTCGTTACGCTTTCCGCGGCACTCGAGACCGGTACCGCCAGCCTGACCAGCACCTACCAGGCGCCCGGCTCCATGGATATCGGCAACGCACCGGTCACCAACTATGCCAACGAGAGCTACGGCACCATCAGCCTGCAGCAGGCCTTTGCCGTGTCCTCCAACGTCGTCTTTGGCCAGGTGGCAAACGAAGTTGGCGCAAACACGCTCGTGCAGTTTGCCAACGCCTTTGGCTACGGCCAAAAGCTCGGCCAGGACCTGACCTCCGCGGCCTCCATCATGGCCGACCCGTCGCTCATGACCGAGTGGGAGACCGCCTGGGCCGGCGCCGGCCAGCCTGTCGGCATGGACCACACGCCCGGCCCGCAGACCACCGTCATGCAAAACGCCGTGATTGCCGCCGCCATCGCTAACAGCGGCGTGGTCATGGACCCGTACTTTGTAGCCCAGGTACTCGCCCCGGACGGAACCGTGGTCAAGACCACGCAGTCCCGCTCGCTTGGTCAGGCCGTCAGCTCCGCCACGGCCGACCAGGTCAAGCAGGCCATGCTTGCCGTCGTCCAGTCCGGCACCGGCACCGATGCCCAAATCCCCGGCGTCAAGGTCGCCGGCAAGACCGGCTCGGCCGAGACTGGCGGCACCAACGTCAACTCGATGTTCGTTGGCTTTGCACCTTACGATTCACCCACGGTCGCCATCTCGGTGGCCTTGGAGGATTTCGACAAGCATGACGTCGAGGCCGCCAAGATCGCCGGTATCGTCCTGACCGCGGCGCTTGCCGCACAGGGAGCGTGATGCCCATGATCGAATCGGACACCCGAGGCGCGCCGCGGCCTAAGGGTTAGCGGCAACGCGTCACACGGCCCCAGCGGCCACATCGTAGGTACTACACACATCGTTGAGCGAATAGTTATGTTAGGAGCAGGAATGGAACAGAGGGTCCTCGGGGGAAGATACCTCCTCAAGGATAAGGTGGGAACAGGCGGCATGGCGACCGTCTACCGCGCACAGGACCAGGTCCTCGACCGCACGGTAGCCGTCAAGATTATGCTGCCGCAGTATGCTGGCGACGCAACCTTCACCGCACGCTTTAAGCAGGAGGCCCAGGCAGCAGCCGGTCTCTCCTCCCCCTATATCGTGGGCGTCTACGATTGGGGCAAGGACGGCGACACCTATTACATCGTCATGGAGTACTTGCGCGGCACCGACCTTAAGAGCGGCATCAAGAGCCACGGCGCCCTCGACCCCAAGAAGGTCGCCCAGATCGGCTCGCAGATTAGCTCCGCGCTTTCGGTCGCCCACAAGCACGAGATCATCCACCGCGACATTAAGCCGCAGAACATCATGGTGCTGCCCGACGGCAACATCAAGGTGATGGACTTTGGCATCGCGCGCGCCAAGAACAGCCACCTCACGCAAGACAACAACGTGCTGGGAACCGCCCACTACGTCAGCCCCGAGCAGACCCGTGGTCAGGACCTCGGCCCCACCTCGGATATCTACTCGCTGGGCGTCGTGATGTACGAGTGCGCCACCGGCCGCGTTCCCTTTGACGGTGACGACGCTATCTCAGTCGCACTCAAGCAGGTCAACGAGCTGCCTATTCCGCCGAGCCAGATCAACTCCGGTGTCGACGCCGACCTTGAGCGCATCATCCTCAAGTGCATGGAGAAGGACCCGGCAAACCGCTTCCAGACCGCCGACGAGCTTCGTCAGGTGCTCAATAGCTACCTGTCGGGCCGTGCCGTCAACGTCTCGGAGCCCACGCGCATCATCGGTGCCCCCGGTGAGCTGGGCGCCACCAAGACTCGCGAGCTTTCCGATCAAACGCGCGCCATGGTGCGTCCCGTCTCGGGCGTGAGCGGCCAGAATACCGCCCGTAGCTCGGTTTCGGGCTCCACCGGCTCCTACGAGGTCGAAAAGCCCAAATCCAACAAGAACAAGATCATCGCCGCCGTGGTGGCAGCCGTTGCCGTCATCGGCATCGTGGTGGCCTTTGCCACAGGACTCTTTGGCGGCGAGCAGGTCACCGTGCCCGATGTGCTGGGCAAGGACCAGCAGACTGCCGTCGAGCTGATCAAGGAAGCCGGCCTCGAGGTCGGCACCATCGACCAAAGCTACAACGACGATGTCGACGAGGGCAAGGTCGCCGAGCAGACGCCCAACGGCAACACCAAGAAGGCCAAGGGCACCAAGGTGAACCTGGTAATCTCCAAGGGTCCCAAGCCCTCCGAGAAGGTTGAGGTTCCCCGGCTTGTCGGCCTGACCAAGGACCAGGCCGAGGCCGCGCTGGCAAGCGTTGGCCTGAAGGGCAACGCCTCCGAGGAGGCCAACGAGGCCGATGAGGGCCAGGTCTTTGAGCAGGGCACCGAAGCCGGTAAGGAAGTCGCGAAGGGCACGACCATCTCGTACAAGGTCTCGAGCGGCCCGGATACCACGTCCGTCCCCGATCTGACCGACATGACCGAGGCCCAGGCGCGCAACGCCCTCGATATGGCAGGCTTTGGCGTCGACGTTAGCTACCAGGAGAACGACTCGGTTACCGAGGGCACCGTGATCAGCTGGAACCCCAGTGGCAAGCAGAAGCCCGGCGCCACGATTACCGTCGTCATTGCCAAGAAGTCCGGCAAGGCCACTGTCCCGGGCAACCTGTACGGCAAGAGCATTTCCACCGCCGTTACCGCGCTCAACAACGCCGGTTTCTATAACATCGGCTTCTGTGACCAGAACGGCAATCCCGTAAGCGGTAACGAGGATGCCACCGTTACGGGCGTCTCCCCCACCGGCAAGCAGTCCACCGACAGCACGATCACGCTAACAGTCGCACTTTCTGGCTCGGGTTCGGGCTCTGGCTCGGGCACGGGTGACGATTCCGGTACGACCAACTAGTCGCCACCCCACCGCTCATCGCGGCTTTCGCCGCAAACATATTCGCTCACAGGCGCCCGCTTGCTCCCCCAGCAAGCGGGCGCTTTCTTTATCTGAAGCAGCGAATACTACGGCATGCCTTAAACCAAAAGAGCCCGGCACCGTAACGGTACCGGGCTCGATATTCCTCTGGTGCCCCCGGGCGGATTCGAAAACTCCCCCGCGGGGAAATGAGTGACGCGGGTGTCGACCGTTCGAATCCGCCGGCAGCTCCCACAAACCAGAAACGGCGCCGCTCTCGCGACGCCGTCATAATCCTCTGGTGCCCCCGGGCGGATTCGAAAACTCCCCCCGCGGGGAAATTGGTGACGCGGGTGTCGACGGCTCGAATCCTGCCCTTAGACCAGAAGAGCCCGGCACCGTAGCGGTACCGGGCTCGATATTCCTCTGGTGCCCCCGGGCGGATTCGAACCGTCGACACCCGCTTTAGGAGAGCGGTGCTCTATCCCCTGAGCTACGGAGGCATGTTGTACTAGTGTAGCAGATTTACTGCATCGCAATACGTCGCATGACTAGACTTCGAAGTTGCGGTGGAATAGTTCCCGTCTGAAGCATCTAAAGCCGTATTTAGGAACTATTTCACCGCAACTTATGAGGAGCTAGTTACCTTTGTGGAAGAGGTTTTTGATAACGGATGGGATGCTCTTGGCGCCCTTGGCGGTCACATCGATAAAGTCGGGCGAACGCACGAGCTTATCCTCGTCGACGTACTTGCGAACCGCGCGCAACGTCTCTTTGTCATCGCGCGTCGAAAACGTAAAGTGACCGTTGTCCTTGGTGAAGATGGCAAAACGCGTAATCTTCTTGGTGCCGCGCAAAACCTCGGCGGCAATATAGTCGACCTCGTCCCACGGGATTTGAATATAATCCTCGGGATTACGTTCGTTGTAGTACTCGAACGCCTTATTGCCCACCATCACGTTACCGTGGCTGGTAAGCCCCATCAGGCAGGTTGCCGGCGTTGCCAGATCGACCGTGCTGTTCTGAGATTGCGCCATGCGCGCCTCGCCCTCCAAATAAAACAATCGGACCGCATCCAGTGTACCCACCGGGTGCGGTCCGTTTCAATGGCTCAAAAGCCCTTGCCTAGCAATTCTCGGTCTTAAGCCGAAACGTGCTTACATGAAGCCGCAGACGCGACCGATGATGCCGATGGCGAAGAGAGCCAGGATGATGACGATCGGGCTGACCTTCTTCTTGAGGAGCTTGCAGACCAGCAGGGTCAGGCACACGGCGGCAAGGCCGGGGATGAGCTGATCGAGGTTGGCCTGAAGCGTGGTGACCTTCACCTGATCAAGGGCGTTAGCACCGATGGAGTTATACATCGTCAGTGCTTCCTTGACACCCTCAGAACCGGAGGGCAGGTTAGCCCAGTCGATAAAGGCGCCAGCAGACTGCGTGACCTTGGAGACGACCGGGGTGAAGGAGATGGACACCCAGCGCTCGACCAGGGCGCCGATGATGAACATACCCAGGATGGATGCACCCTCGGTGACCTTGCCCATCAGACCGCCGGAGAGGTCCTTGGCGATGGAGGAGCCGACCTTGTAGCCAAACTCCTGCGTGTACCACAGGAAGGCGTAACGGATGATGTTCCACGCGAAGAAGAACAGCAGCGGACCGGCGATGCTGCCGGACAGGGCCAGGGAAGCGCCCAGAGCGCCCAGAATCGGGCGAAGGGTGAACCAGAAGGCGGGGTCGCCGACGCCGGCGAGCGGGCCCATCATACCGACCTTGACGCCCTGAATGGCGACGTCGTCAATCGGGGCACCGTTGGCGCGCTCCTCCTCGAGAGCGAGGGTAACGCCAATGACGGGGGCGGAAACATAGGGGTGGGTGTTATAGAACTCCAGGTGGCGCTTAAGAGCGGCAATCTGGTCATCCTTGCTGGTGTAGAGCTTCTTGATCGCAGGGATCATTGCGAAGCACCAGCCGCCGTTCTGCATACGCTCGTAGTTCCACGAGCCCTGAAGGAACTGATGACGGAAGCAAACCTTCTTGCGGTCAGCCTTGGTGAGCTGAATCTTGTTCTCTGCCATATGTATCACTCCCCTCCTACTCGTAATCGTTCAGAATGTCGCCGAGCGGGTCACCGGAGCCGCCGCCCATGCCGCCACCCTGCTTGGCCAGATCCTTAAGGCCAAGGTAGATGAGGGCAAGGGAGATGCCGATGAGGCCAAGGGCGATCAGCGTGAGCTGAGGGATGGCAGCAAGGACAAAGCCGAGGATGAAGAACGGCCAGGTCTCCTTGGTGGCCATCATGTTGATAACCATGGCGTAACCGACGGAAGCGACCATGCCGCCGCCGACAGCCATGCCGCCGGACAGCCAGTCGGGCATAGCGTTAAGCGCGTTGGTAACAGCCTCGGCCGGGATGATGCACAGAAGTACTGCCGGGATGGCGATACGAAGGCCCTGCATGAGGATGGCAGCGTACTGCCAGCGCTCGATGCCGGAGAAGTCGCCCTTCTCGGCGCAACCGTCCATGGCGTGAGCGATAGCGGTAGCCAGGGTACGGCAGATCATGGTCAGGAACAGACCAGCGACCGACAGCGGGACGGCGACGGCGATGGCGGCGGTAACGGCCTTGGCCGAATCGGTGGCGCCACCGTTGAGGGCGAGCACCATGATGATCGAAGAAGCGACCGAGGCCAGAGCGGCGTCAGGCGCGACAGCGGCGCCGACGTTAGCCCAGCCAAGGGCCATCATCTGGAGCGAACCGCCCAGGAGGATGCCCTCCTGAAGGTGACCGGTTACGAGACCGATAAGCGTGCATGCCACGAGCGGCTGATGGAACTGGAACTCATCCAGAATGCCTTCCATACCGGCAAGCAACGCGACAATCGCAACAAGCAGAATAGTGATTGCAGACATGTATCGGACCCTCCTTTACTATGCTTGAGCGGCCAGTTCGGCCTTAGCTTTCTTCAACATGGCGTCGAGATCCTCGGAGGAATCCGAAGGAACCTTGCGGACCTCGAACTTGACGCCCTTGGCCTTGAGGGCCTCGAGAGTCTTAACGTCGTCATCGCCCATGGCGACGGCGTTGGTGACGACGACCTTGCCCTTGGAGTGAGCCATGGAACCGATGTTGACTTCCTTGATGTCGACGCCGGCCTCGATGGCCTTGAGCAGATCCTGCGGGTTCTCGAAGAGCAGCATGGCCTTGGTGTCACCAAAGCGCGTGTCCTTGACGACCTCGGCCATCTTCTTGATGGGCACGACGTTGGCATGGACTCCCGGAGGGGCAGCCTGCTCGATCATGGTCTTGCGGAGCTCGTCGTGAGCAACGCCGTCGGAAACCACGATGATGCGGTTGGGGTTGATCTGCTTGGTCCACGTGGTGGCCACCTGACCATGAAGCAGACGGGTGTCGATACGGACGTGGGCAATCTTGATGTGCCCGTCGCCGATGACCGTTCCCGGAGGGATGGCGCCTGCAGGAGCAGCGGCGGCCGCAGCCGGCTTCTTCTCCTCGGGCTCCAGAGACTCGGGCTTGACGCGCACGCCAGCCTTAGCCTCAGTCACGAGATGTTTTGCGATCGCATGTGCAGTGTTCTTTGCGTCAAAGCGCTGCGAATATGCCTCGATGAGCATAGGCAGGTTGACACCGGTGACGATAGCCCAGGAATCATGGCCCTCGATGAGCCCGCTGATCTGGTTGAACGGCGTGCCGCCCCACAGATCAACGAGGAAGAGCACCTGCTCCTGGTCCTCGAAGGAAGCGATTGCTTCCTCGACCTTGGCACGGAAGTCGTCGGGGCCCATGCTCGGCTCGAGCGAGACCACGGCAACAGACGGCTGATCGCCAAAGACCATCGAGCCCGTCTGCTTGATTCCAGCTGCCAAGTCCCCGTGGCTAGCAAGAACAATACTTACCATCACATAACCTCCTTTTTGTCTACGTATTTCCTACACGACATGAAGGAAGTATACCTGTTTGGTTTGTGGAATTATAGCTAAATTCGCAAAAGGTTGGATTATTTGTTTAAACGTCTAAGTTTGTTACAAATTGATTACGTTACCGCTTTTTGACTCATTACACGCCAAGGCGTCGCACATCAAGCCATGCATTTTACAGATACAAACAGGCTGTTCATTAATATCGATTTTGGCAAGCGCGAATGCGCTTGTACTGCCGCTATTTTGTTTAAACAGACATGACTTGACTATTATCGTGACTTATGTTCTACGAAACCACTCAAAATAGTTGCGGTGGAATAGTTCTTGTTTAAGAGCCAGAAGGCTGGATTTAGGAACTATTTCACCGCAACTTATAGGGGGTCCTAGACGATGCGGAGGGGGTTGGCGGCGTCGACGGCGTCGGGGGCGTCAGAAGGGCCGTCGGGGGCGGCGTCTGCTGGATCCTCGTCGGGGGTCTCGATCTGTTTGATCATTACCTCTTGGCCCTGCAGCAAATAGGTCTCGCCGCTACCGCAATGGGGGCAGGTCTTGCCGTGCTCGACTGTCACGTAGTCGCAGCCGCACGCCTCGCAATGCGTCACGGCCTCGACAGGCTCCACGATAAGCTCCGCGCCCTCGGTGATAGGCTTTTTATCTGCTGCCCAGCGCCAAGCGTCGAGCAGCAAGTCGGGAACGACGCCCGAGACTTCGCCCAGCAGCAACGTCACGCTCGAAACGCGACGCACGCCATTGGCGCGCGCCACATTCTCGACATCGCGAATGATGTGATAGACGATTCCGAGCTCGTGCATTTATTTCCTTCCGCCGTTCTAACGAACGGCGGTCGGCTTGACGCTGCGCGAGCCCCAGACGGACGATCTGCCTTTCAATCGTCGGGCATGGGCAAAAGCCCTATGCCCTCCTCTTTCAAGGCACCTCGCCACGCCTGGGACTCGCTCGCTGTCTAACCGCTCTCTGCGCCGTTCTCCTGCTTGTTGCGTTTCTTACTTCTTCCCAAATTTAATCTTGATGGCGCGCTTGAGCGCATACTTGCCGAGGCTTGGGAGCTTTTGCTCGTATTTGACCATCGTTGAGCACTCGGGGCGGTCGCGGTCCAGATGGATGGCGTCAAACGCGCACTTGGTGGTGCACAGGCCGCAACCGATGCATTTGTTGGGGTCGACGATCGATGCGCCGCAGCCCAGGCAGCGGGCGGTCTCGGCGCGCACCTGTTCCTCGGTAAAGGTCTCGACATACTCGCTAAACGGCGCAGCCTTCTCGCGCTCGCGGTCCACGCGGGCAACCTCGCGGCTCGCGTTGTCGTAGCGCTCGATCACAACATCGTCGCGGTCGAGCGCGGTGTAGCGGCGCTGGTTGCGGCCGATGGTGAGCGTGGATCCCGGCTGCACAAAGCGATGGATAGACACGGCGGCCTCGTGACCGGCGGCGATGGCATCGATGGCAAAGCTCGGACCGGTATAGACGTCGCCGCCCACAAAGATGTCGGGCTCGGCGGTCTGGTAGGTCTGGGGATCGGCAAGGGCACCCTGGCCACGGCCAAGCTCCACCTTGGAGCCAGCCAGCAGGTCGCCCCACACAATGGACTGGCCAATCGACATGACCACGCGGTCGGCATCGACACGGCGCAGATCGTTCTCATCGTACTCGGGCGCAAAACGGCCCTCGTCGTCAAAGACGCGCGTGCAGCGCTTAAAGGTGATGCCACATACGCGACCGGCCTCGTCCAGGTGAACCTCCTTGGGGCCCCAGCCGCAGCTGATGTGAGCGCCGTCCTCAACGGCCTCGCGACGCTCCTCCTCGCTGGCGGGCATCTGGGCCTCGCTCTCCAGGCAGAACATCTCAACGTGCTCGGAACCCAGACGGCAGGCGTTGCGCGCGACATCGACAGCCACGTTGCCACCGCCCACCACGACGGTGCGGCCAGGCAGTGCGTCGATCTTGCCGCTGTTAACCTCGCGAAGGAAGTCGACGGCCACGGTCACATCCTCGGCATCCTCGCCCGGAATACCGGCAAGGCGGCCGCCCTGGCAGCCAATGGCCACGTAGAAGGCCTTAAAGCCCTGCGCGCGCAGCTCGTCGAGTGTCACGTCGCGACCGACTTCCACGCCATAGCGGAACTCAGCACCCATCAGGCGAATGACCTCGACCTCGGCCTCGACAACATCCTTCTGCAGCTTAAAGCTGGGAATGCCATAGGTGAGCATGCCGCCCGGGCGTTCGTTCTTCTCGAACACGACGGGCTTGTAGCCCTTCTCGGCCAGATAAAAAGCGCAGGACAGACCGGCCGGACCGGCGCCGATGATGGCAATCTTTTGGTCGAAGCCGCCAGCGCGCGTCGGCGTCACCACGGGTGGGACGTAGCGGGTCGCGGCGTCCAGATCGCGCTGAGCGATAAACTTCTTGACCTCGTCGATGGCCACGGCCTCGTCCACGCGACCGCGGGTACAGGCATCCTCGCAGCGGCGATTGCACACACGGCCGCAGATAGCGGGCAGCGGGTTCTCGCGCTTGATGAGTGCCAGTGCCTCGTCATAGCGGCCCTGCGCCGCAAGCTTTAAGTAGCCCTGAACGGCAACGTGAGCAGGGCAAGCCGTCTTGCAAGGCGCGGTGCCGGACTCGTGCGTCTCGATGCGGTTATCGTTGCGGTAGTTGGGCGACCACTTGGTGTGATCCCACTTGGTGGCGTCGGGCAGCTCCTGGCGTGGATACTCGGGCACCTGTCCGCCCGCCTTTTTGCTGCAGAGCTTTTGGCCGAGCTTGGCGGCACCGGCCGGGCACACCTCAACGCAGCGACCGCAGGCAACACACTTGTCCTTCTCGACCTTGGCGACATAGGCCGAGCGCGACAGGTTGGGCGTGTTGAACAGCTGAGAGGTGCGCAGGGCATAACATACGTTAACGTTGCAGTTGCAGATAGCGAAGATCTTGTTCTCGCCGTCGATGTTGGTGATCTGGTGCACAAAACCGTTGTCCTCGGCCTGGCGCAGGATGTCGTAGACCTCGTCGCGCGTCACGTAATGCCCACGGTCGGTCTCGACCACGTAGTCGGCCATATCGCCCACGGCGATGCACCAATCGGCCGGGTCGTCGGCGCAGCCCTCTCCCATCACGCGACGGCTCGCGCGGCAGCTGCAGGTGCTGGCGGCATATTTACCCTCGTATTTGTCGAGCCAATGCTCGATATGCTCGATCGGCACCGAGGTGCTCGAAGCATCGATAGCCTTCTCGACCGGAATGACATGCATACCGATGCCGGCGCCTCCGGGCGGTACCATCGGCGTGGCTTTGGACAGCGGTCCCTTGGACGCCTGCTCAAAGAACTTGGCAAAGACCGGGTGCTCCTCGAGCTGGCTCACGCGCATGTTGAGGAACTCGGCAGAACCCGGCACCAGCATGGGCAGCACCCACTGCTTGGCGCGCTCGGGGTTTTCCCAGTTGTACTCGAGCAGACCCGTGTAGCTCATGTCATCGAGCATCTTCTCGATATCGGCCTCGGGCATGCCGGTGAGCTTGACCATCTCGGGCAGCGTATAGGGACGGCGCATCTTCATCTTGCAGAGCACTTCGGCCTGCTCGTCGGTTGCGGCCTCGGCAAACGACCAATACTCGTAGCCCAGCAGCTCGTCGCGATGCAGCAGACGGTTGGTGCAGTGCTCGCACAGCTTGACGATTGCCTCGCGCGGATGCTCCGGCAGCGGCGGCACGAACTCCGAACCGATATCGGGCTCGGTGTAGCTAATTCCCGGTCCGTTGAGAATCATGGTTGTCCCTTCTCTTGCCGCAGCACGACGAGGCCGCAGCGCCCCACTTTTTGCAGGCCGGGCATGCCCCCATGCCGTTCACCCGCCATTGTTGACATTGTGTCAAAAATAGTATTGACGAACCGTCAACAATATTCAAGACTGTTAGGCGAACGGTCAGGCAAAAGAGGATGAAAGGCAGCAAGCGCATGGGCGATAACACAGTGAACATCTCTGTGGCCGACGCCGTCCCCACGACCGACAGCGCGGCAAAGCGCTTGACGGGCGACGAACGCCGTCGCGAAATCCTCGCCGCCGTGCGCACCGTGAGTTCCGAGCTGGGCGTGTCGCATCTATCTGTCTCGGCCGTGACCAAGCGAGCCGGCTGTACGCGCTCATTGTTCTACCACTACTTTGCCGATATGGACGCCGCCGTCACCGCTGTTATGGACGAGGCGATCGACGGTTTTATCTCCGAGCTCGAGCAGTGGAACGCCGGCCGCACCGTCGGTGATATCGAGGGCGCGCTCGACACCGTCGCCCCGCTCTTTAAGCGTCTGGTCGCCAGCGGCCACGAGCTGCCGAGTACGCTCACCTCGAGCAGCGGCGCGCTCTACGGCGGCTTTTTGCACAACGTGGTCCAACGCGTGGCGCAGTATATCTGCGACACCACCGTGGTGGATTTTGTCGCCCATCATGAGCTACGCATCGACCATGTCTACGAGACGTTCTACACCCTCATCATGGGGTTGTTGATGTATATCCGCACGCACCCCGATGTGCCCGACGAGACGGTCAAGGAAATCATCGCCTCGACGCTCCACATCGAGGGCTATACCGCCAAGTATCCGGAGCGCAAGCCCCAGAACTGACGACATTTGGCCAAACTGCCCGCGATCAGAAGAGGGGCCGCGGGCGTGTGAAAGGAGAGCAGCATGCTGTTCGATGTTTGGGGTAGCGATACCCTTATCCACTGGGCCGGCTGGGCCATGGTCTTTATTGGCCTGATCGTGCTCAACGAGGTCGGCCGCCGCACCAAGCTGGGCGCGGCCATCATCTTTGGCGTGGCTCCGCTGGCCATGACCATCTACTGCGTCGCCATCGCCGTGGGCGTCTCACAGGGCGCCGAGTGGGCGCTCACCAACCCCACCCACGTGTATCAGAACAGCTGGTTCCATTACGCCAAGGTATACGCGGCACTGGCCGGTTGCTGGGGCTTCATCGCCATTAAGTACCAGTGGGGCAAGATCGGCAAGGCGCATTGGTTCCGCGCATGGCCGTTTGTGATCGTCGCCATCAACATCATGATCGCCGTCGTGTCCGACTTTGAGAGCGCCTATCACTTCTTTGTCCTGGGCGAGTCCACCTGGGTCACTTCCGAAGGTGCTACGCAGCTGGCCGGCTGGAACAACGTGTTCAACGGCATCGCAGGTATCATCAACATCTTCTGCATGACCGGTTGGTGGAGCGTCTACGCCTCCGAGGATCAGACCGACATGCTGTGGCCCGACATGACCTGGGTCTACATCATCGCCTACGATATCTGGAACTTCTGCTACACCTACAACTGCCTGCCCACCCACTCCTGGTTCTGCGGCTTTGCGCTGCTGCTGGCGCCCACCGTCGCCGCCTTTATCTGGAACAAGGGCGGCTGGATTCAGAACCGCGCCTTTACGCTGGCCATTTGGTGCATGTTTGCCCAGGTGTTCCCGTACTTCCAGGAGGAGTCCATCTTTGTGACCCACTCCACGCTCGACCCCGGCGCCGCTACCGCGGTCTCGATCGCCGCGCTGGTCGCCAACATCGCCGCGATCATCTACATCGCCTACCGCGCCAAGAAGCTCGGCCGCAATCCCTACAAGCAGGATGTCTTTGAGGGCACCAGCGATTGGGAGAAGGCCACTGCCCGCCGCGCCAAGGTTGATTACGCGCACGCCGAGTAACGTGTTTATTCCGTCCACATTTGGATGTAGGCAAACTTAGCCGACGCCGCAATCGCGCGTCATGCGCAGCCCCGGAAAGCGATTCGCCCGCTTTCCGGGGCTTTTTGTTGTTGTACTTTCATTCAAAAACATGCGCATATATAAAATCGGATTTCAAATCATGCGGCGGCTCTATGGGGTCCCGTTTTTGGGTACAGTGTTGTCCCGATATTGAGCTTGGGGGATATATGAAAGATGAGACGCGTGGCCACGAGGATGCGGCCCAAGATGCAGAAGCGTGTGCCGAGGCCCTGGAGAGCCTAGACCAGATCGCGCTGGCCGAGATTGCGTTTGACGATTCGAGCGTTGATGTGCGGGATGAGCCGGAAATCGAGGCGCAGCCCGATGATCGGGATGCAAAAGACGATGGCACCGCGCTCACCGAAGACGAGGCGGGGCACGAGGAATCCGAATGCGAGGCCGACGACCGGCCCGAATCCGACACGAGCGAGGAAACCATCTTGCTCGACAGCTTGCCGGCCGAAGATTCGCTGACCCGCGAGCTTCCCGGCCTGGGCTCTACGCCTGTCGTAGACGAGACCATCGCCATGGGCGATATTCCCCTACCGTCCGTTCCCTCGGCACATGAGGCCGAGGCCCGTCACCGCAAGATGTCGCCCAAGCGACGCAACCTGATGGTGGCAGGCGTTGTTGCCGTCGCACTTGTCGCCGGCGGCGCGGGCTACGCAGCCTGGAACGGATACCGGCAAGAGCAGGCTGCCATCACCGCCGCCAATGCCCACACGATGATGTCGGTGCAGATTGGCGTACACGCCGCGGGGCTCGACTGTTCCGCCGGCTCCAAGATTCCCGTGCAGGTGAGCGGGCAGGATTCCGACGGTTCTTCCGTGAGCGAAACGCTCTACGTTGACGAGCATGGTCGTGGCATTAAGCTGCTGCCCGGCGATTACACGTTCTCCATTGCTGGATCCCCCATCGCGGCCGACGGCACCATCTACACTGTCCCGACCACCAAGGCGCAGGTCACCATTAAGAGCGATGGGCAGGATTTGAGTGCCCAGGCCACCTTTAAGCTCAAGGTGCCTTCGGCCGACACGGTGACTGACGACCAGATCGATGCCGCCGCCAAGTATGCCGAGGAAGGCGGGGTGAACTCCGCCGCGGTCGCAAAGGTGCTCCAGCAGGCGGCAACCGCGCGCCGTGACGCCGCCGTCAACGCCGTGAGCTCCCGCGAGGCACAGGCGGCCCGCGACGCCGATGCTCGACATAAGGCAACGGACCTGTATCAGCTCGATATTCCCGTTGAGTGGTACGGCAAAGTCGCGACTTGGCAAAACGGCAGCACGCTGTGCATTTATCTGGACGGCGACACCAACACACCGCTCGTGACGCTCGTCGCGGTGCGCGAGGGCGAGAGCTTTACGCCCGATGAGGGCGATGCGGTTTTGGGTGCGGCAAGCCTCGGCAACGGCTACACCGTCTACGCCAGCGGCCCCGTCTATCCGTACGTGGTGCCCCAGACCATCAACGGGCGCACGCAAGACCCCGTGTCGACCTACCCCATGGACACGGCCATTGAGCTTGTCGAGCTTACGACCGGCAACCGCTACACCTATAGCCAGATCAAGAACGTGCTGGTCGGCAAAGACGGCAAGGCTGACGCCGCCACCAAGCTCGAATGCGACTACCTCGCCCAGATTCTGATGCCGAGCATCAAAGCCCAAGACTAGCCGGGCGCATCATGGTGCTCCCCAACCGTGATGAAGGGGCCAGGAGGTCCTGGCCCCACAGATCCGTAGATGATTAGGCAAGGAGCCACTTCCATGCGGGCACAACGTGTACCGCACCGTGCTCGCATGGAATATCGGCCTGCTCATCCATGGTAACGATTGCCGACTCGCCAAGATCGAACTGGGCCATCGAGGCATCAAGCGCGGCAATTTCGCGCTCGCGCGTTTTCTCACTTGCCATATCCACACTCACCTGAATCAGGCTATAAGCCCGCATGAGAAGTGCGTCCCCAGCCACAAAGTCCACCTCATGGCTTTTGCTCTTCTCTTTGATCAGCAGGCGGCAGACCGAGCCGGTCCTCACCGCGGGAGTCCTTCTTCTTAGCGCATTGAACACTGCGGTCTCGAGCCTCTGGCCCTGGTCCAATGCTGATGCGGGAGAGAATGCTCCAAACATCGCAGGGTCGACAGCGTAGACCTTAGACGCAGACCGCATGTTATTTGCCAATGAACGCGTGAACTCCGGCACAGAAAATAACAGGTAGGCATCCTCATAATACTCAAGTAAATCGCTGAGCGAATTACGACTGACGGGTATCTGCCTGCTCTTGAACTCGTTGTACACTTTGTTCACCGACAGCTCTCGTCCCGAAGATGCCATACACCGCGTCAGGAACAGCGATGCCAGGCGAGGGTTCTTGACGTCGTAGCGTTCAACGACGTCCATGGCGACCGTTCGCGAAGCATATTCCTGTAGCAGCTGAATCGCGTCTGCGGGCGTCTGCCCAAGTGTCGCGATGAATCCCCCTCGTTCAAGATATCCGATCAGATGATGTCGAAGCAGCGCCGCATCGCTCGGGGAAAAGGTCACATCTGGCTCGGGAACGTTCCCCGTCTTATATCGAACGTATTCCGAAAAGCTCAATGGAAAAAGCTCTCGCACAAGAGAACGACCCCTGAACTCGCTCTTAAGTTCTGAGGACAGCATCTTAGAAGAAGATCCCGTCACATAGACGGTCGCTTTCTCCGTATCGACTACACGCCGCAGAAACGCACCCCATTCGGGAATTTCCTGGATCTCGTCAAAGAAAATATAAGCGCCCTCGGTTCGAGCAGCAGGATACAGCGCATAGAACGTGTCGAGCACGTCCGCCAGCAGCGATGGCTCATACGGGCGCAAGCGCTCATCCTCAAAATTGAAGTAAAGCATCCGGTCAAGCTCGACGCCCCGGCTCTGAAGCCGCCGCATCTCCTGATACAGGCGATACGTCTTTCCACAACGGCGGGCCCCCACAATCACATTTACGATGTTGTCGCGCTTTGGCTCCTGTGGATTTCCTAGATCAAGGTCTCGCTCAAAGACCCGCGGAACCCCCTGCTGTTCAAAGTCCTTTATTTTCCGGGCGACCAAGTCGTTGAATGCCATAATTCTCCAATCTTGCTCTCTAGCTAATCAAAATTATACCTATTCTTGATTAATTGAAGAGCAAGATTGTGTGTAGCTTGATTAACACTTAAGCAAGTTTTTTCACTGTTATTGCTCCGAAGGATATCGAGTGGCTAAGAGGACAACCGAGCTCGAATGCGACTCCCCGAGCAGTTAATTTGGGACGGGGCTTTTTTGACTACCCTCCCCCTGTAGAAAGATCCCTAACGCAGTTGCGGTGAAATAGGGACTGTTTTTGCTGGTCAAACTGCAAAACAGTCCCTATTTCACCGCAACTTAATTGGTGGCCTTTTGGGTGGCACTCAGCGCCACGGGTCGGCTTCGAACATTGGCTCGCGCTCGGGGCGGCGATCACTGTAGGGATCGTAGCCGTCGTCGTCCTCGTTCTCGGCACGGATATAGGGGTCGCGCGGCTTGGGCGCCGGTTTGGACGTGGGCTTGAGCGCCGGCGCGCTTGTCTTGATCTCGTCTTTCATCTGCATAGCTCCTCGCATCGCATCCGTTCAACATCATCGATTGTCGCACGAAAAAGGGCGGCGGACCCAATTGGATCCGCCGCCCTTGGTGTTTAGAGACGGCTGGTAGATTTTAAGGCATGTCCCAAAATCTACTCGGCGTCGGGAACCTCGTAGGTGGCCGCCGGCGTGTTGTCGCACACGACGGTAAAGCCGCCGTCCTTGCCGGCATCGACCGTCACCTGATCGCCCTCGCGCACCGTGCCGTCGATGATAGCGGCGGCGATGGCATCCACGACCTCGCGCTGAACCAGGCGCTTGAGCGGACGGGCACCGAACACGGGGTCCAAGCCACCCACGGCGAGCATCTGCTTGGCCGCCGGGGTGATGGCAAGCGTCATGCGCTCCTTGGCCAGGCGTGCGCGAACGTCGGCAAGCTGGATGTCGACAATCTTCTCGATCTGCGCCATGCCGAGCGGATGGAACACCACGATATCGTCGATACGGTTGAGGAACTCGGGGCGGAAGGTCTGAGCCATGGCGGCGTCGACCTGATGGCGCATCTCCTCCTCGTCCTTACCGGACAGATCGGCGATGGCCTTGGAGCCCACGTTGGACGTCATGATGATAATCGTGTTCTTGAAGGACACCTGGCGACCCTGGCCATCGGTCAGACGGCCGTCGTCGAGCACCTGCAGCAGCACGTTGAAGACATCTGGATGGGCCTTCTCCATCTCGTCGAGCAAGATCACGGAGTACGGACGACGGCGCACGGCCTCAGTGAGCTGGCCGCCCTCGTCGTAACCCACGTATCCCGGGGGCGCACCGATCAGACGCTGGACGCTGAACTTCTCCATGTACTCGGACATGTCGATACGCACGAGCGCGCGCTCGTCGTCGAACAGGCACTCGGCAAGTGCCTTGGCGAGCTCGGTCTTGCCCACGCCGGTGGGGCCCAGGAAGAAGAAGCTGCCGATGGGCTTGTCCGGATCGGAGAGGCCCGCACGGCTGCGGCGCACAGCCGCGGCGACGGCGGAGACGGCCTCGTCCTGGCCGATGACGCGCTTATGCAGCTC
Organism: Collinsella aerofaciens; assembly: GCF_001405375.1. Taxonomy (GTDB): domain Bacteria; phylum Actinomycetota; class Coriobacteriia; order Coriobacteriales; family Coriobacteriaceae; genus Collinsella; species Collinsella aerofaciens_F. Next base: position 98,403 of record NZ_CYYP01000002.1, read on the forward strand.
ACCCTCCAGGCCCTTCAGCTTGTCGAGCTCGCCCTGCATCATCTTGGACACGGGCACGCCGGTCCAGGCACTCACGACCTCGGCGATCTCATCGGAGGTCACCTGCTCGTTGAGACCCTCGCCGTCCTTCTGCTTTTGCGCCTCGAGCGCAGCCTCGGAATCCTGAATCTGCTGCTGCAGACCCGGAATCACGGAGTAGCGCAGCTCGGACGCACGGCCCAGGTCGCCGTTGCGCGTCGCGCGCTCCTCTTCGCTTCTGGCCTCGTCGAGCTGCCCCTTAAGCTCCTGCACGTGGTCGATGGCGTTCTTCTGGTTGAGCCAGCCGGCCTTTTGCACGTTGAGCTTTTCTTGGACCTCGGCGATCTCTTGGCGCAGGGCCTCCAGACGCTCCTTGGAGGCGTCGTCGGTCTCCTTCATGAGCGCCTGTTCCTCGATCTGCAGCTGGGTGAGCTGACGCGTGGTGGCGTCGATCTCGACCGGCATGCTGTCGAGCTCCATGCGCAAGCGGCTTGCGGCCTCGTCGACCAGGTCGATGGCCTTGTCGGGCAGGAAGCGGTCGGCGATGTAGCGATCGGAGAGGTCGGCGGCGGCCACGAGCGCGCTATCGGTGATGTGCACGCCGTGGAAGATCTCGTACTTCTCCTTGAGGCCACGCAGGATCGAGATGGTGTCCTCGACGGTAGGCTCGCTCACCATAACGGTCTGGAAACGACGGGCGAGCGCCGCGTCCTTCTCGATGTACTTGCGGTATTCGTCGAGCGTGGTCGCGCCGATCGCATGCAGGTCGCCACGGGCGAGTGCAGGCTTGAGGATGTTGCCGGCGTCCATGGAGCCCTCGGTGGCACCCGCGCCCACGATGGTATGGAGCTCATCGATGAACAGGATGACCTTGCCTTCGGATTTTTGAACCTCCTTGAGCACGGCCTTCAAGCGGTCCTCGAACTCGCCGCGGTACTTGGCCCCGGCGACCAGCGCGCTCATGTCGAGCTCGATGAGGTCGCGGTCGCGCAGGGTGCTCGGCACGTCGCCGGCCACGATACGCTGGGCGATGCCCTCGACGATGGCGGTTTTACCGACGCCCGGCTCGCCGATGAGCACGGGGTTGTTCTTGGTGCGGCGGGACAGGACCTGGATGGTACGGCGAATCTCGTCGGTACGGCCGATGACCGGGTCGAGCTTGCCGGCGCGGGCCAGGTCGCAGATGTTGCGGCCGTACTGCTCCAGCGCCTCAAACTGAGTCTTGTCCTCGGCAGACGTCACGCGGTCATCGCCACGCAGTTCCTCGTAGACCTGCTCGATGCGCTCCTTGGTGACGCCAGCGTCGCGCAGCACGCGGCCGGCCTCGCCCTTGTCCTCGGCAAGTGCCATCAGCAGATGCTCGGTCACCACAAAGCTGTCGCCCATCTTGGTGGCCTTCTTCTCGGCCTTTTCGATGACGCGGACAAGCTCGTTGGACAGGCCCATCTGCTGGCCCTCGCCCGAAACCTTGGGCGCGTGGTCGATGGCGTCTTGTGTGGAGCGTGCGAGCTGGGCCGGGTCGGCACCGATGCGCTCGATAATCACGGAGATATTGCGCTCGCCGGCACCGAGCAGAGCAGACAGCAGGTGAATCGGCTCCACCGCGCCGGCCTGCGCATCGGCAGCCGTGCTCATGGCGGTCTGCAACGCCTCGCGCGACGTCATTGCTAGCTTATCGATTCTCATGGAATCACCTCTCTTGGGGCGGCCGCCCTACGGGGCGGCTTCACGTTGTTCGAGAAGTATTGTTGCCAGCTTTGCGCGATCTTATACATAAATCTAAGTCTCTATATATAAGATTTTATGAGTGATTGAGAGATAGGGGATAGAGATGTCGGCCCGCCGCCGCACAGGCGCGCTACCGTCTCAATCTGTAACATCTAGCGACTGTTTATGGCTCCAGATGTTACAAATCAAGATGAAATGACCAACGGCGCCCGTTTGTCTCAATCTGTAACATCTACTCGGCAAATAGAGCCCTATCTGTTACAAATCGAGACGAACAGAAGACACCCGAATCGAGAATCTAAATCTGTAACACCAGGCCCACTTTTAGCGACCAAGATGTTACAAGTCGAGACAAACCGAGAACCACCACAAAGGTGCCTGTCCCCTTTGTGACGGTTCTCGACAAAAAGAAGCCGCCCCGATAACAGAGGCGGCATCAAGCAAGTCTATTTATTAGCGTCCCTCAAGACCCAACGAGAACGCAGCGATGGAATCGAGAACCGACAATAGCCCGTTCGCACAGATAGAGGCAGAGATTCAAGGTCAGAGTCCGGCTTAAACGGCTTAGCTATCGCACGTCACATTGTTCTCGTCGTCCCCCTATCATATTTATAGTGCTTATAGTGAAAATAGTGAGTTTAGTGAGAAGAGTATCGCTCAAAACTCGTGGACTCAATTATTGACCTCACGCCCAGAATGAGTGGGGCAAATATTTCTATTAGAGGTCAAATCGAAGCCCAATAGGGCCTTTTCACCCCGTCATTTCGATCGATCGCTTTCTTTTGAAGATTGTCGTAAGCTGGTATCACTTATCTTAATGAATGCATACTATTTGCGAGGTACCCGCCGTGAAACGCTCCACCTATATCGGCCTGCTCGTCTTAGCGTTTGCGATTACCGCAGTCGGCGTAGGAATTATCTATCTCGCATTTCTCCCCGCCTCTGCGACGCAGGCGGCGGTTGAGACCGTAAGCTATCCCATCGAGGTCCTCACCGATATCGTCAAACCCGATTCGGTCACCGTCGATTTTGACGGTACGCCCGCAGCGCTTGGTGTCAGCAACTATCCCCGCATCGAACTTGGGGCCAGACGCTACACCAAAGATGAGCAGCTTATCGGCAAGGCAACCAGTTTACTCAAAGGCAAGACGTTTAAGCGGTGGTACGGCGCCGCAATATATCGAGCCAAGAATGGCCAAATGGTTGGCGGATATTATTCGACCCTTGAGCTCGATGCGGCAAACGGGAGCAAATTGTGCAACGTCTCATACGACCCCGGCTGCGTGGACAATGAAGGACCGGGGGTCTATATCTCGGATGGCGACGTAATCTACGTCATGGAGGGCGACCAGACGGCAGTCGTCGATTTTATGGATCGGTGTACCGAGGATGCCTACGAACAAACCTGCGAGCCCGATCCGCAGACAGCGCGCAACAGTGGCTCGGCACGCACTTGGCTATTTGACGATGGAATAACCTGGACCCCATCGAAATAAGGACCCGCCGGGCAGGCAACTTTGTGATGGTCCCGGTCAATTATTAGCGCCCCTCAAGACCCAACGAGAACGTCGCGGTAGCCCCGGCCACACCTTTCCCTCGGGCGACCCTCGCGAAGCGCGTGAGCACGAGGGAAAGGTGTGGCCGGGGCGTACAGCAGAGTTACTCGGCAGCGGCCTTGAACTTGTTGTAGTTGATCAGGCAGCCGGCCTTGACGATGGCACGCTCCTCTGCCGTCATATCGGCAATATAGAGCTCAATCTGCTCAACCGTGCCGTCGGCGCGCACAACGTAGGCGGCGATGCCCCTCAGATCGCCGTCGAGCGCGGCGCGGATACCCGGCACAAAGACGTAGTCGCCCACCTCAAAGTTGGGCTCGGCCTCCATCTGGAAGGGCACCATGCCCCAGTTCATCACGTTGGAGCGATAGCGCTTGGTGGCGTACTCGTGGACGATGTTTGCCAGGCCGCCGATGACGCGCTGGCAGCTCGCGGCCTGCTCGCGGGCAGAACCGTCGCCGGGCTTCTTGGCATAGAGCATGGAGCCGTACTCGGTCGCCTTGGCATCGGCCGCGACGCCGGCGCCGGCCAGTGCCTCAAACACGCCGGCAAGCTCGGCATCGAGCGCCGCCAAGTCGCCTGCTGCCTCGCCGGCAACGCGGCGCTTTTCCACCGCGTCGACCTCCTTGGAACGACCCACGTAGGCCGGATCGCGGCGGCTGAGAGTAAACTCGGCCAGGCCCAGCGGGTTGGAGCGGAAGGAGCTCGTCTCGCCCGAGGGAATGAGCTCGTCAGTCGTGGTGACCGGGTCCATGATCTTGGAGCACACCTTGAGCAGGATATCGTCGCCGAGAGGCTCCATCGCGGGCCACGGCTTGATGTTGGGACCCTCGACCAGCTCGTCGGCAGGCTCCGCCTTGCCAAAGCCCCAGTACACGCGCTTTTTGTACGGCGCGTCGTCAAAGGTGTACTCGCAGGCCTCGTCCCAAGTCTCCTCGGGCAGGTCGGTCGCCGGCGTCAGGACGCCGCCGTTGGCAGCCGTCGCCGCAATGGAGCGGGCGTCCATCAGGGCTACGGCGCTCAGCTGGCCATTACCCGGCTTGGAACCCTCGCGGTTGGGGAAATTGCGCGTGGTGTGGCGAATCGAAAGGCCGTTGTTGGCAGGCGTGTCGCCGGCGCCGAAGCACGGGCCGCAGAATGCCGTGCGCACAATCGCGCCGGCCTCCATAAGGTCGTAGATGTAGCCGCGGCGTGTAAGCTCGAGTGCCACGGGCTGGCTCGTGGGGTAGACCGACAGCGAGAACTCGCCGCAGCCGGTGTTGGCGCCCTTGAGCACGCGGGCAGCCTGGACCACGGAGTCGTAGTTGCCGCCCGAGCAGCCGGCGATAACGCCCTGCTGCACGTGCAGCTTGCCGTCGACGATCTTGTCGAGCAGGCTAAAGTGCGTCTTGCCCTCGCCGATCTTGGCGGCCTCGAGCTCCACCTCGTGCAGGATGTCCTCGAGGTTCTCGTTGAGCTCGTCGATCTCAAAGCCGTTGGAAGGATGGAACGGCAGCGCGATCATGGGCTTGATGCTCGACAGATCGACCTCGACGCAGCCGTCGTAGTAGGCAACATCGGCGGGCTTGAGCTCGCGGTAGTCGTCGCCGCGGCCGTGCATGGTCAGGAATGCGCGCGTGTCCTCGTCGGTGGCCCAAATGCTCGACAGGCAGGTAGTCTCGGTGGTCATGACGTCGACGCCGTTGCGGTAGTCGGTCGTCATGCTCGCGATGCCGGGGCCTACGAACTCCATGACCCTGTTCTTAACGTAACCCTTGGCAAAGACGGCGCGGATGATGGCGAGCGCCACATCGTGTGGGCCAACGCCGGGGCGCGGGGCGCCCGTGAGGTAGATGGCAACGACGCCGGGATAGGCAACGTCGTAGGTGTCGCGCAGCAGCTGCTTTGCCAGCTCGCCACCGCCCTCGCCCACGGCCATGGTGCCCAGAGCGCCGTAGCGGGTGTGCGAGTCGGAGCCCAGGATCATCTTGCCACAGCCGGCGAAGTTCTCACGCATAAAGGAGTGGATGACGGCGATGTGCGGCGGGACGAAGATGCCGCCGTACTTCTTGGCAGCCGAGAGACCGAAGACGTGGTCGTCCTCGTTGATAGTGCCGCCCACGGCGCACAGCGAGTTGTGGCAGTTAGTGAGTACGTAGGGCAGCGGGAACTGCTCCATGCCCGAGGCGCGCGCCGTCTGGATGATGCCAACGAAGGTGATGTCGTGGCTCGCCATGGCGTCAAAGCGAATCTTGAGTGCCTCGGGGTCACCCGACGTGTTATGTGCCTGGAGGATCGAATACGCGATGGTGCCGCGCTTGGCATCCTCGGGCGTCTGCGTAATACCGCGCTCGGCAGCCTCGGCCGCAGGCACAACCTCGCTGCCGCCGCGCAGGTAGATGCCGTCCTCGTACAGCTTGACCATACTGTCTCCCACTCTGCCCAAAAGATTTGGGCGCATAGCATACATTCGTTCAATATCGTGCCATAGAACGGTTGCGAGTGGGTTACGAATCTACACGTTCACTTTATCTCAGTAAAGTAAAGGACGAGCACCTTGCATCACTCTTCTGACAAGGAGTGTCCCAAAGTGCCGGCACAAAAGGAACGTCCCCAACTGCCAAGTGCCGCAAGAATGTCCCCTTTGACCAGTCATTTAAGAACGTCCCCAATGACTACCGCATCCGGAGCAAGGCAACGCCGCAGGTAGAGGACGGACAGCGAGCGACGTCCAGAGCGAACAAGTTGGCATGAAAAAGGCAAGGCATAGACCTTCTGGTCATGCCTTGCCTTTTGAATGACAAATTGTCGCTCTGGGTGGCGCGCAGCGTCGGCCCGTTACGCGGGTTGGTAAACCCGCGTAACTACAAATCCCCGCCGGCACCCAGCAGCTTGCGCATGACCTGTTCGGGGTTAACCGAGCCGTCGCGCGGGGCCAGGGCGGTGATCTTCTTCTGCATCTTGTACTCGTGCAGCTCGTCCTCGAGCTGGCGCACGCGGGCGCGAAGCTTTTCGTTCTCGCGCTCGCGCTCCTCGGCACGCTCCTTCATATCGAGGATGCGCACCACGCCGGCAAGGTTGATGCCCTCGTCGGTCAGCTGGTTGATGAGCTCCAGGCGCTCGATATCGGCACGCGAATACAGACGCGTGTTGCCGCCCGAGCGCTGGGGGTTCACCAGGCCCTTGGACTCGTAGACGCGCAGAGTCTGCGGATGCATACCGGTCAGCTCGGCCGCCACGCTAATCATGTACAGCGGTTTGTTCCTATTGTCCTCGGCCATGCTACCTGACCCCTTTCCGTCTCGTTATCGTCCATCATAAGCCCGCGGGCGTGGGCGTGCGCCGCGACCGCCCTAGTACGTCGCCTTGTAACGGTTGACCTTCTCGCGGTAGTCGCGCGTGTCGGCCTCGCGCAGCTTGGTCATGGCATCGCGCTCGTCATCAGACAGGTTCGTGGGAACCTGCACCTTGATCTCGACAAGCAGCGCACCGGTGCGCCCGCGATGCTTAACGTCGGGCGCGCCCATCTCCTTAAAGCGGAACTTCTTGCCCGTCTGGGTACCCGCGGGCACCTTCAGACGAACCGTCGCACCACCGGGCGTCGGCACGTCCACCGTGCAGCCGAGCGCCGCCTCGTAGACCGAGACCGGTACCTCCATGGTCACGTCGGCACCTTTGCGCTTAAACAGCGGGTGCTCCTCCACATGCGTGGTCACGACCAGGTCGCCGCGCTCGCCACCCGCAACGCCGTACTCGCCGCGACGCTTGTAGCGTAGCTTGCCGCCGTCGACCGCGCCCGCGGGCACCGAGACCGTAATGGTCTGCTGCTCGCCTGTCGAGGGAATGCGATAGGTGACCTTGTGCGTCACGCCGCGGAACGCGTCCTCAGCCGTCACATCGACGGTCAGCGACAGGTCGCCGCCCTTGCGAGCGCGGCTGCGACCCGCGCCGGCACCGGCAGCGCCCGCAGCCCCGGCAAAGCCCGAGCCCCAATCGCTGCCCCAGGCGCCGTTGCCGCTAAAGATGCTGTCGAAGATGTCGCCCCAGCCGCTGGCGCCCGCGCCGGCACCGTAGCCGCCGCCATACGCGCCGCCTGCGCCCGGCATGCCGCCAAACATGAGCATCTGGTCGTACTCTTTGCGCTTCTTCTCGTCCGAAAGCGTTTCGTAGGCCTCGCTGATCTCCTTAAACTTGGCCTCGTCGCCGCCGGCATCGGGGTGATATTTTTGCGCGAGCTTGCGAAACGCGCTCTTGATCTCTTTATCGGAGGCGCTCTTGGATACGCCCAGGATGTCATAGAAGGTTTTGCCTGCAGCCATCGTAGCTCCTCTCCTGTTTCATCCGCCGCCCAGCGGGCGGCGGCTCATGCTTTCATATGGCACTAGGCCAGAAAGGGCCCCGGGTGTTGCCCCGGGGCCCTTCTCAATTACTCCTCGGTGCTCTCGGCCGTATCGGCCGCAGCATCCTCGGGCGCCGCTTCGGGCTCCGGTGTGGGGCGCTTCTCGCCACCGTAGGTCACCGTCACCATCGCAGAACGCAGGATGCGATCCGCCATGCGGTAGCCCTTCTGGTACACGTCATTGACGGTCTCGTCGTACTGCGATGCGTCCTCGACGCGGCCCACAGCCTGGTGCTCGAGTGGATCGAATGCCTCGCCCTTGGGGTCGATGGGCTCAACGCCCTCGTGCGCAAACACATCGAGCAGCTTGGCATGAACCGCATCGACGCCGTCGACGAACTGCTTAAAGTCGTCGGAAAGCTCTTGGCTGCGGGCATGGTCGATCGCGCGCTCGATATCGTCAATCACCGGCAACAGCGCGGTGACAAGCTTCTCAGTCGCGCGCTCGCGCTCGGCAATGCGCTCGTTGGCGGTGCGGCGACGGAAGTTCTCCCAGTCGGCCTGCAAACGGGCGGTGCGCTCGGTGGCGTCCTTCGCCTTGTCCTCGGCGGCCTTCTGAGCCTCTGCCGCAGCATCGAGCTCGTTGCGCACGTCGGCAAGCTCCTTTTGGGCCTGCTCGAACTTGAGCTTAAAGTCGTTGTCGGCGGCTTCCTCACCGGCGCGGATAGCGGCTTCCACCATCTCGTCCTCGGTCATCGTCGCCTCCTGGTTGGAATCCTCTACCTGGTTCTCGGCAGCCTCGGCGGCCTCGGCCTCGTTGGCCTCGGTATCGTCGACGGCCTCTACGGGAATCTTCACGTCCTTCTCCTCAGAGTCAACGGGGGCGGCGCCAGCGGCAGCCGCCTCCGTGCGAGCTTTACGGGCGGACATGATTACTTGTCCTCGTCGTCCACAACCTCGTAGTCGGCGTCGACAACGTCATCGTCGGCAGGCTGGGCACCGGCGGCACCGTCGGTCTGCTGCTGAGCGTCGGCGTAGACAACCTGGGCCAGCTCGTAGGCCACAGACTGCAGGGACTCGCCGGCGGCCTTGATGGCCTCGACGTCAGAGCCCTCGAGCGCCTTCTTGGCGTCGGCGATAGCGGCCTCGGCCTTGGACTTCACGTCAGCGGAAACCTTGTCGCCCAGCTCGTTGAGGGTCTGCTCGGTGGAGTAGCACAGGCTGTCGGTCTGGTTGCGGACCTCGACCTCTTCCTTCTGCTTCTTGTCCTCCTCGGCATGAGCCTCGGCGTCCTTGACCATACGATCGACTTCGTCGTCGGACAGAGCGGTGGAGCCGGAGATGGTGATCTGCTGCTCCTTGCCGGTGCCCTTGTCCTTAGCGGAGACCTTGACGATGCCGTTGGCGTCGATGTCGAAGGTAACCTCGATCTGCGGCACGCCGCGGCGGGCAGCCGGGATGCCGGTCAGCTGGAACTTACCGAGCGACTTGTTGTCGCGGGCAAGCTCGCGCTCGCCCTGGAGCACGTTGATCTCGACGCTGGTCTGGTTGTCGGCAGCGGTAGAGTAGACCTCGGTCTTGGAGGTCGGGATCGTGGTGTTGCGGTCGATCATCTTGGTCATGATGCCGCCCATGGTCTCGACGCCCAGCGACAGCGGGGTAACGTCGAGCAGCAGGATGCCCTCGACGTCGCCGGTGAGCACGCCGCCCTGGACGGCAGCACCGTCGGCAACGACCTCGTCGGGGTTCACGGACATGTTGGGCTGCTTGCCGGTCATGGTCTTGACGAGCTCCTGGACGGCGGGCATACGGGTGGAGCCGCCGACGAGGATGACCTCGGTCAGATCGGAGAGCTTAAGCTTGGCGTCGCGCAGGGCGTTGGTGACAGGCTGCTTGCAGCGCTCGAGCAGGTCGCGGGTGATCTTCTCGAACTCGGCGCGGGTCAGCGTGTAGTTGAGGTGCAGCGGGCCGGACTGGTTCATGGTAATGAACGGCAGGTTGATGGTGGTCTGCTGGGCAGCGGAGAGCTCCTTCTTGGCGTTCTCGGCGGCCTCCTTCAGACGCTGCAGGGCCATGGGGTCCTGACGCAGGTCGACACCGTTCTCCTGCTGGAACTTATCGGCCATCCAGTCGATGACGCGCTGATCCCAGTCGTCGCCGCCCAGGTGGTTGTCGCCCGAGGTGGACAGAACCTCAAACACGCCGTCGGCGAGGTCGAGGATGGAGACGTCGAAGGTGCCGCCGCCCAGGTCGAAGACCAGGATGCGCTGGTCGGTGCCCTGCTTGTCCAGGCCATAGGCAAGAGCAGCAGCGGTCGGCTCGTTGACGATACGCTTGACGTTGAGGCCGGCGATCTTACCGGCGTCCTTGGTGGCCTGACGCTGGGCGTCGTTGAAGTAGGCCGGGACGGTGATGACGGCGTCGGTGACGGTCTCGCCCAGATACTTCTCGGCGTCGGCCTTCATCTTTGCGAGCGTCATGGCGCTCACCTGCTCGGCGGTGTAATCCTTGCCCTCGATGTCGACGACGGCACGGCCACCCTGGCCCTCCTTGACCTCATACGGCACGGTCTTGATCTCGGAGGTGCACTCGGAGTACTTGCGGCCCATGAAGCGCTTGATGGAAAACACGGTGTTCTTGGGGTTGGTGACAGCCTGGTTCTTAGCGGCCTTACCCACGACGCGGTCGCCGTCGGCACGGAAGCCCACAACGGACGGGGTGGTGCGGTCGCCCTCGGCGTTCACGATAATGGTCGGAGAACCGCCCTCGAGAACGGCCATTGCGGAGTTAGTAGTACCAAGGTCGATACCAAGAATCTTGCCCATTAGAAATTCCCTCTCTCTTGTGCGTTTGCACCGACTCGGCGGTCTGTCGAACGGTGTTTCGGCTTGTCTTTCAGGATGTAGTGTATCCCCTTATGGGCCGGAATATACAAAATCTAAGTCAATTCATATAAGATTTCTTATTGCTGAGAGTTTAGGTTCGCAAATACGCAGGTAGATGCGCTGAATGAGTTCTCGGCAGATCTATTGAAATCTATGTAGAGTTGACTGAAGGTTGAGCCTGGAGCTGCGCAGGGCGGCTTTGGGGCGAGCCGGGGAAAGCGCGACCCGGTTTGGAAGCCGATTCCGGGATGTAGTTTCCCGCGGAGCGCTCAACTGGAAACTGCATCCCGTTTTGAGAGCGAATTCTGGGACATAGTTTCCGCTAGACGTCCATCGGGAAAGCGCGTCCCAGTCTGAGCGTCAATTCCGGGTCGCGCTTTCCGTAAGCGTGCTCAAATGCCCTATATTTCAAGTCACCTTTAGCTAACATTTGCGCAGCTCAACGGCCCCACCTGCGCATTTTTTAGTAAACCTTGGCATACTCGGCGAACGGTATGAAGATGCCGGTCAGAGGGTATTGCAAACGGTCGCTCCCGTGGTATGTTTTTGCCCGAATCAAACCGGCGCGCATCGCCTGTAGCGTCGGTCAACAGAGAGGAAACTACCATGGCTCATCCCGTAATTGATGCCGACGAGTGCATCGCTTGTGGCGTTTGCGTCGACTCCTGCCCCGCTGGCGTTCTGGAGCTCCAGGACGTCGCTACCGTCGCTGACGAGGACTCCTGCGTCGCCTGTGGCGCTTGCCAGGACGCTTGCCCCGCTGGCGCGATCACCGAGATCGTCGAGGAGTAACAACTCCCCCACTTGCACACTCACAAGTACACCGTGCACAAAAAGGAGGCCTCCGCATCGCCGCGGAGGCCTCCTTTTGCATATGTGGGCAGTTGCGGTGGAATAGTTCCTGGCTCATTGCTTAGGTGCCGATTGTAGGAACTATTTCACCGCAACTTATAAAGACGGTGTCGGGCTAAGACAAATCATCCTCGTAGGGCATTAAGTCTGCAAGGTAGCCTTCCTCCTTGAGCATAGCCTCGATCTCGTCGAGGGTTTGCTCGTCCTCCGCCGCGATGCGATGGAAGTGATAGCCGCTCGTCACCGTTAGTAGCGGGAAACTCTTGCCGCTCTCGATATCGCGCAGATAGCGCTCGACATCGCGGCGGTTGCGGATGTCCAGGTCGGCCGTAATCTTACCGTACACGCGATGATTGACGATCACGTTGAGCACGGCGCCTCCGGCATCGACGATACTCGTGAGCTCATCGCCTGCCTGTTCCACGCTGTGGCGAACCTTGACCAAGCGCGTAGGCACGGCGGGGCTGCTGGGGGCCTCCTGCAGCACGTATCCGCGGTTGGTCGCCACGATATCGTGCCCATCGGCGCGCAGCAGGGCGATGTCCTGCACCACGACCTGGCGGCTCACACCCACCTCGTGGGCAAGCGCGCTGCCCGATACGGGTCCCTTGGCTCCCTCGAGCACGGCCATGATGGCACGGCGACGCTCGCGGGCGTTCATTATTTACCGTCCAGCAGACGCAGGTGCTTAAGCGAGAGATCGAGGATCGGCGCGGAGTGCGTCAGGGCGCCCGAGCTAATGAAGTCAACGCCCAGGTCGGCCAGGGCGCGAATGTTGTTGGCGTCCACGTTGCCCGAGCACTCGGTCTTGGCGCGACCGGCGATAAGCTCGATAGCGGCGGCCATGTCGTCATGGGTCATGTTGTCGAACATGATGATGTCGGCGCCGGCCTCCACGGCCTCGCGCACCATGTCCAGGTTCTCGCACTCGATCTCGACCGTCGTGGTAAACGATGCATGGGCGCGCGCCATCTCGATCGCGCGCGTCACGCCACCGGCGGCATCGATGTGGTTGTCCTTGAGCATGACGGCCGTCGACAGGTTGTAACGATGGTTGCTGCCGCCGCCGATCTCGACCGCGGCCTTCTCGAAGACGCGCATGCCCGGCGTGGTCTTGCGCGTGTCGACGAGCACGGTCTTGGTTCCCTCGAGCGCCGCGGCCATGCTGTGCGTGTAGGTAGCGATGCCGCTCATGCGCTGCAGGTAGTTGAGCGCCACGCGCTCGCCTGAAAGCAGCACGCGCGCATCGCCGCGCACCTGACCCACATGGTCGCCGGCGTGCACCTCGTCGCCATCGGCAACGTCGAGCAGCACCGAGCTCTGCGAATCCAGCAGCTCAAAGGTGCGGGCGAACACATCCAGGCCCGCGATGATGCCATCGGCCTTGGCGATAAGCTCCACCGTGGCGGGACGCGCCGTGGGGCACACGCTCGCCGTGCTCACGTCCTCAAAGGTAATGTCCTCGCGCAGAGCCTGCAGAATCAGATCATCGACGACGAGCTTCATGGTAATGGGATTCATGGTCTACTCCTCCACGGCCCGCGTGCCGGCGGCACGGGCCAAATCATCGATTGCCAGGGTGTCGGCGCTCAGGGCGCGATGACGGCCATCGAGCGCGGGCTCGCCCGCCTGCTCCACGGCCAGCGACTCGCCGGTACGCATATACCACGCGGCGCGACGACCCCAGACCAGCGCTTCGAGCAGGCTGTTGGAAGCCAGGCGATTCTTGCCGTGAACGCCGTTGCAAGCCGTCTCGCCCGCGGCGTAGAGCTCGGGCATCGAAGTGCGGCCGTCCTTGTCAACCCACACGCCGCCCATAAAGTAGTGCTGTGTGGGCGTAACGGGAATGGGCTCGTCCAAGATGTCGCGGCCGTCCTCCAGGCAGCGCGCGCGAATGTTGGCAAAGTGCCCGGTCACCACGTCGCGCTCGACGGGGGCAAAGCTCAGCCACTCGTGCTCGGTACCGTCCTGCTTCATCTGCTCGCGAATAGCGGCGGCGACCACATCGCGCGGCTGAAGCTCGTCGGTAAAACGCTCGCCGGCGGCGTTGAGCAGAATCGCGCCCTCGCCGCGGCAGCTCTCGCTGATCAGGAAGGTGCGGCCCGGCTGCGGCGAGAACAGGCCCGTGGGGTGGATCTGCACGTAGTCCAGATGCTCCATCCTAATGCCGTGCTCCTGCGCGATGTAGCAGGCGTCACCGGTGAGCTGCGGGTAGTTGGTCGAGTGGTCATATACGCCGCCGATGCCGCCCGTTGCCCACAGCGTGTGGCGGGCATGGATCCTAAACGGCTCGCCGGCATGCACACCCTCGGCGGCATTTGCCAGCTCGTCGGCGGGACGAACCGAGTTGTCCTCGTCCACGGGAACGGCGACGACGCCGGTACACACCGTGGCGCCGTCACGCTCGCCCGTCAGGATGTCGGTCATGGCCACATGCTCAAGAATCTGCACGTTGTCCAGCTTGCGGACGGCCTGGAGCAGCTTGGTCGTGATCTCCTTGCCCGTAATGTCGGCATGGAAGGCAATGCGCGGGCGGCTGTGCGCGCCCTCGCGGGTAAAGTCGAGGCTGCCGTCGGCCTTGCGCTCAAAGTCCACGCCCATCGCCAACAGGTCGTTGATGACCGAGCGGCTCGAGCGAATCATGATGTCGACGCTCTCGCGGCGGTTCTCGTAGTGGCCGGCGTGCATGGTGTCCTCAAAGAAGGCATCGTAGTCCGAGCCTTCGGGCAGCACGCAAATGCCGCCCTGCGCGAGCATCGAATCGCACTCGTCGACAGCGCCCTTGGAGAGCATGATCACGCGCGTGCTCGTCGGCAGGTTGAGAGCTGCGTACAGGCCCGCTACGCCGCAGCCGGCAATAACGACGTCGCACTCCATGTCGGGGTATTGTTTGGTTTCCACAGGAATCCTCTCCCTTAAATGTGACATAGGGAACCGTCCCTCATGCCACATTGTTCTAGCGCGCTGCGTACTCGAGCATACGGTCGAGCGTGAGCTTGGCCTGGTCGGCAGCCTCGTCCGAGACGCCAATCTGCACCTCGCCCTCGCCCGTCTCCAGGCAGCGCACGAGCTTCTCGAGCGTGATGAGATCCATGTTGACGCAGGTGGGCTGCACCGCGGGGAAGTAGAACTTCTTGCCGGTGCCCTGGCAGCGGCGCTCGAGCTCGTAGAGCACGCCGCGGACCGTCACGATAATAAACTCGCTCGCGTCGGACTCCTCGGCATACTTAATGATGCCGGCGGTGGAGCCGATGTAGTCGGCCTCGGCAAGGACGTCAGCCTTGCACTCAGGATGCGCCAGCACGAGCGCGTCGGGGTGGGCCTCCGTCGCGTCGACGATATGCTCGACGGTGATGATGTGATGGCGCGGGCAGTAGCCGTTGTTGAGGATGACGTGCTTTTGCGGCACCTGCTCGGCTACGAAGCGGCCCAGGTTTTGGTCGGGAATGAACAGGATATGCTGCTGCGGCAGCTCGGACACAATCTTGACGGCGTTGGAGCTGGTGACGCACACGTCGCTCCAGCTCTTGATCTCGACCGTGGAGTTGACGTAGCACACCACGGCCAGGTCGTCGCCGTACTCGGCGCGCGCCGCGTCGACCGTCTCGCGCTTGACCATGTGCGCCATGGGACAGTCCGCGCCCGGCTCGGGCAGCAGCACGGTCTTAGTGGGATTGAGCAGCTTGGCGCTCTCGCCCATAAACTCCACGCCGCACAACACGATGGTCTGCTGCGGCAGGCTTTTGGCGAGCTTTGCCAGGTAGAAGCTGTCGCCGACGTAATCGGCAACGGCTTGGACCTCGGGCGCCACGTAGTAGTGCGCCAGGATCACCGCGTCACGTTGGGTTTTTAGTTGCTGAATGGCCTCGACGAGCTCTGCGGGCACCAGTGCCGCGCGCTCCGTTGCCGTCGTTGCCGATGCTAGGCCGGCCGCGATATCGCGTGCAAGCTCCGACGCATCCATGTTCGCGCTCTGTGCCATCAAGGCCCCTCTCTTTTGGCGAATCTTGGGGCTTTAGTATGACACCTAGGTTTACAGCTGACAAGACAGCTGTAAACCTAGGTGTAAAGTTGAAATAAAGATTCAGTCATGTGGCAGGTCCATTTTCGAACTGGCAAGCTGAGGATAGCCGGGCTTTCGGTAGCGCAAGGGGCATCTTTCGCCACCGCAATACCGCTTGGCGCGAGTTGCACGCCGTGGGGCGCAAACGGTCCGCACCCCCGCAAGCGGCGCGTACCCGATGTGGCAAAATCGAACTACTTAAGGGGGCCGAATGCTCAAGATTATTGCCTGCGACGATGACGTCGCTTTTCTAGATAGACTGCACCGGATGATCGACCGTTGGTCGAGCGAGACGGGCACGGCGGTCGATGTTGCGCTCGTCACGCGCGGCGAGGACCTGCTGGCGCGCCATGCCGCGTCGCGCGCCGACATCATTCTGCTCGACATGATCATGCCGCTCGTCAACGGCATGGACACCGCGCGCGAACTGCGCCAGGCCGATACCGCCGTGCGCCTGGTGTTCCTCACCTCATCGCCCGAGTTTGCACTGGAGTCCTACGAGGTCCGCGCCTTCGATTATCTGCTCAAGCCCATGGCCTACGAGCGCCTGGCGCAGTTGCTCGACGAGCTTTCGAGCATGCGCCCGGCGGCAACCGACGAGCTCGTGATCAAAACTTCCTTTGGCTACCACGCCCTGCGCCTGTCCGACATCGAATATGCCGAGGCGCGCAACAAGCACGTGGTCTTCCACCTGCGCGACGGACGCGATATCGAGGCACTCGAGTCGTTCCGCAGCGTCGAGGACCGCTTGGAGCAAAACGCGGTCTTCTTTAAATGCCACCGCAGCTACCAGGTCAACCTGCGCAATATCGATCACTTTGACCGCACGGACATCGTCATGCGCTCGGGCGCGTGCATCCCGCTTTCGCGCAGCTGCAAGCAGGGATTCCAAGACGCCTACTTTGCGGTGCGCTTTGAGGGTGGGAGACACTGATGGTCTCCTCGGTCGAAATGGTCCTTTGGGCAATCCACCACGCCACGACGCTGCTCTTTGGCATCTTTGCCTCGGCGGCGCTGTGCGGTATCGAGATCAACCGGCGTCATGCGCTTGAACTGGTGCTGGTCGGTGCCGTAACCGGATGCGCATTTGGCCTCGCCAATGCCGTCGGCGGCGAGCTTTTCGCCCGCCAGGTATATCCGCTCGTCGTGCATCTGCCGCTCGTCATCTATTTGTGCGCGCGCTACCGCCTGAGCCCGCTGCTTGCCGTGCTCGGCATTACGAGTGCCTATCTGAGCTGCCAGTTCAGCAATTGGATGGGCATCGCCGCATTTGCCGCAACCGATTCTCAGATCGCGTACTATCTGGCGCGCATCGCGACCACACTCGCCGTCTTTGCCGTCCTGCTGCATTGGGCCGGCGACATCGGTCCGCGCTTGGCGATTAAAAGCACCACCGAGCTGGGCATCCTTTTAATCCTGCCGCTCGTCTATTACGTCTTTGACTATGCCACCAACGTCTACACCACGCTGTTCCACTCGGGCTCGGTGGTGACGGTTGAGTTTTTGGCCTTTGCGCTCTGCGCCTTCTATCTTATGTTTCTTGCCGTTTACCTGCGCGAATACGAAGAAAAGGAAACCGCCGAGCGAGAGCGCTGGATGCTCGAAACCCGCGACAGCGCCGCCATCAAAGAGCTCGAGGCTTGGCGTCAATCTGGGCGCGAGCTGTCGATTCTTCGCCACGATATGCGCCACTTCCTACGCGGCCTGGCCGCTTTAATTGAGGAGGGCCACACCGACGAGGCGCTCGATCGAATCGACGAACTCTGCGAAGCCGGCGACCGCACCGCCGTACGCCGCTTCTGCGCCAACGAGACCGTAAACATCGCGCTTTCGTCATTTAACTCGGATATCAATAGAAACGGCATTACCGCCAACCTGCGCGCCGCCGTACCCGAAACCATCCACGTAGGCGACGCCGATCTGTTTAGCGTGCTCTCAAATGCCTTGGAAAACGCTATCACCGCCGCAAGCGCCGCACCCCAAGGAAAGCGATTCGTCGACTTTGACCTGCGATTAGAGGACGGCCAGCTGCTGTTGTTAGTTTCCAACACGTTTGACCGCGCGCCGCGCATGGTCGACGGCATGCCCGTAGCCGGGCACACCGGACACGGCTTTGGCACCAGGAGCATCAAACTTGCCGTGGAGCGCATGAACGGCAACTGTCAGTTCCGCATTAACGGCGATCGGTTTGAGCTGCGCGCTGTGATGTAGAAGTGCGGCGCCGATCTCGCGGCGTGTCTTGCCCGCTAGGCAATCGCTCACCGGCGCCAATCCGCTACAGCGGAGCGGCCGCCGGAGTCAGCTGCTTGATGTAGGCCCACATGCGCTGCTTGGCCGCTTTGTCGGTCAGCGCCGCCTCAAAGCCGTCGAGCGCGAGCACGCGGCGGCCCTGCACATGGGCGACCAGGCCGGGCTTGAGCATGGCGGTGTCGAAGTCATCGATCGCCACGAGCATATCGGCGTAGGTCTCGCGCATGGCATCGGCCGCGTTGTTGTCGAGCAGTAGCACCGCCTCGGGGTCCAAGGCCTCGAGCGCCTCGCGGAACAGCTCGCACGGCAGAGTCTCGCCCACCGCGACCGCTCCGTCACCCACGCCGGCGACGCTTGCCAGCACGCAAAAATCCTCGGGCGCGTAGCCGATGGCCCCAAGCGCCTTGCGCAACGCCGCGCCATCCGGGCCGGCGGCAAGCTCGCCACCCGAACGCTCGGCCTCGTCCAAATCGCCTTTGACCAGCACGATCGGCGAGCACGCGTTGCCCGCGATACGCACGCCACGGACCGCAAGCGATGTGAGCTCCTGCTCGGCCGCCTGGGCGATGGCTTCTTTTTTCTGGCTTTGTGACGTGGGCATGCGCTCTCCAATCGTTTGCGTGCCCACCATTATATAAAAGAGCTGCCCGCGAGTGGTTGCTTTGCGGGCGGCTGGGTATAAGCACGGTCGTACTGAGTTTTACGCGGCTGAGCCGCGTCACATTATGGAGGTCACCATGGCTGACATCAAGCAGATTACCCCCGAGAACTTCGATTCCGTCGTTAAAGACAGCCTGCCCGTGCTGGTCGATTTTTGGGCACCGTGGTGCGGTCCCTGCCGCTCCCTCTCGCCCATCGTTGACGAGGTTGCCGATGAGCTGGCGGGCAAGCTTGCCGTTGCCAAATGCAACGTCGACGACAACCAGGACCTGGCCATGAAGTATGGCGTCATGAGCATCCCGACGCTGATTGTGTTTAAGAACGGCGAAGAGATTGACCGCTCGGTTGGCGCTCTGCCCAAGGCGAGGCTGCAGGCGCTGCTGAAGAAGCATCTGTAATACGCTTGTTACTTACCCGCCGTCTATGAGCGCTTTTGCACCGCTCGCCGGACCGCCGGATGCGGCGCGGGCGACCACGGATAGTATGGTAGTTACAAACAGCCCCCAGTGAACGGGTGCGGGTCGCACAGACTCGTACCCGTTTTCTTATGCAGCTGCGCGCAAAGCGGGCGTAGTAAAATCTGAACCACTGAACTGCCCCATACAAAAGGAGATTTCCCATGCATGATGTTGGAATGAATATGAGCCAGCTTGCCATGAGCGTCAAGCAGGTCGACGACACCATCGAGCTCGCTCACGAGTGGAGCCATCAGCTGCTGCATGCGACCGAGAATTTTGACATGGAGCGCATCGGCGCCAAGCTCGAGGCAGCCATGGCCGCGCTGCACGAGGCCCATGATGCACTCGAGGGCTACGAAGAGGCCATCGAGGCCGACCACAACTCCGTCGGCTCCGTGAAGCTGGTGTAACGTGGCCGAACACGAGCACGGCTGCGGGTACGAGCACGAGCATCCGCATGGGGCGGACGGTGACGCGGGCTGCCACTGTAGTGGCTCCGGCTCCGAGCTGGTCCGCTTTTCGGTTACCGCACCGGACGACCTGCTGCGCCGTTTTGACGAACAGATCGCGCGCCGCGGCGACGTGGCCAACCGCTCCGAGGCCGTGCGCGACCTGATTCGCGCCTCGATCGCCAAAGAGCAGATGCGCACGCCCGATGAGCACGTTATCGGGTCGCTCACCATGATCTACGACCATCACACCGGCGATCTGACGCGCCGCCTGGACGAGGTGCAGCACGACTACACCGACGAGATCGTGTCGACCATGCACGTGCATCTGGATCACCACAACTGCTTGGAGATTCTGGCGCTCAAGGGTCGCGGCGAGCGCGTCTACGAACTAGCCGACCGCCTGCTGGGCCTGCGCGGCGTTAAGCACGGCGAGCTCACGTGTGCCGCCACCAAGCAGAGCCTGGGGCTGTAGCGGGATTTCCCGCAGCGCACCTGCCAAAAAGGGACAGGTTTGTTTTGGCAGGTTTAGCGTTTTACCTACCAAAATAAACCTGTCCCTTTTTGGTCGGTTTTGATGAGGGGTGTCGCATGCGGCATGTGCATATTCATGTGACGGGCATTGTGCAGGGCGTTGGCATGCGACCGTTTGTGTATCGCGAGGCCATGGCGCATGGCATTTGCGGATGGGTGCTCAATGCGGGCGACGGCGTGCATATCGAGGCGCACGCTTGTGCCGAGGCGGTTGACGGATTTGTCGCTGCGCTTTCTGAGCATGCGCCCGCGGCGGCTCGCGTTGAGCGAGTCGATATTGCGGATTTGGAGCCTGGCGGTTGGAGCACTGCCGATGAGCAGGGCTTTCACATTGTGGCGTCGCAGGACCAGACCGCGCACACCACACTTGTCTCGCCCGATATCGCCACCTGTGACGATTGCCTGCGCGAGTTGTTCGATCCCGCCGACCGACGCTATCACTACCCCTTTATCAACTGCACTAACTGCGGACCGCGCTTTACCATCATCCGCTCGCTGCCTTACGATCGAGCGGCTACCTCGATGGACCGTTTTCCCATGTGCCCCGAGTGTGCCGCGGAGTATGCCAATCCGCTCGACCGGCGTTTTCACGCGCAGCCCGATGCCTGCTTTGATTGCGGGCCGCATATTACGTGGCGCGAGGCTGTGAACGGCGATGCGTGCGGGAATTCGTCCGCGACACCGACCGTCGGCACCACACGCGAGGCCAGCGACGCTATCATCGAGCGCTGCGTTGAGCTGCTGGCCAGCGGTGGCATCGTCGCCATCAAGGGCCTGGGCGGATTCCATCTAGCCTGTGACGCTGCCAACGAGCAAGCGGTGGCCGAGTTGCGCCGTCGCAAACGCCGCAGCAACAAACCACTTGCCGTCATGGTGCGCAGTCTTGCTGATACCGAGCGCCTGTGTCATATCGACGATGCTGAACGCGATCTGCTCGCCGGCAGCATCCGCCCCATTGTGCTGCTGCGCCGGCGCACTGTTGGCGAGGGCAACGGCGGTTCCCCCGACGCCCTCGCGCTCGCGCCGTCCGTCGCGCGCGACCTTCCTGAGCTCGGCGTCATGCTCCCCTATACACCGCTTCAACATCTGCTGCTTGTAGCTGCCGCGTCGCATGACATGCACGCGCTGGTCATGACCAGCGGAAACCTGAGCGAAGAACCCATCGAGACCGACGACGACCTTGCCTGGGAACACCTCGTTGCCGCCGGCATCGCCGACGCGCTGCTCGGTAACGACCGCGCGATCCTCTCGCGCTACGACGATTCTGTGGTGCGCGTGGTCGACGGCGCCGTTATGCCCGTGCGCCGCGCTCGCGGATATGCACCCCAGCCGCTGCCGTTGCCGGCGCTCGACGGCACCACGCCCTGCGTACTCGCCTGCGGGCCGCAGCAAAAAGCCACGATTGCGCTCACGCGTGAAGGGACGAACGGCGAAGCGACCTGTTTTGTGTCGCAGCATATCGGCGATGTCGAAAACGGCGCGACTTTCGATGCTTGGAGCGCCGCGCGCTCGCGTCTGGAAAACCTCTTTGACCTGGCGCCTGCCGCCTTGGCATGCGACATGCATCCCAGCTATCTGTCGAGCCAATGGGCGCGCGAGCAGGCGCGGGAGCACGATCTGCCGCTTATCGAAGTCCAGCACCACCATGCGCACATCGCGAGCGTAATGGCAGAGGCGATTGTCGCAGGCCGGCTTGCGCCCGATGCACGCGTCCTCGGCATCGCCTTCGACGGCACGGGCGCCGGCACCGATGGCACCATATGGGGCGGTGAGTTTCTTGTCGCCCGTCTCGCCGATTTTGAGCGCGTCGCGCATCTGCGCACCTGGGCGCTCCCCGGTGGGGCGGCCTCCGTGCGCGATGCCCGCCGCAACGCCTTTGCCCTGCTCAGTGAGCTCGGCCTGCTCGAGCACCCAGGTGCCGCTCGGCTTTTAGACAGCCTCGACGAGCAAACGCGCAGCGTGACAGCCACCATGATCGAGCGCGGCATCAACAGCCCGCGTACCAGCAGCATGGGGCGTTTCTTTGATGCCACGGCAGCAATTCTGGACATCTGCGACAAGGCAACCTACGAGGGCGAACCCGCCATCGAGCTCGAAGCCGCCGCCTGGCGCGCGCTCGACAGCGAAATCGCCCATTTTCCCGACGACAACGCCGGCTACTCCGCATCTGACCCATCGTGGCTGGACGGCCCCTATGTTCTGGACCAGAAAGCACTCTTTGAGGCACTTTTGGGAGGAATTGAAGCCGGAGCGCCCGCCAACAGGCTCGCACTCGACTTCCATGTCGGCATCGCGCGCTCCTCGGCGCGCATCGCCAGCGATATCTGCGTGCACGAGGGCATCGACACCGTCGCGCTCTCGGGCGGCGTGTTCATGAACCGACTTCTGCTTCAGCTCCTCGCCCGCGAGCTCAAAAGCGTGGGCCTTACTGTCCTTGTCCCCCACACCGTACCCGTCAATGACGGCTGCATCGCCTACGGTCAGGCGGCGGTCGCAAGCGCTCGTCTCGCACAGGTCGCGCCACAATAGGCTGTTCGGCCAGCCCGCAAGCCGCCGTCTCACAGGTGTAGCGCGTTTGCCCGCAGCGCCCGCGAGCGCTACCATCAACTGATGGATTATTGAGCGCCCGTCCAGCGCAAAGCGTATAAAAGGGGAACAATATGTGCCTTGCCGTTCCCGGTAAAGTAGTCAAACGCGACGACGACCTCAAGGCCACCGTCGACATGATGGGCATCGAGCGCCCCGTGTCGCTGCGACTCGTGCCGACGGCGCAGGTTGGCGACTATATTCTCGTACACGCCGGCTTTGGCATCCAGATTGTCGACGAGCAGGAAGCACAGGAAACGCTCGAGCTTGTTAATGCCATGTCCGAGCTGATCGAAGAAGACCAGCTGACCACCAACCCGGCGGAGGCTTACTAGTGGCGCCCGAGCAGCCGGCGCGCTCCGGTATCGATTTCTCGGCATTCCGCGATCCCAAGCTGGCTCGCGAGCTCATCGAGCGCATTCATGAGCTTGTCGGCGACCGCACCATCAACCTTATGGAAGTCTGCGGCACGCATACCGTGAGCATCGGGCGCTATGGCTTTCGCTCCATTATGCCGGCCGGGCTCAAGCTGCTGAGCGGCCCGGGCTGCCCCGTCTGCGTCACCGCCAACCGCGACATCGACCACGCAATCGCGCTCGCCAACATAGACGGCGCCATCATCACCACCTTTGGCGACATGATGCGCGTGCCCGGATCATCCACCTCGCTCGCTGCGCAAAAGGCGGCGGGGCGCGATATCCGTATCGTCTATTCCCCGCTCGACGCGCTCGACATTGCCGAGCAAAACCCTGATCGCCCGGTCATTTTTATGGGCGTGGGCTTTGAGACTACGACGCCCACCATCGCCGCCGCCATCTTGGAGGCCGAGGCGCGCGGGCTTTTGAACTTCTCGGTCTATTGCGCCCACAAGGCCACGCCGCCGGCGTTGCGCGCCATCGCCAACGACCCCGAGACCACCATCGACGGCTTTATCCTGCCGGGCCACGTCGCCACCATCACGGGCTTGGTGCCCTTTAGCTTTTTGGTCGACGAATTCAATACCCCGGGCGTGGTCACGGGATTTGAACCGGTCGATATCCTGCAGGGCATCTGCATGCTGGTCCAGATGGTTGTCGAGGACAGGCCGGTGATTGACAACGCCTACCGCCGTGGCGTCAACGCAGACGGCAATCCCGTGGCGCGCCAGCTGGTCGAGCAGGTGTTTGAGCCGTGCGATACCACATGGCGCGGGCTGGGGCTGATTGCCAACTCGGGCCTTTCCATCCGCCCCGAGTTCTCGCGCTTTGATGCCCGCGCTCGCTTTGACGTGCCCGTTGAGGCGACGGTCGAGCCGCGCGGGTGCCGCTGCGGCGACGTGCTGCGCGGGGCCATTGCGCCGAGCAGCTGCCCGCTCTTTGGCCGCACCTGCACGCCCGAGCACCCCGTCGGCCCGTGCATGGTGAGCTCCGAGGGCAGCTGCGCGGCGTACTACCGCTACCGCGACTAGCCCGGGCACACCCGCACACCGGCACCACCCACGATTGGAGTTTTCGATATGTCCCATAGCGTTACCGATAGCACCGTCCTGCTGGGCCACGGCTCCGGCGGCCAGATGATGAAACGCATCATCGATGAGGTCTTTTTGGATGCCTTTGGGTCGCCCGAGCTGCTCGAAGGCAACGATGCCGGCGTCGCCGCGCTGCCCGCGAGCGGGCGCATCGCCATGTCGACCGACAGCTTTGTAGTCTCGCCGCAGTTCTTCCCCGGTGGCAACATCGGCCGCCTCGCCGTGTGCGGAACCGTCAACGACGTCGCGACCTCGGGCGCCAACGTGCGCTACCTGTCGTGCGGCTTTATCCTCGAAGAGGGCTATCCCATGGATAGGCTCCGCCAGATTGTGCAGACGATGGCCGAGACGGCGCACGAGGCGGGCGTGTCCATAATCACGGGCGACACCAAGGTGGTCGAGCGCGGCGGGGCCGACGGCGTCTATATCAATACCGCCGGCGTGGGCGAGGTGCCTGCAGGCGTGGCGCTCAGCGGCGCAAACTGCCAGCCCGGCGATGTCATCCTGGTCTCGGGTACACTGGGCGACCACGGCATCGCTATCATGAGCCAACGCGAGGGTCTGGCGTTTTCGAGCACCATCGAAAGCGACGCCGCGCCGCTCAACCACCTGATTGCCGATGTGCTTTCCGCAGCACCCGACACACGCTGCTTCCGCGACCCCACGCGCGGTGGCCTGGCCTCGACGCTCAACGAGTTTGCGCAGGCCAGCGGCGTTGCCATGGAGATCGACGAGGATGCCGTGCCCGTGCGTCCCGACGTGCAGGCCGCCTGCGAGATGCTCGGCTACGATGTGCTGCAGGTGGCAAACGAGGGCAAGATGGTTGCCGTCGTGCCGGCCGAGCAAGCCGATGCCGCGCTGAGCGCCATGCGCGCCGCCCGCTACGGCGAGAATGCCGCCATCATCGGCCGCGTGCTGCCACTTGCCGAGGGCGCCCATCCCGCCGTGCGCGTGCGCACCGGCTGGGGCTCGACCCGCATCCTCGACATGCTCGTAGGAGAGCAGCTGCCGAGAATTTGCTAACGACAAAGGCTCAGGGCTATTAAAGATATTCAGATTCCAAACATGCCCGGCACGCATGCCCAGTATCATGGGGTGCGTTTTACAACTCAAGCGGCAGGAGCACCCATGGCAGCAGCTTTTTCCCATGTGATCTTTGACCTGGACGGCACCATTCTCAACACGCTCGAGGACCTGGCGGCCGCCGGCAACCATACCTGCGAGGCGCACGGCTGGCCCACGTTTGCCGTTGACGAGTACCGCTACAAGGTGGGAAACGGCATGCTCAAGCTGGTTGAGCGCTTTATGCCCGCCGAGTACGCAGGCGACGGCCGCATGTTTGAGCAGACGCTTGCCGAGTTTAGGGCTTACTACGGCGAGCACAAGGAAGACCACACCGCTCCCTATGCCGGCACGATCGAGATGCTCGACCGCTTGCGCGCCGCGGGCGTTCAGCTTGCCGTGCTCACTAACAAGGACCACGTCTCGGCGGCTCCGCTTATCGAGAAGTATTTTGGTTCCGAGCGCTTTGCGCTGGTGCAGGGCCACGTCGATGCGTTTCCGCCCAAGCCCGAGGCGCCTGTTACACTGCATGTGATGAAAGAGCTAGGCGCCGATCCGTCGACCACGCTCTATGTGGGCGATTCCAATGTCGATATCCTGACCGGTCACAACGCCGGCCTTAAGAGTGCGGGCGTCAGCTGGGGCTTCCGCGGCCGCGCAGAGCTGGAAGCCGCCGGCGCCGACTACGTGGTGGACACCCAGGGCGAGCTCGCAGCGCTGATCCTGGGCGAGTAACGAGCGACACTGCTTAACGCAGCTGCGACAATTCTTCCGCGCGGAAAGCGCATCCCGTTTTGGAGCTCCGGAATGGGATGCGCTTTCCGTTTGAGGCGCATCAGGGAAACCGCATCCCGTTTCAGAGCAATATTCCGGGTCGCACTTTCCGTAACCCACCCCATCCGGAAACCGCGACCCACTATTCGGCCAAAAACCGGGTCACGGTTTCCCAAGCACTCGATGCAACGCTGGCACAAGGAGTGTCCCCGACTACCGGCAGAAAAGGAACGTCCCCAGCTGCCGCCTTCCCAATGACTACTTCAGCGATGGCAACGTCGCAGGTAAAAGTGCCACTTTAAGCCAACCAAGGGAACGACGTTGTTTTGGCAACGACATCGAAAGCCCGCCAGAGCGAGCAAGGTGTCTTGAAACAAGGCGGCATTGACCTTTTGGTCATGCCGCCGAAGTTGAAAGGCAGGTTGCCGCTCTGGCGGGTTTGCAGCGTCGAGCCGTTACGCGGTTTGGTAAAACGCCGCAACGAACTACCGCGTAACCCCCTAGCTCAGCATTGCATCCATCATCTCGGAGTTGACGGAGTCGTCGGCAGACCACTCGCCATCGTCGTTGCAGGTGTACTTGAAGATAACCGTGGTCTTTCTGGGCTCGGTGGCCTTGGTCACATCGACCATAACCTGACCGGCCATCTTGTACAGCTCGTCATCGGAAGGAACCGTGTCAAGCGCGGCGACCTTCTCCTGATACTGGGTGGAGAAGTCCTCGACGATCTTGTTCATAGACTTGCAGGTGATGGAGACCTCGGCGGTCGCGACACCCTTGTCTTCGTCGACCGTCACGTCGCCGATCTTGTAGTCAAAGCCCTCGAGATAGGTCTTGGCATACTCCTTGGGATCGATACCCAGCTGCTCGAACTCGTCGCCCGAAGCCTCCTCCAGACCAGAGAGGAAGTCGTCGCCACCGTTCTTGACCTCGTCAAACTGAGTCGTAAGATCCTCGGTGATGAGTTCCTCGACCGAAGGGCCTCCGCAACCGGAAAGCAGGACCACGCATGCAACCAAGACGGCCATGAGGGGCGCAAGCAGCAGCTTCTTTTTCATGTTGTTCCTCCCAATGAGCGGCACCGCGCTTCCCAGACGCGGCGCACGTTGTAATAAGTAAGCCCATACTATCCGCTTATGAACACCCTCGGCAACGCGAAGGCACGGTCGGTTCGTTTTAGCGTCCGAACGGTTTGCAAGCCCGCCCAACGTGCAATAAAACGCTTTCCCGCGGTGCAATAAAAAAGTTGGCCGGAAAACCCGACCACCCTTGCACATCCTTTGGATGCCGCAATTTACTTGCGGACGACCTTAACGATGGCGTCACCGGCGGCGACAGCGGAGTCGGCCTCGACGGCGAGTTCGACATCGGCAAACTCGGCGGTGTTGGACACGGCCACGACGACGCAGTCCTTGTAACCGGCGGCAGCAATCTTGGCGCGGTCAATCTTGAGGATGGGCTGGCCGGCCTTCACGACGTCGTCGGCCTTGACGAAGCCCTCGAAGCCGTCACCGTTCATGTTGACGGTATCGACGCCAACGTGCACCAGAACCTCGATGCCGCTATCGGACTGCAGACCCACGGCGTGACCCATGGTGACGGTCACCTTACCGTCGCAGGGAGCGTAGACCAGATCGTCCTCGGGCCACACGGCACAGCCCTTGCCCAGAACCTCGCCACCAAAAACGGGATCGGGCACGTCGGCCATCTTGATGACCTTGCCCTTGACGGGCGAGCACAGCACGTCGGCGCCAGCAGAAGCAGAGATGGAGGCCGGAGCAGCGGCAGCCGCGGGCTCAGCCTTCTTCTTGAACATGTCAAACAGACCCATACGTTTTCTCCTCTTGATTAAGCGCAACGTTGTGCGCATGCCTACGGTAATTATAGTGCCAAATGGTTCAAATGCTAAGGTGGGGACTCGAATCGCGAGCCCTTCCCGGTAGCGCTCGTGGAATGGAGCGTCTCCTTTGCATCGCGGATCGATAAGCCGAGTATCGCCTGCGCGGGTTATCGAGCGCATGGAGGGTCTCTACCAGACCACGCTGGCCGAGACACAGGAGCTGCTCGACCCCACGCAGCTTGACCACGCCGCCAAACTCATCGCGAACGCCCGGCAGGTCGACATCTACACGGGCTCGCACAATCTCTATCCAGCGGGAATGTTCCGCGATCGCCTGCTCTCCGCCGGTAAAAGCGCGACGTGCCACGACAATGTCGAGGCCCAGGTGCGCACGGCGCTCGCCTCGGGCCCCGACCATGCGGCAATCGTCATCTCCTACAGCGGCCTTGCCCCCAGCCTCAAGGACATCTTGCCGATCCTCAGCAGTCAGCATGTCCCGGTCATCGTCATCGGCACGCCATACTGCGCGCGCATTCACCCCGGCTTTGCCGCCTACCTTACGGTGAGCGACCACGAGAGCATGACGCATCGCATCACGCAGTTTGCGAGCCACATCGCCGTGCAATACGTGCTCGATTCGCTCTACAGCAGCTACTTCGCCAAAGGCTACGCCCGCTGCGCCGAATTCCTAGAGCGCTCATTCCCCTACACCCGCCTGCCCGGACTCAAGTAGCGACGAGCGTGGATAATCTCCCACTTTGAGGCCGTACATAGACCAAAACCGGGAGATTATCCACGCTCATTTTGCGGGTAGTCGTTGGGAGTGTCCCAAGGTACCGGCAGAAAAGGAACGTCCCCAAGTGCCGGCCCGGCAACGCCGATGTTCTGGCAACAACAGCAAGTGGGCCGCATTTTGTCCGGAGCAAAACAACGCCGCAAGTAGAGGACGGACAGCGAGCGACGTCCAGAGCGAACAAGTTGGCATGAAAAAGGCGAGGCATTGACCTTCTGGTCATGCCTCGCCTTTTGAATGACAAATTGTCGCTCTGGGCGGCGCGCAGCGTCGAGCAGTTACGGCGTTTGGTAAAACGCCGTAACTAACGTGCTCCGTACTGCTCGTAGTAGGCGTCGATGGCGGCCTTGAGCTCGTCATCGATGACGACCTTGCCGTCGATCTCGTGGTTGTAGAGGGTCTCGACGACCTCGGCCATGGAAACGATGCTCGCGACGGGGAAACCGTACTTTGCCTCGATCTCCTTCTGCGCGGTGGTCACGCCGCCCTTGCCGACCTCCATGCGGTTGAGGGACACGATCAGGCCCTTGATTTCGACGTCGGCAGCAGCCTTAACCTTGGGATAGGTCTCGTCGATGGACTTGCCGCTGGTGGTGACGTCCTCGACCATGACCACGCGGTCGCCGTCCTTGGGCTCATAACCCAACAGGTTGCCCTTATCGGCACCGTGGTCCTTGGCCTCCTTGCGGTCGCAGCAATACTTGACCTCCTTGCCGTACAGCTCGTGGTAGGCAATTGCGGTCACGACGGCCAGCGGAATACCCTTGTAGGCCGGTCCAAACAGCACATCAAAGTCGTCGCCAAAGTTATCGTGGATGGCCTGGGCGTAATACTCGCCCAGCTTCTTGAGCTGATAGCCCGTCACGTAAGCGCCGGCATTCATAAAGAACGGGGACTGACGGCCGCTCTTGAGCGTAAAGCTGCCGAACTTAAGGACGTCGGACTCGACCATAAACTTGATGAACTCTTGCTTGTAAGCCTCCATGCGGGCTCCTCTCGTAATCGCGTACGTGCCTTCCAGTTTAGCGCAGGCGAAGCGTCGATGCGGGCGCGCTTTGGGGCCACGGCATTCTGTAAAGGCTTTGTCAGAGGGAATGGTTTTCCGAACAATGGGGTTGACATGTCAAACCCCCTCATCAAGAATACGGGCGGATTAAAAAGGGGTACGAGATACCCAAAGCGCGCTGCGCTCAGCCTTTAGGAGGTGTGCCATGGAAGGCAGTCCTAGTCGAAAAACCTGCATGTCGCCCTCGGCACGCCGCGAGGACTCCGCACACGCATAAACGCCACCGACAGATCGTCAACCCCCCACAAAGGCGCCTGCCCCCTTTGTGGTGGTTCGTGAGCTTGACGTGAGCGACATCTAGGTTTTTTGCAACTCAATACGACACGTACGCTAACTCCCTTCAACAAGGAGGACCCTATGCTGATGCTCAAAACCGCCACGGTACTCGAAGCTATCTCCAAGCGCCGCCGCACGGCGCGCCCTGCCGCTCACACCGGCCTGTCCAAGAACACCATATTCGCCGCCACCCATAGCGCCGAGGACGCCCTCGTACTGCTCGAAGCCACGGCAAACGGCCTCACCGCCGAGCAGGCAACCGAGCGCCTGGACACCTCCGGCCCCAACACCATCGAGGCACCGACCAAGACGCTCGCCCGTCGCATCGCCGACGCCTTCATCGATCCCCTCGCCGGCATCCTCGCCGCGCTCGCGCTGGTCTCGCTCTATATCGACGTGCTCGCCGTGCCCGAGCCGCAGCGCGACCCCTCCACGGTCATCGTCATCGGCATCATGCTGCTGGTATCGGGCGGCATGAAGTTTATCCAGGAAGCCCGCAGCGGCAATGCGGCCGAGGCCCTTAAGGACCTGGTCTCCAACACCTGCACTGCTCTGCGCGACGACGAGCGCATCGAGATCCCCTTCGACGAGCTCGTCCCCGGCGATGTGATCCGTCTCTCTGCCGGCGATATGGTGCCGGCAGATGCCCGCGTCATCACCGCGCGCGACCTGTTTGTCATCGAGTCCGCACTCACCGGCGAGAGCGAGGCAGCCGAGAAGACCGCTGCCGTCACCGTCGTCGAGGGCGCCGACGGCTCCGCGCTGCCGCTCTCTGCCTGCAAGAACATCGTCTTTACCGGCACCTCCGTGCAAAACGGCACCGCCATGGCGCTTGTCGTTGCCACCGGCTCGGACACCCACCTGGGCGGCATCGCCAAGATGCTCAACGGGCGTGGCGAGAAGAGCGCGTTTGACCGCGGCGTCTCGAGCGTCTCCATGTTGCTCGTACGCCTCATGCTCGTTATGGCGCCGGCCGTCTTTGCCATCAACGCCGCCACCAAGGGCAACGTCATCGACGCGCTGCTGTTCGCCACGAGCGTGGCCGTGGGCATCACGCCGCAGATGCTTCCCGTCATCGTGACCACGAGCCTGTCGCAGGGCGCCAAGGACCTCGCCCGTCGCCAGGTTATCGTCAAGGAGCTGCCGGCGATTCAAAACCTGGGCGCCATGGACGTCCTGTGCTGCGACAAGACCGGCACCCTCACCGAAGACCGCATCGTACTCGAGCGCTACCTCAACACCGACGGCAACGAGGACGCACGCGTGCTGCGCCATGCGTTTTTGAACAGCTTCTTCCAGACCGGCCTCAAAAATCTTATCGACCTGGCCGTAATCGACCGTGCCGATGTGACGCCCTCGACCGTCGCACCCGATTCCATGCTGGGCCAGAGCCTGCGCGACCGCTACACCAAGGTCGACGAGGTTCCCTTCGATTTCTCGCGCCGTCGCCTGAGCGTAGTTGTCGCCGACGCCCAAGGCAAAACCCAGATGGTTACCAAGGGCGCTGCCGAGGAAATGCTCGAGATCTGCTCCTTTGTCGAGATCGATGGCATCGCTCAGCCGCTCACCGACGAGAAGCTCGCCCAGATTCGCAAGCAGATCGCCGGACTTAACGCCGAGGGCCTACGCGTAATTGCCGTGGCGCAGAAGACCAATCCGCGCTGCGTGGGCGAGTTTGGCATCGCCGACGAGTGCGACATGGTGCTGATGGGCTTTTTGGCCTTCCTCGATCCGCCCAAAGCAAGTGCCGCGGGCGCCGTCGCCACCCTCGAGGCCAAGGGCGTGGCGGTCAAAGTCCTAACCGGCGACAACGACCGCGTCGCCGCCACCGTCTGCGAGCAGATTGGTATCGATGCGAGCAACGTCTTGCTCGGCTCCGAGATCGATGCGCTCGATGACGCCGAACTTGCCGAGCGCGCCGAGAAAACCCACCTCTTCGCCAAGCTCTCGCCGCTGCAGAAGGCGCGCCTGGTACGTGTCATGCGCGAGATGCTCGGCCACACCGTGGGCTTTATGGGCGACGGCATCAACGACGCCGCCGCCATGCGTGCGAGCGATTGCGGCATCTCGGTCGATTCGGCCGTCGATATTGCCAAGGAATCCGCCGATATCATCTTGCTTCAGAAGGACCTGGGCGTGCTCGAGCGCGGCATCATCGAAGGCCGCCGCACTTACGGCAACCTGCTCAAGTACCTCAAGACCACGGTGAGCTCCAACTTTGGCAATGTGCTGTCCGTGACCGTCGCGAGCCTGTTCTTGCCGTTTTTGCCCATGAGCGCCCTGCAGCTGGTTCTGCTGTCGCTGGTCTACGAGATCGTGTGCATCGCACTGCCGTGGGACACCGTCGATGACGCTTGGACTGCCCGCCCGCGTGCCTGGGACGCCGCGTCCATCAAGGGCTTTATGCTCGAGCTGGGCCCCGTGAGCTCGCTGTTTGACATCGTGACCTTCGCCGCGCTCTTCTTTGTCGTGTGCCCCGCCGCCGTGGACGCAAGCTGGTCCGAGCTTGCCGCCGCGGGCGACGTCGCGGGTATGGCGACCTTTGCTGCGCTCTTCCAGAGCGGCTGGTTTGTCGAGTCCATGTGGTCGCAGACACTCGTGGTCCACATGTTGCGCTCCCCGCATCTGCCGAGCCCGCGCGACCACGCCGCGCCCGCATTGTGCGTTCTTACCGTGCTGGGCCTGGCACTCGTCACCTGGCTGCCGGCAAGCCCCATCGCCGATGCGCTCGGCCTCATGCCGCTGCCCACGAGCTTTTTTGGGCTGCTCATTGGCATCGTTACCGCCTATATCGCGCTCACCCAGCTGGCAAAGCGCCGCTACATTGCCCGCCACGGCGAGCTGCTGTAGCACGGTGAACCGCCTCAGTAGACAGCCCAAGGGCAAAACCACCACAAAGGTGCCTGTCCCCTTTGTGGTGGTTTTGGTGCGCTATGAGGCGTTAGTCAGGCGGCTCCAGAGCTCGTCGATATCGATTTGGTCGCCGCCGCTCAGATAACCGGTGTGAATAAAAGACTCACTATAGATATAGATGTCATGCGCGCTGTCGCCATCATCTTCGGTGTCGTAGGCCGAAATCACGTAACGGCTGCCGTCGAGCGCCTTGACCAGCCAATACACGGAATCGTCGATTGTGCACTTCTCCTGCACTATCGCCGCATCGCCGATTGCGCCGGTGAGCGCACGATCGCCCGTCGTATAGCCGCCCACCGAGAGCAAAATCGCCACGCTATCGTCTCCGCCGCCCGGCTCAAGTTCCTCGTACTCGGACTCCGAAAGCGGTATCGCGCTGTTCGCAAGTTCGTCCACGTCATCCGAAATCTTAGAAAAGGTAAAGGCGAAAAGCCCCGCGTCATCGGCGGCACCGTAGCCCACGCTCTCGCCTTGCCACTCATAGTTTTGATGCTTGAGCAGGCGCACCAGGTCGGCGCCGTCCAAGTTGATCGCAGCATAGACCGTCACGTTGGCGTTGTCGTCTACACAGGCGGCGTCCGCCGTGGTCGCCTTCTTGGCACCGCCCGCGCCACCCAATCCGCCCGAGCAGCCAGCCAGCGCACAAGCCAGCACGCCCGCGCCTGCCACAAAGGCCGCACGGCTCATCACCACTTCATTCATCATGTTCGTCCCTCGCTATGGTATTGGCCACGTCGCACCTAGCCGAGCGCGCGTCCAGTCTTTTCCTGCCAAAATTCGTCT
Organism: Collinsella aerofaciens; assembly: GCF_001405375.1. Taxonomy (GTDB): domain Bacteria; phylum Actinomycetota; class Coriobacteriia; order Coriobacteriales; family Coriobacteriaceae; genus Collinsella; species Collinsella aerofaciens_F. The sequence continues at coordinate 131,774 of NZ_CYYP01000002.1, forward strand.
ATCGTCGGAGCACCGCCGCCCTGGGTAAACGTACCGGTCTTGATAGCCTCCTCGGTAATGAGATCCAAGCGGTAGTCACCGTTTTCCATCGGGCTCGCCATGGCGACGTGCCGCGCCATGTTGGAACCGTATACGCACGCGATCCATGAGCCCGAAGTAATCTGCGCCCGGTCCTCGACCGGCACGGAAAAGCCCGCGATAACATCCTCGCAGCTCGAATAGCCCGAAAGTTGCAGCGTGAACATCACGGTGCTTCCGGTGCCGCCCTTGTCGAGCTTTCCGATTTCGTCCTCGCCGAGCCATTCGGTCGCGCCGTCCTTGCTGATATTGCAGACGCTGAGCACGTGTCCCGCCTCGTCCTCGTACATCTCGAGCGCGTCTTGCCAGGTATAGCCCTGCTGCGTGACAAACTCCTGCAACTGCCAGCCCTTAAGCTCGAGGAGTGCCGCGATGCTGATGTTGCGGTGCGCATCCCAGCAATCATCCGACCACGTATCGAACGCATCCGCCGAGCCGCTGTCCGCGCCCGAATCGCTGTCCGCGTCGCCGGAATCGCCCGACGTCGCACCCGCGTCCATCTTGTCCTTTACCGGGCGGTCGTCGTTAAAACCCGTCGCATCCTGCGTCCGCTGTCCGCCGCACCCCACAAGCGTCAGCAGCGCCGTTCCCGCCGCCGCGACAAATGCCGTGCGCGAAAGTACCGTCTCCCTCATCGTTGTTCCTTTCCCGTTCTTTATCACAATGCCGAGAAACACGCCCGGCATCGATTCACACACAAGCCGTCTCACGCTATTGGCGAGGCAGCTCCGTCCAGCCAAAACCAGGCTCAAAGCCATCGCGCGTGCCGATGACATCGCCCGAACCGTTGACCCAGGCCTGGTCGGCCATCACCGAGACCTCGACATCGGTGCCGTCGGGCCTGGTGTAATGGTTAACCCCGCGAATGGCATCGGAATACGAGGCCGCACCCGTGCCTACGCCCGCGCTAGAGAAACTGGCTGCGCTGGCAGCCATGTTCGCGGCGTGCTGACGATCGCTGCGATCGAACCATGCCTGCTGGTAGCTGTCGAACGCCGCCTGCTGCGAGGCATGCATCTGCTGCCAGGCTGCAAACTGCTGTTGCTGCTGGGCAATGTTCATCTGCGTGCGTTGGCGCTGTTCGAGCACCATCTGTTGCTTTTGAGCGGACGCCTCACGTGCAATAGCCGGGTTAAGCCGCAAGGTCGACGCCATTGAGGCAAGCGCCGTAGAGGCCGCCTCGTCCAGGCGACCTTCTGGCGCAACCAGACAGAAGCTGTCCCTGATACGCCACTGCAGCAGGTCGGCCGCGCCCAGCTCGAACGACGCTCCGTCCGGGCAACCGCCTCGACCCGTGGGCTGTCCTTGCGCGACGCCCTGTCCCGCCGCTGCCGCCGCCTGGCGCTCGCGCAGGCGTTTGCCCAAAACGCCGCCGATCAGTCCGCTCGAAAGGCCTGCGCCCAGCAGCGCCTCGGCCCCAGCGGCAATGCCTTTACCCTTAGAGCCTGCGACGCCGCCGATCGAGGCCACATAGCCCTCGACTTTGGCCGCCACCGCGAGCTCGGTGGGCACTGGAGCGCCCGTGAGCCGATATCGACGCATGCGGCACTCATAGATCACATTGCTCGGCTCCATCGAAAAGCCCTGAATCGCAAAGTCGTTTACCGCCTCGCGCTTTACGCGGGCACGCTCGCGCTCGATATCGAGCGCCGCGTTCGATGGGTACGGCTGCCCGGCCACAACCTCCGCCCGTGCGCCCAGCTGTGCCGCGCAGGCCTGAGCCAGCTCGTCGCAAGCTGCCTCCACGTGCATAAACGCCTTGCGCTCGGTTTGCGTGGGGATACGCTTGGCAACGGCGCCCGCATCCACGTAGCAGAGCTCGGAGCGGTACATAATCCGCTCACCCATCGGACCCGCTGCCGTCACGCCAACCGAAATCGGGCAGTCGAAACTGCCGCTGCGCTCAAGATGCGCCTCTTCGATTTGCCAACCCCGCGGCAGCGCTACCTGCGCGAGCGCCTGCCCGCCAGAGGCATCGCATGCGGCATGAAGCTCAAGGTCAACAGCGCGAGGAGCGTCCGCCGAGGTTGTGTCGCCAGACGGTGACGCGGCCTCGGCACTCTGCGTCGGCACAGCCACGCTCGGCTCGCGGCCTTCGCTCGCGCCATCATCGGCAGTAGCGTCATTCACAGACCCCGTGGCATCCGAGCCGCATGCAACGCCCTCAAGTCGGACGCCGCACCCCGGGCAAAATCGCACCGGCACGCCGGCGACCCGAGGCAGCTGCGCCCCACACGCCGGGCAGAATCTCAAGTCACTCATCCCGTACATCCCTAATTTCGTTAGCTGTTTTTGATCGCGGCAAGCTGCCGCCATAACTCATCGGCACCGTTAAGTCGGTACGCCGTCTTATCGAGCACGATATTCTTGCCTTCGAGCTCTACCGATTGCTCCGAACCGTCTGCATAGACAAAGACGAGCGTTCGGCCGGCATCGCTCATCCGCTCATCCACCGCATCCCCCACGGTGCAGCCATCGAGCGCGGCAAAAGCCGATGCGACCAGTTCGGAATCGTCGGTCTCATAGACCGTCCGCGCCTCCCCGTCCTCGACAAGCTTGACCGCCACCGGAACGGCAGCGCAATCGTTGAGCGACACTTGCGCGGCAGTCTTTCCTTGAGCGCCATGGTCGCCGGCAACGTAAACTCGCATAAGTGTCACCGCCGCGGCAAAGACCACCACGGCGATAAGCGCGCCCGCAGTTTTATTAGACGCGCAACCCCGAGACGCCATAGGTGCACCCCCTCCGTTCTGCTCCGCTCAGCATCACATTCATATGCCTTTGAGCACCAAAACGGCAGGTGACAAATGTCTCATATTCATATTTTTGCAGGTAAAAAACCACCACAAAGGTGCCTGTCCCCTTTGTGGTGGTTAGCTAGTCTTGGGGTGTCCAGGACCAGAAGAAGTTGATGAGGGCTACGCGCGAGGAGGCACCGGTCTTTTTGTTGATCGAAGCGATGTGGCGATAGAGCGTGGAGCGCGAAAGGAAGAGTGCCGCCGCCACGTCCTGCACGCTGCCGTCCGAAACGACCAGCGCCTCCAGAACATCGCGCTCGCGCTTGGTAAGCCCAAAGGCGGCAACGAAGCCATCGAGCCGATCGTCAAACGAAAGCTCCGGCGCCTCCAGGGGCACCGTGTCGGCCTGGCCGGGCTCACAGCTCACGCCAAGATCGTCGGTGGCAAGCGCCAGCCCGCCGTGCGTCGCCTCGCCCTCACCGTCTTGTCCAAACTGTCCCAACAGCGAAATCGCGATGCCGACAAACAGCACGAGCACGACGCTCACTGCCGCCAGCACGTTTTGACTCGAGACAATCGCCACCGCCGGAGCCGTCACGAGTATCGAGCAAACGTTGTTGATAACACGGCCCATGCACGGCCATAGATACGCCCAGCGGGCATACATCGAAATCGCGGCGAACTTCGCGGTGAAGAACACCACGAAAAAGCCCGTGCCAAGGTAAAAGATAATCGTGGCGGCAAGCGTGTTGCCACCGTTGCCATCGGTGATAAGCACAAAGAACGAGAGCGTGGACAGCATGGCGGCGCACGTCATGATGATATTCATATACGAACGCCCACGCAGGTCATACAGGACGCCGGCGGCAAGGGCGCTCACAACCAGCAGCAAGCGCGGCCAGTCGCCCAGATCGATAGCGCCAGCGGCATGCGAGGTCGTAAGGCCGGCATTGAGGGCCGCGAACACGCCGGTGAGGCAAGCGGTCGCCACCGTCAGACGTACCACGGCACCCTGAAAGGCCGCCTTTGCCTCGGGGTCATCGTGCCACCTGGCGCCACGCTCCGACGCATCGACCGATAGCTCGGCAATCTCGAACTCGGACGCAGGCTCATCACGCAATTTAGCGCGGCGGGCACCGTGAAGCAGCCCCACCAGCGCAATCGCACAGGCAATGAGAACAGACTTCTGGGGAATGCCCGCAGGCATCACCATATGGTTGAGCACCTGCACCAAAATGCCCGCAGCATAGGAAACCGCCACGGCGCGCGCCAGGCAGGGCGTCTGCGCAAAACGCCGCGCAAGATTGGCATGGGCGGTCGATCCGCAATAGCCCAGCGCACAGCACGCCACCAGGCCGCCGGCAATTAGCACCTCAAACCGCACTGCCATAATCATCAGCAGCAACGCCGATACCAACAGCACGCCTGTAATATCGCTCGTCGCATCGATCGTCTGGGGACGGCGATAGTACAGAAATGGGCGCACGAAAAAGCCAATCACGCTCGCGCCGACGACGATACTCTCGTAGATAACGACCTCACTCGATGGCACGAACTCGGCTATGCGCACATCAAAGAGATACTCGCACGTCAAAAACGTGAAGAAGAACAGCGCCAGGCATATAATCTCCCGAATGCCCCGACGCAAATATGCGGTTGTGTCTCCCATGCCCCTCATGGTTAACCCCCGGCCGCTCAATTGTCTGGAATTCTATTTTAATAAAGAACCAATCTCGATATCAGAGTCAGACTCGAAATGCTGCTAATTCGGCCCCAGTCGTCCACATCACGCCGCGATTTTGAGCCGCATGGACCAGAAGGGACGCGCGCGATCTCTAGCTCGGCCAGGAGTGTCTCCAACTACCACTCATTTAAGTACGTCCCCAATGAGTGGCCGAAGAGTGTCCCCCGCGACTAGTCGTTTAAGTACGTCCCCAATGACTAGTCAAAAATGGGCCATGTGTCCCAGTTGTGGAGACTCGTTGAGCCGTCTGGGTATCGTGAAAGATCGCGCACTCCCCCATCATCAAAAGTGACACACGCTACCTGTTGATGGGAGGCAGCCATGGGCTTCTTTGACAAGATGTTCGAGAAGAAAGAGTGCGCGATTTGCGGTACCGAGCTGGGGCTTTTGGGGAAGACCAAGATCAACGAAGGCTACCTGTGCAAAGAGTGCGTCGGCAAGCTCTCCCCCTACTTCCACGGCTATCGTTCCAGCACCGCAGACGATATCCGCGAGCAACTCGCCTACCGCGAGGCCAATGCCGAACGCCTGGCCTCGTTCAACCCTACGCGCACGCTCTCTGCCGGGCGCACCAACATCATGCTCGACGAAGACGCGGGCCTGCTGATCATCACCTCGCAGAGCCGCTGGCGCGACGCCAATCCCGACATCATCGAGTTCTCGCAGGTACTCGGCTGCGATATGGATATCGACGAGCATCGCACCGAGATTTATCGCGAGACCAAGGACGGCGAGCGCGAGAGCTACAACCCGCCGCGCTACGACCTGGATTACGACTTTAACCTTACCATCCACGTCAACACGCCGTACTTTACCGAAATCAACCTGCGCGTGAACGACTCCACCATCGATCAGCGCGGCTCCATCGAATACCGCGAGGCCAAGCGCCAGGCAACCGAGGTCCGCGACGCGCTGGTGCAGCTGCGTCAGGAAACGCGCGACAGCGTCGTGGCCGCCAAGGCCCCCAAGACCGCGGTCACCTGCCCCTTCTGCGGAGCCACCACCATTCCCGATGCCAGTGGGCGCTGCGAATACTGCGGCGGCGCCATCGGCGCATAGCCTCCGGCAGCGAAAGGACCGATTATGGCCTTCGAGAGCGTCAACTATCAGTGCCCCGCGTGTGGCGGTCCCCTTCACTTTGCCAATGCCGAGCAAAAGCTCGTCTGCGACTATTGCGATTCGCGTTTTGAAGTCGAAGAAGTCGAGGCCCTCTATCGCGAGCGCCAGGACAAGGCAGATGCCAAAGCCGATGCCGCAGCCGCGGCTCCCAAGCCTGCTGTCGACGATGCCGTGCAGGAGCTGGCTCAAAACGCCGGCTACATCTGCTCGTCGTGCGGTGCCGAGCTGGTCTCGGACGGCACCGTCGCCGTCACCACCTGCCCGTACTGCGGCAACTCCGCCGTGGCGCCCGGCCAGCTCTCGGGCGACTTCTCCCCCGACCTGGTGATTCCGTTTAAGCTCGGTCGCGACGACGTCCTGGCCGCCCTCAAGGAACACTACAAGGGCAAGATCCTGCTGCCCAAGAGCTTTGTCACCGGCAACCATATCGACGAAGTCCAAGGCGTTTACGTGCCGTTTTGGCTTTACGGCGCCCGCGTGGACGGCGAAGTGTGCTTTGACGCGACCAACGAGACCGTGACTGAGGAATCCGATCGCACCGTAACGACCACCGACCACTACGACGCCTACCGTAAAGGCAATATCTCGTTTGAGCGCGTGCCCGTCGACGGATCGTCCAAGATGCCCGACGGCCACATGGACGCCATCGAGCCGTTTGACTACGACGCGCTGCGCCCGTTTTCGGTCGCGTATATGCCCGGCTACATCGCCAACCGCTACGACGAGGACTGCGAGACCTGCAAGGCGCGCGCCGAGCGCCGTATGGAAGAAAGTACGGTCTCGGCCCTGCGCGAGACCGTCGTCGACGAGTATGACGACGCCACGGTCGAAAGCAAGCAGCTCGACTACACCTGGGAAGACAGCGACTACGCCCTGTTCCCCGTGTGGATGCTTTCCACCTCGTGGAACGGCAAGAGTTATCTTTTTGCCATGAACGGCCAGACCGGTCGCATGGTCGGTGAGCTTCCCTGTTCCAAGCCCAAGCTCGCTATCGCCTCGGTGCTGTTCTTTGTGATTGGGTTTGTCCTCTCCCAGATTCTCTTTATGGGTGGGAATGCCTTCGATCCGGACTACCTCACCTTTGATGTCGAGGGCGTCCTCATCAACATCGTCGCGCCGTTGATCATCGTGGTCATCGCAGACGTGCTGCTGGTGGGCCAGCTCAAGACAGCCAACGAGGCCACCCACGCCGATTGCTACTGCGGCGAGCTCGACCTGACCGAGAAGCACGACACCTTCAGCCACACCGAGACCACCGTTGTCATGAAGGACAACAAGGACGATTAGCCATTCTGACCGATACCACCCGGCCTTTGACGAGAAAGGAAGATCACCATGGGACTCTTGAAAGCTGGATTGGGAGCTGCCGGCGGCGTCATGGCCGACCAGTGGAAGGAGTTTATCTATTGCGAATCGATGCCCGCTGACGTCTTGGCCTGCAAGGGCAGCAAGCGCACCGGCGGCCGCAGTTCCAACACGCGTGGCGAGGACAACGTCATCTCCAACGGCTCCGTCATCGCCGTCAACGACGGCCAGGGCATGCTCGTGGTGCAAAACGGCAAGATCATCGAGGTCGCGCTGGAGCCCGGCGAGTTTGTCTTTGACACCGGCAGCGAGCCGAGCGTCTTTAGCGGCAACCTGGGCGACTCCATCAAGGAGACGTTCGCCAATATCGGCAGCCGTTTTACCTTTGGCGGCGACGCGGGCAAGGACCAGCGCGTCTACTTCATCAACACCAAGGAGATCATCGGCAACAAGTACGGCACCGCCTCGCCTGTGCCCTTCCGCGTGGTCGATAACAACATTGGCCTGGATGTCGACATCTCCGTTCGCTGCAACGGCGAGTATTCGTACCGTATCACCAACCCGCTGCTGTTCTACACCAACGTGTGCGGCAACGTGACCGATAGCTATACGCGCGACAAGATCGACAGCCAGCTTAAGTCCGAGCTGCTCACCGCCCTGCAGCCCGCCTTTGCCAAGATTTCGGAGATGGGCATTCGCTACAGCGCCATCCCCGGCCACACCACCGAGCTCGCCCGCGCGCTCAACGAGGTCCTCTCGGCCGACTGGCGCGACCTGCGCGGCGTCGAGATCGTGAGCTTTGGCGTCAACTCCATCGCCGCCTCGCAAGAGGACGAGCAAATGATCAAGGACCTGCAGAAGGCCGCGGTCATGCGCGATCCCACCATGGCAGCCGCCAACATCGCCAGCGCCCAGAGCGATGCGATGCGCGCAGCAGCCGCCAACCCCAACGGCGCGATGGCAGGCTTCATGGGCATGGGCATGGCGGGCGGCATGGGCGGCATGAACGCCAGCCAGCTGTTCGCCGCCGGCCAGGCACAGCAGCAGGCCGCCCCACAGCCGACCCCGCCACCCGCCCCCGCACCGGCTCCTGCCGCTGCCCCCGCGGCCGGCACGTGGACCTGCAGTTGCGGTGCCACCAACACCGGCAAGTTCTGCCCCGAGTGTGGCAGTCCCGCACCCGCCCCGGCACCGACCAAGTGGTTCTGCCCCAACTGCGGTAGCGAAAACGGCGGCAAGTTCTGCAGCAACTGCGGAACACCCAGGCCCTAGCCCCTCTACCTGGTAATTGGCGGGGAGGTCCGCCACCCCCGCATTTGCTTCTATGGGTTTCGTTCGATAAAGGAGGACACCATGAAGACAACGTTCAAAAAGTCCGTACTCGCATTCCTGACATGCGTCCTGGCGCTCGCCTTTGCCCTGACGGGCTGCAGCGGCGGCGGCAAAGACCCCAAGGCCAACTTCGTCGGCAGCTGGCAGTACTCGGGTGGAACCTTGGACGGCGAAGAGCTCACCGATGAGTACATGGATATGCTCAAGGAGTGGGGCCTCAACTGTATCCTGATCCTCGACGAAGACGGCACGGGCGTCCTCGACATGTTCCTTGAGGTCGCCGACCTGAAATGGGAGGCCAAGGACGCCACCACCGTAACGATTACCGCCGAAGATGAGTCGCACGACCTGAAGCTCAAGGACGACAAGCTCGTCCTCGAGGTGGAAGGCGACAAGCTTATCTTTACGAAGTCCGACAAGGATCTGTCCGGTACGGTAAAGAAGGATCGCGAGAACGCCGAGAAGGAAGAGGAGATCGATGAGGCCGTCGAAGACGACGACGTCCAGAGCGACGAAATCTCCCCCGCCGTCACCGTCGCCGATGACGACCTGTGCACCATCACCATCACCGAGAAGTTCAAGGACGACTGGGGCGACATCGGCTTTGTCGTCAACATCACCAACAAGAGCGACAAGGACCTGACCTTCTATGCTCCCTCCGGCAAGACCAATGTCAACGGCACCATGAAGGACCCCTGGTTCTCGGCTCACCTGATGCCCGGCACCAACGCCACTGAGGAATTCACGTTCTCGAACGGCGAGCTTGACAGCCTTGACGACCTGGTCAACACGACCATCG
>NZ_CYYP01000002.1:141223-234282 GCF_001405375.1 Collinsella aerofaciens
ACAGCTCGGCCGCGATCTCGCGACGGCTTTTGCCCTCGCAGGCAAGGCGCAAAATCGATAGCTCGACATCGTCGAGCGCCGCCGTACCCGAAAAAATGCTCTCGGGCGGCTTGGGAAACGTGCAATAGCCCGCCAACGTGGAGCGCATCACGGCGAACAGCTCGTCGATACCGACATTCTTGTACACAAAGCTATCGACGCCCGCCTCGCGAGCCTGATCGACAAAGGTGATCTCGGGCATGCCGGTCATGATAATGATGCGACACTCGGGCAGCTGCTCCTTGATGCGCGCCGCCGCCACGATGCCGTTAGAATCATGCTCGGTGCATACGTCCATCAGTATCATGTCCGGACGCTCCTTGAGCGCGACACCCAAGGCCTCGGAGGCATCGGCGATCGCGGCGACAACGGTCATATCGGGCTGGTCACCAACGGAGCGTGCCAGGCTCTCGCGCAGAATGGCCTGGTCTTCGACTATAAGAACGCGGATCATGAGCTTCTCCTTTGGGACGTGTCGTTGGCGTTAAGCGGAATGGACACCGCAAGCGTAAAGGGCGGGGCGGCGTGGACCTCTAGGCTGCCACCCAGATCTTGTGCGACATGCCTCATACCTGGGATACCCGTTCCCTCGCGATACGATACGGGGGCCGGGGACCCATCGTTAGAAATCGTCATGCGCGCGACGGCTCCAGCATCCGCCCCCTCCTGCCACAGACGCACGTGGACCCGATGTGCCTGCGCATGCTTGGTGGCATTGGTCGAGGCCTCGCGGATAATCTGCAAAAATGCGGCGGCGACACGCGCGTCCTCGGGCAGCACACCCTCAACATCGATCTGCACACTCACCAGGCCAAAAGCATGGACGATATCACCCAGCTGCTCTGCAGGCTCGCTGGCACCGCCACTGCGCAAATCGGCGGCGATTGAGCGCAGCAACGGGTCAATCTGCTCGAGCGACTCATCGTCCAGACGTCCCTCCTCCAAATAGCGATGAAGAATGGACAGGCGCTGCCCGATCACGTCGTGCACGCGGGCACGCATACGTAGGTAGGCCGCATTGTCGGCAACCTTTTTAACTTCTTCGATCTGGGCCTGGAGCTCTTGGCCCGCAAGCTCAAGCAGGTGGTTGGCTTGCGCCAGGCGGTCGTAGGCGTGTGCGTATTCCGTCACGTCCAGGCCGACGACGCGCTCGAACGGACGGCCCGAGACCGTAACGGAGTCACGCACGAACAGACGAATCTCGGAAGGAGAGATCTCGACCACGGCGCGATCCCTACCGAAGCGATCAAGGTCGATATGGGCGCGATTAGTGCTGCTTTCGGGCATTTGCATGCTAAGTTTGCGCAGGTCGTTCCACGTGCTGCTCATGTCGCCCAGATCGGTGGGCATATGGAGCTCTACGAGGTTTTTGCGCATGCAGCGGTTCATGAGCAGCGGACGGCCCCTCGGGTCTAGATACAGGATGCCCACGGGAATCACGTTGATGGTCTCGATCGTCGAGAACATGGTGATATCCTCCTGGCGGTTACGGACGTCCATCAAGAGCGCCGCGATGGAGCGGAACAGGAAGAACGCCCCCTCCGTGATAAGGACAACGGTCCACGCCGAGCCCATGGCAAAACCACCGGTGGTGTAACGGCGACAACAAGCAACAGTTCGGCCAGCATGACGAGGCGACGATAGTGCACCATAAGTACCACGCCATAGGCAAAGATTGCGGCATTGAGCCACAACGCTCCGCCCATTGCCCTGGCGCAAACGTCAAGCGGCGCCACCAGATACGAGCCAGACGACGCGAATAAGATGAGCGCCGAAACCACCAGGTGAAGCACAAGGCTCGCCTCGTAGGCGCAAATCACCTTACGGTTATAGGGCGAGCGGCGCGATGCGATGAGCGGGACGTGGATCGTCTGCAGGCACGCAGCCAGGGCAAAGACAACATCGAGCGCAACGATTTGGGGAAGAACGAGCGAAATCTGCATCGTCACTCACCCGCCCTCGGCATCAAGACAATCATGTGCAGCTGGCCGGGCTCGCCCTCAAGGCGGTATGCCACGTTGCGCCCTTGCAGAGCGCTTTCGAGCTCTTGCGCAGCGAGCGTCTGCGAAAGATCTTCATCATCGTTGGAAAAAAGCGTGGCGCGCAGCTCGACACTGCATCGGTCATGGTCGCCCAAGTGATACATAAGCGCCGGATGGTCGGTGGTGTAGGCAAAAAACGCAAAGTCATACACGCAGTCGTACAGGGCGCTTACCGTACTGGCGTGCAACGGGCGCCGTATGGCGATAATCGAGGCGCAATCGACATCGATCGTGCGCAGGTCACTTGCGAGCTCGTTGGCGATGAGCTGAATGCGGTCGCGATCAAAACCGCTCTCCCCGTGCTGTGCCAACGTGAGCGACCCCTTGCGCTTGCAATAGGCGACGAGCATCTTGGCGCGCTGCAGCATGCGGTAACGCTCGTGCGAAAACGCTTCGTCGGTCAACGGTGGCAACGAGCCCAGCAGGTCGTACATCTCTTCGAGCGCGCGGGCAAGCGCCTGGTCCACGTCTTGGACCAGCAAGGTCTCGGCCTCTTGATCTGCCAAATGCGCCTTAAGGTCGTAGTCGGCGGCGAGCAGCTCGTTTTGACGCTGCAGCTCCATTCGACGATGTGCCAGTTCACGGTTAAGCTCGTTGAGCTCCGACACGTCTTGGGCAAGCAGCGCCGATCCACCCAGCAGCGGAAAGGCACGGTACATCACATTGGGATCGGACGCCACGGCAAAGGCATGGGCGCGGCCGTGCTCCTGGGTCCGCAACTCCTCGCGCACGCCTACCGGCATTGGCTTTGACACCGGCGTGGCATAGACCTCCTGCAGGTCGCGCGTTAGGACTTTGAGGTCGAGCGGCAAGGTGTCGAAGATGCCGGCGATGTCGTGATACGACGGAATGACACCGCAATCGAGACAGATTTCCATCGCCACCACGCACAGGACGCAATAGACGAGCGAAAAGTTGAGCCTCCATGCCCAGGGCACGCGCAACGCATACGAGACGGCAAAGAATGCGCCACCCAGCAGTACGAGCGCCGCCGTGCCCGAGAAACGCTGGATGCGAAAGGACGAGGACCGACCAACCAGGATAAAAAAGGCCACGAAGTCGAAGACCGTCCACACGAGAACGACAAAATAACCCCAGCCGTACGTGTAATCGTTACTCCAGGTGTCGCTTGTACGGTCAAAGCGGAAGACCTGCTGATGAAAATCGTTGGTGAGCACAAATCCGATAAGCAGGATGGCCGCAATCCACAGCGCAGCGCAGTAGCGGCGCCCCAGGCGGTGTTGCTCCAGGCCCGCAAGGCGCAGGCCGCAGAGCTGGTAGAGCAGCGGAATGAGCGTCATGGGCACGTAGTACAGGTACCACAGCACGGTGGCATAGAACGGCGTGAACGACTTGTACTTGAGAATGACTTCGATCATCCACAGGGCGCAGATGGTGGCGATGGCCACAAGGCGGCGACGCAACACATAGTCCAAACAGCGCAGATAGACCGATACGCCCCAGATCGAAAATACAATTGCGGCGACAAGCAGCGGGAGAGAGCTCGAATGGGCGAGCGCATCCACGACCTCTTCGGATACCTTGCTATAGGCGGGCACGGCGTTAGAAAGTTTGGGGTCGAAGGCGAACAGCGCCGGCAAGACCGCCAAAAGCATGAGGAACAGCGCGGTGATGGCGCCGGCGATAGCAAAGACGCGGTGACGGTACACCTGATGTGTTATGCCAACAAGGAATCGCGGCATGGCGAAGAGCCTGCCACCCCTGGGATCCGCAACCGGCGCGGTCCGGGCGGCCGCGTGGCCGATATGTCGCTCGCGGGTACCCATAGTGCTTTTAGTGTACCGACAGGCAGGCCGAAAAAGCGGGCCGCATGTCCCAAAATCCGCAGACGGCAAGGCGCCCGGCGAACATTACCTGCTCGCTGGGCGCCTTGGTTAGGAGGCTATGAAGTCGAGTGTCTCAGCTTCCTTAGGAAAGGTCCTCACCATTAGAAGCAATAACTTTCTTGTACCAGTCAAAGCTCTTCTTCTTGGAACGCTTGAGGGTGCCGTTGCCGGCGTCGTCGCGGTCCACATAGATAAAGCCATAGCGCTTGGACATCTCGCCCGTGCCGGCAGACACCAGGTCGATCGGGCCCCAGGTGGTGTAGCCCAGCAGGTCAACGCCGTCCTCGGTCACCGCATCGCGCATCGCGGCAATATGCTGGCGCAGGTAGTCGATACGGTAGTCGTCGTTGATGGAGCCGTCCTCCTCGACAACGTCCTTGGCGCCCAGGCCGTTCTCGACCACAAACAGCGGCTTCTGATAGCGGTCGTACAGGTCATTAAGGGTGATGCGGAAGCCCAACGGATCGATGGCCCAGCCCCACTGGCTCTCCTGCAGGTAGGGATTCTTGGCGCCGGCGAAGGCGTTGCCCTGGGTGCGCTCGACATCGGGGTTATCGGCACCGGCGGAGCAACGGGTGCTGTAATAGCTAAAGCTGATGAAATCGACGGTGTTGGCGGCCAGGATCTCGCGGTCCTCGTCCGTCATGCCCACATCGATGCCCAGACGCTCGAGCTTCTTGACGGCATAGGCCGGGTAGTAGCCGCGGCTCTGGACGTCGACGAAGAAATAGTTGCTCTGGTTGTCAAGCTGCGCCTGGCGCACATCGCCCGGACGGCAGCTGTAGGGGTAGTAGCTACCTGCGGCGAGCATGCAGCCGATCTTGACCTCGGGGTCGATCTCGTGGGCAATCTTGGTTGCCCAAGCGCTGGCGACGAGCTCGTTGTGGGCGGCCAGGTACTCGACGGCCTCCTTGTTCTCGCCCTCCTCAAAGACCAGTCCGGCACCCATAAACGGCAGGTGCAAGATCATATTGATCTCGTTGAAGGTAAGCCAGTACTTCACCAGACCCTTGTAGCGGGTGAAGATCGTGGTCGCGAGGTTCTTGTAGAAGTCGATGAGCTTGCGGTTGCGCCAGCCGCCGTACTCCTTGATGAGGTGAATCGGGCAGTCGAAGTGCGTGATGGTCACGAGCGGCTCGATGCCGTGCGCCTGACACTCGCGGAATACATCCTCGTAGAAGGCCAGGCCAGCCTCGTTGGGCTCGGTCTCATCACCGTTGGGGAAGATGCGGGTCCATGCCAGGCTCATGCGGAAGGTCTTAAAGCCCATCTCGGCAAAGAGAGCGATGTCCTCTTTGTAGTGGTGATAGAAATCGATGCCGGTCTGCGCGGGATAGTAATAGCCGTCCTCGAAGTCGAGCATCTTGCGCTGGCCGGAGACCACCGCGTAGCGCTCGGGGCCGTGCGGAGCCACGTCCACGTTGGCAAGGCCGCGGCCGTCCACGTTGTAGGCGCCCTCGCACTGGTTGGCAGCCGTCGCGCCGCCCCACAGGAAGTCTTTACGGAAAGCCATGTCGATCCTTTCATACGCTGCTTGTCGTGGTTTCAGTATCCCCGCAAACGGGGTGCCACCCAACGGCAACGGCGCAGGTCGATACTTCTTTTCGCACACGGTGGCCCGGCGACCGCCCACAGCTGACACTTTTTGATACCCGCCTGCCCAAACCACCACAAGGGGGACAGGCACCTTTGTGGTGGTTGGGGGCGGTTTGTCTTGATCTGTAACAGGTAGAAACGATTTAGCCCGCTAGATGTTACAGATCGAGACAGAAGATTCTAGTCGCAGGCGATGTCGAGGTTCTTGCCGATGAGGCCTACGTAGCCGCCTTCGCCGGCGGGATATTTGACTGAATAGGAAAAAAAGGAAAAAATAGGAAAAAAAGGAAAGGAGACTCATGACTGAAACCATCTTCTCCCCCTCATTTGGAAATCGCCCGTCCTATCTGGTGGGGCGCGGGAGCGTGATTTCGACATTCATCTCCGGCCTTGAGCAGGAGCCGGGCAATCGAGACCGAGCCATGCTCATGCTCGGCCAGCGAGGCAGCGGCAAAACGGTTCTGCTGTGGGAACTTGCCGATCGCGCACGCAAGCTCGGCTTTGTTGTCGCCACGCCCACCGTAGCCTCCGAGGATATGCTCGAGCGTATTGTTGAGAAGATCCAGGAAGCGGGCGAGCCCTACGCCAACAAGCATCGTCTCCCCAAACTTGCGGGCGGCAGCCTGAGCGTCTTCGGCTTCTCAGCCGGCCTTGAGTTCACGCGCGATGTGCAGGAAACCAAAAGCTTCCAGTTCAAGCTCACGCAGCTGGCGCGCAAGCTGACCGAGCAGGGACACGGCATCCTCATCCTCATCGATGAGCTCCAGGCCAATTCGCCCGAAATCAGACAGCTCGTCACCGCCTATCAAGAGCTGGTCGGCGAGGGGCTCAACGTCGCGCTCGTCATGGCGGGCCTCCCGGGAGCAGTCTCCGCGACACTCAACGACCGCGTACTGACATTTCTCAACCGCGCACGCAAGGTCACGCTCGAACCGCTTTCAGTTGGAGATGTGGATGCCTACTATCAGCGAGCTTTCGAAGAGCTCGACCTTGATATTCCAGGCAATCTTCGGCTGGACGCTGCTCGCGCAACTCAGGGCTCGCCCTACATGCTGCAGCTCATCGGCTACAACATCGCCAATCGTTGCCAGGCAGGAGAACACGTAACGCCAGAGCAAGTCGACGGAGCAATCGAAGCGTCAAAGGCCGATTTCGAAAACGATGTGTGCGAAACGACGCTCGCTGCGCTATCGGACCAAGATGTTGCGTTTCTCGCTGCAATGACCGATGACGAAGACGGCGTGTCGCGCATTTCCGATGTGGCCGAGCGCATGTCAGTCACACCCGACTATGCGCAAAAGTATCGCCGGCGCCTCATCGACGCCGGCGTAATCGAACAGGCGCGCCGCGGTTACGTGCGCTTCGCCGTACCATATATGGCTGACTACCTGCGCAGCCAACTCTAGGCAGCCACCACAATGGGGACAGGCACCTTTGTGGTGGATTGGGGGCGGTTTGTCTCGGTCTGTAACAGTTAGGCCGCCAAAACCGGGTCTGGTGTTACAGATCGAGATTTTTCGGGCGGCCCCTGCAGTTTGTTTAAATCTGTAACAGGTAGAGACGATTTGGCACGCTAGATGTTACAGATCGAGACAGAAGATTCTAGTCCACGGTGATGTCGAGGTTTTTACCGATGAGACCTACGTAGCCGCCCTCGGCAGCCTTGGGGCTGTCAGCGTGGCAGAGGACCCACTTGTCGGCCTTCCAGTAGCAGTAGCTGTCACCGGCGGCAGGCATGTCGGCTGCAGCCTCGGGGCGCGGGCCGTTGGTGCCGGCGGGCAGCGCCACCATCACCTGGAAGCCACCGTCGTCGACCATGCAGGGCGTGTAGTGGAGCGTGGTGTTGAAAACCTCAACAAGCGTGCCGGCCGGCACGCGGAACGCCTTGACGCACGCGGTGTCGAGCTTGCCGTCCTCGATCTCCCAGCGATGCGCCACAAGCAGGATAAAGTCGCGGGCGCCCAGGTTGAACTCGCTCGCGCGGTGGTACTCCAGGCAGTTGAGACGCGTGTTGTGGCCGTTGCACCAGCCCAGCTGGAAGGGACGACCGCCAAACATGAGAAAGCCCAGCTTATCGGCATCCATGACACCTTCGAGTTCGGGTGCGGAGGCCACATACTTGCTGCCCTCGGGGATGGGCGTGGAGGCAAGTGCCTCGAGCACGGGCGACGTGAGCTCGGACGGAACGTTGTCCCAAACGTTGCCATAGGACTTGAACTCGGGATCAGAGACAGAGTAGATATGCATGTTCGCTCCTGTTCGTTTGTGTGCAGTATGAACATTCTAGAACAATCTTGTTCTGTTTTGAGCACTCGGTATAAAAAAGCGCTCCGCAAAGAGCGGGAGCGCTTCTGGCACAAACGTTATTCCTGCAAGCAGCCTTACGCCTGCTGATAGTGCAGGTGATTCTCGTCGATATCGGCCAAGTCGCGGTCGAGGTAGCGGCGCGCGAGCCAGTTTGCCATGGGAAGGTTCTGGTCCAGGTAGTTACCGCACTCCTCGGGAGCGGCACCGGGGATATCGCCCTCAAAGCCAGCGACAAACTCGAACAGCTCACGCACGAGCGGCAGAATCTCCTCGCTCGTCACCTCGCCAAACACGACGAGGTAAAAGCCCGTACGGCAGCCCATGGGACCAAAGTAGACAATGCGGCTCGACCACTCGGCATGATTGCGAAGGAACGTCGCGCCCAAGTGCTCGATGGTGTGGCATTCGGCCGTGTTCATAACCGGCTCCTTATTGGGCGTGGTCAGGCGCAGGTCAAAAGTGGTGACGGCGGCGCCGGTCGCCGGATCGCGGTCGATGCGGCTCACATACACGCCGGGCTCAAGCAGCAGATGGTCAACGGAAAAACTCGCGATGCGCTCCATGGCAGATCCTCTCGGTAGTCAATTTGGGACGGGGTTCTTTTAGCTGGTTCGAATGGTCGCACCAATCATACCAGTCAAAAAAGCCCCGTCCCAAAAAGACAACTTAGCCCAGGACGCGGGCCATGCGCGTCTTGAACTCGGACAGGAAGCGTGGGGCATCCACAGTCAGCGCCACAAGCGCGCTCTTGTCCGGATCGGATAGGCGGCGCTCGTCGCAAATGGTGCGGCCGCGATACTCGCCCAGCAGATCAACACGCAGATTGCAGCCGAGCGCACCCACGAGCGTAGGGTCGATCGCCACGGCAACGGCCAGAGGATCGTGCAGCGCACAGCCACCCAGGTAGGGTGCGTTCATCTCGTACGAGCCAATGTAGTGCTCCACCATGCTCGCAAATGCGCAGCCCGCCATGGTGCCCGAGCCCGTCCAGCCGGCAATGTCGCGGCGTGTGAGCACCACGCGATGCGTCACGTCCAGACCCACCATGGTGAGCTTGCGGCCCGAACGCAGCACGGCATCGGCCGCCTCGGGATCACTTGCCATGTTGGCCTCGGCGCCCGCACTCACGTTTCCGGGCACGGTCAGGGCGCCGCCCATCACGACCACGCGACCGATAGACATCATCGCCGCCGCATCGCGCTCCAAGGCAAGTGCCAGGTTGGAGAGCGGACCGGTCGCCACGTAGATCAGATCGGGACCATAGGTGCGCGCGGCATCGATCAGATAATCGACCGCCGCGTTACCGTCGGCCGACGTCGCCCCCACCGGTTCGTACGGCGACGCGGGCACGCTCGCCCCGCCAATGCCGTTCTTGCCGTGGATGAGCGTGGTGGACGCCGGCGGTGTATAGGGCTCAGTCGCCTTAATGGGACGATCGGCGCCCAGGTACACCGGAATCTCGGGGCGACCCAGCAGATCGAGCACTGCCAGGCAGTTGTGCGCCGATTGCTCGACGCGCACGTTGCCAAAGCACGTGGTGATGCCCACGAGCTCCACCTCGGGGCTCGCGATGGCATAGGCAAGCGCCATCGCATCGTCCACGCCCATATCCAGATCAAGGATCAGCTTCTTGATTGCCATTGTTCTACTCCGCTTCTCCGTCTTGTACTAAATCGTCTAAATCAAACACGCGCTCAACTTCGGCACGCGTGGGAATCGACTGCTGAGCGCCCAGACGCGACACCGTCACCGCCGAGGCGCGTGCACCCGCCGTCATGCACTCAAAGAGCGGCAAGCCCTCCAGACGAGCCGCGGCAAGCGCACCGATAAACGTATCGCCGGCGGCCGTGGTATCGACTACCGTGCTCGAAAGCGCCGGCATGCGCAGCAGCTCACCGCCATCACCGAGCGTAACCGAGCCGGCGCCGCCCAGCGTGATGGCCGCGGCGCCGGCACCCTTGGCGAGCAAGGCATTGAGCGCCGCGAGGCAGCTCGCATCATCCGCGGGCAAGATGCCCGTCAGCACCTGGCACTCGGTCTCGTTGGGGCAGACCAGGTCGACCGCAGGCCAGGCCTCCGCAGGCAACTCGCAGGCAGGCGCTGGATTAAAGACCGTATAGAACCCCAGCTCGTGAGCGCAAAAAAGCGCCTCGGCAGTCGCTGCAAGGTCACATTCGCCCTGGGCGATAAAGACGCTTCCGGCAGCCGGGGCAATCTCGCTGGTGTCGCCGTCGAGCTCATCGGCCACCAAACGTCTCAGCGCGCAGGCAACGTCCTCGCCCGCAAGCGCATGGTTGGCGCCCGGTGACAGCACGATGCGGTTGTCGCCCTCGCAGCGAATGATAGTCGCCGTTCCCGTCTCCACGTCATCGCGACGCGCCACAAAGTCACAGTCCACGCCAGCATCTTGGAGCCCCGCCACGAGCGATGCACCGAACGCGTCGCGGCCGACCGCGCCAATCATGCACGTGCGCGCACCCATGCGCGCGGCGGCGACGGCCTGGTTAGCGCCCTTGCCACCGGCGTTGGTGATAAAACCGCTGCCGCCGACGGTCTCGCCCGCGCGCGGCATGCGCTCGCACGCCACCGAAAGGTCCATGTTCATGCTGCCGAACACCGCAACGATGCCGCGATCTGCCATGGAAACCTCCTCATCTGCGGGCCTTACGCCCACCGTCGGCCGTCGATCGTGCGCCCTCGCACCTCTATAACTTTAGTTCACTTTGATGTGAACGCGCCCTTGAGGTTGCGCCAGCAGCAAGCATTCACAGGAGCAGGCAGCTACAATGAATATGTGCTGATTATTCTCGTCATTGGATGATGTTTTATGGAACAATTCCCACCATCGAGCCCACGCGGTCCGCGCCGCGCGCCCGATAACCAGGCGCCGCACGAACGCCCACGCGCCGACCGCCGCGCCGGCGAGTCGCGACGCGGCCCGGTCCCGCATCGAACGCCCACCAACAAGGACGCCCACACTAACAGCGCCGCAAAAGAACAGGCGCCCGCTCGTCCCAAGTCCCGCTACATTCCTGCGCTCGACGGCCTGCGCACGCTTGCCGTCGTCGCGGTGGTGCTCTATCACCTCAACCTCACGTGGGCTCAGGGCGGCCTGCTCGGCGTTACGATCTTCTTTGTGCTTTCGGGCTATCTGATCACGCGCTTGCTGCTCAACGAAGTCGCTAAGACCGGCCGCATCGACCTTAAGAGCTTCTGGATTCGCCGCATCCGTCGCCTGGTCCCCGCCGTGGTAACGGTAGTGTTCGTGACCTGCGCGCTGTGCGCCATCTTTAACCACGTGATGCTCACCAAGATGCGCCCCGACATCTTGCCGTCGCTGCTGTTCTTCAACAACTGGTGGCAGATTGCCCAAAACGTCTCGTACTTCAATGCCCTGGGCGACCCCTCGCCGCTCACGCACTTTTGGTCGCTTGCCATCGAGGAACAGTTCTACCTGATTTGGCCGCCGCTGCTGTTTGCCATGGTATCCATGCATGTGAGCAAGCCCAACACGCGCCGCGTGGTTCTGGGCCTTGCCGCGGTTTCTGCCCTTGCCATAATGGTGCTTTACAACCCTGCCGCCGACCGCAGCCGCGTGTACTACGGCACCGACACCCGCGTGTTCTCGCTGCTGCTGGGTGCCTGGATGGCCTTTATCCCCGATCGCGACCTGGCGCCGGTGCGTCTCGCACATCGTTTGGGGCTCAATCGCCTGGCTGGCGCCGCCAAGCACGGCAAGAACGCCGAGGGCAAGCCTGGCGAGAAGGCCGACGAATCAGCCGAGACCGCCCCGGCACAGCCGAGCGCCCTCGTGCGCTTTTGGTCCTCGCCCGCATCCATCGATGTCTTGGGCGTCGTGGGTCTGGTTGGCCTTGCCGCCATGGTCGCGCTCACCAACGGCTACACCGCGTTCCAGTATCGCGGCGGCACGCTGTTATGCTCCATCCTCACGCTCATGGTCATCGCGGCCTGCGTGCAGCCCCAGGGAATGGTTGCCCGCGCGCTGTCCGCCAAGCCGCTCGTGTGGGTTGGCAAGCGCTCGTACAGCATCTACCTGTGGCACTATCCGCTGCTGCTGCTCATGAACCCGGTCGCCAACATCAACGATACGCCCTGGTGGCAGTACATCTTGCAGGTGCTGCTGGTGGTCGCCGTAGCCGAGTGCTCCTATCGCTTTATCGAAACGCCGTTTAGGAAGGGTGCCTTCGGCCGCACCGTCGCCGAATTCCGCGATGGCACCACCACGCCCGCCAACTGGGCACGCGCGCACGTCCCTGTCTGCGCAGCCTGCGCTGTCGTGTTGGTCGTTGCACTGGGCGGTCTGATCTTTGTGCCCGAGACGTCTGCGCTGAGCGGCAAGGGCGCCGAGGTTCTGAACAAGGAAGCCGAAAACACCGCGCCCACCGACCAGCAGGCGGCCGACGACACCGACAAGGACAACGACGGCTTCCCCGATGGCTCCTACGACCTGTTGATGATCGGCGACTCCGTGTCGCTGCGCGCCGTTGATTCCTTTGACGGCGTGTTTCCGCACAGCCATATCGATGCCGAAAAGGGCCGCCAGTTTGATGCGGGCCGCGCGACATTTGAGGGCTATATCCAGCAGAACCTTGCCGGCAAGATCGTGGTCTTTGCCCTGGGCACCAATGGTTTGGTAACGGACGCCCAGGTCGACGCGATCATGGCCGACGCCGGCGAGCAGCGTATTGTCGTGTTTGTAAACACACGTAGCCCGCAGCCGTGGGTCGGGTCCACGAACCAGGCCATCGCCAACGCCGCCACGCGCTACAAGAATGTACGCGTTATCGACTGGTACGGGCATAGCGCCAACCGCAACGACCTGTTCGATGGCGACGGCACGCACCTGTCGACTACCGGCGTGACCGAGTACCTCAACCTGATCCACGATGCAGTCAAGAAAGACCTGCCCGTGCACCCCGAGGACCACGTCAACGATCCGCAGCCGGCAGCCGTCAAGTCCGCCGGCGACGCACTTGTCAATGCCCTCGCCTACAAGCCGCACAAGCTCGGCGACGACAAGTAACGCGCAGCAAAATCTGCTTACACCCGCAGGGGGCGTCGGCCACGGCCGACGCCCCCTGCGGCAGTTAGGGACACTCCTTTTGCACCGGCACCCGGAAGCACTCCTGGCGCAGCCAATGAAGACCTCTACGGATGAATTCCAAGCCGCTCCGCCCCTCCAGACATCGTTTCCGCGCCTCGCGCCTGCCCCAAACAATCAAAACAAGCCCTTTTCGCCGCAACCTCAAAGGTCTGTGGGCAAAAAAGGCCAAATATGAGTACTGTTACAATTTTAGTAGCAGGCAAAACCACCCAAAATGACGTCCGAGCGACCCCTACAACCCCCTAAAGCAGCCAACCTGACTGGTTTAAGGCATATTGGAGCCAATTTTAATGAACATACTATAGGTTATGTTCATTATCTTTTTGGATGTAAATGCTATTCACTTAGCAACAGTACTCATATTTGGCATTTTTTGCCCGCTGCCATATAACTAACACCCTATAGCAGACAAAAACAGACCGCAGCCCATCGCTGCGGCCTGTTCGGAAGCAAAAGTGGGCGCTACGCGCTGTAGCCCATCGCTTGCAGCACAAACATGACGACCGTCAGCACCGTAATCACGCCAATGGTCGCCCAGGTGAGCACGTTCCATACGCGGCCGTTGCGGTTGGCGCCCATAATGTGGCGATCTGCCGCGATAACCACCTGGAATACCAAGACTACGGGCAGCAGCACGCCGTTGATGACCTGCGAGGTCATCATAATCTGGAACAAATCGACGCCAGGCATGAGCACCAACACGGCAGAAATGCCGATGATGGCCGTAATGATGCCGCGGTAAACCGGGGCCTCGTCCCAGCTGCGATCGGCACCGCGCTCCCAGCCAAATGCCTCGCAGATGGCACTCGACGTAACACCCGGCAGCACGCAGGCAGCCAAAAAGCTCGCTGCGACCAGGCCCGAGGCGAACAACACCGTGGACCACTGGCCCGCGATGGGCTCCAGCGCGCGGGCGGCATCGGCGGCATCGCTAATCTGAATACCCGCCGGGAACAGCACCGTACCGGTCGTGATGATAATGAAGCCCGCAATGATATCAGCGGCGATCGAGCCGCTCACGGTATCAATACGCTGCAGCACGATGTCGTCCTCGCCCGCATTCTTATCGACCACGTTGTTCTGAGCCAAGAAGATCATCCACGGTGCGATGGTGGTACCGATCGTTGCGACCACAAGCGACACGTAGCTGGGGTCGTTTTGAATATTGGGGACGACCAAGTCGACCGCGACCTCGCCCCAGTTGGGGCCGGCCATAAACGCGGCGACGATGTAGGTCACGAACACGCAGCTTACCAGCAGCAAAATCTTCTCGATGCGCTGGAAACTGCCCGACATGGTAAGCATCCACACCAGCAGCGCCACGAGCGGCACCGAGATGCTCGCCGGAACGCCAAACAGAGCAAGGCCACTCGCGATACCCGCGAACTCCGAGATGGTCACCGCCGTGTTGGCGATCAACAGCGCCGCCATGGCCAGCACGCTCTTGCGCACACCAAAGCGCTCGCGAATGAGCGACGCCAGGCCCTTACCCGTGACGCATCCGCAGCGCGCCGCGGTCTCCTGCGTCACGATAAGCAGCACGGTCATGACGGGAAGCATCCAGAGCATCTTATAGCCATAGCTGGCGCCCGCGCTGGAATACGTGGCGATGCCGCCGGCGTCATTGCCCGAAAGTGCCGCCAAAAGACCGGGGCCCATGGCGCCAAAGATGGCCGCGATGGTCAGCTTTTGCTTGGTGCTCGGCTTTTGCTTCGTATTTTGCACGCGACCACCTAACCCATGACTGACATGGTGAGCAGCACCGCGGCGATGCAGTACGCCACACACGAGATCATGACGGCGATGACGTTCATGGCGGTACCCGACGTATTGAGGTCGTGCTCGTCGCGCCAGAACAGCACCATCAGGTAAATCACGGCGCTCATGTTGCCAACCAGGCAGATGATGGCGGCAATGTTAAAGCAGCCGGTAAAGAGCTGCTCCTCAAACATAGTGGCATCGGGGAACGCAGCGGTGCGTACCAGCTGCGCGCACAGGTAGGTCACGAGCGAAAGGATCAGGCCCATGCCCGTGCTCTGGAAGAAGAATCCCAGGTACGGCTTGGGCTCGTCGTCGTGACCGTCGTACTCGAGGAAGTAGTTCTTGACGAACGACACCATGCGCGAGGCAGCCAGCAGCACGAGCGGCATGGCGCACATGGGGAACACCACCAGATGCGCGGAGCCCAGCGCCGTCCCCAGCGCCGTCGCCATAATGCACGAGGCGATGCCCCACACGACGACCCAGTACTGACGATGCACGAACCAGCTGAGCACGTTCGTCGAGTCGTCCGACGCGCTGTCGCCCGAGCCGACACCGGCGATCTGCAGGTCCTCCTGATGCTCCTCGGCGATAACGTCCATGGCGTCGTCGAAGGTCACGATACCCAGGATATGACGGTTCTCGTCGCAGACAGGGATGGCAACCAGGTCGTACTTGGTCATCTCGTCCGTCACGTCTTCCTGGTCCTCGTCGGGCGACACGTAGACCAGATCGCGATAGGCGAGCTGGCCCAGCGTGGCGTCGCGGTCGGCCACGATCAGCGTGCGCAGCGAAAGCACGCCCGTCAGCATGCCACTCGGATCCTCGGTATAGACGTAGTAGACGCTCTCAAAGTCCTCGTCGAGTTTGCGAATCGCCTCGATGGCGTCGCCGACCGTCGCCGTGGCGGGCAGCGAGACAAACTCCGAGGTCATGATGCGGCCGGCGGTGTTGTCCTCGTAGCCTAGCAGATTACGAATCGCCTTCTCCTCCTTGACGCCCATTAGGCGCAGAAGCTTCTCGGCCTTCTCGTAATCGAGCTCGTCGATCAGGTCGGCAGCGTCGTCCGGGTCCATCATGGCCAGCATCGACGATGCGTCGGTATCGGACAGGCCCTCGAGCATCTCGGTCATGAGCTCGTCGTCATCGAACTCCGAGATGGCCTCGGCGGCCTGTGCGGTATCGAGCTGCGCGAACACCTGCGCGCGCAGGCGCGGGTCGAGCTGCTCGATGATGTCAGCGATGTCGGCAGGATGCAGCTCGCCAAGCGTCTTGTGCGACACCGAGAGCTGGATGTTCTTAGTCGAGCGATCGAGCAGGTCCATATAAGACCAGGCGATAATGTCCTCACTGAGCGGTTTGCCCAGATGCTTCATAAAGCCCTCGACGACATGCTCAAGTGTGGGGCTGATCGCGCGCAGCAGACCGCGGGCGCCGACCTCGGCACCCAGCAGGCGCAGCTGATTTTCGCCCGACATGGAAAACTTGATGTCGTTGACGCGCACGACCTTCATGCCCTGCGTGTCGACAATCTGTTTGTTAAGCACGTCGCGGGCAAGCAAGAGTTCGGTCGGCTGCAAATACGAAAAACGGATTTCGGTGGCCGACGTCTTAAGGTGTACACCCGTCTCGTCGATACGGTCGACCCATTTGCGCCAGCTGATCATAAACGGCGTCTTGCCGGGACCACGGAACGCGAGCGACGTCACGTGCGGAAAAACTTCTCCGGTTGCAATGCCAAAATCGTTAACCACGCCGAGCTTTTCGCCGTCGACGTCCAAGACCGGCAGTTTGAGCATCTCACTCAGATAATTCAATGGTGCTCCCCATCATTATTCCCCCGGACGCGGCCGCGCGTGCGGCGTCCGGGGGCTTCTGGATATGTATACGCATGCGCGGGCGGCACGCCGCTCGACGCTCACACCCCGTGCACGCGCAGAAAGCACCTGCATGGGGTCATCGACTGTATGGTCGAGGTTTGGATTTCACCTGTAACCTTTCTCTTGACCCTCATTAACCGCAGTAACTATAGCATCAGCATCGCGCTGCGGCACCGAATTTATGCGCTGCACATTGCAGGCATACCAAACGCTGACGTATCCGTGGCATAGAGCCGGATGGGTATGGTGGGACAAAGCGATTAAGACCGTCCTAAACGACCAGTCGTTTAGGCACGTCCCCGATGACTACTCTGTGGTGTCGTCGTCCTCGGGGAATTGGGGGAACACGGCGTTTTTGGGCATGGAAACCTTGGTGAGCGAGGTGAGCTTTTTGCTCAATGCCGTGTCCGTCTTGACCAGGTCGCTGAGCGTCACGATCTTGTAGCCGTCGGCGACAAGGCCATCGATAATCTGCGGCAGCGCCTCGAGCGTCTGCTCGGCGCACTCATCGCTATCGGTGAGCAGCACAATATTGCCCGGCGTCATCGAGTCGAGCACGGTCGATACTTGCTCGTCGGCGCCGTTGAGCAGCCAGTCGCCCGAATCGATATTCCACGAAACCACAGCGGACACCAGGTCCATCGAGTCAATCCAGTTTTGCTCGTCAAACGCGGCGTAGGGGGCGCGCAGCAACATCGTCTCGACGCCGGTCGCCGACTTAATCGCCTCGGTACCCTTCGTGATCTGCTTGCGCACCGTCTCGCGTTCCTCGCCCTTGAGCGAATCATCGCTGTAGCTGTTGGAGCCGACCTCGCACCCGGCATCGACAATCGCTTTGGCGGCAGCGGGCGAGGCCTCGGCCGCATCGCCCGAAAGGAAGAACGTCGCCGTGGCGCCCTTTTCCTTGAGCACCTGCAAGATCTGCTTGGTCGCGCCGCTCGGACCCTCGTCAAATGTCAGGGCCACGTACTTTTCGTTGCCCTTGGGCGCTACGCTTGCGCACTCGACCACGCAGTCGGTGGCGGGCACGACCTCGCCGCGGTCCTGCGTCTTGCCCGACTGCTCGCCGACCCATACCTCGGAGCGGCCCTGAACGCCCCAGGTTTTGACATACTCAATGGCACCCGTGCCCTCGACCTTAAGCTTTGGCTCGATAGTCGTGGCCTGGACCTCGTGCTTTTCGTACACGTTGCGGCCATCCTTGACCGTCACCTTCTCGCCGCCCTCAAGTTCGCGGCTATCCCATTTGCCCTGTTTCACGCGCTTGCCGTCGACCTTCACCGACAGTTTTTCGCCCCCATGGCGCTTGAGCACGCTGTCATCGACGGCCAGCAGGTCGCCTGCGTCGTAGGCGTCAGTCAACTCCTGGTCGTCGATGAGATTCTGCAGCGTAGAGCCCACGCGCACCGCGGTCTTCTGGCCGTTGAGCTCCACGTCCACGCTGCGGTTGACGTAGCCCACGACGGCAGCGATAAACAGCACGAGCGCACAGCCCACGGCGATGAGTGCGTAGGGCAGGCGAGACGAACGACGGGGCGTACGGCTGTTGCCGATGCGCGCACTGCGGTCGCTAAACCCGCGGCTATGGTTGAGGTACATCGCGCCGGGCTTACGGTGACGCTTGCGCTGACCGCTGGGCAGCTGCCCCAGGTCGCGGCGCGCCGTCGGACGCGCACCCGAACGCCCGTTTAAGTTGGATCCGTTTTGGCGCATGTGCCCTCCCCCATAAACACAGCAAGCCGGAGCAACAGGTCTCCGGCTTGCCTCCCATCATTTGGTACGTCGCTATTTTGTAGCTTTTGACGAGCCTCCGCTCGCCTTTTGGTATTCGTCCTTAAACGCCTTGAACATGCCGCGCGTCTTGCCGAGCTGCTTGCCCAGTGCGCGACTGCCCTTGTCCACGGCAACCGATCCCTTGTCGTCGAGCACCTTGGCGCCCTTTTTGACCTTGTTGCCCACCACGACGCTGGCCTCGGCGGCCTTGGCAGCCGCACCGCCCGAATACCCGAGCGACTTGACCTCGTCCGAAACAATCATCGCGCCGTTCTCGTAGCCGCGCAGCATCGTCGGCGGTACCTGCGTGTCACCAACCAAAACACTCGAAGCAGCACCGGCGGTCACATAGAATGCCTGCACGATGCCCGAGCGTGGCTTGAACTCAACGTCCGAGCAATAGCCCACGACGTCGCCTGATTCCGTGCGCACGTCCATACCGACCCAGATGATGCAATCGTCCAGGTTGATGTCGAGGCGCTTGGCAGCGGCGGCATCGTACGTGTCCTTGACGTCATCGACCGCAATGGCGCCCTCGTAGACACCAATAGCGTCGAGCGCTACGAATCGGTCGGGACGCTCGATCATGCCCGCGATATCGGATTGGCGGACCATAAAGCCGACCACGCGCGTACCGCCCGGGGTAAAGACCGGAAAGTGAATCTTTCCGAGCTTTTTAGGGCTGCGCGGTGTGCCGTCCTTTTTGGTGCGCTTGTCCTCGGTAGGCTTGCGATAGATCTTGGCGCCGACAAAATCCCCGGCGCGCATTATGCCTCGGTCGAGGGCTCCGCAGCCTCGGTATCAGCCTCGACGGCGTTCTCGACCACGACGTCGGCGGCAGGCGTCACGTTGCCGCCCGAAATGGCGTCGTTGAGCTGCTCGCGCAGCTGGTCCATGCGCTCGCGGGCCAGGTCGACCTTGGCGCGCAGGTCGTCGGTCTTGGCGTCGACCATCGGGCCAAAGTCATTCACCGCAGCACGGGCCTCCTCGGCGCTGTGCTCGTAGGTGTCGCGCATATTGTCCCAGGCGTCGTTGGCGATATCGGCAGCCATGGCGCGGGTCTCGGCGCCCGAGCGCGGGGCCAGAGCAACGCCGACAATAGCGCCGGCAGCGGCACCAAAAAGTGCGCCGGAGACAAAGCTGAAAGTCTTACCCATGATCATTCCTCTCCTGCGGGCACGTCGGTGCCCACCGTTTGAATGCTGTCCATTATACCCGCAGTACATCACTTGCCACTCCGCTCATCTACATACGGCAAAGGCGCAGGTACGTGATGGTGATAAACGCGTAGGCCTACTCCTGAGGCATAGTCGGCATGGCCACCGTGGCACCCGGGTCCTCGCCGGCGCCGTCCACGAGCGGCAGGCTGCCCTCATGCGCAGGTCCTGCCGGAACCGTCGCCGCACCGCCAAAGACGGCAGCGGAAGCCTCATGGTTCTCGGCAACCGCGCCCTCGGTATCAATCGCCACCTGGGGCTCGTCGTCAAAGTTGGGGACACCCTGGGGCTCGGTGGGAACGGGCTCGGCGGTCGCATCGGCAACGGGCTCGGCGTCGGCCGGCACATCGCCCTCGTCAGCGCCCTCGCCCTCGGCAGCATCTTCGCCGTTCGCAGCGGCGACGGCCTCGTGAGGATCCTTGCCCTCGGCCTCGGCGCGCATGCCCAGCACCAGGTTGCGCAGGCCCGCGACCGTGCCTTCCACGTCGGGGGCAGGCTGGTCGGCGTGCAGGTACGCCCAGTCCATCATAAAGGTGGCCGAAGACAGCGCACCGATGGCCAGCGCGTCGTCGGGGCACGAAAGCTCAACCTCAAAGACGCGCTCGTCGTGCTCGCTTACGCGCGTGCGGCCGCACGAGATGCTGCCGGCAAGCCCGGTCTCGTTCATGAGCTCGACCGTCACGTGCTCCAGCAGATGGCAGAGCTCGGTCTGGCCCATGCAGTCCTGGAACTCGCGGCCGGAATCGCCCAGGCACAGGTGCTTGGCAATCGCGGGCACCAGGTAGTACACGCGCGCCGTGGCCTCGATGTCCTCCGAGGTCATGAGCGGCATGCCGGGGTTCACCAGCACATGCGCGCAGATCTTGTCCTCGCTGACGGTGACCTTAAGGATGTTGAACAGGCCTGCCATAACTCTCCCCTACTCTTCCTTGTCCTACTCGTCGCCGTCGTGCGGATTCGCGGAACCCGCACCCGACGTCGTCGGCTCGTCTACCGAAGACTCGGAATCCTTCTTATCGGTTTCGGCCGGAGCGATCACGCGAATGAGCGAGATGCGCTGGCCACGCATCGACTGCACTTTAAACTTGTACCCCGCAACCTCAAACACCTCTCCGATGTCGGGCACCGAGTCGCAAAGCTCCAAAATCCAGCCGGCGATGGTCTCATAATCATCGCTTTCCTCGAGCGGCCAACCAAGCTCAATCGCGTCATCGCACGAAAAACGCCCATCAACGAGCCACTCGCGGCGCGAAAGGCGCGTGAGATACTTGTTGTCGGGGTCGAACTCGTCCTCGATCTCGCCGACGATCTCCTCGACGATATCCTCGATGGTGATAATGCCGGCCGTGCCGCCGTACTCGTCCACGACCACCACGATCTGGTCGTGCGAGGTCTGCATCTCGGACAGTAGCGGCAGGATGTCCTTGGTGTCGGGCACAAAGGTGGCGTCGCGCAAAAAGCCGGCGATGGGCTGGTCACCCTTGCCGTCGAGCGCGGGTTGGATCAGGTCCTTGATGTGCGCGATGCCGGCGACGTTGTCGGGGTCCTCGTGATAGACGGGGATGCGGCTGAAGCCGGTCTGGCGCATGGTGGACAGCACG
Organism: Collinsella aerofaciens; assembly: GCF_001405375.1. Classification (GTDB taxonomy): domain Bacteria; phylum Actinomycetota; class Coriobacteriia; order Coriobacteriales; family Coriobacteriaceae; genus Collinsella; species Collinsella aerofaciens_F. Next base: position 162,412 of record NZ_CYYP01000002.1, read on the forward strand.
TCGGCGACCGTCTCGTCGTCCTCGCACATGGTGGTGTCCACGCGCGGCACCATGACCTCGCGGGCAACGGTGTCGCCTAGGTCGAAGATCTCGTGGATCATGCGCTTTTCCTCGTCGAGCAGGTCGTCCTGCTCCGAGACCATGTACTTGATCTCTTCTTCCGAGACATTTTGGCGGTCGTCGGCGCTCTTGATGCGCAGGATGCGGGCCAGGCCATCGGAGCAGGCGCCGGTCAGCCACACGAGCGGACGGGCGATCTTTTGGAAAAACGACAACGGTCCCACGACCTGCTTGGACACGCCCTCGGCGTTGGCCAGGCCGATGCGCTTGGGGACGAGCTCGCCGATCACGATGGACACGAAGGCGACCGCGACGGTGATGATGACCGGCGCCAGGCCGCGCGCGATGGCGGAGAGCGGCGCGATGCCAAAGCTCATGAGCCACGTGGCGAGCGGGTCGGACAGACTCGTCGAGGCGACGGCGGACGAGGCGAAGCCCACGAGCGTAATGGCAACCTGGATGGTGGCGAGCAGCTGGTCGGAGTCGGCAGCCAGCTTAATGGCACGCTCGGCGCGCTTGTCGCCTTCCTCGGCCTCGTGCTCCAACACGGCGCGCTTGGCCGTGGTGAGCGCCATCTCGGACATAGAGAAGTAGCCGTTGATGAGGGTCAAAACGAGGGTGGTGATAAGGGAGATGGTTATGTCCATCGGGAGTTTCTCGAACCTCCAAGATTCGGGACGTCAGGTTAAAACGTTGATGGCGGATACGGCAATTGCACCGGCGCCCAAACGAGAACGCGGGCGCGCAGGCGTGGTCGCTAGATTACGAAGAGGATCACCGCCATGAACTGGAAGATGCTGCCGGCGAGCACCCACAGGTGAAACACGCTGTGCAGATAGCGCACGTTTTTGGCAATATAGAACGGCACGCCCGCGGTGTAGCACACGCCGCCGACGGCGAGCAGGGCAAGTGCCACGGGGTTGAGCAGCGCAACAAGTTCGGGCAGCTTAAAGACAACGAGCCAGCCCATCAGCAGGTAGACCAGGCCGCTTACCCAATGCGGCTGGCGCTCGCGTAGGAAGCACTCGAGGGCGATGCCGATGATGGCGATGGCCCATACGGCAAAGAACAGCACAGCGCCGCCGTCGTTTGCGAGCGTGATGAGGCAAAACGGCGTATAGCTGCCGGCTATGAGCAGGTAGATGCAGCTGTGGTCGATGATGCGAAACACGCGCTTGGCGCGCGCGGGCTGAATCGCGTGGTAGAGCGTGGAGGCTAGGTATTCGAGGATAATGCTGACGCCATAGACAATCGCCGCGGCCATATGGGCCGGGCCTCCGCCGCGCAGGGCGGCGAATACGATCAGGAGCACCAGGCCCGCGATACCCAGCAGGCAGCCGACACCATGGGTGACGGAGTTCATGATCTCCTCGCCCACTGTGTAGTGTGGAACGGCCGCGGTCTTGGGTCGCGGCTTAGAACTGTCGCTCGAATCGGACATGCCGGTTACATCCTCCAACGTAAAGAGTTCTCAACACTATATCAAAGCGTCTAGGCACGTGCGAAATTTGCACCATACGTGACCCTTTGTTTACCCATTCTTTGCCTGTTGACGCATCAACGGCGAACGTCCATAATGCGCTTGCATTAAATGTTGATGTATTAACATCTTATAGGAGAATACCGCATGGCTCAAAACGCACGTTCCCATCGAAAGCTCAAGATAGCCGGCATCGTTGCACCGGTGGTTGTCGTTGCGCTGCTCGGATTTGCCGGCAACTTTCTGTTTGACTTCGCGCTGAATCCCCGCGCGCCATACACCATGAAGATGATGCAGGATAGCAAGAACGACAAAGAAGGTGAGCAGCCGGATGCCGAGGATACCGAGGCGCGGGCATGGTTTAAAGAGAACCGCAAGAGCAGCAACCTCACCGCGGACGACGGGACCGAGCTTGCCGCCTGGTATTTTGCTGCGTCGGAGAGCACGCACGACTACGCCGTCTGCCTGCATGGATATACCAACGAGCCCATCGGTATGGCCCGATACGCCAAACGCTTCCACGACCGTGGCATGAACGTACTCGCACCCGCCGCCCGCGCCCACGAGCGCTCCGGCGGCGACTATATCGGCATGGGTTGGCCCGAGCGCCTCGACATCGTCGCATGGATCGAGCGAATCGTTCAGGCTGACCCCAAGGCGCGCATCCTGGTCTTTGGCGAATCCATGGGCGCGGCGACCGCCATGAACGTCGCGGGGGAATCTCTGCCCGCAAACGTGAAATGCATTATCGAGGACTGTGGTTATACGAGTGTTTGGGACGAGTTTTCCCTGCAGCTCAAGGACGTGTTCGGCCTGCCCAGCTATCCCTTGCTCGATGTAGCAAACTTGGTGTGCAACGTGCGCGCGGGCTACGACTTTCATAAGGCGAGCAGTGTGGAGCAACTCAAACACGCGACGGTTCCCATGCTGTTTATCCACGGCGACCAGGACACCTTTGTACCGTACAGCATGCTCGACCAAAACTACGACGCGTGCGCCAGCAAGGTCAAGCAAAAGCTCACTATCCATGGCGCCACCCACGCCAAGAGTGCGCAAGTTGACCCCGAGCTCTACTGGAACACGGTCGACGACTTCCTCGACAAGAATTTTTAGGCAAAAAGCAACGTCTGGGGTTTTGTTGCCAAAAAACGGTTTGTGGTCGGCGGTATTCGATTTTTCACCGCACTTCTGAAAAACCGCCCGTGGGCGCTGTGCTCACGGGCGGTTTTTGCTCAACTAGCGCTACAAAGGCGCTTGTTTTGTCCAATAGCTAGGCGCTACTTGACCTCGATGAGCTCGTACTCGCTCGTGCCAAGGCCGATCTTCTCGGCATGCGCGATGCACGCGCGCCAATCGGTATCGGGATGCGTGATGCAGAAGGGGTCGCGCGCCTGCTCGCCCTCCAGATGCTCGTGGTTATGCTCCATCTTGGCGGCGCTGTCGGTGAGCTCGGTGTTGGGCAGCGGCTCGGATGCCATGACGGCATCGGCGCAGGCCTGATCGATAGCGACCGGGTCGAAGCTCGCGAACATGCCGATGTCGTTGACGATAGGCGTATCGTTTTCGGGATGGCAATCGCAGTTGGGGCTGATATCCATGGCAAGCGAGATATGGAAGCTCGGGCGGCCGTCGACGACGGCCTTGGTGTACTCGGCAATCTTGCAGTTGAGCACGTCGGCCGCGGCCTCATAGCCGGGCTTGATGGCGTCCTGGTTGCACACGCCGATGCAGCGGCCGCAGCCCACGCAGCGATCGTGGTCGATGGTGGCCACGTGCACCGTGCGAGTAGCGCCGCTGGCAAGCTCGCGCTCGCGGGTGTCGTTGAACGAGACGGCGTCGTGCGCGCAGATCTTTTCGCAGGCACGGCAGCCAACGCAGTGCTCGGTCGCGACATTCGGCTTACCGGCGGCATGCTGCTCCATCTTGCCGGCACGGCTGCCGCCTCCCATACCCAGGTTCTTCATGGCGCCGCCAAAGCCGGCCTGCTCATGGCCCTTAAAGTGGGTGAGGCTAATCACGATATCGGCATCCATGAGCGCCTGACCGATCTTAGCCTCGTGCACGTACTCTCCGCCCTCGACCGGGACGAGCGCCTCGTCGGTGCCCTTGAGGCCGTCGGCGATGATGATCTGGCAACCCGTGGCATACGGGGTAAAGCCGTTCTGGTAGGCGGTATCGATGTGCTCGAGCGCGTTTTTGCGGCTACCGACATAGAGCGTGTTGCAGTCGGTGAGAAAGGGCTTGCCACCCAATTCCTTCACGACGTCCGCGACGGCGCGGGCGTAGTTGGGGCGCAAAAAGCTCAGGTTGCCCAACTCGCCAAAGTGAATCTTGATGGCGACGAACTTGTTCTCAAAGTCGATCTGCTCAATACCGGCGTGACGGATGAGGCGCTTGAGCTTGTCGAGCTGGCTCTCGCGAGCATGCGTGCGCAAGTTGGTGAAGTACACCTTAGCGGGTGCTGCGGGTGTAGTTGCGGTCATAGATATATCCCCTCGGTCTATATGGCGTTACAGACATAAGAGGATGGTACCAGTTAAAGCAGAGTTAAAGTCAAGTACGGCACCTAGTCATTGGGGACGTTCTTAAACGACTACTCTTGGACTTTGAGCGCCTCGGCCAGGCCCACACGTTTGATGGAACGCATGTGCAGCAGCGCCACGACCAGGTAGGTCGCAAAGCCAATGCCCACGCACGCCGCCATGGACCAAGCGGGCACGTAGATCTCGATATTGCCGTTGTAGGCGAGCAGCATCGAACGGAAGATGGCCGTGAGCGAGCCAATAATGATCGGCAGGCTCAGCACGAGCGACGCCGCCACGCACAGCGTGATCGAACGGATGTACAGATGCGAGATCTCGCCATCGCGATAGCCAAAGACTTTCATGTAGCTGATCGAACGGGCGCTGTGGTCGATCACAGCCTTGGTCAGCAGGTACATAAACAGCAGGAAGATGAACACCGCGAGCCCGACCATCATTCCGATCATTTTGCTCATCATGCCGATGAACTGGTCGCCCACGGCCCGCATGTCGTCGGGCGTGGTGTCGCCGGCAAAGTAGCGAGCATCGAGGTCGAGCTTCTCGTCGCTCACATAGCCGTTAAAGTAGGCGGCGTCGTTGCCGAACAGCTCGTTAAAGTCGTCGATACTCATATAGATATTCATGTCCGACTTGGAGCCCCAGGCACAGTCCTTGCCCGCGTACTCAAGGGAATAATTCTTGCCCTCGTACTTGTCGCGAAGCTTAACCTTCTGCCCCTCGTTCCAGCCAAACTTGTCGAGTAGGCCGCCGCCAAAGACGACACGGCCGTCGCCGACGTTGAGGTCTTTCCAATAGCGCGAATCGGGCGAGATGCCGTAGACAGAAATCGTCTCCTCGCCATTACCATCGCCGCGGTCGTATTGCAGCTGGTAAACGGCATATTTCTCGGTCTGCGCAATCTTGTCTGCACCGTTATCGGTCGTGTTAACCGGGTGAATGTCGTCGTTGTCGGTGTCGATCTTAGAGGCCTTGTCGATCAGGTCGATAGCCTCGTCGCGGTCACAGCCGAGGGCATCGGCAAGGTCATCGAGGCGCGCGTAGAGCGCACCCTTCTTGTCCTGGACCTTGGCAAGCGCATCCTGCGCTGCGGTCAGGCTCTCGGCAGACGGAGATGCGGTCGCGGCATCGGCTGCCGCCTGCGCAGCATCGGCCGCGTCGTCAAGCTCGTCATCGGCATCCTGAGCGGCGGAAAGCAGCGCGCCGTCAACCGACTGCAAGCGCTCGAGTGCCGACCACTGCTCGCGCTCCTCGGCAGTGCCCTCGAGCTCCAGCGGCGCCTTGAGCGTGTACTGGTGTTCGGCGACCAGGCTTGTCTCGAGGTTGTCCGCATAGTGCGTCATCGTGGGCAGAATCGCCAAGCCAAAGAGCAACAGCAGCGAGGCAAACGCAATGCCCACGAAGAGCGTGGCGAAGTTGCCCAGGTTGCGCAGGAAGATACGCAGGCGGAAGCGGGAAACAAAACCCATGCGCTCCGGCAGCTGCAAGCCGCGCTTGGTGCCCGATTTGCCACTCGCCTCGTGACGAAGGAACTGCAACGGCGTCTTGCCCATCTTGCGAAGCAGGCCCACCAGCGTGATGAGGATGAGCGCGGCGGCGGGAACCACGGCGCACTTCACAAAGATCTCCCAGCTCCAGTACACCTGGAAGGGCGGCAGGCTATACGAACCGTAATAGAGGCTGCGCATGGGCTCGGTAAAGAATACAACGCCGAGCGCAGTGCCCAAAAGCGCCGCGATCACGCCCACGATGGCGGGAAGCGCAAGGTAGTGCAGCACAATCTCGCGTCGACGATAGCCGCTGGCGAGCAGCGTGCCGATGATGGCGCTCTCCTCCTCGATGGTGGCGTCGGTAAGGACCACAAAGACGAACGCCATAATCACGATGATGATGTCGAGCAGCGTCATCCACATCATGGAGTCGCCGTCCACGTCGTCGCGCGCATAACCAATGCCCTGGTTGGAATCGGCATCGATCAGATCGTCCACGCGCGCATCGGCTTCGGTCAGTGCCTCGACCATATCTTGCTCGGCGTCGATGCGGTCCGCGGTGGGGAGGTCGCGATCGGTAAAGGTGAAGGAGTAGGTGTAGGCGGGTGCGCCGCCGGCATCTTCGAGCGCGGCAAAGCCGCCATCGGTGACCTCGGCCACGCCGTACGTGATGGTGTTCACCGTAAAGTCCGAATTGTTGAGGAACAGCGCCTGGCTATCGGGCTGGGTCATGATGCCGCAGATGATGTAGGCGCGACCCTCAAGCTCAACCTTATCGCCCACGGCGAGGTCGTTGTTGGTGGCGAAGACACGGTCGATGGCTACCTCATCGTCCGTCTTGGGCTCCTTGCCCTCACAGTAGGACGCGATATCGACCTTGGTGCGGTGCGCATAGGTGCGCAGCGTGCGCTTGGTGCCGTCGTCGCCGGCGGTCTTTTTGATGATGGCGTCGATGGAGAAATTCTTGTAGAGCGTGACGCCGCCGACGTCGTCGGCCGCGTCCTCGGCGGCCTTGAGCTCGTCTTTGGTGGCCTCGAAGGAGGTGGTCACGCGGCCGTCCTCAATCGTGTACGCATCGCGCATGTCGTCGATAAGGCAACCGATGGAATGCGCCGCGAGCAAAAAGCCCGAGGTGAGAGCGATGCTTCCGCACATAAGCAAAAAGATGCCCAGGTACTTGCCGATATTGCGGCGCAGCTCGCGCGGGAGACGTTTTGCGAGAGGTGTCATGGCGCCGTCTACCAATCGAGCTCGGCGGCCGCAACGGGCGACTCGTTGAGCTCATCCTCGACGATGCGTCCGTCGCGCAGGCGCAGCACGCGGTTGGCCATGCGGGCGATGGCGGCGTTGTGCGTGACGATGATGATGGTGCAGCCGTAGGTGCGGTTGACATCCTCCATGAGCTGCAAGATTTCCTTGGACGTCTTATAGTCGAGCGCACCGGTGGGCTCGTCGCACAGCAGCAGGCCCGGGTTTTTGACGAGCGCACGGCCGATGGCGCAGCGCTGCTGCTGGCCGCCCGAAACCTGGCGCGGGAACTTGTTGCGGTGCTCGTAGAGACCCAGCGAACGCAGCAGGTCATCGATGTTGAGCGGCTTTTTGGACAGGTGTGCCGTGACCTCGATGTTTTCCTTGATGGTGAGATCGGGCACCAGGTTGTAGAACTGGAAGACAAAGCCCAGCTCACGGCGGCGATACTCGCCCAGGTCGGTAGGTTTGAGCACCGTGAGGTCGCAGCCGTCCACCAAAATAGAGCCAGCGTCGGCATCCTCCAGGCCGCCGATCAGGTTAAGAAACGTCGACTTGCCCGAGCCCGAGGGCCCCAGCATGACGCAGATCTCGCCTCGGTTGATGGACGTGTCGATGCCATCGAGTACCGTCAGGCGCGCATCACCGTCGCCGTAGTGCTTTTTGAGATCCTTAACCTGGACGTAGGCTTCCTGCGTTGCCATGGTATCCCCCATTGTTAGCCTAGTACTACTTTATGAACGTAATAGTAAACCTTGGCGAACTATTTTGGGGCGAGAGTGGGGATTTGTTTCAGACTAGTCATTGGGGACGTTCTTAAATGACCAGTCACAAGGGACGCTCTTTCGCCACCCGGCAGTTGGGGACGCTCCTTATCTGCCCCCGATGGCTAGTCATTTAAGTCTGTCCCCAATGAATACTTTTGGTCGTTTAAGTCTGTCCCCAATGAGTAGGTGTCTAGGCGTGGGATTTGTTGTGGGCGAGGGCTAGGCCTACGGCGGCGATGGCCGCGGCAAAGAGCACTGTGACGCCCAGATCGCAAGCGATGTCGCCCAGCACGGTGGACGTCAGGTCCGCGGCGAGCGCCTTGCCAATCGCGTCGTTCACCCAATACGTCGGCACAAAATGCGCCGCGGTCTGCACGGCTGGGCCCATCAGCGACAGCGGCATCCAGGCGCCGCCCAAAAACGTCATGAGCATGCCGAGCAGGTTGCCCACACCGTTGAGCAGCTCCTCACGCGCACCCAGGCTCGAAAGGGCAAAGCCAACGGCCAGAGGCGTGCACGCCAGGGCAAACGTCGCCGCCAGCGCCAGGCACACACGACCCACGCCGACCTCGGCAACCGCGCCGGCAAAGCCCACGACGCCCATCATGCTCGACACAAACCAGATGCAGACGGTGATCACAGTGGCGGCCGCAAACACGGCGAGCGAACGCCGGCGCTCGGAGATTGGGCCGGCATCCATACGACGCACGCGCTCGGGCTCGTTCATGCCCGAGAACACCAGCCCCACCGATACGATGACCGACGAGATGATCGCGTACGCGCCAAAGTTGAAATACGACTTGAGCATGGCGGCGGCAGTCGAACCAACCTTGACCTGCTCAATCTGGACCTCGGCGCGCTTGGCGGCGGCATGCTCGGCGGCCTTGGCGACGCTACCATTAGAGGCGGCGGGCTCTAGGGCCGCTGCAGCGCCCGCGAGCGAAATCCAGCGCGAGGCCTCAGCAGACGAAAGCGCCGCCGCCATGGTGCCGGCACCGTAGGTCACATCGAGCTTGGGCAGGGCCTCCCCCGCGCGGGCGGCCGCGACCAGGTCGTTCTCAAACCCCTCCGGGATAAAGAACACGCAGTCGGCGCTACCCTTGGCGCCGTTGCTCTTGGAGAGCGCGTCCGCAAGATCGTAGGTATCGTCGCCGACGCCCGTGACCAACTCAAAGCGCGACCCCAGGTGCTTGGTGAGCGCATGCGAAAGGTCGCTGTCGTCGCGGTCGACCACGATCACGTTGGCATCGTAGGGCTCGTACTCGGTGAGCTGCGACGAGTTCCAGCTCACCGATGCCGCGATGAATACGCCCATGAGCGAGATGAACACCGTATAGATGAGCAGGTAGAACGGGTGCGCCAGCGCCATGCGAAGCGCAGTCTTAAAGGTGCTCATAGCGGCTCCTTCCAAAGGTCAGCGTGGCGGCGGCAACGAACAGCAGCGCCATAAGGACCAGCGCGCCGGCGCGGACGGCGAAGGGCCCCAGGTCCTCAAAGAAATACAGGCGGTTGAACATGTCGCAGATGAGCTTGACGGGGTTGAGCCAGCACTCGGCCGGGCAGGCGCGGGCAACATCGTCGGCAAGCGCCATCGCCGGCTCGCCGTAGAGGCCGGCGAACAGGGCGCACGTGGTGGCAAAGCCCGTAAGGATGCCGGACTTGGACGCCTTGCCGCCCTTAACGGGAAGCGTGCCCACAAAGAGTCCCAAGCCCGTGGCGGCAAGCGCGGAAGCGGCGCCGCCCACCAAACACAGTCCCTCGCGCCCGCCAAAGTCGACGCCGACCACCAGGCGCACGTAGCCGATCGCGATCGTCATCGAGGCAAAGGAGACCAGCCACGAGCCGACAAAGATGCCGGCCAGCGACGCTGTCTTGGAAAGGCCGCCCACGCAGCGACGTGCGCCAAGGCCAGACAGATTGGGCTGCAAATCGACGACGCTCAAGGCGGCAAACTCGGCAGACATCATCGCGACCAGACCAAAGAGCGCATAGTAGTAGATGACCGTGCCATCGGGCGTGGTGCGCGTAAGGCTCACGCGGCGGGTGCCGCCCTCGAGCGACAGGGCGCGCGCAACCGCCTCCGGGTCGGCGAGCGCCGCCGGGTTGTCCTGGGCAATCTGGAACATGAGCTCGGCATTTTGCGTATACGAGCTTGCCACCGTCTCCAGAATGCTGCGGTCGGTGAGCACGGACGAGGCACGCGAGCCGTCGCAACTCGATAGCAGCGTGAGCTTGGGCGTGCCCGCAGCGTCGACCGTATAGATGCCCGAGACCTCGCCGGCCTTGAGTGCTTTGCGCGCGGCAGCCAAGTCTTCGTACTCGTGGATCTCAAGTAGCTGATCGTCGCCTTCCTTGGCAAGCGAAGTCGTCACGTCCTTAAAGGTCGAGGCGTCCCAGGCCTCATTCGCCACGACGGCCACCGGCACCGGGTCGACCGTGCCGTCAGAGCTCAGGTTCGCGAACATAAACATAAACATCGTTGAAAGCGCAATGGGAAAGACCGCGCCCCAGACCCACGTGCTCGGCCGGCGCAGCAGCGTCTTGACCGTGGTGATGATGGTGTTGAACATGGCTGCCCCCTAGTCGCGCAGCTCGCGGCCGGTGATCTCGAGGAACACATCGTTGAGGGTCGGCGGCTCGCTCCACACGCGGCCGAGTGCCACGTCGGCGGCGCGCAGCGTGTCGAGGATGTCGACCAGATTGTGCGGGCTCGCCTCGCAGGTGCAGACGAGTTCGCCGCCGGAAAGCTCAACCGAAAGCACGTGCTCGAGGGCGCGCAGGCGCTCGACCGTGGCGGTCTCGACGGCGCCGACCTCGACAGTCACGCGCTCGCCCATCTGAATCATGCGCTTGAGCTCGTCGTTGGTGCCCTGCGCCAGCACGCGCCCGCCGTCCATGATCATGATGCGGCTGCAAATCTGCTCGACTTCCTCCATGTAATGGCTGGTATACACCACCGTAGCGCCCTCGTCGCGCAGGCGGCAGATGCCCTCCAGGATGGCATTGCGGCTCTGTGGGTCGACCGCCACCGTGGGCTCGTCAAAGAAGATGAGCTCGGGCTTGTGCGCGATGCCGCAGGCGATGTTGAGGCGACGCGCCAGGCCGCCCGAGAGCTTGCCGGGGCGAAACTTGGCAAAGTCGCCCAGGCCGACAAAGTCGATTGCCTCGTCCACGAGCGCGCGGCGGCGCTTGCGGTCGTTAACGTAAAGGCTGCAGAAATAGTCAATGTTCTCGCGCACCGTAAGCTCGTCGAACACCGCCACCTGCTGCGGCACCACGCCGATGCGGCGCTTGAGGTCGTAGCGGGCGGGCGTCATGGGCTCGCCGAACAGCTCGATGGTGCCCTTGTCGTAGGCGAGCAGCTGCAGGATGCAGTTGATGGACGTGGTCTTGCCCGAGCCGTTGGGGCCCAACAGGCCAAAGATCTCGCCGGGGGCGATGCTGAGGTTAAAGTGGTCGAGCGCGATAAGGTCGTCGTAGCGCTTGACGAGGTTTTCGACGTGAACGATGTCTGTCATGAGGCGGCCCTTCCGTTGATTGCGGCCCGGTACGATTGCATCATCGCAGGAGCCGCCGGCGCGCACCAGTGAGCTTTGTCACGAGTGCGAGGCTTGGCCGCGTGGCCTGCCGACGCCCCCGATTTGCCGCGTGGGAGGAATGTCACAGTTGCGCAGGCGGCCCCTCCACCACGCGCGGCTTCGCGTACAATACCCGTATGAACAGGCTTTTCGACAAATCGATCGTGCTGGCGTGCTGTATTGTGGCCGCCATGGGTCTTGCTGTGGACGCTCGCCTAGTCGCGGCGTTTTGCCTTGGCGTTATTGCCACCTCGCTGGCCGAGGTGGCACAGGATGAACGCACGCGCCGTGCAAGCGAGGCCGCGAGCTACGTTTACATCATCGCGGCCGTCTTTATACCGCCGTTTGTGCCGTTTGCGCCCCTCGCCCTCTATGACATCGCGCGACGCGTGCGCCGTGAACGCATCTGGCCCGCGCTGGCGATTGGCGCCGTGTTTGTCTGCGCGCTTGTCGCGGACCTTCGCGGCGGCGCGCTCACCACCCGAACGCTCCTGCTGACCGCCATCCTTTCGGTTGCCGCCACCTTGCTATCGCTACGTACCGCCCAGCTGGAGCGCGAGCAACAGCGCATGCGCCGTACCCGCGACGGACTGCAAGAACGAGCCCTCGCGCTCGAAGCGCGCAACCGCGACCTTGCCGACCGCCAGGACTACGAAGTCGAGCTCGCGACGCTCGCCGAACGCGCCCGCATCGCGCGCGAGATCCACGATAACGTCGGGCACCAGCTCACGCGCGCCTCGCTGCAGGCCGAAGCCCTACGCGTGGTCCACGCCGACGAGTCTGGCGTCGCCGCCGATTTCGCCGACGTTAAACGCACGGTTGACGAGGCGCTCCAGCTTGTGCGCATCAGCGTCCACGCGCTCAACGACAACGCCGTCGACCTTTCCGTGCAGCTCGAACGCATTGTTGAAGGCGCGCGCTCGGACGGCGGCCCGCAGATTGAGCTTGAAGTTTTGGCCGAGCATGCGTCCGCAAATGTCGCCAACTGCTTTGCAGCGGTCCTGCGCGAGGCACTCTCCAATACCATGCGCCACGCTTGCGCCCAGACCGTCACCGTACGATGCATGGAACATCCGTCGTTTTACCAGCTTGTCGTTACCGACGATGGCGCGGGCGGGGTCCAAGCAAGCGGCCGCGGCGCTGCGGAGGGCATGGGGCTCGCCTCCATGCGCGAGCGCATCGAGGCGCTTGGCGGCACCTTCACCGCCGGCCCGCGTGCCAGCGCCGGCGGCTGGCGCGTGTTTGCCACCGTTCCCAAACAGCAAGGAGATGAGGACCGATGAGGCTCATCGTTGTCGACGACGACCGCTTAGTGGTCGATTCGCTCAAGATTATCCTGGGCGCCCAGCCGCAGATCGAAGTGGTGGGCACCGGCGCCAATGGCGACGAGGCGGTCGCGCTCTACAGCGAGCACGCGCCCGACATCGCGCTGCTCGACATTCAGATGCCGGGACGCGACGGCCTTTCGGCGGCACGCGAAATCCTTGAGCGCGACCCCACGGCGCGCGTGGTGTTTCTGACGACATTCTCGGATGACGAGTACATTGTGTCGGCGCTTAAACTGGGCGCCCGCGGCTACCTGATCAAGACCGATGTCGCCGCCATTCCGCCGGCGTTGGCACAGGTCATGGATGGCAAACGCGTGCTCGAGGGCAAGGCGATCGAGGATATCGATTTTAATGGGGCGGGCACCGAAGCCGACGCGCCCCGCCGGCCCACAGCCTTTGCCGGCCTAACCGACCGCGAGTTCGAAGTCGCCGAGCTCATCGCCCGCGGCCTCGACAACAAGGAGATCGCCGCCACCGCCTACATGGGCGAAGGCACCGTGCGCAACCACATCAGCTCGATCCTTGCAAAGATGGGCCTGCGCAACCGCACGCAGATCGCCATCGCCTACCTGCGAGGGTAGTTGCCCAACGACTGACCGCCCCGGCATAGCAAAATGGCTGCCACCGATTTAATACCATTTCAAAACTATGCCGGTTTACGGGGCTAAACTCAGGACCCCCATCCATACCCGCGTTTTCTGCAAAATGACGGCTCGTCTACCTGCGATTTTATTTTCACGAATATCGGCATGGTTGGGGACTCGTGACTCAGCCCCGTAAACCGGCATAGTTTTGTTCGGGCGGCCCTGCACGAGTGCCTCCGCCAGCCTCACGGGACCAAAATGATCCGTTTTCCTCCGCCCCCAAGGGATCAGCCGGAACCGCGCGCCACGAAACCGGCCCATCTACTACGTTTGACTCGACGCCCCTGACCATACCTTCGTTTTGAGCATAACCGCAGGCGTTCTACCTGCGGTTATGTTTTGGCGTTTTTTGGCATGGTTGGAGGTAAGGGGCCAAACGTAGTAGATGGGTCGATTTCGTGGCGCACCCACCTCCCCCACGCACAAAAATGCCGCCACGGAGGAGGGAGATGCCTCCGTGGCGGCTGGGGGTGGGGTGGGGGCTACATTTCTGGCTCCCCGCCGGCCGCCCGGGGCCTTTTGGCCCCGGGCGCTACCAGCGTGCCTAACGCTTACGGATACCCCAGACCAGGGCACCGACACCGGCCATGGCGATGACAAATGCCATAAGCAGAGCGGCAGCCTGCTGGTCGCCTGTGGTGGGCAGGAAACCCTTGACCGTCTTGACGATGTTCGTCACGGTCTTGGGCGTGCCGGGATCGGGCGTCGGCACGGGCGTCTCGGGCTTCTTGTACGTGTTGTTGAACACGATACCCTCGACGCTCTTATCGCCCTTGGCAAAGACGACATTCGCCTTGAGGTTACCCTCGCCGTCATCGGCCACGTTGACGGTCGCGGTAAAGACGGACTTGTCGTAGGTCATACCGGCCTCGTCGCCCTTGACCTCGCTGATGGTGTAGACGTACGTACCGGGCTCGTCGTACTCGAACTTGTCGAAGTTGATCTTGCCGTCGGCATCGTTGGTGACGGTGGACTCGATGCCCTCGCCAACGAGCTTAAAGCTAAACTCGTCCTTCTTGAGCTCGCGCCCCTCGAGCACCTTGATGGCGCCGATGGAGACCTGCGTAGGCATGGCGTGATACTTGTTGGTAAAGCCAGCCGCCTCGGTAGTTCCCTCGAGCTTGTGCGTCACGGTCAGCGTGCCATCGCCGTTGTCGGAGACGGTGGTCACGACGGTGTAGGTCGTACCGTCATAGGTGACGCCCTTGTACAGGCCGAGCGCGTTGGGGCAAGCCTCGCGCAGCGTGTACGTGTGCGTGCCGGGTGCCTCGTAGTGGATCGGGCTCAGCGTAACGTTGCCGTTGACGTCGTTGGTGCCGCTTGCAACAACCACGCCGTCCTCGAGCAGCTCAAACGTGAACTCGCCGGCTGAAAGGTCGCGTCCGGTCAGACGCTTAACCGTCTTGACCTGATCGGTCGCGGAAGAATCGGTGGGCGCCACGCCGTAGGTGTTGGTAAACGTGAAGGCCGCACCGTCGTCGCCTTCGTGCACGACGCTCAGATGTCCAGCGCCGTCGTCGGTCACGGTGTAGGAAACCTTGCGCGTGGCGTTGGCATCGTTAGTCACGCCAGGGGCGCTACCGGACTCGGTCACCGTATAGGTAAAGGTGTGCGAGCGCGGAGCGGTGGGGGTTGCGGGATCGGACTCGTCGCTGGGCTCGTCGGCGTTGGCATCAGCGTCGGCGTCGGCCTCTTCGGCCTCTGCCTCGTCAGCATCGACGTTGTCAGCTTCGTCTGCCTCGGCCTTATCGGTCGCATCGTCCGTCACGCCCAGAGCGCGGTTGAGGTCCTCGAGCGTAAAGTGGATCTTGCCAAAGTCCACGTTACCGACTGCGTCGTTGGTTACGGTCGTGCGCTCGGGCATCGGGGCACCTGCCTCGTCGGCGGTCACGGTAAAGGTGAACTTACCCGTGATGTCGGCCGGGGTCAGGCCCTCGGCAACCTGGAGCTTCTTAGTACCGGTGAGCGCAGCATCCACGGCGTCGGCGCCGTAGACGTTCTCGAACAAGGGCTCGACGCCGCCGTAGTCGACCGTCGCCGTCAGGGTACCGTCACCGTTGTCGACGACGATAACCTTAAAGCCAAAGCTCCACGTTGTAGCGGAAACGCCATTCGGCAGCCCGAATAAATCTTCGTAGGCCGTGTAGTTAATGGTCCAGGCAAGCTTGCCGTCCTTATCGGTACGATAAGCAAGCCCAGCAGCCTCAAGATTAGCAAGCATCTTGGTGTCGTAGTGCAGCGTATCAAAGCTCACGTGCCCGCCGATATTGGGCTTGAGGTTTTCGTATGCCACAAGCTCACCCTGATAGGCGATGCCGAACCAGAACTCGCCGTCGGCCATCGGGCGACCGGTCAGAGTCTTGGTGGCAACGACCTGAGCAGCGGTACCACCAGGCGTATTGGTCGTAGCGCTGTAGCTGTTGTGGAACGGAACCAGGGCACTCTCGACCTTGTTCTCACCGCTCTTGTGGACCGTCGTATGCGTACCCTCGGGACCGCCGGAGACGGTCGTCGTGGCGGTAAGCGTACCGGCACCGTCATCGGCGACGGCGATCGTCACGGTACGCACGGCGTCGTCGTAGGTGTAACCGGGCTTGCCGTCATTCTTCTCGGCTACGGTGTACGTGAAGGTCTTGCCGGCGTCAGCCTGCGTAAACTTGACCTCATGGCCAGCCAGGATGTCGATCAGGCCGACCGTTGCCTCTGCCGTCGCAGGGGACTTGAAGTTGTTGGCTCCGGGCAGCAGGCCAAGCGCGTTGGCCGAGGCCTCGTCGGCAGGCGTCACGGTAAACGTGAACTGACCCTCGGTCATAGGACGTCCGGAGAGGCTCTTGCTGAGCTTGAGGCCGCCGGCCGCGGTGTAGTTAAGCTCAGTGCGGTACGTGTTGGTGAAGCGTCCGTTTTCCTTCTTGGTGACATTGGCGGTCAGCTTGCCCTCGCCGTCCTCAGTCACGGTCACTTCGGCGGTCGCGACATGCCCGTCATACGCCATGCCGGCCGCGTTACCCGCGTTCTCGCGGATCTCGTACGTGTAGGTTCCGGCAGCCGTGTAGCGGATCTTGCCGAACTTGACGGCAGCGATGCCATCCTTCGCATCGTGCTTGTTCACGGTCACGGTTGCAGGATCGGGCAGCGGGGTGCCCTCGGCGGCGGTGATGGTAAAGCTGAACTCGTCGGAGTCCGTCCAGTCGCGACCGTCGATAGCCTTACTCAGATCAAAGTCGAGCTCTGCGTCGAGCGGGGTCACGCTGTAGGTGTTCTTGAAGGTCGCAGCCGTGGCGTCCTTCAGGACATGCTCAGCCTTGAGCGTGCCATCGCCCTTGTCGGTAATGGTGGTCTCGATGGTGTACTTGGCGTCGCCGTACGTGATGCCCTTGCTGGTGGTTCCGCCGTTGACCTCGCGCAGCGTGTAGGTATGCTTGCCGGCCTCGGTGTACTTCACGGCGCTCATCGTGATGTTGCCCTCGGCGTCGTTGATGCCGGTGGCAACGACCTTGTTGCCCTCGACGAGCTCGAAGGAGAACTCGCCGGCGGCAAGCGCGCGCCCGGTCAGGAACTTGGTCGCCTTGACCTGGTCGGTGACGCTGGACTCAGTGGGGGTCAGATTGTAGGAATTCTTGAACTCGGCAGCCTTGGCATCCTTCAGGACATGCTCGGCCTTGAGCGTGCCGTCGCCCTTATCGGTGATGGTGGTCACGATGGTGTAAGTCTTGCCGTCGTAGGCGATGCCCTTGCTGGTGGTTCCGCCGTTGACTTCGCGCAGTGTGTAGGTATGCGTTCCGGCCTTGTCATACTTGACGGTGCCCATCGTGATGTTACCGCTGGCGTCGTTGGTGCCGGTGGCGACGACCTTGTCGCCCTTGACGAGCTCGAAGGAGAACTCGCCGGCAGCAAGCTTGCGCCCGGTCAGGGACTTGGTCGCGGTGATCTGGTCGGTGACGCTGGAGCTCTTGGGCGTCACGGTGTAGGAGTTCTTGAACTCAATCTTCTTGACGTCCTCGGCGCCCTTCAGCTTATGCGTGGCCACAAGCTGGCCCTTGCCATTGTCGGCGATGGTCGTCACGACGGTATAGACGGTTTTGTCGTAGGCGATGCCGCCGGCATTGCCCTTGACCTCGCGCAGCGTATAGATGTGCTGACCGATCTCGGTGTACTTGATGGCGCTGAACGCAACGTTGCCGTTGGCATCATTCTTAACGGTTTCGACAACCGACGCGTCCTCGCCCTCACCCTCAACGAGCTCAAAGGAGAACTCATTGTCCTGGAGCTTATGGCCGGTCAGGACCTTGGTAACTGTAATCTGATCGGTGACGCTCGACTCAGCGGGATTGGCGGTATAGGTGTTCTTGAACTCGACCTCGCCCGAGGTCTTCTTCACAGAAGCCTCGAGCTTTCCCTTTGCGTTGGGTGTCACCGTTACGGTGAACTCTGCAACGTTCTTGCTGTAGGCGATGCCGTCGACCGTGGTCCCGGCATGATTCTCACTAACCTTGTAGACATACGTGCCCGGCTTGTCATAGGCAATCTCGCCAAAGCTAATGTCCGCATGGCCCTTGGTTGCAAACGCAGTCGTGGACCTGGGCATCGGGGCGTTGTCCTCGGACGTCAGGCCAAACTCAAACTTGTCCTCATCCGTCCAGTCGCGGCCCTCGAGCACCTTGGTCAGGCCAAAGTCGGCAGTTGTCAACGTTGTCGGCGTGGTATTGAGCGTAAAGCTAATCTTGCCGTTATTGCCCAGGTAGACATTGACCTTCGTCGCACCAGAAACAACCTTCGTGTTGTTCCACTGGGGATTGATCACGTCGCGTGCGGTGTCCGTCGGGTTTCCGCCCACACGCTCCTTGGTGGTGTGAAGCTGGTTGATAAAGGCGAGGCGCGCGGTGCCAGCCTTAATCGACCAGTGATCGCCATCCTTTACCAAAGCACCTTCAAAGTTTTCGAGCTCGCTTCCCTTAACCGGGATCGAAACGGAATCATCGTACGGCGCGCCCAACGAGTTCTGCGCCATAAACTCATCTTTGTACCAATAGGTCTTAGAGCCCGAAGGCTTTTCCGTTGCGAGCTTGGTGCAAGCCGCGTCTGTGTAGACGGGCGTTAGCTTTTGGAAGTAGTAGTAGCTGTTTATAGCAGCAGGCTCAAAGCTTGCGACCGTATCGCCCGCATCGTCGCCGGTCCACTTGTTGGCGTAGAAGCTAACGGTATTGGAATCGGCGTCCTTGTGCTCATTGATGTAATCCTGCAGTCCCGGTACGTTATTGGGAGTAAACAGGTTTTTGCGTGCAATAGCCTTTACGCTCGATGCATACGCAACGCGGATAGGCGAGATGGCATCCGTGGAGTCAACCACAAACGTGCCCGCAGACTCGTCAACGGTAAAACGGCGCAGCGGAATGAGCGATGCGGGGACCTTGACCGTCACGATGTCGCCGCGCTGCGGATTGTTCTCGTCCGCGCGATCAACCGTAATTACAAGATGGGCGAGCTCGCCATCAAACGTATAGGTATCGATATTGCCATCGGTCGACTTGGTGGCGGCCCCATAGGTCTTGCCGTTGTACTCGGCACCGGTAAAGCTATCGACCTGCATAAAGGCGCCCAGCTCGTCCTCGAATGTGATGTAGCCGGAACCGCTGGGATTGTTGCCCTCGACCTTGGTCGGGAAACCCTTGCCCGACGTAATGGCACTCGAGATGTCCTTAAAGACCTGATCAAGCTCGGCGGCGTTGGTCGCCGACTTGTAGTAGCTAGCACCGGCAACGGGGTTGCCGAAATTGACATTCCACTCCTCAGTTCCAAAAAAGCCATGGCTTACGGACGATGTGGCATCCGGATAGTTACTCGACACGGCATGCATGAATTTATTCTCGTTGCTCGTGCGGCTGCTTGTTGGATCGTCGCCCGGCTTCGCACCGTTGAAGATACCGATGGTATAAATGGTCGCCCCGCCACTCTTTATGGCTTGGCGATATTGATGGCATCCTTAGCAACCTCGGCCTCAAAACCATTAGAACTCGTAGGAGAGCCATCGGTGAAGAACACAACGATCTTCTGGGCGTCTTCACGACCAGCGATGCCCTTGGCCAGGTCCATGCCATAGTCGGCACGAGTAGAGCCAGCGGGCTCGATTAAATTAACCGTGTTCTTGAGGCTCTTTGCGCCCCCATCCTTGCAGACCGTGAGGCCCAACATGGTCTGGGAGTAGTTGTAGGTGTTGCCGTCGTCGCGATAGGTATCATTACCAACCTTATCGCTCTTCTTGCCCGCAAACTTTACGATGGCAACCTGGTGCTGCTTGCTCGCGTCCTTAACGTTCTTGTTTTGCTCGGCAATGGTGTCGATAAAGTGGTTGGCAGCATTCTTGAGCGCAACGATACGCTTGGTAGAATCTCCACCACCCATAGAATCATCCATTGAGCCAGAGGCATCGAGCACCATTACGATGTCGAGCGGCTTGGAAACCAGCGACGTTGTATCGGATGTCGAAGACATCGCCGAAAGCGTGGTCAAAAAGTCCGATTTCCCGTCATCGATTGCTTGGACCGTCTTATCCGTCCAAATTCGGCCGACGTTTTGCGTCGTGACCTTACTGCCGTCATAGCCGCCCGCCCAGAACTTCCAATGGTTACTGGTGTCGTGGTCGACTACCTTTGTCGCTTCCGGTCCGTCCATTCCGGTGCTGGACCTGGCGTTGGCCTCGGGCAGCATGGCAAATGCTGCAGCCGGCAACACCAGCACTACGGCCAGTATCACCGCCAAGAGACCCCTCGTGTACTTACCCATCGCGTCTCCCTTCTCGCGGTCTCAGACCTTGCATCAGCCTAAAGTTACGGAATGAGACACAATTTGAGCAGGTGACACATGCTCCAGATTCGATTTTGAACGTGAGACAAATGTCTCACCAAAGTTGAGACACGGCGTTTTCGCAGGAAAATAGGTGCGACTCAGAGCCATCGGGCCAAAATGATCCGTTTTCCTCCGTCCCCGGGGGCTCAAGGGCTGTCACCGATATGGTGCTATTTCAAAACTATGCCGGATTACGGGGCTAAAGTCGGGATCCTCATCCATACCTTCATTTTTTGAAAAACGGTAGGCTATCTACCTGCGGTTTTGTTTTTGGGATTTTCCGTATGGTCGGAGGTTCGCTATCCAGCCCCGTAATCCGGCATAGTTTTGTTCGCGGCGGCACAACCGCGCGCTCACGCGCGGGGCCGGCGGGGCATTTTTGCCCCGCCGGCCCCATCCCAGCGCTATTCCAGCCCCATTTCAGAGCTATTCCGGCTTGGTTTCCACCGTGGGAGTCTTGTCCGCTGCGACTGGGGTACGGGCGGTGTCCATAGTCAGGCAATGTTTGGGGCAGCTTTCGATGCACTCGCCGCACACCACGCAGGCATACGGGTCAATCGACCACGTTCCGCCCTTGCGATCGACCGCGAGCGCGCCCGCCGGGCAACGCCGCGCGCACATGCCACAGCAGATGCACACATCCATGTCGTTAACGATATGCCCGCGCAGGCGCTCGGGCGCCGTCAGCTTCTCCTGCGGATAGCACACCGTGACCGGCTGCTTGACCATAGAGCCCAAGGCCGTCTTGGCAAATGTCAGAAAACTCATGCCGCGCCTACCTTTCCGTGCAGCTAATGCAGGGGTCGATGGTCAGGATAATCATGGGCACGTTGGCAAGGAGCACGCCCTGCAGCGCATGCGTCAGACCCGCCAGGTTTTGCGACGTCGGCGTGCGCACGCGGAAACGGTCCAGGTTCTTGGTGCCGTTGCCGCGCACATAGTAATACGCCTCGCCGCGCGGTTGCTCAATCACAACCTCGCCACGCGCGCCGTCGGCCGGCGTGAGCTTGGTGCGCCCGCCGATACCGTCGTGCGGAATCTTGCCCGCAAGCTCCTTGATGATGTCCATGGCCTGCGTGACCTCGGCACAACGCACCTGGCAGCGGGCATAGCAATCGCCATCGGTAGCAACGATGGGCTCAAATGCAGCCAAGTCCGCATAGGCACCGTCGCCAAACATGCGCACGTCGTAGTCCACGCCCGAAGCGCGCCCAAACGGGCCGACCATCGAAAGCCCCAGCGCGTCCTTCTTGCTGATCACGCCCACGCCATGCAGGCGCTCGCCGCAGCTATTGTCGTCCAAAAACGTATGCACCAGGGCCTCGTAGTCGGGACGCATGGCGTCGAGCGTCTGGACAATACCCGCCAGCTCGGAGTCCTCGATGTCGTGCTTAAGGCCGCCGATTTCGTTGATCGACAGAATCACGCGGCCGCCGCAGGTGCTCTCAAAGATCTTGAGAATCTGCTCGCGCAGCGTCCACGAACGATAGAACAGCGCCTCGAAGCCAAAGGCATCGGCGAGCAGGCCCAGCCACAGCAGGTGCGAGTGAATGCGCGAAAGCTCGTGCAGAATGGTGCGGATATACTGCACGCGGCCGGGCACCTCGATGTCGAGCATGCGCTCGCAGGCGCTGGCATAGCCGCAGCTGTGGCCCACGGCGCAGATGCCGCAGATGCGCTCGGCGATGTAGCCAAACTGGTGCATGTCGCGCTTTTCGGTGAGCTTCTCGAGTCCGCGGTGCACAAAGCCGATCTGCGGAATTGCCTCGAGAACGCGGTCGTCCTCAATCACCAGGTCCAGATGAAGCGGCTCGGGCAGCACCGGGTGCTGCGGGCCAAACGGAATAACGGAGCGATGTGCCATGGACCTTACGCCTCCTTTTTCTGCTTGTCGCGGGCGACCTTGGCGGCAAGCGCCGCGCGGACCTTGGCCGCTTTCTCGGGATCCATGGCGGCGAGCTTTGCCTCCATCTCAGCGGCCTTGAGCGCGGCCTTCGCAGCAGTTTCATCGTGCTGAGCATCGGAGCCGGCAGCCGCAGCGGACTGGGCGCTCGCCGCAGCCGAAGCATCGCCGGCACTCGCAGCGCTCTCCCCTGCAGCAGCCGCAGCCGCGGCGGCCTTCTCGGCAGCGGCCTTGCGCGCCTTGGCCTCGGCGGCGGCACGCACCTTCATGGCTTTCTCGCGCGCGGCCTTCACCTCGGGCGTGATAACGCTCATGGGCTCGGCAGTCGAGACCTGGTAGAAAAAGCCCTTAAAGTCAATCTGCATATCGGTGATGGCAAGACCAAACAGGTCGTGCGCCTCGTTTTCAAACGGGAATACCGCCGGATAGTACGAGCTGATGGACGGAATCTCCTGGTACTGGTCGATGCCCTCAACCACCAGGTTCTCGATCGCATAGCTGCCGTCCTGCGCAATATGCTCCTGAGCAGCACGAACGTCGATAAACGTATAGACCAAGCGATACGATCCGTCGTCCACACAGCGCTCGGCATGCATCTGCACAAAGCGCGCGCCGGTACCTTTGAGCGCCTGCACATGCGGCAACAGTTCATCGATCCCGACGGTGGTATAGATAGCCTTTTGCATTACTCGGCCTCCTTTGCAGTGGCGGGCGTCCCATCAGGCGCGTCGCCGGCCCCCGCAGCCACAAACCCGTCCTCGCCCAGCTCAACGCCGCCGTCCCAGGTAGCGGCACCGCCCACGGTGAGCGGATCGCCGCCGGCGCGCATCACGGCCTCCTTCTTGTCCAGGATGCCGCATGCCTCCACGATGGCATCGATCACGGTCTCGGGACGAATGGCGCACCCGGGCGCGTACACGTCCACGGGAATCGCGCGGTCCACGCCGCCGATCACGTTGTAGGCATCGCGGAACACGCCACCCGAACACGCGCAGATACCGCAGGCCACCACGCACTTGGGCTCGAGCATCTGGTTGTAGATCTGGCGCACGACGGGCAGGTTCTGGGCATTGACCGACCCCGTCACCAAAAAGATATCCGCATGCTTGGGGTTGCCGGTGTTGACCACGCCAAAGCGCTCCGCATCGAACAGCGGCGTGAGCGAGGCCAGCACCTCGATATCGCATCCGTTGCAGCTCGAGCCGTCGTAATGAATAACCCACGGCGAGCGCGACATTTTATGATCCATGGATGCCGCCTCCTAAATAAATACGTCGACGAGGATGGGCATAAGGTTGAGCAGGCCAAACACCAGCGCCACGCCCCATCCGAGCCTAAAGCAGCTGCGCCAGGTGCTGCGTGCGAAGGTGTTGTCGATCAGGACCTCGACAAAATACGTCGCGGCCATCACGACCAGGGCTACGACCCAGCTCACCGGGTTGTTCCAAACAAAGAACATGCCCACCCACATCAAAAACAGCACGGTCTCGCACCAGTGCATAAGGGTCATCTTGGCCAGCGTGCCGCCGCTCATCTCGGTGGCGACGCCCTGGACGATCTCCTGATGCGCGTGATGCGAGTACGAAAGGTCAAACGGCGACTTGCGCAGCTTGATGGTAAGCACCGCGAGCAGTGCGAGGAAAATGGGCGCGCTGTACACGATGATGGGGGCCGACTGTCCCGTCACGGCAATGGAATCGAAGCTATCGGTGACAAGGTACAGGCCCACGCTCATCAGCAGAACGGCGGGCTCGTAACTCATAACCTGCAGCAGCTCGCGGTCGGCGCCAACCTGGGCAAACGGGCTTTGCGTCGAGGCGGACGCCAGCACCACAAAGATCGCGGCGAGGGTAACCATAAACGCGCACAGAAGCGTGTTGGAGCCCGACACAAAGATGCCGCCGCCCACCACGGTAAAGATGAGCGCGCACGCCATATAGGTATCGTCCATGGTGTTTACGCTGGCAGGGGCCTTGCGCAGCAGCTTGGCAACGTCGTAGAAGGGCTGCAGCAGACGCGGACCCACACGGCCCTGCATGCGGGCCGAAAGCTTACGGTCAAGGCCGTCAATCAAACCGCCCACAAGCGGCGCAACCAAGGCAAACGCCACGGTGCCTATAAAGATGCCCACGACGCCCGAACCTTCGAAATACTTACCGCGCAGCACCGAGGGCGCACTCATGGCAAGTCGCTCGGGCCCAATCCACGCGCAACACAGCAGCGCAAACAAGATAATGCTGCAGCACACGACGCTGCCCGCGGGGCCAATACGCTTCTCGCCAAGGGCGTCCTCCGAGTACCAATTGCGCTTTTCGGCCTTCACCTCGTGTCCCATCGAGCCGCGGAAATGGCGATATTTGTCGGTTCCCACACCCGAAAGGTACACGTTGACGTGTGGCTTGTTGCTCACGCGGAATGAAGTCAGCAGCACCACGGCGATAAACGCCACGATAACCACCATCAGATACATGGCGTCCTTGCCAATAACGTACGGCACGCGGCCAAACACCATAGCCAAGTAAGGCGACACCAGGCCGCTCGAGATAACCGGGAACGCCACGCAGCACAGAATCAGTAGCGCGGCGATGGTGTTGAGCGCCATCCATTCGGTCTTATGGACATTGACCTCAACGTTTTGAGCTGTGGGGTCGACGCCCGAAAGCTTGGCAAGCCACTTGCCCCAGAAGTAAAACGTCGCGGCAGAGCCAAAGGCCAGCACCATGATCATGAGCACGTTGCCGGTCTGCGCAAACGCCACCAGGGCGCCCCACTTGGACACGAGCATGCCAAACGGCGCCACGAACATGCCCATGATGCCCAGCATCATCAGGCGCGTCAGATGCGGCATGCGGCTGAACATGCCGTCCATGTCCTCGATATTGCGGCTGCCGATATGATGCTCGGCCGTGCCCACGCACAGGAACAGCAACGACTTTGCCACCGTGTGGAACAGGATTAGGAAGATGGCGGCCCATACGGCCTCGGGCGCGCCGACACCCAAGCAGGCACTAATGAGACCCAAGTTGGAAATGGTGGAGTACGCGAGCACACGTTTGGCGTTGCTCTGCGAGATGGCCATGAGGGCAGCAAGCAAAAACGTGATGGCACCCACACTCGTGACCATAAAGCCGGTCACGGGATAGATGGCATAGAGCGGGCTCAGCTTGACCATCAGGAACACGCCGGCCTTGACCATGGTGGACGAGTGCAGCAGGGCGCTCGTGGGCGTGGGGGCAACCATAGCACCGAGCAGCCAAGTATGGAACGGCATCTGCGCGGCCTTGGTGAGCGCGGCGAGCGACAACAGGATGACCGGCATCACCAGCAACGCGGATTGCGCGGTTCCGGCGCCGGAAAGTTTGATCATGCCCGAGATGGTCAGCGGCATGCCGTTAACGTGCAGGTACATGAGTCCGACCAAAAACGCGATACCGCCCAGCATGTTAAGGATGATCTGGGTGAAGGCGTTTTTGATGGCCTCGGGCGTGCGAGTGTAGCCAATCATAAGGAACGAGCACACGGTGGTGATTTCCCAGCCGCAGAACAGCCACTCAAGGTTATCGCTCGTCACGATGACGAACATGGCCGAGAGGAACAGGAACATAAGCGCCAGGAACTGCGGGCGGCGGTCGGGCGCGGTCTGCCCGCGCAGCGCGGCCTCGTGCTCGTCATGGGCCTGGAAGTCCTTCATGTAACCCAGGGCATACACGCAGATCAGGCTGCCGACGATACCGACGGCGAGGACCATGATCACGCTCATGTAGTCCAGGTAGAGCGGCGTCGCCGTGACGGCTTCGGCCGCGGGCAGCGTCATGGCTGCAAAGGCGAGCGAGCCCACCAGCTGGACTATGCCGAACACCGTGGTGAGCGCGTTCCTATATTTGTACGCGTTGTACAGGATGACGGCGCACAGGATGACATCGATGGCGGAGCTGATGATCGAGAGCACATGCGAGGTGCCGGGGGCAACCTCAAAGCTCTGCGGACCCGTGCCAAAAAACATGACGGCGACTACAACTGTCACCGCCATAATAATGCCGGAACCTATGAGCCCCACCGCATCGCGGGCGCGGTCACCGCGCGCGAGCAGCATGCCCAGCGCCGGTACCAGCGGAAACAGGGTAAGGAAATACAGTAGCGTCATACCATCACTCCCCCATGCAAAAACGCTGCAATTGTTTAACGTTATAGCTCAATTGAGGAGTAGCGGCGGCAGGTTTTCGGTCAACTGGGGAGTTTTAGGCGTACGGGGCAAGGAGTCTGTCCGCTTTGGAGCAGAGGGGCGGCAAGAAAAATGCGCCCCTGTGGGCGCACCATCCCGTTTGCTATTCCGCCTTTTTAACGCGCGGCTTGCGACCGCGCGGCTTATCGACCAGTGCGGCCTCACCGCTCTCGCGGTACTGACGGCACCAAGCCTTGACCGAAGACTCGCTAGGAATCTTGTGCTTGATCATGGCCTCGCGAACCGTCAAGCCGTTTTCCAAGCGGTCCTTGACCACGGCGAGCTTAACTTCGTACGAATAGGTGTGATGATGCGAACCGGCGTTGAGAACGGCGTCGGCACCGCCCACGGCATACGCGCGGGCCCACTGACGAGCCGTGGCCTGGGGAATGCCAAGCTCCGCGGCGAGGGCGCGATGACCGACCCCCTCTTGGAGGATCTCGACGGCGCGCTGCCTAACCTCGGGCGCATGCGTGCGAGTCCTAGTTGCTTCCGACATACCTGCCACTTCTTAGCCTTAACCGTTAATCTGCTTTCTTACGTGCATGTTAGATAGTAGCATTTTGCTGTTTGCTCAAAGCAGTTAATTAAAATAGACGCGGCGTTATCTGGGCATTTGGCACCAAATTACGACATATCTTTATCGATTATTTACGCTGGTAGCTGACTCACAGCTAATCGTCATTCGCTTGTCAACAAAATTGGCATCTCTTTATGCCCTTTGGTATAGAGGATATAGTTATTAACCCCTCCCCCAATAATTTTGAGTGATCTGCAAGGCAGTAGACGTCCTCATTCCTCATGATTACCGCGCATTGCCATCCACCGGAGCAAAACAAAAAGGGCGGGACCTGCTGCGCTTGCAGGCCCCGCACCGGTTGACACCCGACGGGACACAGCCGGGCGAGACGAATCCGTGCTACCGCCCCGCCTGGCCGCGATGTTCAACTACAGCTCGTTGGCCGCGTGATATGCCGTGCGGATGGCGCTCGCGATGTCGGCGGTGCGCTCGCCCGAGCAGTCGCCCACGCAGGTCACGGGCACCGTTACGCCGTCCAGGTCAAACGCGTTGGCCTTGGAGCCCACGGCCATCACCACGTAATCGCAGGAGATCTTTACCGGCTCCTCGGCGCCGTCCTCGGTGGTGCGAACAGCCTCCACGCCCTCATCGGTAATGGCGGTCAGGCGGGTCTTCACGTGCTGCTCCACGTTGTGCTCTGCAAAGTCGCTCATGATCAGTGGCAGAATGGTCTCGGACTCGCCCGCGGCAATCTTGTCGAGCATCTCCACGATCGCCACCTCGCAGCCGTGCTGCAGCAGGTACTCGGCAGTCTCGGTGCCCACCAGGCCACCGCCAATGACGGCGACGCGCCCGCTGAGCTCCACCTTGCCGGCCAGCACGTCCCAGCTCGAGACGACCTTCTCCGAGTCGGCACCCGGAACGGGGATGACCACGTCGTGCGCGCCCACGGCAACAATCGCGGCGTCGGCGGCGTTGAGGTCCTCAGCGGTAGCGGCATGGCTGAGCTCAACCTTCACGCCCAGGCCAGGCAGAATCTTCTCGTAGTACTCGACCGAGCGCATGATCTCGTCCTTGCGCGGAGGCGCAGCCGCCAGCACAATCTGGCCGCCCAGATGATCGCTCGCCTCGTAGATGGTCACGTCGTAGCCGCGCTTGGCCGCCACGCGTGCGGCCTCCAGGCCGGCGATGCCACCGCCCACCACGGCGATCTTCTTGTCGCCCTCGCCCGGCTTGATGGCGATGGTCGCCTCGTCACCGTTCTCGGCATTGAGCACGCACGAGATGTACTTGCGGCTTTGAATCGCGTCGACGCAGCCCTTGTTGCAGTTGAGGCACTCGCGAATGGGCTCGCCCGTGGCGGCCTTCAGCGCAATGTCGGGGTCGCACATGAGCGAGCGGCCATAGGCGATGATGTCGGCCGCGCCGTCTTCCAGAATCTTCTCTCCGGCCTCGACCGAGACAACACGGCCCACGGTTGCCACCGGCACGGAGACCAGGGCCTTGACGCGCTCGGCCACGGGCAGCGTCCAGTTGTAGGGCATGGCGCCCATGGGCGGAATGGTGTCGCCCATGTTGCCGGTGTGGTTGGCCTGTGCGACCTGGATCATATCGATGCCCGCGCCCTCGAGCAGCTTGGCGAACTCGCAGGCCTCGTCGGGCTGCAGACCGCCCTTGCCGCGCGGCGTGCCGTCGGGGTTCTCCATGATCACGGGGAGCTTGTACTCCACCATCAGCTGCGGCGCGGCTTCCTTAATGGCAGCGACGACCTCGAGCGCGTAGCGAACGCGGTTCTCGAACGAGCCGCCGTACTCGTCGGTGCGCTGGTTGAGGATGGCCGAGCACAGCGAACCCACCAAGCGGTCGCCGTGGACCTCGATGGCGTCGATGCCGGCCTGCTGCGCGCGAGCGGCCGAGGCAGCGATGGCCTCCTTGATCTGGGTGAGCTGCTCTACGCTCGCCTCGTTCACAAAGTGCTGCATGTCGTGGTGCAGCTTGGCGTAGGCCTGGTTGCGGATCTCGTTGGACTCGGCCATCTTGGCGGCAAAGGTCTCCTCGTCGCCGGCGGCCTTGGCCTCCTGCGCGGCCTTGGCGGCGGCCATGGATCCCATGACCATGCGGCCGACACCGGGCACATCGTACTCGGGGTGGAACAGCTGCAGCGCGACCTTGGCGCCGTGCTTGTGGACGGCATCAGCCAGCGCCTTAAACGTGGGGATCTGGGCGTCGGTTGCCAGCTTGGGCGTGGGGCTTGCGGTCATAACGGGAGCGACGTCGCCGATGACGATGTAGCTCACGCCGCCACGGGCCAAGCGCTCGTAAAAAGCCAGGCTGCGCTCGCCGATGGAACCGTCACGCTCCTCGTAGCCGGTGGTCAGCGGCGGAAACATAATGCGGTTCTTGAGCTCAAGGGGGCCAACCGTAATGGGCTGGAGCAGCTTGGATGCAGGTGTGGTCATGGACATTCCTCTCTTGTAGGCGCGGCGGCGATGATGCCGCGTAGTTATCTAGAGGATATGGCATGGGAATACAGCAGCGCAACGGAAATCGGCGGACAGCAGGTAGCGGCAGGTGGATGGGGATGGGCGGGGCGGCCCGTCGGTTTATCTCAATCTGTAACAGTTACGCGACAAAACCGGGTCTTACTGTTACAGATCGAGACATTCCTCTCGGCCCATCCTCAACAATCTAGATCTGTAACAGCTAGGCCCACTTTTGACCCCTACCTGTTACAGATCGAGACAAACCAAACCCGCCTGCTAGAAAATCTCAATCTGTAACGGTTACTCGGCAAAAACCGTCCCTCGTGTTACAGATTTAGACAAACACGACCAAGCCCACCGGTATATCTCGATCTGTAACACCTAGCCGCCCAAATCGGGTCTAGATGTTACAGATCGAGATTTTGTTTGAGAGGCCGAGAATTGGATCGAAAACACGGTCCCGAAATAACAAAAAAGCTCGCCGGCTAGGCCGACGAGCTGCAAGTTCTTGGTCGCGGGGGCAGGATTTGAACCTACGACCTCCGGGTTATGGATATGGCGGGCCGTCAAACAGCGATTGGACTAAAGCCGTGCCTTCCACAGTATTTAGTCCTATAAACAGTCCAACATCTTTATTTCTAGTCGTTAGATTGGACTAAAATGACTTTAATTTCGATATTTAGTCGTATCTTACGACTAAATATCAGCCACGAGACCGTTAGGAGCGATCTTGTACTACAGCGATCACGACGTCCTTGAACTCATCGCCCGTATCGAGAAGCCCTATGAGAGCGAGGTTATCGAGCTCAAGGAAGCGAAAAACGACTTCAGTTTCAAGAACCTCGGGAAGTACTTCTCCGCCCTGAGTAACGAAGCGGTCCTGCGCGGGAAACAAGACGCCTGGCTCATCTTCGGTATGGACAACGACAAGGTCGCATGCGGAACCGCTTACCGAGAAGGAAATCCGGCCAACCTTCGATCCCTTAAAAAGGAGATTGCGGACCGCGCGAACAACCACCTCACCCTGAGAGAGATCCATGAACTCAGGATTGACGGCAAACGCGTCCTCGCGTTTCAAATCCCCGCCGCAACGCCAGGCATGCCGACGGCGTTCAACAATGCGGCATGGGCGCGCGAGGGCGAATCACTCGGGCCACTCCCCATCGATAAGTACGAGCAGATACGCCAAATGCGGAGGCCGGACTGGAGTGCCCTCGAAATCGAAGAAGCAACCTTCGAGGACCTCGACCCCAAAGCCGTGAAGAAAGCGGTGGAGCTCTTTCTCTCCAAGCACCGGCGGCATTCCGGGGCGTTCGCGGACATGGATGACCGCACGATTCTCGACATGGCAAACCTAACCAGAAACGGCAAGATCACCCCGACGACACTCATCCTGCTCGGAAGGCCAGAATCCACCCGTCTGCTCGATGGGATGAGCCCGCGCATCACCTGGACTCTCTATGCCTCCAATGGATCGGTAACCTCTTACGAGCACTTCAAACCACCCTTCCTTCTCGCGATTGACCAGGTACTCGGGAAAATCCGCAACGAGAAGTACCGGTTCAACGCAAATGGCGCGAGTCTGTTTCCCTTTGAGGCTGACCAGTACGAACCCGAGATCATCAGAGAGCTCCTGAACAACTGTATCGCCCATCAGGACTATTCCATGCAGGGGCGAATCAATGTCGAGGAATTCGAGGATCACCTCGTGTTCCTAAACGAAGGGTCCTTCATTCCGGAGACAATCGAAAATGCGATGCGGCCGGGTTTTAAGCCAAGCTACTACCGCAACCCCTTCCTTTCCGAGGCGATGGTGCAGATGGACATGATTGACACCATCGCCATGGGAATCCCCAAAGTATTCCAGATGCAGAGAAAGCGATACTTCCCCCTACCCACCTACGACCTTTCGGATCCAACCCGCGTGCGCGTAAGCGTCTACGGTAAGACCATCAATGAGAGCTACAGCAGGCTACTCTATGCTAAACCGGACCTTCCGATGGACGTCGTCTACCTTTTGGACAAGGTTCAAAAAGGCGAGGAAATCACGAACGAGGAGGCCGCAGAGCTGCATCGACTCAAGCTTATCGAAGGCAGGTACCCCCATATCTCCATCACGAACGCCCTTGCCTCGAAGACGGGGCAGGAGGTGTCTTACACGCGCAGCAAAGGCCTCAATGAAGAGGCCTGCAAGGCGTTTGTCATTCAGATGCTCTCAGAAACGGGGCCCGCACCACGTGCGAAAATCACCGCCCTCATCAACGATCTTCTCCCCTCGGGCCTTACCGACGCGCAAAAGGCCAAGAAGGTGTCGAACCTGTTAGCGAAGATGAAGAAGGTAGACAAGACCATCGATAGCGACGGAACGGGAAAGACCGCAAGATGGCATGCCCTGTAACATCGTGATGGATCTCACCGTCAGACGCACGGCTTCCAACAGACCGACCGCGATGCGTCTGGGTACCTTACCGGGCGCATCATCTAATATTGGACTCTCTACTTGCATTGGACTCTCTACTTGCGGCATCCATCCCTACCCGACTCTGGATACCGCAAGTGTCCTTTTCGATGGCATCCCCGCGTTTTGTAGTCGGAAAACAGTCGACTCATAGTTGAAAGCTACAAAAAGTGTGTCCTATAAGCCAGTAAATTGCCGAAGCGTTTTTAAAACCCGATCTCCGCAACGATCTTTTTCATCTCGATAGCCCATCCAAGCCGCCCCTCGATGTACCGCAGCCATGCGTCCTGATGGCTCTTAATTGGGTGGCCGGCCTTATAGAAACGCAGGCCCGATGCCTTTTAGCATCAAAGGGCGCCGCCGTCAGCTCGAAGCGTTTTTCGAAGATCCTTGTCCAGTACGCTAGCTTGACCATTCGGACCACTTTTAAGTAAACATCAGCAAGGGCGGCCCGACGTATCGGGAGCTCAAGACCGCCCAGTGTAATCAATCCGCAACGAAAGCGAGCCCTCGGCGCTGTGCCGGGGGCTCGACCCTTCTAGGTTTATATCGTTGAATTGGCTAGCAATATTGCTCGTCGTTAAACGGCGGCTTCGACACCTAGTCCTTCATCCCGAATACTCTGCTCGTCTTCATCGGCTGCGCCCGTGGCCCCCTCCGCTTGGATGGCATCGTAGGCTTCGATGTTCGACTCAAGGATTTCGGCGCTCTCGTTGGCAAGCGCCAGCTTCTTCTGGTGCCTGTTATACAGGCACAAACCCATACTCCCTATGGCAAGCGTTACAGCAGATCCAACAATGCAACCCTGCCACCTTCCTGTGGCAATTCCCCCATTTCTGATGTTTGCGATAAGCGCCCTTGGTCCGCCCGACTCCTTTGCAATATGTGACAGCTGCGCGTAGTCCCAATCCGTCATCGTGTCCTCCTAACTCGACCGCCCGCTGGCTACTTGATTACTTGGGTCAATAATGCAACTGCACAAGTAAACAGTAAATGTCTAAGATATGTCTGCTGCGCTATTTAGAAAGGGTATTCAGACAATGTATGTCCGCCGTTATAAGCCAGAAGATGTGCTTCCAGAACGACTTGCAAGCTTAATGCGGAGTTTCGTCAATACGGACGGTAGAGTTGGCCTCTCGCAAATCGAGCTCGCGAGGCTCATGTACGAAAGGCGTTACGGAGGAGAAAACCAATCGAGCATCGATGCTCAATGCGTAAAGAAGACGGACCAGGCGTGCAAGGCCATAGCGCGAAGGATTAGCCACTTCCTCAAGGGAGACCATTTCCCGAATTGGACTGATTTGGTCGAACTTGCCGATTTCTTCGGAAAACCAATCGGCTATCTAATCGGCGAAACGGACTGCGATTCGTACGAGCTCCAAGATGTCGCCGACATCGTTGGATTGGAGAGCGGGGCAGTCACCGCACTTAAAAGCATCACGGGGAAGGCAAGCGTAGAGTGGCCGCTTGGAAAGACCACGCTGGAGAATGAGAAGCCATCTGCAGGGAGTGCCTTCATTGCCCAGGATATGGTCGAAAAAGCCAACGCAGAACTTAATGCTTGCAGGGCAGCTCTAAATCGCATGCTCACTGCCAGAACTTTCAAAGACTTGCTGATCAGCCTCTCAAATGTTGGTGAGAGTGAATACGAGTTATTGATGACGCGCCTTGATGCGGAGGTGGCGAAACTGCAGAGAGGTGATGATTCCAAAGGCGGTGACGAACCAGTCATGCAGCAGATGGCAAGAAAAGCGCAAGCGAGAGATGCTGGGCTGCGTTTGAGGGAAGCCGAAGGCGCTCTGAAAGCATCTCGCTACGAAGCCTACGAGTTCTACGTTCGGCTCGTCGACGAAATGTTCTCAGATATGGCCAATACCGATATAGTGGCCAAGGCCAAACTCATTGCTGAGAAGCCATGATGTACCCAAGCGTACCAGCCACCTCGGCGCACAGGTACGAGCAGGCCGTCTTACTACTTGCCCACACGGTCCCGTTGCCGCCGACGAGCGACGTGGAGCAGGAATAGAACCACTGCGAACCCGTGATGCCGCTCGTTGGCAGTGCCCATGTCGCGTCCGCGTAAATCATCGTCAGGTATGAATACCCCAAGAACGTGCAGAACAGATTCGTGAGCCTGGACGGGTCGATGCCCCGGAAGTCGATGGTTGCGAAGGTGCACGACGAGAACGCGTAGCCCATCGACCGCACGCCCAAGAGGTTCCCTAGGCCGGAAATGCCTGCAAGGTTCGTGCACGAGTAGGGCAGGTAGTTCGGGTTTAAATACGAGAACGTGACCATGTCCGCCGCAAAGCTCGCGCTCGGCGGGCGCGACTTCCACGCGCAGTAGCCCGAAGACGTCCTGCCGTTGCGCTTGGTCCGACCGCCGCAGTAGGGGCAATAAACGGCCTTCATGGGTACCTCTTCCGAAAGGGTTTTACGGTTCCGGAAAAGGTTATCTACCCGCGAGAACGATAGGCAACCGGACACACATTCTGTCCGAGCGGTAAAAAGCGGGCGCGGATTTTAAACGGCTGAAAAAGGGGCATCGACCTGCGCCGATGCCCCCAAAGCGGACACACTTTTTGTCCTATAAGCCGAAGCCGTTAAGCTTCCTGGCTACAAAAGTCTTGGTCGCGGGGGCAGGATCTGAACCTACGACCTTCGGGTCATGAGAACAGAATATCGATGTTTATCGACACCTTTTGAAGCTCTTTGATACCGTTATATGCGCAGGTAGATTAACATATTTTGATAAAATGCTTGAATCAATGCCATGCCAATTTCGACCAAAATTCGACCAACGATTGCTTGACTTCAACAGTTGCATCGCAAGCGATGCAATATCAGTCCCGCGGTCGCAGGGAGCCGAAAGGCAGCCCCTGCGCCTCGATGAAGCGAAAAAGCTGCTTGAAACCCTGCTGTCACAGGAAATGGACGCGCACAGGATCGGAATGCTTCTTCCGCTCCTCCTCCTTTCTTCCGGGACGCCCGGGCGGCAAGAGCCTATTAAAAAGAGATGGATGGATTTCAAACTTGGCAAATCAAGGCGTAGCTAGTCACTCGCGTCCAAAGCCATTTGCCTAAAAATGAATACCGCTGACCGAAATGGAAAGATGGTAACAACGAAATAGATTAGTCGCACTTGTTTTTAAGAACCGTTTGTTCCAGCCCGCCCTGTTTGCAAACACCCCAACTATCATGAAATCCGTAAACAGAGGCGACATCAACACCTGACGCCGGCAAGTATGCGAGTGTCGTCTCTGCCTAAGGGGCAAGCCCCCGAGATTAGTTAGGAGAGGGGAAGAGATGGATAAAGTCAAAACGGCCTTCCAGAACTTTGGCCGCGTTATCGTCGACCCTATTTTGTACCTTTCGGTAACGGGCATCATTTTGGCCATCGCCACGGTATGCTCGCTCGGCAGCGGAGTTGTCGCAGATCTGGGCACGCTGCTCTCCGCGGCAACCAACTCCGCGGTGATCGGCAACCTGCCGGTGATTTTCGCAGTCGGCCTAACGGCAGGCTTCGCAAAGAAGCAAAAATCCAACGCGGCAGTGTTTGGACTTATTAGTTACCTCATGTTCCTGTATGTCAACAACGCCTACCTGACGCTCACCGATCAGCTGGCAAAAGCTGGCGCGATGGGTCTGTATGGCACTGGCCAGGCAACGGTACTGGGTCTTCAAGTTACCGATGTCAACGTCTTCGGCGGCGTACTCATCGGATGCTTCTGCGGTTGGCTCTATAACAAACTGATCGACGTAAAGGTATCGGAGTATATCCGGATTTACGGCGGACCCCGCCTGGCCCTTCTGGCGATGGTTCCGCTGAGCATTGTCTTCGGCATCGGAGCGACTATCGTGTGGCCCCCTATCGCCAACGCCATCAGCAACGCTTCTTCATTCATCGCAGCCTCGGGTGGTCTGGGCGTTTTCATTTACGGCTTCCTGAACCGCGTCCTCGTACCTCTCGGCATGCACCACTTTATGTGGATGCCGTTTGACTACTCCGCGATTGGCGGCACGGCGGTCGTCGCCGGCCAGAGTGTTTCCGGCGCAGCAAACATCTTCTATGCCGAGCTTCCCCATATCGCCGACGGATCCCTCACCACAGTCGACCCCTCTGTCCGCTTTGCCATGTTCGGCTTTGGCAAGGAATTCGTAACCCTCGGCACCGTGCTCGCAATGATTGCGACTTCCCGTCCGGAGAATCGAAAAGCTGTCGCAGCCATGCTGGTGCCCATTTACATCACCGCCATGCTCTCCGGCATCACTGAGCCGCTCGACTTCATGATCCTGTTCGCGTCTCCGATTCTCTGGGTTGCCTACAGCCTGTTCTACGGACTGGGCGAGATGCTCCTGTTTGTCCTGGGAGTCCGCTTGCTTAACATGTACGGTGGCATCGAGCTGCTCACGCTCGGCCTGCCTTTGCCAATGGGCGTCACCAAGTTCCCGATTTACATCGTCTTGGGCATCGTGTTTGCCGCCGTTTCGTTCATCGTTCTGGCGATGGTGATCAAGAAACTCAACCTCATGACGCCCGGCCGTTCCGCAGAGTGGTCTGCAGAGGTCTCCGGAGGCAACAATGCTCTCGAGTCCTCCGGAACTCCGGAAGTCGACGCAAAACAGCAGGAAATGGTGCAGAACATCATCAACGGCCTTGGCGGCAAGGACAATATCAACACCATGGGCTGCTGCATGACTCGTCTCCGTGTCGAAGTCAAAGATCCCGACAAGGTCAACGAAGAGACCATCAAGAAGGCTATCGACAAGGGCCTGTTTAAGAACGGCACCAATGTCCAAATTGTCGTGGGAACCAACGTGCACTCCGTCTACGACCTGCTGCGTCCCATCCTTAATCTGGAAGATTAACAGTCGCGTAATCGATAAGCGATAAGCGAGGAGACCTCATGTTGACCAAAACGTTTCATTCAATCCGAGGCATGTTCGAACGCCTGCTCAACATGTACAAAGAAAAGTCGACAAGGGGTCTTCTCGTACTTATGGCTGCATTCGCATGTGGTTTTATCTGGCCGCTCCTGGGTCTACTCGCTGCGGTTTGGACCCGGCGTTCAGGAAGGCACGCGGACGCAGGCAGCATTGCAGGCATGGCGGCGGTCATCAACATCGCTACCTACTTCGTGCAGATAGTAACCAAGATTGTCTGCAGCTCAATTTGATTTGAAAGGCATGAACAACATGAACGGATACAAGATTGTCATCTGCGGCGGCGGCAGCACCTATACCGCCGGTATCGTCAAAGACCTGATTGATCAAAAGGACGAACTGGGGATTCGTGAGCTTTGGCTCTATGACATCGACAAGGAACGCCAGGACACGGTCGCTGTGGTGGTTAAGGCAGTTATCGATGACCTTGCCCCCGAGATCCCCTTGCATGTAACCGTCGACCCCAAAGAGGCGTTTACAGATGCGAACTTTGTTATGGCGCAGATGCGCGTGGGCGGGCTCAAGATGCGTATCCAGGATGAGCAGATCAGCCTGCGCCATGGCGTAGTCGGCCAAGAGACCTGCGGAGCAGGTGGCATGGCCTATGGCATGAGGACCATCTTCCCCATGTGCGAGCTTGTCGATTTCTGCGAGGAGTACGCCTGCAAGGACTACTGGATCGTCAACTACTCTAACCCCGCTGCCATCGTAGCCAAGGCGATGCACAAGCTGCGTCCAAACGCTCGCATTCTCGACATCTGCGATATGCCGGTAGAGATTGAAGCCCGCATGGCGGAGATTTTGGGCTGCGAACTCGACGACATTGAAGTCGACTACTTTGGCCTCAATCACTTTGGGTGGTATACCAGCGTACGCTGCAAGGGCGTCGACGTTACGGACAAGCTCAAAGAGCACGTGCGTAAGTACGGTTACATTTCCGAGGCAAGCCTCAATGACGCATTGGTAAAGGACCCAGACTGGGCCCACACCTTCAAGAATGCGGCAACGATTTCTACGCTATTCCAGGATTACCTCCCCAACACCTATTACCAGTATTACCTGTTGCCCGATGCCTGCGTGGAGTACATGGACATCAATAACACGCGTGGCATGCAGGTCGTAAACGGCCGCGAAAAGCGTATCTTCGACGCATCTGCGGCGCTTAAGCGCGGTGAAAAGGTCGATCTCACGCAGTTCTACGTAGGCGTCCACGGCAGGTTCATTGTCGATGTCGTCAAGTCCCTGGCGAAGGATTTGCGCCATCGCCAGCTGGTGATTGTGCCCAATAATGGCGCAATCGAGAATCTCTCGGACGACGCGACCGTCGAGATTCCGGCGTACATCACCGATCGAGGAGCCGAACCGGTCCGCGTCGGGAAGATTCCCCGCTTCTACAAGGGCCTTATCGAGCAGCAGGATGCCTGCGAGGGCCTTGTGGTCGAGGCCGTTATCGAGGGCTCCTACCAGAAGGCACTCGAGGCCTTCACCCTCAATCGCACGATTCCCTCAGCGCGCGTGGCTAAGGAAGTCTTGGACGACATGATCGAGGCGAACAAGGGCTATTGGCCTGAGCTGAAGTAGAGAAGCCATCCAGATAGCAAAAGCACAAAAGGTGGCCTCAAGGCAAAATGCTTTGGGGTCACCTTTTGTATGACTAAATCTCCGCAAAACTCGTAAAGATGAACGAATCGGCCTCGTGTTTTACACGATAGTTCTCTTGATAATCCTGATTGAATATAAGCGAATAAATAACCTGAAGCGTATACGTGAGCGAGATCATGGAAGAGTAATTGGCAACCTTTCCAATCACGCGCTCTGATTTTGGAATGAGCAAGACAGTGTCGCATTGCCTGGCGAGCGCCGAATCAGAAAACGCCGTGATTAAACACGGCTTGATTCCGCGCTCGGAAAGAGCGGCGGCGTATTTGGAATAATCATAGTGAATGCCGCTGTAGCTTAGGAATAAAAACAGGTCGCCGGGCCTACCGTTCTTAACGTGCAGTGTCTGCAGGCCACCGTCGTCCGCCATGGTGACATGACGATCGAGCTTGAGAAGATTGTTGCGAAAGATACATCCCGCCAGATAGCTTTCCCCTTTAGCAAAGATGTAAATTCGCGGGGCGCTAAGAACTGCCTTGGCGATTATGCTCAATTTGGCGCTATCGAGCTCGATTTTCGTTTGATCTATGACGCCCTTCAGGAGATTTGCAAGGTTGCCCTCGATGGCCTCAATTGAATCGGTACTGCCAAAAGGACGATTGTGATCGACAGTGGCAGCCAGAAGATAGTCTCCGCTTATCTCCTGGATGAGCTGCATGATCAACTCTCGATAGCCGCTTAGGCCCAATTTCTTACAAAAGCGGATGATTGTCGCGTTCGAGGTGTAAGTCTCCTGTGCGAGCTTTGCCATAGTGAGGGTCTTAAGGTCGCCGGTATGATTGAGCAGATAGGTAGCAATGGCTCGGTCGGTTTCATTAAAAGACGCGCTGTTACGCAGGCTGTCAAGAATCATGGTCGCTCCGATCGCTTTAGTTTGCCACTTAATTATGTCATTATCAAAACGACGGGCAGCTCTTCATGCGCTGACTCATGTCCTGCAATCTCTCTTCTGATATTCCGCATGCTTCGGCAACATTATTTGTGCGGAGCGCATCGCTCAAGTCGCAGCGAACAGATACGAAGAAGTTCGATTGCCAGAATTCATTGCCCGCCTTGAGACGCAGAGACAGCCTCCGAACAAGCTACATGCGGACTTGAGACAGCATAGCGCTCGCCCGTCGGCATCCTACAACCCGTATCCCCCACTCCCCTGTTTCCGTGTTGAGAGCAATAGACGGGGTTCCAAGGGGACTCGTCCCTTTGGCGCGCAAGGTCCGGGGGCGGCGCAATCCATCCCCGGCACTATTATTAGCTAAGGACCGCCGAAACTCCTCCCAATTGGAGTTTATCGGTCGATAAGTCAAGCCGACCGGCCCGCGATTATCAATGGTTTATTTGCTTCACATAATAAATTGACTCAGGATTCACCCGCAATTCACCCGCAAAGTAAACCGATAAAGAAAAAGCTCGGAAGCAATTTTGCTTCCGAGCTGCAAGTTCTTGGTCGCGGGGGCAGGATTTGAACCTACGACCTCCGGGTTATGAGCCCGGCGAGCTACCAGACTGCTCCACCCCGCAATGTCTGGGCGCCTCATGTGCGCAAGAAAGAATATTACGCGGGAGTTCGGTAAACGGCAAGGAAAATCTCGTAGAGCATAATTCCTTCATATTTAAACCCCTCAGCCCCTATCACCGTAAACGAATCGCAGCCGAGCGCCGTCGACGGCACGTATACAATGGTGCGCGTCCTTTTATGCCAACACTGGGAGTAGACATGCTGCTCGCTATCGATATGGGAAACACGCAGACGGCCATGGGCCTGTTTGACGGAGACGAGCTGGTGCAGTCGTGGCGCATGCCCACCGACCGCTCTTATACCGCCGACGAGATCCATGTGCGCCTGATGGGTTTCTTTAAAATGTACGGCCTTTCGCTCGACGCGGTCGACGCGATCGCCTTTGCGGGCGTGGTGCCGCAGCTCTCGCGCGAATGGCACGCCGTGGCCGACCGCATTGCCGCGGACGCCATCGTCATCGGGCCGCAGACGGCCGCGGTGACCAAGCTGCGCGCGGCGCGCCCCCAGGCCGTAGGTGCCGATCGCGTCGCCAACGCCGTTGCGGCCGAGACTTTCTACGGCGCGCCGGCAATCGTGGTGGACTTTGGCACCGCGACCAATATCGACGTCATCGATGAGGACGGTTATTACATTGGTGGAGCGATTGCGCCGGGCATCCGCATTTCGATGGACGCGCTCGCCGCCCGAGCCGCCAAGCTCGCCAGCGTTCCGCTCGAGGCGCCCGAGCACGCCATCGGCCGCGATACCGAGGAGTGCATCAAGGTCGGCGCCGTGATGGGCGCCGCCGCCATGGCTGAGGGCCTGGTCGCGCGCATGAAGCGCGAGCTGGGTCGTGAGGACGCCACGGTTATCGCCACGGGCGGTCTCGCCAGCATCGTCGCCGATTCGACCGATGCCTTCGACGTGGTCGACGGACAGCTCACCATCAAGGGTATCTGCGAAATCTACCGCCGCATGCAGGAGCTGGGATAGAGCAGGGGCTTAAGTCGAGCACGGGCGCGAGCGGCGAACTAAGCAATGCATTGGTCCTATTCCTCAAAATCGAAAATTTTTCAGTTTTGAGGAATAGGCTTTCCGCTACGCCTCGCCGCACAACCACCTCGCCAGGTCCACGATCTGCACTCCGTCGCGATCCGTGGCCTCGTGATGCGTGCGGGCGAGAATCATCTTGGGGTACGCGTCGCCAATGCTCAGCAGTGGTGAAATCTCGCGTTCAAATGTCTTATCCGAGCTGATGTCGTCGCTCACCTGAATGTAGAGCTTCTCGCTTCGCTTGATTGCTACAAAGTCTATTTCCTTTTTATAGAGCACGCCGACGTATACCTCGTATCCGCGGCGCAGCAGCTCGATTGCCACCATGTTCTCGTATACGCGTCCCCAATCCATATCACGTGTACCGAGCAGCGCGTATTTGAACGCGTGGTCTGCCAGGTAATACTTCTCGCCGCTCTTAAGGTATTTTTTGCCGCGGATGTCGTACCGACGAACTTTATAGAAGGCAAACGCATCGCACAGGTACCCCATGTACGTGCCGACCGTCTTGTTCGTTATCTTTAGCCCATCCGCGTTCAAAATATCCGTAATGTTACGTGCCGACGTTATGTTGGATACGTTGTCCATCATGTAATCGGCAATGCGCAGCAGCGCCGATTCGTTTCTCACGTTATGCCGCTGCACGATATCTCTCACGATGAGCGTTTTGAAGACATTGGAGAGATATTGATAACGCTGCTCCTGCAGTGGATAAGGGTAGGAGCCGGACATACCGCCGGTTCTCGCGTACTCATCGAAGTCGCGGTCGACCTCGCCCTCGTCGCCATAGAGTCGATACTCCTCAAACGAGAATGGGAAAACCTCGATCTCAAACGTACGCCCCGTAAAGAGCGTCGACAGATCGCTCGACAGCAAAAAGGCATTCGATCCGGTAATGAATATGTCGTACTGCTCGGATGCGTGGAGGCTGTTGATCGCACGCTCAAAACCGTCGCACATCTGAACTTCATCGATAAGCAGAAAGTTTTGTTTGCCGGACACTCGATGCTCTTTTACATAGGCGAGCAGCGCGTGATACTCGAGCAGATTCTCGAACTCATCGAGGTTGTAGTTGATATGGATGACATTCGAATTGGACAGATTTGCCTCCACGTAATCGCGGAGGGCCTCGAGCAATTTTGATTTACCGCTACGACGGATGCCCGTGATGACCTTGATGTCCGGCACGCCAATAAGGCTCGTCAACGTGTCCATATATGACGTTCTATTGATGAGTTTCATTGGGGCCTCCTCGCGGTCTTTTATCGCTATTCCTCAAAATTGAAAAATTTTCAGTTTTGAGGAATAGGCTCTATAGCGAATATACCTCGCGAAAGACCGAGCTGCCTTAATCCTATTCCTCAAAAACGAAAAATTTTCAGTTTTGAGGAATAGGGCGCTGGCAACCCATTCCCCAGATAGGCGAAACCCTCCCCGGCACAGGCCGAGGAGGGTCTTGTTGTCATCGTCATCTTTGAGCGCAAGTGCCTCGCGTTACAGTCCGCGAATGCGCACGGCCTCAGGCGGAAACTCTTGCTCGCCGGCATCGGTCTTGATGGTCGCGCGGCCCCAGATGTCCAGGCCTGCAAACACACCGACCGCAAGCGGCAAGCCGTTGGGCGACACCGCCGCAACTTGGCGGCCCAGCAGCGGCACCATGTCGAAGTACTCGCCCAACACGGGGGCCAGCGGACCGGCAGCGCCCTGCGGCGTGTTGGCAACAACCGCCCAGGTGTCCACACGGGTCAGCACGGCGGCGGCCAACTCCTCGACCAGCGCTTCGTCAGCCACGTCCACACCAAGCTCGCCCAGCGCCGAACGCTCAATATCCACCGTCACGGCACCGAACATGCCCGCAGCACCGGCACCGCCGTTCACGGCAACACGCGCGAGCGACGTCTCAAACGCAGGCGCACCGCACACGATATCGCTCGGCCACTGGATACCCACCTTACCGGCAAGGCCCAACCCCGGCGTCGAAGCCGTGCCCACGAGCGCGTCCATCATGCCCATCGCAGCCACAAACGGCAGGCCGTGGAAGGCATGCATGTTCACATCCGGACGCACGACCAGCGAAAACGTCAGCGAGGCATCGCCCGCGCTCCATGCGCACCAGCCCGCGGACGCACCCTCGCGGCCCGCGTCACGCGCGGCGTCAAGCTCGGTACCGGCGGCAACAGCATTCATCTCGATCATCTACATACGCCCCAATTCGCCCACGATATGGCCCACGCGATCCTCGGGCTCCTTGACCTCGACACCGTTGTAGCGGAAGAACCGCGCCGGGTCGTGCATCAGGTCCTCGAGCGGCACCAGCACAAAGTCACGCTCACCAATGAGCGGATGCGGCAGGCGCAGCTTTTTGCCGCCGTGGGTCTCGCCGTCCATCCACAGCAGGTCCAGGTCGATGGTGCGCGGACCGTTGGCCTTGGCCTTTTTGGAGCGGTCGCGCCCCAGCTCGGCCTCGATCTTCATGAGCTCGTCGAGCAGCACCAGCGGCGCAAGCTCGGTCTTGATCTCGATGACGGCGTTGGCAAACGCGTCCTGGCGCGTCTCGTAGGCCGGCTCGCTCTCGTAAATCTTGGAGGAGTTGGACACGCAGGTGAGTGGAATCTCGGCGATCATCTCGCGCGCGGCGCGGACGTTGTCGCAACGATGCCCCAGGTTGGAGCCCACGGCCACAAACGCACGGCGCGGCTGCGGCTTGGCGACGGCCCAGTAACCGTTCAGAAACTGCGCAAAGCCCGCGACGTCGTGCACGCGCACGATGTTGGCACCGGCCTGGATGGCGCCCAGGCACACGCCAAACGTGGCGGCATCGCGCTCGGCGGCCTCGGTCACGCCCGAGACGGCGCCCACAAAGCGCTTGCGCGACACGGCGCACATGAGCGGATAGCCCAGCGACGCCATCTTGGCAGTCTCGCGCTGGATGACGATGTCCTCGTTAGCCGACTTACCAAAGCCCGGGCCAGGATCGATGCAGATGCGGTCGCGCGACACGCCGGCATGGATGAGCGTGCGGGCCTGGTCGGACAGAAAGCCCATGACGCGGCGCATGATGGGCGCCGAATCGGGCAGGGTGAAGCGGCGGAGCTGAGAGGTGGGCACGTAGGCCTCCTCGCGGCGGGCGCTGCGACGCATCATGGCTGCCAGGCGGTCATTGGGCTCCGATGCGGCCTCGGTGGCTGCGGGCGCGGCTTCGGGCGCGGGCGCGACGGTCTCGGCGGCAGCAGCCTGCTCGGCGGCCGGCGTCTCCTGCCCCTGCTCGCTTGAAGGCTCGGGCGTGGGCTCCGGTTCGCCAAACGGCAACGAGGGCTGCACCACGCCGCCCGGAAGCTTGGCCTCGACCTTGGGCTCGCCCAGCAACTTGCCGCGACGGCGACGAGCCGGCTTCTCGGCCTCGCGCGCGGCCTCGGCGGCCGCTTCGCGTGCCTTCTCGGCAACAAACGCCGCTGCCGAGGTATCGAGCTGCACCGTTGCGTGCGTGCGGGCGGGCGCGGCGACCTCGCCAGCATGCATCACGATGACGCCGCAAGTGCTTGTCTTAACAAACTCGACCATCTTGGGATCGGTGAAGCCGGTCACGTCGTTGACGATCGAGGCGCCGCAGCGCACGGCCGCCTTGGCAACCGCCACATGACGCGTGTCAATCGAGACGATGGCGCCCTCCTTGGCCAGCGCGCGCACCACGGGCAGCACGCGGCGAGCCTCCTCGTCGGGGTTGACCGGGGTAAAGCCAGGGCGCGTGGACTCGCCGCCTACGTCGATGATGTCGGCGCCGGCGTCGAGCATCGCCAGGCCGTACTCGATGGCGGCATCCGGGTCGAAGTGCTCCCCGCCATCGCTAAACGAATCGGGCGTCACGTTGAGGACGCCCATGATGCGCGGACGGTCAAAGCTGAGCTCATACTTTCCGCACCGCCATGTCTTGCTGTCGTTCGCCATGAACATCCTCCTAAAATGCCCGCGCCACCGCGCTCGGGCGCAGGCGGTGGGGTCGCTTTGCAATCAGTCTTTCTATTGTATCCGCGCACACGGGCTAGAACGCAAACGCG
Organism: Collinsella aerofaciens; assembly: GCF_001405375.1. Classification (GTDB taxonomy): domain Bacteria; phylum Actinomycetota; class Coriobacteriia; order Coriobacteriales; family Coriobacteriaceae; genus Collinsella; species Collinsella aerofaciens_F. The sequence continues at coordinate 207,182 of NZ_CYYP01000002.1, forward strand.
GCCGCGATGTCGCAAGAAATCAGCAGGTCGGCATTTGCATCCTGATCGGTGGGAGCAAGGCTGCATATGGCCAGCGTATCACCGGTAAAGTAACGCGTAAGGCCTGCCGCCGGATACACCACGAGCGAGGTCCCGCCCACAATGAGGGCATCGGCCGCGGCGATGGCGGCAACGGCACCGGTCAGCACGTGCTCGTCGAGCGGCTCCTCGTAGAGCACTACGTCGGGCTTGATGCGGCCGCCGCACGCAGGACACACAGGCGCACCCGCGGCGTCCTCGTGCTCGCGCGAGCAAATCCACTCGGCGCTATAGACCGCGCCACACGACTGGCAAATGTTGCGATGGACCGATCCGTGCAGCTCAAACACGCGCCGTGAGCCGGCCATCTGATGCAGGCCGTCGATATTTTGCGTCACCACGGCATTTAGCTTGCCGGCGCGCTCCAGCTCGGCCAGCTTGGTGTGGCAGCGATTGGGCTTGGCGCCAAGCGCGATCATCTTGGTGCGGTAGAAGTCGAAGAACTCGGCCGGATGCGCCTCGTAAAAGCTATGCGACAGCATGGTCTCGGGCGGATAGGCAAACTGCTGGTGATACAGGCCGTCCACGCTGCGGAAATCGGGGATGCCACTTGCCGTGGAAACACCAGCGCCGCCAAAGAAGACCACGCGCTTGTGGGTGTCAAACAGATCCGCCAGCGCGGCGGAGGCTTGCTTGGGGTCCGATATTGCCTGCGTCATATGAGTCCTCCGTCCTTGTTGGTCGGGCAGCGTCGGGCGATGTCCCAGCATGCGGCCTTTGGGTCAGCACGCGCGGTGCCCACCCCGCCCCTGTTGCGCTAATCTTAAGCCTGCTAACCCCGTCGAAAGGACACCATGCCTCAGACTTACACTTTCGCCTCGTGGAACGTCAACGGCCTGCGCGCCGTGCTCAAAAAGGACCCGAGCTTTATCCAGATCGCGCAGGACCTCGATGTCGACATCCTAGCGCTGCAAGAGACCAAGCTGCAGGAAGGCCAAGTCGATATCGACATGCCCGGCTACCACCAAACCTGGAGCTACGCCGAGCGCAAGGGCTATTCGGGCACCGCGGTCTTTAGCCGCCAGGAACCGCTGCGCGTGTTGCACGCCGACGCGCTGCTGCCTTACGCCGGCAAGGGCGATGCAGCAGAGCTCGTCGCCCAAGCCGCGACCGAGGGCCGCGTCTGCGCACTCGAGTTTGACAAGTTTTGGTTTGTGGATGTCTACACGCCCAACGCGCAAAACGAGCTCGCCCGCATCGACGTGCGCATGGCCTGGGACGACGCCTATCGCGGCTTTCTGAGCGCACTCGAGCGCGAGACCGGCAAACCCGTCGTAACCTGCGGTGACTTTAACGTGGCGCACGAGGAGATCGACCTCAAGAACCCCAAATCCAACCGCGGCAACGCAGGCTTTTCGGACGAGGAACGCGGCAAGTTTACCGAGCTGCTCAACGCCGGCTTCACCGATACCTGGCGCGCGGCAAACCCCGACGTCGAGGGCGTCTACAGCTGGTGGAGCTACCGTTTTAATGCACGCAAGAACAACGCCGGCTGGCGCATCGACTACTTCCTGGTAAGCAATTCAATCGCCGGCAACGTGCGCGACACCGGCATCCGCGGCGACATCTTTGGCAGCGACCACTGCCCCGTCACCCTCACGCTAGAACTCTAGCCCCAAGTAATTACTGGGGGGACAGAGGAAAACAGACCATGTGACCCCTCTCCCCCTATAAGTTGCGGTGGAATAGTTCCTGTTTGGGCAGCAAATAGCCAAAAACGAGAACTATTCCACCGCAAGTTCGTGAGGGAATGCGAAATGCCTTACAGCCCGTATTTCACGACGACACGGTTAATGCGGCGACACCAAGGCTTGTACAAGGCGGCCAAAAACACGCAGGTCGCAAGGCCGTGCGTAATATCGAACGGCACTGCCGTGGCAAGACGCGCCGCGGCACCCGCCCAAGTAAGCGGCTGTACAAAACCAATGATGTCATACGCGTTGATCACGACGCCATAGAGCAGGCCCGACGCAAAGCCGTACGCCAGCAGCGCTGGCATGCGCACGGTGCCGTCGGCGCGGTCGAACGCACCCGCATACGCCAGCACACCGCCAACGTATCCCACGAGCCCCCAGGCATACATCTGCCACGGCGTCCACATGCCCTGCCCAAAAAAGAAATTGCTGGTCAGCGCTGCCAGCGCGCCAACCATAAAACCATTGCGGCGACCAAGCGTCGCCCCCGCGATAATGGCGATGGCGCTCACCGGTTTAAAGTCGGGAATGGGCCCAAACAGGATGCGCCCCGCCGCCGCCGGCGCCGCCAGCACCAGCGTGGGCATAATCTGGCGCAAACCCGGACGAGATGCCTCGTAACCCGCAAAGAACAGCGCAAGTACCAACGCCACCACAACCAGCATGGCCAACGCTGCCTGCTCAACACCCGCCAGCAACGCGGCAGCCATCACCGCCGGCACCGCCAACAACAGCGGGATCTCCAGTTTTGCAAGTAGGCGCGAAACGCGATAATCCGTCATCCCATCACGCCCTATAGAACACGTTGTCGGCAAAGAAGTCGGCCGGGGGCTCCATGCAGGCAATCTCGCCGTCAAACATCATGGCGACGTCGTCGGCTACCTGCTCGGCAAAGTCCAAATCGTGCGTAGCCATGATGACGGTGCCGCCAGCCTTCGCATGGTCACGCAGGGCGCGGGCGATGATGCGGCGGCTCTCCAGGTCCAAGCCCTTCGTGGGCTCGTCAAGCAGCAGCAGCTCGGGGCCGATCAGCAGCAGCTTTGCCAGTGCGAGCAGCTGGCGCTGTCCGCCCGAGAGGTCGTAGGGGTGGCGCGTCTCCAGGCCGTCCAGTCCAAGTTGCACCGCACGCTCCCGCGCCAAGTTCTCGTCATATCCGCAGGTCGAAGCCCATTCTATCAGCTCATCGCGCACCGTCTCGGCAACCAGCAATGCTTTGGGATTCTGAGGCAGCAGCGCCGCCGAGGCCGCTCCGCGCACCATGCGGCCGCGCTGCAGCTTGGCGGTCTTCGCCAGCACCGAAAGCATTGTCGACTTACCGCAGCCGTTACCGCCCACGATCGCATGCACCGCGCCAGCCGAAAACGACACATCGAGCCCGCGCAGCACCCAACCGCCCGCGCGATCGTAGCGAAACCAGCCTTCCGACAGGGTGGTAGCCGACCCGCCGTGCATTTTTTGGAGTATTCTGCTTCCATCCGTGCGCGGAAAGGCTTCCGAGCCGTTCTCGAGCGACGTTTGCGCCACAAATTCGGACGATTTGTCCAATTCCGAACTTTTTTTCGCGCTCGATACGTCCCCGGGCGGCTCCAGAGAGCCCAAATTGTCCTCACGCCTGCTGAATACTCCTTTATTTGCACATCGGATGGCACCCCACCCCAACATGTCATCGGACAACAGCGATTCTCGGCGTCCCAAAGAAGCCATATCCGCCACCTCGCGCACGCGACCGTCCTCAATCCGGTACGCACACGTCGCGTATTCGAGCATTGGGCGCGGCTGATGCGTCGCCACAACAACCGTGCAGCCCAGCTCGCGATTCACACGAAACAGCGCGTGCAGGAAATTCTTCTCCGCAACCGGATCAAGCTGAGACGTGGGCTCGTCGAGCAGCAGCACGCGCGGGCGTAATGCCAGCACAGCCGCCAGCGACAGCAGCTGTTTGCGTCCGCCCGAAAGCGTATCGGTGTCGCGGTGGAGCCAATCTTCCAGCCCAAAGAAATAGCTGGTCTCAGCTACGCGACGGCGCATCTCATCACGCGCTAGCCCCAAGTTTTCCAGGCCAAACGCCATCTCGTGCCACACGGTTTCGCACACGATCTGGTTCTCGGGATCCTGAAACACATAGCCCACGCGCTCCGCAGACGCGCGCACGTCCATGTCGGCAACGTTCTCGCCCAGCACGCGCGCATCGCCAGTGCGCTCGCCCGCCGGAGCGATCTCGGGCTTGAGCAGCGACAGCAGCGTCGACTTACCCGATCCGGTACCGCCAACAAGAAGTGCAAACGCACCTTGGGAAACACGCCAATCAAGCCCCTCGAGCACCGGTGCCTCGGCCCCGGGATAGGCAAAACTAAGGCCTCGCACCTCAATCGCCGGCGCGGCCGAGCCATATGCCACACCCGCCGCCGAGCTCCTATCAAACCGAGCCATCAGCCAAACCTCTTCTCATCAATCGCGTGCAACGCGCAAGGCAGCACCATCCAGGCAGCGTACACGACATAGCCCGGCCACGGCGCCGGCACCGAGAGCTGCGGATAAAACGAATACTGCGTCGTCGCGGTCCACGCCACTGTCACCGTGACCACGCCAAACAGTGCAAGCCCAACCAGCGCAGCAACATCGCCGCGCCCCAGTCGATACCGCGCATACGTCGTACGACGCGTCGCGGCACCCCACCCGCGCGAGCGCATCGCGTCCGCGCGCTCCAGCGAATCTTCCATGCCCCAGCCCATCAACACACTCGATGCCCGCAGGCGCGAGCGCACGGGGTCGGCCGGCGCGCGCCCCGGCACGTCAATCGCATCTTGCACCGCCAGCACCGTGCGGCCGCGGCGCAAAAACTGCGGGATAAGCCGCATGCACATCGAGATCATAAGCGCAATCACCGGTGCGGCATTGCCCAGCAGCGCGAGTACCTTGTCGTATTCGAGCATCGACGCCGCTGCCTCAAACCACAGCACGCTCGCCACAAACAGCCCACCCATGCACAGGCCGTAAACCATGCTCTCTAGATACACCGCACGCATGCCAATACGAAACAGCCCCGTCGAGCCCGATGCACTAAACAGCGGATTGAGCACCGCGATAATCAAAATCACCGGCAGCTGCCAGCGAAGCGCCCCCAACGTGCGCGCAGCACCGCGCGTCGCAAGCCCGTACGCCAGCCCACCCGCAAGCGACAGCGCGATCAGCACCGGTTGCATCGAGAACATGGTGAGCCCCAGCGTCAGCACCATGTAGAGGGCCGGCACAGCCGGATGCGACATCGAGAACGCCGCGACGGGCTCGCCGCCAAACTCCTCTCGCATGTTGTCCACGGGCACCCCCGTCCCCTCGCTCAAACGACAGCTCCGCGGCATCGCCAACGCCGCACGCAAGCAGCGCAAACGCCACGCCGGCGGTGCAAGCCTCAACCGCCGAAAACCAATCGCTACGCGCTCATCATATGCCTGCGGTATCATATTGCGCCGTGTATCGTTTCCAAACACACGTCTCTATAACGTAACAGGAGATCACATGGACGCAACCGCAATTATCCTCGCTGCCGGCGAGGGCACCCGCATGAAGTCGAACCACTGCAAGGTTTCGCACAAGATCCTGGGTAAGCCCATGGTTCAGTGGATCGTCGACGCCACCATCAAGGCCGGCTGCAGCCGCGTCGTGGTCGTCATCGGCAGCCACGCCGACGAGATGCGCGCCCTGATCGACGGCGCCTACGCCAGCAGCGCCACCAAGGTCGAGTGCGTCGAGCAGACCGAGCGCCTTGGCACCGGCCACGCCGTAAAGGTCGCGCTCGAGGCCTGCGGCATCACGCAAGGCCCCGTCGTCGTGCTCAACGGCGACTTGCCGCTCATCACCGCCGACACCGTCGCCAAGTTCGCACAGACCGTCGCTACCGGCGAGCTCGCCTGTACCGTCATGACCATGACCCCGCCCGACCCCTTCGGCTACGGCCGCATCAAGCTGGGCGACGACGGCCAGATCGAGCGCATCATCGAGCAGAAGGACTGCACGCCCGAGCAGGCCGCCACGCTGCTGGAGTGCAACGCCGGCTGCTACGCCTTCGACGGCGCGCAGCTCGCCGCACACATCAACGAGATCGGCAACGACAACGCGCAGTCCGAGTACTACCTGCCCGACATGCTCGAAATCCTCAAGGGTCACGGCCAGGCGGTCTCCATCTTCCACTGTGACGACTACCGCGACGGCCTGGGCGTCAACAGCCGCATCCAGCTCGCGCAGCTCACCGCTATCGCGCGCGACCGCATCAACGAGCACTGGATGGCCGAGGGCGTTACCTTCATCGACCCCACGCAGGCCTGGATCGGCCCCGACGCCGTCATCGGCCGCGACACCATCGTGTGGCCGCAGACGCATCTGATCGGCCACGTCACCGTGGGCGAGGAGTGCCAGCTTGGCCCCAACAGCCGCCTCACCGACACCACCGTCGGCAGCGGCTGCGTCATCGATGAGACTATCGCCATCGAGGCCGTCATCGAGAACGGCGTCGACTGCGGCCCGCGCGCCTACCTGCGCCCGGGCACCCACATGCTCGACGGCTCCAAGGCCGGCACGCACGTGGAGATCAAGAAGTCCACGATCGGCGAGGGCTCCAAGGTGCCGCACCTGTCCTACATCGGCGACACCACCATGGGCTCCGGCGTCAACGTGGGCGCAGGCTCCATCACCTGCAACTACGACGGCGTGCACAAGCACAAGACCGTCATCGGCAAGGACGCCTTCATCGGTTCCGACACCATGATGGTCGCGCCCGCCCAGATCGGCGACGGCGCGCTCGTGGCCGCTGGCTCCGTCATCACCGAGCCGGTCCCGGCCGACGCACTTGGCCTGGGTCGTGCCCGTCAGGTAAACATCGAGGGCTGGGCCGCCGATTATCGCCGCCGTCTGCACGAGGACGACGAGGTATAACGTTTTACCAAGCATCTAAGGAGCTGTTCCCATGGGGGCGGCTCCTTTTTCTATCGTGACCTGCGCAACCGGATGAGTGGTCGGTTCGTGTCCGTTGACGGTAAAGACGTTATCAAGACTCGATAAACCCCGCCGCGCGGTTACAATGCAAAAAGGCATCTATATGGCATTCGATGTATAAAGGAGAAGGGTAATGCCGATTAATGATCCCGAGAAGTCGGAGAATATGCGCAAGTCCATCCGCGTGTATTCCGGTTCCTCCAACCGTCCCCTCGCTCAGAAGATTGCTGAGTACCTTGGGGTCGAGCTTTCGGGCCTTACGCTAAAGCAGTTCGCCAACGGTGAGATTTACGCCCGCTACGACGAGACCGTCCGCGGCGCCGACGTCTTCCTGATTCAGTCCGTGGCCGGCGGCAACGTCAACGACATGCTCATGGAGCTGCTCATCGCCACCGACGCCGCCAAGCGCGCATCCGCCCGCTCCATCACCGCCGTTATCACCCACTACGGCTATGCCCGCCAGGACCGCAAGGCCGGCCCGCGCGAGCCCATCACCGCCCGCCTCGTCGCCAACCTGCTCGAGCGCGCCGGCGTCGACCGCATCATCACCCTCGACCTGCACCAGGGCCAGATCCAGGGCTTCTTCGACATCCCGGTTAACCACCTGTCCGCACTGCCGCTGTTCGGCCAGTACTACAACGCCATGAACTTCGACACCGACAACCTGGTTGTCGTCTCCCCCGACGTGGGTCGCGCCAAGGCCGCCAAGAAGCTGTCCGACATGCTCGGCTGCGACCTGGCCATCGCCCACAAGGGCCGTCCGCGCCACAACGCCGCCGAGGTCATGGGCATCATCGGTGACATCAAGGGCAAGACCTGCATCATCAACGACGACATGATCGACACCGCAGGCACCCTGTGCGCCAACGTCAAGGAGCTCAAGGCTATGGGCGCCGGCGACATCTACGTATGCGCCACCCACGGCATCTTCTCCGGTCCGGCCATCGAGCGTCTGAACGACGCCCCGATCGTCGAGTGCCTCGTCACCGACGCCATTCCCGTCGAGGTTGGCGGCAAGATCAAGACCATCTCGGTCGCCGAGGAGTTCGCTCAGGCCATCTCCGCCGTTTACCACGAGGAGCCCGTCTCCACGCTCGTCGGCGGCGACTTCGCGCTGTAATCCAGCGTGCATCTCATCATCTTTGGTGTTTTTAAAGGGTCGGAAGCTCGCTTCCGACCCTTTTTCTACCCCTCGACAACCTTCCCTGGACAATTAGTTCAGATACGTATTTTTTTAAAGCTCCAAAGGCCGTTCTGAGCCTTCTGAGCTCCCCGGCGAACGCCATACTGCCCAAAGCTCATCGCTTTCGAGTACGACCGCCGCATATTTACCCTCAAATCGCCCTCGAAAGCCCTTAGAAACGCCTCGAACGCCCGCCGTCTTATACGTATCTGAACTAACTGTCCAGTAGCTATCGTCAACCTTCGCGGCAGAGCTCAATTTCCTGCAATCCCCTCAACCGATTCCACCGATTTCATAACACCCAGCCGTTCATGGCGCGCAGCGCCCCGCTGAGCGAAAAGAACGGTATGGCGGTCGCATTCTGCCGCCAACTTAGTACGTTATAGCTATGATGACCGTGATTTCACATTTCTCCGCCCTCCGCGCAATTCGTCGCGCACGACGGGCGTACTCTGCCCTACCCTGGGACTCCGTTGATAGCGAACAGCAAGCACAGGCCTTGGCTGGCTGCATTCCCAACAATGACGCGATAGACTTTGGCGCACTTTCGATACTCGACGCCTGGAATGAAGATGATTCCGAACTGCTCGATCTTCTCGTTTCAAACGAAGACAACAGGCGCCCCGACAAGCGACTTCTTCAGCATATTCTCTCCGCTCCGCTTCCTGAAGGTGCAATTATGCACGTCGAGGCCGACATCTACGCTACGTCTCCTGCCATGACAGCCATGCTTTGTTCCAAGAATGAATCAGTCGCCAAAACCTTGATGCTACTCATGGAACTGCTCGGAACCTACTCCCTTCCCCCCCCGGGGCAACATACCCCATTGCCTATGACGCCATCTGGCCCAAGGGCGATGACTGCGCAGCGACGAGCGATCTTGATTGCCTGGGCGACCAGTCGGCGACCGAACAACAGAACGAGACCCGCTACGAACAGGCACACTACAAATGCGAGCCCGCCACAACTATCGAAGAGCTCGAGGCGGTCGCACGCTTCGCCAAAAGTAGCTCATATACCTCGTTTCGCACGGCAGTCAATCTCGCCCGACCCGGATCTGCATCCCCAGCCGAATCCCTAATGTTTGCCGTTCTCGGAGCGCCCATGCGCTTTGGCGGATTCGGATGTTGCAGCCTGCCCATGGGAGGCCTGCTACTCAACTATCGAATCGACTTCGACACTCTTGCGGTCAACATGTCCTCCGGCATCCCTTACGCCATCTGCGACCTATATTGCCCGGCCGCCGGAGTCGACAACGAATACAACGGAATTGGGCATGAGCTTCAAAACGCTCGCATCCACGATGGCAATCGAAATAATGGCCTCAAGGCAATGGGCATCCACGTCCTGGTTATCAATCGCGACCAAATGAAAGACCTTGTTGCACTCGAAGCCTTCGCCCAAACGATGCATCGACTCGCGGGAGTCCGATTCCGATACCGTATCAAGGGCTATCGCAAGCGTCAGGCCGCTTGGCTCAACGCCCTGCGGGCCGGAATCGGCCTTGCGCCGGTCTAAACGGCGAATCACCCGTGCACCGTCGAGCAGGGCTGGACAGTTAGTTCAAATACGTATAAATGGACGCATTGAATTAGGCTGTTTTGCAGTTATCTCTATACCATTCGCCCGATTTGAAGGCAGGGTAGACTTCAAAACAGCGTCATATGGACTAACTAAAGCTCCAAAACAACGTATCGGCATTGAATCGAGCAATTCGAGTTCTCAGAACTTATACGTATCCGAACTAACTGTCCACCTCGATTTCGACGGCCGTCCAAACGCCCTCAAATAACCTCAATTGCCCTCCATTTGACAGCGGCAACAGGGTCGCTCACCATAGCAGGCGACAAATCAACGAAAGGATGAACATGGCAGCTGCACAGCCGCTTAAGATTCGCATGGTTGCCGGACTTGGCAACCCTGGCGAGGAATATGCCGAGACCCGTCACAACGCTGGTTTCAAAGCAATCGACGAGCTGGCCCGTCAGGCCGGCGTCACGTACTGGAAAAACCAAGCAGGCGCCGAGGTCGCGCTCATCAACATCAACGATCCCGAGGAAGAGGGCGGCAAGCGCCAGATTGTACTGGTCAAGCCGCAGTCGTACATGAACACCTCGGGCGGGCCCATCTCCAAACTCTGCCGCGAGTACAAGATCAAGGCCGAGGAGCTGCTCGTCATCCACGACGAGCTCGATATTCCCGCCGGCGACGTGCGCGTTAAGGTGGGCGGCGGCCATGCCGGTCACAACGGCCTGCGTTCCATCATCGACAAAATGGGCAGCCGCGACTTCAGCCGCATCCGCACCGGCATCGGCAACCCTCCCGGCAAGATGGCCGTCGCCGACTACGTGCTTAAGCAGCTGCGCGCCCGCGAGGCCGAGGATTTCCAGGACACCTGCGCCCGCGCGGCCGACGCCGCCGGCCTGGCGATTGTGCACGGCGTAGTCTATGCTCGCGACCATGTCAACGGCGCCGCCTCCGCCAACGGCAAGCACTAAAACCTATCATTTAGGGACAGGGTTATTTTGGCAGGTTTTATCTACGGAAACGCCATGACAGCCGCGCCGTAATAAACCCTGTGCCGCCATACATATGCAGCGCTCCAAAAGGGGCCGGCCTCACCGATGCGCGAGGCCGGCCCCCCTTTGCCGTTTTGCCTGATAAAACCGACCAAAATAAACCTGTCCCTATTTGGTAGGCCGAAGTGGATAAACCCTTTTCCCACCTGCCAAAGAAACACGTAAGCGACATTGCCATGAGGGTATAATTTGCACCGTATGTCTGCACAACGCCTGTGCGCGTACGGTTTTATTCGGGCTACCGTCCATTTCCGTGGAGGCACGGTTCGGCGGCCCTAACAAGAGAGGGGTTCTATGTATAAGATCCTGGAGAAGACGCAGTTCTCGGAGAAGGTGTTCAAGTTCCGCATCGAGGCGCCCGCAATCGCCAAGCATGCGCACGCTGGACAGTTCCTCATGGTTCGCGCCAACGAGACGGGCGAGCGTGTCCCGTTTACCCTAGCTGGCTGGAACGGTGACGAGGGCTGGGTCGAGTTCATCTTCATGGTGATCGGCAAGACCACCGAGATGCTTTCCACCTACGAGGCCGGCGAGTCGCTGCGCGACGTCGTGGGCCCGCTGGGCGTTCCCACCGAGATGGCCGAGGGCCCCTGCGCCGTCATTGGCGGCGGCGTCGGCCTGGCAATTGCCTTCCCGGTCGCCAAGCACCTGGTCGAGACCGGCCACGAGGTGCACGCCATCATGGGCGCCCGCACCAAGGACCTCCTGCTTATGGAGGACCAGTTCCGCGAGCTCCTCGACGAGGACCACATCCACATCACTACCGATGACGGTTCCTACGGTGAGCAGGGCGTTGTCACCGCTCCGCTGGAACGCCTGCTGCAGGACAAGGCCGTGAGCCAGGTCTTCTGCGTCGGCCCCGTTCCGATGATGAAGTTCTCGACCCTCACCGCCCAGAAGTACGACACCCCCATCACCGCGTCGCTCAACCCCATCATGGTTGACGGCACCGGCATGTGCGGCTGCTGCCGTGTCGAGGTGGGCGGCGTGACCAAGTTCGCTTGCGTCGACGGCCCCGACTTCGATGCCACCCTGGTCGACTGGGATGACCTTCGTGCCCGCCAGGCCGCTTACCGTTCCGAAGAGGGCGAGTCCCTCAAGGCCTATGAGGAAAAGAGCTGCGCATGCCACTAGTTAACGGTCGTTTCGTTGCCGATATGAAGTCGCCCCGCACCCCCGATAACGAGGAGCCGGCTGCCGAGCGCGCCTGCGACTTCCGCCCCGTCGACAAGGGCTTCACCGAGGAGATGGCGCTGGCCGAGGCCGAGCGCTGCCTCAACTGCAAGAAGCCGTTCTGTGTTGAGGGCTGCCCCGTCAACATCAACATCCCCCGCTTTATCGAGCAGATCCGCGAGAAGGACTTCGGCGGCGCTCTCGATACCATCCGCGAGGACTCCATGCTTCCCGCCATCTGCGGCCGCGTCTGCCCGCAGGAGAACCAGTGCGAGGGCAAGTGCATCCGCGGCAAGAAGTCCGAGCCTGTGGCCATCGGCCAGCTCGAGCGCTTCCTGGGTGATCGCCCCGAGCTCGCCTCCACGCCCAAGATGGCTCCCAAGAACGGCAAGAAGGTCGCCGTCGTGGGCTCTGGCCCGTCCGGCATCACCTGCGCCGGCGAGCTCGCCCGCAATGGCTTTGACGTCACCGTCTTTGAGGCCTTCTTCACCGGCGGCGGCGTGCTGGTCTACGGCATCCCCGAGTTCCGTCTGCCCAAGGCAGTCGTCAAGCGCGAGATTGACGGCCTGGAGGACATGGGCGTCAAGTTTGAGTACAACTCCGTCGTGGGCAACATGGCCACGGCCGAGGAGCTGTTCGAGCAGGGCTTCGACGCCATCTACGTGGCGACCGGCGCTGGCCTGCCCAAGTTCCTCAACGTCCCCGGCGAGAACCTGCCCAACGTCTTCTTCGCGAACGAGTACCTCACCCGCGTGAACCTGATGAAGGCCAACAAGTTCCCCGAGTACGACACCCCCACCAAGCACGGCAAGAACGTCGTTGTCTTTGGTGGCGGCAACGTGGCTATGGACGCCGTCCGTACCGCCAAGCGCCTGGGCGCTGAGCACGCCATCATCGCCTACCGTCGTACCGAGGACGAGATGCCCTGCCGTCGTGCCGAGCTGCACCACGCCAAGGCCGAGGGCGTCGAGGTTCTGCCGCTCGTTTCCCCGCTCGAGTTTGTCGCTGGCGAGGACGGCTCCGTGTGCGCCGTCAAGGTCCAGAAGATGGAGCTCGGCGAGCCCGACGAGTCCGGCCGTCGTCGCCCGGTGCCCATCGAGGGCGCCATCGAGGAGATTCCCTGCGACGTCGCAATCTCGGCTATCGGTACCAACGCCAACCCCTTCGCAAAGAAGATCGGCGGCAAGATGGAGCTCAACAAGTGGGGCTACATCGTCGCCGACGAGGAGACCGGCCAGACCACCGATCCCCGCATCTGGGCCGGCGGCGACATCGTCACCGGTGCCGCTACGGTCATTCTGGCGATGGGCGCCGGCAAGAAGGCCGCCGCTTCCATCACCAAGAGCCTGCTGGGCGAGTAATCACCTACAGCGTTAGCCATCAAACGGCAAAGTCCCCGTCGAGCACACGCCCGGCGGGGACTTTTTCTATGCCAGTCGACCGACCACCACAAAGGTGCCTGTCCCCTTTGTGGTGGTTTTTGGTCGGTTAGTCTTCGAGCTGCGCTACTTTGTAGCGGTAGGCTGCGGCAATAACGTCTTTGCAGCCCTCGCGGCCCAGCTTGGCGCGGTTGACGACGATGTCCTTGCCGCTCGTCATCTTCCACTTTCCGGCACTGTAGCGCTTATAGAACGCCTCGCGCGCCTTCTGCTGCTGCTTGACCAGCTTGGCGCCCTTCTTTTTGTTAAGGCCACGCTTTTTGCGCACGATCTCGACGCGGTCCTCAAAGGGCGCGGTCACCAACACGGCAATGTGATTGGGGTTGTTACGCAGCAGGTAATCGGACAGGCGGCCTTCGATAATGCAGCTCTCGGTCTCGCCCAGATCCAAAATCACCTGGCTCATCTTTTGGAACAACTTATCCGAGTACGAACGCGCATCGTAACGGTCGGGCAGAAACGCCATGTTCTCCACAGCCAGACGCTCGTCGTAGGCGGCCATCTTATCGAGCGACTCGCCCGCGCGCAGCGACGCGCGCACCAGCAGCTCGTTATCGTACAGTGGAATCCCCAACTCGTCGGCAAGCATGCGACCAATCTCGTGGCCCTCGGCGCCAAAGTCGCGCGCGATGGTAATGACCACAGGATTCTTCTTATTCTCCAGATCGCTCATCGCGATTCCTTTCTCTATGTGACAAAGGGACAGTCCCTTTGTCACATTCTACGCTGCCACAATACGGCGTTGATATGCCCTCACCAGCAGCGAGATACCAAAGTTGAGCACAAAGTACATCGCAAACACCAGGCCGTAGAGCATAAGCACCTGCGACAGGTCGATTGCGTGAGCCATCACGACGTTTGCCGTGTACATGAGCTCGGCCACGTTAATGCCCGAAAGATACGAGCTGTCCTTGATGACGGTCGTGCACTGGCTAAACAGCGCCGGAATGATCGTCTTAAACGTCTGCGGCAAAATGATGTAGCGCATGGTGGCAAAGAAGCCGAAGCCCTGGCTCTGCGCTGCCTCAAACTGGCCACGCGGAATCGAGTTGAGACCGCCGCGCACAATCTCGGCCATAACAGCGCTGGTAAACAGCGTAAAGGCGATGGTCGAAATCACAATGTCCAAACCCTGCACCGTAAAGTAGATAAACAGGATCCACAGCAGGTTTGGCGTGCAACGGAACAGTTCGATATAGGCGCTCACCAAAATACGGAACGGGCGGGGCGCATAGCTCTTAACGAGCGCCAGCACCGTGCCAAAGATGAGCGAGAAAAAGATCGACAGCGCCGAGATCTCGATCGTCTTAACAAAGCCGCCCCAAATGTAGAGCAGGTTGGTCGCGTTGAAGATTTCCATGCGCTAGGCCTCCTCTACATTGTCGAGCCCCAGCTCGGCCAGGCTCACGCCGCGCGGACGCTCCTTGGAGCGACGCTCGAGCCACTGCACCAGCATGGCGAGCGGAAAGCAGATGATGAAGTACATAAGGCAGCAGACGATGTACCCCTGCAGGTAACCGTACAGACTCACGAAGTTGTCGGAACGGTACATAAGGTCGCCGCCGGCCACAAGCGCCAGCACCGACGTGTTCTTGACCAGGTTGAGCGCCTGGTTACACAGCGGCGGCAGAATGATCTTGAATGTCTGGGGCAGCACGATGTACCAGTACGCCTGCGCACGGGTGAAGCCCTGGCTCTGAGCCGCCTCCATCTGACCGCGCGGAACCGCCTCGATACCAGTGCGGATGACCTCCGAAATGTAGGCCGCGTGATACAGGCCCACGCCCAAGAAGCCCAGCACGAACGGAGCGATGCGCACCGGCTGGTCGGCACCGGTTATGGCCTGCAAAAACTGCGGACCGGCCATGTACATAAAGAGCACCTGTACGGGCAACGGGGTGTTCTGGTAAAACTCCACGTACGCGCGGCTTATGGCGCGCAGCACGCGCGAACGAGTGGTAGAGAACACGCCCAGCAGCGTGCCCAGCACCAGCGACAACAGCAGACCGGCAACGACCACCTGTAGCGTCACGCCAAAGCCCTCCCAGAAGGGCCCCATATTTTGAAATGTCGTCGACCAACGGTCGGCGTCAAATAATCCTTCGAGCATTTGATTCCTTCCTTGGACGATGCGCCTATACAAGACCCCAGGTCTTGACCTCTTGGTCGAGCCAACCGTCGGCCAGGCGATCGCAAATCACCTGATCGACCACGGCCGAAAGGTCGCAGCCTTTCTTGGTCGCCACGCCGTAGCCCTGCTCGCCAAACTTGACCTCGGGCTGCAGCAGCTCAACGGTCTCGTTCATGTAACCGGCCAGCGTGGAGCGGTCCATGGCGAAGACGTCGATATTGCCGGCGTCGAGCGAGCTCTTGATGATGGGGTAGCCACTAAAGGCCCTAAACTCGGGCTTGCAGCTAAAGCCGTTGTCCTTGATCATCTGCTCGATGAGGCCCTGTGTGGTGGCACCCTGGCTCACACCAATGACCTTGCCATCCAGATCTTCAATCGAGGTAAAGCCCGAACGCTTCTTGACCATAAGTCCCACGTAGTCGGTACGGTACGGCGTCGAGAAATCCCAGCTCTTCTTGCGCTCGTCGGTGATGGTGTAGGTCGCCGCGACCACGTCGAGCTGGCCGTTATCGATCAGCGGGCCGCGCGTCTTGGGCGTTACGTCGGTAAACTCGACAAGCTCCTGGGCGCGGGCCTCCTTGTAACTCACGCCAAAGACGGCAGCGGCGATCTGGTAGCACAAATCGACTTCCATGCCCTCAAAGCGGCCCTTGGCGGTGTCGTAATAGCCGTAGCCGGGAACATCCTTCTTAACGCCGGCATTCAGATGGCCGCGCGACTTAATGGCCGCAAGCTTGGACCCCTTGTCGGAGCCCTCGCCGCTGGTGGAGTTGCCGCAACCGGTAAGCGCGGCCCCCGTCAGCGTAAGCATACCGGCGCCCGCCAGCTGCAAAAAGTGACGGCGCGACACGGCCGCCCTCGTCATATCCGTCATGTCCATCACCGCGCCTAGTGCAGAATCTTGGACAGGAACTCGCGGCAACGCGGGTTCTCGGGGTTATCGAAGAAATGCTCGGGCGTGCCCTCCTCCAGGATGCGGCCGTCCTCCATAAAGATGACGCGGTCGGCCACCTGGCGCGCAAAGCCCATCTCGTGCGTCACGCAGATCATGGTGATGTCCTCCTGCGCGAGCTCAATCATAACGTCCAGGACTTCCTGGACCATCTCGGGGTCGAGTGCCGAGGTCGGCTCGTCAAACAGGATGATAGGCTGCTTGGTGCACAGGGCACGGGCGATGGCGATGCGCTGCTGCTGACCACCCGAGAGATTCTGCGGATACTCGCCGGCCTTATGTGCCATGCCGACGCGCTTGAGCGCAGCGATGGCGATCTCGGTCGCCTCCTCCTTGCTCTTCTTTTGCAGTTTGATGGGCGCGAGCGTCAGGTTGCCCAGCACCGTCATGTTGGGATACAGGTTGAACTGCTGAAACACCATGGAACTATACTTGCGAGCCATCTCCAGGTGATTCTTTTTGGTGAGCGGCGTACCGTCGATGACAACCTCGCCCGACGTGGGCTCCTCCAGATAATCGACGCAACGGATGAGCGTCGATTTACCCGAGCCGGAAGGCCCGATCATTACGAGCTTCTCGCCGCGTTTGACGGTGAGGTTGATATCTTTGAGCACATGCAGGTCGCCAAAGTACTTGTTGAGATGCTTGATCTCGATCATGTCTGCCATGAATGTCCCTTCCCTGCGTTTACACGAGTTGAACTATTGTACGGAAAGAATCACGTTTCCGCAGCCCACACTACATTCCCGTAAAGAACCCGCAACCTTCCACCTAGTCATTGGGGACAGACTTAAATGAGTACCTGCTCATTGGGCGCTCATTTAAGCCCGTCCCCAATGAGCGTAGCCCGGGCACTCATTTAAGCCTGTCCCCAATGAGTGCCCAGCCCAGCAAAAAGGGGCGCGACCATGACGGCCACGCCCCCCTAAACATCAACTATGTACCGCTCGGCCCCTACGCGAGTTTGGCTCCGACGATCTTTGCCGCGGCCGGCTTATCGAAGTTGCCACCGGTGGCCTTGCCGAGTGCGCCCATAACCTGGCCCATCTGCTTCTTGGACGTGGCGCCCAGCTCGGCGATAACCTGCTCGATCAGGGCCTCGAGCTCCTCGCCCGAAACCTGCGCGGGCAGCAGGCTCTCCAGAATCTTGACCTGCTCGGTCAGATTGTCGGTACGCTCCTGGTCGGTGCCGGCCTTGATGGACATCTCCAGCGTCTCGCTCGTCTGCTTGATCAGACGCTTGATCATGCTGTTGACGTCTTCCTCGGTCACATCGCGGCGCTCGTTAACCTCGATATTCTTCACCTCGGCCTTAACCTGGCGAATGATGGACAGGCGAACCTTATCCTTGGCCTTCATGGCCGCGATCATTTCCTTCTGCAGCTCTTCGTTGGTCATCTGCAAATCCTCTCTAATAGCGTGGGCGGCACTCGCGCGAGCACCGCCCCATGATTACTCAGTCGTCGACGAATCGTCGGTCGAGCTCTTGGTGACGCCCTTCAGACTCACGTTATAGGGTACGTCCTTGGGCATGGGGTTGACGGTGATGTCGGCATCCTTCTTGTACTGCTCCAGCCACTCGCTGTACGCGGTGCTGGCCGCTTGCGTCTTCACCACGTTGGAGACGTACTTTTTGATGTCCTTGGGCACCTGGTTGATGTCATCAACCTGATTATCGACATGGAAGTAGTCGGTGCACTTGATGATGTGGTAGCCATAGGTCGACTCGACGACTTCGCTCACGTCGCCCTTGTTGAGTCCCTCGAGCGCCGTCTGGTAGCTGTCGACGAAAGTGGTGAGCTTATCCCAGCCCACATCGCCCTTCTTCTCCTTGGAACCGGTGTCCTCGGAGTACTGCTCAACGGCGTCCTCAAAGCTCAGCTCACCGGAGTTGATCTTGTCCAGGCACTCCTGCGCCTTGGCCTTGGCGGCAGCCTTGTCCTCGTCGGAAGCGTCGGAATCAACCTTGATCAGGATGTTCGACGAGCGGCGGGCGTCGTTGTAGCTGGACAGGTTTTCGTTGATGTAATCGACAATCTCGCTGTCCTTGGGCTTGCTCGTGGGCGCGACGGCATCCTTGAGTTTCTGCTGCGCCAGACTCTCCTTGAGTGAGTCCTTGTAGGTGTCCTCGGTATAGCCGTAGGTCTTGAGGGTCTTCTTAAAGGCCTTGGCACCGCCCGCGCTCTTGCACGCGTCCTTCCAAGCCTTCTCGACCTCCTCGTCCGACACCGTCACGCCGTTCTCCTTCTGTGCCTGTTGAAGCAGAATCTGCTGCGTGTAGGAGTCGATGAGTTGCTTGCGGTACTTCTTGGGCGTGAGGTCGTTGTCAACCAGATACTGCGCCCAATCCTTATCCTTGGTGTAGCCGTAGGACGTACGCATGCTCATGATCTGCTTGGTCACGGTGTCCTCGGTGAGGTTGGTGCCATTGATGGTAGCAGCCACGCCACCAGTGAGCTTATAGCCCGAGCTGGCGCTTTCGGTCTGCGACATCAGGCCGGAGCACGCCATGGCCGAGACAGAAAGCAGCATCGCCAGCACGCCGATGACCACCAGGATGATCTTGACGGTCTTGGACACATAGGTCTTGCGCTGATTCTTACGAGAGCTGGAGGCGGTGCGAGCCTGTTGCTCGGGCGTCGGCGCGGCCTCGGGGTTCTTTTTCTTATTTGCCATGTTTGGCCTTTCGCATCACGAATCGAACAAACGCCATTGTGTCACAACGCAGCCCCTGCGGCACACCTGGTGCATGGGACACAGGTTAATCTGCACCATTTTGGTGCAAAGGGGGCATACCTGGCAGTCGGCAGTTAGGGACGTTCCTTTTCTGCCGGCAGTTAGGGACAGTCCCCAAGTGCCGACTCAGCCCCACCCTAGAAGTGGCGGCGGATGGCGTCGACCATGCCCTGGGGCGTGGTCTGGCCGAGCACGTCGGCTGCGGCATCGGCGTCCATAAAGATATTCATGAGCGCCTGCAGGGCCTCGACCTGGCCGCCCGGCTCGGCAATACCCAAATTGATGACGATCTGCGCCGGCACCGGAGCGCCCATGCCAGCCATAGCGTTAAATGTCACGGGCGCGGCGGGCTTCACCACCGCGATATAGGGCTTGGCCACAAACCCCGGATCGGTATGCGGAATGGCAATGTTTGCCGCCGGCATGGCAAGACCCGTGGGATAGGCATCCTCTCGCGTGCGAACGGCGTCGAGCCAACCGTCGGCAATGTAGCCACGTGGTGCAAGCTCGCCCTCGAGCCGCGCAAACACCTCATCCGGCGTTGCACACTCCCAATCAAAAAACACCAGCTCAGGCGTAAACAGAGCTTCGTTATCCGCCATGTGCTCACCTCTCTCACCCAGTCACCTGCGACGTTCTTGAATGACTAGTCGTTAAAGACCGTCCCCGATGACTACCCAAAAACAAAAGGTGGCCACGCGCGCCTTGGCGCCAATGACCACCCTGACTACTCGGCTAAATTGTACTGTGCGCCGCTAGCCGCGAGGCGCGTCAATTGCGACCTTGCCGCTCTCCAGCACGTGGACGCGGCCGTCGGCGAGCATTTGCACGACCTCGGGATACAGCACGTGCTCAATCGCGTGGATGTGCTCCTCGAGCGTGTCGACATCCCAGCCCTCCTCAACAGCCAGCGCACGCTGGGCGATGATGGGACCGTTGTCGTAGATCTCGTTGGCAAAATGCACGGTCACGCCAGTTACCTTGACGCCGCGCGCAAAGGCATCGTCAATCGCATGCGCACCGGTAAAGCTCGGCAGCAGCGCCGGATGCAAGTTGACCACGCGGTTGGGAAACGCCGCCAGCAGCGGCGTGTGCACCATGCGCATGTAGCCGGCCATGACCACATACTCGCAGCCGCGTTCGAGCAGTTCGTGCGCGATGATCTCGTCGGCGGCGATGGGGTCGGCGTAGACATCCTTAGACAGCGTGAGCGTCTGGATGCCCGCGCGCTCAGCGCGCTGCAAACCCTTAGCCGAAGGACGGCTCGACACCACAAGCTCAATCGAAGCGTTGAGCTTGCCGGCGGCGATCAGATCGATCAGCGCCTGCAGGTTGGTACCCGAACCGCTGATGAGCACACCGATCTTGAGCGGCTCGGCCGTATCGGTGCCGGTCGGACGGGTGTAGGGCACAAAGCCCAGGCCCTCGGCGGCAGCCATCTGCTCGTTAGCGCTCATCGGAGTACACGACCTTACCGGAACCCTCGACGCACTCGCCCACGCGGAACGGCTTCTCGCCCAGCGTGACCAGGGCCTCGGTAACCGCAGCCTCGTCCTCGGGGGCGACGATCAGGCACAGGCCAACGCCCATGTTGAAGGTCTTGCATGCCTCGTTGGGCGCGAGCTCGGCCTGGCGCGACACATAGGTGATGACGGGCGGAACGTCCCAACCCATCTCGGCACCGTTGCGGGTGACCACGGCGTCGACGTCGTCGGCGAGCGCGCGGTTGAGGTTCTCGGTAATACCGCCGCCAGTGATGTGGGCGATGGCGTGCACCGGAGCGCCGCCGCGGAGCAGCTCAAGAACCGGCTTGACGTAGATGCGCGTGGGGGCCAGCAGAGCGTCTGCCAGCGAAGCACCGCCGAGCTCCTCGAGCGGACGGCTCAGCTCCTCCGCCTTAGCGGCGGCCTCGGGCGTGCCCGGCTTAATGCCGTCGACGCCAATGACCTTGCGCACGAGCGAGTAGCCGTTGGAGTGCACGCCGGTGGAAGGCAGGCCCAGGATCACATCGCCCGGGCGGACGTTTGCGGGGTCGAGCATCTTGGGACGGTCGACGACGCCCACGGTAAAGCCGGCAAGGTCGTAGTCGGCCGGAGCCATGACGCCGGGGTGCTCGGCCATCTCACCGCCCACGAGCGCGCAGCCCGCGAGCTTACAGCCATCGGCCACGCCCTTGATGATCTTTGCCATGTGCCCGGCCTCGATGTGACCGATGGCAACGTAGTCCAGGAAGAACAGCGGCTCGGCGCCCGAAGCCAAAATGTCGTTGACGCACATAGCGACCAGGTCCTGGCCCACCGTCTCGTGACGGTCCATGATCTGGGCAAGCACGAGCTTGGTGCCCACGCCGTCGGTACCGCTAATCAGAATCGGGTCTTCCATATCCTTAAGCGCGGCGGCCGAGAATAAGCCACCAAAGCCACCGATACCGCCGATGACCTCGGGACGGTTGGTGTCCTTAACCATTTGCTTAATAGCGTCGACGGCGCGGCCGCCCTCAGCGGTATCGACGCCGGCATCCTCATACGTCACATGCTTGCTGTCGCTCATCTGAGCCTTCCTCTCCCACTACCGTCCGCCGCGCGGGCGCCAAACGGTGCTCATAGTTGCGTTCATTTCGGCGCGCGCCATAACAGCACGCGCCGCCATATCAACAAAACAGCAGGTAAAACCTACCAAAATAAACCTGTCCCTACATGGCAGGTTTTAGGCCTCGCCGTGCTCCTCTTCCCAACTGCGGTCGTCGTATTTCTCGACCACGGCGTCGTCATCAACATGCAGCGGCTTGTCCAGGTTGCGGGGCTTAAAGCCCTCCATGAACTTGTCGCGGCCAAAACTCTCGGGAATCGCCACGGGGTAGCGGCCGGTAAAGCACGCATCGCAGTAACCGCCTTTGGGCATGACCTTAAGCAGGCCCTCGACCGAAAGGAAGGCCAGCGAATCGGCGCCGATATACTCGCAAATCTCATCGACCGTCTTGTTGGCGCTGATGAGCTGCGACTGCACGTCGGTATCGATGCCGTAGAAGCACGGCCAGATGACCTCGGGCGAGTTGATGCGGATATGAATCTCCTTGGCGCCAGCGTTGCGTAGCATCTTGACGAGCTGCACCATGGTGGTGCCGCGCACGATGGAGTCGTCGATGACGACCAGGCGCTTGCCCTCGATGTTGTCACGCAGCGGGTTGAGTTTCATACGCACGCCCATGGCGCGCAGCTCCTGCGTGGGCTCGATAAACGTACGGCCCACGTAGCGGTTCTTGATGAGGCCCTCGCCAAAGGGAATACCGCTCTCGTGCGAATACCCCTCCGCGGGCGGCAGGCCGGAGTCGGGCACGCCGATGACCAGATCGGCCTCGACGGGCTCCTCGTGTGCCAGCTGACGACCCATGTCGTAACGGCAGGCATAGACGCTCTTGCCGTTCATGATGGAGTCGGGGCGGGCAAAGTAGACCTGCTCAAAGATGCAGTTTGCGGGCTCTTCGGCTGCAGGCACACCCTGCTCGGACACAAGGCCCTCGGCACTGATGCGCAAGATCTCGCCGGGACGGACGTCACGGACGTACTCGGCACCCACGATGTCGAGTGCGCACGTCTCGGAGGCAACGACCCAGCCGCCGGCGCGCGTGACATGGGTGGTGGCGTCGACCGTCGCGGCGCCGTCCTGCGACGGCAGCTGCGAAACGGATGCGGCATCGGCCTGGTCCAGACCCTCGTCCACCAGCTTGCCCAGCACGAGCGGGCGAATGCCGTGCGGATCGCGGAATGCGTAGAGCGCCTGCTCGTTGATGAGCGTCATGGCGTAGCCGCCGCACACGAGCTCCATGGTCTTACGAATGCCCTCGCGCAGATGACCCGTACGCTGGGTAAAGTAGCCGATAAGCTTGGTCGCGACCTCGGAATCCGAATTGGAGAGGAACGGCACGCCCAGCTCGATCAGCTGGCGGCGCAGCTCGTCGGTGTTGACGAGGGTACCGTTGTGCGCAAGCGCGATAATGACGCTATTGATGGTAGAGAGGTGCGGCTGCGAGGCTTCCCAGCTCTTGGCGCCGGCAGTGCCATAGCGCACGTGGCCCACGGCCAGCTGGCCGGAGAGCGTCGACAGGTCGGCGTTGGAGAACACGCGGTCGAGCAGTCCCAGGTCTTTGCGAACCATAACCGTGCCGCCATCACCCACGGCGATTCCCGCCGATTCCTGGCCGCGATGCTGCAGCGCGCGCAGACCAAAGTACGTCAGTCGAGCCACATCGCGATCGGGTGCCCACACACCAAAAATGCCGCATTCCTCATGCAGCTGGTCGGAGTCCGGATCATACGTCGACATGGTCTTCACCTGTCCCGCGGCGCGCTCGGCCGCGTGGATGGTTTCTTGAGACATGGCATCCCCTCAGAGCCTCGTTATTTGGCGTTACCTGCCCTATTATACGCACGGCAAGACAAGCACTCCCGCGCATGAACAGCGCTTTTTAAAAGCCCACCGAGCTTATAATCCGTTTTGCAGCCAAACATTTTATTGGGCAACCGCCTCGGGGCCGACGATCCCGCATGCTTCCGCCGCGACGCGTCTCGCCCGCCGTTGGGGCTTGCATTGTTGCAATTGGGACGTTCGTCCTGTCTTTTGGCAGGTCGGCGGCGTATCCTTGTACCTACAGCAAAACGAGAAAGGTTATGTATGGATCGAAACGAACTCGACCCCAGCGTCCCCAGCGCCACGGAGGTCAAGAAGATCCCCCTCATCATTAAGGTATACGCCGTCCTGTGCATCCTGTCCGGCGTGGGCACGCTCCCTTCGGTCGGCGCCTTTATGTGGCAGGTCATCACCGCACTCATCAACGGCAACGCCGCCGCCAAGCTCGGCGACAACACGCTCGTCGCGGTCGGACTGATTGTCGCCGGCATCATGCTCTCGGCTGCCAGTGCCGTCATCTTGATCATCTTTGGCCTGGACCTCATCAAGAACCAGCGCCGCAATGCCGCCCGTCTGTCCTATATCCTTATCGCGTTTACCGTCGTCGAGCTTTTGGTTGACGTGATGCTCCAGGGCATCGGGCCTTTCTTGCTGCGCCCTGCCATCCAGCTCGGCATCCTCGTCGCGCTTTCGGCCACCGTCGACCCCACGCTGCGCCAGGAGCGCGAACTGCAGCGCCGCCTGCAGGAGATGCTCGATCGCGACGCCGCCGACGAGGGCATGCTCGGTCGCGATGAAACCGGCGAAGGCTACATCAAGCTCAACTACTTCAACCTATTCTGGGTGTTCTTTGTCTGCTGCGTGCTCGGCCTGATCGCCGAGGACATCTGGCACATGACGGTCGACGACCCCGGCGTCTACCAGAACCGCGCCGGCATGCTGTTTGGCCCCTTCAGCCCCATCTACGGATTTGGCGCCGTACTCATGACCATGGTGCTCAACCGCTTCTATAAAAAGAACCCCATCATTATCTTTTTGGTGAGCGCGCTGCTCGGCGCAAGCTTTGAGGTGTTCGTGGGCTGGTTTATGCAAACCTCGTTTGGCGTGGTCTCGTGGAGCTACTCGCACATGAAGCTGTTCGGCATGCCCGACCCGCTCGCCGTCCTTACGGGCGGACGCACCTGCACGGGCTTTGCCTGCCTGTGGGGCCTGGGCGGACTCATCTGGATCAAGCTGCTGCTGCCGAGACTGCTCAAGCTCATCAACATGATTCCGTGGAAGAGTCGCTACTCGGCCACCGTCATCTTCACCATCATTATGCTGGTCGACGGCGTCATGACGCTGCAGTCGCTCGACTACTGGTACCAGCGCGTCAACGGCACGGAACCGGATATTCCCGTTGCGCAGTTCTACGGCAAGTACTTCGATAATGACTTTATGGAGAATCGCTTCCAGAGCATGACCATGAGCCCCAAGGATGCGACGCGCGTGTAGCGCCAACCGCGTCCAAAACGCAAAATGCCCGCCGGTATCACACGTACCGGCGGGCATTTTTATAAACGAGTCTTCTATCGACGCAAGCCTCTACGCCTCGCGCTCGACCTCACTTACGCATTCGTTCTTGATGGTGCCAACGAGCGCCTGCAGCGCATCGACCACGTGCGGGCGAATGTCCCCGCCGATGAGCACGAGCATGATGTCGTCACCCACGGCGAGTTCGCCGCTTGCCAGCCACACGCGCACATAGCCGATACCCGGCATCGCGCTCGTAGCCTCGATAGCAGCCTGCACCTTCTGAGCATCGAAGCCGAACACCATGCCGCCCACCTTGTGGCCCGGCGCCACGCCATCGGTCTCGACACCGCGCGCCTCGGCCTTGGGCGTCGCGCGCACCACACCGTTATGTGTCAGATACATACCGCACGCAGGTGCCGACGAATCGGCCTTGGCCTCGCGCAGCCAAGCATCAACCGAAGGCATCGTTTTGCCATTCTCGAGCATCATTTCTCCCTTACCGTCGTCGAGTAGCCAATTTGGAACGGGGCTTTTTAGCTACTCTCGAACAACTTATTCCTCGACCGGCGTGAGCACCATGACAGCACGCGTGTTGCTCAGCGATAACGAACGACAGGTCACAAGCGTTACGACCTTGGTTGCCGAAGCGGCACGATCGGTGGCATCGCTCGCCACGGCAGAGGCACCGTCGAGCATCTCGGACAGATAGTTCTTGAGCCCGTCATCGCCCTCAAAATTGGGCGTGCGAGCCTTGGCATACGTGTCCTCGACAACTTTGGTCGCCAGTGGTCGCAGCTTATACGTAGCATCCCGTGTGATGTAATACACAAACTCGATGCTATCGAACGTCGCCTGGTTGGTGGTGTCCGAAATCACGTTGAACATCGACCCGTCGTTCATATGGTGGCCGTAGATCGTGGTCTGCTGGTCAACCATTCCCGGCGCGGTATCATCACTATCCAAGAAAATGGCACCGGACGCGTTAGATGTACCGTCAAACAGCGTGTTGAGGTATTTGGAGTTGTTGTTGGTCTGCACCACGGGATAGTTGATGTTGGTTCCCGGCACATAAATCCAACCCACAATCTCGGGGTTTGTCTTAGCAAGCGCATCGAAGTCGATAATCGGCACGCCGCTGGCGTCCTGATCGCTTACATATTGCTTCTCGATTTTCTGGTACGAATCGCTTGCCTGCTTATAGCCAATCTGAGCATTGATAAAGATAGCGGCGGCGGCGACAATCAGACCGATGCCCACGATAATGAGCAGAATAGGAATGATGGAGCGGCGCTTTTTACGCGGCGGCTCAGTGTAGCTGGACGCCGCGCCGCTCGTTTGCCTCGGCGTCCGGGCCTGCTTCTTTGCCGTGCCATATGACGAAGGGCGATACGCAGCCGGCGTATCCTGGCGGCGATGGGACGCCGGTGTCACGGGGCGCGGCGCGCGCGGCTGCTGAGGAGAGGATGTCCGACCCTGCTGTGCCGCACAGGCAGCACCCGGCTTCGACGGATCGGGAATCTGAGAAGCCTTGAATCGTTTTCCCTGATAGTCGGACATGGCTCTCCTTATACTGCGGTGAAACGGCGGAACGCCTAGGCGTCGGCCATCTCCTGCTTCATCTTCTCGATAACCTTGCGGTACTCGGGGTCGCATGCGCCCAGAATCTGCGTGGCGTAAATGGCAGCGTTCTTGGCACCGTTGATGGCCACACAGGCAACGGGCACGCCCGAAGGCATCTGCACCATCGACAGCAGCGAGTCCATACCACCCAGATCGCTCGTCTTCATAGGCACGCCGATGACCGGCAGCGGCGTAAACGCAGCCACGACACCGCCCAGGTGAGCAGCCTTGCCGGCGGCGGCGATAATCACTTTGATACCGCGATCGGCGGCAGTCGAGGCCCACTCGTGGACCTTCGCCGGCGTGCGGTGTGCGCTCGCAATGACGAGCTCATAGGGCACACCAAGCGCCTCGAGCTCGGCGGTGCAGCCTTCCATAACGCCCAGATCGGACTTGGAGCCCATGATGATCCCGACAACCGGCTTTTGATCTGCCATAAACAAAGACCTCCTGTTGAGAGCGGTGACGCGGCGGATCCGCGACCCTTAACTACTGAGAGTAGTATAGCTGCTCCCGTCCCTGCGGTCTTTGTGGCGCTTCGCGGGCGGGCCAGGCTTTATCTGAACGACTTTGCGAAGCAACCGGAGTGAAGATAAAGCCTGGCC
>NZ_CYYP01000003.1:0-44794 GCF_001405375.1 Collinsella aerofaciens
GGACTTAGCTTTCAGAACACTCCGCAGACCAGTGTGGCGCCTTGTCCGCGGCTCCGAAGGAGCAGGACAAGGCGCCACACATGGTCGAGGACGTTCTGAAAACTAAGCCCGGCCCCCGCCGGACAGGCCACACTACTCGCAGAGCAGCTTAGCGATCTGGACGGCGTTGGTTGCCGCGCCCTTACGGATTTGGTCGCCGCAGCACCAGAAGGTGATACCGCGCGCGGCCTCGGGGTTCGAGATGTCGCGACGCACGCGACCGACCCAGATCAGGTCCTGGTCGGACGTATCCATCGGCATGGGGAAGCGATCGTGTGCATCCTCGGCGTCCATGTCGTCAACCAGCTTCACGCCCGGAGCGGCAGCCAGCGCAGCACGGGCCTCTTCTACCGTGATGTCGCGCTCAAACTCGAGCGTAATGCTCTCGGAGTGCGAGCGCAGCACCGGCACGCGCACGCAGGTGCAGTTCACGCGCAGCTCGGGCAGGTGCATGATCTTGCGGCCCTCGTTTTGCAGCTTCATCTCCTCGGAAGTAAAGCCCTCCTCCTTGACGCCGCCAATCTGCGGAATCAGGTTGCTCGCCAGCTGGGCGGCAAAAGCGCGCGGCTCGGGAATCTCCTCGCCACGGCCCAGGGCGGCAAGCTGTGCTTCGAGCTCGGCCATACCGGGAGCGCCAGCGCCCGAAGCCGCCTGGTACGTCGAAACGATCATGCGCTTCACACCGGCGAGCTGATGCAGCGGCCACGTGGGAACCAAGCCGATGATGGTCGCACAGTTGGGGTTCGCGATCAGGCCGTGGTGCCACTTAATGTCATCGGCATTGATCTCGGGCACGACCAGCGGCACCTCGGGATCCATGCGGAAGGCATGGCTGTTGTCGACTACGACGGCGCCGCGCTTGACGGCCTCGGGCAGTAGCTCCTTCGCGATATCGTCGCCGGCGGCGCCAAGTACGATGTCACAGCCCTCAAAGGCCTCGGGACAAGCCTCTTCAATCACGATCTGCTCGCCGCGGAACTCGACGGTCTTGCCCGCAGAACGCGCGCTCGCCAGCAGCTTGAGCTTGCCAACCGGGAACTCCTGCTCGTTTAGGCACTCGAGCATCTGGGTGCCCACGGCTCCCGTCGCGCCCAAAATAGCAACCGTGTACTGTTTCATGCTTCCCCCTTTAAAGGTTGTGGCTATCGCCCGCACGCCAAGCAGGCCGGATATTCTTGCCCAGTTTATACAAGAACGGGGCGGATACAAAACCCGCCCCGTCGAAACGAAACCGAAACGAAACGCCCAACGGTAGATTTTTGGGACATCCCAAAAATCTACCGGGATGGAAACTACTTGTGGAGTGCGGCCAGGGCGGGCTCGAGCGGCTCGGCGGGCTCCAGGTCGGAGACCTTCACGATACCGTTCTCGTCGGAGAAAGCACGGTAGATGGTCTGAATCGCCAGATCGAAGTCTTTCTCCTCGACACCGATGATGATGTTGATCTCGTCGCAGCTCTGCGAAATCATACGCACGCTCACGCCAGCCTGGCCGAGCATGCCAAACAGGTGGCCGGAGATGCCGGCGCGGCCGCGCAGGTTGCGGCCAACGGTAGCGATAAGCGCCAGGCCCTCGACAACCTCGATCTCGAGCGGCTCGACCTCCTGCTGAATGTCTCCCACGAGCGAGTACAGCGAATCGTGCACGTCCTGCTCCTGCACCACGGCGCCAAAGCGGTCGACGCCGGTGGGCATGTGCTCGACGGAAACGTCATAGCGCTCGAAGACCGAAAGCGCACGGCGCATAAAGCCAACGCGGGGCTTGGTGCGGTCGCGGGCCACGTTGATGGCGACAAAACCGCGCTTGCCGGTCACGCCGGTAATGATGGGCTCTGCCTCGCCCTCATCAGCCGTCTCGCTAATGATGGTGCCGGGGTCCTGTGGCGCATTGGTGTTCTTGATGACCAGCGGAATGCCTGCCTCGCGCACGGGGAACACGGCCTCCTCGTGCAGGACACTTGCGCCCATGTACGAAAGCTCGCGCAGCTCCTCGTAGGTAACGCGCGCAATGGGCTGAGCCTCGGGAACAATACGCGGATCGGCAGAATAGAAGCCCGAGACGTCGGTCCAGTTCTCGTACAGATCGGCGCCCAGGCACTTGGCCAGGATCGAGCCGGAAATATCGCCGCCGCCACGATCGAGCAGCTTAATCTGGCCCTCGCGCGTCGCGCCGTAGAAACCGGGCATAACAAAGCCGCCCTGCTGACCGTACTCCTGCACCAGCTCGGAGGTGCGATTCATGCTGAGCGTACCGTCATGATGGAACGCCACAACCGTCGCAGCGTCCAGGAACGGCAGACCCAGGTACTCGGCCATCAGACGGGCGGTAAAGTACTCGCCGCGGCTCACGAGTTCCTCGGTGGAGTAGCCACCGGAGCGGGCGCGCTCGGCAAAGGCCGCGAACTCTTCGCGGATGGGATAGGTGAGCCCTAGCTCGTCAGCGATATCAAAGTAGCGCTGGCCGATGTCCTCGAGCAGCTCCTCGCACGACACGTGGTACTTGACGTGCGCGTTGACCAAGTAGAGCAGATCGGTCACCTTGGTGTCGCCCTTAAAGCGGCGACCGCAGGCAGAAACCACCACAAAACGGCGGGCAGGGTCGGCGTCGACAATGGCCTTGATCTTCTTGAAGTGTTCGGCGTCGGCGACCGACGAGCCGCCAAACTTGGCAATCTTAATCATGGGCTGGAGGTTACCTTTCTAAAAAGCCTCTGCGAACCTATTTTGCGCGCTCTGATACCATGGTTTCACCGATTGGGACCAAGGCATCCGAGGAGCAGTGTTATATGGGAACTTATCATAGTACACGAGGACGCACTTTATCGTGCTCAAGTAAGGTGGCAATCCGCACCGGCATCGCTCCCGACGGGGGTTTGTTTGTCTCGGACGAGCTTGGCACCCAGCAGGTCGATATCAGCTCGCTTGCAGATAAATCGTACTTTGAAATCGCTCAAGATGTGTTGGGAATGTTACTGAATGATTACGCGGCCGAAGAAATTTCGGCGTGTGTCGACGAGGCATACCGCGGCACGTTCGCGAGTGAAGAGGTTACGCCGCTCGTCAAACTCGACGCCGCACCGGGCGCCGACGCCCCTCAGACCTATGTGATGGAGCTCTTTGGCGGCCCCACGAGCGCCTTCAAGGACGTCGCCCTGCAGATGCTCCCCCGTCTGATGGCCCGCACCTCTGCCAAGGACGGCGGCGCCGAGCGCATCATGATCGTCACCGCCACGTCTGGCGACACGGGCAAGGCCGCACTCGCTGGTTTTGCCGATGCTCCGGGCACGGGCATTACCGTCTTTTATCCCGAGGGCAAGGTCAGCCGCGTGCAGAACCTGCAGATGTCCACGCAGGAAGGCGACAACGTCGCTGTCTGTGGCATCCGCGGCAACTTCGACGACGCCCAGAGTGCCGTCAAGCGCATCTTTGCCGATAAGGAGCTTGCCGAGCGTCTTGAGGCCGCCGGCACAGTACTTTCTAGCGCCAACTCCATCAATGTCGGCCGTCTGGTACCGCAGGTCGTCTACTACTTTGCCGCCTATGCGCAGCTGCTGCGCGCCGGCGCCATCGAGGCCGGCGACGCCGTAGAGTTCTGTGTGCCGACCGGCAACTTTGGCGACATCCTGGCCGGCTACTACGCCAAGCGCATGGGCCTACCCGTCGCCAAGCTCATCGTCGCGAGCGACAAGAACAACGTTCTTGCTGACTTCCTGACCACCGGCGTCTACGACCGCAACCGCCCGTTCTTCACGACCATCTCGCCATCGATGGACATCCTCATCAGCTCCAACCTGGAGCGCATGCTCTACTTCCTGTCCGATGGCGACTGCGAACTCGTTGCCGGCCTTATGGAGCAGCTGGCACAGACTGGTCGCTACGAGGTGCCTGCCGAGCTGCTGGCCAAGATCCAGAGCGTATTTGGCTGCGGCTGGGCCAGCGAGGACGAGGTTCGCGCCGCCATCAAGAGCTGCTGGGATGCCAACGGCTACGTGATCGACCCGCACACCGCTTGCGGCTATCACGTCTTTGAGCAGGTCGCCCCCACCGAGGGCGCCAAGGCCCGCGTGCTGCTTTCGACCGCCAGCCCCTACAAGTTCCCGCGCGCCTGCTGCGATGCCCTGGGCCTCAACGTTCCCGAGGACGATTTTGAGGCTATGCGCGTGCTCGAGCAGGCCACCAACACGGTCGCCCCGACCCAGCTCGCCGAGCTCGAGTCCAAACCTGTCCGCTTCGAAGACGTCTGTGACGTCGACGAAATGGCCAGCTACGTCGAGTCCGCAGCAAAACGAATGAGCACCAACTAGATCCCTTATTAAGCGCCGGCGAAAGCCGGCGCACCTTCTTTCATCAGATAACCCTCGGGATGATGACGAACGCGCACAGCGTGCCTGGCTGTTTAGTTCGTCGTGAGTTCCGCACGCAAAGGAAAGCACTTAATGTGCTTTCCGTCTTGCGCAGGACTGTCCGAGCAGCGAACTAAACAGCCAGGCACGCCAGGAGGACCCACATGATCAAAATCACCGTCCCAGCAACAAGCGCCAACCTAGGCATCGGCTACGACACCCTCGGCATGGCCGTCGGCCTCTACTCGCACTTCACCTTCGAGCGCGCCGACAAGCTCACCATCACGGGCTGCCCCAAGGAGTTCCAAAACGAGAATAACCTGGTCTATGTGAGCTTTGTCGATGCGCTGGCCGCATGGGGCGAGCCGGCCTTCCCCGTCGCTATCGACATTCAGACCGACGTCCCCGTCGCCCGCGGCCTGGGTTCCAGCTCCACCTGCGTCGTCGCCGGCATCATGGCTGCCGCCGCGCTGACAGGCCACACCGTCGACCGCGCCGAACTCGTCCGCATCGCCACCGAGGTCGAGGGCCATCCCGATAACGTCGCCCCCGCCATCCTGGGCGGCGCCGTCTGCTCCTTTACGCCGACTGATTCGCTCCCCCAGTGCCTGCGCTACGAGGTGAGCGATCGCTTGCGTTTTATTACCGTGATTCCGCCCTACGAGGTGCATACGAGCGAGGCCCGCAAGGTTGTGCCACAGGAGATTCCACTCTCCACCGCCGTATGGCAAATGGGCCGCATCGCCGGCATGACGCGCGGCCTGGAGACTGGTGACCTCGACCTGATTGCCGCCGCCAACGACGACCGCATCCAGGAGCCCTATCGCCGCCGCCTCATCCCCGACTACAACGCCGTGCGCGACACCTGCCTTAACGGCGGCGCTAAAACCATCTGGATTAGCGGCTCGGGCTCGACCCTCATGGCTGTGACCGACGACACCATCGTGGCAAAGTTCCTGCAGGTCAAGCTGCGTGAGCAGTTCCCCAAGTGTGACACGCATATCCTCACGTGCGACACCGAGGGCGCTCAAATCGAGTACCTGTAGACATCGCCGATCGGTCTGTCCGGGCCGCCCAGGGGCATCCCCTTAAAAACGTCCTCGCACTTGAGGCCCCCTTATCCTGCTCCTTCGGAGCTGCGGATAAGGGGGTTTCCTGGTCTGACGCTCCTATTTGGCAAGGTGTTTTTTAGAATCCATTTTGCGCTCGGCCTCGAAGGCTTGCCTGTCCCAATCGAGCGGAAGTCCGGCCTCGACCCATGCCTCGTAGGCCCTCCTTATGGGCTTGAGCTCCCTTTGGCCCCTCTCCAGCATCGAGATGTACTTCTCGCTGGTTCCCAATATGGACGCCGCCCTCACCTGGCTGACCCTCGCCGCGCGCCTGGCCGCCACGAGCCCCGAGGCGTCCTCGGGCCTCCTGACCTCGTGCGGGCGCATCAGCGCCCGGTACGCCTCCCTGGCCACGTAGCGCTTGAGGCACCTCATGACCTCCCTGTCGCTCTTCCCCCGCGCCCTGGCCCTCTCGGCGTACTCGGCGGTCTCGGGGTCGCGCATGACCCTCTGCCTCGCGATCTCGTGCAGAGCGCTGTTCGCCTGCCGGTCGCCGCCCCTGTTGAGCCTGTGCCTCACGGTCTTGCCGCTCGAGGCGGGGATTGGGCAGGCCCCGCATATCGCCGCGAACGACGCCTCGGAGCGCAGCCTGCCCGGGTTGTCCCCGGCCGCGACCGCGAGCTTGGCCGCGCTCACGGGCCCGCACCCGTACATCGCCAGCAGCGCGGGGCAGTTCTCCTCCAGGGACGCCTCGATCGCGCGCTCCATGTCGAGCGCCGCGTCGCGCGCCGCCGCCCACAGGTCCGCCAGCGCGCCGAGCGCGGCGCCCAGCGCGCCCTCGGCGCGCACGGAGGGGAGCTCCTCCATCAGCCTCGGCCCCGCCATCCCGCGGAACCTCGACCTGAGCCCCTCCGGGGCGGTGGTGAGCAGCGACCTCGCGGTGTTGATCGCCGAGGTCCGCGCCTTCACCGCCCCGGAGCGCGCCGCGAGCATGCAGCGCACCCCGTCGACCCACCCGTCCTGGTGTTAGCGTCAATATAATTTTCACCATTTCCACCAACGCATTTTCGCCAATCGCGCCAACGCGGATACGCCGGATTCGCCAACGCGGATGTGCCGCTTTCGGCGCCTAGGCGCCCTCCTCCTTCCCGTCCTCACCGCCGATGGACACGTCCTTCAGGCGGTACGACCGGCCCGTTATCTTGATCATCGCGCAGTGGTGGCACAGCCTGTCGGCGACCGCCGAGGCCGTGACGTTGCTGCCGAACACGTCGCCCCACCTGCCGACCGGCACGTTGGTCGTGACGATCGTCGACCGCTTGAGCGCGTAGCGCCTGTTCACCAGCTGGAACAGCAGGTCGGCGCCCTCCTTCCCGATATCGAGGTAGCCCAGCTCGTCTATTATCAGCAGGCTGCAGTGCTCGTAGAACCGCATCCTGCGCGCCAGCGCCTCCTTCGCCGAGGCGTGCTTGAGGTCCTCGACCAGCCTCGAGCAGTCGGCGAAGTACACCTGCTTGCGGGCCATCACCGCCTCGTGGCCTATGGCTATCGACAGGTGGGTCTTGCCGACGCCCGGGCTGCCGACGAGCACGACGTTGTCGCCGCGGTCGACGAACTCGAGCGTGGCCAGCTGCTCGACCAGCCCGCGGGGCACGCTCGGCTGGAAACCCCAGTCGAAGTCGGCCAGCGTCTTTATGTAGGGGAAGTTGGCCATCCTCGTGCGGCGCTCGTCGTCGGCGCGCCGCTTGAGGGCTATCTGGGCGTCGGTGAGCTCGAGCATGGCGTCGACCAGGCTCTTCCTCCCGTCGGCGACGAGCCTGACGTACTCGGGCACCGACGACGCCATGCCCTCGAGCCCCAGCTCCTCGAGATTGGCCGCCAGGCGGTTGAGCGGGCTGGCCTGCACCGCGGCGCTCACAGCGAGCCCCCTATCGAGTCGAGCAGCCCGAGGTTGGCGGCGGCGGCCGCCTCGATGTCGCCGGCGGCGTCGCCGAACCAGCGCTTCCCGGCCATGGCCTCGGCGTAGTGCGCCGGGTCGTAGGCCGGCCCGCCCGCCACGTGCGTCGCCACCAGCTCGCCGCCGACGTAGCAGTCCATCGCGCCGCCGGGCATGCAGACGATGCGGGCGGGCCTGCCGATGCAGCGCCTGGGCACCGACATGGGCTCGCCGTGCGCGCTGACCAGCATCGTGGCCGGCACCCTGGCCACGCGCACCACGTCGCCCATCGCCTCCTCGAGGGCGCGGAGGTTGCCGACGGGCAGCAGCGCGTCCTTCTCCTCCATGAACAGCGCGGAGGGCGGCAGCCCCGTGGTCTCGTTGGGCTCGGAGTTGCTGGCGTCCTCGATCCGCGCGATGATCTCGTCGATGTCGTCCCAGCCGTCGAAGTCGCCCTGGTAGGCCGCGAGCCGCGACAGGAAGCGGTTCGACGACTCGACCTTGCCCTTGGTCTGGGGGCTGCGCGGGCGGCACAGCTTCAGCTCGAAGCCGGCGGCCTTGGCGAACTCGTATGCGCGCTGGACCTTGAGGCGCCTGCCGCCCTTGACCGTCACCAGGGCGGACATGTTGTCCGTGACCCACTCGCGGGGCACGCCGCCGAGCCTCGCGATCGTGGCGTACATGCACCTGACCAGGTCGTCGGTCGTCCTGGTCCCCGACCGGATGAATATGTGCCTGCGGGAATGGCCCAGCGTCGCCGCGAACACGTTGAACTCGAACAGCTCGCCGTCGCGGTTCGCCATCCTGACCGACTCCTTCCAGTCGAACTGCAGCTGCAGCCCGGGCGGCGTCTCGAAGCGCGGGTGCGGTTCCGGGCCGACGGAGGCCCCGACGGCGATACCGTTCTTGCGCATGAACTGGGTGAAGGCGTTGTAGCCGGCCAGGTTCTCGCCGGGATACCTGTGCAGCAGCCACTCGTGGATGCCCTTCTTGGTGACCCCCGGCAGCTGCGCCTTGGCGGCCACCTCCTCGATGTGCGCGTCGAAGGAGCCCGCCCTGTCGGCGCGCCCGTCGCGGGGCCGGCCGCCCTCGGCCCTCCAGTACGCCGCCACGGTGTGCCTGTCCTTGCCGTAGCGCTTCGCTATGTCGCTGAAGTTGGGCTTTATGCCCGCTTCCCTGTACATGTCCAACTCTCCGATCAGGTTCTTCTCCGCCACGGCCGCTCCTCCCGAAAGCATCGTTCGCTTGTCGGTCGAAGCGTAAGCCCCGGCGTTGGTGGAAATGGTGAAAATGCGTTGGCGTGATCGGGGAAATTGCGTTGGCGGAATCGGCTAAAGTGCGATGGCGAAATTGGTTGTTTTTACAGTAGCGCTAACACCCCGGAGCGCGCCGCGAGCATGCAGCGCACCCCGTCGACCCACCCGTCCTGGCTCTTGGGGGTCCCGAGCCTTGAGCCGGACATCGCCGCGCGGGCCGCCCTCTCCGCGTCCGACTCGTCGCACTTTCCCTGCCCCGGGCGCCTCCTCTGCATCCTCGCCGGGGAGAGCGCCTCGCGCACGGGCATCCCAAGCGACGCGAGGTGCCTGGTGAGGCCCGCCCCGTAGGACGACGTCCCCTCCATCGCGACGCAGGCCGGCTCCCCGGCCGCCGCGATCGCCCCGGCGAGCGCCTCGTAGCCCGCCGCGTCGGCGGGGAACTGGCGGGACAGGACCTTGCGGCCCCTCCAGTCCAGGACGCACAGCCAGTGCGAGTCGGCGTGGGTGTCGACCCCGCAGAAGACCGGCCCGCGGGCGCCGGGTGTCGATTCGTTTTGCATGTCTCGCTCCGTTCTTTCCGTGCTCGCCTGGACCGGGCAGACGGCACACTGACGGGGCGCGATAGAATGCGGTTGTTCGGGTCCGCGGTATCGCTCCATGCTCCTATTAGGTCATGCGGCGGTCTCGGCTCGCCGCGGCCCGCGCGGGACATGTCAGGAAACGAGGGCAGCCCTGTGGGCGCCAGCGGAATGTGGGGTCACCGCGCGGTCCGCATCTGATGGTGTCGACGTCAATGGTATACGGGTGCACCATCGACGTCTTCAATACAGAAGATATCAGTGCGGAATGTTTTTAAGGGGATGCCCCTGGGTGGCCCTATGGTAACGTCACTGGCGATGTCTACAGGGACCCACGCTTTAAAGGGGCGCCGGGCTGAAATTATGGCCTTTTATTGATAGGGGCTCTTGCTAGACTGGAGCCCTTACTAGAGGCAGGCCTCGGCGATGCGGCACTTGAGTTCATCGATGCCGGTGCCGGTCTGGGAGCTTGTGATGATTACGTTTTCGGCCGGGACGTTGAGCTGCTTTTTGATGGCTGCTGCCTGGCGGGCCTGCTGGGTGCGGCTGAGCTTGTCGGCCTTGGTGAGGCAGACGATAAAGTTGAACTCGTTGCCCTGCAGGTAGTCGATCATGTCATGGTCGAGTTTACTGGGGTCGTGGCGAATGTCCACCAGCGACACAACCAGGTTAAAGCTGCGCTCGGAGTCAAAAAAGTCGCCGATAAGCTCGGCCCAACGGTCGCGCTCGGCCTTGGAGCGACGCGCGAAACCGTAGCCCGGCAGGTCCACAAAGTGCACATCGTCGGCCTCGAAGAAATTGATATTGCTCGTCTTGCCCGGCGTACTGGAAACCTTGACCAGGTTCTTGCGGCCAAAGAGCTTGTTCATGATGGAGGACTTGCCCACGTTGGAGCGGCCGACGAAGCTCACCTCAGGGCAGGTGGACTCGGGAATCTGCGAAACCTTGCCGTAGCTGGCAACGAACTTGGCAAGCTGATAGTTAATGGAATCGGCCATGGACACTCCTTGGTCGTAGGTTCTTACAAATAGACGCGCTATTGCGCAGCGGCAATGCGGCGGACGATATCGAGCGTGATGTCACTTGCGACACGCGCGTACTCGAACAGATCGAACTCGCGCTCGCAAATTGCATCGTACGCCTCGTCACAATTATCGCTGATAGCGCGCAACACCAGGCAATCGACACCATTTTTGGTTGCGACATGGGCAATTGCCGCGCCCTCCATGCCGACACAATCGGCATGCGTCGCCTCGATAGCGTCGTTGCGCATGGTGGCGCCCGTCACAAAGCGGTTACCCGTGGCAATCGTGCCGACCAGGAACTGCTTGGTGCCCTCATTCGAAGCGACTGCATTTGTCGAAGCGTCAACAAACCCACGCTCAGCAAGCACGTCGGCGGCAATATCGACCAGCGCGGGCGTCGAGCCAAACTCCTCGAGCCCCGGTGCGGACTCGGCGATAAGCGCGGTATCGGTATCCAGATAGCGTAGGCGTTTGCCAATGACCACGTCGTCGATATGGAGCTTGGGGTTCAAACCGCCCGCAATGCCCGAAAACACAACAGCCTGCGGAGCATACTTGCTAATGAGGTGCTGTGTTGCAGCGGCGGCGTTCACCGTGCCCATGCCCGCCGTTGTGGCGACAACTGTCAGGCCGTCGAGCTCACCGCTCACAACGGTCAAGCCTGCCTCCCGTGCCTCGCAAACGTCGCTCAGCTCTTCCTTAATCTGCATGATCTCTTTTTCGAGCGCACCGATAATCGCAATGGTAGCCATGCCATTCCCCAAACCTATTCGAAATTCTCAACCACGGTATGGTACCAGCATTTTGTTTGACCTCGTCAAACGAACACGCTAAGCCAGTGCAGCTCGCGTATCAAACAGAGCCTTTGCAATCGCGGCCGTAACCTCACTCGAGCGGTCGCTCCACGGCATCGATGTCATGATACCCATGACATAGGTACAGCCATCGATGTCGATAAGGCCCGCATCGCATGTCGAGTAGTAACCATCCTCGCTAATCCAGCCTGCCTTGTTGCGCACCAAAACCTGCTCGTCCGCAATGCCATCGCGAATAAACGAGCGCGATGTTGATGCCAGAAGGCCCGACAGCCATTGCGACGCCTCGGTGTCACAGCTCAAATACTCACTCATCTCTCGCCACAACTTTGCCGAGGTGCGCGGGCAGTAGGTCGGAAAATCACTCATCGGATTCAGTGCCGTTTCGTCATCAACACCCAGATTGGCAATCCAATCCTCATAGCCATCATGGTCAAACGCCGCGCGTAACGCGATAAACGAATCGTTGTCTGAGTTGACGACGGCATTCTCGATAAGGTTGCGCACCGTCTGCCAGCCCATGCTGTAATCACCATACGTGGCTAAAGGCCCATCGAGCGACACCTGCCCCGATTCGACCAACATCTCGCAAATATAGAGTGCATACAGCGCCTTATAACTGCTCGCTCCATACACCTCAACATCGGCGTTATACGTCACGCCCCTACCGCTCGATAGGTCGCAGAACACTACGCCCACGTCGCCCAGCTCCTGCGCCTGACTCAGGGCATCCTGGAGCAAGGCAAGGCTCTCATCCTCCAAGGTAGGAGTCTTGTTATCCACCAACGAGAAGGTCTGAACGGTATCACCCGAAGGGATATCGTTGAAGTCCGCCTTCGAAAGTCTCGTCTTGAGACCTGCCGTCGACAGAGCTTGATCTGCCGACGCTTTGGACTTTGAAACCTTTTCGTTTTGCAGCTGTACCGTTAACGCATCTGAGCGCACCGTTCGCTCCGAGGCGTAGGTTTTAACGGTAATTCCGAGGATAATAACCGCCGCCGTTAGCATCCCAATGGCGGCAATCTTCCTCACGCGGATGCGAGCGCCGGCAAGGCCACGCGAAGACGTGCCCTTCGTCTTATATCTGCTGCCATGCTGCGGCACATACTCGTCCCGCGATGCGATGTTTCGCACGTGGTCTCCTGACTGCCACCGTTTATATACGAGCAGCATGATACCGAGCATGCATTTCTTTCCAAAGATATTCAGCGGCGTTTAAGGTGTCTTTAAAGAAACCACAAGCGCATTTATCCAAATGGCACGATTCTGTTGCGCATCTCACCGCAACCCAGAGAGCAGTCTTTTTAGAACGGGGCTCTTTAGCAATCAACTAGGTGCCCAGGGGCACTCATTTAAGTCTGTCCCCAATGAGTGTCCTTGGGGAACGAAAATGGTACGCTAGCCGATGGCGTTTTTCAGCTCCGCACGGCGCTCTTTCATGCCGGTCATAACGGCATTGCGCAGCTCGGGCATGCGAGCGGTATCCATCTGGGGCACGCCCTCAAGCTTATAGGGAATCCCCAACTGCTCATATTTGACGACACCCATGGTGTGATACGGCAGCATCTCCAGACCGACCACGTTATGCCATGGGGCAATCAGGCGACCGAGCGCCTCGCACTCCTCCACCGTGTCGGTAATGCCCGGCACCACCACGTGACGGATAACGACCTTGATCCTGCGTCGCGCCAGCTCATCGCCAAACGCCAGGATACGTGCAGGATCGCAGCCGGTCAGCTTTTTATGCTCAGCCGGATCGGCATGCTTGATGTCGAGCAGCACCATGTCGGTCTCGTTGAGAACGGCATCGAACTTCTCGGGGTGGTTGGGATCGAACGCATAGCCGCAGCTGTCCAAGCAGGTATGCACGCGGCCATCGGGGTTGTTGTGCATTGCACGGAACAGGTCGGCCAAAAACTCAGGCTGTAGGAGCGGCTCGCCGCCGGACACCGTAATTCCGCCGCTGCGATAGAACTCGTGGTTACTCTGGAACTCATCCATGAGGTGCTCGACGGTCACCATCGTGCCGCCGTTGACCGACCAGGTATCGGGATTGTGGCAATACGCGCAGCGCATGGGGCAGCCCTGAACAAACACCACAAAGCGGATGCCGGGTCCGTCGACCGTTCCCATCGTCTCAATCGAATGTACGCGGCCCAGGGCAAACGCAGAGTCCTCGGGACGAGCGTCCACACCCTCGAGCGTCATCTCAGCCATTCCCGCTACCTTGCCTCTCTTTGGTTTTAGCTACATAAATGCCAGAGACATTCTATCCCATACGCATGATGACAAAACGGTTTAGCGGTCAATTGGGTTGTCCTATTTGACTCCACGCAAAAGCGGCGGGAAGGTTGTCACAACCCGCCCGCCGCCGAGGCAATAGATATCGATAGACGCCAGACCTTATGCCCTAAGCGTGAGCACCGCGCCGAAAGCAGTCGGGCCGCAGTGGCTCGAGATGACGCCGCCGACCTGAGTCCAGGTAACGTCCTTAAAGCCAAGATCGTGTGCATAGACTTCCATGTCGTCGCGCAACTCCTCGGAAAGACCCACCGAATACGCCAGGCCAATATGCGAGTAGTCGATCTCGCCCTTCTCTACCATATGATCAATAAAGGCACGGGCGCACTTAAGCATAGAACCGCGGAACTTCTTGGTCGCCACGAACTTACCACCCGCCACCTCAATGCAGGGCTTAATCTTGAGCAGATGAGCGCCTAGGAACGCGACGTTGGACAAGCGACCACCCGCCTTAAGGAAGGCAAGGTCGGTAGGAACAAAGCCCAACAGCACGCGGTCCATGACGGAGTTCGTAAATGCAAAGATCTCGTCGACGGTGGCATCGGGGTGAGCCTCGATGTATTTGGCGGTCTCGACGACAACGAGCGACTGGCCTACCGAAACAAAGCGCGTGTCCATGGAGTAGACGTAATCGCGACCCTTGGCGGCGATCTTCGATGATTGATGCGAGCAGGTCGTGACCTCGGAGTACGCAAGATGCAGAATGGTCGCATCGGGCTGCTCGGCATGGATGCGGTCATATACGTGCGCAAAATCCGCAGGCGCGCAGCCACTGGTCTTGGGCATTACGCCAAACTCGTTGCAGCGCGAGTAAATCTCGAGCGGATCGATCGAGCCGTCCTCGACGGTCTCGTCACCAATCGTGACATGCATAGGCACGCGCACGATGCCGTAGCGCTCGCAGAGCTCTGGCGTCACATCCGAACCAGATTCAACCACGATTATGTACTTGCCCATTATTATCACGACCCATCTCGACGTTGGCTTTTTAATATGTGACACACGCCCGCCGTCCTGCTACAGAACGACCCCCAAGCGCCAAAGAGACGCCGCCCTTTGCACATAACAAAGGACAGCGTCTCCCTGGAAAACTCCGTGCTTATCTGAGATTCTACACGGTTTATTAAGGAGTGTTACTTATCCCGCAAACGGTCGCTATACGCGATAAACGGTAGTTCGCTGCGGCAACTGCGACACATTCCGCCCGGCAAGTCCAATCGTGCTCCACGCACGGTTAATGCGCGAGGCGGTAGAAATCCATCGACGCCGCACCCTCGGCATGCAACCCCATCGCCGAAACCGCCGGCGAATAGGTACGGCTCGTAAGTGCCGCCTCGCCGCTGTTGGCAAAAATCTCGACCATCGTAGTGTCCGAAAGCACGCGCAGGTCGCGAAGCTCGCTGAGCTCGATCGACCTTTGGTCGCGCCCATAGCCTTCGTCACCCATGTCGAGGGTAAGCATCCCGTCCGCATAACGTACAAAGACACCCTTGCGGATTTCGAGCTCGACCATCTTGGCGCCCTCACAGGAAACCACAAGATCAAACAGGCGTCCCGGCTCCTCAACGGTTTCACCGCCTGTCGCGCGAACGCAGTCGCCGCGCATCCTCTCAATCTCGTGCGCCGGCTGCTGGCAGAGCTTACCATCGCGCATGCTCAGCTCTCGCGGCACCGTCAACGCGCACTGCCACCCGCGCGCCACCGTCGGGTTTTCTGCCGTCGCATCGGGGCAACCCGACCATCCGATCATCAAACGCCGGCCTGCAGCATCCTCAAAGGACTGCGGAGCATAGAAATCAAAACCGGCATCGACCATCGGGGGCATGCCCTGCCCGACGATTTTAAAGCTCGGCGCCTCCCAATCGGCCTCGATGGGGAACCACACGCACTGATGCGGATTGCGGTAACGCCAACCATCGGCAGGCACACCCTGCGGACAGCAAACGAGAATAAGCTCGCCATCGAGCTCAAACAGATCGGGGCACTCCCACATAAAGCCAAACTTCTCGCCCAACTCAATGCGCGTCGCATAGCTCCAGTCCTCAAGATTGCGCGAGGTATAGACAAGCACGCAGCCACGGTCGTCTTTCGTACGAGCGCCCAGAACCATGTAGTAGATACCATCGTGCTCAAGGATCTTGGGGTCGCGCACGTGCGTACCGATATCGTCGGGGTAATCGACCGGTCCAACAGCTATGCACTTCTCGCCCAATTCGTCGGGATTCTCGGCAACCATATGAATCTGGTTTTGCTCACGGCCCGTCAACACGTAGTCGTAATCATCGCGGTCAAAATGCTTGACGTTGCCGGTATAGAAGTAGTGAATCTTGCCATCGCGTACAAAGGCAGAACCAGAATACGCTCCGTTCGAATCCAAATCGGAATCGGGGAACAGCACAGGGCCGTGATTCTCGTACGTCACAAAATCCTTTGTCGTCAGATGGTTCCAAAGCACTGGACCGCCATGCGCAGCATCGAACGGATCGTATTGATGATAGATGTGATACGTATCACCAATCTGAACCAAACCGTTGGGGTCGTTGAGCCAGCCAAGCTCAGGCTCCACATGGAACAGGAGCCTATCGGGGTCGGACGCGATGCGACCAGCCGTCTCATCCTGTCCGGCACGCCACTGATCATAGTCCGCGCGTGTCACCTTATTTTTTTGATTAAACATCGCCATTGACTTTCTCGTCTATAGGGAAGGACGCTCGACTCGCACGAGCCGAGCGCCCTTCCTCAAATGGACTTATCCGCACATTACGCTGAACGGCTCAACTAGAAGCTGACATCGAAGCCAGCACCAGCGCCCTCTTCATCGGTGGTCGGAACGCCCTTTGCCTTGTTGT
Organism: Collinsella aerofaciens; assembly: GCF_001405375.1. GTDB lineage: Bacteria > Actinomycetota > Coriobacteriia > Coriobacteriales > Coriobacteriaceae > Collinsella > Collinsella aerofaciens_F. Next base: position 16,191 of record NZ_CYYP01000003.1, read on the forward strand.
AGGCAAAGATCAAGAAGATCGGCACGATAAAGGCGATAAGATTACCAGCCACATACCACACGAGAGTCTCGGGCGTAACGATGAGCAGGCCAAGCACACCGGTCAGACCCTGACCGATAGCGCGCACTTCAAAGAACTTCACGAAGGCACCGCCGCAGCCTGCACCGATGCATGCGCAGATGAACGGAATGATCGAATAGCGCATGTTTGCAGCGAAGATAGCGGGCTCGGAGATACCGACCAGCGTCGGAATAAAGGACGACATGCAGATGTTGCGCTCTTTGGAGTGCTTCTTGTGAATGAGGTACATGCCGATGGCGCCGCCGCCCTGGGCGATGATGGAAACCGACCAGATGGCCTGGATGTAGTTGAAGCCAGTCGTGGCAACGAGGTTGGCCTCGATACCCTGGATGAACTGATGCGTACCGGTAACGACGAGCGGCTGCAGGAACGCGGCGAAGACAAAGGCACCAAAGACGCCCATTCTGTTGTACAGGACATCGATTACGCCAGCGAGGACGTCGCCGATCAGGTTGCCGAGCGGGCCGAACACGGTGAACAGGGCAACGTTAGCAAGAATCAGGGTAACGGTCGGGACAAAGACAAACGAGACGACCTCGGGGATGTACTTCTGGGCAATCTTTTCGACCTTGGCCATAAACCAGGCAGTCAGGATTGCAGGGAACACACCGCCCTGGAAAGCAACCATGGGAATGGATAGCGGACCGAAGTTCCAGTACTCAGCACCCGTCGGGTCCATAACGAACGTGTTACGGTTCATAAGACTCGGGTGAACCATGACGATACCGACGAGGATGCCCAGGATCGGGTTACCGCCAAAACGCTTGACCGCGCTGTACATAACCAGGACAGGCAGGTAGTCGAACGTGGTGGCGATAATGGCAAAGAAGCTTGCGAGGTTCTTGAGGAACTCGCTGTGATCGGCGAGACTGCCCTCCATGCCAAAGAGGCCGTTGGCAACGATCAACGACTTAAGGCCGATGATGATAGCGGCACCGACGAAGGCAGGAATGATGGGGATAAAGATGTCCGAGAACACCTTGAGGACCGAGAAGAACTTGCCTTTCTTGTCCGCCTCGGCACCCTTGACCTCGGAAGCGCTAATCTCCTTGACGCCCGTCAGAGCCATAAACTCATCGTAAACCTTGTTGACGGTACCGGTACCAAAGATGATCATGAGCTGGCCGCTGTTGTACAGCACGCCCTTGACGCCATCGATGTTCTCGAGCTCGGCCTTGTTGTATTTGCTCGTATCCTTGAGCACCAGACGCAGACGGGTCACGCAATGCGTGGCGCCCTCGATGTTCTCCAGTCCGCCGACGTTGTCGACGACTTGCTGGGACACTGCCTTGTAGTCCATGTTCCTCTCCATTCCTTTTCTAAATCATAAAACGGTTCGTTGCCGCTACAGAGACGCGATCGTTGCGTTTGCGCACTTGAGCGCACCGTCGGTGACGGTAAGCGCCACACCCTGGCCCTGCTTGTTGCAGAAGCGAGCGTTGAGCGCAACATCATCGACAAAGATGGTCGCGATGTCGTCGTCGACGACCAGACGCACATGGTGAGTGCCCTCGCCCTTAAAGAACAACGGACGCTCGAGGCCCATGTTGTTGACCTGGAACCACGGGTACTGGGGAGCCGGCGTGAACTCGAGCTTGCCCTCGCGCAGGTTGGCGCGGAACTCATAGGCAAGACCGGTCTCGGCGTCCTCGGCGAACTTGACCGAGAAGCCGGCAGCGTTACCGCCGAGCTCAATGTCGGCATCGAGCAAGTAGGTGGAGCCGGCATCCGCGGCGAGCACCTGCTCGACCTTGCCCGACTCGCAGGAAAGCTCAAAGGTCTCGACTGCCTTAGCCTCGCCAAAGGCGCCAAGCATGCTGTCGGGGAGCTTGGTGCCGAGCGTTCCGTCGGCACGCTGAACGATCTCGAGGGGCATAAAGGTGCCACCCCATAGGTAAGAGCTGGGGTCGCCGCCCTCGTCACGCGTAGGAACCCAACCAAAGAGAACGCGGCGCTCGCCGTCAAATGCGGTACGCGCGGCATAGTACGCGCGGCCATCGAAGGAATCGTCCGCAGGAGTGATCCAAGGACCGTTGATAGAGCGAGACATGCGGTAACGGGTCTTGTTGCCATCACTGTACTCGGAGAACACCAGATACCACCAGTCGCCCATCTTAAAGAGATCAGGCATCTCGAACATGGTGTACAGGCCCGGATTCCACCAGTCGCCCTGGAACTCCCAGGTATCCAGGTCCTTGGAGGTGAACTTGACCAGACGACCGGTCATCAAACGCTTGTCCTCGCCCACACGCGTGCCGAGGATGAGCATGTACTCTTCGTTCTCCTCATCCCAAAGCACAAAGGGATCGCGCCAGTTGCGGTCATCGTAACCCTCCCGGGGCGGAAGCAGCGTCTCAGCGATGTTCTTCTCCCACTTGACGGCGTCGTCACTCGTTGCGTGAAGAAGAACCTGCTTCATCAAGCGCGCCTTGACCTTATCGCGATTGCAACCAGTGTAGAGCGCATGGTACTTGTCGCCCACCTTAAACACCGTGCCGGCATAAACATACTGGTCGACTTCCTCGTCGCCGCCACGCTCAAGGCTCTCGCCAAAGTCTTTGTAATTGACGAAGTCCTTGGTTGTCGCGAGTGCCCAGCCAAACGGCTCTCCGAAAGGTCCGGGGTTTCGCGTGTCACGCTGATGATAGAGATAGAACGTGCCGTCCTCGCCGTACGGCATGATGTCGCCTACCCAAATTCCCTCAGGCTGGTAATACACCTTGTGCATCCGAGACTTCCTTTCCCACGTGATACTAACTCGGTACAACTGCAAGATATGTCAATCGTTTTCATATGTCAAACGTTTTCATACCAATACGTCTTTTTGCAGTTCCAGTCGTCGGCAAACGGTTGACATATGCCGGCGAACGGTCATCAGAGGTGTTTGAGGAATTCTTTTGGCACGGGATGAACTACGCGGTTTTACCCTCAATGAGTTCAACGGGGAGCTTGATATTCGATTCGGGCTTTTCGCCGTTAACAAGAGCAATGATGGATTGCGCCGCGAGCTCTCCGATGCGATCGATATCTTGGCGTACGGTTGTTAAGTCAGGCATAAACGTCATAGTGCGGCGGGCACCATCCGCGCCCACGACCTTAATATCGCCCGGAGCGCTCAAGCCGCGCTGCTTCATCACGTTAAGACAGATAGCCGCCATCGTGTCGTCTCCCGCAAAGATGCCGTCAATATCGGGGTTCTCATCGAGGATCTTCGCAACGACCGCGCTCTTTTCGTCGTCGGGCTTAACGAACTCGACCTCACGGACAAGCGCGGGCAAACCGGCCTGCTCAACAACATCGAGGTAGGCATCGGTACGCTTATTGGCAGGCATGCGCATGCGGCTATTGCTGCGCAGGCACAGGATGCGTGAACATCCGTCATCGATCAGGCGACGCGTGGCAAGTTCGCCGATGCTATAGCTGTCGCTCGCAATCTGAACAGAGGCCTCGCCAAGGTCGCAGTCGATACCAACCAGACTCAAGCCCATCTCGGCATACGCCTCGGCACCGATATTAAGCGAGTTGACGATGACGCCATCAACCATATTGCGTCGAAGCATGTCGATATAAGAGCGCTCAAGCTCGGGTCGATTGGCGCTATTGCACAGCAGCATCTTAAAACCGTTTTCGGCCAGGGTATGCTCAATGACTTGAACCACTTGGGCATGAAACGGACTGCTGACATAGGGGACGATCATACCGATAAGATTCAGGCGACCGTTGAGCATGGCACGGGCGATATCGTTGGGCGTATAGTTGATGCGCTTCATCGCGGCATGGACCTTATCGCGGGTCTCTTGGCTAATATAGCCGCGATTATTAAGCACGCGAGATACCGTAGTAGGCGAAACCCCCGCCACCGCTGCAACTTCCTTGATGCCAGGCTTAGCCGAATCCTTAGAACGAGCGCCCTCGCGAGCCATAGCACCCTCCCCCATCAACATGTCATACGTTTACATACGAACAAAGCATACCCCAACAAGAGCGGGAAGACGGTAACAGTACAAGTAAGTAAACGACTCATCCAAATAATTAGGAGAGTTCCGCCTAAAGGGTGACTACACAGGACCCCCGCCGGGGCTGTTTGGGCTATCTCCCAAAAAATTCCGCAGGACGCAAAGAGGCTCGCCGCACGAAGTGCGCAGCGAGCCTCTTTGCATGTCCGAGGACACCAATTTAATTTAGCGTGGTTCCCTAAAGGACGACAACGCAGGAGACCCGGCAAGGCCGGGAGCACTTTGTCTCGCAAACATTCCGCAGCCGCGAAGCGGCGAGGACGTTTGAGAGGCAAAGTGCGTAGGCCTTACCGGGTCTCCGGTGGGAGTTGAGTCCTTTTAGAACTTGTCGTGGAAGGTACGCGCAATGACCTCGTCCTGCTGCTCCTTGGTGAGCGTGTGGAAGTTCACGGCGTAGCCGGAAACGCGAATGGTCAGCTGCGGATACTTCTCGGGGTGAGCCTGAGCGTCGAGCAGCGTCTCACGGTTGAAGACGTTGATGTTCAGGTGGTGGCCACCCTTCTCGGCGTAAGCGTCGAGCATGTGGACCAGGTTATCGGCCTGAGTCTCGGAAACTTCAGAAACCTTCATAATGTGTCTCCTTCGATCGATAGGCGCCGGCCGAAACCGGCGCACTAATCAGTAATCGTTATTGTTAGTATAGCACTAACAATAGTTACTCGCCCAGCTGATCAAGGTCGATATCGCCAAAGAACACCTGATCCTCCTTGCCGAGCGCACTCGGGATGATGGAGAAGGTGTTGGAGATGCCGTCCTGAGCATCGCGGAACGGGAGCTTGGAAACCGAAGACAGCGAAGCGATGGCGCCGTGGCTATCGCGCTTGTGCATGGGGTTAGCACCCGGGGCGAACGGCTGGCCAGCCTTGCGGCCGTCGGGCGTGGAGCCGGTCTTCTTACCGTACACGACATTGGAGGTAATGGTCAGAACCGAGGTCGTGGGCACGGAGTTGCGATAGGTGTCGTTCATGCGGATGTACTCCATGAACTGGTGCACAACGTCGTGAGCGATCTGGTCGACGCGGTCGTCGTCGTTACCGTACTTGGGGAACTCGCCCTCGGTCTCGAAGTCGACGATGATGCCGTTCTCATCACGGACGGGGTGGACCTTGGCGTACTTGATGGCGGACAGGGAGTCAGCCACGACGGAAAGGCCAGCGATGCCCGTAGCGAACCAGCGGTGCACGTGCTTGTCGTGCAGAGCCATCTGGATGCGCTCGTAGCAGTACTTGTCGTGCATGTAGTGAATGATGTTCAGCGAGTTGACGTACACGCCAGCGAGCCACTTCATCATGTCGTTGTACTTGGCCACAACGTCGTCGTAATCGAGCGTATCGCCCTCGACGGCGCGATACTTGGGACCGACCTGCTTCTTGGAGACCTCGTCAACACCGCCGTTGAGTGCGTACAGCAGGCACTTGGCCAGGTTGGCGCGGGCGCCGAAGAACTGCATCTCCTTGCCGATGCGCATGGAGGACACGCAGCAGGCAATACCGTAGTCGTCGCCATGATAGACACGCATGAGGTCGTCGTTCTCGTACTGAATCGAGGAGCTGGCGACAGAAGTCTTGGCGCAGAACTTCTTGAAGTTCTCGGGCAGACGGGTCGACCACAGAACGGTCATGTTGGGCTCGGGGCTGGTGCCCATGTTCTCGAGCGTGTGCAGGTAGCGGTAGCTCATCTTGGTAACGAGCGTACGGCCGTCAACACCCATGCCGCCGATGGACTCGGTGACCCACTGCGGATCGCCGGTGAACAGGGCCTGGTACTCGGGGGTACGGGCAAACTTGACCATGCGGAGCTTCATGATGAAGTGATCCACGAACTCCTGGATCTGCTCCTCGGTGAAGGTACCGTTGGCAAGGTCGCGCTCAGCGTAGATGTCGATGAACGTAGAGGTACGGCCGATGGACATAGCGGCGCCGTTCTGCTCCTTAACGGCAGCAAGGTAGGCGAAGTACATCCACTGGATGGCCTCCTGCGTGTTGGTGGCAGGGTTGGAAATATCGAAACCATAGGTCTCGGCCATCATCTTGAGCTCGCCGAGGGCGCGGATCTGCTCCTGCAGCTCCTCGCGGTCGCGGATGTTGTCGGCGGTCATGACCGTCGGGGTGGAAGCCTTCTGGGCCTCCTTGTCCTTGATCAGGTAGTCGACGCCGTACAGGGCAACACGACGGTAGTCGCCGATGATACGGCCGCGGCCATAGCCATCGGGCAGACCGGTGATGATGTGAGCCGAGCGGCAAGCACGCATCTCGGGGGTGTAAACATCGAAGACGCCAGCGTTGTGGGTCTTACGCTCGAAGGTGTAGCGCTCGACAACGTTCTCGTCGACCTTATAGCCGTGCTGGCTGGCAGCCTGGCAAGCGATGCGGATACCGCCGTTGACGTGCAGCGCGCGCTTGAGCGGCTTGTCGGTCTGGAGACCGACGATGGTCTCCTTCTCGCGGTGGGCGTTATCGATGTAGCCAGCGGGGTGGCTCACGATACCCGTAACGGTCTTGGTGTCCATATCGAGGACACCGCCCTGCTCGCGCTCCTTAAGCAGCAGGTCGAGAACCTCGCCCCACAGCTCCTTGGTACGCTCGGTCGGGCCGACGAGGAACGACTCGTCGCCCTCGTAGGGGGTGTAGTTCTTCTGGATGAAGTCTCGGACGTCAACCTCTCCCGTCCAAATGCCTTCCTTGAAGCCTTCCCATGCCTCCTGCATTGTGTAACCACGCTCCTAGTTACGTGTTATGCGGCGCTCTCTCACACCGCTGCTTATTGAATTCTTGAATGTTCGGCTTGCACTACCGGCTTCTTCCGTTCTTCACCACACGTTGGTGCAGAGAAAAACGTTTGTCCACCTTGGAACTACAACCCAAAACCCAAGATTTCACCCGTTTGAGAAGGATAACATAGCGACCCTCTCCATCTGGGCTGTTATATGTTTCTTTTTTTATATCATAAGGGCGTTTTTTACAAACCCGCAGGAAATGCGAGCGCGGACAGCTACCGTTCACCGATTTGTATGTTATTTTTCCTTGCCTTTGTACGACGTTCACTCTAGCTGTTATGCCAGCTTTAGCAGGGTAAAGTGTCCCAGAGACCCTACAGAAACTGCAGGGCGGCCACGGGATCCCCCGTGGCCGCCCTGTGGCGTAGCTAGTTTTTAGCTTTGATTGCCGTTTGGCATTAGGCGGCTGAGGCGGCCTTGTCGGTCGTTGCCTTGCCGTTGCTCTGCTGGCCCTCAAAATGCTTGTAGCACCAGCTGGTGACCAGCGGGGTCAAAATAGCCGTCACGATTGCGCAGGCGGCAACCTGTGCCGTAGCCGTCGCGAGCACGGCGCCACCGTACAAGGCCTCGTTGACGCTTGCCATGGCAGCAGGCGTGGCCACATTGGCTCCGGCGCAGCTCGAAATGGCCGCACCTGCGACACCCGTACCGCCCGTGAGCTTATCGACCGCGATAACGGGAATTGCAAAGACCACCGAGCAGATCACGCCGAGCAGAATACCGGGGAGACCGCCATTAATGAGCTGGCCAAAGGTCATGGTCGAGCCCATGGCAAAGAAGACGAGCACGATGATGGCGGAAAGTGCCGGTGCCATCATCTTCTTAAAGCTGGGGAACAGGTTACCCAGAATAATGCCGACGACGATCGGCAGAATGGCACCCACGAGCGACCAGCCGATCGGGGCCTGGCCGGCAGCGCCGAGCACGATCATCGTGACCGGAGGGCCGACAACCAGCGTGGTGATGGCGACAGCGCCACGCTCAGCCTCGTTGCCCATGGTACCCATCAGCCCAGCGTACATAGCGTTGTTGGCGCCGGTGCAAGCCGCCAGCATCACCATGGCAGAGATGCCAAACAAGTTGTCGTTGAACACATAAAGGATGAGCAGCGACATGGCAACGACCACGATCTGCTTGACGGCGATGATGATGGCGCCGCGGGCAGCGGCGGCAGGAGCGCTCTTAAACGAAATCGTCGTACCGACGATGAGCAAAAAAGCGCCCACGAGCGGGCCAGCGCCCTGCTGGGTCATGCCAAGCGTAAAGCTGCCGAGCGTTTTGAACAGGTCGGGGAATAGCGTGTTGAGCAGACAGCCCAACAGAAGCGGCACCAAGATATTGGCGCCCGGGATGGAGGACATCTTAAAGAACGGCTCCTTTGCCGCCGGCGCCTCCACCGCAGCCGATTCACTCATATATATCTCCTTTGGATGCATGCGAATCGTAGCCGCATGCGCCTATATCAGAAAGAAGGCGACGGTCCCGAGTCGCAGGAGCCGTCGCCGAATAATCATCGCGGGGTATTACCCGTCCAGGACGATGCCGCCGTCGCAGTCACCGATCTCGCCGTTCACGAAGCTGGCGAGGTCGGAAGCGAAGAACAGCACCATCTGCGCAGGCTCGCTGGCCTGGGCGGCGCGGCCCAGAGGGATACCGTTGATGATGCGCTGAGAGTTCTCGTCAGAGAGAATCGAGGTCATATCGGTCAACGTGAGCGACGGGCACACGGCGTTGCAGCGAACGCCGAACTTGCCGCCTTCCTTGGCGACTGCCTTGGTTAGACCGTTAACACCGGCCTTGGAGCTAGCGTAGGCAGCGGTGCCGAGCAGGCCGCCGCCGATCTTGCCCGCAACAGAGCTCACGTTGACGATAGTGCCGGCATGGGCCGCCTTAAAGTGCGGGTACACGGCGTTCATCATAGTGAAGGTACCGTTGAGGTTGATGTCGATGGTGCGACGCCACTCGGTGTCATCGATCTCGTCAAACTTCTTGGTGCTGATGACGCCAGCGCAGTTGATCAGGATGTTGGTTTGCGGCAGGTCCGTAAAAATCTGCTCGACGGTCTCGCGCGCCTTGGGCGCATCGGCGACATCGAGCTGATAGAACTTGTTGCCCTCGCCAAGCTCGGCCACAGCGGCCTCGCCCTTAGCAGCGTTCCTTGCGATGAGCGCGACATGTCCGCCGCCCGCGACGATGCCCTTGGCGATCTCGAGGCCAATGCCCTGAGTGCCGCCCGTGACAATCGCGGTCTTGCCCGTGAAGTCAAATGCCATGACTCCATCCCCCTTTATGTAAGGTGTCTCCTTGCGGGAAGTTGGAGCATCGCACGTGGCGATTATATGAGTCCCAGTCGTCATGGTGGTGACAACCCCTCGCCTAACCGCGTGCATAGTAGTTCTTTGAAACGCTTCAGCAATTGAATGATTTTAAGTCTTAATGCACTCTTAATATTGCCTAGCGGCCAAGTAGATTTTTGGGACATGCTTAGAAATCTACCGCATAGGGCGTGCGTGCAGGGGTATCATCTTTCACCGAAAATAGTTTCTAGTGTTAGGGGTTTTCGGTGGAAGATACCGATTTCCGTGAACTTGGGCGTCAGCTCCTTACCGAGTTCGGCAGCATGCATCAGCGCATTTCGCGCTTTGCGGACAAAGCCCTCGGCGGCGAGATGGCCGTCATGCGCGCCCTCATGCTCGCTGGCGGTTCGCTCACGCCGAGCGAACTCGCCGATCGCGCCTGGGTCTCGAGCGCCCGCATCGCCAATATCCTACGCGCTCTCGAAGCCAAGGGCTGGGTCGAGCGCGAGCACTCAAAGACCGACCGTCGTCGCGTACACGTCACGGTGACCGACAAGGGATTCCAGGATCTCGAAATCAAACGACGGGAATTCGAGGAGCGCACCGCGGCCTTCCTCGAGCAGCTCGGCGAAACAGATACCCAAGAGATGGTGCGCCTTCTAAGACGTGCCAACGAAATTATCGACCGCAATCAAGAAAGGAGAGATGCCGAGTGAGGATTCTCAAGCTCTTTAAAAAGCACGTCCTGGCACTGTTCACAGCTATCGTACTTATCGTAATCAGCTGCAACGCCGATCTGGCGCTGCCTACCTATATGAGCGACATCGTCGACGTGGGCGTGCAGCAAGGCGGCATCGCCTCGCCCGTGCCCGACACCATTCGCGCCGAATCGCTCGACGACCTCGAACTCTTCATGAGCGCCAAGGACGCCAAGGCTGTGGAGGCCGTGTTTAGCAAGGCTGACAAAAACGGCATTCGAACGTACATGGGCACCGAGGAAGAGCGTGCCGATGGCAGCAAGCTCGCCGATATCATGAGTCTGCCCGAGACCGTCGTCCTTTCGCTCGACCAGGGCATCGACGCCAACTCCATGGGCGACATGATGGGCTCGTCCAGCGAGAAAGACGACAACGCTGCCCAGGCCATGCCCACCCCCGAGCAGATGGCTGCCATGACACCCGAACAGCTCGCCGAGATGCAGCAGAAGGCCGCAGCCGCGCAGAGCATGCAAAAGCAGATCGACGCCGACGGCGGCAAGATCACCATGAAGAGCCTGCGCCTGGGTGTCGAGGGCGGTCTGGTAGACCAAAGCAAGCTCGTCGAGGGCGCCAACCAAATGGCAGACAAAATGGGCTCCATGTCAGGCTCCATCGTCACCCAGCGCGCCGTGAGCTATGTACAGGACGAGTACAAGGCACAGGGCATCGACCCCGCCGACGTGCAGAACGCCTACCTGAGCCGCATGGCGACCACGATGTTTGGACTGTGCCTCGTGTCGCTCGTCGCCACCATCCTGACCGGTGCCGTGGCTTCGCGCACCGCCTGCTCCATCGCCCGCGACCTGCGCCGCGAGACCTTCAACAAGGTTATGCACTTCTCGCCGGCCGAGGTGGGCAAGTTTAGCCAGGCCTCGCTCATCACCCGCTGCACCAACGACATTCAGCAGATCCAGATGGCCGCAACTCTGTTTATCCGCATGTGTCTGATGGCCCCCGTCATGGGCATCGTCGCCGTCATGCGCGTCCTGGCCAACCATACCGGCCTGGAGTGGACCATCGCCGTTGCCATCATCGCGGTCTCGGCCGTCGTCGGCGTGCTTATGGGCCTCACCATGCCCAAGTTCAAAAAGATGCAAAGCTTTGTTGACCGCGTGAACCTTACCGCCCGCGAGCTGCTCGACGGCCTTATGCCCATCCGCTCGTTCAACCGCGAGGAACATGAGCTCGAACGTTTTGACAAGGCGTCGCTCGACCTGATGACCACGCAGCTCTACACCAACCGAGCCATGAGCTTTATGATGCCGCTCATGATGCTCGTCATGAACTGCATCACCGTGCTTATCGTCTGGTTTGGCGCGCAGGGCGTGTCCGACGGCGTGATGCAGGTCGGCAACATGATGGCGTTTATCTCCTACACCATGCAGATCGTCATGGCGTTTATGATCCTCACCATGGTTTCGGTCATCCTGCCCCGTGCCGAGGTCGCAGCCGAGCGCGTAGATGAGGTCATCACCTGCCCCACGAGCATCAACGACCCTGCCTCGCCCAAACTGCCCGCGGCCAGCTCGCCGCGCGGTGAGCTCACCTTCCGCGACGTGAGCTTCCAGTACCCCGATGCCCGCGCCGACGTCATTAGCGGTGTGAACTTCACCACGCATGCCGGTCAGATGCTCGGCATCATTGGCTCCACGGGCTCGGGCAAGTCCACGCTTGTGCAGCTCATCCCGCGCCTGTACGACGTCACGGGCGGCAGCATTTCGCTCGACGGCATCGACGTGCGCGACATGACCCTTTCCGAGCTGCGCCGCCGCATTGGTTACATCCCGCAGCAGGGGCGTCTGTTCTCGGGCACCGTCGAGAGCAACCTCAAGTTTGCCGGCGACATGGTGAGCGATGATGACATGCGCCAGGCCGCGCGCATCGCACAGGCCGAGGACTTTATCGCCGAGCGTGAGGGCGGTTACGACTCCCCCATCAGCCAGGGCGGCTCCAATGTTTCGGGCGGCCAGCGCCAGCGTCTGGCCATCGCCCGCGCATTGGCCAAAAAGCCCGAGATCGTGGTGTTCGATGACTCGTTTAGTGCCCTCGACTACAAGACCGACGCGCGCCTGCGCGAGGAGCTGGCCAAAAACGTTACCGACGCCGCACTCGTGGTCGTGGCCCAGCGCATCGCGACCATCATGCACGCCGACCAGATCATCGTGCTCGACGACGGCCACGTAGTGGGCACCGGCACGCACGAGGAGCTGCTGCGCAGCTGCTCGGCGTACCTGGAGATCGCACAGTCGCAGCTTTCCGCCGAGGAGCTGGGGCTTACCCAAGAAGAAATTGCAGCCGTCATGGAAGGAGGCGAGCGCTAATGGCAGACGAGACCAAGACTCAGATTCCCAAGCCCACCCGCCAGCGTGGTCCCATGGGCCGCATGGGTGGCATGCGTCGTGGCGAAAAGGCCAAGGACTTTAAGGGCACCATGAGGCAGCTGCTCGGCTATATCGGCCAGCACAAGATTGCCGTGTTTGCCGCCGTCGCCTTTGCCGTGTGCTCGGTCATCTTTAACATTGTGGGACCCAAGGTGCTCGGCCAGGTTACGACCAAGCTGTTCGAAGGCCTGGTCGCCAAGGTCAACGGCACCGGCGACGTTGACTTTGACTGGATCGCCAAGACGCTCGGCTTTTTGCTCTGCCTGTATCTGGCGAGCTCTGTCTGCAGCCTGATCCAAGGCTGGCTCATGACCGGCGTCACGCAAAAGATCTGCTATCGCATGCGCAAGGAGATCGCCGCCAAGATCGCTGTCGTTCCGATGAGTTACTTCAACGGCCACAGCAAGGGCGATGTGCTCAGCCGCATCACCAACGACGTCGATACGCTGGGTCAGTCGCTCAACCAGAGCGTGACGCAGCTTATCACGTCGGTCACGCAGATTATCGGCGTGCTCATCATGATGCTCTCGATCAGCCTGCCGCTCACCGGCGTCACCGTGCTCACGCTACCGGCAGCCGCAATTATCTTGATGGTGATGATTCACTTCTCGCAGCCGTACTTCCGCGAGCAGCAGCAGGTCCTGGGCACCGTCAACGGCATCATCGAGGAGGACTTTGCCGGCCAGAACGTCATTCAAGTGTTCGACCGCGCCGAGGCCTCAATCGAGGAGTTCGACCGTCAAAACGACCGCCTCTTTATTAGTGGCTGGCGCTCGCAGTTCCTGTCGGGCCTGATGATGCCGCTTATGAGCTTGGTGGGCAACATGGGCTACGTGGGCGTCGTCGTGGTGGGCGCGCAGCTCGCGCTGACCGGCAATGCCACGCCCGGCGACATCCAGAGCTTTATCCAGTACGTTCGCAACTTTACGCAGCCCGTGCAGCAACTGGGCAACGTGAGCAACACGATGCAGTCGATGGCAGCCGCCACCGAGCGCGTCTTTGAGTTCCTGGCCGCGCCCGAGGAGGAGCAGAAAGCCGACGCGCAGATTCCCGAAAAGCGCCCCGGCCATGTGGAGTTTGATCACGTCAAGTTTGGCTATACGCCCGACAAGACCATCATCCACGACTTTAGCTGCGAGGCGCAGCCCGGCCAAACCATTGCCATCGTCGGCCCCACCGGCGCCGGCAAGACCACGCTCATTAAGCTGCTGCAGCGCTTTTACGACGTGGACGGCGGTTCGCTGCGCGTCGAGGGCGTCGACGTGCGCGACTGGGACCGCGCGGCGCTGCGCGGCGAGTTTGCCATGGTGTTGCAGGACACCTGGCTGTTTAACGGCACCATCCGCGAAAACATCCGCTACGGACGCCCCGATGCGACCGACGCCGAGGTCGAGGCCGCCGCACGCGCCGCACGCTGCGACCACTTTATCCATACGCTCGCCGGCGGCTACGACTTTATGATCAACGAAGAGGGCACTAACCTGTCGCAGGGTCAACGCCAGCTCGTGACCATCGCCCGTGCCATTTTGGCCGACCGTCCGGCGCTGATTTTGGACGAGGCGACTTCCAACGTCGACACCCGCACCGAGGAGCTTATTCAGCGCGCCATGGATGCGCTGATGCAGGGCCGCACGAGCTTTGTCATCGCGCACCGCCTGTCCACGATCCGCAACGCCGACGTAATCTTGGTAATTCGCGACGGCGACATCGTCGAGAAGGGCACACACGACGAGCTACTCGCCCAGGGTGGCTTCTACGCCGACCTGTATAACTCGCAGTTCGACGAGGCGGCGTAACAACCGGCGGCAAACAACCGCAATGCCCAGAAAACGGGGGCGCAGGACAACCTGCGCCCCCGTTTTTGCTCTGCGGCCCTCAAACCGTCTCCCCTGGGACCTGATTGGCAGCCCCTTCGAGGCCCCGTGGGCAAAAAAGGGCAAATATGAGTACTGTTACCTTTTTAGTAACAGCCAAAACAGCCCCAAATGCCGTTTTCACGGCTTACACGCGTCCCTAAATTGATCAAACAGCCCTATAGCGGACTTATATGTGTTTGCGTTAATAAACATATTTTGCTGTTATGTCTATTATTTTGCGAAGGCAATATGATACTAAGATAGCAACCGTACTCATATTTGGCATTTTTTGCCCACAGGGTATTTCCTGGGGAACTGACAACAGCCTTAGGGTCCCGCGCGGCGCCGCTCCCTCCCGGCATTCGCCGACATTTGCCCAGATAAAACCTGCCAAAATAAACCTGTCTCTTTTTGGTAGGTTTCGGGGTGACAAGGGCTTGCACTTTAGCGTGCGACAGCGGATAATGCCGAGCATTCGACAATACGCTTATTGCTCTTTCTATAGATTGAGGAGACCCCTATGGCCATGGAATTCAAACGCAGGCTGCCGATCCCCATGGAGATCCGCAAGGAAATGCCACTTTCTGCCGAGCTTACCGCCAAAAAGCAGGCATTTGACGCCGAGGTCGCCAAAGTCTTTACCGGCGAGGACGCACGTAAGGTGCTCATCATCGGCCCGTGCTCTGCCGACCGCGAGGATTCGGTGCTCGAGTATATGAACCGACTGGCCAAGACCGCCGAAGAGGTCAAGGACAAGCTCATCATCATTCCGCGCGTCTACACCAACAAGCCGCGCACCAAGGGCACCGGCTACAAGGGCCTGCTGCACAACCCCAACCCCGAGGCTCCCGACGACCTGCTCGAGGGCGTCAAGGCCATCCGCCACATGCACCTGCGCGTTATTGAGGAAACGGGCTTCTTTACCGCCGATGAGATGCTCTACCCGTCCAACTACCAATACCTCGTCGACCTGCTGAGCTATGTTGCCGTGGGCGCACGCTCGGTCGAGAACCAGGAGCATCGCCTGGTGTCGAGCGGCATTTCGGTACCCGTCGGCATGAAGAATCCCACTGCCGGCTCTACCACCGTTATGCTCAACTCAATTTACGCCGCCCAGGCGCACCAGAGCTTCATCTTCCGCAACTGGGAGGTCGAGTGCGACGGCAACCCGCTCGCACACGCCGTTATGCGTGGCTACATCGGTCTCGATGGGCGCACCTACCCCAACTACCACTACGAACACCTGGAACGCCTGGCCGAACGCTATACCGAGCATGCCGGCTATGCCAATCCGGCAGCGGTCATCGACTGCAACCACGACAACTCGGGCAAGCGTCCGCTGGAGCAGTATCGCATTTGCAAGGAGGTGCTCGACAGCTGCCGCCGCAACGAGTCCATCTCCAAGCTGGTCAAGGGCTTTATGATCGAGTCCTACCTAGAAGACGGCAACCAGCCGGTCGACGGCGGCGTCTTTGGCAAGTCGATCACCGACCCGTGCCTGGGCTGGGAAAAGACCGACTACCTCATCCGCGAGATCGCGGAACGGGTGTAGGTTACGGCGTTTTACCAGACGCCGTAACGGCTCGACGCTGCGCGGGTCGCATTTGAGACAATCTGACGTTCAACTTCAAGGGCGCGACCAGAAGGTCAGCGCCCTTTCGTTTCACGTCACCTTGTCTCAAATGCGACCCGCTCGCTGTCCGTCCTCTACCTGCGGCGTTATCTTGCTCCGGATGTGGCAGTTAGGGACGCTCCTTTTCTGCCGGCGGTTTGGGACACTCCTTGGGTAGCCGTTGGGGACGTCCCCAACGACTACCCGGGAGAGTTGCCTTCCCTCGTGGCGGTCTTCTAGCAGAAAAACCAAGTGAGTAGGTTTTTTGCAGAAGGCCGAGCACGCCCCAAAACGCCACAGTTCTGACCTGCGGTTTTATCGATCATTTGTCGCGATGTGCTCGACAGGTTCAAAAAAGTCTACTCACTTGCATCCCAGACACACCAGGTTGGAAAAACCGCCGCGAAAGGGCCCCTGGTCCCTTCGCGGCGGTCATACGCCTCTGATTTTGCGACGATTTTGCCCGCTTGTTACTCGCTGTAGCGGGTGGCGATGGCGGCTTGTACCATGCCGGCGCTCATGAGGTAGGTCACCAGGAAGTAGCCACCGTATGCTGCCAGGAAGATTGCACAGGTGAGGCCCACGGTGCCGCCGATGCTCATATTTCCGAAAATGCTCACCAGCTCGATGATCACCTTAAGTGCCACAAAGGAGTGCGCCAGGCCCACTGCCAGCGGGAACAGGAAGAACACCGCTTGTTGCGCCATCACCGAATGGCGAATCTGGCGGTCGTCGCAGCCGATCTGTGCCAGCACACGATAGCTGCGGCTGCCGTCGGCCACGTTGGAGAGTTGCTGGATCGATAGAATCGCCGCGCACGCAACAACCAATACAAAGCCGATGTAGATGGCTAGGTAGCTAATAAGACCGTTCATTTGCGCTGCTTGCGTGTACATCTCGGAGCGTGTGATGAAGGTTCCCCACGACCCCGGTTCCTTGCCGTCAACGAGCAGATTGTCGAGCACAGTGTATTTAATACTCTCGTCTGCCTCGGTCGAATCCATCCCCTGTTTGTAGTTAACGAGCAGGCTACTGGAATACGGCTGCAGATTAAGTTGGGACAGCAGCTCGTCGGCAACGACGACGGTACCCCCATTACTGCCCATCGCCGAGTTGGCGATGGCCGCCGTGTCCTCGTCCGACTTATCGGTTGCGGGCTTGAGCGTATGCCCGCCCAAGGTAAGGGCATGACCGTCAGCCATATACTTGGTGTACAGGTCGACCAGCTCGCCACCCATATCACACGTAAGCAGATACTGGTCATGACCGATGTGCACCGGCTTCTTGCCCATCATCTGGCGCAGTTTGTTGTACTGGCTCGCCGGCGTCACAAACAGACCCATCGTATCGGCATTGCTACCCCCGAACGCCTTGGGAAGCTTTTCGCCCATGGCCTTGCACATTTCACTTGGAGTCACCGAAGGATCCGAACCGCCAAGCGGGTAACTCAGATACGAATCGATCTGCACATGCTCACCGGCAACATCGGCGATATTGACCTTCTTGCCGGTCTCGTCGTTGTTGTCCGCCGACTTGCCCTTAATACCGTCTGCAACGTTATCGTGATCGATACGATCGCCGTGCCATGCGGAGTACAAATCGACCGTACTATCGGCCAGCACCATTCGATCGGCCTCAGACGGATTGAAAGACTCTTTGTAGAAGTCGAGCGTATCGGGCGTGTAATAGACATACGTCTGCGACATGTCGGCCGGATTATAGCGCTCCAGATTCTCGTTCATCACATTGGCAATCGACATACCGCACGTCACCGAGGTGATGGCCAAAAACAGGAGCATCGCGATGACGCCCATCGAAAAGCACACCGTATTAACCTTGGCCGCAAGCTGGCGCACGGTAAACATATTGAGGCCGCGCCAATACACGCTGCGCAGGCTCTGCAGCAGCTTGATAAGCATGCCCGAGAGTCCCCAGAACAGCGCAAAGGTACCCACGGTAACCATAGCGGTTGTAATGCCAAACTGGCTCATGGCCTCTTGCAGCTTGCTGTCCGTCGCGGTTAGCGGGAACCCATCACGTAGCAGACGGTAATAGGCCACGCCCACAAGCACCACGCCCACGGCAAAGATGGCAATCGCGATCCAGGGGTTGCGTGTCTTGATGCTCTCGTTGCGACGCTCGGCACCCATAAGCTCGATGAGTTTGGTACGACGCACGGCGCGAAGGTTCAGCAGCAGCGTGAGCACAAACATTACGAGCATGCAGGCAAGGGTCAGGTTGAACGCATGCACCGAGAAAAAGAAGTGGAAATTGGCAATCTGTGTCTTAAAAAGCGAGGCCGTAAAGAACGTCATGAGCTGGGAGAGTCCCACACCCAGCACAATGCCGGCGACAAAGGCCACGACCGAGACAATCACCGTCTCGAGCGCCATGATCGTGGCGACGCGCCCGCGCCCCATGCCGAGCACCTGGTACAGGCCAAACTCCTTCTTGCGGCGTTTCATGATGAAGTTATTGGCGTACACCATCAAAAAGGCCATGACACCGGCCAAAAAGTACGTCAGGTTGCCGAGCATGCTGCCCATAACCTGCGCCAAGCCCTTTTCATCGATTCCGGCGATGTCGACCTGCATCGAGATGGTGTTAAAGGCATAGAAGACCGTGACGCCCAGGGTGAGCGTCAAAAGGTAGACGAGGTAATCGCGGCCGGCGCGGCGGACGTTGCCCCAAGCGAGTTTACAGAGCATCGGAGCCCTCACCGCCCATCATGGCAACGACCTCCATAATGCGGTCGAAGAACTCTCGGCGGTCAATGTCGCCGCGGCGCAGCTCGGTGAAGATCTTGCCGTCGCGGATAAACAGCACACGGCTCGTGTAGCTGGCAGCAAAGCTGTCGTGCGTGACCATGAGCACGGTGGCGCGTAGGCGGCGGTTAAGGGCCTCCAGGCTCTCGAGCAGCAGGCGAGCGCTCTTGGAATCGAGGGCGCCGGTGGGCTCGTCGGCCATGATCATGGTGGGGTCGGTGACGAGCGCACGAGCCGCGGCAACGCGCTGCTGCTGACCGCCGGACATCTGGTAGGGATACTTGTCGAGCACGTGACTGATGGACAGGCGCGCTGCCACATCCTGCACGCGGGTCGAGATCTCTGCCGAGTTTGTGCGGGCGATGGTGAGCGGCAGGGCGATGTTCTCGCGTGCCGTGAGCGTATCGAGCAGGTTGGAGTCCTGGAAGATAAAGCCGAGCTCCTCGCGGCGGAACTGCGAGAGCTTGGCCTGCTTCATGCGTGTTACGTCCTGCCCGTTGATGCGGATCGTGCCACTTGTGGCGCTATCGATGGTCGAGACGCAGTTGAGCAACGTCGACTTGCCCGAGCCCGAGGCGCCCATGATGCCAACGAATTCGCCGCGGTTGACGGTAAAGCTGACGTCGTTGAGTGCACGGGTCACGTTGCCCAGCGCTCCATATACCTTTTCGAGATGCGCGACCTCCAGTACCGGGGTCGCCATGTGCGTGGTTTGCATACCGAGTCCTTTCTTGCGATTAGTCTACGGCATCTATAGTCGCAAGAAGACGAGTCGGCTACCATCGATATGGCTTACGCTTGCCTTACCGTTGTGTAAGGTACGGACAGCCACCCTGTCATGTGTCGTTGTTGAGAGAGGACTCCTGTTGAAGACTGTTCATGTTGCCGCTGGGATCATTCGCAAGGAAGGATCTGACGAGCTGCTTGCCGTGCAGCGCGGCTATGGCGACATGCAGGGACTTTGGGAGTTCCCCGGTGGCAAGCTCATGCGCGGCGAGACACCCGAAGACGCCGTGCGACGCGAGCTTATGGAAGAGCTGCAGGTAAAAGTCACCAACCTGCGCGATTTTTACACCGTTGAGTATGACTACCCCGATTTCCATCTCTCGATGGAGTGTTACTACTGCTCGCTCGCCGATGAATCCGATGAACCCCAGAAGCACGACCGCCAGCTCGATATCCGCTGGATTCCGCGCACCTCGCTTGCCACGGTTGAGTGGATGCCCGCCGACAAAGGGCTTATCGATGCTCTGATTGAGTTGAAGGAAGATCGGCTTGAGGCCAACGGCACTGCCAACGACGCCGAGGCCACCACGAACGACGAGCCCGCTTCCAGGCCCAAGCGCGCACCTAAGCGCCGCAGCAAAAAGCGTCCCAAACCAGGTCTGCTCGACGGCATCGATACCTCGGACCTTTCCGCTGACGAGCGCGAACTGGTGCGCCGTCGCGCCGCCATCAAAAAGTCCATGAAGGGCAACAAGCGTGCGAACACCAAGCCCGAGCTGCTCGTTCGCCAGCGCCTACGGGCCGCGGGCCTTACGGGCTATCGTTTGGAATGGAAGGTTCCCGGCAAACCCGATATCGCCTTCCCCGGGCGCAAAATCGCCATCTTCGTCAACGGTTGCTTTTGGCACCGCTGCCCCAAGTGCAACCCCAGTCAGCCCAAACGCAATGTTGAGTTTTGGGAAGCAAAATTCCGTCGCAACGTCGAGCGCGATCGCGCCGCGGTGGCAGCGCTCACTCAAATGGGCTGGACACCCATAACCATCTGGGAATGCGAACTCAAAAAAGACCGCATCGACGCCACCATGGAAAAGGTCATCGAGCAGGTGCGCGCCGCAGAGCCGCAGCGCTAACAGCAAACATTCACACGCTCCGCACGTCCGCGCCACAATCCTTAGAAAGCCCTTAAGCTCAAAACCTTTCAAAAGTGTTATTCGATACCTCTGACCTGCAGTTTCATCGTAACACCAAACCAGGTTAAGCCTTTCTTTAGCGCTTCTTTGCAGAAGCCGCGGCATAATACTGCCAACGCACGGGACCTAGCAGCACACCCCGTGCGCAACCTTTTGGTGGATATCGAGGAGGCCGCATAAGCATGCATTCTTCCAACGACGCAGCACAGCAGCCATCCCTAAATCATGCAAACCTTTTCTCCTTCCCCCCGACACAGAGAAACGGCCTCCTCGACTCCCCCACCACAAAAACCAAACGCTCTGCAGACCAACACCTCAACCTGCAGACATCCTTCGAAAAACTCCAAGCCTCACTAGACCAGGCATTCCCCAACCAAGCCCGGGCATACTAATCCCCCATCAGCAAAGAAGCCCTAACGCCCCACCCATTTCCGCCCTAACGCCACAAGGGCGACGACCTCGAGTAGGTCAACTTGGGAGGGACGAGGGCTTAGTCCCCCAATCTTTCCGCAGGGGGCAAAAAGCCTCGCCGCACGAAGTGCGCAGCGAGGCTTTTTGCATGCCCGAGGACGATTGGGGAACTAAGCCCTCGTCCCTCCCCGGGATATGTAGCGAGTCGGAGTACCCTTGCTGTTACTCTGCTTTGCCCACAGAGTTGAGGTTGGTCATGCGGATCTTAACCAGCTCGGTGATCTCGCGCATACCCTCCTTGGCCGGCTTCTTGGGATCGAAGCAGGCGGGGTTCTCGGCCATGTAGGCCATGAAGCCCTTGGTGTAGGCCTGACGCAGCTCGGTGGCGTAGTTAACCTTGCAGATGCCGTTCTTCACGGCCTCGGCAACCTGCTCATCGGGCACACCGGAAGTGCCGTGCAGAACCAGCGGCACGTCGACGGCGTCGCGGATGGCCTTGACCACGGACTGCTCGATGTGCGGATCGCTCGTGTACACACCGTGGCTGGTGCCAACGCCAATAGCGAGGGAGGTGCAGCCGGTGCGCTCGACGAACTCCTTGGCCTCGGCCGGATCGGTGTAGGGGCTCTCGCCCTCAACTGCGGGACCGTCGTCCTCCTTGCCGCCAACCTTACCAAGCTCAGCCTCGACAGGCACGCCCATGGCGCGGCCAGCATCGGCGACGGACTTGGTCAGGGCGATGTTGTCCTCGAAGGACTCGTGCGAACCGTCGATCATGACAGAGGTATAGCCGGTGCGGAAAGCCTGCATGCAGCGGTCATAGCCATCGCCGTGATCGAGGTGCAGAGCGACGGGCACGGAAGCGCGCTCGGCGGCAGCCTTGACCATGCCGTAGAAGTAGTCCAGACCAGCGGTCTTGATGGTGCCCGGGGTGGTCTGCATGATGACGGGGGACTTGGTCTCCTCGGCAGCGGCCAGAACGGCCATAACGAACTCGAGGTTCTCGACGTTGAACGCGCCAACGGCGTAATGACCGGCCTGAGCGTCCTTGAGCATCTTTTCGGTGGTAACAAGTGCCATGAGCGTTTGCTCCTCTCCCTCGCCCGCATCTGGACATCGGGCGTAGTTGTTCACAAGGCGTTTTACCTTGCGTTTTGCTGCGCTCATTGTATGAAATTCAGCGGCTTTACACGCGCGAGATATTGAGCCCATGCAGGTCAATACAGTCGTTTTTGAAAAGTAAACGGAAGGAATTTGAGCCGAGTGGACATGTTCGATATTGAATTTTGGGCGTTCAGCATCTTTCTTTTATAGAAAAGATAAGTAATCGAAAGGTGTTTTCTTACCCAAAAAGAAAATGAACGAAAATAGAGTCAACACAATTCCTGCAAATTTAGCCGAGAATGGAGCAAACATGGCCCAAGCCACCAACCGTGCCTTTGCCGACGAACGCCGTACCGCCATTTTGGAAATGCTCGATCATAATGCCTCGGTGCAGGTAGCAGAGATCGCCCAGACCTTTGGCGTGTCCTCCGTCACCGCCCGCGCCGACCTGGACGCGCTCGCCGAAGCAGGCAAGCTGCGCCGCACGCACGGCGGTGCCGTATCACTCCACAAACGTCTGACCGTCTCCACGCAGGATCGCCGCATCAATGTCAACGTCGCCGCCAAGCAGGCCATCGCGCAAAGCGCCATCGAGCTCGTCAATGACGGCGACACGCTGCTCGTCGACTCGGGCACCACGGCGCTCGAGTTCGTCCGGCTCCTCGATCAGCGCGACGGTATCACCGTCATCACGGCCGACATTACCATTGCCGATTACATCGACGAGAGCATGCCCTCAGTCGATGTCGTCATGCTGGGCGGGGCGCTGCGCAAAGGCCATCGTTATTTGTACGGACCGCTCACTATGCAGGCGCTCCAAATGGTCCATGCCGATCTGGCCGTCATGTGCCCCGGCGCCTTTGTCCCCAGCTGCGGCTTTACGACCGACTTTCCCCAGATGGCCGAGACCAAAACGGCTATGATCACCGCGGCCCATCAAAGCGTCGCCCTCATGGACGCCAGCAAGGTTAACGGACGCGGCATGTACCGCTTTGCCGAGCTTGCCGATGTCGACTCCATCGTGATGGACCGTGACCCCGACCATGCCGTCGCCACCTCGATCGACGAGGCCACTGACAGCTCACGTCCAGCCCTCGTCATCGCCGGCGCTTAAACAAAAACCACCACAAAGGTGCCTGTCCCCTTTGTGGTGGTTGTGATGGTTGAGCGTCAAAAGTGAACGTGTCGCTACTTGGACAGCTCGTCAGCAAGGGCCTCGATCTGAGCGCGCGAGGCGTCGTTGAGCGAGCCCAGCACTGTCACCTTGTTCTGCGCCAGGGTGATGTCCTTCATGCCCTCGAGCTCCTTGGTCATAACCTTGGCGGCAGCGGGCGCCCAGGAACCGGCCTCGACGAGCGCCACGGTACGGTTCTGGTAGGCGTGCTCGGCGAGCGTATGGATGAAGGTGCTCATGCACGGGAAGATCTCGCCCTGATAGGTGATGGAAGCGAGCACCAGACGGTCATAGCGGAACGCATCCTCAACGGCCTCGGCCATGTCGTCGCGAGCCAAGTCAAAGACGGAAACCTTCTGGCCGCGGGCCTCGAGCGCAGATGCAAGCTCCTCAACGGCGGCCTTCAGATGGCCGTACACACTCGCATAGGCAATCGTGATGCCCTCGTCCTCGGGCTGATAGCTCGACCAGGTATTGTAGGTGTCGAGGTAATAGCCCAGATTCTCGGTAAGAACAGGACCATGGAGCGGACAGATGATCTGGATATCCAGATCGGCGGCCTTCTTGAGCACGGTCTGCACGAATTTGCCGAACTTACCGACGATGCCAAAGTAGTAGCGGCGCGCTTCGCAAGCCCAGCCTTCCGGGTCCTCGATGTCGTTGGCGCCAAACTTGCCAAAGCCGTCGGCACTAAAGAGCACCTTGTCGGTGGACTCGTAGGAGAAGATCACCTCGGGCCAGTGAACGTTGGGGGCGCCGACAAAGGTCAGGCTGTGGCCACCCAGGTCGAGCACGTCGCCCTCTTTGACGACCATCTTGCGCTCGGGGTAGTCGGTGCCAAAGTAGTTGACCATCATGCGGAAGGCGCCCATGCTGGCCACAATCTGTGCCTGGGGATAGCGCTCCATAAAGGCGGCGATGCCGGCGGAGTGATCGGGCTCCATGTGATGGACGATCAGGTAGTCGGGCGTACGGCCATCAAGCACGGCCTCGAGGTTGCCGAGCCACTCGTCAACAAAACCGCCGTCGACCGAATCGGCGACGGCGATCTTTTCGCCCAAGATAACATAGCTGTTGTATGCCATGCCGTTCTCGGACACGTCGTACTGGCCCTCGAACAGGTCAATGTCGTGATCGTCGACACCGATGTAGCGGATATCCTTGGTGATCTCCATCAGGCAAAGCCTCCTAGATAGACAAAAGAACCCGTCTATCATAGCACTCGTCTTTAGAGCCACAGCTATCTGCCGGCAACCTTACCGATTGTTATTTAGGCGGAATATACCGCCGTTGACCTGCAAAAACTATACGCGATGAGCTGCCGTGGTATGTCGAACGATGAGCTGGCCGGGAATACGAATAGCAACGGTTTTGCCCGCCGTACCTGCCTCGGGAACCGCATGCTCGAATACCTCGCGTCCGCGCTGATGCAGATCGAATCGCACAGTCGTGAGCTCGTTATGCGCGACAAAGTCGTCGAGCGAGTCATCGACGCCCACCACGCTTACGTCCTCGGGCACGCGCAAGCCGCTATCGCGCAGCGCTGCAATTGCGCCATTTGCCATCTGATCGTTTGCCGCGTAAATCGCCGTCATGGTGCGGTCGTGTTCGGCCAGATACCTACCGGCCTCGTAACCGCTGTTGGCAGACCAGTCTCCCTCGAGCGGCTCTGCCGGCTCGATGTGTTTACGCTCGAGTGCATCCTGCCAACCGGCGCGACGAAATTGTTCGTCAACCGAGAACGACGGGCCGCCAATATAGCGAATTTGCTCGTGCCCCAGCTCAAACAGGTGATCCATAAGCAATAGCGAGCAGCCGTAATGGTCGGAATCGACCGTGGTCACCCGCGGATGCGCGTACATGGTAACGATGACCGTACCAATGCCCGGCAGTGGATCAAACGTCTCAAAATCAGGCGCCATGCGACTCATGCCGATAATGATGCCGTCCACGGGCAGTGCGGCCATGCGACGCGTTGCCTCGGCAAGCGAAAACTCCTCGGTCTTGGACATCTCGACCAGCGTGATGGCGCAATTATGCTCGCGAGCAGCGCTGGCGATGCCGTCGATCATTGAGAGGTTGCCAAACTTGGTGACATCGTTGACGCACAGGCCGACCGAATGGTAACGACCGTCGCGCAGCGAGCGACCGGCATAACTCGGACGAAAGCCGAGCTCTTGCATGGCGGCCTGCACGCGCTGGCGCGTCTGCTCGTTCACGTTGGGCAAGCCGTTGGCGACGCGCGAAACCGTCTGCTGCGAAACGCCAGCAGCGCGGGCGACGTCGGCCATGGAGACCGGACGCGTGCCTGTATCGTTGGACGGGCGCCTTGCCACAAAATCACCTTCGCTCTTGCGAGATCTGAATAGCGTGAATGTCGGCCCGGGCAGAAACACGTCCCGCGCCGAGGCCCGCTATCGTCGGACGCATGTTAACGTACTCTACTTTTTCTATCTGCATCTCTTCTGCTTTATAAGTCCATACGGCACTACCGTTCACGGCCGAATATCGACCGATTACCAGATTCTCAAAAAGTGACAAGCGATGTGTTATGAGTACGTTAACATAGCCCGTAACGTGCGGTGTCGAGAACACTTGGTTCATGCCGCTTCAAGTTGTTAACGTACTCATAACGACGCAAAACTCATCCGTGCGCGCCAAGGAAAGGACTCCCATGACCACCCCCGACGAAAAGACACTCGCCATGCTCACCAAGCTGTTTGAGGAGGAGTTTGGCCCCATCGGCGACCGCCAGGTGCTCTACGTGCACGCGCCCGGCCGTTCCGAAATCAGTGGCAACCACACCGACCACGAGGGCGGCCACGTTATCGCCGGCTCGCTCGATGTCGCCGTCGACGGCATTGCCGTGGCGACCGACACCAACAAGGTTCGCGTAGCCGACGAGGGCTATCCCACGTTTGAAATCGCGCTCGACACGCTAGACGTTCAGGAGTCCGAGAAGGGCACGTCCGCGAGCCTCGTCCGCGGCATGGCCCACGAAATCGCTGCTCTGGGCGTTGAGCCCCAGGGCTTCGACTTCGCCTTCACCTGCTCCGTCCCCTCGGGCGGCGGCCTTTCCAGCTCCGCTGCTGTCGAAGCGGCATACGGTCGCGCCGTGGAGACGCTCTGGGGAGCACCCGCCATCGAGCCCGTCGCGCTCGCCCAGATGAGCCAGCGCACCGAGAACAACTATTACGGCAAGCCCTGCGGTCTGATGGACCAGGCCGCTGTGTGCCTGGGCGGCCTCGCCTACATGGACTTTGAGGACCAGGCTCAGCCTAAAACCCAGAAGCTCGAGCTCAACTTTGAGGATCACGGCTATGCGCTCGTGCTCGTTAAGGTCGGTGCCGACCACGTGGCCGCCACCGACGACTACGCCGCCGTTCCGCGCGAGATGCAGGACGTCGCTGCCGAGTTTGGCAAGGCACGCCTGTGCGAGGTAAACGTGGCGGACTTTGACGCCAAGCTCCCCGAGCTGCGCGCCAAGCTGGGCGACCGCGCCTGCCTGCGCGCCGTTCACTACTGGTACGAAAACGGCCTGGTCGACAAGCGCTGGGCTGCCCTGAACGCCGGCGACATCGACCGGTTCCTGGTCCTGACGCGCGAGTCCGGCGCCAGCTCCGCCATGTACCTGCAGAATGTTGTTGCCAAGCTGGGCTCCGAGCAGCCTTCCATGTATGCCCTGGCACTGGCCGAGCACGTGCTCGACGGCCGTGGCGCCGTCCGTATCCACGGTGGCGGCTTTGGTGGCACCATCCAGGCCTTCGTGCCGCTCGACCTGGTCGACACCTTTATCACCAAGATGAACGGCTGGCTGGGCGAGGGCTCTGCCCGCCACTACGCAATTTCTGACAAGGGGGCTTACGCGGCATGGCTGTAATGACTGACGTGCGCGAGGCCGCGCAGAACCTGATCGAGTACGCTATCCACCGATCGATGATCGGCCAGGACGATCGCATCTGGGCGTATAACACCATTCTCGAGTGCATCGGTGCTACGGGCCCGGCGCTCGACATGGCCTGGGCGCTCCAGGTTGAGAAACTATCGCTCTTGCACCCCGATACACTCCCCGACTTTGATCTTGAAGGCACGCTTGCCGCGCTTTCCGAGGCCGCCGTTGTCAACGGTGCCGCCGAGGACACGGCATCGGGCCGCGACCGCATCGCCATGCGCATCATGGGCGTGCTGATGCCGAGGCCTTCGGTTGTAAACGAGGAATTCAACGGCCGCATGGGCGTCAACGAGCCCCGCGCTGCGACCGACTGGTTCTACGGCCTGTGCTGTGACGCCGGTTACGTGCGCCGTGCCGCCATCGCGCGCAACATTAAATGGAGCACTTCCACCAACTGGGGTGACCTGGAGATCACCATCAACCTGTCCAAGCCCGAGAAGGACCCGCGCAATATTGCCGCGGCCGGTGCAGCCAAGAACACGGGCGAGAAGTATCCCGCCTGCCAGCTCTGCATCGAAAACGAGGGGTATCCCGGACGCTCCGCCGCAGCCGACGGCGGCGCTCATCCCGCCCGTCAGAACCTACGCGTTATTCCCATTCAGCTTGATGGCGAGCGCTGGGGCTTCCAGTACAGCCCGTATGCGTATTTTAACGAGCACTGCATTGCCATGAGCTCCGAGCATCGCCCGATGCACGTGGACCGCAAGGGTCTGACCTGCCTGCTCGACTTTGTCGACCTGTTCCCGCACTACTTTATTGGCTCCAACGCCGACCTGCCCATCGTGGGCGGCTCGATTCTGTCGCACGACCACTTCCAGGGCGGCGCTCACGAGTTCCCCATGATGCATGCCGCCGAGGTCTCGCAGTTTAGCGTGCCCGGTTTTGACCAGGTCAGCGGTACCGTGCTGCAGTGGCCGCTCTCGGTGCTGCGCCTGCGCTCGCATGACCGCGCTCAGCTGCTCGACGCTGCCGAGAAGATTATCCTCGCCTGGCGCGAGTGGACCGATGAGTCTGTGGGCGTCATCGCGTACACAGCCGATGGCGTGGCCCACAACACCGTGACGCCCGTCATCCGCCGCGTCGACTCCCGCGGCAATGCCGGCGGCGAGATTTACGAGGCCTACCTGGCGCTTCGCTGCAATATCACGACTGACGAGCATCCGCTGGGCGTGTTCCACCCGCATGCCGAGTACCACCACATTAAGAAGGAGAACATCGGCCTGATCGAGGTCATGGGCCTGGCCATTCTGCCGCCGCGCCTGGTTCCCGAGCTTGGCGCCGTCCGTGAGCATCTGCTGGCAGCCAAGGTCGATGCCAGCTACGATCTTGCCGGTGCGCTCGAGAGCGATGACCTTTGTCGCAGCCATGCCGCGTGGGCCGAGGACGTCTTTGCCCGCCGCGCCGACGAGCTTACGGCCGACAACGCCATCGATATCCTGCACGAGGAGGTCGGCGTGGTGTTTGGCCACGTGCTCGACAACGCCGGCGTCTTTAAGTGGGACGAA
>NZ_CYYP01000003.1:45103-128281 GCF_001405375.1 Collinsella aerofaciens
TTTTTCAATGGAAAGACCAAAGCAGTCTTATACTAAACATGATCGTTAGGAGGCAGTATGCAGCGACAGCTAATGGACGAACTCATCGCTTGGAAATCTAGGGCAAACCGCAAGCCCCTCCTGCTTAAGGGGGCCCGCCAGACGGGAAAAACCTGGCTTCTTAACGAATTCGCAGGCCAGCAGTATCAAAACGTCATCCGCTTTGACTTTATGCTCGAACCGGGCGCACGTTCGCTGTTCGACGGAAGCCTTGACCCCAAACGCATCATCTCCCAGATAGAGCTCCTACGCGGCCAGACCATAACGCCGACAGACACGCTCATCATCTTCGACGAAATCCAAGAGGCACCGCGTGGCATCACCTCGCTCAAATACTTCAACGAGCTGGCGCCGGAATACCATATCGTGGCAGCCGGCTCCTATATGGGGCTCGCGCTCCGACGCGAAAACGAGTCGTTCCCCGTCGGCAAGATTGACCAGCTCACCATGCGCCCCATGGGGTTTGTCGAGTTCGTTCGTGCCGTCGATGGCGATCCGCTCGCAGATGCCATCCTTGCCGCAGACATGGACCTGCTGGCAAACGTTTCTGAAAAGCTCGAGCGCCTGCTCAAGGAATACCTCGTTGTCGGTGGCATGCCGGAAGTTGTCTCCGCTTTCGCCGCCTCCCACGATTTCATCGAAGCCCGCAGGCTTCAGCAGCAAATCATCGAAGCTTATGAATCCGATTTTGGCAAGCATGCGCCAGCCCGCATCGTCGAGCGCATGAGGCTGGTTTGGAAATCCCTTCCCGGCCAGCTCGCAAAGGAAAACAAGAAGTTCGTCTACGGCGCGCTTCGTCCCGGGGCGCGCGCACGCGATTTTGAGGAAAGCCTCCAGTGGCTCATGGACTATGGAATCGTTCATAAGGTACCACGTGTTTCCGCCCTAAGAGCACCGCTCACAAGCTACGAGGATCTCTCGGGCTTCAAGCTGTTCTGCATCGACACCGGCATCCTCGGAGCACTCTCCGGCCTCACGCCAGCCATTGTTCTGAACGGGCCCGCTGTTTTTACGGAGTTCAAAGGCTCGCTGACCGAGCAATACGTCGCACAGGAGCTTTTGCTCCAAGGCAAAACTCCCGCGTATTGGTCATCCTCCTCCGGCAATGCAGAGACTGACTTTGCCATCGACCATGCGGGGACCGTGCTTCCGCTCGAAGTCAAGGCGGCAGAGAATCTCAAAGCAAAGAGCCTGAGGATTGCCTGCGAGAAGTTCAAGCTCGAGCGCTGCGTGAGAACATCGTTAGCGGCATATAGAGACGAGGGCACGCTCGTCAACATTCCGCTCTGGGAGATTGGGCAAATCGAAAAGCTGGCATAGGCGCTGTGGAGGGGGGGGTGCCCCGTAAGGAGTGTCCCAAACTGCCGGCAAAAAAGGAACGTCCCTATCTGCCGCATTCCCGAAGCAAGGCAACGCCGATGTTTTGGCAACGGCAGCGAGCGGGTCGCATTTGAGACAAGGTGACGTGAAACGAAAGGGCGCTGACCTTCTGGTCGCGCCCTTGAAGTTGAACGTCAGATTGTCCAAATGCGGCCCGCGCAGCGTCGAGCCGTTACGGCGTTTGGTAAAACGCCGTAACTTTAAAGCTCCGTTACTTCAACGCTGTTGTAGACCTCGTCCCAGCGGTCCATGACCAGGTGGCCGGTCTTGGGATCCATGGCGTTGAGCTTGCCGCAGGTATTGGCGGTCTTGAGCACCGTGACGTCGTCGGCACCGGCAGCAATGGCATGCGCAAAACCGGCGATGGTCGAGTCACCGGAACCCGTTGCGTTCACAGCCGCAATCGCGGGCGTCTTGGCGCGAAACGCACGGCCCTCATGGAAGCCCACCGAACCGGCAGCGCCCATCGAAACGACAACCCAGGGAATACCGGCAAAGCGGCCATCGGCGGCAAGCGCCTCGCGCAGGGCATCGACATCATCGGTCGTAAAGGACGTACCCAGCAGGCCGTTGATCTCGGTCAGGTTGGGCTTTACGAGCTCAGGCTTAGCGTCGGACTCCAGCGCGGCCTCCAGCGATGCACCCGAGGTGTCGAGCAGCACCTTGGCGCCCGCCTCCTCGGCGATCTTGACGAGCTCGGCATAGTAGCCGGCATCGACACCACGCGGCAGCGAGCCCGAAAGCGTCACAACGTCCGCCTTCGCTGCGAGCTCGGCAAACTTGGCCGTAAAGGCCTCGAGCTCGGCCGGGGCGATCTGCGGGCCGCTCTCCAAAAGCTCGGTCTGATTACCCTCGTGCAGAATATTCAGGCAAATGCGCGTCTCACCGGCGATGGGCACAAAGTCGTTCTTGACGCCATCGGCATCCATGAGCTCGGCCATATAGGCACCCATGTGGCCGCCGAGCAGACCGGTCGCGAGCACGTCGTCGCCCAGCTGCAGCAGCACGCGGCTCACGTTGAGGCCCTTGCCGCCAGCGGTCTTTTCGGGCGTCACGCGGTTCACGTCGTCGATGATCAACTTGTCGAGCTGATAGCGCGTATCAATCGACGGGTTCATGGTAACGGTCAGAATCATAATGAACTCCTGTTTCCGGGGCACGACACGCGCGGCCCCAAACATACGATAGCTCGTTAAAGGATCTCGATCTCAAAGCCGCGGGTAACGGTCTCCCCCGGCTTAGCCACCAGGCAGCCGCGCTTGTGCTCCAGGATATCGTCCTCGTCGGAGCAGGTGGACAGGCCGCCCCACGGTTCCACGGCAACAAAGTCACCCTCGGGCTTGCTCCACACAATCAGGTATGGCATATCGGGGAACGTCAGGCGCACGCCCTTGTCCTCGGTTTTCTTGGTAAGCGTAACTACGCGGCTCTCGAGCACGTCAAAGATGGTCTCCGCGAAGTCAAAGAGTTCGTGGGTCAGCGGCAGGTCATGGCCAACCATCGGGTTCTTGCTGCGATGCTTAACATCAATCAGGCCCGTCGAGGGAACGGCAGTACAGAGCTCGGCGGCCTCGCGCTGCTCAAAACGGAGCTCGTAGTCGTCATAGGACTCGCCCTCGTCAAGCGGGCACTTAAAGCCAGGGTGACCGCCCACAAAGAACGGCATGTCCTCGGTGCCCTCATTGGTCACCTCGTACGACACGGCCACCTTTTCCGAATCGATCGTGTAACGAGCAACGATCTTAAACGGATACGGGTACTGCTCGAGCAACTCGGCATGGTCGGCAGAGCTTAAGCTCAGCGCAACCATGTTGTCGCTCTGCTCCTCGAGCTTCCACTCCTGTTTGCGCGCAAAGCCGTGACGGGCGAGCTTGACCTCGCGGCCGCCCATGGTCATTGCGCGACCGTCACGAAGGCCGCCGCAGATCGGGAAACAAATGGGTGCCTGGCCCGACCAGACCGCCGGGTCACCCTGCCACAGGTACTCACGGCCGTTGGCCGCAATAGAAGTGAACGACCCGCCCGCCGTGCTCAGTGCTACGCGGATAGAACCGTTATCAAGAACAAACTCCATAGGAGCCTTCCCTTTCTTACGACAGCCCGCCAAGTCAATAGGGCTGATAGAAAACCGGCCCGCGCCTCCTCACAGAAACGCGAGCCGTCAATTGAAAAGCTGCAAATCGCCAAGTACAGCCAAGAGCGAAGCACTCAAGCCAAGCAAGCAAACGTGTTATCGGAGCAGCTTACTGAACCAGAAAGCTTCGCAACAACAGCGGTAACCCCACAGGTACCCCCAACGTCAGCGAGAAGTCAGCTGGCGAGGCAAGGTGCCGTGAAGCGAGGCGGCATTGACCTTCTGGTCATGCCGCCGAAGCTGAACGGCAGATTGCCCGCCAGATGGCTTCGCAGCGTCGGCCGGTCCGGCGTTCGGTAGAACGCCGGAACCCCTTAGTCGTGATACTCGCCGCGGTCCCACTTCTCGAGGAACTCGTCAAAGAAGTGCGGGTCAGCCTGAGCATCGGCGTCGGCCTTATTGCAAGCATCGATCTTGGCGATCAGGGCATCGTGCTCGGGAGTCTTCTCGTAGGGCTCCTCCAGGAAGGCAAGCATGATGTCGGCCATCAGGAACTCGCCGGTAATCTTGCCGCCAAAGCCCACGATGTTGGCGTTGAGCTCGCGACGGGCATACAGGGCAGAGGTCATGTCGCGGACCAGCGCGCAACGGGCGCCGGGAACCTTGTTGACGGCGTTGGTGATGCCAATGCCGGTGCCGCAGAGGGCCACGCCAAAGTCGGCCTTGCCGCTGGCAACAGCCTCGCCCACGGCCTTACCGTAGATGGGATAGTGCGTACGGGTGTGGCTGTAGGTGCCGCAGTCGAGCACCTTGTAGCCAGCCTGCTCCAGGCGGTCGGCCAGATAGATCTTCTCGTCCGTAACGATATGGTCGCAACCGATTGCGATGGTCTTCTTCATCAGAACGTCCTTTCGTCTGAATTCACAAGTTGAGATAGAAGTTCGAGTTCTCGGTGGCTCTCGTTAGGCCATCTTGTTGAGCATGTCGACACGGATCTGGTGACGGCCGCCGGCGTACTGGGCGCGCAGGAACTCGCGGGCGATCTTCTTGGCGACCTCGGTGCCCACAACGCCCGGGCCCATGGTGACCATGCGCGAGCCGTTGTGCTCGCGGGTCATGTAGGCGGAACGCTCGTCGGAAATGTTGGCGACGACCATGCCCTTAATCTTGACGGCGGCCATATAGGAGCCGACGCCGTACTTATCGAATGCGAAGCCCTGGGAATCCTTGTGCTCCAGCAGGTCCTTGGCAACGGCGGTCGCGGAATCGACAAAGTCCGCGGCAGGGGTCTCGGAATAGTCGACGACCTCGTGACCGTCGGCGATGAGCATCTCCTTGATGGACTCCTTCATCGACATACCGTCGGCATCGGAAGCGATTACAACCCTCATGACATCCTCCTTGAGAGATACGCAGGTGCGTAGTTCCTGTTTGGAAGTGTTGAATCGCGTTCAGGTCCGGGCATCTGAACGTGCGGTTCTTCACTGTTCGTGTTTATTTGAACACATTCGAACATAAACTGCAACAACTATTTGTTTATCTTTGTTCTTTTTTGAGCAAATACCGTTCACAGGTGATTGCTGACCGTTTGGACCCGGCGCGGACGTAGCGACCACGTGTTCAACAAACAAAAGGGCGGCCGAGAACGTGTCTCGGCCGCCCTTCGGCGGTATTCCCCGGTATATACAGCTGTTTTAGCTACTCGGACTGCCCGCCCTTTTTGACGTGCTTGGAAGGAGCGCTCAAGAAACGGCCCGTCAAATAGTTCGCCGGGCCGGAAATATCGATCCCCAGCAGCACGTGTCCTAGCCATAGGAACGCCACGAGCACCAGCAGCGGGATAACGCACGAGGTCACGATCATCACGATGACGCCTTCAATCAGATCGGTCACCTGCTGCACGATCTCGTCGGTCATCTGCTTGGCGCCGCTGGTTACCGACGTGACCAGGCTCGAGGCCCCATCGGTCAACTGCTCGAGCACATTTTTTGACTCCGTGGCCTCGGATTTTTTCTTGTTCGATTTTGAGCTGGTCTCGGCTGACTTGTCCGTGGTGTCGGCCGCGTCCGCAGCGTCCGCAGCCTTTTGCTCAGCTTGCTCAATACTTACGCGATACGTTTCGTCGACCTTTTGCGACACCCATACGCTTGCAGGCACCAACGCCATGCCGATCATGGCGACCACCAGCACGCGCGTCGCCACACGGCGCAGAACAGCGCTCGTACTCCAGCGCCCGTGAATGCCGAGCGACACCGCAAAGAGCACCAACGCAAACGGGATTAAGATGCCCAAGCCAACCGACCACAAAATCGTGAGCAAATATTTCTCTAGGTATAGCACGGCGAGCACAATACCAAGGTTGCCTGAAAGCTGTGCGAGCTGTTCGGCAACCGGCGTTCCCGTATCACCCGGCAGCGCCGTAATACCCGCAGATAGAGCAACGCATGAAGCCGTGAGCGCCAAAACGTTGCCCTTCTTTTGATCGATGACCTCGATGGTGGAGTCCCAAGTTTTGGTATCGGCGAAATGCGGACGAGCCACAAAACCCGACAGCATCGCCAGTACCACGAGCGCAACGACAAAGCCAATCTGCAGCTTTTTGTTTGCACACACAACATCGGACAGGCTGGGCTGCAGCTCGGTTACCGTCGTGTGCTCGGTTATCTGGACAGGACGCCCATGAGCCATCTCGTGCACGTCTCTTTTTTGTATTGACCCGTTATCCGGCATTTGGATACCTCCTCATTCCGGCGTTTAATGCGAAAGGAAGTATACCCACCGAGCAAAAATCGAACGGGAAGACGAACGGAGCGCACCAAGACTGTCCCCAATGACTAGTCATTTAAGAACGTCCCCAATGACTATCTCGGGATGAGTTGCGGTGGAATAGGGATTGTTTTGTGCCCGCCGGCCCCTATTCAGTCCCTATTTCACCGCAACTTGAAGGAGAACAGAAAAAGCCCTGCCGCGGGTAACGGCAGGGCTTTTGGAAGGGGGCTTGGTTGTGAGGGCTCGTTAGGCGAGCTTGGCCTCGAGCTCGGCGATGCGCTTGTAGGCATCGATGGTAAAGCGGGCCTGCTTCTCCAGGATCATAGTGGTCATGAGAGTGTCCTGAGCGTGAGCCATGATGAAGGTCATCTCCATCTCGCCACCGCCGGCCTCCTGCGAAAGCAGCTTGGTCTGCGTGTCGTGGGCGCCGATAAGTGCATCGCTGGCATCCTTGTGCAGCTGCTCGGCCTTCTCAAAGTCACCCTCGCGAGCAGCATCGAGCGCTGCAAGCAGATCGGTCTGGGCGTCACCTGCGTATGCGACAATCTCGAATCCAACCATCGAGATTTCTTCTTTGGTTGCCATGTTGCGTTCCTTTCACATATGAACCAATGGAGAGCATCGCGTCCGGGCATACGCGTTGCGTTGTGTATGGTAGGAACAGTAACATTCAAACAAAAAAGAACAGCGCAAAATGCAATTTCGAGCTATGAACGGTTGCTTTTCACCCGTGAACGGCTTTTAAACCAATCCGAACATTATCAAACACAATTATCGGCAACCAAACGGGTCCGCATCCTAGCGTATATCGCGCACCGTATCGCCCTCGACGAGCACGCCCGGAAACAGCATGTGCTCTACACCAGGTGCAACGCCCTCGGCGCCGACAATCTTGTCGACCGCCCACATGCCGACGCGCTTGTTGTCAAAGCGCACCGTGGTCAGGCGACAATCGGGCACGATATCGCCCAGACTATCGTCAACACCCACCACGCTCACGTCCTGGGGCACGCGCTTTCCGCGCGACTCGAGCCCGCGAATGCAGCCGTAGGCCATGGCATCGTTGGAGGCATAAATGGCCGTACAGGTCGGATCATCCGCAAGCACCTGGCCGGCAGCATATCCGCTCTGCGCCGTCCAGTCGCCGCGCACGAGCTGCGGTGGCTCAATGCCATGCGCACGCAATGTCTCACGCCAGCCTTCCTCGCGCCGCATGCCCGAAAGCGAGCGCTCGGGGCACGAGATAAAGTGCACGGTCTTGTGCCCCTGCTCCAGCAAGTACTCGACCACCTGGCGCGAGCAATCGAACTGGTCGTTATCGACCGTCGAGCACAGCGGGTGCTCCAACATCGTAACGAGCACCGTCTGCATGCCGGGCAGCGGTTCAAAGGTTCCAAAGTCCGCCGGCATGCGGTTCATGATCACAACCATACCGTCCACCGGCAGTGCACTCATACGCGACGATGTGCTCTCGAGGGTATACGGATGCCCATCTACTTTAGTGAGGGTGATGGCGTAGCCGTGTTTGTCGGCGGCGGCGGCAAAGCCCTCCATACGGTCGAGGTTGCCGGTGCCGGTAATGTTGAACATAGCGACGCCGACGGTCTTAAACTTACCGCGGCGCAGCGATCGACCGGCAAAATTGGGGCGATACCCCAGCTCGCGCATGGCGGCACGCACGCGCTCCTTGGTCTCGGGGCGCACGCTGGGCGAATCGTGCACCGTACGCGAGACTGTCTGCTCCGAGACGCCCGCGAGACGCGCCACATCCTTAACGGAAACCGATTTTTTAACAGCGGCCATAGGTCGATCTTTCTATGTCGACGATGCCATTGGTGGCACCCTACGCAGTCATTTTTAACGCCTTCAAGTATATCCAACGCCTCCCCCACCATACGCTCACCACCCAAAACCTACCGTTCACCGACATTTTTGCTTCCGCAAACGGCTTTTGGCGCCCAAATGTTAACGTTGCCATTGTGCAAACACAGAGCCACCGGGCGGCTCAAACGTTTACGCATAAGGAATCGACGGTTCGCAGGCACAGGAACCACCGGTTCGTGTCTTTTTTTGTGTCGCAAAATGGCAACGTCAACATTTTGGCAACCGAACGTCAAAAGCTACCATCGTTGCTAACCCACCGACTCTTAGGAGCTTTGCATGGAGCAACTCATCGCCACTATCGAAAAGGGCCAGCCCTTTTTCAACGCGATCGCCCGCAACAAGTACCTCAAGGCGATCCGCGACGGTTTTATCTCCGTCATCCCCATCATCATCTTCTCGTCCATCTTCTGCCTCGTAGCCTCGGTCCCCAACATCTGGGGTTTCTACTGGCCCGATGACATCAACAACGCCCTGTGGAAGTGCTACAACTACTCCATGGGCATCCTGGCAATCGCCTGTGCCGCCACCACCGCCAAGCACTTCGCCGACGCTCAGAACCGCGACCTGCCCAAGAACAACCAGATCAACTTTATCTCATGCATGTGCGCGGCCATCATCGGCTTCTTGCTCCTTTCGAGCGACACCATCGCCACGGACGCCGCCAGCGGCTTCAACACCACCTACCTTGGTTCCAAGGGCCTGCTGACTGCCTTCATCGCTGCGTTTGTGACCGGCATCATCTACAAGTTCTTTATCAAGCGCAACATCACCGTCAAGATGCCCGAGCAGGTTCCGCCCAACATCTCGCAGACCTTTAAGGACATCATCCCCTTCTCCGTCTGCATCACCGTCTTTTGGGTCTTTGACATCGTCTTCCGCGCTGCCTTTGGCTTCTGCTTTGCCCAGGGCGTCATCCAGGTGTTCCAGCCCCTGTTCACCGCTGCCGACGGCTATATCGGTCTCGCTGTGATCTACGGCGCCATGAGCCTGTTCTGGTTCGTCGGCGTCCACGGCCCCTCGATCGTCGAGCCCGCCATCGCCGCCGCCCTCGTTGCCAACATGACCGACAACCTGGCTGCATTCCAGGCCGGCGAGCACGCCTCCGCCGTTCTGACGCAGGGCGCCCAGTACTTCGTCGTCTGCATGGGCGGCACCGGCGCCACGCTCGTCTTGGTCTTTATGTTCTGCTTCCTGGCCAAGTCCCAGGAGATGCGCGCCGTCGGTAAGGCCGCCATCGTCCCCGTCTGCTTTGCCGTCAACGAGCCGCTGCTGTTCGCCGCGCCCATCGTGCTCAACCCCGTCTTCTTTGTCCCGTTTGTCTTTGCCCCGATCGCCAACATCTGGATCCTCAAGATCTTTATCGACTTCTTGGGCATGAACGGCTTTATGTACACCCTGCCTTGGACCGTCCCCGGCCCCATCGGCACCATCATGGGCCTGGGCTTCCAGCCGCTCGCCTTTGTGATGCTCGCCCTTATCCTGGTCGTCGACTTTGTTCTGTACTATCCGTTCTTCCGTGCCTACGACGCCCAGAAGTGCGCCGAGGAGGCCGAGATCTCCCAGGAGGAGCTCGCCGCCAAGAACGCCGAGAAGGCCGCCAAGCTCAACGATGCCTTCCAGGGCAAGGCCGACGCCAAGAGCGTTGCCGCCGGCGCTGCTGCCGAGGCCGTGAAGGCCGACGCCCCCGCCGCTGTCGCCACCGAGGCAACGACCGCCAGCGACCTCAACGGCAAGCGCGTGCTCGTGCTCTGCCAGGGCGGCGGTACCTCGGGCCTGCTCGCCAACGCGCTGGCCAAGGCTGCCAAAGAGCGCGGCATCAATCTTGAGACCGCTGCCGAGGCCTATGGCAACCACGTTGACATGCTCCCCGACTTTGACCTGGTCGTCCTGGCCCCGCAGGCCGCAAGCTACCTGACCGACCTGCAGAAGGACTGCGAGCGCGTGGGCAACAAATGCGTCGCCTGCCGCGGTAAGCAGTACATCGAGCTCTCCCAGAACGGCGACAAGTCTCTCGCCTTCGTAAGCGAGCAACTCTCGAAGTAAGTAACGCTCAGGGCCAGCCGACCATCCAAGACCGGCTGGCCCTTCGATTTAGACGATTGGATCATCATGTCCGTTAACCCCGCTAGCGTCACCAACCCGCCTGCGCAGTTTCCCGAGGACTTTGTCTTTGGCGGCGCCACCGCTGCCTACCAGGTAGAGGGCGAGACCCGCACCCACGGTAAGGGCAAGGTTGCCTGGGACGACTTCTTGGAGGCCCAGGGGCGCTTCTCCCCCGATCCCGCTTCGGACTTCTACAACCAGTACCCCGTCGACTTGGAGCTGTGCGAGGAGTTCGGTATCAACGGCATCCGCCTCTCCATCGCCTGGAGCCGCATCTTCCCCAACGGTACCGGCGAAATCAACCCCGAGGGTGTCCAGTTCTACCACGACCTCTTCGCCGAGTGCCACAAGCACCACGTTGAGCCGTTTGTCACGCTGCATCACTTCGATACGCCGCTGCCCCTCTTTGAGAAGGGCGACTTCCTCAACCGCGAGACCATCGACGCCTTTGTGGACTTTGCCACCTTCTGCTTTAAGGAGTACGCCGACCAGGTGACCTACTGGTTCACCTTTAACGAGATCTGGGCCGATGCCTCCAATACCTACATCGAGGGCACCTTCCCCGGTGGCGTCAAGGCGCATCTGG
The DNA here is from genome assembly GCF_001405375.1 of Collinsella aerofaciens. Lineage (GTDB taxonomy): Bacteria > Actinomycetota > Coriobacteriia > Coriobacteriales > Coriobacteriaceae > Collinsella > Collinsella aerofaciens_F. Next base: position 55,939 of record NZ_CYYP01000003.1, read on the forward strand.
CCGAGGCCTTCCAGTGCGAGCACAACATGATGCTCGCCCACGCCAAAGCAGTACTGGCCTTCCACAACGGCGGTTTTAAGGGCAAAATCGGCGTCATTCAGTCGCTGGAGTTTAAGTACCCGCTCAACGAGAACGACCCCGCCGACATCAAAGCCGCCAACAACGAGCACGTGTTGCAGAACCAGTTTTTGCTCGACGCCACCTTCCGCGGCGACTACGCGCCCGACACCCTCGAGTGCGCCAACCGCCTGGCTGCCGTCTCGGGCGGCACCATCGAGATCCTGGACGAGGACCTCGAGATTATGCGCAAGGCAGCGCTCTACAACGATTACCTGGGCGTTAACAACTACCAGTGCCGTTTCTTGAAGGCTTACGACGGCGAGAACGACCTGCACCACAACGGTACGGGCGAGAAGGGCACCGGCCGCTGGCGCGTCAAGGGCATTGGCGAGCATGTGAACAAGCCTGGCATCCCCACCACCGACTGGGACTGGATCATCTATCCCAAGGGCCTGTTCGATCTGCTCGTCTACATTAAGCAGCGCTACCCCAACTACAAGCAAATCTTCATCACCGAGAACGGCATGGGCTACAAGGACCCCTACAAGGACGGTTTTGTGGACGACCAGCCGCGCATCGACTACATCGAGCAGCACCTGCGTTGGCTGCTCAAGGCCATGGAGGTGGGCGTCAACGTAGGCGGCTACTTCCTGTGGAGCCTGCAGGATCAGTTCTCCTGGACCAATGGCTACAACAAGCGTTACGGCTTCTTCTACGTTGACTTTGAAACCCAGAAGCGCACGCCCAAGGCAAGCGCATACTGGTATAAGCACGTGGCGCAGACCCGTCGTCTGGACTAGCGGCTGGCGGGGTTACCCGATCACATAACCTGTCCCCATTTCTCAGCCGGGGGCGGCACGTCACACGGCGCGCCGCCCCCGGCCTTTTTGTGCAGGTCGGAAGCCATTTATCTCAATCTATAACATCTAGCCGAGTTTTTGGGTCCTAACTGTTACAGATTGAGACGAACAGGATTGCTCTTTCCGAAGAATCTAAATCTGTAACACGTAGCCCGCTTTTGACCGTCTACCTGTTACAAATCGAGACAGACGGAGTAGGACCTAACCCCGTATGTCCCTAACAGTCGAGCGTTCGACCAGCGTGCTCGGCACATGAATCGCCTCGATAGACGAGCTCTCTCCAATCGCCGCCTCAAACGCAAGCTTACCGACACCGCGCAAATCAAATCGCAGCGTCGTCAGCCGATTGTGAGGAACAAGTCCCTCGAGTGCGTCGTCGATACCAACCACGCTCACGTCGTCGGGCACGGACAGGCCCGCGTTCTCGAGCGCGGCGATAACGCCCAGCGCCATCTGGTCATTTGCCGCAAGCACGGCAGTCGGCGTCTGCGACCCGCCGGCAAGCACCTCGGCCGCAATCCGCTCGCCCATGGCGTACCCACTGTCCGCACTCCAATCGCCACGCAGCATCGGAGCGGCATCGACATGAGCACGACCCAGCGTATCGCGCCAACCGGCCTCACGAAAACGCGAGGAAATCGAGTTTTCCGGACCCGCCACAAACCGCATATTCGAGTGACCATGTTCCAGCAGATAATTGGTCAACAGCTCGCACGAACCATACTGGTCGGAGTCGATCGTCGTGCAGCGCGGATGCGCATACATGGACAGGATGACCGTTCGCACTCCCGGCTGGGGAACAAACTCCTCAAAATCGGGAGCCATGCGGTTCATGTTGAGAATCATGCCGTCGACGGGTCGCTCGACCATGCGGCGCGAGGCATCGGCAAGTGCATAGGGCTTGTCGCCGCCCATCTCGATCATAGTGACGGCAAAATCATGCTCGCGCGCCGCTTGCATGATACCCTCGAGCGTCGCCAGGTTACCGACACGTGTGATGTTGTACATGCACAGGCCAATAGAACGATACGACCCGCCGCGCAACGCCGCTCCAGCAAAATTGGGACGAAAGCCCAGCTCTTCCATGGCGGCCAGCACACGCTTGCGCGTCTTTTCCGTCACGTTGGGCATACCGTTGACCACGCGAGACACAGTCTGGCGGCTCACGCCAGCGAGCGCCGCAACCTCTGCCGCGCTCGCCGAACGACCATTCCTTGTCTGCTGATCCATGCCTTCCACGCTAACCTGCTTCCCAACTATTCCCCGCGCCCATGGCGCATCGTACATACATTGATAACGTGCTCATGATACCCGAGCCATATACCACAACATGAAAACTTCTGTCAATCAAAACCGCTTACCGAACAAATACAACCGTTCGCAGCTGTTTGAAGTTGTTTTGTTTCTATACATCCCAGCCGGATGTTAACGTGCTCATTGTCAAATGTTCACGTGCTCATTTTGGTTCTAATCATTTTAAGATAGTGTTTATCGGGCTTTTTCACCGCTGAACGCTAACCAGGGAGCCTCCTGAGCGCAAACGCACAATATCGAACAGCGAGACGAGAGGATGTATGCATATGTCTTTGCTAAACCGCGTACAGCAGCTGCCGAAGGGCTTTGTTTGGGGCGCCGCAACCGCCGCGTACCAAACGGAAGGTTCCACGAAGGTGGCAGGCAAGGGTAAGACCATGTGGGACGATTACCTTGTCGCCCAGGGTCGCTTTTTGCCCGACCCGGCCAGTGATTTCTACAACCGCTACGAGGAGGATATCCGCCTTTCTGCCGAGCATGGACTCAACGCCATTCGTGTGTCCATCGCCTGGACCCGCATCTTCCCCAACGGCGACGATGCCGAACCCCTCGCCGAGGGCGTTAAGCACTACCACGAGCTGTTCGCCTGCTGCAAAAAGTATGGCGTCGAGCCCTATGTGTCCCTGCATCACTTTGACTCCCCCGCCGCCCTGTTCAACCAGGGCGACTGGCTCAACCGCAAGACCGTCGACGCCTATGTGCGCTATGCCGAGTTCTGCTTCCGCGAGTTCCGCGAGGTCAAGAATTGGTTCACCATCAACGAGCTCATCAGCCTCTCGCACTCCCAATACATCCAAGGCAACTTCCCGCCCAACCATCACTTTGATGTGACGAGCGGCATCCAGAGCCAGCACAACGAGCTCGTTGCCCACGCCCGCGCCGTCAACCTGTATAAGGATCTTGACGAGACCGAGCACCTGGGCGGACGCATTGGCATGGTCAACGTCCTGACGCCGGCATATCCTGCCACCGACTCGCCCGCCGACCAGCACGCCGCCGACCTGTACAACGCCTTCTACACCGACTTCATCATGGACGGCGCCTTCCTGGGTCACTACTCCGCGCGCACCCTCTCACTCATCAACGAGATTCTGCGTGCCAACAACGCCACGCTTACGGTTGAGGACAGCGACATGGAGGAGCTCGCCAAGGCGGCGCCCCGCAACGATATGTTCGGCCTCAACTACTATCAGTCGGCGTTTATCGCCGCCTACGATGGCGAGTCCACCAACAGCTTTAACGGCACCGGAGACAAGGGCACCTCGTGCTTTAAGTTTAAGGGCGTCGGGCAGCAGGTCGATATGCCGGGTATCCCCACCACCGACTGGGATTGGCTCATCTACCCGCAAGGCCTCTACGACACGCTCAAGCACATCAGCGCCACCTATCCCAACCTCCCCGTCATCTATATCACCGAAAACGGCCTGGGCCACAAGGACCCCGAGCCCGACGCAAACGGCATCGTCGCCGATCCCGAGCGCATCGACTTTGTCGACCAGCACATGGAGAAGGTGCTCCAGGCGCGCGCCGAGGGCGTCGACGTCCAGGGCTACTTTATCTGGAGCCTGCAGGACCAGTTCTCGTGGGCCAACGGCTATAACAAGCGCTACGGCCTGTTCTACATCGACTTCGACACGCAAAAACGCTACATCAAGCAGTCGGCACTCTGGTACAAGGAGCTCGCCGACACTATGGCGGACGCGCAGTAGCGCATCGCCTCGCTTTCCCCCGAGAAGGGAGCGGCCCTATGCGATACAAACCCAGCCGCTCCCCTCTCTCCCCCTGGGACCGACCCCGCCTGCACCCGGGCTTTTAGCAAGCGGGAGACCATATAGGTTTTCAACGTCCATGCCATTAAGATTTCATGCAAAGAGGAGCGTGAACTATGGAATCGATCGTTAAGTTCTTGGAGAAAGGTCAGCCGTACTTCGACAAGGTCTCTAAGAACATCTACCTTCAGGCCATTAAAGACGGCTTTTTGGCAGCAATGCCCATCATCCTGTCTTCTTCTGTCTTCCTGCTTATTTCGACCCTGCCGGGCGTTGTCGCCACGGTCGGCGGCTTTACGCTGCCCGACTGGTGGAACGTCGACGTCGTGAACTTCTGCAACAAGGTTTACAACTTCACGATGGGCGTCGTGGGCATCATGGTCGCCGGCACCACCGCAAGCGCGCTGACCGGCTCCAAGAACCGCCGCATGCCTGCCGGCAAGGCCATCAACGCCACGAGCACCATGGTCGCCGCCATGTGCGCTATGCTCATCTTGGCCGTTACCCAGACGAGTGCCAAGATCGACGGCGCCGATGTCTCGGTGTTCTTTACCGACAACATGGGCACCAAGGGCCTGCTGAGCTCCTTTGTCGCCGCATTTGCCACGGTCAACATCTATGCCTTCTGCATTAAGCGAGACATCACCATCAAGCTGCCCAAAGAAGTCCCCGGCGCCATCGCCCAGAACTTCCGCGACATCTTCGCCTTCAGCTTCTCCATCCTGTTTGTCGCCGTCATCGACGTTATCTGCCGCACCTGCTTGGCCGTCCCGTTTGCCAACGTCATCTCCACGCTGGTGAGCCCGCTGTTCGCCGCTGCCGATTCCTACGCCGGCCTCGCCCTCATCTGGTTCATGATCCCGCTGTTCTGGTTCATGGGCATCCACGGCCCCTCGGTCGTTAAGCCTGCCCTCAACGCCGCGCTGTTTGGCAACATCACCACCAACCTCGCCACGCTGCAGGCCGGCGGTCACCCCGCCCTCGCCCTGACCGAGAACTTCGGTAACTACATCGGCGAACTCGGCGGCACCGGCGCCACGTTCATTGTCCCGATCATCTTCCTGCTCTTTATGCGCTCCAAGCAGCTCAAGGCCGTCGGCAAAGCCTCTGTCGTACCCGTGATGTTCGCCGTCAACGAGCCGCTGCTGTTCGCCGCGCCCATCATCCTCAACCCGTACTTCCTGATCCCGTTCCTGTTTGCCCCCGTGGCCAACGTCCTCATTGGTAAGTTCTTCATCGACTTTTTGGGCATGAACGGCTTTATCTATGCCATGCCGTGGGCACTCCCCGGACCGATCGGCACCTTCATCGACACCAACTTCCAGCCGATCTCTCTGGTCCTGGTTGTCGTCCTGCTGGTCGTTGACTTCTTGATCTACTACCCATTCTGCAAGGCCTACGACAACGTCCTGTGCAAGCAGGAGGCCGAGACCCTGGCCGAAGAAGAGGCCGAGGAGACCAAGGCCGTCAAGACCGCTGCCGCCCCCGCCGTTGAGGCTCCTGTTGTCGAGACCGCTTCTGCCACCGAGGCCTCCGCAGCTCCGTCCGCCCTTAAGGGCAAGGATCTGAGGGTTCTGGTTCTGTGCGCTGGCGCCGGCACCTCTGCACTGCTCGCCAACGCGCTTAAGGAAGGCGCCGACGAGCTGGGCATCGACATTACCGCCAACGCCGGTGCCTACGGCAGCCACTACGCCATCATGGACCAGTACAACGTCATCGTCCTGGCTCCGCAGGTTCGCACCTATTACAACGAGATGAAGGCCGACACCGACCGCCTGGGCATCACGCTGCTGTCGCCCAAGGGCAAACAGTACATCGACCTCACTAAGGATCCCAAGGGCGCCGTCGCCTGGATCGAGGAAAACCTCGAGGCATAAGACGCTGACACCACCTGCCGCTTGCAGACAATAAATGGCCCGTGCATCGATGTGTGATGCGCGGGCCATTTTGTTTAGACCGCACCCGTCCTCCTGTTCATCTCAATCTGTAACATCTAGCCGAGTTTTTCGGTCCTAGCTGTTACAGATCGAGATGAACGCACAGGCCAAGCCGAAAATCTCAATCTGTAACATGTAGACCACTTTTGACCGCTTAGATGTTACAGATCGAGACAAACGGAATAAGCCGGACCGAATTGTCTAAATCTGTAACATCTAGCTGAGATTTTCGGCCCTACCTGTTACAGATTGAGACAAACAGGCCGAGCACGTCTACGCCCGCAGGTCCTTTACGCTGGAGCGCTCGACCAACACGCCCGAGACGAGCGTACGGCTTCTGGAGCTCGGGGCTTCCAGACCTGAGACGACCTCGTTGAGCGCACGGACGCCCAGCTCGCGGTGGCGAAACTTCACCGACGTCAGAATCGAGTTGGGAATCGTCTTATAGAGCTCATCGTCGAAGCCGATCACGGACACGTCGTCGGGCACACTCAGACCCTTGTCACGTAGAGCCATCATCACGCCGTTTGCCATGCAGTCGTTAGCAGCGAGGATCGCCGTGCAATCGGGCTTATCGGCAAGCACAAGGCCCGCGGCATAGCCACTATCCGCATTCCAATCGCCTTGCAGAGGCTCGGGCGGCTCAATGCCACGCGCCTCGAGTGCCGCACGCCAACCTTTCATACGACACTGGCTCGACAGCGCCTCTTTCTTACCAGAGACGAAGTATACGTTCTTGTGCCCACGATTTAAGAAGTACTCGCACGCCATACGCGCACCACCCTCTTGATCGTCACTAACGGTAGAGCAGGCAGGATGCTCCATCGGCGTGATAATCACCGTCTTGAGGTCTTTCGGTGCCTCAAAGGTATCAAAGTCATCGACCATCTGACGCAGGTTGAAGATCATGCCATCAACAGGCAGCTGCGACATCCTACGCGCCGCATCGGCAAGGGTCATCTTCTCCCCTGCCCGCTTTTTGATCATCGTGAGCGCAAAGCCGCGTTCTTCGGCGGCATCGGCGATACCGTCAATCATGTCCACGGCACCGCCCGACAAGTGAAACAGCACGACGCCGATGCACCCGTAACGGCCCAACTTGAGCGAACGCGCGGCAAAGTTGGTTCGAAACCCGAGCGCCTCCATGGCCGAATGGACCTTATCACGTGTCGACTCTCGCACGCTATTGGGCTCGTTGATCACACGCGAAACCGTCTTGAGAGAAACGCCCGCGGCAACTGCCACATCATTCATTGAGACATTTTTCTTGTCCATCGTTGCCACTGCTTCTCCACTCGGTTCTCTATCGCTTGTTTTTTGCGTTCTAGCATACACTACCTGCCTAACTAGTAAATCAGCCGTTTATCGGACGATATCGACCGTTCACCTGTAAATCCTTGTTGCTCTTCCAAAAATGTCTTACGTTGTCATTAACGAAATGACAACGTTGTCATTTCGCAATGCCTTCCTTAAGCAGGAAGGTTTCCGGGCAGTCCTGACCATCCATCGACGACCAGTTCCATCCACATGCATCGCGCATCAAGTAGCAAAGGAGCTCTATGGACGCCATCGTGAAGATGCTCGAAAAGCATCAACCGTTCTTCGAGAAGATCTCGAGAAACATCTACCTCCAGGCCATCAAAGACGGATTCCTTGGGTGCATGCCCATTGTCCTCACCTCTTCGATCTTCCTGTTGATCGCCACCCTTCCCGGCGTCGTTGGCATCACGCTGCCCCAGCCGCTCATCGACTGGTGCAACAAGCTGTACAACTTCACCATGGGCGTCATGGGCATCATGGTTGCCGGCACCACCGCCAAGAACTTCACGGCTTCCATGAACCGTCGCATGCCCGCCGGCAAGGTGCTCAACGACGGCTCCACCATGGTTGCCGCCCAGTGCAGCATGCTGCTGCTCGCTGTTACGCAGTTCACCACCAAGTTCAACGGCTCCGAACTTTCGGTCTTCGATTGCACCAGCATGGGCACGCGCGGTCTGTTCTCGGCCTATATCGCCGCGTTCATTACCGTTTGGGTCTATAAGTTCTGTGTCTCGCGCGATCTGACCATTAAGCTGCCCAAGGAGGTCCCGGGCGCCATCGCTCAGAACTTCCGCGACATCATCCCCTTCGGTGGCGCTGTCATCATCTGCGGCATCATCGATGTCGTCGTGCGCAACCTCATGGGCGTTCCGTTCTCCGAGCTGCTCATCAAGCTGCTCTCCCCGCTCTTCACTGCGGCAGAGACCTACCCCGGACTCATCCTTATTCAGGCAGCCACCGCGTTCTTCTGGTTCATCGGTGTCCACGGTCCTTCGATTGTCCAGCCGGGCATCGACCCCATCCGTCTTGCCAACCAGGCCGAGAACCTGCAGGTTCTGCTGGCCGGTGGCCACCCCGCCCATTCCCTCACCTTTAACATGTCGCTCGTGGGTGAGTTCGGCGGCACCGGCGCCACGTTCATCGTGCCGCTTCTGCTGATTCTCTTTATGAAGTCCAAACAGCTCAAAGCCGTCGGTAAGGCCTCGATTGTTCCTGTTGCCTTCGCCGTCAACGAACCGCTGCTCTTTGGCGCGCCGATGATTCTTAACCCCCTACATGCTCATCCCCTTTGTTGCCGCCGGCTGCGTCAACGTGAGTGTTGCCAAGTTCTTTATCGATAACGTGGGCATGAACGGCTTCTCCTTCGTGGTGCCTTGGGCTACCCCTGCCCCCATCGGCATCTTCATCACCACGAACTTCCAGCTTATCGCCCTGGTATTTGTCGCGATCATCATCTTGCTGGACGCCATCATCTACCTGCCGTTCTTGAAGGCATACGATAAGCTGCTCTGCGACCAGGAGGCCGAGCGCGCCGCCGAGCTGGGTCTCGAGTCCGATGGTGCTGCCACCATCGCCGCCAGCACCTCTGCACCCGCTGTCGAGCAGACCGCCGCTGCCGTCGAGCCGACCGCCGCTGCCGCCGACAGCAAGCCTGTCGCCGATCAGCCCGAGCCCGCCTCCGACGCATCCGCTAAGAAGGACGTCGATGGCCTGAAGGTCCTCGTCCTGTGCGCCGGCGCCGGCACCTCTGCCATGCTTGCCAACGCCATCAAGGAAGGTGCTGCGCAGACCGGAGAGAACATCGCTTCCTCCGCAGGCGCCTATGGCCAGCACACTGCCATCATGGATCAGTACGACGTTATCGTGCTTGCCCCGCAGGTCCGTAGCTACTACAACGACATGAAGGCCGACACCGATCGCCTGGGCATTAAGCTGCTCGCTCCCCGCGGTAAGGAATATATCGACCTTACTCGCGACCCCGCCGGCGCCATCAAGTGGCTCCGCGAGAACCTCGACTAGGTTCCTCCCTCTGTTGGTGCCCGGATTCCCGGTTCGGGCACCTCTCCCTATTCGTATCCCACAGAAAGGATGACTCATGACCAACCCCATGCAGTTCCCCGACGGCTTTGTGTTTGGCGGCGCCACCGCTGCTTACCAGGTTGAGGGCGAGACCCGTACACACGGCAAGGGCAAAGTGCCCTGGGACGATTTCCTGGCTGCTCAGGGCCGTTTCTCCCCCGACCCCGCAAGCGATTTCTACAACAAGTACCCGGTCGATATCGACCTGTGCCAGCGCTTCGGCATCAACGGCATTCGTGTCTCCATCGCTTGGAGCCGTATCTTCCCCAGCGGCACTGGTGAGATTAACCCCGAGGGCGTTGCCTTCTATCACGAGCTCTTTGCCACCTGCAATAAAGCCGGCGTTATCCCCTATGTCACGCTCGATCACTTTGATACGCCCGAGGCCTTTTACCAGAACGGCGGCGAGGGCTTCCTGACGCGCACGACGATCGACGCCTTTGTCGAGTACGCCAAGTTCTGCTTTGCCGAGTTCACCGAGGTCAAGCACTGGTTTACCTTTAACGAGATTCCCGCGACCGCCGAGGGCAGCTTTATCGTCGGCAACTGGCCGCACGGCGAGAAGTATCGCCTGGATAAGGCCTTCCAGCTCATGCACAACATGATGGTGGCCCATGCCAAGGCCGTCGTCGCCTTCCACGAGGGCGGCTTTGAGGGCGAGATCGGCATTGTCCAGAACCTGGAGCCCAAGTATCCCCTCGACCCCAACAACGCCACCGACTGCGAGGCAGCTCGCATGGCCGACGTCATCAACAACCGCTGGGTACTCGACGCCACCTTCCGCGGCCACTATGCAGCCGACACCATGGAGGCTGCGACCAAGCTGGCCCATATCGCCGGCGGCGAGCTCGACGTCCGCGACGAGGACATCGCCGCGCTGACCGCCGCGCTCCCCTACAACGATTGCCTGGGCGTCAACACCTACAAGTGCCAGTTCCTGCGTGCCGCCGAGGGCGAAAACGACATCAACCACAATGGCACCGGTGACAAGGGCTCCTCGCGCTGGTTCCTCAAGGGCGTGGGCGAGTCATGCGTGCGCGAAGGCGTACCCACCACCGATTGGGACTGGATTATCTATCCCGAAGGCCTCTACGACCTGCTACTCCGCATTAAGAACGATTACCCCAACTACAAGAAAATCTACATCACCGAGAACGGCATGGGCTATAAGGACGACTTCGAGGACGGCTTTATCGACGACGCCCCTCGCATCGACTACATGCGTCAGCATCTCGCATGGATCCTCAAGGCGATTGACGGCGGCGTGAACGTCGACGGCTACTTTGTGTGGTCGCTGCAGGACCAGTTCTCCTGGACCAACGGCTATAACAAGCGCTATGGCCTGTTCTACATCGACTTTGAGACCCAGAAGCGCTATCCCAAGGCGAGCGCGTACTGGTACAAGAACGTCGCGGAGACCGGCCTGCTCATGGCCTAACTTCAGCCGCGTATCCCCTGTCGGCCGCATGCGAATCCCCCACGGGTTCGCATGCGGCCTTTTTTGTTTTTGGTGAGCCCGAGCAGGCCGTTTATCTCGATCTGTAACATCTAGCAGGGATTTTCAATCCTAACTGTTATAGATTTAGACGAACGGGCGACCAGGGCTGAAAGATCTCAATCTGTAACACGTAGCCCACTTTTAACCGTCTAACTGTTACAGATCGAGACAATAAGATAGTCAAATCCGAACTTTCCAAGCAGTTATAAAGCATGGTTTCTAGTTTTCGGTATCACGAACATACTTTCGGTATCATTTAATGGTATTATGATATCGAAAGTATGTTCGTGATACCGAAAGGAGCCGCATGCGCCAGTTCGATTACACCACAGTCCCAGCTGAACTCGAAGCAACTCCAATCACCAACCTCCTCCTCTCGATACGCGAGCATAAAGGCCGTCAGCTTGCTCTGAGTCAAGTCAAACCCGAGCTTCTATCGTCCCTAATGGAGGAGGCTAAGATCCAAAGCACCCGATCCTCCAACGGACTTGAGGGAATTGTTACCACCCAAAATAGACTCAAAGCAATCATGGCGTATTCCGCCAAGCCAAGCTCCCGCGCAGAGGAAGAAATCGCTGGATACCGAGATGCGCTGTCGCTTATTCACGAGCAGCACGATTTCATTCCCGTAACGCCATCGGTCATTTTGCAGTTGCATCGTGACCTCATGGCGCACACGGCAATCTCGTATGGGGGCCATTGGAAAGATAGCGATAACGAAATCGTCTCCATCGACAATCAAGGCAATCGATTTGTGCGCTTTAGGCCGCCTTCGGCCCTAGCAACCCCCGGACTTATCGAAGAAGCCTGTCGGTCCCTCAACGACGCCTTATCTCGTCAAGTTTGCGACCCCCTCCTTATATCATTCCGCTTCATCTTCGATTTTGTCAGCATTCATCCCTTCAACGATGGCAATGGCAGGATGAGCCGGCTCCTTACAACGCTGCTGCTCGAAAAGACTGGATACGACGCTGCGCGTTACATCAGCATCGAACGACTTATTGAAGACAACAAGGCGCTCTACTACAACGCCCTCGCTGCAAGCTCCACTGGATGGAATGAAAATCAAAACACCGAAGTACCCTTTATCCGTTTCATGCTCGGAACAACCCTGGCCGCCTACCGACAGCTCGAGCAGCGTACCTTAATTGAATCAAGCACTCGTCCCATGTCGAAGCAAGCGCGCATCGCTGTTCTATTTCAACAGAGACCCGGCGTCATTAAGAAATCCGACATCCGGTCCAGCTGCCCCGATATCAGCGAGGTAACCGTTAAACGAACCCTCGGTCAGCTTGTTAGTTGCAGCGCAATCGAAAAAACAGGAGCGGGTCGTTCGACGGGCTACATACTCAAAGACGTCCATGCTCTAGAACTATTCTTACAAGCAACAATACCCGATGGCGAGGCCGCAATAACAAAAGAGGCTCCAAAGGATAAGCTCCTTGAACGAGTAAACCACGCCGAGGATGAAAGCAGAGAGGGGCTCTATGAAGACTACGATTCATTCTCAAGGGACATAAAGACGAAATACGGAGTCTAGTCATATCCCAGAATAGTCTCATCCTTGTTGCCCAAAGCTATTTGCGCGTCATTGTAAAGCGGTACCCCCGCGCCGGCAGGGGGCAGATGTATCGCCTTCCGATCTTGCTGGAGTCGGCGATGAGGTAGCGCGTATCGACCTTGCTAAAGGCGAGCTGCTGGATGCGGCCCTCGTCCATGTTGGACGTGGACACGTCGCCGTCCAGAATGCCGTTGGCACCGATAAACGCCGTGTCAATCCCTAGTGCGCGCAGGGCATCCTCGGCCATGGGGCCCACAAAGGCGGCGGTGCGGCGACGGTACATACCGCCCACCAGGCACAGCTCGCAATCCTCGCGCACCTCGAGCAGGCTAAACGCCGAAAGCGAATTGGTCACATAGATGGAAGGCAGTTTGTCGGTGACTCGGAGAGCGCCAATGCGATCTCACGACGGTTGCGCTCATTGTCTCAATTAGATACTCAACGAAATACGGCCCCGCAGCTCAATAAGCTGCGGGGCCGTACCATACACCGACGAATCAACGACGAAGTGCATCCACTATTTGGCCAGCTCCTGAACGATCCAGTCAATTGCACCTTCGGGATCGTTGGTAAGGTCGATATACTCCTTGCCCCTTGTGGTGAGCAGTTTAATTCCAAGGCGATCGGTATCGGCCTTCATAGCGTCATAGTACATGCGTGCCTGGGGCGCCAGAACAATCACGTTGTACTGATCCATCGTATCATAGTGGCTTCCGTACGCACCGGACTGAGAAACCAGATCGATACCCTTAGCAGCGGCGCCTTCGCGAAGAGCATTTGCCAAGAGAGTCGAAGTGCCGGCACCCTGGCAAAGCACAAGCACGCGGATCTGCTCCGCCTTGTCCTTTACCGCCTCGAGAGCTTTTGCGACATTTTCCTGTGCGGCAATAGCATCTGCATCCGAGGTTCCTGCAGTCTCCTTTGCAGACTCTTCCAAACAAAGCTGATGGTCATACGCCTTGCAGAACGGATAGTAAATCACAAAGTCAACGACCAACAACACTGCAATCAATACAAGAGAACGTACATCAAGACCTGTGGTGAGGAATGCACCGATTGGGCCGGGAAGCGCCCACGGCATGGTATACATGGGGGCGTTCATTCCAATGACGTCAATGAAAAACTTACCGATTATAGCGTTGACCATAGGAGCCGCTAGGAAGGGCACGAACATATAGGGATTGAGAACAATCGGCATACCGAAGAGAACGGGCTCGTTAACTCCAAAAATCACCGGGATAATCGATGCCTTGCCCATGGCTTTAAGCTGCTTGGAACGCATAAACATGATTAGGATAATAGGAACGATGAACGTGCAGCCAGAACCGCCCAGACCGCCGATGAAGTTTGTAAAGTCCAGCGCGAGAGCAATTGACGGGTGTCCACCTGCTTGGTAAACCGCAAGATTGGTAACGGTATTGTCGTAGAGCGCAGCATTGATCGGAGTCATGACAACCGAGGCACCGTGAATGCCCATAAATTGGAAAAGTGCGACCGCGCCCTCGATAAGCGCCATGCCAGGATAGGTGTCGACCGCGGAGAACAGCGGCGAGATAAGAGCGGATACCAAATTGGCGAACGGCACAGCAAGCAGCTTACGGCTCGCGAGATCGATAAAAGCGCACGCAAGGATCGAAAACCCAAACGCAAAGATATCGCGAAAACTCTGCGCAATAGAGCCAGGGACCTCTTTGGGGAGCTTGATCGTCACATTATGGCTAATGCACACCTTATAGATATTAACGGTCAAGAATGCGGATACGAACGCAGCGATAAAACCCTTGGTTCCCATGTAGCCGGTTTCAAAAACAGACGTATCTGCTCCGCCAATCGAGACAACATCGTTCGTCACCGATAGCAAGAACATGCCGCACATGGCACAAACCATGCACGAGGTGGGGTTGAGAGATTTGCCCGAAGGCATGCGGCGGTTCATCGACTTGGCAAGTGAGCTCGCCGTGGTGCCGGCCACCATAATGCCAAGAAGTCCCATGGTATATGCATAGATTTTATTAAAGAAATCCAGCACCTCAGACGGAAGCGCGATGCCTACATAGGCAGGGAGCGTCGAAAGAAGAAGGAACAGACTCGAGAACAGCACAATTGGCATATTCGAGAGAAAGCCATCCTTAATCGCCACCAGATAAATGTTCCTTGAGATTTTGTCGAAGAGGGCCTGGTGTTTTTCAAGGAATTTGACGATAGCGTCCATAAGACATCCTTTCATGTTTCCCGGGCACACAACGATTTATCCGGACTCAACCGTCGTCGTCCCAGTTTGTATCCACGTATGTAAATGAATACGTTCTCGTGCGAAATGTAATATCATTTGCGCGATTTGTCATAACCAATTCTTTTTCCGCTTTGTCGATATGTCAAGAATTCAAATACTTATTCGGTGAACGGCAGTTGCGTAATTTTAGATTTATCCAGCTAAAGGCTATTTTTTCGGAGCAGTACAATAAGTTTGCAACCGTTCACCGATTGGATATAACATATTTAATATATTGTTGTAACAATATTAGTGACGATGTCACAAGCCTGTCGTTCTAGTCAAAGGAAGTAACAATGCCCAAACGATTACTGAACATGTCCGCATCCGATTTTGCCGCCACGTCACCCATGGATCTAAAGCAGGCAATTCTGGCCTCCGAGGGACGTACCATCATGGCGGAAAACGTACCCTCTTCCCAATTTCTCAGCGGCGTTACTAATGCAGAAATCGAACGTGCCGCAGGTGCCGACCTGCTTCTGTTTAACGCGTTCGATGTGTTCGATCCAGTTATTGCCGGTATTCCAGATGATCTCAATGAAAACCCGGTCACTTGGGTGAAGCGAGCATGCGGAAGGCCGATCGGCGTCAATCTGGAGCCAGTTGATAACGAGGCAGAGATGTCTGAATCCCGTACGGAAATCCCCATGGGTCGTCGCGTCTCTCCCAAGACCTTAGAAAAGGCTAACGAACTCGGATTTGATTTTATCTGCCTGACGGGCAACCCTGGAACCGGCGTCTCCAACGATGCAATCGCCCATTCGATTAAACTCTCCAAAGAGCATTTCAATGGCCTGGTCATAGCCGGAAAAATGCATGGAGCGGGCGTTGCGGAACCTGTCATGACGCTCGAAATTGCGCGCAAGTTTGTTGACCTCGGCGTCGATATCCTTCTCGTGCCAGCCCCCTACACCGTCCCTTGCTTCCAAGAAGCAGACCTGCGCGCCATCGTAGACTTTGTACGATCCTACAACGTAGGCAAGTCAATTGAAGAGAAGGTTCTCGTCATGGCGGCGAACGGGACGAGTCAAGACTCCTGCGACAGCGAGACCATTAAGAAAATAGGCCTTGCAGCAAAAGCAGCCGGCGCTGACCTCCAGCATATCGGGGACTCCATGAACGGTATTTGCCTGCCCCAGAATATCTTCACGCTCGGACAAGCCCTTCGTGGATACAGGCATCAGATCGTCATGCTGAGCCGCTCTGTGATACGTTAAGGTTACCTTGCCCACGTTACATCCCGACTGAGGCAACCATCAGGTATAACCAACATGCAAACTGAGGCTCTAATGCTCGATACACACGAAAAACGGCCACTCTATTTACAGCTCATCGACGCACTGCTCAAGCAGATCGTCGATGAATATCAAGCAGACGATAAACTTCCAACAGAAATGGAACTCTGCGACGAATACGCCGTAAGCAGAACAACCGTCCGACTTGCCATGAGTGAGCTGGAGCGTCGTGGAAGTATCTATCGAATCCAAGGTAAGGGATCGTTTGTTGCACCGAAACGCGTTAGCGAGCTCCATTCACTTTTAGACTTTGACTTTGCAAGCCATTGCGATGGCGTTGATCCGGATGCCATCACCAAACATTTCGGCGGTCTCACATCAGGTCGTCCAATTTCCGTAATGATGCTCCAACAATTTGGATGTCAAAGTCGCGATGAAATTCAGCGTCTTGAATTGACCTACGAACTTGAAGGCAGCTTCATAGGCGCTGATACGTTCTTCATTTCAAAGTCGCGCGTTCCGAATAACCAGTTAGATTTTCAGGCATTTAGCAGAATCATGGACGACTTGTCCAAGTCTATCCAATCTGTTAGGGAAAGCTATAGAGCACGTCAGCTTAGCGATTCCGAAGCCAGTAATTATGGTGTTGCAAAACTTCCGGTCATCGAACTGACTCATTATGCTTACGACTCCGGAGGCAAACTAATCTCAATTGTCTGCCGCACCGTCTTAACTGGGCGGGTCCCTTATCAAAACTTTATTTTCAAGTCCTAATGTTCTTTTTCTTTTGTCTCGATCTGTAACACGTAGCCGAGTTTTTAAGTCCTAGCTGTTACAGATCGAGACGATCCGCTGGTACCGGACGCTTGGACACAACGTGCTGCAATTGTTTGCAAGCTGAATACTTCGCCATAGCGCATTTGCGCGTCATTTCACACGTCATTGTGGAGTGGTTATCCTCCGCACCGGCAGAGGGCAGAAATATCGCCTGCTACGCTAACTAGCAAATGACCTGCGTGTGCTCCTCGATGGCGGTGCGGTCCTCGGCGGTAATACTCGGCTCGCATACCACGGCGTCCAGGCTGTCCAAGCGGCAGAAGGTAAAAAAGTCACGCTTGCCGATCTTGCTGGAATCGGCGATCAGGTAGCGCGAGTCGGCCTTGCTAAAGGCCAGCTGCTGGATGCGGCCCTCGTCCATATTGGACGTTGACACGTCACCATCCAGAATGCCGTTAGCACCGAGAAAAGCCGCATCGATGCCCAGTGCGCGCAGAGTATCCTCGGCCGTAGGGCCCACAAAGGCGGCGGTGCGGCGACGGTACATGCCACCCACCAGACACAGGTCGCAGTCCTCGCGCTCCTCGAGCAGGTTAAAGACCGAAAGCGAATTAGTCACGATGCGCAGGCGAAAAGCTGGCAGCATCGAGGCCATCTGCTCAACCGTGGTGCCCGTGCCCAAAAAGATGGTCGAGCCCTCCTCGATGAGCTCCACAGCGCGACGCGCGATCTGCAGCTTTTCCTCGGCATGCTTGGTGCGCTTTTCGCTGTGAGAGTACTCATGGCGCAGCATGGCATGGGGACGGCTCTGCGCGCTGCGGGCGCCGCCGTGTACGCGTTCAATCTCGCCCAGGCTTGCAAGCTCCTCAAGATCGCGGCGGATCGTCATGTCCGAGACGCCCAGCGCGTCCGAGATCTCTTTAACCGAGACCGTTCCCTGTTCCTCGAGCAGCTGACGAACCTTATCCTGACGCTCCGCCTTGATCATTTTTGCTCCTTTGAGTGGTTTTGTTCGCATTTATAGTAATCGAACAGTTATGGTCACTCTCCCTAAGCGGTCGATTTTTCCCGGTGAACGGTAGAAAACTCGATGTCAAACGCAGAATAACGAATTACTCCAACGCCAGGAGACCAACGAGAAATGTGCAATAAGCTGCTATTTTAAAATTATTTCAATTAATTGTGCTTCAATAAAGCAAATTGAACTTTCTCGAACAATAGAAAACAGATTGACACATTTATTCCCCAGGACTTAAATTATAGACGATTTAAACAAACAGATTCGAACACGTTCGATCTGCATGGAACTGAAGGAGTTGCAGAGATGTCCGCAAAGAGCAATCTGTTCTTCGAGGACACCGTATTTGTTTGCGACCGCACCACGCAAGAAGATGTCTTTACCGAGATCGCCAATAAGCTGTCACTCAAAAACTATGTTGCGCCCGCGTTTCTCGAGAACATCATCGAGCGCGAAAAGGGCTACCCCACCGGCATGGACATGTCTGTCGTCGACCCCGAGTTGCCCAGCTTTGCCGTTCCTCACACCGAGGTCGAGTTCGTTCACACCCGTCGCATCGTCCCCGTCAAGCTTACGACCCCCGTCGAGTGGCACTCCATGATCGACCCCTCGCAGACCTTCCCCGTCTCGTTCCTGTTCATGATCCTCAACGACAACAAAGAGGCCCAAGTGGGCATCCTCGCCAAGATCATGGACTTCGTTAACGCACTTGGCACCGATCGCGTCAAGGAGCTGTTCTCCATGACCGACACCAAGGCCATCTACCAGTTCTTGGTCGACAACTTTCCTACCGACTAGCCAATCACTTTTTGGAATCCGCGGGGCACCCCGCATAGAGAAAGGAATTTATCATGATTAAGGTTCTCGCAGCTTGTGGCGCCGGTGTCAACTCCAGCCATCAGATCAAGGAAGCTATCGAGTCCGAGTTTAAGAATCGTGGCTACAACCTGCATTGCGACGCCGTGATGATCAAGGATGTCAACGAGGAGATGCTCTCTCAGTACGACATCTTCGCCCAGATCGCCAAGACCGATTTTGGCTTTGAGGTTAAGACCCCGATCGTCGACGCCGGCCCGATCCTTTACCGCATGCCTGCCATGGCTAAGCCGGTTTACGACAAGATTGAGGCCATTATCAAGGAAAAGGGTCTCAACTAATCTTTTGCAGCTTCGCACTGCACACTCTTTGGCTTTAAAGGAAGATGGCGGCCGGGAACGACATCTTCCTTTTTTTGAAAGCAACACACGTAAAGGTATTGCTCTTTTAGGAAAGAAGGAGACATGGACGCAGTAATCGGGTTTGCTAACGCCGTCTTTCAGCCGCTGATCGACCTTGGCGCAGCCCCTATGATGACCATCGTTTTGACGGTTATTGCCCTACTCTTCAAAGTTAAGTTTACCAAGGCCCTCGAGGGCGGTCTTAAGCTCGGTATCGCCATCACCGGTATCGGTGCCATCATCAACATTCTAACGACGGCCTTCTCGAGTGCCATGACGACGTTCGTTGAGTCCACCGGCCTTCAGCTCACCGTTACCGACGTGGGTTGGGCACCGCTGGCCACCATCACCTGGGGCTCTCCCTACACGCTGTACTTCCTGATGGTCCTCGTCATCGTCAACATAGTGATGATCGTGCTCGCCAAGACGAACACCATCGATGTCGACATCTTTGACGTTTGGCACCTCGCCTTTGTTGGCCTTGCCTGCATCTACTTTGGCGCCAACATCGTTGTCGCCACGCTGCTCGTCGTCTTCGTCGGCGTTATGAAGATCATGAACTCCGACCTCATGAAGCCCACGTTCAACGATCTTTTGGGTGCTCCCGAGGAGAACCCCATGACCACGACTCACATGAATTACATGATGAACCCGCTGGCCATGCTGCTCAACAAGATTATCGACAAGGTGCTCCCCTTCCTCGATAAGTACGACTTCGACGCCGCCAAGCTCAACAACATGATTGGCTTCTGGGGCTCCAAGTTTGCTATCGGTATCTACCTGGGCGTCTTCGTCGGCCTTCTTTCGCACCAGACCCCGCAGCAGATCTGCACGCTCGCCTTTACCGCCGCAACCTGCCTTGAGCTGTTCTCGATGATCGGCTCTTGGTTCATCGCAGCCGTCGAGCCGCTGTCTCAGGGCATCTCCGACTTTGCCAACAACAGCAAGTGGCTCCAGGGCCGCACCCTCAACGTCGGCCTCGACTGGCCCTTCATCGCCGGCCGCGCCGAGATTTGGGCTGCTGCCAACATCCTTGCCCCCATCATGTTGGGTGAGGCTCTGCTGCTCGCCAACGTTCCCTGCCCCTTCTCCCCGACTGGCACTTGGAACGGCCTGCTGCCGCTCGGCGGCATCATCGCCATGGGCTTGACGCCGGCACTGCTCATTGTCACCCGCGGCCGCGTGATTCGCATGGTCGTCATTGGCGCTGTCCTGCTGCCCGTCTTCCTGGGCGCCGGCACCCTCGTCGCCGACTTCGTCACCTTTACCGCTAAGTCCGTCGGCGCTTTCCCCGATGGTGTTACCGGCCTCATCTCGCAGACCACCATGGAAGGACCTGTCGAGAAGTTCCTGGCCTTCTTCGTGGGCAAGGCGACCACGGGTGATGTGGCCATGATTATCGCCACCGTCGTCGCCATCGCCGTCTACGTCGCGCTCTTCGCTTGGTATCGCAAGCAGATGATCGCCCGTAACATCGAGTACGCTAAGCAGGACAAGTGCACCCTCTCGCCGCTCACCACCGGCAAGTTTACCGAAGAGGACCTCAAGGCTGCCAAGGAAGCCGGGGCCGCAAAGGCAAACGCCTAACCAATTGCCACAATATCCCCTGTGGAAGAAACCCGTCGCATCCCGACGGGTTTCTTTTTTTTCGTCCAAAGTAAGTCAATCATCACTTTTTTGAGAATATTACCCCTGCTTTAGTGGGGTGTAGTGATAATCTCGCCTGTTCGCGCTACAGTTTGTCCGAAATACCTCGATGTTAGGAACCAAATGATCACTTCCGAGCTTTTCGGCACCGCGCCGTGCGGTACCCCCGTTCATCGCTACACCCTCAACGGACCCGAGATCTGCGTTCGCATTATGGACTACGGCGCCACCGTTCTGGGCATTGACGTACCCGACATCCCCGGCAACGTACGCGATGTGGTGCTGGGCTTCGATAAGCTCGAGGATTACTTTGACAACCCCGCCTGCTTTGGCGCAACCATCGGCCCCGTGGCCAACCGCACCGCAGGCGCCACGATCACCATCGATGGCACCGACTGGCACATGACCGCCAACGAGGGCGCCAACAACCTGCACAGCGACCTTGAGCACGGCCTGCACAAGCGCGTATGGAACGTTGAGATCGACGAGACTCACAACGCCGTGCGTATGACCACCTCGCTTGAGGATGGTGAGCTGGGCCTGCCCGGCAACCGCACCTTTACGGCCGTGTTTACCGTCACGCCGACGGGCCGTTTCCGCATCGAGTACGGCTGCGAGAGCGACCGCGCCACCTACGTATCCATGACCAACCACACGTACTTTAACCTTGCCGGCCACAACGCCGGCATGGACTGCGAGCACTTCTTTGTGGCCAACGCCGCCCACTACCTGCCCATCAACGAACAGAACATCCCCACCGGCGAGATTGCTCCGGTCGAGGGCACGCCGTTTGACTTCCGCGAGCTGCGCCCCGTTGCCCCCGGTATGGAGGCCGACGACCCGCAAATTAAGCAGGCCCGTGGCTACGACCACTGCCTGTGCATCGATGGCTATCAGTACGGCCGTAATCTGCGCCGCGCGATGCACGTCGAGGAGATGTGGACCGGTCGTGAGCTGGATTACTACACCACCGCGCCGGGCGTTCAGCTCTACACCGGCAACTGGCTGGACGACGAGCACGCCAAGGACGATGCCAACTATGGCTGGGGTGCCGGCTTTGCCCTCGAGGCCGAGATGTACCCCGACACGCCGCACCAGCCGCTGTTCCCGCAGGGCATCGTGGGCCCGGGTCACCCCTACAGCAATGTGATCGAATACCACTTTATGAGGCACTAAGCCCATAACGCAACATAACGCACAGCAACGCCCGCCGGCACCACCGCCTACGGGCGTTTTTCTACCTAGTCATTGGGGACGTTCTTGAATGACTAGTTGGATGGGGTCGGAGTCGGAGCTGGGGAGATAGCGGATTTCTAGCTCTATGCCGAGCTCTTGCAGTTCTTTGAGGGCAGCGACGTCTGCCTCGCTCACGGCAACCGCGGGCGTTATGGGGCGCTTGCCCTCCCCTGCTTGCATGTGACCAATGCTGATCTTGGTGATGGGCACGCCACCCTTCACCAGCGCCAATGCATCCGCGGGCGACGCCACCATAATCAGGATCCATTGGCGCGGCGTCGCGGTGTGAATGATGTCGATGGTCCTTTGCACCGAGAAAAACCGTGTCCACACGCCTTCTGGCGCCGCGACCCTCATAGGCGCCCACTTGCGCGAATCCGCCGCAATTTCGTCGTTAACGATCAGGACGAGGTTGGAACCAACCGCCTCATTCCACAGCTCAACGTCTTGCCCGTAAATGAAACGGTCATCGATACGTGTGAGAAGGATCTTGGGTTGAGCCATTTCAGCCCCATTCTGTTTGAGACCCGTAAGAGCAAGACATCACGTCTCCAATATTAGTGCATTTAAAGTGAGAAAAGCCGTCAGAACACTTGCGCGGAGTTGCGATGTCCCGTATCATGGACAACTGTTGACGCCTCAGTTGCGTCATCACATGGCCGCCAGCGTAGCTCAGTTGGTAGAGCACCGCTCTCGTAAAGCGGGGGTCACCGGTTCGAGCCCGGTCGCTGGCTCCATTGCACAAGATAGCCGCCTTCGAGCGGCTTTTTTGTTGCCGATTTGGAGCGCTCTTGCCAATCTGTGCGCAACGCCGCCGGCAATTCCCCTGTTCAACAACAAGCCCCGCCAACCGCAATCCCCAAGGGAACCGCGATCAACGGGGCTCGAACACGCTCCCCAAGGGGAATCACGCTAGCTCACGAGCAGCTCGCTACTCCTCCCAGTAGGCGTCGGCAAGCAGCTTAAAGCAGATCTTCTTGACCGGCTGCGCACCATCGCCCGGGAACTCGAGCGTGGGCATGTGAGGCTCGCCGGCAACAAACAGCGCAAACTTATCGTCAGCAAGATCGCCGGCGATCGAAGCGTCGGAATCGACCAGATCGTAGTCGTCCTTCTCGTCAAACTCCTGGACCAGCGTCAGGCTGCCCGTGGCAACCTTAAAGGCCTCGCGACCCTCGACGTCGATCTGCAGGTCGTGATAGCGCTGATGCGTCTCATAGTGAGCGTCGGCCTCGGGGCGCGTCGTGGGAGCCATGACGTTCGCAAAGACCTTGTCGCCCAGAATCGGGTGGCTGCCGACCTCGAGCTCCGCGGGGTCGTTCTCCTCAAGCCAATCGATCAGCACGTCGAGACCCTTGAGCATTCCGCGGTACTCCTCGATATCGCCCAATGCACCGTAAATCATCTAAATCCCCTCTCGGATCGTCTCTTTGGCGGCTACTCGGTAAACACGTTACCGACGCTGTTGCCGCCCACATACGTCTCGACCAGGGTAAGGTCGGGATTGAACACGACAAAGTCGGCGTCGCGCCCCAGCATGATGCTGCCGCACTTGTCGTCGACATGAGCAAGTAAGCGATGCCGGGGCCATCGCCCAAGCTCTTACAGCTCGGTTACGACAACGCCGTTGTAGACCTCGTCCCAACGATCCATGACCAGATGGCCGGTCATGGGATCCATGGCGTTGAGCTTGCCGCAGGTGTTGGCGGTACGCAGTACCGTCTCGTCATCCGCGCCAGCAGCAATTGCATGTGCGAAGCCGGCAATGGTCGAATCGCCAGAGCCCGTGGCGTTAACGGCAGGGATATCGGGCGTCTTGGCGCGGAACGCACGGCCGTTATGGAAGCCCACGGAGCCGGCAGCGCCCATGGACACGACGACCCAGGGGATATCGGAGAAGCGGGCATCAGAGGCGAGCGCGGCGCGGAGCTCGTCCACATCGTCGGTGGTAAAGCTCGTGCCCAGAAGTCCGTTGATCTCGGTCAGATTAGGCTTGACCAGCTCGGGCTTGACCTCGGACTTGAGTGCGGCCTCGAGCGAAGCACCCGAGGTATCGAGCAGCACCTTGGCGCCGGCGTTCTCGGCAATGCCCGTGATTTTGGCATAGTAGTCCACCTCGACACCGCGGGGCAGCGAACCCGAAATGGTGACGACGTCGGCCTTGCCCGCAAGCTCGGTAAACTTGGCGGTAAAGGCATCGAGCTCCTCGGGGGCAATTGTCGGGCCGCTCTCGAGCAGCTCGGTCTGGTTGCCGGCATGGAGGATGTTGAGGCAAATGCGGGTCTCGCCCTTGATGGGCACAAAGTCGTTCTTGATACCGTTGGCGTCCATGAGCTCGGCCATGTAGGCACCCATGTGACCGCCGAGCAAGCCGGTTGCCACAACATCGTCGCCCAGCTGACCCAGCACCCGGGCCACGTTGAGGCCCTTGCCGCCGGCGGTCTTTTCGGGCGTCACGCGGTTGACGTCGTCGATAACGAGCTCATCGAGCTGATAGCGCGTATCGACAGACGGGTTCATCGTAACGGTGAGGATCATTTTTAGCTCCTTATCTCGCAGGCTCCTTGTGCCTCGCGATACGAGTCGATAAAACGGAATTAAAGAATCTCAATCGTGAACGAGCGAACGACGGTCTCCTTGGGCTTGGCGACAAGACAGCCGCGCTTATGTTCAAGCACGTCGTCCTCATCGGAGCAGGTCGAAAGGCCGCCCCAGGGCTCAATCGCCACAAAATCGCCCTCGGGCTTACTCCACACGATGAGATACGGAAAGCCCTCAAAGCTCAGGCGAACGCCCTTGTCCTCGCCCTTTTTGGAAAGCGTGACCTGGCGACTCTCGAGCACGTCAAAGATGGTCTCCGCAAAATCGAAGAGCTCATGCGACAGGGGCAGCGTCTTTCCCACCATGGGGTTCTTGGAGCGCCTGTCCACATCAATCAAGCCAGTCGAGGGAACGGCGGTGCAGAGCTCCGCAGCCTCGTCTTTCTCAAAGCGCAGTTCGTAGTCCGTATAGGCCTCGCCCGCATCGATCGGACACCTAAAGCCGGGATGACCGCCGATAAAGAACGGCATGTCCTCGGTGCCCTCGTTGGTCACCTCATAGGAGACGCGCACGGTATCCCCCTCAAGGGTATAACGAGCGACAAGCTTAAATGGATACGGATAATCGCTCAGCAATGCAGCGTTATCCTCCGATGCCAGGCACATCGCCAGCTCGTTCTCGCCTTGGCTCAGCAGCTTCCACTCCTGTTTGCGCGCAAACCCGTGGCGAGCGAGCTTTACATGATGCCCGGCAAACGTCATGCCGTTACCATCGCGCAAGCCTCCGCAAATCGGGAAGCAAATTGGTGCCTGGCCGGACCACACGGCGGGATCGCCCTGCCATAAGTACTCGCGACCTCCAGCCTCAATCGAGGTAAACGAACCACCAGCCGTGGACACCTTAATAGAAATCGAATCGTTGGAGAGAGCGCATTCCATTGCCCATCCTTTCGAACAACTGCTTTTTGCTCGCAAGAACCCGTCTCGGCCCTGACCAAAGGACAAACCCGCACGTTCATCGATGCGTCCGGTATCCCAACCATGCAACGGGGTACCATACAGACATTGATGCAATTACAGCTGAAAGGCCTTCTTATGCGAACCATCATCCTCTACGCCTCGCGCCATCACGGCAATACGAAAAAGCTCGTGGACGCCATCGTCGAGGCGCACCCCGAGATCGATACCCTCGACGTCAAGGCACTCGGCAAAAACGAGTACCCCGACCTGCACGAATATCACCTGATTGGTGTCGCCACGGGCATCTATTACTCCGAGATCGACAAGGACATGGCACGCGTGCTCACTAACGTGCTACAGCCGCAGGACAAGGTGTTTGGCCTTATGACCTACGGTGGCAAAAACAAGTGGTACGGCAAGGATATCGATGGCATCTGCCGCATGAAACAGGCCATCTTTATGGGCGTCTACGGCTGCCCCGGCTTTGACACGTGGGGGCCGTTCAAGCTCACCGGCGGTGTCCAGAAAGGCCATCCCAACGCCGAGGAAATTAAGGGTGCCGTCGATTTCTTCGATAAGATCGAGGATGAATATGGCGATATCATCGTCGAAGAGTATGCCAAACGCGAGAAGCGCCTGGCATACGAAAAGGAGCACCCTGCGGGAGGCCTGGTAGCCGGCGTCAAGCGCACGGCAAAGAAGATCGCTAACAAGCTGTAACTGTTAAGGTGCTTTTGAGCGTTAACCCATACGGCGGGTCCGAGCAAATTCGGGCCCGCCGTCTTTTTCTGTCGTTACTCGGTAAATGCGTTGCCGACGCTCTGTCCGCCAACATACGTCTCTACGAGGGTGAGCTCGTGGTCGAACACGACAAAGTCGGCGTCGCGACCCGGCATAATGCTGCCGCACTTATCCTCGATGTGCACGGAGCGTGCCGGTACCTCGGTTGCCATGCGAATGGCGATATCGGCGCTGGCGATGCCCCAGTCGACGATATTCTTGACGCCCTGGGCAAGCGTGAGCACCGAGCCGGCGATGCTCTTGCCGTCGGCGAGCCAGCACAGGTTGTCCTTCATGATGACGTCCATGCCACCACTGGTGTAGCTGCCCTCGGGCATGCCACCGCAGCCCAGACAGTCGGTGATGAGCACCGTGTGCTGCCAGCCCTTGGCCTGCAGCAGCGCCTTGATAGCGGCGGGGTTCACGTGCTTGCCGTCGCAGATAATCTCGGCGTAGGTCTCAGGCGTAGCCATAGCGGCACCCACGACACCGGGCTCACGATGATGCAGACCACGCTGGCCGTTAAAGGTGTGCGTAAAGCAGCTGGCGCCTGCGTTGATCGCAGCGACGCACTCATCGTAGGTAGCGTCGGAGTGGCCGATGCTGGTCACGACACCCTTGGCGTTCAGAGCGGCAGCATAGGCGACAGCACCGTCGCGCTCGGCAGCCATGGCGCTCTTAACGATGCGCCCGCCGGCAGCCTCCTGCCACTGGTCGAAGACCTCCTCGGAGGGATCAACCAGATAGGCGGGGTTCTGCGCGCCCACGTGCTTCATGGTAAAGAAGGGGCCCTCCAGGTAGATGCCCTGAATGCGGGCTCCACAGAAGTCGGGGCCACGGCCCTCGTCAGCCTGGGCGATGGCGGCACAGGCATCCTTGATCTGCTCGACGCCATCGGTGAACGTCGTGGGCAGCCAGCTGGTGGTACCGCGACGGGCGAGCTCGGTCGAGCTGATATCGATGCCCTCGGGATCGTTATCGGTAGTTGAGTGGTTGTAGAAGCCATGGATGTGAGTATCGACCATACCCGGTGCGATCCACGATCCCGTGTAGTCCTTAATCTCGCAAGAGGGCTCGTCGGCCTGCCAGGCGCCAAAGACGCCATCCTCGACCATAAGATAGCCGCCCAGTTGCGGGCCTGCCGGCAAGAAGAACTTGTCAGCCTTAATTGCATACGTGCTCATATGCACTCCTTGCTTCTAAAGCAGTTGACTGTGGTGATGCTTATACCCAGCTCACGTAAAACAAAAAGCGCCCGCCAGCCGTTATGAGCGGACGGGCGCCCTTACAGGGGGACGCGATTAAGCGGTGAAGGGGTGAATCGTCACGCCCTTGACCACGCGGTTGACCGTGCCGGTGGGGCTCGGCGTATCGGGCGTGTTGCCCACGCGCACGGAGTTGAGCAGGCTGATGGCCTGAGCAAACATCACGAACGGCAGAGCAAGGTAGCCCTCGGGAAGTGCCTCGTAACCCTTGAAGGTGAAGGACTCACCCTCGTAGACGGTAGCGGCATCCTGCTGAACGGCAACGGTGTGCTGTGCGATCTCGTCGCCACCGATCTCGTTGAGGATGTCGATGTCGTACTGACGGGTGTAGGCGTCGTTGTTAACGAAGACGAAGACGAGGGTCTTGTCGTCGACGAAGGACTTGGGTCCGTGACGATAGCCCATGGAGGTGTCGTAGGAAGTAGCGACCAGGCCATGAGCAAGCTCGAGGATCTTGAGCTGGCTCTCCTGAGCAAGGCCACCGAAGGAGCCGGAACCCAGGTAGGTCACGCGGTTGAAGTCGCCAGCCAGATAATCGGCGACCTCGGGCTCACGAGCGATGACCTCCTCGCCCATCTTGGCGATGGTCTCGACCCACTCGGCCTTCTGCTCGTCGGAAGCCTCGTCAAAGATAAGGGTGGAGAGCAGGGTCATGCAGGTGTAGGAGCCGGTCATGGCGAAGCCCTTGTCGTTGGCGCGCGGGATGAGCAGCGTCAGCGCGTTGGGGTCATCGGCGGACTCGACGGCGAGCTTGCCCTCGGGAGCGCAGGTGATGTTGAGGAACTTGACGTTGTGGACGAGCTCCTTGGCAACGGCGACGGCGGCAAGGCTCTCGGGGCTGTTGCCGGAGCGGGCAAAGGAAACCACGAGCGTGGGATCCTCGGGGCGCAGGAAGTCGCGCGGAGCGCTCACGATGTCAGTCGTGGCGATGGGCTTAAAGTCGTAGAGATCAGTGTTGCCGGCGTGACGCAGGTACGGGGCGCAGGTATCGCCAACATAGTCGGACGTACCGGCACCGGTGAAGACAACAGACAGACGACCCTCGCCCATGGCGCGAGCATCGGCCAGGAAGGCCTCGATGGCCTCCTTGTTCTCGCGATAGATGTTGAGCGTATCACGCCAAAGCTCGGGCTGCTGAGCAATCTCGGCCGTGGTGATCTGGGCGCCGAGCTCGGTGAGCTCCTCGACACTCTTCTCGAACATTTCTAATACCTCTCTCTAGAAGTAATCCTCTGACGTGCAATTATACACTTCGGTTGGTTGTCTGGTAGTAACCAGTTAAATGCAAAGAATCCTCATATGAATACACTGAAGGCGTTAAACGTTGCGCTGGTGATAGACCTTGTATTTAAACTGATCGGCACGAGCAACCGAGAGCGTATACTCCACAACCTCGTTTGACTCGTTATACGTAGTCCTGACCAAATCGAGCACAGGCGAGCCCTCGACAATTCCCAAAAGGTGGGCATCGGTGGGACGGGCTATGCTCGCATAGAACTCCTCTTCGGCCACGCGTATCTTTTGCTGAAAGTCTTGCTCAATCACATCGTAAAGCGGCTTATGCTCCAGCAGCGGTCGCTTTAGGGACAGAAATTGACGAACCGGTAGATAGCTGCGTTCGACCATCATGGGCATGTTGTCGGCAGAACGAAGGCGCTTGAGCTTAAAAATGCGATCACCGATACGTAGTCCCATATGCTCGGCCAGATTCTTATCGGCCTCCATCTCGCAAAACTCGAGAATCGTGGTCTCGGGGTCGCGCCCCATCGCGCGCATCTGCTCGGTAAAGCTGTAGGACTGCATAAGATTGGTTGCCTTTGCCGAACGGTCGGTCACAAAGGTACCGCGGCCGTGCTGCCGAACCACCAGTCCTAAACGCTCTAGTTCCTGCAGAGCCAGGCGTACCGTGGTGCGCGAGAGACCATAGCGCTCCGAAAGTTCGCGCTCGGAAGGAATCATGTCACCGGCGTGATATTCATGGTCAATCTTTTCGGTCAGAATATCGACCAGCTGATCGTATAGCGGTTGCTTGCGCGCTCCGATCGCCATCCTATCCTCCCTATTTGCTCGAAATCAGCTTCTACCTTGGGTGTTTAGCATTATCTGTCTGCCACACCCGAATCATCAAGAAAACAAAAGCCGCGCGCTCTTTCGAGCACGCGGCTTTTAACATACACATGGCTTAAGGGGTCGGGGTGTGAGCCGCGTAGGGACACACCCCTCAAGCTAGAGCCTTACCAGATGCTCGGCCAGAGACCAAGCGGGCCAGCGCCCAGGATGCCCAGGACAAAGAGCAGGAGAATGCCCTTGGTCGGGGTCCAGCTGTGCTTAGCGAACATGTAGTAAAGCAGCAGCGTAAGCATAAGCGGGACGAGCTTCGGGACGATGGTGTTGAGGGTGTCGGCAACGGAGAAGTTGACCGGATCCTCGGTAACGGTGCCGTAGGTAACGGACGCCATGCCGTTGCCCAGGTCGACGACGCCGCACTCGACAGCGTTGCCGTCAGCATCGGTGGCGGTGAGGGCGTTGCCGTCCTCATCGGTCATGGCCATGGTGCCAGCCTCGGCGGTCTCGGTATCGATGCCCTCCATACCGGTGAAGTTCTCGGCCTCCTTCTCGGAGACGATCACGGTATTGGCGGAGAGGCCACGGGTGGTGCCATTGGGGATCTGGAGGTTGATCTGGGTGCCACCCATGGTGACAACCAGGCAACCGACGACGAAGACGCCCATGATGGAAGCGGCACGCGTGAAGGCCTGCATGTTGGCGGTCAGAGCGTCAATAGCGCTGGTGCCAAGCTTGTAGGACCAGTTCATGAGCCAGAAGCGCAGAGCGAACTGGACGGCGTTGAAGATCACCAGGAAGATGATCGGCGCAGCGGCGTTGCCGTTGATGGCCATGTTGGAGGTGATGCCGGCCGTGATAGGCACGAGCGTCAGCCAGAACAGGGCGTCACCGATACCACCGAGCGGGCCCATTGCGGCGACGCGGACGGCGCGGATGGTGGGGATGTCAACCTTGTTCTGCTCGAGCGAAAGCACGATGCCCATAACAAAGGTGACCAGGAACGGGTGAGTGTTGAAGAACTCCAGGTTGTGGCTCATGGAAGCCGCGAGGTCGTTCTTGTTGGTGTGGATCTTCTTCAGACCGGGGATGATGGAGTAGAGCCAGCCAGCGGCCTGCATGCGCTCGTAGTTGAACGATGCCTGCAGGAAGCAGGAGCGCCAAGCCATCTTGTTGAGGGTCTTCTGGTCGAGCTGCGGAGCAGGAGTGAGATCCTCGTAGTGCTCCGGGATCACATACTCATTAGATGCCATCTTCGAAGTCACCTCCGTCAGAAACAGCTGCACCCTTCAGCTCGGTCTGCTGCTGGAAGTCCCAGAAAGCAATGCCGAAGCCGATGAGAGCGAGGATGAGCAGGGCAGGGGTTGCCAGAGAATCGTTGGCAACGGTGATGAGCGCGAGGCCAAAGCCCATGAGGAAGAAGCCCCACATATCGCGGTTCATCATAACCTTGAGCAGGACGGCGAAGCCGACGAAGCGCATCATGCCGCCTGCAGCGGACAGACCGGTCTGCAGCCAAGTCGGGATGGCGGAAGCGATGGTCTGGCCGATAGTAGCGCCAGCGATGAAGAACAGGGTGACGACGACAGCGAAGATCAGGCCGAGCAGAGCCATGGCGAAGTAGTTCAGACGCTCGATACCCTTGGTGTCAGCGTTGTGAGCCATATTGTCCGCGGAGGACATGAGCGGCGACATAAGCGTGAAGACCAGGGTAACGCCGAGCTGGCCAAGCAGCGCGAACGGAATGGCAAGGCCGACTGCCGCGTTGGGCTCGAGGCCCGTAGCAATAGCAAGAACGGCTGCCATGATGCCGCCGATGACGGCGTTAGGCGGCTGAGCGCCTCCGATCGGCATGTTGCCGATCGTCATGAGCTGATAGGTACCACCCACGAGAAGACCGGTGTTGAGGTCGCCAAGGATAAGACCGATGACGGCGCCGGTGACGATGGGCTGATAGAGAGACTCGAGGAAGTTGAACTGGTCGATTGCCGCGATGAACGTGACGACGAAGACCAGAGCGACCTGGATGATCGAGTATTCCATCTTGCTCCTCCTTTCAAAATGTATGTACGCACTTTGGATATCACGTACAGAATGTCAGGGTTTCACTCCTGACAACGTGGATCATGAGGATTACGAGAAGAGCTTGTTCGTGTCCTCAACAGGCGTGCTCGGAACGCGCCTGATCTCCAACTCCACCCCCAATTCCTGCAGCTCTTTAAACGCAGCGACATCCTCGTCGTTTACTGCGACGGAGGTGGCGACTTGGCGTTTTCCTTCCGACATGTGCATGTTGCCGATGTTTACCTTCTTTATAGGCACACCGCCCTTGACGAGCGTAAGCACGTCTTCCGGTGTTTCGGCCACGATGAAGATCTTCTGGCGCGGGCTCGCCTTGCCAATGACGTCGATGGTCTTCTGCAGGGAGAAGAAACGCGTAGCGACGCCGGCGGGAGCGGCCATCTTCATGAGGTTCTGTCGCATGGTGTTGGTCGCCACGTCGTCGTTGGCGACGAGGATGAGGTTGGAGCCCAGAGTGGAGTTCCACTGGGTTGCAACCTGACCATGAACCAATCGGTTATCGATGCGGGTAAGAAGAATGTTGGGTTCTGCCATGTTGATCATCTTCCTTTCGTTATTTGCTGACGACAGTTACTTGATCTCCTGAATCGCGTAACGCGAAACATCTACGACGGCTCCGGATCGGACTTTGATCTGGACCTTCTCGCCTTCAATGCCTTTGACGGTTCCGTAGATACCGCCGGCGAAAAGAACCTCCTGACCCGATCTGAGCTCCGTGTGCAGCTCCTTGAAGTACTTCTGCTTCTTCTTCATGTTGATCTGAGACCAGATAGTGTAAATAACACCCATGATGACAAGCAGGCCCAAAAGAGCGACCGAGGAGCTTAGGACGCTGGCTCCGAAATCGGCCATTAGATGCCGTCCTCGTCGCCGAAGATATCCTCTTCCTCGGCACCAGCGACGGAGGCGACCGTCTGGGCGGTGATGCCCGTCTGGCCAACGGTCACGGCCTGCTCGCCAAGCTCGGCAAGCGTGGCGTTGCCGCGGAGGAACAGGAGCTCAATAACCATGGGAAGGTTAGTGCCAGTCAGGATCTCGACGTTGTCGACATCCTGGGCAATCATCATCGACTGGTTGAACGGGGTGCCGCCAAGCAGGTCGGTAAAGACGAGTACGCCATCGCACTCCTCGCGCATGGCGGTGATAGCGGCGCGGAGATCCTCACCATAGGAAGCAGCCTGGTCACCCTCGAAAGGAACGACGGTAAAAGCGGGTTGGTCGCCGGCAACCATAGCGATAGCGCTTGCGAGGCCGGGTGCAAACTGTCCATGACCGGTAAGAATAAAGCCAACCATTCAAATTTCCCTTCCGAAGGTGTGTGCGATCTGAGTCCGATAATTTTTGGAAGCCAGCGGGCGCTCGCCCTTAAAGCTTCTTGGTAAGCGTTTCTCGAAGACCTGTGGTCTCTCAACTGGTAGTAACCACGTGTCGTGTTGTTGTCACTATATCACCACAGAAGAGCTCGCTCTCGTTGATTCATACGGTAAAACGTTTTTGCACCGCTAACGGTGATATTTCGACCGTTCACCGCTTGTTAACACTTCTACCTGCGGTTTTGAAACCGTTTTGAAATGTTCGACTACCCGATCGACATTGTTTCGACGGAATAAACAACACAGGGTGGCTTTAAATCGCATGTGGAAAAAATGCAGGTCATTATGGAGGTTTGTGAATTGGTCTTTTTGACTTAATACCAGTTAGCACCAGTTTCGAGATTATCGGTGAACGGTAGTTTTCGACCATTCACCGGAGAATTGCAATCGTTTACAGTTGTCTATCCATATGAATTAGGGAACACGATGGAGCGCTTGCGCGATCGCGGGAAGTTTTGGCATTTGTCCTCATCCCCCGCGCACCAAACTCCGGCATCCAAAATGAGCTAATAGCTCACGCTAATCGTTTTCAATCATTACTTAGTCACTATCCGTAATTATTTATCGTTTATCGTTAATTCTGATATGATGCAAGTATCATCCAAAACGCCGATTGGAGGGGTTATGGTCCATCGAAACGCATCTATATCGAATGAAACCATCAGCCGCGAACAGACAATAGCCGAGCTGAGGAAGCTCGCCTGCATCTGCAAATGGGCCACAATCTGCATTACCGCGCTGCTCGCTCTGGGACTCTTCGCAGTCATTGCGATTGACCTTCTGCTGATATTACCCGACCTCTCCCAAGGCTTGTGTCTCCAATCCATAGAGCTTAATGCCGGCGAAGGACCGTGCCTCGCTCTCGTCGGCACCAATAAGCAGGCCCCGCTTATGCTCGTCGCGCACGACGGTCACACTGCCCTGGGGAGTCTCTTGATGACATGCCTCGCACTTGCCATCGCGCTCAGCGTGTGCAGCCTATTCTCCAACATTGAAAAGGCCGGCAGGCCTTTTGACCTTGGATGCAACTACATGCTTCGTCGAATAGGACATTTGTTTCTTATCGGCGGCGTTGCCGTGAGGCTTCTTAGCGCTACGGTCACGGGATTGATGCTCTCAGGATTTGGCGGCCGCTTTACTGATGCGTTCGCCGGCCAGCTTTTCGAGCCCTCTATGGTCTTTGCAGGCCTGATTATTAGCCTGATTGCAAGCGTCTTCCGCTACGGATGTATCCTGCAAAAACAAGATGACGAGTTGCTCTAGGGGGAATCTATGATTATTCTGCGGCTCGACCGCATGCTGGCCGAACGCAAGATCTCATCCAAAGAACTTGCAGAACGCGTGGGCATCTCCCAGGTCAATATGTCGCGCATCAAGACGGGCAAGGTATCTGCCGTGCGTTTTTCAACTTTAGACGCGATATGCCGAGCACTCGACTGCCAACCGGGCGATGTCCTGGAATATATACCTGACGATGAAGCCGATAGCCTCTTTGGGCTTAAAGAATGATTTTCAATTAACAAGCCACCGATACCCGCAACGTAAAAAGCCCGCCAGAACGATGTCCGTTCTGGCGGGCTTATAAGTTAATCGACGGGGTGCTCGGTAACGCCGCGTCAACCTTTACGCAAACAGGCCGTAGATACTGATGTTGGCCTTGGCGTACAGGCTGTTGGCATACTCGGTCCACTTGGAGCTGGCGCTCGAAGCCTGCGAGGAATACTGCTGATAGGCGGTGTAATAGGCGGTCATGGCCTGCTTGTAGGTAGCGCTATCGGCGGTAAAGGCATCGTCGGCAAAGGCCTTGGCGTAGGTGCTGTCCTCGTCCTTCCAAGTGCCCTTCGAGCTATCCCACTCATCGCCGGCAAGGTTGATGATGTAGTCGGCGTAATCCTTGCTCGCGGTGTCCTCGTTGCCATCGGAAGGCTCGGTCGGAGCGGTCGGCATGCTTGCGAAGCTGTCGCCCACCTTCTTCTTATAGAGCTTCTGCAGCGTCGCGGACTGACGGACAATCTGCTTGGCCTGGTCCTTGGACACGCCATACTGCTTGGCCATGGTGTCGTAGTCCGAAGTGCCGATGGAATTCTCAGCGTACTGCTTCATCTCCTTGGAGGAGACGGTAATGCCCTCGTCCTCGGCAGCGTCGAGCAGGATCTTGTTACGGACGTAGGAAAGGATGACGTCGGCGGAAGGGGCGGTGTAGTTGCCATCGCTATCCTTGACGGTATCGAGGCTGTACTGGCTCTCGATGGCCTCGCGCGCGGTGATGTCGCTCTTCTTGCCGTTGTAGCTATAGCTTGCCACGGTCGAGCCGAGCTGGTCCTCGGTCAGGGTCGACGAGCCAATGCCCTTGGCGCCAAAGCCACCGTTACCGATAAAGAAGCCGACCACGGCAGCAATCACGACGGCAACCACAAAGACGGCGATCATCGTCTTCTTGTGCTTGGATGCGTGGTCGTCCTCGTCG
Organism: Collinsella aerofaciens; assembly: GCF_001405375.1. GTDB lineage: Bacteria > Actinomycetota > Coriobacteriia > Coriobacteriales > Coriobacteriaceae > Collinsella > Collinsella aerofaciens_F. Next base: position 91,270 of record NZ_CYYP01000003.1, read on the forward strand.
AAGCCCAGGATATCATCGTCCTCGCCCTGCGGGTCGGGCATCAGGTTCTCGTCGGCGGCGTCTGCGGCAATCTGAGCCTCCAGACAGGCGTCTTCCTCCTCGGCAGTCGTACCGGCAGCGATGTGCTCGGCGGACGTGCCGGCGACCAGGTCGATCTTCTCTTCCTCGTCACCGTCGGGACCTTCGCCGCGCTCGATGATCTGGATGCCGTCGATCTCGTCCTTCTCGTCCTTCTTTTGAATCAGACCCATATCAGTTACTCCTTGTTAGGAAACATAGTCCCTAATAGAATACGCCCGACGGAGCGCCGGGCGTATTGATTCTTAGGTTATACGCAAACACTTAAGTACAATTTAGGCGTTTGCAGCGCGCATACCTTAGGCCAGGTGCGCGATAACGGCATCCGCAAAGGCCTGCGTACCCACCGCACCCTCGACGGAACCGGTCTGGGCACGACGCACATCACCGGTAACCTGCTCGCCCTCGTCGAGCGTGGCAGAGACGGCCGCGCGAATGCGGTTGGCCGCGTCGTTCTCGCCCAGGTGATCGAGCATCATCGCAGAAGAGAGGATCTCGGCCGTGGGGTTGGCGATATCATGGCCCGCGATATCGGGCGCGGAGCCGTGCGTTGCCTCAAAGATGGCGCAGTCGGCACCGATGTTGGAACCGGGGGCCATACCCAGGCCGCCTACCAGGCCGGCGCACAGATCACTCACGATGTCGCCGTACAGGTTGGGCAGCACCAGGACATCGAAGTCGTTGGGGTTCTGGACCAGGCCCATGCAGGTGGCGTCGACGATCTTGTCGTTGAACTCGATATCGGGGTAGTTTGCGGCAACCTCGCGCGCGACGCGCAGGAACAGGCCGTCGGTCGCCTTCATGATGTTGGCCTTGTGCACGGCCGTCACCTTTTTGCGGCCACAGCGGCGGGCATACTCAAAGGCATACTCCACAATGCGGCGGCTCTTGGCGATGGAGATCGGCTTGATCGAGATAGCGGAATCGGCGGCGAAAGTCTTCTGACCCGAGCGCTCGACAAGCTGCGAAAGCTCCTCGACCTCGGCAGTGCCCTCGTCGAACTCGATGCCGGCGTAGAGGTCCTCGGTGTTCTCGCGCACGATGACCAGGTCGACGTCGCGGAAGCGAGAGCCGTCGCCCGGCTGCGACAGGCAGGGGCGCACGCAGGCGTACAGGTCAAAATGCTTGCGCAGGGCGACGTTGACGCTGCGGAAGCCCGTGCCGACCGGCGTGGTGATAGGGCCCTTGATGGCAACCTTGGTCTCGGCGACCGCATCGAGCACGTGCTGGGGCAGCGGCGTACCAAACTCGTCCATGACGCCGGCACCGGCCTCCTGGACGTTCCAGTTGATCTGGACACCGGTGGCCTCGACCACGCGGCGCATGGCCTGGGTGATCTCGGGACCGATACCGTCACCGGGAATCAGGACTACATCGTGCGCCATAATCTGTTACTCCTCGTCTTCGGCGTCGTCAGATTCTTTAACGCTAGCACGCTTCTTCTTTTTGGAGAGATCCAGGCCGAAACGTTTAACAAGCATTTCGCAAATCTCGCTCGAACGGGCCTTGAGATAGCTGCCCTTGCCGTTCTCGGCGTCGAACTTAAGGCGCAGCGCGAGCTTCTCGGCAATCTCGGCGTCAATCTCGCCCTGGCCAAACTCGTACAGGCAGCCGAGCATGTCACGATACTCAAGATCGCCGTGGTAGCACTGGATGGCCTCGTCCAGGATGGGCCAAGCCTCGCGCGAACGATCGACGCTCGTGGCGCCCCATACGCACAGCAGGCGGAAGGCGGCGTAGCGCAGCGTGGAGGAAATCTCATCGAACAGCGCGGTCTCGGCTCCCTCAAAGGCATCGCCCATCTGCTCGGGGCAGGTTGTGGCGAGCGCCGCCAGGGCATCGAGGGCCTCCCAGCGGGTCTGAGCCTCGGGGCGGTCGAGCGCCTCGATCAGCGCGGGCACGCAGGGCACGACACGCTGAGGATCGCGCTCGGCGAGCAGGTGCAGCACACGGGCGGCAAACTGGCGGATGCGGCGCGTGGGGCAGCCGAGCTCCTGGACCAGGCGATCGACGGCGTTCTCGTTCTCCTCTGCCAACTGAAGCTGCGCCAGCTCCTCGTCGGTGAGCTGTTCGTCTTTGTTTTCTGCCATAGTTACCTCTTCTTACTATTTCTTAGCGTGCTTGCCAGCACCCTTGCTGTCATCGGTGACCGAGATGAGCTGTCGGTCGGCAGCGCCATTGCGACGTGCGCGGCGGCGCTCCTCGGCGTCGCCCGCCTCGGCGGCGGCGCGATGGGCCTTGTTGACGTTAAAGACCTCGTCGTGCTTGCGCCACGGGCCAACGGACTCGCCAAAGCTCATCTTAAGGCCGGCGATAAAGCCGCCGAGCCAGCCGATCGGCGCAAACTGCACCAGCGGGAACAGCGAGAACACCCAGGTCAGCAGGACGACTGCCGCCGCGCCCGCAAAGTTGGCGATCCAGTAGTCACGCTTGGTGATGACGCGCTTTTCGCAAGCCCACTGGCCGCACAAGAAGCCAATGTAAATCGCAAAGATAAAGAGTACCAGCGCGAGCACCACGAACGTCCAGCTCATGAGCGCTACTCCTCGTGATGGTGGCCGCAGCAGCACTCGTGGCCGTCATCGTGGCCGTGGCCGCCGCAGCAATCGTGGTCCTCGCCGTGGTGGTGGCCACAACCGCACTCGTGGTCGTCGCCGTGCTCGCCGCAACCGCAGCCTTCCTCGTGGGCACCGTGCTCCTCGGGACGATACTGCGACCAGTCCAGACCGGCGGCGATGGCGTCGGCCTCCTCCTTGTAGAGCACTGTGATGGCCTGCGTGCCCAGCTTAGCGCCACCGATGGCGTCGAGCATGTCGTAGAGCGTAAAGGCCACGTCGGCACCGGGCAGCGCGAGCTCGCGGTCGTCGGCGTAGGCGAGCGCCAGGCGCAGGTCCTTAATGAAGTGCTCAACCATAAAGCCGGGCTTGTAGTCGCCGTCGAGCGCCTTGGGCGCCAGGCTCTCCATGGCGCCGGACTTGCCGGTACCGCCCAGGATCATCTGACGGGTCTTTTCCAGATCAAGGTCGCTCAGCTCGGCAAATGCCATGGCATCGGCCATGCCGACCATACAGGCGCCCAGCGACACCTGGTTGGCGAGCTTGGCGGCCTGGCCCTTGCCGGCCCCATCGAAGCAGCAGATGTTGGCCGCAAAGGTGGCAAGGATGTCGCGGACCGGGGCAATGTCGTTTTCGGTGGCACCCACAATGGCCGTGAGCGTGCCGGCGATCGCGCCCGACTCGCCGCCGGTGACGGGGCAGTCAAACGCCATGCGGCCGGAAACCTGGGCGGCTTCGGCTATGTCGCGCGCCAGCTCGGGCGAGCTCGTGGTAAGGTCGATCAGGACCGTACCGGGCTTGGTGCAGGCCAGCAGGCCGTCGCCCGCCAGGTAGAGCTCCTCGACCTCGGAGGGATAGCCTACCATGGTAAAGACGACATCGGCGTTCGCCACGGCGTCGGCCGGCGTATCGGCCCAGACGGCACCGCGCTCGATGAGTGCGGCGGCCTTGGACTTGGTGCGGTTGTTGACCGTGACGGGGTAGCCGGCGTCCAGAATGTGGCCGGCGATGGGGGCACCCATGATTCCGGTGCCGATAAATGCGACAGAGAGCTTGTTTGCCATGAAACCTTTCCTTTTGGGTTGGATGTTGTTACCAGGTTGAATACTCGGTGCCAGCGTTTAGGCTGTGAGTTGGGATCGATTACGGCCGCAGTGCCTGCTTACTGACCGCGCACGCGACGGGCGATGCGGTCGGAAAGCGATGCCTTGTCGGCGCGATTCTTGCCCCAAAACGCGCAGGCCACCATACCGGGGCCAACGTGCGAGCCGATGGTGGGACCCACGGAGCTGCGGATGATCGTGACGTCGGCGCAGCCTTCCTCCTTGCGAATGGCGGCTTCGAGCCAGTCGCCGTCCTTCTCGGCATCGGCCGTCATGATCGCGATGGGCATGGTGCGATCGGGCACGAAGTTCTCGCGGAACGACTTGAGGATGGACTTGAGCGCCTTCTTGCGGCCGCGGTTGACGCCGACCAGCGACAGCGAGCCGGCCAGGTCGTAGGAGAGCTCGGGCTTGACGTCGAGCTTTGCCGTGAGCTGTGCGGCCGCGGGCGGAATGCGACCGCCGGCAGCCAGCGCGTCGAAACTCTCGAGCGTAAAGTAGCCGTGGACGTAGGTCTTTGCCTCGTTTGCCCAGTCGACCAGCTGCTTGGCGGTGAGTCCCGCCGAGCGCTGGCGGACGGCCTCGAGCGCCAAGAGCTCGCCGGTCGCACAGGGCAGGGCGTTATCGACCACGTAGAGCTCAAAGTTGGGATACTCGGCGCGCACGGTGTCTGCCGCCTGGCACGCAGAGTTGTAGCTCGACGACAGCGCCGAGGTAAAGCACAGGTAGACCGTAGGTGTGCCCTCTTTGGCGCACTCGGTAAAGAACTCGATATAGCGACCGAGCGACACAGCCGAGGTGGACACGCGGGCGCCGGCGCGCATGCGGTCGTAGAACTCCTTGGGCGTGATGCTCGACCAGATATCGTCCGTGCGCTCCTCGCCATCGATAATGAAGGGGAAGCCCAAGATATCGACATCGAGGTTCGCGGCGACCTCGGGGCTAAAGTCGCAGCAGGTATCGACGACGATGCGGCAGCGGTCAGAATGGCCGGTAGATGCAGCCTTGTCCATCAAAGCGACTCCTTACGTAAAAAAGGCGGCCATCCGCATGGGATGGCCGCCAACCGTTAACTCATGCAAGTTAACGTATTTTACTCGTCAAGTGTTTCGATGCGGGGCTTGATGATGCCATATCCACCATTCTTACGGTGATACACCACATTGATGAGGCCGGTCGTCGCGTTCTCGAACACGTAGAAGTCGTGACCGAGCAGATCGGTCTGCACCAGCGCCTGCTCCTCAGTCATCGGGGTGACATCGATGACCTTCTCGCGGACGAGCAGGTCGTCGTCCTCCTCGGGCAGCAGCAGGTCGGCCAGATCCTCGACTCGCTCGACCGGTGCGACATCCGCTGCGCTGGCACCGCCCTGGCGGTTGTCCACGACCTTGGTCTTGAACTTACGCAGCTGGCGGGTGACCTTATCGGCGGAGAGGTCGATGGCGGCGTACATATCTGCACCGTGCTCGGCAACGCGAATCACCGAACCGCGGGCACGAACCGTAACCTCGACGATTGCCGGGTTGGGGTTCGAGGGGTTCTTCTCATAGCGAAGTACAACGTCGACCGTCATGGGCTCGATATCGAAAACCTTGAGCGCCTCGCCGATCTTCTCATCCACATGCGCACGCAGAGCATCGGTTACCGTCGTCTTGCGTCCAGAAACCTTGATATCCATACGTGGCTCCAATCTGCCTCGGGGACTTACTGTACTGGCTATGTACCCATTGCCGTGCATTTAATCACGCGGATTCCCAAAGACCCGAATAACGATTGCTTGATACCGCATACCGAAGTCTCGTACTTTTCCATGGCAAAGTGCGCTATAGGAGGGAGCCGACAGATTTGTATTTGGTCCCGAAAATTGGCTTTGACCTGCTGGTTTTATAGGGATGAAAAAGCCGGGCTCCCCTATTGGGGAAGCCCGGCAGTGCATGTTGAAACCGTGAAGAGGTGTCCTTTCCAACGTATAGGAGACACCACCCCTAGCAATAACTAGCTATTGAGCTTGTTAATGTCGTCGTCGGTGATGGTGCCTTCCTGACTGGACGATTTGCTCTCGGAGGATGCGGTCTCATTGTTGGAATCGGAGGATTCATCGCCGGAGGACATGGTCTCACCGGACTCAGAGTCGCCCGACTGCACGTTAACGCCCGAAACCGTCTTAGTGGCGAGGTCGTAGGGCATTGTGCCATACCAGACAGAGTGGACCGCCTCGAGCGTGCCGTCGGCCGTAATACCGTCGAGGGCATCGCTCACGGCACGGCACAGTTCGTCATTGGACGAGAGGCCCGCAACACCAAGCGTCGAGGGCGCCTCGAGCGCACCGACATAGGAGACCTCGCTCATCAGGCGTGCAAGGTAGCCGCCGGCCGTGGAGTCGCAGATCACATAGTCGACCTCGCCGGACTCGAGCGCCTCAAAGCACTCGTTGATGTTGGAGTAGGTCTTTTGGTTGGCGGTGATGCTCTGCTTAGCAAGCGCCTCCTGCGAGGCCGAGGACGTCTGAACGCCCAGGGTGGACGTGTTAAGGGTATCGGTGGAAACGCTTAGCGACCCACCATCGCTGGTTTTACCGAACACGGAAGCGGCATCGTACAGGCAGGTGCCGAGTGAGCTAATGTCCCCGTCCGTGGAGTTCATCTCGCCGATAAAGATATCGGCCTTTTTGTCGCCGAGCGCGGAACCTGCCGAGGACGCATCGACAAAGGCGACCTTAAGGCCCATGCGGCTTGCGAGGGCGCGGGCAGCGTCGACTGCATACCCCGTAAGCTCGCCGTCGGCGCCCTGCATCGCCTGCGGCGCATCGGAAGTATCGAGGGCGACCGTCAGGGTTCCGGGAGTGACCAGGGCATCGTCCGACACCGCCGGCGTGACGGTCTCGTACTCGATCTGGTCAATCGTGGGAGTCGTGAACGTAGACAGCGGATTGAACGCGCATCCGCTCAGGCCCAAAACGGCGATGACCGCTGCGGTCCCAGCACCTAACCGAGCCGCGTGCATCAAGCTGCCCCTCACCATGTCCACTACCCTGCCTTCTGTGTCGTATACGATCCGTGCGTTGCGCGGAATATCAGGTTGTTCCCACCAGCTGACCTGGTATTTGACCCCACACTTGCGCACCGGGGTGTTTGCTCGGGAGGCCGCAGCCACCTTCACGACTGGCCCGCTCGTCCGCGAGGCGGTATTGCCCCAAAGAAAGTAGAACGGACGGTGCGGCTTACATCTAGGACGCGCCATGATCGCGCCGCGCGCACGCGGTCGCTTACGTGGATCCCTTTGACCGCGTCTGTCTTGGACTAGGACGGGCATTTCGTCCGTCCGCAACCACAGCCTGGTAGGAACGTAGCGCATTATAGCTAAGTTCAAGCTGAAGTTTAAGGTTAAGGGCGTCATTCGCATCGCGCGCACAGATTTTGCAGGTCGGAGTGGGCTATTCATGCCCCTATGAAGCCCGGAGCTCCCCTACGGGGAGCTCCGGGGCGCCCTTCTTAGGGTGCCCCGGTCAAAATATGGCAAATATGAGTACTGCCACCAATTTAGTAACAGGCAATTTTGGCCTCTCGGACAGATTTTGCGCTCAGTGTCGCCGACCTGATGCTTAGTAATTCTACATTTGTTTATTATCTTCTTACTTTACGCCGCCTCCGAGTCCTAAATTCCTTGATTTTGCTGTTACTGATTTAGTGACAGTACTCATATTTGCCATATTTTGGCCAGGGTATATGATTAACCCTCTATTTTCGACGCGAATTAGACCGGCTTAAGCCCAAAACACGCCCGCAGCGTGTTAAGCAACGCCTCTTGCTTCTTCCTGCGGGCATCGACACGATTCCGGTACCGCTTTCGCATACGCTGGTGCATGCGCCATGCGAGTGCTTCCATCGCTTCCATGTCACAGAGCATTTCGTTGTTGACCGTCGCGACCTCGATTCCCATAGTAATCAAGCCCGTGTTGCGCTTTTCATCATGGATACGTCCCCTCCGAGAGGAATGGCCCAGCTCACCGTTGTATTCCAGGTCAAACCGGGCTGCTTCCTGATACGCATCGCAAACTGCATGCGGCATCCCCGAGATTGCCTGCGCACGGTCATCGAACTCAATCTTGTAGTCGGTCTTAAAAGGTCCGCAGGCAAACCCGCCATAGGAAAACGGAAGCGAAAACAGGGCGAGCATGATGCACTCCATGGGTGAGCGCAGGTTTTCTGACAAGTAGGGACACAGACGCTGCAGTTGTTTGGCCGCATTCCCCTTGCATACCGCGAGGTAATCTGCCAGACGATCGGGCGTCAGCACCGGCTCAACCTCAAAGTAGCCCACATCTGCTGGCCGGTCCTTGTCCTTTGCAAGTTTATTCGTAACAGGCGAGGTGTAGGGAGGCAGATACTTCCCGCGGTCACTCAGCGAAATCTTAGAGCACAGCTCCTGAGCCAGGGCAAATGCCTGGATGCAGCCGGCCTCGCGCGCAACGGCAACACAAAGGGCCTCGGGAGATAGACTGTACACCCCCGGTTCCACCTCTAGAATCGAGCCGGCAGGCAACCCGGAGCATACGGACCAGCCCACGCCAGGCATGCGGCGGCGCTGCGCCGCAGATCCCACCAGCAAGCAAAGATCTTCTTGCACCTCGCCGCTTGCGGCCCCAATCCGCACCAAGTCGGGAAGATAGATGTCCTCGGTCGAGGGCGACGACGTGCACAGCACACGGCGCTCTTCATCGGGATTGAGGTCCCTCCAGCTTATGTAGCCCATCTGCCGGCGCTCGGCGCGCATCATGCGTAGCGCCGAGGCGCCTGTTAGGATTACGGAAGCCGCTAGCTGTTCGCCTGTCGGCTCGTTGCACCGCTCAATCTTTACTGCCACAAAACCACCCCTACCAAACGCGTGCGATAGCGAGGCCATCGACCGCTACGGCGCCGGCGCGCTTGAGTTCCGCCGAAGCCGCTGCCATCGTCGCGCCCGTGGTGATAACGTCATCGATAAGCAGCAAGCGGCGGCCGTGCACGTCCTCAACCGTCTCGTACATGCCTTGGGCACGCTCGCGGCGCTCCTCACGACCGAGTTCGCGCTGGTCGCCATGCCCGTACTTGACGAGAGCATCGAGCAGGGGAACACCCGACAGCTCGCAAAATGGGCGCGCAATAGCCTCCATATGATCAAAACCACGCCGCCGAAACGCTGCCGCCGTCGCAGGCACAAACACCACCGCATCCGCACCGGACAGCACGCCTCCGTAGCGATCGGGCGCTACGACCTGGGCATGCAGGGCGGTGTCGTAGAGCAGCTCCGCCAGATACGGAGCCAGACGTCGCTCGCCCGCATCCTTGTACGCTTTAATGATGCGCGGCAGCGGATGCGCATAGACGGCGCACGCCAGGCAGCGGTCGAGCGCCTCCGCCATTGCCGAGGACGTGCCCTCGACCGAACACTCAGTGCACAGCAAATCCCCAAACGGGGCGCCGCATCGGGTGCAGCTATGACGTGGGTCGATGAGCGTGAGCGCAGCCAGGCAGTCTTGGCAAATAAGCGCACCGGCGCGCTCGCAGCCGGCACATCGTGTTGGCGACAATGCCTCGAGCGCCTCGCGTGCCACCCGCTCGGCAAACGGTAGCAATTCGTCCGCAAACGGTAGGGCACCGGCACCCTGCAGACGGCTCAATATGTTCAGATGGCTCTTCAAGACACAACCCTCCCTACGTTCGGTCGCAGGGAGGGTTGTTGATTCGGCGCTATGATACCCCGATGCGCTCGGGGCAAGGCGGGCTAAATCCGCTCGCGGGCGTTATTCGCCGGCGGGCGGTTGTGGTGCGGACGAAGACGGGGTCGAGCCCTCGCCACCATCTTGACGCGGCTTGCGGGAACGACGACGGCGACGGCGCTTCTGGCCCTGGTCGGCCGAACCCTCGCCACCACGATCTTCGCGCGACTCGCGTTCGTCACGAGCAGCGCCGCGCGCGGCCTTGGCGGCCGCCCCTCCGCCATCTCCGGGGCGACGGCGCGTGACCTTGACCTCGCCATCCGAGACCTGATCGACCACGGAGGGCACCGAGGGCTTTTGCTGCGTACCCGAAGAATGGCGACGGCGCGGACGCGGGACGCGCTCGTCATCGTTGCGCTGCTTGCCACCCTTGTCGGCAGGCGTATCGGAACCCGAACCACCCTTGGAAGCGGCACCAGCCTCGCGAGCAGCTGCGGCGCGGAAGGCGTCCTCGCGCTCCTCGCTCGACAGATGACGGCGGCGGCGACGTGTGGGGTTCATGCCACCGCCGCGGTTCTGCTGCTGGGGCTGCTGGACCTCGCGCTCGCGAGAGGCGTTCTTGCCCGCGGCTGCAGCCTCGGTAGCATCGCCCGAGCCCGCGCGCTTGCGGCGGCGACGGGCACCGGCGGCCTCCTCGGCCTCGGGTGCCTCGGCCTTGCCGCGGCCCTTTCCGCGGCCACGGCCCTCGCCCTGACCCTGACCGGCGCGAGCATCGGATTCAGCATCGCGACGACGGCGCTTAGGCATCGACGTGCCGGCCAGACGGTCGGCACTCGACAGGACATCGCCCACGTCGACGCCATTCTCGCGATCGAGTTCCATGAGCGCCAGGCGCATCTCGGGCGACTCGATGCGCTCGAGCACGTCGCGCGTCACGCAGTCGGGGCGGCAGCTGCAGCCCTGCTCGGCGGCCTTCTTTTTGCAGCCCTCCGAGCACGTCATATCGGCCAGGTTGACCTTAAAGACTTTACCGTTCTCCAAGCGCAGCACCAGCTGCTCACGCGGCGTGTCATACTCCTGAATACGCGCCTTGCCAAGCGGCGTATCGATGAGCGTCTTCTTTTTGGGCGCACGGCTCTTAAAGTCCTTGTACGCCTCAAACTCATAACGCAGGCAGCACATCAGGCGGCCGCACACGCCGCTGATCTTGGACGAGTTGAGCGGCAGGTCCTGCTCTTTTGCCATGCGGATCGAGACGGGCTCAAACTGTCCGCCAAAGCGCGTGCAGCAGAGCTCCTGTCCGCACTGGGCATAGCCGCCCACCAGGCGGGTCTCGTCGCGCACGCCGATCTGGCGCATGTCGACGCGAATGTGCAGCGTCGAGGACAGATCCTTGACGAGCTGGCGAAAATCGACGCGCTCCTCGGCCGCAAAGTAGAACACGGCCTTCTCGCCGCCAAACAGGTACTCGACGCCGACCGGCTTCATCTCGAGGTCGAGCTCCTTGACCAGGCGGCGGAAGTCGACCATGGCCTCGTCGCCCTGGATGGCCAGGTCGTCGGCAAGCTGTAGGTCGATGTCGCTCGCCACGCGTAGCACGGGCTTGAGCGGCTGACCGATCTCGTCTTGCGGCACCTCAAAGGGATCGGCCGTGACCAGGCCGATCTCGGTTCCGCGCTCGGTGGAGCAAATGGCATAATCGGCCTCGAGGATATCCAAATCCTGCGGATCGAACCACAGGTCGCGCGAGGCGTAGGTAAACTTAACGGGTACGACTAACGGCATTTCAGTGCCTTCCTGATATCGAACAGCATGACCTCGATGGCCAGCTGGGGAGTAACGTTTCTGGCGATGTTGCGCTCGGCGGTCGCGACTGCCTCGAGCGCCCGCGTGGCACCCGCAACATTGGTCGCGGCGGCAAGCCGCCCGATCGTGTCGCGCACGTCTTCGTTCACTACGTCGGCTGCCTCGTCCTGAAGCGTCAGCAGCACGTCGCGCATGAGCGTCCGCGCGCTCGCCAGCGCTTCCATGATACCCGAACGCTCGCGCGCGTTGAGTTCGCGCTTGTTGCGGTCCTCAAGCTGCTTCAATGCTCCACGCGACAGGTAATCGGCGTTTTGCTCGAGCACCTTTTCCTGCGTGGACTTGACCTCGGCGAGCGGCGCCTTAACGGCGACGATGAGCGACTTGGCGCGGCTGAGCACATCGGCCTCATCGGCAGCGATGAGCGAATCGATGGCACGGACCATCTGGCGGCGAGCATCCTGGCGCTCGGCGCTCTTGAGGAACTCGATGCCGCGCGTTGGGCTCCCCGCCACGGCAACAGCCATGCGACAACGCGCGATATCCTGACCGGTAGCGCGGCTCACGGCACGCGCGGCGACGGCAGGCGATACCAGCCGAAACGGCACGCACTGGCAGCGGCTCACGATGGTGGGCAACATCACGTCTGCCGAGGTGCCCAGCAGGATGAACATAACGCCCTCGGGCGGCTCCTCGAGTGTTTTGAGCAGTGCGTTGGCGGTATTGGCGCGCAGTTGCTCGGCACGGTCGATGATGTAGACCTTGGCCTTGGCACGGATGGGCGCCAGAGGCACGTCATCGAGCAGCTCGCGGGTCTGGGCGATGAGGTAGCCCGTGGCGCTCTCGGGCGTGTAATAGTGCACGTCGGGGTGCGTATGGCGGGCGACGCGCACGCAGCTATCGCATGAGCCGCAGCCATCTTGCTCGCACAGGAAGGCTTGGGCGAGCGCCCACGCGGCGTCGAGCTTGCCCGCGCCGGGCGCGCCCAAAAACAGGTAGGCGTGCGACGCGCGACCGCTGGCGACGGCATTGGTCAAAAAGTCGCGCACGCGCTCTTGGGTGTCGAGCTTGGCCAGCAGACTTGCCTGAGCGGGGGCCATGTTACTCGGCCTCCTGGGCAAGCGCAGCGGTGACGGCGTCCTGGGAAATGTCGAGGCCGTAGGCGCGAACCCACTCGACCGTCTGCGCGAAGACTTCCTCGATGGACGCGGTCGCGTCGATGAGCTTTACGCGGTTTGGTTCCTCGGCGGCAATGGCGCAAAATCCCTGGTAGACGCGCTCTTGGAAGGCCATGCCCTTAGCCTCCATGCGGTCGGCCGCACCACGGGCTGCCATGCGCAGCGCCGCCTGCTCGGGCGTGATGTGGTAGACGAGTGTGAGCGCCGGGTGCGTCCCCGCAACGGCCAGGTTGTTGGCATCGCGCACCATCTGGCGATCGAGGCCGTCGGCAAACGCCTGATAGCAGGTCGTGGAATCGTAGAAGCGGTCGCACAGGACCACCTTGCCGGCCGCGAGGGCGGGCGCGATAACCTCATGCACTAGCTGGGCACGGGCGGCCTCATACAGCAGCAGCTCGCAAGTGTCGCCCATCGCCGTATTGGCGGGGTCGAGCAGCAGAGCACGGATCTTTTCGCTGATGGCGGTACCGCCCGGCTCGCGCAGGCTCACAACCTGGTAGCCAGCGAGCTCGAGCGCACGGGCAAGCAGGCGCGCCTGCGTAGATTTACCGGCGCCATCGACACCCTCGAGCGTAATGAAGCTATGTTGAGCGGGCACAAAAGCCATGGGCGCAGCCCCTTCCTACAAGGCGCGTAAATGCAGATATATCAACCAAGCCATGATACCCCAGTGCTCGGTGCGTCCCCAATGGCTAAAGGTGCCTTTCCAAAGTTGCGGTGAAATAGGGACTGATTGAAGCTCTGAGACCGCCAAACAGTCCCTATTTCACCGCAACTTATGAAGGGGAATTTTGGACGCTGGGTATAATCGTCGTATTGCATTGAAATGTGGCGAAAGGAGTGGCAATGTCTCGGTATTGCGCCTCGTGCGGCAAACTTCTTGCAGATAATGCCAAGTTCTGCACCTCGTGCGGTGCACCCGTTGAGCAAACAACCGCAAGCGATAGCCAGCCCGCTTTTGAGCAGACCGGTTCCCTCGATACGCCGCAAGCCAAGGCGGACGACCCCCTCGCCTATCGCCCCGACCCCGCCGCAGGCCCCGCGGCCGTCGAGACCACGCAGCGCATACCCGTCGCGAGCGGCTCGCCCCAACAGCAGCCGGCTCCCGCATACGCGCCCGCTTCGCTACAGACCCCCGCTCCCAAAAAGAGCGGCATCGGGCCGCTTATCGCCGTTATCGTTGTGCTGGTGGCGATCATCATCGCCCTGGTCGTTTTCTTTGTGATCAAGCCTTTCGACAACGCCGCCACGCAGACGACTGCCGAGGTAGCTAAGCTGCACCATGACGTCGACGACGATGACCTAAAGCCTCTCGGCGATCCCAACAGCCTGTACGACGATGACGATGACGACGAGGATGGCGGCGAAGCAACGCTCTCCGAGCAGAATCTCTACCGCCGACTGAGCGAATACTACGACCTGCTCGAAGACCTCGACAACTACGTCCGTGGCTGCGCGCAGAACTTCAACGGCAGTTATCTGGAAGAGGATCGAACCGCCCGTCAAAATCTCGCCGACGTCGCCGAGCGCACGGAGGACACCATCGAGCAGTATTACGACATCGTCGAGGACCTAGACGTTCCGACGAGCTCCAAGAACTACAGCTCCTGGAAGGACATCATCGCCCTGTACGACGACTTGGATCACCGCATTGACGCAATCTGTGATGCCTGGGAGATCAGCCTGAAATACGCCAAGCCTGCGGACCACAAGAATGAGATCGTGGCGCCGCTGTCGCGCGACAACGTGGCGGGCACCAATGACAATAAGTACCGCCTAGACTTTGAGGAGCGCTATCCCGGCGCCAAGCCTGTCGAGGTGAACTAGCGCTTTGTCGTTCCCGAGCCGGCAGTTAGGGACGTTCCTAAACTGCCGGCAGAAAAGGAACGTCCCTACCTGCCGGATAAAATACGAGCGAGGATTTTGAGGTCCTCGCTCGTTTTTGTTTTAGGTGATGTTTCGACCGTGCGGCTACTTGTCGGCAGCGGTCTTTTTGGTAGTCGACTTCTTGGCCGTCGTCTTTTTGGCGGTCGTCTTCTTGGCAGCAGTCTTCTTTGCCGCCGTCGTCTTCTTGGCCGTGCTCGCCTTGGTCGTGGTCTTGCGACCGCGGGTGGGCTTCTTCTCCTTGGTCGGGCAGTCCATGTTCACGCAGATGCGCCACGGGCCGCGCGCCGTGTTGACCACCACGATGGGAGCGCCGCACTCGGGGCAGGTCTCACCCGTCGCCTCGAGCTTGCCGCGCGCCGGCAACGGATAGCTCACGCCGCAGTCGTCGTAGTTGGTGCAGCGGATAAAGCGCTTGCCGCTCTTCTCGCTCTTGTGCGCAATCAAGTCACCGTGACGCCCGGCCTCGGCGCACACTTTGCACTCGCCCACCTTAAGGTCAGGCTCGTAGTTGGTGGGGCACGTCGGGTTCACGCAAATCTCGAAGGCCTTTTGGCGGAACGGCTGACACTTAATGCGCGGCGCGCCGCACTCGGGGCACACGGCCGCCTCGCCCTCGAGCGGGCTTACCTTGACGCCGCTCGGCACCGGATAGGTAACGTCGCAGTCGGGCCAACCCATGCAGCCGATAAAGCTGCCGCGGGTCTTGGCGCTCGTCTTCATAACCAGGTCCTTGCCGCATTTGGGGCAGGCGCCCACGCGCGCATCGGCCGTGACGGCGTCGCTGATGGCGTCGCCCAGCTCCTGCGTGTGCTTGAGCAGCTCGTCGAGCACGCCAGCCAGCAGCGCGCGCGAGTGCGTCACGACATGCTCTTCGGTATCCTCGCCGCGCTCCACACGGGTCATATCGCCATCGAGCTCGCTGGTCATATCGGGGCTCGTGATGCGCGGGGCAAACTGCGTCAGCGCGTCGATGATGGCAATGCCCAGCTGGCTCGGCTCCACGGGATCGTTTTTGAGATAGCGCACGGCATATAGGCGCTCGATGATGCTCGCGCGCGTGGACTTGGTGCCCAGGCCGCGCTTTTCCATCTCCTGCACAAGCTTGCCCTGGCTGTAGCGCGCGGGCGGCTCGGTCTGCTTGGCCTCGAGTTTAATGTCGAACACGTCGACCGTATCGCCCTGCTCCAGCGGCGGCATCTGCTCATCGCGCTTAAGTCCGTACGGATACGCCTCGCGGAAGCCCGGAGTCACGAGCACATCGCCCGAAGCCACGAACGGCTCACCGTTCACGTCGAGCTCGAGCTTGGTGTTCTCGATGGTCGCGGGACCCATAAGCGTCGCCAGGAAGCGACGGGCGATCAGATCATAGAGCTTGCGCTGGCCGCCGTCGAGCATGGACGGATCGCCCTCGCCCGTGGGGTAGATAGGCGGGTGGTCGGTGGTCTCGACTTTACCGCGCGTGGGCTTCATGGGACCAGCGAGTACCTTTTTGCACACGGGCGCCAGCGCCGGGTTGATCTTTGCCAGGTCACTCACCACGGCGCCCAAATCGAGCGTCGCGGGATACACGGTGTTGTCAACACGCGGGTAGCTGATAAGGCCCGCCATGTAGAGGGACTCGGCGATGCGCATGGTACGCGCAGGCGAGATGCCCTCGGCAGCGGCGGCGGCCTGCAGCGAGGTGGTCGCAAACGGCGTGGGCGGCTGCTGCTTGCGGGAGCGCTTGGTCACCGCGGCGACGGTTGCCGTCGCGACGCCGTCAACATGGTTGTACGCCGTCTCAGCAGCATCCTTGTCGGTAAAGCGTGCCGTCTTGTGCGCAATCTTAAAGCGGTCGTCCTCGGCAGCGCCCTGTGCGGCGCCCATGCCGCGGATCTGCCAATAGTCCTCGGGCACAAACGCCATGCGCTCGCGCTCGCGCTCGACCACCAGGGCAAGCGTCGGCGTCTGCACGCGGCCGGCGGAACGCACGTTGCCAAAGCCGCCAAACTTGGCGAGCGTCAGGTAGCGCGTGAGCACCGCACCCCAGATGAGGTCGATGTGCTGACGGCTCTCGCCGGCATCGGCCAAGTTCTGGTCAAGCGAGACGAGGTTATCGAAGGCCTGCGTGATCTCGGCCTTGGTAAACGAAGAGTACTGGGCGCGGGCGACCGGTAAGTCCGGCGCAACCTCGCGTACCTTGTTGAGGGCGTCCGAACCGATCAGCTCGCCCTCGCGATCGAAGTCCGTAGCGATGATGACACTGTCGGACTTTTTGGCGAGGTTCTTGAGCGAGCGGATGAGCTCCTTCTCGGCCGGCAGCTTAATGACGGGTGCCCAGGTGAGATACGGCAGGCTCTCGAGCTTCCAGCCCTTGATGGAGATGCCGTCGGCAAGGAACGGCTTGCGCTTGGTGTCGTAGGGCGGGCGTGCCAGGCCATCGGGCATGTCGGCCGGCAGCATCTCGCCGTCCTCAGTGACCGAATACCAGCCCAGCTTTTTATCGAACAGCACGCTGTCGCAAAAATCGGGCGCAAGGATGTGACCGGCAAGGCCGATCGTCACGCACTCCTCGCCCTTCCACTCAAAACGGTAGATGGCGGTGTTGTACACCTTATCCTTTTTGGGTTTACCCGTGGACAGACGCTCGGCGATCTGACGCGCGGCGTCGTTTTTCTCGGCGATGATGAGCTTCAAAAGAGGCTCCTATCTCGTGTCTCTGCGGCTACGCCCGCCCGTATGGCGGCCGATTTACGCCCTTGCTTGCTCGATCTGCCCGATGAGCCAATCGCACCAGGCATCCATGCCCTCGCCCTTGCGCGCGCTCACGGCAAACCGCGGCGCCTGCGGATTGAGGTCATCGAGTGTCTTAGTATACCTATCCATGTCAAAATCGAAAGCCGGAGCCACGTCGACCTTGTTGAGCAGCTGCGCGCCGGCGTGTTGGAAGATGCCCGGGTACTTGATGGGCTTATCGTCGCCCTCGGGCACCGAGAGGATCATGATGGACAGGTTCTCGCCCAGGTCAAAGTCGACCGGGCAGACTAGGTTGCCCACATTTTCGATAAAGATGACGTCGATGTTCTCCAGACCGACGGCCTGGTCGAACGCGTCAACGGCCTCCATGATCATGTTGCCCTCGAGGTGGCACAGGCCGCCCGTGTTGATCTGGATGGCGGGCATGCCGGCTTCCTTCATGGTGATGGCATCGACATCCGAGGCGATATCGCCCTCAATGACGGCACAGCGCAGGCCAGCCTTGTCGCGCAGGCGCTCGTTAGTCCCCAGGATCGTGGTGGTCTTGCCCGAACCGGGGCTCGACAGCACATTGATCACATAGGTGTTTGTCTCATTAAATCGCTGGCGCAGCTGATCTGCCAGGCGCTCGTTGCGCGACAGAATCGGCGATGCGATATCAATCGTTTTCTCGGCCATACTTAGCGCTCCTTACTTTGGCCCCTTTATACCCCATCACCAGATGGCTAGCGGGCTAATCGTCGGGGGTTTCGATTTCGATACTCGCGATATCGAGCTCGCGGCCGTGCAGTAGGCGCACGTTGGCACCACCACACTGGGGACAGCGACAGTGGAAGCGATCGTGGTCGAAAACCTCGCCACAGTCCAGACACTCGCTTTGTGGATGGACCTCCTCCACGGCAAGCTCGCAGCCTCGCGTGAACGGGTCCTCGTCGCGAAATGTCTCCCACGCAAAGTCGAGCGCCTCGCGCACGACCTCGGTCATATCCCCGATACGCAGCGTTACCAAAACGGCGCGCGAGGCCCCCGCCCCACGCGCCGCGCGAATCACTGTATCGAGTATGCCGTTGACAATGCCAACCTCATGCATACCGATTTACTCCTCGTCGTCCTCATCGTCCGAAAACAGGTCCAGACGGCTCACAAACAAGCCCTCCTTGCCCTCGCGCGCGGTAATAACCACGCGAGCGATGGCGAGCGAAATCTCGTAGAGCGAGAGCAGGGCGCCATACATGAGGCCCAGCGTAACGGGCGAGCCGTCGGGCGTAATCACAGCCGAGCCCACAAGCAGGCCAACGTATACGTAACGCCAGGCGCTGCGGAAGGCCGCGTAGGAAACGATGTGGAAGACGGACAGGTAGAAGATGATGAGCGGCAGCTCAAACGCCACGCCAAAGCCGATCATAAAGAGCAGCTCCATGTTGACGTAATTCTCCAGATCGGGCAGCGCCGTAGCGACGGCCGAGGTCTCGCCGATGAGCCACTCAAAGCCCGCAGGAATGATGATGAAGTAGCAGAAAATTGCGCCCAGGAAGAACAGCACCGTCGAGGCGAGCACCGTGGGCACGACCCATTTGCGCTCGTTGGGACGCAGTGCCGGCAGGAAAAATGCCAGAATCTGCCAGATAATCATGGGTGTACACATGACCACGGCCATCTTGATGGCCAGCGAGAAACGCAGGCCAAAGCCGCCGAGTGTGGTGGTGATGTAGAACTTACCGTCCGGCACAAAGGAGCGGATGGGGTCTTCCAAGATGTCGAGCACCACAGGCGTGGCGAAATACAGCACGATGGCGGCGGCAAACACCGACACAACCACGATGGTCAGGCGGCGACGGAGCTCTCCCAGGTGATCGAAGAGCGGCATACGCGCAGGTCCGATAGGCATTACTCATCGCCTCCCTTCGGGGCATCGGCGGCAGCGGCGTCGCCCTCGGCCTCGAGCTCGCGAGCGAGCTGGTCGACGACGGCCTTGCGCTTGCGGGGACGACGGGCGTAGAGGTCGGCCGTCGTGGGCTCTGCCGGCTCGGGCTCGGACTCCGGCTCTGCAGCAGGCCCGGGCTCGACGACAGGCTCGGCGGCAGCGGCAGGCTCGGCACCCTCGGCCTCGGACTCCTCAGCAGCACCCTCGCCCTCGGCGGCAGCCTCGCTCGCGGCCTTCTCGGCAGCAAGACGGGCGCGACGCTCGGCAAAGGTCTCCTTCTTGGCGGGAGCTGCCGTCTCGGCGGCATCCTCGTCCGCATCGGAATCGTCGTCGGTCGCAGCAGCCTTCTTGGGCTTGACCGGAGCCGAAGCGGCCTCACTCACCGGATCGATAATCTCGGACTGAACAACGGCCGTCATCTTTTCCTGCGTCTCGCGGAACTGACGGATGGCACGGCCGATCGTGCGGCCCATCTGCGGGAGCTTATCCGGGCCAAACAGCAAAAAGCCGAAGACCACGATGATCGCGAGCTCACCCTCTCCAATACCAAACACACATACCTCCAAGGCTCGATGTGAGTCGAGCCCGCACCGCGCCATTCGGCCGGAACTCGTCTATTCATTCGGTCAAGTATAGCGCCCGGACGCCAAAACGTCCGAGCGCATCACAAACATATGCCAAACGGCACGCCCTTTTGGGGGCAAAGATTATGCAGCGGTAATCGAAATCTCCTGGTCGACACCCAACAGCTGGACCACGCGCATCACCGGGGGCTGCACATTGGTGCAGCTAAAGCGCTTGCTGTGGTCGGCCGCGTGGTGCGCGGCGCCCACGAGCACACCAATGCCCGTCGAATCGATGTAGCTCACCTGGGCAAAATCGAGCTCAACGGCCTCAGTGGGCTGCTCGAGCGCCAGGTCGATGGCATTGCGCAGGCTATCGGCGTTAGAGATATCGATCTCGCCGGTTACCTTAATGGTGTAGAGCTCTGGCGTGGGGTTGGTGGAAATACCCAAATCCATGTATATGCTCCTTTACGTATCGAAGGTGCGGATAGTACGGGAAGCCGCGCGTTAGGCGCGCTCGGCACGCGCAAGCTCGGCAGCGACGAGCTTAACGGCCAGCACCAGCACATCGAGCGCGGCCTCCAGGTCCTCGACCGTGGGATAGCTCGGCGCGATGCGGATGTTGGTGTCGCGCGGATCCTTGCCATAAGGCCAGGTGGCACCAGCCGGCGTGAGCTTGACGCCCAGGTCGGCACAAAGCGCGGCGACCTTCTGGGCCGAGCCCTCGGGACCATCGAAGCTTACAAAGTAGCCGCCGCGGGGATGCGTCCAGGTGGCGCAACCCGTATCGCCCAGGCCCTCGGTGAGCTTGCGCTCAACGGCCTCAAAGCGCGGGCGCAAAAACTCGGCATGCTTTTTCATGTGCTCCTTGACCGCCTCGATGGTGGGAAGGAAGCGCACGTGGCGCAGTTGGTTGAGCTTATCAGCACTGATGAGGCCGGCCTTCAGGCGCTTGGAGAACTCGGCGATGACCGCGGGGCTCGCACCGATAAAGCCGATACCGGCGCCCGGGAAGGTGATCTTGGACGTCGAGGCAAAGGCCACCACGCGGTCCTCGGTGCCCGCCGCGCGGGCAAGATCGAAGATGTTGGCGAGCTCGTCGGTCTCGTCGTACAGGTCGTGCACGCAGTAGGCGTTGTCCCAGAAGATGCGGAAATCGGGCGCGGCCGTGGGCATCTCGACCAGGCGACGCACGGTGTCCTCGCTAAAGGTGATACCCGTGGGGTTGGAATACTTGGGCACGCACCAGATGCCCTTGATGGAATCGTCGGCGGCAACGAGGCGCTCGATTTCGTCCATATCGGGGCCGTTGTCGGTCATCGCGACGGGAACGTTCTCGATGCCCAAGTCGGCGGTGATGCCAAAGTGGCGATCGTAGCCGGGAACCGGGCACAGGAACTTGACCTTCTTGCCGTCGTGCGCTGCCTCGTAAGCCTCCCAGGGCTCGCTGCCGCACGAGCCACAGCGCCAGAACATGCCGGCGATGTCGTGCTCGATCAGCAGGCTCGACGAGCCCAGCACGAGTGTCTGCTCAGCGGGGCAGCCCAGGAACTCCCCTGCCAGCTTGCGTGCCGAGGGAATGCCCTCAAAGCAGCCGTAGTTGGAACAATCGACGTTGCCGTCGTGCAGATCGGCATCGGCATTGAGGATATCGAGCATGGGTCGAGAGATGTCCACCTGGGAGGGCGACGGCTTGCCGCGGGCCATATCGAGCGCCAGGCCCTTGGCCTTGACCTCGGCGACCTCGGCTTTGAGCACCTCGATGGCGGCATCGAGTTCGGTGGTTTCCATCTTCTGGTAGATCGTCTGCATGGGTGCGACCTTTCGCGAAGCGGTACGTTGCAGTTCGTCTAAGTATAGACCGCCACCGCCGCAACGTTATGAAGCCGTGATAGATTAAGTCCATCGCAATAAATTACGAATCGCCGCGCATGCCTGCGTGGGGCGCCCAAGGAGGCACTATGGAGTATGGATCGTTCCAGGCCGAGGAATTCGGCGACCTGCAGCGCCTGGTCGACGGACTGTTTTACGACCGCCACGCCATAGACCGTCTGGATCTGATCGTACAGGCCGAAATCTTGGACCTGGCGCCTGATCTCATGGAAATCGTCAACCTGCTACCGCCCGGCTATTACGACCGCCAGTCACTTTGCGACCAGCTCAACTCCGCCTTGGCCGCCCACGGCTGGGGCGCCATCTACGGCACCGTGGAATAAACCTAGTCATTGGGGCCTGTGGTCAAAAAATAGCAAATATGAGTACTGTTACTTTTTTAGTAACAGCGATTTTGAATTAAAAGGGCCAGTCTTGGCCTTTTGTGTCCGGTTTTGGAAGGATGCATCGGCATTTTTCGTCCAGCCACGCAATCGTTAATGCACAGACAGAATAGATTTGTACATTATTTTTCGCGCCTAAAATGAAACGCCGTTTGTGACAGTACTCACAAACGGCGTTTTTTGGCCACTGGGGTGTCCGGCAGGTGGCAAGTACCACTCAAAACCGCGTTTTACACGCGCTCGAGCAGGCTCTGGCGTCTGTTTCTACGCGCCTACTCGTTCTTGGGCGCGGGGTGCTTGCAGATCACACTCATGTAGATCATGCCAAGTACGGCCGCGGTGACAGAGCCGGCGAGAATAGCGGCCTTGGCAGCCAGAACCTCAAACTGGGCCGTCGGGAAGGCGAGGCCGCTGATGAGAATCGACATGGTAAAGCCGATACCGCCCAGAATGCCCACGCCGGCAATCATATGCCAGTTGACATTGTGCGGCAGCTCGCAGGCCTTGAGCTTGACCAGGGAGAACGTCATGCCAAAGATGCCGATCGGCTTGCCCAGCAGCATGCCAAAGTACACGCCGAGCGTCACCGGGTCGGTGAGTAGCGTGCTCATATCCACGCCCACCAGGCGAACCTGTGCGTTGACGAACGCGAAGATCGGCAGGATCACAAAGTTGACCGGCGTGGAGATCAGGCGCTCCATGCGGATGAGCGGCGGGGTCACGCGGTGCATGACACGCTCGACTTTGGTAGTCGAGACGGTAAAGTCATGCTGGCCCAGGATGTGCGCCTCGTCGTCGTAGCGGTCATCGAGCAGCGGCAAGCACTCGCCCAGCCAATCGGTGAGGCTATCAAGCTTAACACCGCACTTGGCCGGGATGGTGAAGGCCAGGATGACGCCAGCAAGCGTAGCGTGCACGCCGCTCTTGAACATGCAGAACCACAACAGCAGGCCCAGTACCGAATACGGGGCAAGGCGGTAATGCTGCGTCTTGTTGAGCCACACGAGCGCGCAGGTCACAAGCGCGGCGGCGCCCAACCAAAACGGATTGGGACTCTGACCGTAGAAGATGGCGATGGCGGCGATGGAAATGAGGTCGTCGGCGATGGCGAGCGTCGAGAAGAACACGCGCACGCCGTTGGGCACGCGATTGCCCAAAAGCGACAGCACGCCCAGCGCAAAGGCAATATCGGTTGCCATGGGAATGGCCCAGCCGTTGTGCGCGCCGGCATGGTTAAAGATCAGATAGATGCAGGCGGGAACGACGACGCCGCCCACGGCCGCCAGCATGGGAAGCATAGCCTGGCGCGGGTTTTTGAGCTCGCCGACCGTCATCTCGTACTTAAGCTCAATGCCCACCAACAAAAAGAAAATCGCCATGAGGAAGTCGTTGACGAATAGCTCAACGGTGAGACCGGCCGTAAGGTTGCCCAGACCCACATACAGCGGGGTCTCCAAAAAGTGATGGATGGCCTCGTAGGCATCGGTATTGGCGCAAATGACGGCGGCGATGGCGGCGAAGACCATGACGGCGGCGGAAATCGTGCCGTTCTCGGCGATGCGCTCCCAAATGTCGTGACGTTCAAAGCGCTTGCGCTCACGAACGTTGAACAGCTGCTCGGGTGCTGCCATGGGCGGCTCCTTTCACGGGAAGGCTCCCGTCTTAAAAAAGCACGGCCCGCCCAAGTGGCGGCGCCGCGCTCTAACGTATTACGCTTGCATCTAGCCTACCCTGCACGACAAGCACGCAGGCGTGGCCGAAAAGCGGAACCACAGGTTGAACATTATTTGCTCAACGGCACGGGCACGCCTGTCCAAGAGACAACGCGATGCCGTGCACAAAAAACGACCGGAGCGCGGGGCTTCCGCGATCCGGTCGTCGGTGTTAGGTCAAAAGAACCTAGCAGGCGGCCATGATGGGGGCAGCGACCTGCTTCTTACGGGAGAGGACGCCCGGCATCCAGACGCCGTCGTGCTCGTCGGCAATGCCCAGGCCCTTCTGAGCAGCCTCGGTCTCGCCCTCGAGCAGGACCTGCGAGCCCTCCTCCATAATGTCGGTGATGCACAGGACGATGCCGTCGGCACCCTTCTCGGCGGCGTAGGCGCGCATGGCCTCGCGAATCTCGTCGATCATGCCGAGCGCGCGGCTCTTGTCGACAGTCTCGTACTGGCCGATGAGCAGCTTCTTGCCGGCGGGCTCGAACATCTTGATGTCGTTGCCGACCATCTCGGCTGCGGTGAAGGAGCCGGACGGACGGGTGAGGAAGACCTCCATGCCAAACTTGACCGGGTCGACGCCCACCTGCTCGCCGAGCTTGGCGGCGACGGCGCGGTCGACATCGGTGGTGGTGGGGCTCTTGAGCATGAGCGTATCGGTCATCATGGCCGAGAGCAGCAGCTTGGCCTGGACGTCGGAAAGCTCAACGCCGAGCACGCCGGCGAGCTTGGTGACGATGGTGCAGCTGGAGCCCCAGGGCAGGCAGATGTAGTGCAGCGGGCCGGCGGTCTCGAAGTCGCCGATGCGGTGATGGTCGACGACACCAAAGACCGTGGCGTCCTTAAGGCCGGCGACGGACTGGGCAGACTCGTTGTGGTCGGTGAGGACGACGAGCTGACCGGCCTCGACGGACTCGATCACGCGAGGCTCGGCGATGCCGGCGTCGGCGAGCAGCTTGGCGGACTCTGCCGGAAGCTGACCAAGGGCGCAGGCCTCGTAGGTGTTGCCGGCATACTCAACCTGGTTGAGCAGCTGGGACAGGACGACGGCGCTCATGATGGCGTCGTTATCGGGGTTCTGGTGACCAAAGACAAGAACGTTTGCCATGGGTTTCCTCCACTTGATATGTGTACTTAGACGTAGCTATGGTAGCACGCCGATGCCGAGCCTTCGCAGGCGGAAGGGCCACGGCATATTTTGGGGCAGGTATGGGGCCAAGGCTGTCCCTTTTGCACCATGTTGGTGCAAAGTAACCTGACCCCCTTGCACCAGCTATTTACCGGCGGCGCGCAGAGCTACGTAGGCGGCGCCGATGATGCCGGCGTCGTTGCCGAGCGAAGCGACCTTAATGGGCGTCTCACGCGAGGCGGAAAGCGCGTAGCGCTGGAAGTACTCGCGAACGGCGTCGAGGTAGACATCGGCCGAAGCGGACGCGCCGCCGCCGATCAGGAACATCTCGGGGTCGACCACGTTGGCGATAAGCGCCAGAGCGCGGCCGAGATAGTCGGCCATGGTATCGGCAGCTGCCAGCGCCAGTTTGTCACCCTCGCGGCAGGCCTGGAACACGTCCTTGGAATCTGAGGGGCCGGTGAGCTCGATGGGCTCGACGCCCGCCTTCTTGCACTCGGCAAGGTAGTTGCTCACCACGCCGGTGGCACTGGAATACTGCTCCAGGTGGCCATGGCCACCGCAGCCGCAGGTACGCTCCTCGGCCGGGTTCAGGCACATGTGGCCAATCTCGCCGCCGGCGCCCACAACGCCCGATACCACATCGCCGTTAACGATAACGCCGCCGCCCACGCCGGTACCGATGGTGACCATCACCACGTTCTGCACGCCCTTGGCAGAACCGAGCCAGGCCTCGCCCATGGCAGCGGCGTTGGCATCGTTCTCGTACTTAACGACCGCGTCGGGGCAGTGCTTTTGAATGGCGATCCTCAGCTCGGGCAGGTTAATGGCAATGTTGGCCTTGACCTTGGCATCGCCCGATGCCGGGATGGGGCACGGAACGGCCAGGCCAATGCCCGCCACAAAGGCACGCGGAATCCGTGCCTTGGCGACCACCTGGTCGATAGCCTCGGTCACCGCAGCAAAGCCCGCAGCGTCAACGATGGGAGGCGTGGGCACGCTGGCCTTGGCCAGCAGGTTTCCGTCCTCGTCGAACAGGCCCTCCTTAACCGAAGTGCCGCCGACGTCAATGCCGATGTAGTACTGCTTAGGTTCCATGGGAGCCCACCTTTCTCGTTTAAACATTGCCTGTATGGTACCGCTCCCAAGGCAAAAACCTACCAAAAAGGGACAGGTTTGTTTTGGCAGGTTTTATCTGGGGAAACGCAAATGGCTGCTCAACAGGCCGCGCAAGACCATCCCCAAAAATAAAGGCGCCGGGAGGCGGAGACTCCCGGCGCCCGTCAAAGGGACTATGTTGTCTGTTGGACCGCACGGTCCTTCGCGGCGATAACGCCGACTAGGCCTTAAGTGTCTGCAGCTGCTTGTGGATTTCGATGAGCTCCGTCGCCATGACGCGCATGGTCTCGGTACCGGCCATCTGGTCTTCGGCATGCAGCAGAATCAACGGAGCCTCGCCGTTACGCTCGCCGTTGGCCTCCTTCTTCAGAAGCCCCATGTGAACATCGTGGCCACCGTTATAGGCCTCGTCGCCCTGCTTGATAAGCTCCTCGGCGGCGTCAAAATCGCCCTCCTTGGCCTTTTGCACGGCATTGATGTACATGCTCTTGGCGGTACCGACGTAGCTGATGATCTCAAAGCAGGTCATCTGCAGTTCGTTCATATCCTCCATGCGGAGCACCTATCCCATCACGCTGACGCAGTGGTCGATAATGCCGGCAGCGTTCATGCGGCCGTAGTCGACCATGTTGATGACCTCGACCGGGAAGCGACCAGCGGCCTCCTTCTCAAAGTCACCCTTGGTGTAGCCGATCTGCGGGCCAAGCAGCAACATGTCGCACTCGTCCAGGTGATCGTGGGCCTCGTTCATGGGACGAGCCTCGATCTCAATATCCAGACCACGGTTCGCAACCTCGGCCTGCATCTTCTGGACCAGCAGGCTCGTGGACATACCGGCATTGCAGCAGAGCATGATCTTCTTCATGATTTCCTCCTTATAACTGCGCGGCGCGCAGACGACACTGGTTGTATTCCTTGCGGCTATTGTGCCCACCCCTCTGCATCTTTACACAAGGGAGAGAGCCGCGGGCACCGGCACCGCGTACCGGCGCCCGCAAAGGTGAAAGGGACGAACGTTAGGCGTTCTACTCGGCGAGAGCCTCCTGCTTGGCGATTGCCTTCTCGGAAATCTTCATAAAGGGCAGGTAGACGGCCATGCCAATGACAATCTCGAGAGCCTGCCACACGCCGGCGCGCCAGTCAAAGCCCGTAGCGAGCAGGGCATTGATGACGGGAGGCATGGTCCAGGGCACCTGGGCGATGCAGGGGCTGATGATGCCTGCGCAGGTAAGGCCATAGGTGATGCCGATGAACAGGTCGGGAAGAAGAACAAACGGGATCATGAGCGGCAGGTTGTACACGATGGGGTAACCGTAGATAACCGGCTCGTTGATGTTGAACAGACCAGGCAGGATAGCCATCTTGGAAACGGTCTCGGAAGCCTTGTTCTTGGAGAACAGGAGCGTGTCGAGCAGAAGCATGAGGGTGCAGCCCGAGCCGCCGATGAGAGCGAAGCTGTTAACGATCTGCATGTTCATGTAGTGATCGGGCTGGATGGTGCCACCGGCGGCAAAGGTAGCCATGTTGTCGACGATAAGCATGGTCAGGATCGGCTCGACGGTAGCGCCAGAGATGGTGGACTGGTGAATACCGACGCAGAACAGCAGGTTGGCAAGGGTGTAGATGAGGATAACAGCCCACGGACCGGCGTTCATGATGTTCTTGAGCGGGTTGGAGATGCACGTGGAGATGATGGCGCACAGATCGGTGCCGGCGCACACGGCGAGCAGGGCTGCGGCAAGAGCGAAGATTGCGAGGTTGAGCAGCATCGGGATCATGACGTTGAAGGAGTTGGAGACCGCGGGAGGCACGCCCTCGCCCAGCTTAACCTTGAGCTTCTCGACGCCAGAAATCTTGATGAAGAGCGAGACGGAGAGCAGAGCGATGATAATGGCCGAGAACAGACCGTTGGTGCCGGTGTTGGCAGTCGAAAGGGCGCCCGTGACCTCGGCGGAGGTGATCTTGTCGGTGAGCAGCGGGCTCGTGGCGGCAAGCGAGGCGGTGATCTGCTGCGGCATCATGATGACGAAGGCAGAGATGGCGACGACCACGCAAGCGAGCGGGTTATCGAAACGCTTGTTCTTGGCGAGGCTGTAGCCAATCAATCCGGCCAAGATAATGGCAGAGACATTGAGGGTGCCCAGCGTAATTGCCGAGCCCCACGTCTGAAGGTTGGCAAGGCCCGCCGCATCGAGCGGGAACAGAGGGAACACGACGTTGTTAATAAGAACCGCGATACCCGCAAGGATATAGAGCGGCGTGATGGTCGCGAAGGCGTCACGCAGGGAACGCAGGTGAACCTGGTTTCCCACCTTCGCAGAGACCTCGGCAAACTTGTCGAGGAAGCTCTTTCCGTTGTCACTGGCCATGATTGCTCCTAACTTTCAAATCCGGCCTTTTCCTATGCGCACGGTGGTCTGTCGCCCTCTGCCACCAGATGTGCCATGTGTTGCGCGCGGCGGCGCGCGGTCTGGGCGTTCGCCCGGTCGCTAATCAACCACGTGGGTCGTGGCGACCTGTTTGAGCCAGGCTGCCGACTTCTTAAGGCGGCGCTTGTAGCCGTCCATGAGATCGACCTCGACAAAGCCATAGCGATTCTTAAAGGCATTGGCCCAAGACCAGTTATCGATGACGGCCCAGTAGTGATAGCCCCGGCATTTGGCGCCCTCGGAGATTGCCTTGGCAACCCACTCCAGGTGTTGGCGCACAAAGTCGACTCGGTAGTCATCCTGGATGGTTCCTTCGGCGTCACGGTTCTTGTATTCGTCCATGATGCCGATGCCGTTCTCGGAAACGAACCACTCAAGATCGGGGTAGTTCTTAGCGCAGTCCATGCCAAAGTCGTAGAGGCCCTGCGGGTAGATCTCCCAGCCGCGGCTCTCGTTCATAACGGCGTCGGGCCACACGTACTCGTCGGCAAAGTGCGGCAGACCGTACTGGTCGATCTTGCTCGCCGGCGCCTGAACGCGCGTGGGGTGGTAGTAGTTGCAGCCGAGCCAGTCGACAACACCCTGCTTGAGAATCTCTTGGTCGCCGGCACGGAACGGGAGCTTAACGCCGCCCTCGGCCAGGCTGTCGAGCACGTCGGCAGGAAGCTCGCCCTTGGTAATAAGGTCGAGCCACCAGCGATTGTTGATGCCGCTGGTCATACGCACGGCCTCGAGGTCTGCCTCGCTGGGGTTCTCCTTGGTGTAGACCGGAGTAAAGCAGTTGATCATGCCGATCTTGGCATCGGCGCGAACAGCGCCCTCGTCATAGGCGCGACGATAGTTGGCCACGGCCAGCGCGTGCGCCAGCGAGATGTGATATTGCACGGTGCGAGCGCGGTTGAAGTCGTGGAGTTGCGGGAACCACACGCCCTCCTGATAGCGCTGCTCGGGCTCGACGACGGGCTCGTTAAAGGTGAACCAGTACTTAATCTCCTGGCCAAACTCGTGGAAGGCGACGTCGGCGTAATGCGCGTAAGCCTCGACAACCTCACGGCTCTCCCAGCCGCCACGGTTAAAGAGGTAGGTGGGCATGTCAAAGTGGTACAGGTTGACGAACGGTTCCAGACCAGCCTCGCGAGAGGCGCGGAACAGTTCGTGATACCACGCAGCGCCCTCCTCATTAAGGTTGCCGTCGGCATCAAGCAGACGGCTCCACTGAATGGAAGTGCGATAGGTATCCAGGCCCAAGTCCTTCAAAATGCGAAAGTCTTCCTGGTACTTGGCCATAAAGTCATTGCCGGCATAAGAGCCAACGCAGTTGTAGAACGAACCCAGATCCTGGATGGACCAGGTGTCCCACAGGTTCTCGAGCTTGCCGCCTTGGTTCCACTGACCCTCAGTCTGCGGGCCGGACATAGCAGCGCCAAAGAAGAAGTCGTTGGGCAGCTGATACTGTGCCATCAAAGTCCTCGCTTTCGTGTTCTAGAGCTTCCGGTTGGAGACGGGTTTGCTTTGGCAGGTTATCCGGCGCGGGCGCGCACCGGTCATACCGATATCCAACCTGCCAAAACAAAACCGTCCCCAAACGGTCAATCCTGGTCTGCTGCAGGATTCCGTTCGTTGCTTAAACTATAGCGCTCTAATTCTAAAAGTAAAGCGTCTTTTTCTTTTTTCTTTCTCGAACTTCTTAGATAAAAGTAATATGGGTACCCTGTTGAGGGTTATACTTACTTTTGTTTTCATATATGTCGGAAAGGAGGTTCCATGATTCCCAAATACGAGGCGATAGCTGCAGATATTCGTCGGAGTATTGAGGATGGCGCTCTTAAACCGGGCGACAAGCTTCCCACCGTCGTTGAGTTCTGCGAGCTCTATAGCGTTTCCAAAATCACCGTCAAACGAGCTATTGAACAAATCACCGAGGAAGGCCTTATTACCAGCCGGCGCGGATCGGGTACCTACGTTAAGGACACGGCGGGACTTCCCGGCCAGGCGTTTTTCCAGGGCAAAAACGACCGTGCCCAGGGTTTTTCGTATGAGCACCGCGGGGAGAAGGTGACCTCGGTGGTCTACGATTTCTCGATCGTTAATCCACCGGCGGACATCGCAGCCCAGCTGGGAATTGCCGAGGATGACTTTGCCTATCACGTCGTGCGCGTGCGTCAGGCCGATGAGAAGCCCATCGTTATCGAGTACACCTACATGCCCCTCGAGCTGATTCCGGGGCTGAAAAAGAAGGACCTGTACGGATCGCTCTACCGCTTCATCCGAGAGCAATGTGGCCTGAAGATTTCGAGCTTTCACCGTACCATTCGAGCCGTGGCAGCAACCGAGGAAGAAGCCGAGCGT
The DNA here is from genome assembly GCF_001405375.1 of Collinsella aerofaciens. GTDB lineage: Bacteria > Actinomycetota > Coriobacteriia > Coriobacteriales > Coriobacteriaceae > Collinsella > Collinsella aerofaciens_F. The sequence goes on from NZ_CYYP01000003.1 coordinate 121,815, forward strand.
CTGGACACCAAACCTGGCTCTCCCCTGCTCGAGCTCACCCAGATTGGCTTTTTGGACAGCGGCGCCGCCTTTGAGTATTCGACCTCGCGCAACGTTGGCGACCGCTTTGAGTTGCACAATGTAACGTTAGCGTAGGTTTTTGTAGTCATGCGGGCGCTCGTTTTGCGCTGCTTTGCGCAGCGCCCGCGCAATACAATGGAGGTATGAATATGTCCGATTTGATTAAACTGGCGCCGTTCTTCCGCAAGAAAATCTGGGGTGGCCGCCAGCTCGAAACCGTATTTGGTTACGACATTCCCGAAGGTCCCATCGGTGAGTTCTGGGCTATCTCGGCCCATCCCAACGGCGATTGCCAGATTGCTGAGGGACCGTACGCCGGCCACACGCTGTCGTGGCTGTGGGCCGAGCACCGTGAACTTTTTGGCAATTGCGAGGGCAAGGAGTTCCCGCTGCTCATTAAGATTCTGGACGCCAAGGACGACCTTTCGATCCAGATTCATCCCAACGACGAGTACGCCGCCGAGCACGAGAACGGCAGCCTGGGTAAAACCGAGTGTTGGTACGTGCTGGATTGCGAGCCCGGCGCCACGATCATCGTCGGCCAGCGTGCTAAAGACCGCACCGAGGCCGCACAGATGATCAAGGACGGCCGCTGGGACGACATGCTCAACGTAGTACCGATCCACAAGGGCGACTTTTTCCAGATTGATTCCGGTACCGTTCACGCCATCAAGGCCGGCACGCTCATTTTGGAAACGCAGCAGTCGTGCGACGTGACGTATCGCCTGTATGATTACGACCGCCCCGGCACCGACGGCAAACTGCGTCCCCTGCACATTGAGCAAAGCCTCGACTGCATAAACTTTGATGCTCAGGCTCCGACCGACGGCACGGTGACCGCGCCCGAGGTGGACGGCGTGACCGAGCTCGAGTCCAACCCCTGCTACACCGTCGATCGCGTGCGCGTCAACGGCAGCAAGACCCTCGACCAGCGCTGGCCCTTCATGTGCCTGTCGGTCATCGACGGCGAAGGCACCGTCTGCGGCGACCCCGTCCACAAGGGAAGCCACCTGCTGGCCCCGAGCACCGTCAGCTCCATCGACCTCGAAGGCAAGATGGAACTGATCATCAGCCACCTCTAGTTCGCACCAACAACCCAAACGCAACAAGGGGCTCCCCCGTTCACCAACGGGGGAGCCCCTTGTCCATATATATCAGCCCACCCGGCTCTCCAGACCAAAAAGCGAACGAGCAAAGCAACGCTCGTCTAGCAACGTTACCCAAGGACCTGGGCGGGCGTATAGGGCAACATCGATCGCGAGTTCCGCACGCAAAGGAGGCCACTTAATGTGGCCTCCGTCTTGCGCAGGACTGCCCGAGCAGGCGATGTTGCCCTATACGCCCGCCCAGGTCCGCCGGGATCACTGCAGCTTGACGATTGGCGCAAAACCTTTCATCAGCTTTTTGGTCTGGCCGGTCTTTTCGAATTGAACCTCGATCATGTCTCCAGCGACCGAGATCACGGTACCCGTGCCAAAGGTCTTGTGGCTCACGGTATCGCCCGCGGCAAAGTCTTGCGATGCGCTGGCACGATCGACCTTGCGCTCCACCGTCGGGGATACCTTGGATGACGGCTTTTTGGCTCGCGGCGCGCCCGAGCCAAAGGTCGAGGCAACACGACCAGCGTCGGGCGAGACCCCACGATGGCGCTCGGTCCCATAGCTGCTGCCGCCAAAGAAGTCATCAAAGCTCGATCCGCCGCGCGAACCGGAACCGCCGGTCGAGCGCGTATGCGAGCCAAACACCTTGCCGCCATACATATCCGAGCCCATGCCCGAGCCAAAGGTGCCGTGACGGTCGCCGCGCTTCTCCCAGCCCGTGCCCTCAAAACCGGCAGAGCCGATACCGCTAAACTCGATATCCTCAAACGGAATCTCGTTGAGGAAGCGCGAGCGCGGGTTGGCAGAGGTCGAACCGTAGGTGCGACGTGTGGCCGCATAGGTCAAGAACAGTCGCTTACGGGCACGCGTGATGGCAACGTAGGCCAGGCGACGCTCCTCCTCGAGCTTGCCCGGGTCATCGCTGCCGCCAAAGTCGTGCACGTGCGGGAAGATGCCCTCCTCCATGCCGGCCACGAACACCGCGGGGAACTCCAGGCCCTTGCCGGAGTGGATGGTCATCATGGTAATGGCATGCGTCTCGCCTGCCAAAGAATCCAAGTCGGAGCGCAGGGCAAGCCACTCCATGAGAGCGGGCAGCGCCTTACAGGTGAGCGGACCGTAGGTGCGCTCGATCTCGTCGGCATGCACGGCGCCCGCCGGTAGCTCCGTCGGCGCGGCATAGGCGTTACCCGCGATGGCAGCAGCCAGGGCATCCTGCGGCGAGAGCGCCGGGGCGGCTAGGCTATCGAGCGGATTGGAACCTGCGGCATCGCGCGCGCCGACGAGTGCCTCAAACGAGGATGCCGGTGCGGACGGTCCCGGCTCGGGCGCGGGCGCACTCACCACGACAGACTCGGGCTCGGCAGGCACGTCAGCAACACCGGCTGCGCGCAGCTCTTCCAAGCTCTCAAGCGTACCCTCGATATCCTCGTGCGTCTCTTCAAATTCGGCAGCAACGCCCAAGAATTCCTGAATGTTCTCGGCGCGGCTCTCGGACTCCATGGTTCCCTCGGCGCGGAAGGCCTGCAGAAGGCCCGTTTTATCGACGATCATCTCGACAACGTCCTTGAGCTCGCCGTCCATGCGGCGACCTTCGCGCACCAGCGACACAAAGCTCGACAGGCCGTTGCGGACCTTGGCGCTAAACATGCCGGTCTCGGCGCACGCGATCTCGCAGGCCTGGAAGAACGAGCAACGGTTGTCGCGCGCCAGCTGCTCAATCTTTTGGATCGAGGTGGAGCCGATACCGCGGCGCGGCGTATTGATGACGCGCTTGACGCTCATCTCGTCTGCCGGGTTCACGATCATCTTGAGATATGCCATAACGTCGCGGATCTCGGCACGGTCGAAGAATCGCGTGCCGCCCACGATCTTGTAGGGCACGCCCGCGCGCAGGAACATATCTTCGAGAATGCGCGACTGAGCGTTGGTGCGGTAGAACACGGCGATGTCGTCGTAACTCGTGCCCTTGGCGTGCAGCTTCTCGATCTCGCCAGCAATCCAGCGGCCCTCGTCGCGCTCATCGCTCGCCTGGAAGGCCTGGATCTTCTCGCCATCGCCCTCGGCCGTAAACAGGCGCTTGTCCTTGCGCTGCGAGTTGTGACGCACCACGGCGTTGGCGGCGCTCAGGATATGGCCCGTAGAGCGATAGTTCTGCTCCAGCTTGACGGTCTTGCAGTCTTTAAAGTCCTTCTCAAAGTCCAGGATATTGGTGATGTCGGCGCCACGCCAGCTATAAATGGACTGGTCGTCGTCGCCCACGACCATGAGGTTTTGGTACTTGGCGGCCAGCAGGTTGGCGATCTCGTACTGGACGTGGTTGGTGTCCTGATACTCGTCGACGCTAATGTAGCGGAAGCGCTCTTGGTACTTGTCGAGCACCTCGGGGCGGGTGCGCAGCAGCTCGAGCGTGCGCACGAGCAGGTCGTCGAAGTCCATCGCGTTGGCGGCGCGCAAGCGGCGCTCCAGCTCCAGGTAGACCTGTGCGGCCTTTTTGTCATTGGGACTGTCGGCGGATTTGAGCATGTCCTCGGGGCCGATCATGGCGTTTTTGGCCGAGCTGATCTTGCTGCGGATCATGTTGATGGGGAACTGCTTTTGCTCAATGCCGAGCGCCTGCATAATGTCACGCACCATGCGCTTTGAGTCGTCATCATCGTAGATGGTGAACTGACCGGTGTAGCCCAGCAGGTCGGCGTCCTCGCGCAGCATGCGCACGCACATGGCGTGGAAGGTGCACACCCACATGCCGCGGGTACCGGTGGGAATGAGTGCCGCCAGACGCTCGCGCATCTCGGCCGCGGCCTTGTTGGTAAACGTGATGGCCAAGACCTGCCAAGGCCTAACACCCAGGTCGCCGAGCATATGCGCGATGCGGAAGGTCAGGACGCGGGTCTTGCCCGAGCCAGCACCGGCGAGCACCAGCAGCGGTCCCTCGGTGGTCAGGACCGCCTCGCGCTGGGCGGGGTTCAGGCTATCGATATCGACGAGCGGCTTGGCGGGTTTGGGCGCCGGAGCCGGGGCATCGTAGATGTCGAGCGGAACGAGCTCGGGTTCCGGCGCGGCGGGGGCGGTGTACGCATCGAGCGGCACGGGTTCCGGCGCGGGCGGCACGGGCGCGGCAGTGTTCTTTTCCCAGGGCAGGGGCTGGGTCATGGGCGACTCCTCATCTGACGGACGGCGCGCCTGCGGGCAGCGCCATAGTTTGAGCCGTACCAGTATACCGAGCCGCGCGGACACCGACGCAAATCACACCACGACTCCGTGCGCCACCGTCAGGCCCACCCCAGCAGATTTGGTGCAATGGGGTCAGGTTAGTCTGCACCAATCTATTGACAATCACGAAACCGCCGATGTCATGGCAGCAGCAGCGAGCGGCGGCCAGAGCGAACAAATTGACATGAAAAGAGGGCGGCATAGACCTTTTGGTCATGCCGCCCTCTTTGAATGACAAGTTGTCGCTCTGGCCGCCACGCAGCGTCAACCAAGTTACAGGCCGAGCATCGGCTCCAGGACAAAGAAGTACGCGAGCACTACGATGCCCAGGATGATGCGGTAAACACCGAAGCACTTAAAGTCGTGACGACGGACGAAGCCCATGAGCCACTTGATGGCGATGAGCGAAACCACAAAGGCCACAACGCAGCCCACGCCCAAGATAGCGACCTCGTTGGAGCCGAACGTGCCGCCCTTGATGAAGTACTTGACCAGCTTGAGCGCACTCGCGCCAAACATGACAGGGATGGCCAGGAAGAACGTAAACTTGGACGCCACCGAACGTGTGCAGCCCAAAAGCAGGCCACCGATGATGGTAGAACCGGAACGAGACGTACCAGGCACCAGCGAAAGCACCTGGAAGCAGCCGATACCCAGCGCAGTCTTCCAGCTCAGGTCCTCGAGCGTGGCGATGGAGCCAAAGTCCAGGTCCTCGTCATCGTCCTCATCCTCAGCGGTAGCCGCGGCGGGCGCCGCAAAGTGCGCACCGGCGGGACGTCCGCCCGCCACCACAGCACGCGAACCAAACGAACCGGCAACGGCCATTTCCTCGCGCTTGCTCGCGCGCCAGTTCTCAATCACGATAAACAGTACGCCGTACACAATGAGCGCCAGCGCCACGACGGGAGCATTGTAGAAATGCTCCTCCATCCAGTCGTTGAGCGGCAGACCGATCGCCGCGGCGGGAATGCAGCCGAGCACAATCTTGCCCCACAGCACCCAGGTGTCGCGACGGCCCTCCTTGCCCTTGCTGGGAGAAAACGGGTTAAGGTCGTAGAAGAACAGGACGCAGACGGCCAAAATGGCGCCAAGCTGAATCACAACCAGGAACATATTCCAGAACGTCTCGCTCACGTTCATCTTGACGAACTCGTCCACCAAGATCATGTGACCGGTCGACGAAACAGGCAGCCATTCGGTGATGCCTTCGACCAGGCCCATGAAGGCAGATTTTAGAAGCTCGATGATATCCAAAGGGACCCCCTCGTTAGACACCCGCCGATATTGTTCTGCGGACGGTGCGGGCGATGTCCCATTATCAACCGTTGGCGGCACGCCTGTGCCTACCCTTACCAAAAAACTCGCCCGTTCACAGAATTGCGAGCGGTCAAATCCGAATCCTTGGGTATAACTGCAACAAGATAAAGTGTCCGGCGGCCAACGCGCCCGCGCCCGCCCGACGCACGAGCCCCGCGCCCGTGCGATAGACCAAGGAGGAAACCATGAACGAGGGCTATACCAAGGTATTTGTTTCACTCGACGGTACTGAGCAGCAGGATTTTGTGCTCGCACGCGCCATCAAGGTCGCCGCGAACAACGGCGCTAAGCTGATCATCGGCCACGTTATCGACTCCACCGCGCTCGAGAGCGCCGGTTCCTATCCGGTCGACCTGGTCAACGGCTTGGAGGAGGCCTTTAACAACTCCATCGCCAAGCAGCTCGAGGAGGCCAAAGCCAATCCCGACATTCCCGAGGTCGAGGTCATGATTCGCACCGGCCGCATTCGTGAGACGCTCAAGGATGAGATGCTCGACGTGGTCAAGCCCGATCTGGTGCTCTGCGGCGCCCGCGGCCTGTCCTCAATTAAGTACGCGCTACTCGGCTCGATTTCGACGTTCCTGCTGCGCAATACGGACTGCGACATTCTGGTCGTGAAGTAGCGTTGCTCCCACCGGCCGCGGGGCCTGCGGGGTTATCACGCCGACGTCCTCGCCGCTTCGCGGCTGCGGGATGTCGGCTTAGATAACCCCTCCCGGCCTTGCGCCTTCGTCACCATACTTCAGCGAGTTGGCTAAATAGAAAGATGGCGTG
>NZ_CYYP01000003.1:128456-139573 GCF_001405375.1 Collinsella aerofaciens
CCGATGCCCGTTGCGCGCTTGGTGGTGCGGCCGTTGTCGCCGGTAAAGCCCTTCTCGAACACGCGGGGCAGGTCGGCCGCGCTCACGCCGCAGCCGTTGTCGGCAACGGTGAGCTCAATGCGCTCGCTCGCCAAGCCCTCGTCCAGCAACGCGCCCGAAAAAGCGATCTTCGCGCCGTCCTCACGCGCGTATTTAATGCTGTTCTGAATGAGCTGGCCCAGAATAAACTCGAGCCATTTCTCGTCGGTAAAGACCTCGAAGTCGAGGTTCTCGCACACCGGAGCCACGTGCGCCGCGATGAGCTCGCGTGCGTTGGCCTTAATCGCGCCCGTCACCAAGGTCTTGAGATCCCAGCGGCGAATCAGGTAGTCGCGCTCCACGACTTCCGAGCGTGCGTAGTACAGCGCCTGGTCGATATAGCGCTCCACGCGAGCCAACTCACGGCCCAGGTCATCCACGCGCGACAGATCGTCTTCGCTGCCGTCCAGGTTTTCCAAAATTAGATGGGCTGCCGCCAGGGGCAGCTTGGCCTCGTGGACCCAGCTCTCGATATAGTCGCGATAATCATCGGTCTGGCGCCGGCCTTCGGCAACCTCGTCGCAGGCAGCTTTGCCCACCCGGCGCAAGACCTCGTACTCAAGCTCGCCCTCGGCATAGGTCGGGCATTGCACCATCTCCTGCACCCATGCGGGACTCTCGAGTTCCTCTGCCGCGCGCTCCAACTGACGCAGAAAACGGCGACGGCGAGCGTACTCGATCACGATGCCGAGCATACCGAAAATAAAGGACACGCCAACCGCCACGACCACGATAGAAACGGGTGCGCCGGCGACCGTCAGCACAAAGCAGCTCAGCAGCACGCCGCAGGTCCACACGGCGACGGGAAGCAGCGCATCTTTAAAGAACTTGCCAAACGACATAGCCGGCCCCTAGACCGAATAGCCTTGGCCGCGGTGCGTCGTCAAATACCCCTTGATGCCGATTTTTTCGAGCGTGGTGCGCAGGCGGTTGATGTTGACGGTAAGCGTGTTGTCGTCCACGAAGGCGTCGGAGTCCCACAGGTCCTGCATGATGGCCGGACGCGAGACGATCTTGCCCGCGCGACCCAAGAGCAGCGAAAGGATACGCAGCTCGTTTTTGGTGAGCTCGGTACTGTCGCCGGTTGCCGTATTGGTGACCATGGAGCGGGCGAGGTCGAGCTCCAATCCCTTGTGGACGAGCGTGCTGCGCTCGCCTGCCGCCGCGGTGCGACGCAGCAAGGCATTGATGCGCGCCACGAGCACACGCGCGCTATAGGGCTTGGGAACAAAGTCGTCCGCGCCGAGCGTCATGGCCATGACCTCATCGATCTCGGTCGTGCGCGACGTGAGGACGATGATGGGAACCTCGGATTCGCGGCGAACCTCGTGGCAGATATGCTGGCCGTCTTTGACAGGGAGCGTGAGGTCGAGCAGCACCAGGTCGGGCGCGGCAGCAAGAATATCGCGCGAGACGTGCTCGAACGATTCGCAGGCCTCGACCTCAAAACCGGCACGCGCCAAAATGTCGGCGAGCTCGCGACGGATGGGCTCGTCGTCCTCAACGATATAGATCAGCGGCATGGGTTCCGCTCCCCTCTTGGTTGTCTTGCCACCATTATGGCCGCGAAACTGCAGGTGTGCACCGCGCGCGGTACCAAGGTGACAGAACTGTTCGCGAGCGGGGGCGTTTTGTCCGCCTCGCACTCGCAGCGGTGGCGGGGACCAAAATGATTCTTTAATCCCCGTCCCAGAAAAATCATTTAGCGGCGAGCACGGAGCTTTTCGTAGCCTTCGGCGAAGAAGGCGACCGTGGCGGCGTCGGCCTCGGCGGCATCCGTCTCGGTGGCAGGGACCACGCCGTGCTCGTCGCTCACCAGGAACAGCGCGCCCTTGAGCTGAGCGGGGATGTCTACGCGCGTAACCGGGATACCCTTGGTCTGGGCCAGCTGTTCGATGAGCGTCGCCGTGCCGCACAGGCACTCGTCCGCCGGCGCCACAAAGGCCAGCTCACCGTCGTTGACGGCAGCGAGCAGCTCGGGCGCCACGCCGGTCTCGTCGGCTTCGGAGCGAGCCTCGGCAGAACGGGCACGCAGCGCCTTGGCCGACGTGTCGGCCAGCGGCTCGTACTCCCCCACCGTCATGGCGGCGTTGCCGTTAACGTCGATCACTAGCATGAGCACACCGTCGTGGGCGGTGTAATCGCCCTCGGCAAGTGACCACTCAACGTGCTGCTTGGCCCAACTGAGCATGTTATGGGTAAGCGGCTCGCCCTGCACCAGACGCTCGGACAGTGCGCGGATGTGACGGTTGAGCATGGGCACCTTTTTGTTGGACATGCGCCAACGGCAGATGAGCGCGGGCTTGTCGAGCGTGAACTTCTCGACCGCCTCCTGATTGGCGCAAAAGTCCTCGTACGCACGCTGATCCTCGGCATTGCCAAACAGCTCGTCATCATCAATCTGGGGCATGGATGTACCTTTCGTGTTAGTCATTCCGTCCTCTTATACCAAAAAGACGGCCCTCCAAACGGAGCGACCGTCTTTTGCGGAGATTATTTTGTCCCGGGGCGAAACTTAGTGACGGAAATGCCTGGCACCGGTGAAGACCATAGCGATATTGTGTTCGTTGCAGGCCTGGATGCTCTCGTCGTCGCGCTTGGAGCCGCCGGGCTGGATGATGCAGGTCACACCATGCTCGGCAAGCACGTCGACGTTGTCGCGGAACGGGAAGAATGCGTCGCTTGCGCAGGCAAAGCCGCCCTTCTCCACGCCCTCGCGCTCGCAGAAGTCCTCGGCACGCTCGCAGGCCAGCAGCGCAGAATCCACGCGGTTGGGCTGACCCGGGCCCATGCCAATGCCGGCCTTGCCCTTGGAGACCAGGATGGCGTTGGACTTAACGCCCTTGCAGACCTTCCAGGCAAACTCGAGCTCGGCCATCTCGGCGTCGGTGGGCTTGCGGTCGGTGGGGAACGTAAAGGTCGCGGGGTCCTCGGTCACGTGGTCGACCTCCTGCACCAGCATGCCGCCGTCGACGGAGCGCAGCTCCACCTGGGCGCCGTGGTCCACGCCGCCGGTAGCCAGCACGCGCAGGTTGGGGCGCTTAGCCATGCGCTCGAGTGCCTCGGCGGTGTAGCTCGGGGCGATGATGACCTCGACGAACTGCTTGTTCTGATCGGCAAAGTGCTCAACCAGCTCAAAGGGAACCTCGCGGTTGCAGGCGATGATGCCGCCAAAGGCGCTCTTGGGATCGCAGGCGAAGGCGCGGTCGTAGGCGGCCGTGATGTCCTCGGCAACGGCGGAACCGCAGGGGTTCTGGTGCTTGAGGATCACGCAGGCCGGCTCGTCGAACTCGCGGACCAGGTTCCAGGCGGCGTCGGCATCCAGATAGTTGTTGTAGCTGAGCGGCTTGCCCTGGATCTGCTCGGAGCCCACGAGTGGGAACTGCGAGCTCGCGGTGTTCTCGCAGCCCTCGGCAAAGCGGTAGACCGTAGCCTTCTGCTGAGGATTCTCGCCATAGCGCAGGTCGTCGACCTTCTCCAGCGAAATCTCGAGCTTGGCAGAGGTGTCCGCCACGTCGCTTGCCTGGGCGGCAAGCCAACGGGAGATAGCCGTGTCGTAGGCGGCAGTGGTCTGGTAGACCTTCACCTGCAGGCGACGACGGGTGGAAAGCGTGGTGCAGCCACCGGTCTCGTGCATCTCGGCCAGGACGGCGTCGTAGTCGGCCGGGTCGGAAATGACGGTAACGCTCGTGGCGTTCTTGGCAGCAGAGCGCAGCATGGAGGGGCCACCGATGTCGATGTGCTCGATGGCATCCGCGAAGGTGACCTCGGGGTTGGCGACGGTCTTCTCGAACTCGTACAGGTTGACGACGACCAGGTCGATCAGCTTAATGCCGTGCTGAGCGGCCTCCTGCATGTGCTGTTCGGAATCGCGGCGGGCCAGCAGCGCGCCGTGGACCTTGGGGTGCAGGGTCTTAACGCGGCCGTCCATCATCTCGGGATAGCCCGTGAACTCCTCGATGGGGGTTACGGGAACGCCCGCGTCCTCGATGGCACGAGCCGTGCCGCCCGTAGAGATGATCTCGACGCCAAAGTCATCGACCAGCGTCCGTGCGAAATCGACGACGCCCGTCTTATCGGTAACCGAGATCAACGCGCGTGCGATCTTCACATCAGATCCCATGCAGTCCTCCTGTCTGGTACGCCGCCGTGCTCTGTGAGTCGGTGATACGTCGATCTGCAGCGCTCGCGCAGCGGCATTGAAAATACTGATTCAATGTAGCGCATCGAGCGCATCGATGCACCCCGCAACGCACGCATGTGCAGAAAAAGTTTGCGAGCGGAGGGGGTGAGCACGGCACCGGGCACGGTGAGTTCATGGAACACAGGGGCACCATAATTAGATGCCAATAGCGTGGTAGAACTGTGCTCGATATGCATCCGCGAAAGAAAGAGGCACCATGGTCTCGCGGGTTCTCTACCGACCGTTTGATACCGAAGACTTCGACGCCATCGCGCTAATTCTGCAGCAGCTTTGGCATAACAATTCGGATAACGATGAGTACAACCGCCTTGAGGCCGCGTGCGACCTCGCCTATTGCCTTTCGTCGTCGACGTTTTCGCAGGTTGCCGTAATCGACGGTCAGGCGCGCGGCATTGCGCTCGCACGCGCGGGACAGAACTCCGGCGCCACCGTCAAGGAACATTGGATGGATACCGAACGCACGCTGCTATCGCAGATGCGTGAGCTGGAGCCCGATGCCTGCGCCGAGTATCTCTCGTTTGTGCGCGCAACCATCCGAACCAACAACCGTCTGCTCGAATGCAGCCCGCTGCCGCACGACAACGAGGTCACGTTGCTTGCCGTTGATCGCGACGTCCACGGCCTGGGCGTTGGCTCGGTGTTGCTCGATGCCGCGGTCTCGTATCTGTCCTCGCGCGGGGCGACAAGGGCGCACCTGTACACCGACTCCAACTGCTCGTGGAAGTTCTACGAGCTGCACGGCTTTAAGCGCGCGGCCACGCACCGCGCCAACCGCGAAGAGCGCCGTCACGACATGCCGCGCGAAAGCTTCCTCTACGAACTTGACCTAACGGCCTAGGCCCAGCAGCCATACCTAGTCATTTAGGAACGTCCCCAGTGACTAGTCGTTGGGGACAGTCTTCGTAGGTAGCGCATGAAAAAGGGATGGGCTTCCCCCGACGGCTGTCGAGAAAAGCCCATCCCATAATTTAGGACCGCTAGAACGTTCCGCCGCCGCCTCCGCCGACGCCGCCGCCTCCGCCGCCCGAGAAGCCGCCGCCACCGCCGCCGCTCGAGCTATCGGAACTCGAAGCCAGCTCACGGATGCTCTCGTGATACACGTCATCGAATGAATCGAGCGGGGACTCGGTACCGTAATGATGGTAGTACCACCAGTAGCAGGGGTAATTGTCGTAGAAACCGTCGGCCTCGCGCACCTCGGGAGGAACAGCCTCGGCAAGCTGACGCAGGACTTCCTTCGAAACGCCCAGCGCCGCACCCATCACCAGAAGTTTATTCCACAGGACCAGATCGCCGGGGACGGCTTCCTTTAGACGCGTGAAGTCCTCAAGCCAATGCTTAAGCGCCTTGCAGCGAGCCGCCACCTCGGCACCCTCCGGCGTAAAGCGGCGGAAGGTGAGACTCACGCCAATGCCCACAAGCACGATGGGCACCGAGATAATCGCGGCGATAACGTTTGCCTGCGCGCCATCGGTAAAGAAAATGGATCCAATAGGAATAAAGGCAATTAGAATGCCCAGGACCAGGCCAAACACCATTGCGACAATGCCGTCCGAGGCAACGTACTCGCTATCGGCCAACTTGCCCTTAACGGTGTTCTGATAGTCCTCGAGCTTGTCGCCCACGGGCGTAGCGTGCTGCTTGACGTAGTGCTGCAGCTCGTCGAACGTGCGCGAACGATCACCGTTCTCGTCGGGCTTAGCACCGGCAAAGAAGACCTTGAGCACCATGCGGTCAATGCCCTTGGCCGACTTCCAGCCCGCATCACTCACCGTCACACGATACGTCTGCTCTTCTTTTTCACGCCCCAACAGACCCTTCTTGGCCTTGGTCACGGTCGCCTGCTCCAGCTTGATCACACGGTCGTCGGTGAGCTTCATGAGCGTGGCGATATATGCCTGATCGGGCACCTCGTTCCAGCTCATGAGGGCCGAAAGCACGGCGGGATGGTCGGCCGAGGGCACATCGCGGAAATATTCGTCCTGGAAAAGCGGCTTGGGCTTGCGCTTGCGCAGCTTGAGCATAACGATTGTGCCGGTAAAGGCCACCGCCGCAACAACACTTAGCACGACAAGTGCATTGGCAATCATGCGAGCGTGAGCGCGGCGGGCGTTAGCTTCGTCGGCCCATTCCTTCTCTTCGCTCAGGATCGTTGACATGCGCTCTTCGCCCGAGGCGGCAAGCTGCGGCACCCAGTCGCTGGGGAAGGCGATGCGTGCCTCGGCGAATTCGCCCTGATGCACGCAGGGAATGGTATAGGTGACCATGGGTTCGTCCGCATCGAGCGATACATCGCCCGTCAGCGGGCCGTGGCCCCATGCGCGGAAGTTATCGCCCTTGACGGCCGCCGTCCCGGCAGCGGCATTTGCGAAGTACACTTCCATCTCAACGTCATCGGAGTCCGCGGACCAGCCGTCGCCCACAAACTTCCAGTAGAGCTCGGCGGTATCGGCCCAGTTCATAACCGCACCGGTCATGGTATAGCTCACGTAATAGGTCGCGCTGTCGCCGCTCTCGTGAGGACTGAATACCTTAATCCTTACGCCGTCACCGGTCTGCTCGACCGTGTAGACGCCAGAGTCGCCCTTGTTCGCGCTATCGACTTTGTTAAACGCGGTGTCCTCTTCCTCGACACTCAGCACGTCGACGCCCGCCGTGCCGCCCTGCTGGTTGGTGCCCGTATTGATCTCCCAAAACACGCCGTTGATGTCGTCGTCGAAATCAAACTGGCGTCCCTCGACAACGGTTAGCGAGCCGTCGGCCTCGACCGTGGCACCGATATAGGTTTGGGTCATGGAATAACCGTCGGCGTGTGCGGCGGCGGGCAGTAGCAGCAATGCAAGCGCGACGAGTGCGCAGACGGAAGCAAATCGCGCAAACAGGCGGCGCTGCCGACAGGTTTTGGCAACGGGGTCGTTCATAGGCACATCCTTTGTCTGTGATACCAGTAGCGTCATTGTCCCACGTTTGCGGGTACGCATGACAAACATCTAGGCGACCGGAGCGCCAAACGGGATGAAAGTCACACCCGCACCCCGGCAGCTAGTCATTGGGGACGTTCTTAAATGACTAGTCATTAGGGACACCCTTGGCATAGCCCGCCCCGGCAATAGATACCACTTCACAGCTCCGTCACAGGTGTAGCGGCTTTGTGTGGGCGCGGCACGCGCTGATTGAGCCGCCAGCCGAGGGGCATAAAGCAGTTGAGCGAAAACGGTTTGCCCCTTTGCCGTTCGCTCGAGGATCATGTCCCCCTTTTCCGCGGAAACCCCGGCAGTTGCGAAGAGCTGCCGGGGTTTCTGTCGTTTGAGGGGTTGGGCTGGCGGGCGGCGATCGAGCTGTCGAGCCGGTGGTCCGGCACGCGCAACGCGCGGCCTCGGCAACTTGCAGGCCACGGCAGCGTCTCCCCCACCGCGCCCCGCGCTATACTCGTCCGCATGGATATCAACGCACGCAACATAGCAACACACGCCGCGGACGCACCAGCAACGGCAGTGCCCACCCCCGTCGTGGGCCGTTTCGCCCCGTCGCCCTCGGGCCGCATGCACCTGGGCAACGTGTTCAGCTGCCTGTGCTCGTGGCTTTCGGCCCGCAGCCAGGGCGGCAGCATCGTGCTGCGCATCGAGGACCTGGACGATCGCTGCAAGCGCCCGGAACTTGCCGCTCAACTGATTGACGATCTGACCTGGCTGGGGCTCGAGTGGGACGAAGGCCCCTACTACCAGCACGATCGCCTGGATCTGTACGAGGACGCCCTGCGCCAGCTGCAAGACGCCGGCCTCACCTATCCCTGTTTTTGCACGCGTGCCGAACTCCACGCCGCGAGCGCACCGCACGCCAGCGACGGCACGCCCATCTACCGCGGCGCCTGCAGAGGTCTTTCTGCTGATGAAATCACCCGCCGCAGTGCCCTGCGTGCTCCGGCCACGCGCCTGCGCGTGCCCACCGTCGACGACCTCGCCAGCGACGTGATCGAATTCGTGGACCGCACGTACGGAGCCCAATGCGAAGCACTCGCCACCGAGTGCGGTGACTTTTTGGTGCGCCGCAGCGACGGCGTGTTTGCCTATCAGCTGGCCGTGGCGGTCGACGACGCTGCCATGGGCGTCACCGAGATCGTACGCGGATGCGACCTGCTTGGTTCCACGCCGCGCCAGATCTATCTGCAACATCTGCTGGGACTGCCCACGCCGCACTACGCGCACATTCCGCTGCTCATGTCACCGGACGGCCGCCGCCTTTCCAAGCGCGATCGCGATCTGGACCTGGGCGAGCTCCGCACCCGCTTTGGCACACCCGAGGCACTGTTGGGATGGCTCGCCGGGCAAACAGGCATCGCGCCGGACACCACGCCGCGTACCGCCGAGCAGCTGGTCGAGCACTTTAGCTGGGACGTCATCCGCGCGCATCGGGAGAACATCACTGTAACGGTCGAGTAGCCAGCCACCCCGCCTCTACGCAACATCCCAGGGCTGGAGTTCGTCGCCCAAGCGAACGATGCAGTCGTAGAGCACGGTGTGACGCTCGGCCGGGTTGGCGTCACGATGAAAATGCCCGTAGTACCAGCGCTTGTAGTCCAGGTGGTCCTCCAGCTCGTCGAAAAACGTGGTGAGTCGATCGACATCGGGATAATTCCAGCCAGGTGCCGGGTAAAGCGTGGGCGAAAGCATGCGCGTGGAGCAGGTATGGGTGATCGCATAGTCGACCTTCCAACCCACGCTGTCGAGCTTTGCCCGCGCCTCCTCAAAGTTGCGCTCGTCCGGCAGCTCCTGCGGCCACCAGCTGGAATACGGAATGCGGTATTCCTTATCCACGCTCGTGGCGCCGCCCATGGTAGAGATCGTTGGGCCGTCGAGCTCAAAAACCTCACCGCGCGTCAGGCGTCGGATGGGCGAGGTGTCCGACAGGCGCTGCGTCAGGCCGCCGTGCCACAGCTCCATGGGGCGCTCCGACCAGTGATCGAAACGCTCGTGGTTGCCGTCGACAAACAGCACGGTATAGGGGCGCGACTCCAGCCAGGCGATGTCGGCACATTCCTCGGCAGAGAAATCCCACGGAAAGCCAAAGTCGCCCGCGATGATGAGATAGTCGTCACTTGTCAAACCATCCCCAAGATCCCAGTCGCGAAGCTTTTGCATGTCGACGCCGCCGTGAATATCGCCCGTCACATAGACCGTCATCGGATCACCACTTCCCTGTAAGTCGCTAGCCCACATTCTGCACGATCACTAAGTCAACCGTTCCAGCCCTTCCATCCTTTGGGACCTACCCTCGCTCTTCCATCCAAACGGGTCAAACACCCAAAAGATCAAATCGAGCACGCCGCCGGTCATCATGGCGCCGGCAAGAGCCATGCAAGCATGCAGAAAGCTGGCACTTCGGAGCACGTCGAACGGCCCCAGAACAGCCAGCAGCGCGACCGCTGCGCCGGCTACGCACAGCGCGAGGCACGGCCCCGCGTCCTTAACGCACTTCTTTGCGAGATGCTTTGCGTTGTCACTCATCGGTATCGAACTCCTTAGAGGGTCGTTGTTCAGACGCATGCCGCCGCGGCAGAGCGAGGCGGCAGGGTAAGTGTCACATGCTGTGCGGACATCAATGGAGAAACCGCCTGCTCGACCAACCTTTGACGCCGTTTTGCACCGGCACCACATCCCCCGCTATCGAGGTCTAATACTTTTCCCACCGCTACCCAAAAACTCATCCAACGTTAATCTTGGCTCAAGAATCGCTTAATCTATAACCTGCACTATAGAGTTCGACCAAGGGCGGGGCGGCGCCGCGCAACGCAGGCCGCCGAACGCAACGCTCGCGCCCGGGCAGATCGCCCGGCGTCGCGCCCATCGAACGAAAGGACAGGTCATGGACGACCTCGAAAAAGTTGAAACCATCCGCACCAAGTGCAACGTGAGCTACACCGATGCCAAGGCCGCGCTCGACGCCGCCGACGGCAACGTCTTGGATGCCATCATTTGGCTCGAGTCGCAGGGCAAGACCCAGACCACGTCGGCGCACGCCGCCACCGAGTCCGCGCCAGTCGATGAGCCCTCAGCCGAGATGGTCGCCGCGCAGGCCGCCTACGAGAAGTCGAGCGAAAAGACCGACTTCTCCAAGAAGATGGATAGCGTGTGGGAGTACCTCAAAAAGCTCTTCCGCCTGAGCCTGGACACCAAGTTTATCGCCACGCGCCGCGACGCGATCATCCTCAACATTCCCATCCTGATCCCCATCGTCGCGCTGTTTGCCTGGGGCGCCACGATATGGCTGATGCTGATTGGCCTGTTCTTTGGCATGCGTTACCGCATCGATAGCGACGGCGACGTACCCGGCAGCATCAACAACCTTATGAATCACGCTGCCGATGCCGCGGACGACATCAAGCAAAATCTGAACGACGACAAGTAATCGCAGACGGGGGCACGCATGGCACGGATCCTGATCGTAGAGGACGAGGAGAAAATCGCCCGCTTTGTGACGCTCGAGCTGGAGCACGAGGGCTACCAGGTGGAGCACGCCGCCGACGGCCGCACCGCCGTGGACCTGGCGCTGGAGCGCAACTACGATCTGATTCTGCTCGATGTGCTGTTGCCGCAGCTCAACGGCATGGAGGTGCTGCGACGCATCCGCAAGCACAAGGATGTGCCGGTGATTATGGTCACCGCGCGAGATGCCGTGATGGACAAGGTGGCCGGGCTCGATGCCGGCGCCGACGATTACCTGACCAAGCCGTTTGCGATTGAGGAGTTGTTCGCACGGATCCGCGTTGCGCTGAAGCGCTCGGAGGCCGTGCGGGCGGCTTCGGGCGTTGGCGGCGCCGGGGCGGGCATGGCGAGCG
>NZ_CYYP01000003.1:139866-165148 GCF_001405375.1 Collinsella aerofaciens
CGCTGGGCTACGAATACGTGGGCGACACCAACAACGTCGACGTACACATCGCGCACCTGCGTGCCAAGATCGAGGACGCCGGCAGCGCCCGCATCATCCAGACCGTGCGCGGGGTGGGCTATGTCTGCCGTGCGTAACGCCGAGGCCAAGCGCGTCACCTCCATCGCCCGCGCCATCAACTGGAGCTATATGTGGCGCCGTCTGATGAGCTACATCTGGCTCGATCTGTTGCTGGTAGTGATTGCGGCGGCGATCCTCGTCTATGGATACAACCAGACGCTGCCCGACGGCGCGTTTACCGCAGGATGGATCCCCGGTGCCACCGTTCACGGCATGTCGCTGACGCCCGCGCGCGGCTGGGACCCGACAACGCTCACCTATACCGTCGAGCTTGCGCGCACCACCAAGACCTTCCCCCTCGCGCAGGACCTCGTCACGCTATGGCCTCTCTACCTTGTCGTTGTGGGTTGGCAGGTCATCAGCGTGCTCAACATGCTCGGCGGCGCCCGCCGCGTGCGCCGCACCATGGCGCCGCTCAACGATCTGGCCCTGCGCGTGGACGAACTCGGTCGCATGCAGCTCTCCGGCGGCAAAATGGAAACACTGGAGCAGGCCATCGAGCGCGCAAGCGTCGACTCGCCGAGCGTCACCACCGGCGACGCCGATCTGGCGAGCATCGAGGTCGCACTCAACCGCCTGCTGCGCCAGATGCAAGAGGCCAAGCTGCAGCAGATGCGCTTTGTCAACGACGCGAGCCACGAGCTGCGCACGCCCATCGCGGTGATTCAGGGCTACGTGAACATGCTCGACCGCTGGGGTAAGGACGACCCGGACGTGCTGGCGGAATCCATCGCGTCCCTTAAAGCCGAAAGCGAGCACATGCAAGAGCTTGTGGAGCAGCTGCTGTTTTTGGCGCGCGGCGATGCCGGGCGCACGGTCCTGCGGCGCGCGCATACCAACTTGGCTGCACTGGTCAGCGAGGTATGCGAAGAATCGCAGATGATCGATACCGAGCACACGTATCGGCTGGCTTCTGACGCTGCGCTTGCCAGCGACCCGCGCTGCGACGCGCCCGTCGACGTGGCGCTCGTGAAGCAGGCTCTGCGCGTGATCGTGCAAAACGCCGCCAAGTACTCGGATGCGGGAACGACCGTCACATTTGGCATAACGCCAGATGCGGGCGCGGGCACAATCGACATAAGTGTTGAGGACGAGGGCATCGGCATGAACCAGGAATCCGCAGCTCACGCGTTCGAGCGGTTCTACCGTGCCGACAACGCGCGCGATGCCGGCGCACAGGGTTCGGGTCTGGGGCTTGCGATCGCCAAGTGGATCGTCGACAGCCACGGCGGCGTCATCGGTGTGACCTCGGTCGAAGGGGTCGGCAGCCGCTTTACGATTCGCCTGCCACGATAGGAAGCCCCTCGGCATAAATAAAGGGATAGGGCCACGCGGCCCTATCCCTTTTTGCCAGCTATGGCAGCTTGTGCGCTACTCGCGGCACAGGTGCACGGCGAAGCCGGCGAACTCGCGCTTAAAGTACACGAGTTTGGTGCCGCCGTCGGGCAGCAGCACGCGCGACTCCTCGTTAACCTCGAGCCCGCGCTCGGCAAACCACTTCTCGGCCGCATCGATGTCGTTGACGGCAAAGCCAATGTGGCCCTTGGCGCCACGACCGTTCTGCTTCATGATCTCGACCAGCGAATCGTTAAAGTACGAAACGGGGGTCTCGATAACGGGCAGGCCCATCATCGTCGAGAACAGCTCCGCGATCTCCAAGGCGTCTGCCGGGTCGGCAGCGTTAATGCCCACATGGGCAACGCGCATGTCAAAGAGCTCGACCGGATTGGCGTTCTGCTCACTCATACAGTCAGCGCCTACTGAGCCATGACGTCGAGAACGGCCTTCTCAGCAGCGACGCGGTTCATGCCGGTCATGAAGGGCACGCCACTCACGTACGGGCAGGTGAGGCCTTCGGGGGCAACGGTGGTGGCGATCAGCAGGTCGGCGCCCTCGTCGCAGTAGTCCTTGGCCTCGGAGATGGCGCACTGCACGATCTCGTACTTGTCGGCGTAACCGTTGGCGTCGAGCAAGGTGGCGACCTTCTGGGCAACGAGTGTGGAAGTAGCAGCGCCAGCACCGCAAGCCAAAACGATCTTCTTCATAGGTAATGTCTCCCTTCATGGTTTACTTTAGGTAAGTGTACCGCAGCGAGCGATGGCACTCAGCCTCGATGAGCTTTTATGCCAGTTTGCTTGCACGCTGCGTATAATACATCTAGTACGTGTTGTCATACCGCTCGCTTTAAGAGCGACTAAGGACTCTGAAATGCCCGATTCCCGCACCCTCTGGACCGCCGTCGTTATCATCTGCATCGCCGTGTCGGTGTTCTTTAGCGTCAAAAAACGCACCACGTTCAAGCGTCTGCAGCAGTTGATGGCCGCCAAGCAGTGGGACGAGTTCGATCGTTTGCTCGACGGCAAACTCACCAGCATGCTGTACCCACGCTACAACCGCGACTACCTGCGCCTGAACTCCTATCTGCTGCGCGAGGACCACGAGCGTGCCAGCGAGATGTTCGACCTGCTGCTGGGGCTCAACCTCCCCAAGATGCAGCGCGTCGACCTGGTGATCAAAGCCTTTAACTACTATGTTGGCCAGGAGGACCGCAAAAAGTCCAAGGAGTTGCTGCACGAGATCAAGGGCTTTGAGGGCGGTCAGGCCGAGGCAGTTGCGCACGAGTGCCAGCTGATGTACGACACGATGATCCTCAAGCGCCACAACGACATTCCCGAGCTGGAGCGCATGCTCGAGGATGTCGGCGACGACCCGGTCAAGCGCTGCCGCTTGGAGTACCTGCTGGCCCTGCAGTACCAGAACAAGGGCGACGAAGCCAAGTTCCAGGAGTTCCTGGAGAAGTCGGGCCAACACTCGATGGCCGTCAACGCGTAACGGACGGCTTGTGCTAGACTTCTAGTCTCACGGGGGCGTGGCGGAATTGGCATACGCAGGAGACTTAAAATCTCTCGCCGCAAGGATTGTGGGTTCGAGTCCCACCGCCCCTACCATATGATTGCTTGCGAGCCCGTGTTCCCCAGGGATGCGGGCTCGTTTCTTTTGGACGCCGTCAACTGCAGAGCAGCTCATTTGGGACGGGGCTTTTTTGACTACTTTTTCCGCCCACCCAATGAGTTTCCTACCACATTTTCCGATGGAAAAACGTGGTTGTCTCGCACATTTTCCGATGGAAAAACGTGGTTGTCTCGCACATTTTCCGATGGAAACACCCAAATGGCCTTATACTAACCGAGAGGGTTGGGAGGCAATATGCAGCGACAGCTTATGAGCGAACTTATCGCTTGGAAATCAAGGACGAATCGCAAACCTCTCTTGCTTAAGGGAGCCCGCCAGACAGGAAAGACTTGGCTTCTTAACGAATTCGCAAGCCAGCAGTATCGAAACGTCATTCGTTTTGACTTTATGCTCGAGCCGAGCACACGCTCGCTGTTCGATGGGGACCTCGACCCCAAGCGCATCATCTCCCAGATAGAACTCCTACGTGGCCAAACTGTAACGCCAGCAGACACGCTCATCATCTTCGACGAGATCCAAGAGGCCCCGCGCGGGATCACCTCGCTCAAGTACTTCAACGAGCTTGCACCCGAATACCACATCGTAGCAGCCGGTTCCTATATGGGCCTCGCGCTCCGACGCGAAAACGAGTCATTTCCCGTCGGCAAAATCGACCAGCTCACCATGCGTCCCATGGGGTTCGCCGAGTTCGTTCGTGCCGTCGACGGCGACCCGCTCGCCGACGCCATCCTTGCCGCAGACATGAACCTTCTAGCAAACGTTACCGAAAAGCTCGAACACTTGCTCAAGGAATACCTTGTTGTCGGCGGTATGCCCGAAGTTGTCTCCGCTTTCGCCGAGACACGCGACTTCATCGAAGCCCGAAGGCTTCAGCAGCAAATCATCGAGGCTTACGAATCCGATTTTGGCAAACATGCACCCGCCCGCATCGTCGAGCGCATGAGGTTGGTTTGGAAATCCCTTCCCGGCCAGCTTGCAAAGGAGAACAAGAAGTTTGTCTATGGCGCCCTTCGTCCCGGAGCGCGCGCACGCGATTTCGAGGAAAGCCTCCAATGGCTCACGGACTACGGAATCGTTCATAAGGTGCCACGTGTTTCCGCTCTAAAGGCGCCGCTCTCGAGCTACGAAGACCTCTCGGGCTTCAAACTGTTCTGCATCGACACCGGCATCCTCGGAGCGCTCTCCGGTCTCTCTCCGGCCGTCGTTCTTAACGGATCCGCTGTTTTTACCGAGTTCAAAGGTTCGCTGACCGAACAATACGTCGCGCAAGAGCTCTTGCTCCAGGACAAAACTCCCGCGTATTGGTCCTCTACCTCCGGCAATGCCGAAACCGACTTTGCCATCGACCATGCGGGAACCGTGCTTCCGCTTGAGGTCAAGGCGGCAGAGAACCTTAAAGCGAAGAGTCTGAAAATAGCCTGCGAAAAATTCAAACTCGAGCGTTGCGTGAGGAGCTCCCTGGCGGCATATAGAGACGAGGGCATGCTCATCAATATTCCGCTTTGGGAGATTGGGCAGATCGACAAGCTGGCATAGGCGCTGTGGGGACGCCCCGCAAGGACTGTCCCCAGGTGCCGGCTGTTGAGTTGCGGTGGAATAGGGACTGTTTGGTGCCCGAAAGGGCGATTGTAGTCCGTATTTCACCGCAAATTATTTAGAGGGTGCTGAGAGTGGGGGTCCAGGCGATGGTGGGAGTCGCGCCGTCGAGAACCTCGTTGATGGTGGCGGCCATGCCAGCGAGTAGGCTGTTCTCGCTTACGGTGAGCGTCTTGTAGCCGCCGGCTCGCATGAGCTCGCGAATCACCACGGCACCTGCCAAGATCACGTTCGCGCGCTTGGGCTGCACGCCCGGCAACGCGGCAATGCCTGCAACATCCAACGCAGACATGCGCTCGATAGCGGCCGAAATCTGCTCCATCGAAAGCTCGCGCAGGTGCACAAAGTTCGAGTCGTACGGCTCCAGTTCGTGGACCAGCGCCACGAGCGTGGTAACGGTACCGCCCACCGCGACCAGGCGCTCGGCACGCTCAAAATTGCTCGGCAGACCCTCAAAATAGGCAGCGAACTGCTCGCCCGCCCAGCCGGCAGCGGCAGTAAGCTCGCCGCCCGTGGGTGGCAGCGCCGAGAAAAAACGCTCCGTCACACGGCGACAACCGATGTCCAGCGAGCGCGTTCCTTCCAGCGCAAAGACCCCGCGCTCCGGCGCGTACACGCCAGTCGCGAGCTCCGTGGATCCGCCGCCCGAATCGGCAACAATGATGCGCTCGCCGGCAAAGTCGTGCGCCACGCCAAAAAACGTCAGGCGCGCCTCGACCTCGCCCGGAATCACCTGTGGCTCAAGCCCCAGATCGCGCAGGCCGTCCAGCAGCAGTGCGGCATTGGATGCATCGCGCGCGGCGCTCGTGCACGTGGTGCAGATGCACGCGGCCCCAAAGGCACGGGCCTCATCCACAAACATGCGACACGCAGCGAGCACACGCTCGACAGCCGCCTCGCAAAAGCGACCCGTCGCGTCCACGCCCTCGCCCAGGTCGGTAATCTCGGTATGCTTGGACGATTCCACGATCGCCCCGCCCTCGACCTGGGCCAACACCAGTCGCGACGACACCGTTCCCAGATCGATCGCCGCCACCTTATATCGTTTGCAATCTGCCATTGCCGGCTCCCCTCCGGGCGCTATTTGCCGTTGGACACGACCGTCTGGCCCTCGACACCGTTAAACCCAAACAGCATGTCGAGCGCTTGGATGTACCACGGCGCGTCCTTACCGACTTCTTCGATTTCCTTGGCAACTTCGCTGGCCTTCTTGGCGTTCGACGACTTCTGGCTCGACGAGGCATTCGAATCGTCGTCCAGGCCCTGCACTTCAATCCTCTTCTCGCCGGGCATCACCAGGCCCAGATCCTCGGATGCCGCGTCCTTGATACCCTCCTCCGAGAGCAGCTTGTCGACGCTTTTTTGCAGGTCGTCGTTATATTGCTCGCGAATCTCGACCTGCTTGGCCAAGATGTCGCTCGAGCGTTTTGCAACATACAGGTCGCGCACGGGGAAGTACAGGCTCACGAGCGCCAGGGCGACGACAATGCCAACAAACAGCCCTCGCTGGGGACCGTGGGTAAAGTCGTAGATTGCCTTGACCACCGCGTTATCGTTGGCGTAATGCATGAAGTCCGAGCCCGAAAGACGGTTCGAGGGCCTACTCGGCTTTTCATGCGTTTGAGCCGAAGAACGCTGAGCATGCTCCGAATGCGCCGGGCGCACCGAACGTGGCGGACGGTCCGTCGGCGTATTCATTTGAGCACGGGAGTGTGAGGCGCTTGTCGGTCGCTGCATGGAGCGGTCGGCACCGGCGTAATCGGACCCGCCGAGCTGCACCGTGCGCGCACGGCGAGGTGACGGCTCACGCGAACCGGCGGAATAGTACCTGTTGTCGTAAATCTGATCCATGTGCGCCTTGTGCGGTTGAGGTTTGTTTGCGCTAAGTCTTTTAGTTATAGCACGAGCGCCCGCACCGCCTACGCCAGCCTTTGCTCGACATAAAAAAGGCGCTGAGCCATACGGCCCAGCGCCCAATGGTGCTCAACAGTGCCCAACGGGAGCGAGGCGAATCCGAGTCAGCCCCACTCCCGCACACGCCGCTTGCCTAGCGAATGTTGTAGAACGCGGCCTTGCCGGCGTAGCGCGCGCTGCCCTCGAGCTCGTCCTCGATACGGATGAGCTGGTTGTACTTGGCGATGCGATCGCTACGACACGGGGCGCCCGACTTGATCTGGCCGGCATTGACGCCCACGACCAGGTCGGCGATCGTGGAATCCTCGGTCTCGCCGGAGCGGTGACTCACGATGCAAGCGTAGCCGGCCTCCTTGGCGGTCTCGATAGCCTCCAGCGACTCGGTGAGCGTGCCGATCTGGTTGACCTTGACCAGAATCGCGTTGGCGGCGCCCAGCTCGATGCCCTTCTTGAGGCGCTCGGTGTTGGTGACGAACAGGTCGTCGCCCACCAGCTGCACCTTGTTGCCAATGCGACGGGTGAGCTCAACCCAGCCGTCCCAATCCTCCTCGGCCATGCCGTCCTCGATGGAGATGATGGGATAGGTGTCGACGAGCTTCTCCCAGTAATCGACCATCTGGGCGCTCGTGTACTCAACGCCCTCGCCCTTGAGCTCGTACATACCGGTCTCGGCGTTGTAGAACTCGGTCGATGCCGGATCCATGGCGTACATGAAGTCGACACCGGGCTTAAAGCCGGCCTTCTCGACGGCCTTGGTGATGTACTCGAACGGCTCGGCATTGGTCTTGAGGTTGGGCGCGAAACCGCCCTCGTCGCCCACGCCGCCGCCCAGGCCGGCCTCGTGCAGCACGCCCTTGAGGGTGTGGTAGACCTCGGCGCACCAACGCAGGCCCTCGGCAAAGCTCGGGGCGCCCACGGGCATGATCATGAACTCCTGGAAGTCAACGTTGTTGTCGGCGTGCACGCCGCCGTTGAGGATGTTCATCATGGGCGTGGGCAGCAGATGGGCGTTGACACCGCCCAGGTACTGGTACAGCGACAGGCCCGCCGACTCGGCTGCGGCGCGGGCAACTGCCAGCGACACGCCCAGAATGGCGTTGGCGCCGAGCTTGGTCTTGTTGGTCGTACCGTCCGCGGCGATTAGCGCGGCATCGACGGCGCGCTGATCGAAGGCGTCGAGGCCCACGACGGCATCGGCACACTCGTTGTTGACGTGCTCGACGGCCTGCGAGACACCCTTGCCCAGATAGCGGCCCTTGTCGCCGTCGCGCAGCTCGCATGCCTCAAAGGCGCCGGTCGAAGCGCCCGAAGGCACCATCGCGCGGCCGAAGCTGCCGTCCTCGAGCACGACCTCGACCTCGACGGTGGGGTTGCCGCGACTGTCGAGCACCTCGCGACCGTAGACATCCAAAATATCGCTCATGTTGTCTCCCTCTCACTTGGAAACGGGTTGAATGCTTGGCGACGCGGCTTACACGCTGCAGCGGCGCGAAGGTTCATAAGTTAGCCTTGTCGCACTTTTTGCATTATGCCCTAAGTTAGCCAAGCGATACAATCTTTCTAAAAAAATAATGGGGCGATGGGACAAGTCCGTCCCGTCGCCCCCGCAGTCTTACTCCTCTGCCTTTGCGGCATCCCAGAGGTCGTTGAGGCCATGGGTCGAAAGCTCGGCAAGATCTACGTGGGCATCGGCCGCCATCTGCTCCATCGCAGCCCAGCGACGGCGAAACTTGGCCGTGCTCGCGCGCAGGGCGCTCTCGGCGTCGATACCCTCCTTGCGCGCGACGTTGACCAGGGCAAAGAGCAGATCGCCAAACTCCATTTCGCGCTCGGGCGTTCCGGGAGCCTCGGCCTCAAACTCGGCACGCTCCTCAGCTACCTCGTCCCACACGTCCTGGACCGTCTCCCACTCAAAGCCCACGGCAGCCGCCTTGCGCGAGACCTTTTGCGCCTGCATCAGCGCCGGCAGGTGCGTGGGCACGTCGTCGAGCAGGCCCTCGGGCGCGGCCTCGCCTGCCGCCACGGCCTTGTCCTTGGCGGCCTTCTCGGCAAGCTTGACCTCGTCCCAAATCTTGAGCACCTCGTCAGAGTTATCGGCATCCACATCGCCAAACACGTGCGGGTGACGACGGATGAGCTTGGCGTCGATATCGCGCGCCACATCGGCCAGCGTAAACTCACCGGCGTCCGCCGCGATCTGCGCATGCAACACTACCTGCATGAGCACGTCGCCGAGCTCCTCGCGCAGATGCGCCGCGTCGTCGGTCTCGATGCAATCGAGCGCCTCGTAGGCTTCCTCGATCATGTTCTTGCCAATGCTCTGATGCGTCTGTTCGCGGTCCCACGGGCAGCCATCGGGCTGACGCAGGCGCCAGATGGTCTGTACCAGATGCTGCAGCTCGGCCGACGCGTCTACCAGCGTGGACAGGTCGCGCGAACCCTCGGCATTTTGCTGAGCCATATGCTCGGCCATGGTTAGTCCTCCTCCATGACCACGTGGCGGAACGTGCCGCCCTCGTAGATGCCGTAGCTGTGCGAGCCGTCCTTGGGGATGCTCACGCTGCCGGGGTTGAAGAGCCACAGACCCGGGTGCGCGGCGCTTTCCTCGTTGACCTTGACGTGCGTGTGACCGTAGACGAGCGCGGAACCCTCGGGCAGCGCGGGTGCGTGGTCGACGCTGTTATGCATGCCAGCGCCAAAGACGTGGCCGTGCGTCAGGAACAGTTCACGGCCGGTCTCGTCGAACAGCGTGGCGTAGTCGGCCATGACGGGGAAGTCGAGGACCATCTGGTCGACCTCGGCGTCGCAGTTGCCGCGCACCGCGATAATGCGATCAGCCAGGGCGTTGAGCAGCGGAATCACGCGCTTGGGGGCGTAGTCGCGCGGCAGGTCGTTACGCGGGCCGTGGTAGAGCAGGTCGCCCAACAGCACAATGCGGTCGGGCTGCTCGGATTCGATAGCGGTGCAGAGGCGCTCGGCCCAGTATGCCGAGCCGTGGATGTCGGAAGCGATGAGGTATTTCATGGGGAGTCCTTTCGGAGTGGGGTTGATGGGAGCTGAATACGGGGTCCGGCGGATGTGGAGCCCATCTACCGTGTTACTCGAATCGCAGCGCCGCGCTCTGAGCCGCCTGCATCACGCGTTGGAGCGGCACGTCATGTTCGCGGGCAAGACGGGCGCAATTCTCGTACTCGGGAGCCGCGCGCTCGCTGCCGTCGGGCAGGGTCGCCACCTTAACGGACACCTCGCCCCAAGGCGTTGTCACCTGCTCGAATCGGCGCGGCAGGCAAACGCGTTCCATCACCTGGCGACGAACGGCGTTGGTCGTGGTCTCCAAAAAGATAATCGTCTGTAGGCGCTCGATATCCTCGTGCGAGCAGATCACCTGTAACTGCCATCCGGGGCGGCCCTTTTTGCAGTAAAGGGGCAGCCAGTGCACCTCGCGGGCGCCGGCCTCGCGCAGGCAGTCGGCGGCGTAGGCGAGCACCTCGGGCGACGCGTCATCGATGTCGCACTCCAGCTTGACGATAGTTTCGGGCGCATCGGTCTCGCGAGACAGCGGGGATGTGCTATCGCATTGCATACGGTCTGGATCCTTTCCGCACGGACTCGTTTTGTTCATCCAAACGCTAGCACATCGCGGGCTGCGCGAGTGTGACGGCACGTGATGAGCGCGATTTTCCTTGTCGGCAAGAAACCGACACTCCACCGCCTCAGCCAAACATGTACATCAGCCTCCAAACACGTCATTTTTTGCAGCTTTTGGAGGCTGATGTACACGTTTTAAGGCAGGGTCGATGTCGTGTGGCAGCCCTTGCGCGCCATCTGCCCTTTCCAGTCGGTTTCGACTTGCGGCGTTCCCGGCGCGCCGGGGGTCGCGCCATTACAATGGAGCGGATTCGCCAAATGCAAAGGAGTCGCCATGCCCACCTGCCCGCTGGTCGATTGCCACACCCACACTTCGTTTTCGGATGGCCATGCCTCGTTTGAGGACAACGTTCGCGCCGCTGCTGCGGCCGGCTGCCGCGCTATGGTCTCGACCGACCATCTCACCCTGCCCGCCAGCATGGACGCCAACTGCGAAGTGCAAGTTGTCGAGGGCGACCTGACGGCACATCGCCTGGCATTTGAGGACGCCCGCAAGCTCGCCGCGCAGATCGCGCCGGAGCTCGAGCTTGTCTATGGCTTTGAATGCGACTGGTACGAAGGTTGCGAGCCTTTGGTTGAGCGCTGGTCCGCGGGTGCCATAGTGCGCTTGGGCAGCGTGCATTGGATTGGCAACCCAGGCGATATCATGGCCGGCGCCGCGGGCACGGCGGGAACGGAAAACGTCGCTCGTCCCGATACACCCGATTCGCGCTGCGGTTGGATCGACGACGACACCAACCTGCACGTTTGGGAAAACCTTGGCGTGCTCGGCGTGTGGGAGCGCTACGTCGACGACTGGTGCCGTGCTTGCGAAAGCTCACTCAACTTTGATGTGATGGCCCACCCCGACCTGGTCATGCGCTTTTCGAAGGAAGGCTTTGCGCCCGATTTTGATACGGCACCGTTTTGGGAGCAGATGGCAGAGTGCGCACACGATACAGGCCGCCGCGTTGAAGTTTCGACCGCCGCGCCGCGCAAGGGCCTCGACGACTATTACCCCTCGACGGGGCTGTTGCGTTGCTTTGCCCACGCCGAGGTACCCATCACCTTTGGCTCGGACGCGCACCGCGCCTGCGACATCTGCTGGAATATCCGCGAGGCACAAGCCCACGCCTACGACTGCGGCTACCGAACCTTCGACATCCCCCACCCCACCGGCGAATGGGAACCCACACCCCTCGACTAGCCATCCCTTCATAAGTTGCGGTGGAATAGGGATTGTTTTGCCTGATGAAGCGCTTAAACAGTCCCTATTTCACCGCAACTTCCATGACCCCGTTACACCAACAAAGACTGTCCCAAACGACTAGTGGCGGCGGGCGTTGAGTTCGCCGGCCAGCTCGTCGAGGGTGATGCCGTAGCGCTCGAGCGTCACGAGCAAGTGGTAGACCAGGTCGCCGGCCTCATAGCGAATGTGGTCATGGTCGTTATCCTTGCAGGCCATGATCACCTCGCTCGCCTCCTCGGCAAGCTTCTTGAGCAGCTCATCCTCGACGTCGGTCAACAGACGCGCGGTATAGCTCTCCTGCGGCGACGCGTCGCGACGGCCATGAATCACCTCGGCCAGCCCCGTCAGCGTCTCACCGATATTTCCATCCTGAACATTTGCGGTGCGCACACCCATGGTTCAATCCTTTCTGGTTGGCCAAGCGCCTGGTCGAGCGCCCGCCCTACGCGAGTTTTTTAAAGAAGCAGGTACGGTTGCCGGTATGGCAGGCCGGACCCGGCGAGTCGACCTTGACCAGCAGCGTATCGCTATCGCAGTCGGCCCAGAGCTCCTTGACCTCTTGCATATTGCCGCTCGTCGCGCCCTTGTTCCAGAGCTCCTGACGGCTGCGGCTCCAAAACCACGTGGTACCGGTCTTGAGCGTCAGCCCCACCGACTCCTCGTTCATCCAAGCAACCATAAGCACCTCGCCGGTGTCATACTGCTGAACAACACAAGGAATCAGCCCCTTGGCGTCGTATGTAAGCTTTGAAGGATCGGTTATCTCTTCCATTTCTCTCCCCAAATTCAAACTTCGCAGGTCGGCGAGGGTTGTCCAGGTGCCCGAGATTCCGAGCGACAAGCCCGACGACGCGTACTTAAGTACGCGAGGAGGGTTGGAGCCGGAAGGTCGGGTGCCTGGGCAAGCCGCAGCGCTAAAAGTCCAGCCTGACAGGGATGCCCTGCGACGCCATATACTCCTTCACCTGGCGAATGCTGAAGATTCCAAAGTGAAAGACGCTCGCCGCCAGCACGGCATCGGCCTCGCCCTCGATCACACCCTCGGCAAAATGCTCGAGTGTGCCCACGCCGCCGCTCGCGATAACGGGAATCGGCACCGCGCGGGCCACGGCGCGAGTAAGCGCCAGATCGAAGCCGGCCTTGGTACCGTCGCGGTCCATGCTGGTCAGTAGGATTTCGCCGGCGCCACGACGAGCCGCCTCCTCGGCCCACGCCACCGCATCGATACCCGTAGCGTTGCGGCCGCCCGCCGTAAAGACCTCCCACTTATCGGCGCCCGGCTCCCCGGGCAGCCCCACGCGCTTGGCATCGATCGCCACGACCACGGCTTGGCTGCCAAACGCCGCGGCGGCCTGGCTGATCAACGACGGATCGCGCACGGCGGCAGAGTTGAGCGACACCTTGTCAGCACCGGCTGCAACCATGGTGCGCATGCCCGCCAGGTCGCGAAAGCCGCCGCCCACGGTATAGGGAATGGCCAGCTCCTCGGCCGCATGCGTCGCCATCTCGATAGTCGTCGCACGGTTATCGCTCGTCGCGGTAATGTCCAAAAATACGACCTCGTCCGCACCCTCGCGGTCGTAGGCGCGGGCCAGCTCCACCGGATCGCCGGCATCGCGCAAGCTCACAAAGTTGACGCCCTTGACCACACGGCCGTCCTTGACGTCCAGGCAGGGAATTACGCGCTTGGTAAGCATGGGCTACTCCTCCCCTCGAGCGGCGGCCAGCGCCTGGGCCAGCGTAAAGTTGCCCTCGTAGAGCGCACGACCGGTAATGGCGCCTTCAATCGCGCCCTCACCCACCGCGGCCAGCGCGCGGATGTCGTCGAGCGTCGAGATACCGCCCGACGCCACGACGGGAAAGCCCGCGACCTCGGCCATATGGCGATACGCCGCCACATCGATGCCCGTCTGCATGCCATCACGCGCGATGTCGGTATACACCAGATGCTTAAAGCCCAGCTCGGTAAGCTGCGCCACGGCATCGTCGAGTGCCACGCCCGCGCCGTCGCGCCAGCCGTTCACCTTAACCTGGCCGTCGCGCGCGGCAATGTCGGCGACCAACGGCTCGCCAAAGCCCTGGGCTGCCACCTCAGCAAAACCCGGCTCGGTCACGAGCACGGTGCCCAGTGCAATGCGGCGAGCGCCATAGCCGGCCAGCTCGTCGATGCGTGCGAGCGAGCGAACGCCGCCGCCCACGTCCACGGACAGACCGTCAACGCCGCAGATGGCCTTAATTGCCGCCGAGTTGGCAGCGCATGTGTCCTCGTCCTCGCCGAAGGCAGCGGACAGGTCGACGACGTGCACCCAGCTCGCGCCCTGCTCGGCAAAGGAGCGAGCAACGGCCACGGGGTCGTCGGAATATACCTTGCAGCGGCTCCGGTCGCCGCGCTCCAGGCGCACGACCTTGCCGCCGATCAAATCGATTGCGGGAAACAGAATCATCGGCCAACCTCCTCGACGATGTTGACGAAGTTCTTAAGGATGCGCTGACCCAGCGCGGAGGATTTCTCGGGATGGAACTGGCAGCCCCACACATTGCCGTGGCGCACGATGCACGGGAAACTCCGTGTATAGTGCGTGCGCGCCAACACATCGGTGGCATCGACGTCGCCGGCCACCGCGTAGCTGTGGGTGAAGTACATATTGGCGCCCTCGGCAAAACCGGCGAGCAGCGGATCGGCCGCGCCGGCAGGCGTCATGTGCACCTGATCCCAGCCCACGTGCGGGACCTTCAGACGGCTCGACTCCAGGTGCGTGCACGAGCCACGCATGATGCCCAGGCCATCGACCCAGGGACCGCCAGCCTGCTCGGGAGCGTTTCCGTCCGCGACCGCGTCCTCGTCCGCCGGCACGCCCTCGTTGCCGCGCTCAAAAAATAGCTGAAGGCCCAGGCAGATGCCGAGCAGCGGAGCTCCGGCGGCAACGGCATCGAGCACGGCCGCCTCCTCGCCGCTTTGGCGCATAAAGGCGATCGCGTCATAGAACGCGCCCACGCCCGGGATGACCAGGCCGTCGGCGTTACGGATCTGCTCCGGATCGTCCGATGTGCAAGCGGCAGCACCGGCGCGCGCAAGCCCGCGCACGACGCTCGACAAGTTGCCCTTGTGGTAGTCGACCACCACAATCTTCGGTTCGCCCACGCGACCCCTCCTCTTCTCATCATCCAAAACCACCACAAAGGTGCCTGTCCCCTTCGTGGTGGTTTTACCCTTGTGACGGTTACAGCGAGCCCTTGGTGCTGGGGATGCCCTGCACGCGGGGATCGAGCTCGTAGGCGTGGCGCATCGTGCGGCCCACGGCCTTAAAGGCGGCCTCGATAATGTGATGCGAGTTGCCACCCGCCAGTTCGCGCACGTGCAGCGTGAGCTTGGCATCGCGTGCGAAGGCATAGAAGAACTCGACGGCCAGCTCAGTATCGAAGCTGCCCACGCGCTCGGTCGGCACGGGCAGCTCGCAATAGGCCTGGCCGCGACCCGAAATGTCCACGGCGGCCATCACGAGCGTCTCGTCCATGGCGATCGCCGCATCGGCAAAGCGCGTAATACCCGCCTTGTCGCCCAGCGCCTGGCAAAACGCCTCGCCCAGCACAATGCCCGTGTCCTCGACGGTGTGGTGTGCGTCGACCTCCACATCGCCTACTGCATGCACCGTCAAATCGAACAGGCCATGGCGGCCAAAGGCATTGAGCATGTGATCGAAAAACGGCACGCCGGTCGAGATATCGCACACGCCGCTCCCGTCCAAGTCGAGTTTGACGACAATGTCGGTCTCCCCCGTCTTGCGGGTCACCTCGACATAACGGCCCATCTACATCTCCTCCTTCACCAGCGCGGCCAACGCAGCCAGCACCTCGTCGTTTTCCTGTGGGGTACCCACGGTGATGCGTAGGCAGTCCGCGAGCCCCGGCGCATAGCTAAAGTCGCGCACCAAAATCGAATACTCGTCGCGCAGGCGCTCACGCACGCGCGTGGCATGCGGCGTGCGTACGAGCACAAAGTTCGCCGCGCTCGGCCATACCTCCACGGGCAGGCCTTCGGCAGCCATCGCGCGCAGGGCGCACAGCTCGCGCTCGCGCTCGGTTGCGACCTGTGCCACCACAGGCGTGTACGATTCGCGGGCACGCAAGCAGGCAAGCGCGGCGGCCTGACTCAGCACATTGACCGAATAGATCTGGCGAATCGCCGCGAACACGTCGATGACCTCGGACGCCGCGATCACGTAGCCCAGACGCGTGCCGGCAGCGCCAAACGCCTTGGACAGCGTATGTAAAATCACCAGGTTGGGATGCTCGGCGATAAGGCCCTGCGCCGTGGTGGCCGCGCCAAACGAATCGTCGGCAAACTCAACGTAGGCCTCGTCGACCATCACCATGCCGGGGCACGCATCGCACAGCGCCGCGATAAAGTCGAGCGGCGCCACGTCGCCCGTGGGGTTATTGGGCGAGGTCACGATTGCCAGGTTGCACTCGGGCGCTGCCGCAAGCACGGCTGCCTGGTCGAGCTCAAAGGTCGCGGGGTCGCGCCACACGTCGCGCACCTCGGTCTGGCAGAGCGACGCAAAGAACGCGTACTCGCTAAAGCACGGCGGGCAGTTGAGCAGGGTTCGCCCAGCGCCGCCAAACGCCAGCAGGTAGTTATAGAGCAGCTCGTCACCGCCGTTACCCACGCAGACATTCTCGCGCGCCACACCATGCCAAGCGGCCAGCTCGTCGCGCAGATCGTTGGACATGGGATCGGGATAGCGGTTGAGCGGTGTAGCGGCCAGGGCGGCGTCGACCGCCTCGCGCACGCCAGCCGGCACGGGATAAGTGTTCTCGTTGGCCGAAAGGTTGATGCGTGTGGGCGTAAAGTTGGGATCGTAGGGCTCAATGCCGGCCAAGTAGGGCTGGACGAGCTCCTTCATACGGGGCGTGAGCTCGGCCATATTAGGCCTCCTTGCCAGTCGCGCCGGCGCCATCCGCGCTTGCAGCCGCCAGGTCCACGCCCTCGGTAACCGTCGCCACGGCGTCGCCCGGCCAGGCAACCTTGGTCAGGTCGGCCGCAGCGAGCGACTCGGCGCTCACGGCATCCTCGCCCTGCTCTAGCACACGGCGACGCAGTGCGGCGGAAAGCGCGTGTGCCCACAGGCCCTCGGCCTCGGCTAGACGCTGCGTGGCGGGAGCGTCCGAGAGCAGGCCCTCGGGTGTATAGCAGATAACACTCGAGCGCTTGACGAACTCCTCCACCGAAAGCGGGTTGGAGAACATGGCCGTGCCGCCGGTCGGCAGCGTGTGATTGGGGCCAGCAACGTAATCGCCGAGCGGCTCGGAGCTCCAAGCGCCCACAAAGATGGCGCCGGCGTTGCGAATACCGCCAAGCAGACCCATCGCATCCTTGCAGTGCAGCTCCAGGTGCTCGGGCGCCACGGTGTTCACCGCCTCGACGGCGGCAGCCATGTCGGCGGCCACCACGATGGTGCCCTCATTGTCGAGCGAGGCACGCGTGATCTCGGCACGCGGCGACTGCGCTACCAGAATATCGATACCCGCCTCGACCTCACGCGCAAACTGCTCGTCGCAGGTCACCAGATAGCAGGCCGCCAGCGGATCGTGCTCGGCCTGGGCCATCAGGTCGGCCGCGACCACCATGGGCTTGGCCGTGGCGTCGGCCAGCACGCAGACCTCGGAGGGACCGGCGACCATATCGATACCCACGTCACCCGAGACAATCTGTTTGGCAGCGGCGACAAAGGCGTTGCCCGGGCCGGTGATTTTGTCGACGCGCGGAATGGTCTCGGTACCGTACGCCAGTGCGGCCACGGCCTGGGCGCCGCCCACCATATAGATCTCGTCCACGCCGCCGAGCTTTGCCGCGGCGAGCGTGTAGGGGCTGATCAGGCCGTCCTTTTGCGGCGGGGTCACCATGACCACGCGCTCAACGCCAGCGACCTTGGCGGGAATGGCGTTCATAAGCACGGTGGAAGGGTACTGCGCACGACCGCCCGGCACATAGATTCCAGCTGCAGCAAGCGGGGTCACCTTAACGCCGAGCATCGTGCCGTCCGGGCGCGTGGTAAACCAGCTCTGCTCGACCTCGCGCTGGTGGAACTCGCGAATCTGGCGTGCAGCCTTTTCGAGCGCCGCGACAAAAGCGGGATCGAGGCCTTCGAGCGCGGCATCGATCTGCTCTTGCGGCAGACGGAAGCTCTGCAGCTCAACGCCGTCAAAGCGCTGACAATAGTCGCGCACCGCGGCATCGCCGTTGGCACGCACGTTGGCCACGATATCGCGGGCGGCGTCGACGATGTTTTGCGGCAGCACGCCCTTACGGTTGAGCTGGTTGGTAACGAGGCGCTCACCGGGAGCAAGCTTGATGGTCTTCATATCGGTATCCCCTATCGGTCGAGGTTTTTGTTCGAAAAACGAGAGACCGGGCGACGGCGCCAGTCGGCCCGCAGCCCGGACGTTGGGGCGCCCGTGCGTGCTCGCGCTATTGTGCCGAGCCCGCAACGGGCTCAAAATGCTTGTCCTTCACGGCTGCCGCCAAGCGATCTGCCAGATTGCGCACGCGCGGATCCAGACGTGCGGCACCCGGATTGACAAAGAAGCGGGCCGTGCAGTCCATAATGCGACCAGTAATAACGAGGTCGTTATCGCGCAGCGTGGCGCCCGTGGCGGTGATGTCCACGATACGGTCGGTCATGCCGACAATGGGGCCCAGCTCGATGTTGCCGTGCAGCGAGACGATGTCGGCGTTCACGCCGCGCTCGGCATACCAGGCACTCGCGATGCGCGGGTACTTGGTTGCCACGCGAAGCGACCCACGGCGGGCATAGTTGCGCTCGGCCTGGCCGGCGCGCCACGCGGGCTCCGCCTCGATAAACGTGCACAGGCCGTAGCCCAGGTCGACCAGCTGCAGCAGGTTGAGGTCTGCCTCGATAAGCGAGTCCCAGCCGCAGATGCCGCAGTCGGCACCGCCGCAGCCCACAAAGGCGGGCGCGTCGCCGGGACGCACGATGACAAACTCGATATCGCCGACCGTGCCCTCGCCGGCACGCGTGTCGCGGCCGCGCACGATCAGGTGACGGCCGGGGTCGCGCAGCTCAGAGACGTCCAAGCCCGCGGCCTCGAGCACGTCGAGCGTGTCGGCCTTAAGCGAGCCCTTGGGCACGGCGATGCGCAGCGGGCCCTCGGCGCCACGGCCCGCAGCGTGATCGCCGTCGGAAGCGGCGTCCTCGGCCGAGGTGCGCGCGGCCTCCAGGCGCTCGAGCGAAAAGGCGAAGCCCGCCGCCGGCACCTCGATACCGTCGCCAAATGCGCCGGTAAAGATAGAGTCGTAGCGACCGCCCGAGCCCACCGGATCGGGCAGGCCGCCGGCATAGGCCTTAAAGACCAGGCCCGTGTAGTAATCAAAAGAATTCATGATGGAGAAGTCGAAGGACAGCACCTGGGCGTCCTCGGGAGCCAGGCCCTCGACCAGGGCACGCAGCTCGCGCGTCAGCGGCGCGACGATGCCGGCAGCCTCCAGCAGCGCATCCACGCGGTCGAGCACCTCGGCACCACCGTGCAGGCGCGGCAGCTCGCTAATGGCGGCCTTGACGGCATCGGACTCGGCGCTGGCAGCCACGCGGGCATCGAGGCCCACAAAGTCGTTGGCATGCACGCAGCGCAGGGCCTCGGCAGCCAGCTCACGATCCTCGCATACCGCGAGCAATTCCTTAAAAGGACGCACGCTGCCTGCGATAATGCGCGCATCGGGAAGTGCCAGCTCGCGCACGGCCTCGGCGACCAGCGAGACAATCTCGACATCGCCCGAGGTATCGCCCGCGCCGATAAGCTCAAAGCCCAACTGCGTAAACTGGCGCGAACCACCGGCATTGCGCTGACACACGCGAACCACCGGCGCCTCGTAACGTAAGCGCAGAGGCAAGTCGGCAGCGCGCATGCGGGTCGAAACCAGACGCACGATCGGCAATGTGTTGTCGGAACGGACCACCAGCAGGCGGCCGTCATCGTCAAAGAGCTTAAACGGCGTGTCCGCAATGCGGCCGCCTTCCTCGAGCGAACCCTTGTCCTCGAGCAGCGGCGTCTCGACCGGAAGGTAATGATGCTCCCTGAAGCAGCCCTTCACCGTCAGCGCAATCTCCTCGCGCGCCTGAGCCTCCTCGGGCAATATGTCCCGGAATCCCCACGGTGTGGCCGTCATCTGGTGAGCCTCCTCATGCTGTATTTCGTATGGAACAGAAGACCGGCATAGCTCCGCCGGTCTTCTGGGTACTTTAGCATACTAGAGTGTTTGCGGGGAGAATCGTCCTCCTCGACTCACACCGTATTCATTTGGAAACATAGGAGCGGATTGTCGCAACCCAACCCCACCTAGACGCCAATCGCACGACGATACTCTGCCATTACCTGCGCATCGGCAGCTGCGGGGTCGGCAAAATAGCGCCAGTCATAGGTCTCGGCCGAAACAGCTCCGCGATAGCCGCGCGCCACCAGCCTATCCAGGTCGGCGCGCATATCGCGGTCGCCGTCACCCCAGGCAAGATGCGTCGTGCCATCTGCCGCAACATCGACAAAATGCACGTGGGCGACATCATCGCCAAGCAGATCAAAATAATCGTCGATGGTATCCCCCGCCACCGCCATAGCGCCCAAATCCAGACACGCCTTAAGTGCCGGATGATCAACTGCCTCGATCATGCGCTTCGTATCGGCCGCCGAGTTCACGATCATCGACTCAACCGGCTGTAGGGCCTCGAGCACCAGTCGCACGCCGCGCTCTCCCGCATGCTCGGCAATCGCACGCAGCATCGAGGCGCTGCGACCCCACGCGTCCTCGATCGGCTCGTTCAAAAATGCCCAGCCGCTCGAGACCATGACCTGCTCGGCTCCAAGTTCCGCCGCGATATCCACAACGTTCTTAAAGTACGCGAGCGTGCGAGTGCGCGCCTCATTCCCGCGCGCCGCGATATTCCACGGCTTGGGATTGTTCTGTTCGGGACAAAGCCCCACAATCCGAACCCCATACCGCTGTGATAGCTCCCGCACCTGCTCGAGCGAATCGTATCCATGGCAATCGATATACAGATGCATCGCCCCGGTCCAAAGCTCGCAACACGTGTAGCCCGAAGCCGACGCCGAAGAAAAGAACTCCTCAAGGTCAAAATAACGATGGCTGATATTCATGACGGCAAGCTGGGGATAGCTCATAATTACTCTCCAACCCAAGCGAGGCCCCGTTCCATATAGGAGCGAGGCCCGATTACACAAACGTTATTTGCTCTTAGTAGTCGAACTGGTGATAGTAGCGACGGTAGTTGAGGTTGTGCTTGGTGACCGTCTCGTAGTAAGCGGCAAGGCGATCGGTGATCAGCGAGGAAAGGATCCACGGGGAGACGATGACGCGGAACTCGTCGTCAAGGCCGGGGATCGCGAACTCGG
This sequence comes from Collinsella aerofaciens, assembly GCF_001405375.1. GTDB lineage: Bacteria > Actinomycetota > Coriobacteriia > Coriobacteriales > Coriobacteriaceae > Collinsella > Collinsella aerofaciens_F. Next base: position 160,769 of record NZ_CYYP01000003.1, read on the forward strand.
CGGTGTCGATGACGTTGATGTCGGTGTCGCCGGTCACGCCGCGGTTCAGGAAGGCGCGGACGCGCTCGTCGAGCTTGCGGTTCTCGTCCTCGCCCATGAACAGGAACACGGGGACGCCGGGCTCCACGAGCTCAAGGGTGCCGTGGAAGAAGTCGGCCGAGGTGATGTAGCGGGTGCGCTTCCACTGCATCTCCTCGAGGATGCACATCGAGAAGAGGATGGTCTCGCCCCACAGGGCGCCGGAGCCGATGAACATGGTGTAGGGGGCCAGGGCGTACTTCTTTGCGAGCTCCTCGGCGCGCGGCTCGAAACTCTTGCGGATGTCGACCAGGTGGGTCCAAACATCCTTGGTCTGCTCGATGAACTTATCGAACTGCGGGAAGCAGCCACGGCGATTGAGCAGGCGCAGGCCGAAGCAGTCGGCGAGGTAGTAGCCCATCTCGCAGCCACCGTTACCATGATCGGAAGCCATCTTGACGCAGTTCTCGGCGCCGACAGCCTGGCCGATGGGGCCCTCGGGCTTGGTCATGGCGTAGACGCGCACGCCCATGCCCTTCATCTTCTTGACGGCCTCGAGGACCTCGGGGGTGGTGCCGGACTCGGAGGCGGTGAGCACGACGGACTTCTCGGTCATGCGCTTGTGGCCGGAGACGTTCCACTCGGCGGCGTGGATCAGGTAGACCTCGAGGTCGCGGTCGCCGAACTTGTTCATGAGGTACTCGAGCTGCATGAGCTCGTCCCAGGTGCCGCCGACGCCCATCAGGAACACGGCGTCGTAGCCCTCGTCGGCAACCTTGTCGGCGAGCGCGGTCATCTTCTTGCCGGTCTCGTAGAGCGCCTTGCCGTCCTCGAGATAGCCCTCCTGGTCGAAATGCATGATCTCGATCTTCTCGGTTTCCTTCATTTGTCTCTCCTTTCTGGGGTTGTTTCCACATCCCCCATGCCAACGGGCATCAAAACCCGCTTACATTCCGTAACACTCAGCCGCTTTGGCCTTAAGCGCATTGACTGACTCTTCGTAGCCCTCTGCCTTGACCTCCATTTGCTTGGAGACGGCATCGAGATACGGGTGAACGTCCCATGACTTCAGACGCTCGGCGATTATTGCCGCAATCGTCTGGAAGAACACGAGATTGGGAATTGCACTGAGCAGCGGAGCCACCTGAGGCACCACAACCTCGTGAGCCCCACCCTTGGGATGGGCCGTGAGCAGCACCGTTTTTGCCGTAACGTTCGATAGCGCATCGGCGATATTCGCAAGACGCTCCGACCCCTGCGGATCGTCGACAATAAACACCAGATAGCCCGGAACGATCTGCATCTCGGGACCGTGGACGAACTCCTCGCCTTCGTGATGCATGGCAGGAATCTTGATGGTCTCGCTCAGCTTGAGCGCTGCCTCCTCGGCAACACCATAGTTGGGGCCGTTGCCGACGACCATAGCGGGCGTGTGCTCAGAAAGCTCGAGCATGTGGTCTTGGACATATGCCTCGGCGGTCTTGCACATCACGGCATTGGCCTGGATAGCCTCGCGCAGGTCGTCAAGACGCTGGGCAACGCCCTTGGCGTCAATCGTTCCGCGCGCCTGACCGCCGTAAATACCAAAGAGCACCAGGTACTCAACGAGAACCTCGACGCCCAGAGTCACAAAGTCCACCGACTCGACGCCCACACCGTAGTCAAGAACGATGTCAGCGTGTTCCTTGATGGGTGCCTCGACGTTTGCCGTGAGCGCAACTGCAGCCATATCGTGTGCGCGCATGTAATCGAGCGCCGCAATCGTATTGGTTGAATAGCCGCTCTGCGAGACGGCAATGTTAAGCGCATGCTGTGGATAGGTGTGTTCAAAATCGACGAAGGCCTCGGGCGTCACAACGGACACCTGCATCTGCAGCGCATCTTGCAGGTAATCGCGGGCGCAATCCGCAGCATGGCGCGACGAACCCGAAGCAACGATGCGCAGCGCGTCAAAAGAACCGGACTGGAAAATATCAACGAGCTGCGCTACCAGCTCAGACGAACGCTCGAGGTTCTCTCCCATACGCACATGGGCAAGCTGAACGTAATCGAGCATCTTCATCGTCTCACCTCGTAACAAATCATTAGTATTTGATACCAATCACAGTTACAGGTTACGGCTTTTTGATACCTCTTTGTCGATTAATTTATCCCCATCGGCGAACGGTCGATTTTGAGCCATGTAAGGTTGTATATACAGCTGACCCAACGATCAAAACTGGTTAGTTTCCCAGCCGTTATTCACAAAATACCAGCTAGTACGTATAGGTGTAGCCGCCCGTATCGCCACGATTGAAGGACTTTACATACTCGATAGCCTGACCGCTCGCGTCATAGCTCACGCATTCCAAAAGCAAAACAAGATCGCCCTGTTCCAGTCCAAGGAGGCCGGCATCTCGTGCGCCCAGCGCTTCGATATCGAGCTTTTCCTGTGCCATGACTGGCTTTCGGCCCAGCATCTCATAGGTCTCGTACAAACTGAAGACCGACACGTCAATATCTTCGATGGTTGGGAACAGCAGGCAGGGAATCAGCGCCGTCTCAATCGATACGGGGCTACCGTTTATGCAGTTCAGGCGTCGAACGGAATAGAGCAGGTCGTCCTCGGCGATGCCAAACAGGTCGGCGTAATATGGCCCCGCATAACGCTTGGAACGCGCGAGAATACGGACGGACGGCTCGCCGCCCGAAGCACGGACCGATTCACGGAAACCGACCGTGCGTTCAAAAAAAGCAGGTACTTTCTGCGCCACAAAGGCACCTTTTCCCCGAACACGGCGAATCTGCCCGCGCCGAACCAGCTCATCGACAGCGCTTCGGATGGTCAAGCGTGTCGTACCAAATTCCTCGGCGAGGTCTTTTTCGGACGGAATCATGGAACCCGTGGGATATGCACCGCGCTCGATACGTTCCTCGATGCAGCGTCGAATGCGCATATAAACCGGGGTGGCATCTACTGTTTCAGCCATTGTTCACCTGCCACGCTCCTCATGCCGTTCTCTTCGCCGTTATCGGCAAAGCGGAACTTTGTGGGCAAAATCACCGATTTGCAATGCTCCACAAAACGCATGTCCTTATCAAATTCGATCGAGCTCTCATAGAACACCGGCGTTCCCTCTTCTTGCTGGAGCAGCTCGGCCTCTTCGACGTTCAAACGCGAGATGGAGATATGCTCACGTCCATGCTCAACGCGCACGCCACCTTCTTTGAGCAAGACATCGTAAAGGCTCTCGCACTCAAAATCGTGCTCGGGAAGCGATGGGCACAGGGACAGGTTAACGTGAGCGGTCTCGATTGACGCCGGCTCGCCCTCAATAAGTCGAACGCGCTGCATGCGGAGCAAGGGAGCGCCTACAGCCACCCCAAGCTTGTCGGCAAGCGCCTCATCCGCCTCGATGGTCCCGGTGGAAACCAGACGAGAAGAGGGGTGCAGGCCGGCAGTCCGCACAGCATCGGAAAAGTTATACGTTTCCTGGAAGATGTTCAGCGGCTTGGGAGGACACACATACGTGCCCGATCCGCGACGGCTCTCGAGCGTTCCACACGAGATAAGCCGCGTGATACCGGCACGCAACGCCGTACGCGAAACGCCAATCTCTTCGCACAGCACGCGCTCGGCCGGCAGGCGATCGCCGCCGGCAAGCTGATGGTGCTGGATATACCAAAGAATTCCCTCAACAGCACGATCTTTGGGGGGAATTGCATAAGATTCGCCTGCCATTGCACAGACTCCTCATTCAGAAACGTATGCCGCCAAAATTAGGCCAGCCCTCCCATGGCATCAAATTCTGCCTTGATCTTCTCGGCGACATTCCGATACGACTTATATAGACTTGAATCGCGTTTGACTTCGTCGGTCATAACGGGAATCTCTAATTTGGAAACCTCGTCTTTTCCCGTCTGAACCGCCACAACAACGCCCATACCAAGACACATATTACGCTTGGCAGCGTTTATTTTCGCCGCCTTGGCAGGATTTGCCAGGATACGCTGGGCAAATTCCTGTTTAGAGACCGCTTCTTCGGCCTCCGGATCGCCCGCCTCGGCCACTTCGCACTGCAACACGTCCGCATAGTCAAAAATCTTCGGCTCGCCGCCGCGCTGATGCACGGCCCACTTGCGGCGCGTGGCGTCCTGGTAGATAGCCGGCAAAAATGTAAACCGCGGCGGGTCCAAAATCGTATCCGTGATGGTAAACACATCGGGATCAAAGGCATCCTGCGGGTTTTTCTTCTTGAACAGCCCCATATCAGCCTCCCGTACTAGCATTAAACAACTCAAGCTGAATATAGCACCAATTTCAAGCCGCCGCCTTACCCTATCGGTGCGTGGCGTCTATGGCTCGCCCAGCGGAAGAGTTCA
>NZ_CYYP01000003.1:165381-197632 GCF_001405375.1 Collinsella aerofaciens
TTCGGCACGCCTGCCGCCCCTACCGGCAAGACGCTTGGACATGCAGCCAAAAGCATGCTCCGCAAGGACACCAGGATCCTGCTCAATCGCGGTCAGCGCCGGCTCAAAGAGAACGTCGGCCGCCGAGTTGTCATAGCTCACCACCGAGATATCGCCCGGGATGCTCTTCCCCATCTCGTGCAAGCGCTTGAGCAGACCGAGGGCGATGTTATCCGAACTTGCGAACACAGCGGTGGCATCAGTTGCGAGCACCGCCTCCGAGGCCTCATAGGCACTCGGAATGTAGTACTCGCTCTCAAACTCCAAACGTGCGTCGATAGGCAGGCCAACCTCGCGCAGCGCGCGCTCATAGCCGGCAAGTCGCTTACGCCCCGTATTGGAACGGCGCGCGTTAACCAAGCAGGCAATGCGACGGTGGCCCTGCTCGATCAGATAGCGAGTGGCCATGTAGCCACCCATCTCGTGGTCGAACATCACCTTGTCGCACTCGAGCCCCTCAATGGCACGATCGACCATCACGGCAGGGATAGGCAGATGGCTGACTTCTTCGCGCAGGGCGCGGTCGTCGGAGAACTCGTCGCCTACGACCAGGAAGACGCCATCAACGCCGCGCGTCACCAGCTGGCGCAGCAGCTCCAGATCGTCGTCGGCACTTCCGCCCGAGCTGGTAATAAAGAGCGCATAGCCGTCCTCGCGGCAGCGCTTTTCCAAGCTGCCGGCAAGCGAGGCAAAAAAGCGGCTCTCGATGTTAGGGACGATAAGGCCCAGCGTGCGCGACTCGCGCATGACCAGGCTACGCGCAATCTGGTTGGGAACATAGTGGTTGCGCGCCGCGACCTCTTTGATGAGCTTGCGGTTTTCTTCCGAGATGCGACAGGGCCGATTATTGAGCACAAGCGAGACCGACGAGGGGGAAAGCCCCACCTCCTGGGCGATCTGCTTGAGGGTGACTTTGTTGGCCATCTCGCTCCTTCCGGGTTTACGCGCAATCTCTTGAAAGTATAGCGACTACCCCTCTACCTCGGTGATAAACACTTTACCAATCCGGTAGACGGCTGTTTTATCGCCGCCAGCGCACCAAATCCGTCCGGGTGGGGTATATTGCAATCGATTGATGACAACGACCACCAAAAGGCGGATATTCGTATGCACGAGAACGACTTTTTTAACGAGGACCTGCTGTGCGCACTTGCTGGCGTTGCCGGCGAGGACAACGTACTGATGAGCGAGCCCATGCGCGAGCACACCACGTTTAAGATCGGCGGCCCGGCCGACGTCTTTGTCACGCCCGATACTGAGCAGGGCCTCGTCGCCACGCTCGATACCTGCTATCGCTGCGACCTGCCGCTTACCATCGTGGGCAACGGCTCCGACCTACTCGTCGGCGACAAGGGTATCCGCGGCGTCGTCGTGGCGTTGGGCGAAGGCCTCTCCGACATTACGATCGACGGCACGCACGTCACGGCGGCAGCCGGCGCGCTGCTTTCCGATGTCGCAGCCGCGGCAGCCGAGGCCTGCCTCACCGGCATGGAGCCCATCTCGGGCATCCCCGGATCGGTCGGCGGCGCCTGCTACATGAACGCCGGTGCCTACGGTGCCTGCATGGCCGATGTGCTGGAGTCCGTGCGCGTCTACAAACCCGCTCGCCAGCTCGACGACGGCACCCGCGGCAGCGGCAATATCATCGAGTTCGATGTCGACGAGCTCAACCTGGGTTATCGAAAGAGCCGCATCGCCGATGACGGCTTCATCGTGCTTTCGGCCACCTTCAATCTCGCCCCGGGCAACGCCGCGATGATCAAGGCCGACATGGACGACTACCGCCAGCGCCGCGAGGACAAGCAGCCGCTCGACATGCCGAGTGCCGGCTCCACTTTCAAGCGCCCCGAGGGTTACTTTGCCGGCAAACTCATCATGGATGCCGGCCTGCGAGGACACGCCGTTGGCGGCGCGCAGGTGAGCGAGAAGCACTGCGGCTTCATCGTCAACGCCGACCACGCCACCGCCGCCGATGTCGACGAACTCATCCGCCACATCCAGGCAACCGTCAAAGACCAATTCAACGTAGACCTAGAACCCGAAGTCCACCGAGTCGGCGAATTCCTCTAAAAGAGAAGGCCCCGAAAGGGGCCTTCACCATATTTATTCAGATAACCCAGTCCGGTGTGTCGCGCCCCGAATCCGAGAGGGCCGGGACAGTCCGAGAGGCATAAGGTTGATCGCGAGTTCCGCACGAGCCGGAGAGCACTTAATGTGCTCTCCGTGCGAGCAGGACTGCCCGAGCAGGCAACCTTATGCCTCTCGGACTGTCCCGGACCAAGCCGCAGCTACGACAGCGCAATACCGCCGAGCCAGCCCCAACGCACGCCAGAGCCAGTGCCATAGAAGCTAATAAACGAGTCAAGCGACTTAGACGTAATGGCGCCCTCGTTGCTCATAACGATGCCGCCGCCAACGTAGATACCCACATGACCGTAGATAAGGCCCGGAGCACCCGTGCCGCTGTGCGAGGAATCGGCCACGATCATGCCCACCTGCAGCGCCGAGCGGTCGGAGCTATAGCACCAGGCGTTGAACATGTCGCAGGCGTTGCCGCCAAAGTAGCCAACGCCGGCGTTACGGAAGACATTGGTAACCCACGCCGCGCACCAGTTCTGACCCGGCGAAGGCGTGGAGTAGCACGCGTTGACGACAGCCTGCTGCTTGCCCGAGCCGGCATTCTGCTGCGGAGTTCCGGGCGCGTACGATCCACCACCCGAGCTCGAACCACCCGAGTAGGAATTGTTCTTGTTCGCGGCAGCCGCGGCAGCGGCAGCCTTCCTAGCGGCCTCCTCAGCCTGGGCGGCAGCGAGGATCTCGGAATCGCGCTGAGCCATGAGCTCCTTGACGTCGTCGGAAAGACCGTTCAGCACGGTCTGGACTTCTTGCTGCTTGGCCTGCATGTCCTGCATCTGGGCAGTCTGCTGGTCCTTGAGCTTCTCTAAGTCGGCCTTCTGCGACTCGAGCTCGGTCTTTTGCGCATCGAGCTCTTCCTGGATGGTCTGAATGTCCTCGATGGCGTCGCGGTCGCTCTTGTTGATCTTCTCAACGTAATGCGCGTTGGCGACGAGTTCCTCAAACGAGCCAGAGGCCAGCAGCAGCGACAGGATGTTCGTGCCGCCGGACTTGTAGCTGGCGGCCACGCGATCGGAAAGGTCGTTGCGCTTCTTCTTGAGCTCGGCCTTCTTTTCATCGATCTGGGCCTGCGTGTCGTCAATCTTGCCCTGGACATTCTCGATGTCGTTGAGGGTCTGGGCATTCTTGTTGGCCAGCGCCGCATACTCATTTGCGATGCTGTCGAGCTGGGCCTGAACCTCGTCGAGCTGGGCCTGGGCGGCATTCAGTTTATCGGTGGTTTCTTTGGAAGCCTCCGCCGCATGGGCGCGAGCGGGCAGGCCAAAAAGAACTGCCGCAGAAGCGGCGCCGAACAGGGCCTTGAGGGCAGTGCGGCGCGAGAGCTCCTGGGAAAGGATGGAATCGCTGTTTGGTGACATATGTACTCCGTTACATGCTTATTTATATGTCGCTCAACTCATACATATTAGCGTACATATGGCGCGTCCCAACGATTTCCACGAACGGCAGGAAACTGCAAGGTCGGCGGCTCGTAAGCAAATGCCAAAGATCAGGTTATGCGTACGCAAGCTCTTCTATGAGTACGTTAACATAATCCTCTGCTTTTCCTGCCGCGTACGATTTGGGCGTCCCTGCCTGCGCTATACTCCCCTCTAGAAGTGTTCCTGATTCGATAGGAGACTACATGTCCAAAGCACTCGACCCCAAAGACACCTGCGTCCTCGTTACCGGTGGCGCCGGCTTTATCGGCTCGCACACCGTCGTTCAGCTGCTCGAGGGTGGTTACCAGGTCGTCATCGTCGATGATCTCTCCAACTCCAGCGCCGTCGCCGTCGACCGCGTCAAGACCATCGTGGGCGACGAGGCCGCCAAGAACCTCACCTTCTACGAGGCCAACGTACTCGACCGCGATGCGATGAACAAGATCTTCGATACCCATCAGATCGACCGCGTCATCCACTTTGCCGGCTTTAAGGCCGTCGGCGAGTCGGTGAGCAAGCCCGTCGAGTACTATCACAACAACATCGAGAACACCCTGGTGCTCATCGACGTCATGCGCAACCATGGCTGCAAGTCCATCATCTTCTCGAGCTCCTCGACCGTCTACGGCGACCCGGACAACCCGCCCGTCACCGAGGAGGATCCTAAGAAGCCCGCGACCAACCCCTATGGTTGGACCAAGTGGATGATCGAGCAGATCCTTATGGACGTCCACACCGCCGACCCCGAGTGGGACGTCGTGCTACTCCGTTATTTCAATCCCATCGGCGCCCATCCGTCGGGCCTGATCGGCGAGGATCCCAAGGGCATCCCCAACAACCTGGTGCCCTATGTCGCCCAGGTCGCCGTGGGCAAGCTCGAGGCCGTTCAGGTCTTTGGCAACGACTACCCCACCCCCGACGGCACCGGCGTGCGCGATTACATCCACGTGTGCGACCTGGCATCTGGTCACGTGGCCGCCCTCAACTGGATGAACGGCAAGACCGGCGTCGAGATCTTTAACTTGGGCACCGGCACCGGCACCTCGGTACTCGAGGTCGTCGCCGCCTTCTCCAAGGCTTGTGGCAAGGAGCTGACCTACGTGATCCGCGAGCGCCGCGCCGGCGACATCGCTGCCAACTGGTGCGATGCCTCCAAGGCCGAGCGCATGATGGGCTGGAAGGCCCAGTACGACATCGCGGACATGTGCCGCGATAGCTGGAACTGGCAGAGCCACAACCCCAACGGCTTCGCCGACGCCGAGTAGCAAAACCTACATACCGCTCTTGCCCCGATCTCACGTTGTGAGGTCGGGGCTTTTTCATGGCATGTAACCATTCGCCGAAAATCGACCAACTTTTTTATCTTGCCTGTACATGTTTAAACAACATGTTTTACAATAGGCATATCGAATCAGAACATCGGAGGCGGACTGCACACCCATCGGCAGGCCGACCCCACAACAAGAAGGTTGGTGAGCGCATTCATGGAGCGTGCAAGCGGCGTCCTCATGCCCGTCTCATCTCTGCCCGGACCATACGGAATCGGCGGCTTTGGCTGGAATGCCTACGACTTCGTCGATTTTCTCGCCTCGTGCAAACAACATTACTGGCAGATTCTGCCCCTTACGACGACCAGCTATGGCGATTCGCCCTATCAGTCGTTCTCGGCCAGCGCAGGCAACCCCAACTTTATCGACTTTGCCGAGCTTATCGAGGCAGGGTATCTGGAGCAGCGCGATATCGATGGCGTGTATCTGGGATCCGACCCCAGCAATGTCGACTACGGTGCTATCTTTGGCGGCCGCCGTCAGATTCTCGACCGCGCCGCTGAGCGCTTTGCTGCCGACAAGCCGGCCGATTTCGATGACTTTATCCAGGCCAACGAGGACTGGCTCATCCCCTACTGTGAGTTCATGACCGTCAAAGAGGAGTGCGGTCTCAAGGCGTTTTGGGAGTGGCCCGCGGAGCTCCGCACCCGCGGCGAGGCTTCCGCCAAGGTCTGCGCCGACCATCCGGCGCGTATGCTCTACCACCAGATGACGCAGTACTTCTTCGATCGCCAGTGGAGCCGCCTCAAGGCCTATGCCAACGAGCGCGACATTCTCATCATCGGCGACCTGCCCATCTATGTCTCGCGTGACTCCGTCGAGATGTGGGCGACGCCTGAGCTCTTTAAGATCGACGCCGCCGGCAATCCCGTGAGCGTCGCCGGCACGCCGCCCGACCAGTTCTCGGCCACCGGCCAGTACTGGGGCAACCCCATCTACGACTGGGACGCCATGAAGTCCGACGGCTTCTCCTGGTGGGAGGGCCGCATTCGCGCCGCCCTCGACATGTACGACGTCATCCGCCTGGATCACTTCCGCGGCTTCGAGGCCTATTGGGAGGTGCCGTTCTCCTCGCCCGATTCGTCCTACGGTTCGTGGACGCAGGGTCCCGGCCTCAAGTTCTTCAAGACGCTCGAGGAAAAGCTCGGCACGCTGCCCATCATCGCCGAGGACCTGGGCTTCCTCACCCCCGGCGTCATCGACATGCGCGACAACTCGGGCTTCCCCGGCATGAAGATCCTGCAGTTTGCCTTTGAGGGCACCAACTCGTACTACCTGCCGCATAACTACATCGCCAACACCGTCGCCTATGTGGGCACCCACGACAACGAGACGGCGCGCGGTTGGTTTGAGGGAACGGCCACCCCGCGTCAGCGCGAGCAGGCAGTCCTGTACACCCATCAGCAGGCCGGCGAACCCATGGCAGATGCACTCAATCGCACCATCGCCGCCAGCGTGAGCGACACGTGCATCTACACCATGCAGGACCTGCTCAACTTGGGCAACGAGGCGCGCATCAACACCCCCGCCACGCTGGGCGGCAACTGGACCTGGCGCATGCTCGACGGCGCCATCACCCGCGAGCTCGAGCACAAACTCACCGACTGGACCGAGACCTACTTCCGCATCCCGTCGGAAGCCGAAATCGAGCTTCCTCAATAGGAGCTACCGCGCCCGACCCCTCCCCACCGTGCGGACGCGCTTGCTTTTCCCGCGCGAGGCCACCCCAATCCCCTCGCGCGGGCTTCTTATGAATTGCAGACATGAAACAACCCATCACAGGAGAAAACATGCCCCAAATTAACCTCATGGAACTCGCCGAGCAGTCTTTTGGCACCTCGCTCGAGCAGCTCGACGACCGTCGCATTTACAAGCTGCTGGTCAAACTCGTGCAGGAGCGCTCCGCCGCCTGCCCGCTCAACAACGGCAAGAAAAAGCTCTATTACATTTCCGCCGAATTTTTGATCGGCAAGCTGCTCATCAACAACATGATCGACCTCGGCATCTACGACGAGGTTAAGGACCAGCTCACCGCCGCAGGTCACGACCTCAACAAGATCGAGGAATTCGAGGTCGAGCCGTCACTCGGCAACGGCGGCCTGGGCCGCTTGGCCGCATGCTTCCTGGATTCCATCGCCACGCTGGGCTTGACCGGCGATGGCGTGGGCCTCAACTATCACTACGGTCTGTTCCGTCAGCGCTTTGTCGACAACCAGCAGAAGGCCGTCCCCGACGAGTGGCTCGGTGAGCAGGACATCCTAGTCGACGATGACCGCTCCTACACCGTCGAGTTCGGCGATTTTGCCGTTACTTCCAAGCTCGTCAACATCGATGTGCCCGGTTACGGCCAGCCCACCAAGAACCGCCTGCGCCTGTTCGACCTGGCAAGCGTCGACGACGGCCTGGTCCCCGGCAGCTCCATCGACTTCGACAAGACCGAGATCGCCAAGAACCTCACCTTGTTCCTCTACCCCGACGATTCCGACGAGCAGGGCCGCCTACTTCGCATCTATCAGGAGTACTTCATGGTGAGCAACGCCGCCCAGCTCCTGATCGACGAGGCCGTCGAGCGCGGCAGCAACCTGCACGATCTGGCCGACTACGCCGTGGTCCAAATTAACGACACGCACCCCACCATGGTCATCCCCGAGCTCATTCGCTTGCTCACCACCGAGCATGACATCGAGTTTGACGAGGCCGTGACCATCGTACGCTCCATGGTCGCCTACACTAACCACACGATTCTTGCCGAGGCGCTCGAGAAGTGGCCGCTCGCCAGCCTGCAGAAGGTCTCCCCTGCCATCGCCGACATTATCGTCAAGCTCGATGAGATCGCGAAGGCCGAGCACGATGACCCGCGCGTCGCCATCATCGACGAGCACGACACCGTCCACATGGCCCACATGGACATCCACTTTGGCTTCTCCATCAACGGCGTAGCCGCCCTCCACACCAAGATCCTGGAGGACACCGAGCTTCATCCGTTCTACGAGATCTATCCCGAGAAGTTCTCCAACAAGACCAACGGCATCACCTTCCGCCGCTGGATCCATGGGGCCAACCCCGCGCTCGCCAGCCTGCTCGACGATGTGATCGGCACCGACTGGCGCAGCACCGGCGATCTGAGCAAACTCGCCAAGTTCGCCGACGACAAGGACGTTCTTGAGCGCCTGGCCGCCACCAAGGTCGAGGCCAAGGCCATCATGCGCCAGTTCATGGCGCTCGAGCAGGGCGTGACCATTCCCTCCAACGCCATCATCGACGTCCAGGTCAAGCGCATCCACGAGTACAAGCGTCAGCAGATGCTCGCGCTCTACATCATCTGGAAGTACCTCGATATCAAGAACGGCAACAGACCTAAGCACCCCGTCACCATCATCTTTGGCGGCAAGGCGGCGCCTGCCTACACTATCGCGCAGGACATCATCCATCTGATCTTGACGCTGTCGCAGTGGATTGCAAACGACCCCGACGTGGCTCCCTACCTGCAGGTTGTCATGATCGAGAACTACAACGTCACCGCCGCCGAGCGCGTGATCCCCGCCGCTGATATCTCCGAGCAGATCAGCCTGGCCTCCAAGGAGGCGAGCGGCACCTCCAACATGAAGTTCATGCTCAACGGCGCCCTAACCCTGTGCACGCTCGACGGTGCCAACGTAGAGATTGCCGAGCTCGTGGGCGACGAGAACATCTATACCTTTGGTGCCTCTTCCAAACAGGTCGAGCAGCTCTACGCCGACGGCACCTACAACGCCGGTGCGCTCTACCGCAAGCCCGGCATTAAACTGCTGGTGGACTTCATCACCAACCCGGCCTTTATGGCGACCGGCAATGCCGAGCGCCTGCAGCGCCTGCACGATGACATTAAGGGCAAGGACTGGTTTATGGCCCTGCTCGACATTGAGGAGTACATCCAGACCAAGGAGCGCGTGTTGGCCGACTACGAGGACCACGACGCCTGGATGCGCAAGACGCTCATCAATATCGCCAACGCCGGCACCTTCTCGTCCGACCGCACCATCTCCCAGTACAACGACGAGATCTGGCACCTGAACTAATTTCGCTTCCCTTACCCATCCTCTTGAGAAACGGAGTCGTGGCAACACGGCTCCGTTTTTTGTGCCCGCACGTTACCCTGTGACCCGACTCGGCCAAACAATCTCGATCTGTAACAACTACTCGGTAAAAACGGTCCCAGCTGTTACAGATTGAGACATACTGGCCCCTTCCCTTGGGTTTATCTCAATCTGTAACATCTAGCAGCTGAAATTCACCTTTGGTGTTACAGATTTAGATGAAATGGTTAGCTCAGCGGAACCGTCTCGATCTGTAACATCTAACGTCCGAAATCGGCCCTACCCGTTACAGATCGAGACAAACGACCGGCCAGACAACCCCAACACAAAGAAAGGCTCCCCTCTCGCCCAGTGGACGGGAGGGGAGCCTTATATGTGACCGCGGCAAAAGGATGGCAATACCGCAGTCGCCCAAAGGGAGGGTCCGGATGCACCGGGCCTAGATAAGGTTCTTGCCAGACACCTTATCGAAGAGATGGGTCGCGTTCTTCTCGAACTTGAACCAGATGGAGTCGCCCGCCTTGAGCGCGCCCTTGGCCTCAAGGTCGACAACGGGAATGATCAGGACGAACTGGCCATCGGGAGCGGTCACGTGGACATGCTCGGTCGAACCCATGAGCTCGGTCACCTCGACGGTACCCTGGAGCGCGCCCTCCTCGTCCTTGTCGGCAAGCAGAATCTGCTCGGGGCGCACGCCGGCCGTGATCTCCTTCACGTCGCCGCCGTCCCAGTTGAGGGCAAGCTGAGCGCAGGTCTCGGGGGCGAGTGCCACGTTCATATCCTCGGTCTTGACGGTAAAGCCGTTGCCCGAGCGCACCAGCTGGGCATCGAAGAAGTTCATCTGCGGCACGCCGATAAAGCCGGCGACGAAGATGTTCGCGGGATGGTTGAAGACCTCCTGCGGGGTGGCGATCTGCTGGACGACGCCGTCCTTCATGACCACGATGCGGTCACCGAGGGTCATAGCCTCGGTCTGGTCGTGAGTAACATAAATGAACGTGCCCTTGATCTCGTGGCGCAGCTTAATGAGCTCGGCACGCATCTGGTTACGAAGCTTGGCGTCCAGGTTGGACAGTGGCTCGTCCATCAGGAAGACCTTGGGGTCACGCACGATGGCGCGGCCGATAGCGACACGCTGGCGCTGGCCGCCCGAAAGCGCCTTGGGCTTACGGTCGAGGTACTCGGTAATGCCCAGAATCTCGGCAGCAGAGCGAACTTTGCGGTCGATCTCGTCCTTGGGGACCTTCTTGAGCTCGAGCGTAAACGCCATGTTCTCGTACACCGTCATATTGGGGTACAGAGCATAGCTCTGGAACACCATGGCGATGTCGCGGTCCTTGGGCGCCACGTCGTTGACGCGCTTGCCGTCGATGAGCACATCGCCCGAGGTAATGTCCTCCAGGCCGGCGACCATGCGCATCGTCGTGGACTTACCGCAGCCAGAGGGGCCAACGAGGACGACGAACTCCTGGTCGTGAACGGTGAGGTTGAAGTCCTCTACAGCGAGCACACCGTCCTCAGTAACCTTGAGGTTGTGCTTCTTCTCCTCGGTCTTCTTCTTTTTGCCAAAGAAGCCCTTCTTTTTGGACTCGGTGTTGGGATACACCTTCTGAACATGCTTGAGAACGATCTCGGCCATGTCTTTACCTTTCGATATGCGGCGCCGCGCTGAGGGGCGCCGCAGAAACTTGCAAAACAGTTACGGCATCAGCCCTTGACGGCACCTGCCACCACACCGTCGATGATGTACTTCTGGCAGAGGATGTACATGATGACGATGGGGATAACGACCATCATGATGCAGGCCATCATGGGGCCGAGCTCGACGTGGCCGTAGCCGCCGCGGAAGTACTGGATCAAGATAGGAATGGTCTTGTACTTGGTGGAGTCGAGCGTAAGGTAGGGCAGCAGATAGTCGTTCCAGACCCACATGGTCTCGAGGATGCCGACCGAAAGATAGGTGGGCTTCATGATGGGAAGGACGATCTTAAAGAACACCTGGACCGGGTTGCAGCCATCAATCATGGCCGCCTCCTCGATCTCGAGCGGGATGTTCTTTACAAAACCGGCGAACATAAAGACCGCCAGGCCCGCGCCAAAGCCGAGGTAGATAAAGCAGATGTTGAACGGCGTGTTGAAGCCGATGCGGTCCGCCAAATTGGACAGCGTGAACATGAGCATCTGGAACGGCACGACCATCGAGAACACGAACAGGTAATAGAAGAAGTTCGAGATCTTGTTGTTGACACGAACCACGTACCAAGCGCACATGGAGCAGCACACCAAGATCAGCACGACCGACGTGACCGTGATGATGAGCGAGTACATAAATGCCGAGGCAAAGCCCTGCTCGTTAAGGGCGTGCATGTAGTTTGCGAGGCCGTTGAACGTCTCGGGCGTGAGCAGATCGAATGCCGTGGTGGTGCTGATTGCGGTCGCTTTCTTAAAAGAATTAAGCGCAATCATGAACACGGGGTAGATCCACGCGAGCGACAGAATCGTAAAGAAAATCGAGAGCGCGCGGTTGATAACCTTATCGCGTTTCATTACTGCTGCACCTCCTTGGACCTCGTGGCCTTAAGCTGAATCATGGAGATGGCCACGACCAGGATGCAGAAGATAACCGCCTTGGCCTGACCAATGCCCTGCCATGCGATACCGGCACGCGAATAGAACGTGTTGTAGATGTTCAGGGCGAGCATCTCGGTGGAGTGCGCGGGGGCGCCGCCGGTAAGGGCGAGGTTCTGGTCGAACAGCTTAAAGCCGTTGGTGATGGACAGGAACAGGCAGATGGTGATGGTCGGCATCAGGTTAGGGATCTTAACCTTCCAAAACGTCTGCCATGCCGTGGCACCGTCGACCTTGGCGGCCTCGATGTAGTCGGACGGAATGGACTGCAGACCAGCGATGTAGATGATCATCATGTAACCGACCTGCTGCCACAGGGTCAGGATGATAAGGCCCCAGAAGCCAGCAGCAGAGTTAAGGGCGATGAGCTGGGCGCCCACGTTGGAGAGCAGGCAGTTGATCAGAATCTGCCAGATGTAGCCCAGCACGATGCCGCCGATCAGGTTAGGCATAAAGAAGATCGTACGGAAGATGTTGGTGCCCTTGAGCGCTTTGCGGGTGAGCGCCTGCGCGATGGCGAGGGCGATCACGTTGATGAGCACCGTCGACAGGAAGGCAAACGCCACGGTAAAGAAGAACGACGTGGCAAACTGCGGATCGGACAGTGCGCGCACGTAGTTCTCGATACCGACAAAGTGCGTGTTGTTGATGGTAATAAACTGGCAGAACGAGAGATAGAAACCCTGGATAAAGGGGATCACGAACCCGATCATAAACGCCAGACACGTGGGCAGCATAAAGAGCGGCCACCAGCGCTTGAGTGCTTTGCCCATAGAGGGGTCCTTTCAATATGCAGGGGGCGGGCAAACCAACGTCTGCCCGCCCCCTGTCGCTAATCAGATAGCTTGGGCAGCAACTGCCTACTCGGAAGCAGCCTTCTCGGTCTTCCAGCCATCGACGAAGGCGTTCTTGACGCCGTCCCACTTGCTGTTATCGGCAGCGTAGGCAATCAGAGCCTGCTTGAGGTTCTTCTTCCACTCCTCGGAGGGAATGTAGACGAAGTCCCAAGCGACGGTCTTCTTGCCGTCCTTGGCCATGGCAACGGCCTGCTGCGAGAAGACGTTGGTGGTCTCCTTGGCGCTCTTGAACGGAGCGGTCAGACCCATCTTGTCGGCGATGATGCTGGTCGGGGTGTCAGCGGTGACGCACCAATACATGAAGTCCTCGGTGGCCTTCTGGGCATCCTCGGAAGCCTGGGAACTGACGCACCAGTAGTTCTCGCCGCCGGAGCACAGGCCCTGGTTCTCCTCGCCGTCAACACCGATGTAGATCGGCATCATGCCAATCTGATCGTCGGTCATGCCGGCCTTGACGAGGTCAGAGTAGGCCCAAGAGCCGTTCTGGTAGAAGACGGCCTTGCCGGTTGCGAACTCGTTGGTGGCGTCGTCGCCGGTCTTGGAAGCAAGCTGCGAAGGATCGCAGGTGGAGTCGGTGATGTACAGGTCGAAGATCTGCTTGTAGTTGTCGAGGAACTCACCCTTGATCTCGTCGTCCTCCTGGTTGTGCTCCTTCTCAAACTCGTAGTAGAGCGGCATGTTGGCAAGGTGGGTGGTGTAGCGCCAGCTGGAGGAGTCGTCCATGCCGGCGGAAGTGAAGGCACCCTCGACACCAAGCTCGTCCTTGCGGGCCTGGATGTCATCGGCACAAGCCTTCAGCTTGTCGAAGGAGTTGATGTCCTCGGCCTTGTAGCCAGCCTTCTCGAGCAGCTGCTTGTTGTAAATAATGCCGAAGCTCTCCTGAACCCAGTCGATGCACACATCCTTGCCGTCGGACTGCAGAGCCAGGGAGTCATCAATGAGCTCACCGCGGAGCTTGGTATCGGACAGGTCGGCGCAGTAATCCTTCCAGTTCTTAAGACCGGTGGGGCCGTTGACCTGGAACAGGGTCGGAGCGGAGCTCTTGGACATCTCGGACTTAAGCTTCTCCTCGTAGGTGTTGGAAGCGGCGGTCACGATCTTGACCTCGACGCCCTTCTCCTTCTTATAGGCCTTGGCGATCTCCTTCCACTCCTTGTCGACCTCGGGCTTGAATTGGAGGAAGTAGACCTCGGCAGCGTCACCAGAAGCAGAGGAGCCGGAGCCGGCAGAACCACCGCAACCCACGAGGCCCAGACCAAGAACTGCAGCCGCGGAACCAGCAAAGCCCAGGAACTGCCTTCTGCTCATTTCGTTCTTCATTACAATCCACCCTTTCACACCGTGGCGGCACCCTTTGCCGCCGCCTTCGGAGATTGGCTCGGGGACTTTGCCCCTTTTGCTGATTTGAACGATACGCTATTTGGCTAGTTGTTTGAACAAGTATTACTAGAGCGGTAGAAAAACTTCGGTGAACGGTAATTTCAACTTGATACTTGACAAGTTTTGTATAAACAATTATTTGTTATCGAATGCAGAGAAAACGCCCGTTCAAGCCGATGTACCGTCGGTTTGACCGGGCGTTTTCTCTTTGAGGCCATGAGTCTCGTCAGGCTGCGAGCTAGCCGGCTATCGCTTGGAATTGACGCGGTAATGGAAGATCTCGGGGTGTGTGCGAGTGTGCGTCACCTCAAACAAGATGCCATCCGAGGTGTACGACTGACTCTCCATGACGGCAACGCAGTTGTATTTGCCGAGGTCAAGATAGCTGCAGTCCTCATCGTTGGCGAGCTCGACACTCACCGTACGACGGCTCGCCATCACTTTGACACCGCGCTTGTGCTCCAGATAGCCGTATATAGAATCTGCCGCGATCTCGGGAGTCAGGCCCTTGGCGATCGACGCCAAAAAATAGCCATGGTCCACTTGGCGCGCGTTGCCGTTGAGGCTTCGGACACGCACTACGCGAATCAACTCCTCGCCCACCTTAAAGCCCAGGTGACGAGAGAGTTGCTCGGTGCAAACCAGATGTTCGAAAGACTTAACGTCCGTCGATGCAACGGCATTGTTGCGCTTTGCAAACTCGCCAAACGACTCAACCTCTTCGAGTGCGCCCAACATGTCGGTTTCGCCCTTAAGCCAAATAACGCGCACGCCCTTGCCGTGTATGGGCTGCACAAACATCCCGTCGGCCAGCATGCTCAAAGCGCGGCGGACGGTATTGCGCGTGCAGCCAAATTCCGCGGTCAGCTCGGCTTCGGTTGGCAGCATCTCCTGAAACGCATAGGTCCCATTAATGATGCGCGAGCGTATTTCTCGGTAGATTCCTTCGTATATCGCTTTTGGCATTGTTTCACCTCTACATTATTCATTTCCGGCTAGGCACGATAGCATTTCTTAAAGTTGTTTAAACCGAATATCGGTAAAGCGACAGGATTTAACCGTTGACGGTTTCTGTCATGCCCAAATCGGTTTCGCTCAAAACTGCCGGTACGACAATCGTCTGGTCCTCTACAATGAATCCATTGTTTAAACGTTTCCCCACGCGCAACGCGCCTCGATATTCGGAAGGCAGAACATGCTGCAAAAAATCCAACGCTTTGGCGGGGCAATGTTCGCGCCCGCCATGCTGTTTTCTATATCAGGCCTCATGGTCGGCGTCTCCGCTCTCGCAACGACTGCGGACATCGTCGGCGATCTCGCCGTATACGGAACCCCTTGGTACGTTTTCTGGGCTATCATCCAGCGCGGCTCGTGGACGGTCTTTAAACGCCTCCCGCTCCTTTTTGCCGTAGCGCTGCCCATCGGTCTTGCCCAAAAACAACCGGCTCGTTGCTGCCTCGAGGCTCTCGTCGCCTATTTTGCCTACTGCTTCTTTTTGAGCGAGATCATTAAGCTGAGCGGAGACAACCTTGGACTTGAGTACCCGTCATCTTTGACCTCCGCCAGCGGTATCACCGTCATCGACGGCATCAAGACGCTCGACACCGGCATTATCGGCCCGCTGGCGGTATCGGCAACCGTCGTCGCCATCCATGACCGCTTCTACGATGCCAAAATTCCCGATTGGCTCGGCACCTTCTCGGGCTCCTCGCTGGTCTACCTCATCAGCTTTTTTGCCGTGTTTGCCCTTGCCGCTATCTCGGCCGCCATCGTGCCCTACGTATACGATGTAACTGATACGCTGCGTCACGCGCTTGCAGGCGTCGGTCCCTTTGGCGTGGGTATCTTTGTCTTTTTAGAACGAGCACTCGAGCCCTTTGGCCTGCACCACCTGCTCTACATGCCGATCTACTACGACAACCTGGTCATTAACGACGGCATCTACGCCACGTGGAGCAGTTTGCTCCCCATCCTCTCCCATAGCACGCGCCCCCTTAATGAACTTGCGCCGTGGGCCGGTTTTACCGCCACCGGCTGGGTCAAGCTCTTTGGCCTTCCTGCCATCGCAGCTGCGTTCTACTCCACCGCAAAACCCGAGCGCCGCGCCGGCCTCAGGGTCATCCTTGCTCCCGCCATCATCGCCTCGGTGGTTTGCGGCGTTACCGAGCCACTCGAGTTTCTCTTTATGTTCACCCACCCCGGGCTCTTTTTGCTCTACGCCGTCTTATCGTCTTGCCTTGCCACAACCATGAATCTCTTTGGCATCGTCGGCATCTTCTCGGGCGGCCTGATGGAGATGGCAGCCTTCAACTTTATTCCGCTCATGCGCACGCATGCCGGTGCCTATCTTTTGGCGCTCGGTATCGGCCTTGCCTTTAGCCTCATCTTTTTTGTTAGTTTTCGAGCACTCATCTTGGTCTATGACCTTAAGACACCGGGCCGCGAGGATCATGTTGCCAATCGCGCGGCAATCGATTGTTTAACGGGAAGCGACTTTGCCAAAGAGCAATCCCCCAATGACGAGGTCGATAGTCGATCCGATCAAGATCACGTCCTCGCTGAGCGGGTAATTCAGCTTTTAGGTGGCGTTGGCAATATCGTGGGCGCAACCAACTGCGCCACGCGCCTGCGCGTCGAGGTCGCAGACCCTTCCATCGTTGCAGATAACGCGTCGTTTGTCGCGGTGGGCGCCAAGGGCCTCATCATTACGGGCAAGACCGCCCAGGTGGTCATCGGCATCTCCGTTCCCCGCGTTAAAGAGCATTTTGACCAGATCATGGGCCTCGAGCCGGAATTTGTGCCCACCACCTCGGCCTCCCCTGCCGCCAGCGCAGCCCATAAGCGCGGCGATATTTGCTTCTTCGATATCGACGGAACGCTCGCCTGGCAAGACCCCAGGCTCGCCCAAGACCTTCCCGAAGACGAGCGGGACCTCTCCCCCTATCCCAACGAGGCGGTTTCGCAGGCAATCCGCGAGTTTGTCGCCAACGGCAACATGGCCTTTATCTGCACGGGACGTACCCTCAGCTGCATCCACCCCAAACTTCTTGAGCTGCCT
Organism: Collinsella aerofaciens; assembly: GCF_001405375.1. Classification (GTDB taxonomy): domain Bacteria; phylum Actinomycetota; class Coriobacteriia; order Coriobacteriales; family Coriobacteriaceae; genus Collinsella; species Collinsella aerofaciens_F. The sequence goes on from NZ_CYYP01000003.1 coordinate 182,305, forward strand.
TGGACCGGCATCGTCTGTCTTGCGGGCGGTTACGCCGAGATCAACGGACACGCAATTCGCGATCTGTCGATGACGCCCAGCATGCTGCAGCATCTTGCCCCCTATCTTGAGCAATCGGGCGAGGTCATCCGCTTTGAGGGCCTCAACGGCGTCGTGCGCATGAGTGCCGATGCCCCCGATGCCCCCGGATACGCGCGCACCCTGGGCGACGCAGTCACGCAGCTGCAACATTACAGTGTCTACAAGATCTTGATGTCTACATCGCTCGCCAACCACATCGCTCAAGATAAGGCACTTGAGCCGCTGCTGTGCTTTAACGAGCTCGAACTCGAGGTAACCGAAATCTCGCCCCGCGAATGCACGAAGCGCGGGGGCATCCAGTCTGTACTCGACGCCCTCGACCCCCACCACGGAACCGTATACGGCATTGGCGACGCCAGCAATGACGTCTCGCTGATGAACGCCGTCGATGTCGGTATCGCCATGGGCAATGCGCCAGACTATCTCAAGGATAAGGCCGATTACGTGACCGACACCGTCGATCACGACGGTGTCGTTGCGGCGCTCGAGCATTTTGGGCTGATTTAGGCGCGCTCCATCAAACGCACGCCCGTTGTCCTAAATCGCCAAAACTGCCGCGCCAAACGCCCTGATGTGGCAATATGTTATCTGCATATTGCATCAACGCAACCTCAGAAAGAATGCGAGAACCCGTGTCCAGTCCGTTTACCAGCTTTTTAGCCCAGCACTTTGACCAGATTAACGACTATCTGGCCACGTTCTTTGACGGACAGGCGACCTCTGCCGATATCGAGCGCTACCTGTACGCGCCGCTCTCGACTTTTACGGCCAACGCCGGCAAGCGCCACCGCCCGCTTATCTGCATGCTCGCCGCAACCGCAGTGGGCGGTAGCTTCGAGAGCGCCCGCAGCGCCGCGGCAGCTATCGAGCATTTCCAGTCGGGCGCGCTAATCCACGACGACATCGCCGACAACGGACAGCTTCGTCGAGGCAAGCCCTGCATGCACCTTACCGAGGGCACGGGCCTTGCCATCAATTGTGGCGACCTGGCGCTCACCATGGTCACCAAGACGGTTCTCGACGACCCTACGCTGGAGTCCGACGTGAAGCTGCGCGTGCTCCACGAGCTTACCGAGATGATCGTCCGCACCATCGAGGGTCAAGCACTCGACCTGGGTTGGGTCCGCGACGGGCGCTTTGATATCTCGGTTGATGACTACCTGGACATGGCGACGCACAAGACCGCGTTTTACAGCGGAGCCACGCCGCTTGCCGCCGGAGCCATTATCGGCGGCGGCAGCGATGAGCAAATCGAAGCGCTGCGCGCCTTTGGCCTGCACACAGGCCTTGCCTTTCAGATTCAGGACGACCTGCTCAACCTTGTCGGCACTAAGGAAGCCGCCAACAAGGACTTCCGCACCGACATCACCGAGGGCAAGCGCACGCTTGTCGCCGTACACGCCCTCTCTGATGAGCGCCACCACGACGAGGTCGAGGCGATTCTTTCCTCGGGCACCGATGATCCCGCGCAGCTCGCACGCGCCGTGGAGATCTTCCAGGAGACCGACTCCATCGATTACGCCCACACTTACGCGCTCGACCTGACCGCTAAGGCCAAAGCGGCCATCGAGAACGTTGAGCTTGATCCGCACGCACGCGAGCTGTTCCTCTCCATGGCAGATTTCTTTGTGGAGCGTCTTAACTAACGGGGGTTATAAAACCTGTCAGCAGCGTATTTAGGCACAACTTGCTACACTGTTGAGTGCATGTTTATGCATCCCTTTGCGTTGTCTATCCGACAGACGCTCAAATAGTACGAATGGTACGCCGAAAGGGGTTCGTTCATGGAACCTATTACAACGGGCATGCAAGGAGCAGCCGTCGAGGACGTGCAGTCTCGTCTCCTGCAGCTCGGCTACACGATTGATGCCGCCGAAGTCACCGACAAGTACTTTGGAGCCACCACTGAGCAGGCCGTCAGCACCTTCAGGCTCGACAGCGGCCTTGCTGCCGGTCATGCCGTCGATATCCCCTGCTGGAGCGCCCTTGTAGACGCTTCGTATAAGCTGGGCGACCGCACTCTCTATCTGCGCATGCCCAATTTCCATGGCGCCGATGTGCAGGCCCTGCAGCGCGCTCTCAACGTTTTGGGCTTTGCCTGTGGCGAAGACGACGGCTACTTTGGTCCGCATACCGAGGCCGCCCTGCAGCAGTTCCAGGAAAATGTCGGCCTGTTTGCCGACGGCATGGCCTTCCAGGACACCTACGCCTACATCAACCGCCTGCACCATGTGTGGGAGGGCAAGCCCTCGGTCACCGAAGCCGAGTCCCGTATCGGTTTTGCTCGCGCCGCCAACGTGCTCGAGCGCTTCCAGATTGCCGTTATCGGCGAGGACCCCATCGCACGCAGCGTTGCGTCGCGCATGTGGAATATCGCCACGGCAACGACCGACAACAGCGGCATGATGCTCTGCGACTCCGAGGTCCCAACCGACGTTGACCTGGTGCTCGAGATCGCAAGCGATGAGCTGCCCGCAGATGCAGCGCCGCGCGCCACGATCGCCCTCGCCGAGTGCCACAACCTGGCCCAGCGCATCCGCACCGCCAATGTCGCCGCGCAGCAGAAGCCGGCTCGCATTCGCATTGAGCTCACGGGCATGACGCGATACAACGGCACTTTCACGGCCAGCGACGCGCAGACACTCGCCGTACGCCTGCTCGATGGTGTTTGCGATGCCCTCGCAGATTAGGTAAACTAAACGAGTTGCTTTTGGGCAACACCGCACATTGGGACGTAGTTCAACGGTAGAACTCCGGTTTTTGGTGCCGGCTGTTGGGGGTTCGAATCCCTCCGTCCCAGCCCTTAAGAACACAGCGCTCCAGGCCCTTATGAACCTGGAGCGCTTTCTTGTGGGCAAGCGGAGGAATTCGAACCCGCAAGGGTGCGAAGCCGAGGAAACGCGAAGGCGCCCCAAGCCCATTAGGACCAAGAGCGCCTTGCATCTTGAAATATCAACCCAATTCCGAAAAGCGAGCCGCCTTCTACAACGTGCCGTGTGGCCCCGACGGGCCGGGCATTAAGTTTGTCGCGAGTTCCGCACGCAAAGAAGGCCACTTAATGTGGCCTTCGTCTTGCGCAGGACTGTAGAGCAGCAAACTTAATGCCCGGCCCGTCGGGGCCACACGTCCCTAGTTGTTCAGCATGCGGTCGAAGCTTCCCGAGTCGCCATCCCGATAGTCTGCGGTCATCAGAATCTCCTGCGGAATGCGCCCGCCCTCGCGCAGCACGTTGCGGAACTGCACGCGCGTAACCATGGGCAGATCCTTGATCGTCGCCGCCAGGTTCTGCGGCACGCCCTGGTTGGCAGCCGCGGGCTCGCACTCGCCGCCGGCCTTCACGCGACGCTTATGCTCGGCGAGCATGGCGCGGTACATGCCGGCATGCAGGCGAATCTCAACCACATTGGCATTGCGAGTCTGCTCGACAATGCGCGCGCCCTCGCGATCGATATCGCCTACGTAGTAGACGTAGTTAAAGCGATAGCCAATCTCGGCCAGATAATCGTCCAGGGCATGCGAGACGCTCGCCTTGCATCCGCCGCCAAAAATCACGCCGCCCACCTTGATGCCAAAGAGCTTGGCGTGCTTGCGGCCACGCAGCAGCTTGACGATCTCGTCGTAGGTGTCCAGGTTCTCGACCATAATGAACGGCTTGTCGGCGCCCAGCGTAAAGAAGCCCGTAAAATGCACGGGGCGATTGGGGGCGACCTTGATCGCCTGCATGCTGATGCCCTTTTCGGTCATACGCCTGATCAAGCGCTCACCGTGCTTGCCGTCAAAAGCCTTCTCGTCGTTAAAGATCTGGTAGGCACGCTGGCGGCGCGAGGCAACCGGCGTATCGGCACCTCGGTTCTGCTCGATCCAAGCCTGGATGATTGCGATTTCCTCGGCAATCTTGCGGTTGGACATCTCGTTGTGCTGAGTGCGCCGCGGAGCCTTTTTGCCGTCCTTGCCCTCGACCTTTACGATCTGTGTCTGCTGCTCCTTGATCTTAGAGAGCGCCGTGGGCGTAGGGACAACTTTGAGCAGCTGCCTGCCTAAAACGCGGGCAAGGGCAAACGCCGAGGCCTCGCCGTGAACGGCCGACTTGGGCTGCTGGGCAGCAGTATCTGCTGCGGCAGACTCCGGCTTCCTCTGAGACTTGCGCTTAGAATCGCCTTGGGAATTGCGCTCGCGCTTCGGCATAGACGCCTGCTTCTGCGGACGAACGGACTTGCTCTCCTTCGCCGGCTGGCGCTTAGGCTGCCCCGAAGAAACCTCGGCCTTCGCATCCTCGTTCTGCGGCGTGGTCTTCTCGGCCGCAGTCTCGGCATGGGAACTGCGGCCCCCACGATGGCGACGGCGGCGAGGCTTGCTCGACGCGCCCTGCTCCGTCTGCTCATCAGTAGGCTGCTGGCCCTTGGCCTCGGCATCAACCTCAAGCTGCGGCTCAACAGGCTTTTGCTCGCGGGCCACCGGCTCAACGGCCTTCTCGTCCTTCTCGCCCTGAGTGGTCGAAGCCGGTTCGCTCTTCTCCTGACGCCTTACGGGATACGCGCGCCCCGCAAAACCACGTCCGGGACGGCATGAACCCGGAGCCTTCTTGACCGGTTCATCGGACGCGTCAGCAGCCTCGACGGAATCCTGGACCTCGCATGCAATACCTCGCTGCTCGGCCTTAAAGTGGGCACCGCGGCGACGCTTGGGCTCCTGGATCTCAGCATGCTCTTGAGTGCGAGTCGGCTCCTGCATCCCGACGGACTTTTCCTCGACGGCCTCAGCATCCGTCTCACCCTTTTGAGCAACGGCGCGACGGAAGCGCTCCTGCTGGGCGCGGCGCTGCGCATCGTGCTTGCCACCCCCGCCAAAACCGCCGCGTCCTGCCTTGGCCGTAAAGGCACGCACGACGTTCTCATCGAGCAACTCATCGGTATCGACATGCTCACGCGGAGCAACTTCTTCCACAGCAGGCACGTCAGCGGAATCCTCGACGACAAAATCTTCGACGGACTCGGCAGGCTGCTCCTGGACATCGCGGATCTCGGCATTGATGGTATAGAACGCCGGGCGCCCGTTAATGCCGCTACCCTCGATCTTTGTCACGATATTTGCCGCGATAAGCTCATCGCGCATCGCCTTGGTGTCACATTCCTTATCGACGGAGCGGAAAATCTGCGCCAGCGCACTCGACTTAATCTTGAGCGCCTTGCGGCAGAGCAGGTCGTAGGCAACCAGCTTGGCACGCTCGGCAGAAAGCGACGTCTGGCTGCTCAGACGTTCAGCCAGGGCATCGACATTATTTTGGTTATCGGAATATACCGTCTTGGCCACGGGGCCCCTTTCATATGTACACATATACGTTTATATGGTACAACGCGCGCCCTTATCCACGCAAAACATCTGCGAGAACACTCGAGCGTCACCCGCTTTTGCATGAAAAAAAGACCGAGCCCGCGAAGTCGCGGACCCGGTCTTTCCGAGTCATATAGATGTGACGTTCAACTCGTCAGGTCGACTAAGCCTTGGCGGCCTCGGCGTCGACAGGAGCCTCGGCAGCAGCAGCGCGGCCATACTCGGTCTTGCCCATCTCGGACCACTCGGGCTCCTCGTCGGGCATGGAGCCAGCCTCCTTGCCGAAGAACTCCTTGAGGCAGTTGACGGCGACGATGAGGCCCAGGACCATCAGCAGGACGGCGAAGACAAGCTGCAGGCCCTTGGTGGCGGCGACGGAAACGGCGGCCGTGGTGGCGGTAGCCGGGATGGTACCGAAGAAACCGTAGGCCTGGACGGCGGTCATGCAGCCCATGGCGCTCTGGACCAGCGAGGTGAAGGTGCAGCAGAGCAGGAAGGCGACGGGCACGTAGAGCATCCAGCCCTTGCGGCCGGTGCACTTGCAGAACACGGCGAGGGTGATCATGGTCATGCCGCCGAGCAGCTGGTTGGAAGCACCAAAGAGCGGCCAGATGTTGGCATAGCCACCAAAAGCGAGGGCGAGACCGGGAAGCAGGGTGACGACCGTGGCGAACCAGGGGTTGCCGAGGACCTTCATGTAGCCGGCCTTGGACTCGATGGCCAGGGCGTCGTTGGTCTGGGCAAAGAACTCGGAGAACGAGGTGCGGGCGATGCGGGCGACGGCGTCGAGCGAGGTCAGTGCCAGAGCGGAGACGTTCATGGTCATGAAGACAGTAGCGAGCGTGCCGTCAACACCGAAGGCCTGCATGCCGCGGGAGATGCCAGCGGCGAAGATCTGGAACGGGGTGGAAGCGGCACCGGCGTTGAGGGCGCCGGTACCGGCGGTGTTCATGTCGGAGAACATGATGCCGGCGACGATGATGGCAAGGATGCCGACGAAGGACTCGACGATCATGGCGCCGTAACCGACCTTGACGGCGTCCTGCTCCTTCTCGACCTGCTTAGAAGAGGTGCCGGAAGAAACGAGGCTGTGGAAACCGGAGAGAGCACCGCAAGCGACGGAGACGAACAGGACCGGGAACATCATGCCGGAGGCAGTGGAGAAGCCGGTGAAGACCGGAGCGGTGATAGTGGCCTGACCGTTGACGCCCAGGACGACGATGCCGAGGACAGCGCAGACGATCATGACGATCATCATGATGGAAGTGAGGTAGTCACGCGGGGTCTTGAGCATCTGGATGGGCATAGCGCCAGCGAAGACCAGGTAGACCATGACGACGGCGAACCACTGGAACTTATCCAGGTAGACCGGGAACTGCATACCGACGGCGAACATGAGAACCATGAGGACCACGCCGGTGACGAACTCGGCAGCGCCGGTGAGGTTGAACTTCTTCTGGGCCCAACCAAAGGCGATAGCGACGAAGGTGAACAGGATGGAGATGGTACCAGCGCAGCCGGCGGCATAGGACTTGGTGAAGTCGATGGCACCGGTAGCAGCACCAGAAGCGTCAACGGCCGGGGTGAACATGAACGTCTTGCAGACCATGTCGGTGAAAGCGGCGATGACGATGATGCAGAACAGCCAGCAGAACAGCAGGAACAGGCGACGGCCGGTCTTGCCGATGTACTTCTCGATGAGCTGAGCGAGCGACTTGCCGTTGTTCTTCATCGAAGCGTACAGGGCACCAAAGTCGTGGACGGCACCAAAGAAGATGCCGCCGACGAGGACCCAGAGCACGACGGGCAGCCAGCCAAAGGCCATGGCGACGATCGTACCCGTGACAGGGCCAGCACCGCAGATCGAGCTGAACTGGTGCGAGAAAGCGGTGAAGGCGGAGACGGGCGAGAAGCTCTTGCCGTCCTTCATGCGCTTGGCCGGCGTGAGGGCCTCTTTGTCAACGCCCCACTTGTTGGCCAGCCATCGGCCATAGCCCAGATAGCCGCAGGCGAGCACCGCCGCGGCCACAACCATGAGCAAAACTCCGTTCATTACATTTCCTCCTCTAAAAAGAACTTCCTAGACATAAAAAATGAGGGCCGTCGGTTGCGCTCGACGGCCCTCATCTTCATCAGCCGCCCGTTATCGTACGGGCTAGCTGTATGTGCTAACCCGCATCAGATAATTACTACGCTGATAATGTTTAGCTGATGCGTGAACATGTCTAAGAAATCCTCTTCAATCATGATGCGAACGATCCGTGCGTGTTCACATCCCCCAGTGGTTGAAAAGGAGTATGAAACTTTAGTTACCTAAAGTCAACGCAAATTTGTAATGAATTTTCAACTTTTTTGGATTTCTCGGTATAAAACGCCACTGACCTCGGACTTTACCCCACGACAGTTTTTGCATGAGAGATGCCTCTCGGGAGTGGGCGGGCGTATGCAAGGTTTCCTGCTCTACAGTCCTGCTCGCACGGAGAGCACATTAAGTGCTCTCCGGCTCGTGCGGAACTCGCGATAAACCTTGTATACGCCCGCCCGCTCCCGAGGGGCTCCCATCCCAAATGCGGAGCAAAGCTCCGCACGCCAACTTTTTCTTTCAGCTAAAGAACGCCGGAAATTCGACGCTGGCTTGTTAACCTTGCTGGACGTTGTCGACGCCAAACCAGCCCAGAAGCTATATCGATACAGAAAGGTCCCCGGACGGAGGGGCCGGATATAAGGTTTATCGCGAGTTCCGCACGCAAAGAAGGCCACTTAATGTGGCCTTCGTCTTGCGCAGGACTGTAGAGCAGGAAACCTTATATCCGGCCCCTCCGTCCGGGGACCGCGCCGTACCAGCTACAGCGTCATGTTTGGATCGGCGTCGACGTCGAACGGCGAGATTTCACCTCGGTCGAATTTACGGCGGGCAACCTCCGCGATCATGGCGGCGTTGTCAGTGCATGCCGAAAGAGGCGGCACTGTCACGCGAATCCCCTGACGCCCAAGCTTCTTGATCATCATCTCGCGCAGATGCGGGTTGGCCGAGACGCCGCCACCGATGCAGTATTCCTTGCAACCGGTAGCGTGCAATGCGTTTTTGGCCTTCTTGTACTGCACGTCAAAGACAGCCGCCTCAAACGAAGCCGCCAGATCGGGCAGATGAATCGTACGCCCGGCCTTGGTCTCCTGCTCAATGTAGAGCGTCACGGCCGTCTTAAGGCCCGAAAGCGAGAAGCGATAGTCTCCCCTGCTGTTAAGCGCACGGGGAAAATCGATCGCCTTGGGGTTGCCCGTCTCGGCCAGCTTGGAAATGATGGGGCCACCGGGATAGCCCAGACCCAACGCCTTGGCTACCTTGTCGAAGGCCTCGCCCACAGCGTCGTCGAGCGTCTCACCGAGCACCTCGTAGTCGCCCCACGCCTTCACGTGCACGAGCATGGTGTGCCCACCCGAGACAAGCGTGAAGATAAACGGCGGTTTGAGGTCGGGTTGCGCCAGCAGGTTGGCAAACAGGTGCCCCTCCAGATGGTTGACGCATACGAGCGGCTTACCGGCAGCGTAGGCAAAGCCTTTGGCAAAGGCAACGCCCACCACGAGGGCGCCCACCAGGCCCGGACCCTGTGTCACGCCCACGGCGGCAAGCTCGCTGGGAGCAATGGCTCCACCCTCAAGACCAAGCGATGCTGCGGCATCCTCGAGCGCCGCATCCACGACACTCACAATCACCTCAACGTGTTTGCGCGAGGCGATCTCGGGCACCACGCCGCCAAAGCGGGCATGAAAATCAATCTGTGTCGACACCTGGTTGGCCAGCATATTGCCATCCGCATCGATAATCGCCACGGCCGTCTCGTCGCAGGAACTCTCGATAGCGAGCACCAGGCGGCGGCGCTCAATTTCGGCGCGCTCCCCCTCGGAGCGCCCAGGCGCAGGCAGCGGCCATACGCGCTGCTCTGCCGCCGTCGGCTCGGGCGAAGCATTGTCGACCGGAAGCACGAGGGGCAGCGGAGCCGTCATGACGATGGCATCCTTGCCGGCACCATAGTAGCCGCGGCGACGGCCAGCCTCGGTAAAGCCCAGAGCGTTATAAAGCGCGATCGCTCCCTCGTTGCCGTCCTCGACCTCGAGCGAAGCCGTGGTGCAGCCGAGCATCTGGGCATCATAGCTCACGTGCGACAGCAGCTTGCGGGCAATGCCCTCACGGCGATGTGCCGGGTCGACGGCGACATCCAGAATCTGCACATCACCGTCCACGACCATACCGCCGGCAAGGCCCAGCAGCTTGCCGTCATCGTGTGCCACCCACCAACTACGCGGCGCAGCGACGTCCTCGCCCAGTTCGGACAGGAACATGCCCGGCGTCCACGCCTTGTGTCCGGCACCTTCAAAGCAGGCAGCCTCTAACGCGCTCGCGCCCTCGGCATCCGCCGCGCCCATGGGACGGAACTGCAGATGACGACCGGCGAGCTCATCGGCAACGCCCGTAATTTCGCTCTGCGCACTCTCGGCAAGACCAAGACGCTTGCGCTCGTTTTCCTCGGCATCCGAAAGGCGCGTGTAAATCGGCAGGACGCGAGCCGGATCGCCGTCACCCGCAGCGTGCGCGAGCAGCAAGCCCTCGCCCGAAGGCCACCACAGGTCGCGCTCCACACAGCGAGCGGTCTCGTCCCCACCCAGCAGCTTGCCATAGCGCACGAGACCGTCACCGGTCAGCTGAACCTGATCCCAGCCCGCGGTCTGACGCCACTCATCGAGCGCCACGGCGGCCTTGACCACGTGTTCGCGCTCAAATTGACGCTCGGGGCCCTCATCGACCAGCATATACAGCGCCGGATATACCTCACCGCGCATAGCATCGGCCAAGATACCAAGCTTGCCGCGCACGCCAGCCTTCCACGCCGTCCAAGCGCAAGCGTCAAGCGTTGACACGCCCAGCAGCGGAACATTGGCACCACGTGCGAGGCCCTTGGCAGTGGAGATGCCGATGCGCACACCCGTAAACGACCCCGGGCCGCGGCCGACCACATAGCAACCAACATCGCTGCGATCCAGACTGGCTTGAGCCAGCACACCATCAACGGTATTCACGAGCTCAACGTTGGCGTGACGGCGACACATGTGGTCGCCACTCACGAGCTTCGTCTCGCCCGTCTGCCCATCAATCCAGCTTGCCGCGCAGGCAAGCATGTCGGTCGAAGTATCGAGCGCCACCACCAGCGCGTTGTCGTTATGCAAGCTCATCTTGTACAGCCTTATCAATCAAATGGGAAAGCTCCATTGCGCGGTCACCGTGCGCCTCGAGCGTTATCGTTCGCACATCACTGTCGCCCTCATCACGCTTGAGCGTCACCGAAAGATACTCATCCGTCAGCTCGTCTTGGAATTGTTCGCCCCATTCCAGCAGGCAAGCACCCTCATAGCCCAGCACATCGAAAATGCCCGTATCCTCGAGCTCGTAGGCATGCTCCAGGCGGTATAGATCAAAGTGAAACAGCGGAATACGGCCTTGATCGTGAACGGCCATGAGCGCAAACGTAGGGCTCGTAACCATATGCCCATCGCCCAGCCCGCGCGAGACGCCCTTGGTAAAGTGAGTTTTGCCCACTCCCAGGCCACCGGTCAGGATGAGCACATCGCCGTCCTCAAGGCACGGTGCAATTAGCTCGCCAAAGTACTCCGTATCGGCAGCGCAAGTCGTTTTGTAAGTACCTACCCCCAGGCGCTCCAGGGACATATATGCTCCTTATTATTCCGAGGCGTCCTCTGGTGCGGGATATCGCTCCAGATAATCGCCCAGCATCTTAAAGTCTTCCTCCAGCAGCTCCTGCCACGCCGGATTGCGCAGCGCTGCTGCCGGATGAAAAGTGGGCATTACTACAAAATGCCCCATCTGGTGGAACCTGCCGCGCAGCTTAGTAATGCCAATCTCGGTCTTAAGCACAAAGTGCGTCGCGGGGTTGCCGAGCGTCACGATAATATCAGGCCAGATGCTTCGAATCTGCTCACGCAAAAACGGCGAGCAAGCCAGCACTTCCTCGGGACGCGGATTGCGGTTTCCCGGCGGGCGGCACTTAAGCACGTTGGCAATGTAGACGTCTTCGCGTTTGAGCCCCGCCAGCGACAAAATGCCGTTGAGGTCCTCGCCTGCCGCCCCCACAAAGGGCTCGCCCTGCAAATCCTCGTTGCGACCCGGCGCCTCACCGATAAACATGACGCGAGCGCGGGGGTTTCCCACGCCAAACACGATATTGTGACGCGACTGGTAGAGCTGGCAGAGGTGACAATCGCCCAGAACGGCCTCAATTTCCTCGAGTGCGACCTCACGTGGCGCCTGATGGGTATGGCCGGGGATGTGCATGACACCCATAGCGGCTCCTACACGTAGACCTTGTCGAGACGCATGCCAAAGCCGCAGGCGACCTCGTAGTTAATCGTTCCGCGCAGTCGGGCCATCTCGTCCATAGTGATCTCGGCATCGCCATCGCGGCCGACAATGATCATCTCGTCACCATACTCGGCCTCGGGAATCTCGTGTGCCGGGTTGGACTGAATGGCGACCATAAACTGGTCCATGCAGATATTGCCAACCTGATGCACGCGCTCGCCGCGATACAGCACATCCATACGATTGGAAAGCGTACGCGATAGGCCATCGGCATAACCGATCGGCAGCGTGCAGATCTGAACGCGCGTACGCGGTACGCGGTAGGTAAAACCGTAGCCCACGCCCTCACCCATCGCAGGGTGCGCCACGCGCGTCACACGCGCATGGACGCTCATAACGGGATCAAGCTGCATCACGCGGCCACTCAGCTCGCACGGCTGCATGCCATACAAGCCAACGCCGGCGCGGATCATATCAAAATGCATCGAGGGGTCGAGCATCGAGGACGGCGTGTTGGCGCAGTGCACGATACCGCACTCAAAACCCGCATCCTTAATGGCCTGAACGGCCTCGGTAAAGCGCTGGCACTGCAGCTTGTAATCCCAGCCCGAAGGTTCATCGGCCGTGGCGAAGTGCGTAAATACGCCGTCGCACTGAATACCGCGATGAAAATTTATACCGCGGACAAAGTCGACAACCTGCGTGTAGTGAACGCCGATACGATTCATGCCCGTCTCGATGGCGAGATGATACTTGCCCACTTTGCCCGCTGCGACGGCACATTCGCCATACGCAAGAGCAAAGTCAGACGTATAGACCGAGGGCATGATATCAAACCCGAGCAACGTCGGAATGGCCTCGATAGGCGGCTCGCTTAGGATGAGGATGGGTTTCGTAATCCCGCCCTGTCGGAGCTCAACGCCCTCGTTAACCGTCGCCACGGCAAACATGTCGGCACCGGCCGAATACATGATCTTGGCGCACTCAACAGCTCCATGACCATAAGCATCGGCCTTGACCACGCAGCACAGGCGCTGACGTGGATTCAGCAAGTTCTTATAGGCCCTCGTGTTGCGACGGAGCGCCCCGCGGTCGATCTCGACCCAGGACCAGCGCGTCAAATCGGCTTTATTCATGATTAGTCATCCGACCCTTCGTCCATGATTCCCAGATCTTCGAGCGCATCCTTTGCCGCCAGCTCCATGGCAGGACCGATCAAGTCGATAAGATCGGTCGCGATAACGCTCTTCTCACCATACTCCGTCGCCGCGGCAAAACCGGCGTAGCTGTGAAGTGCGACGGCGTACGAATACAGCAACTCCCAACGATCCATCTCGTCGCGCATGGTGGCAAGCGTGCCGGCCAAAATACCCGCGAGAACATCACCCGAACCGGCAGTTGCCAGAGAAGCCGGACCCGAGAGCGGCAGCAGCACACGCTCAACGCCACAGATAGCCGTCGTCGGCCCCTTGGCAATGACCACCAGATTGTCGGAGCCTGCAGCCCAGACAACCTTCTGCGCGGCCGCAATCGCGGTACCAAGGTCGTTCACCTCGTCACCGGCAACCAGACGCGAAAGCTCACGATAGTGCGGCGTCATAACCAACGGCTGCTCGCGACGATACATCTCGGGATTACTATCAATACCGTCAATGGCAATCTTAGCAAGGCAGTTGAGTGCATCGGCGTCCAAGATAAGCGGCACATCAAGCTCGAGCAAGCCCGAAACCACCTGCATAGCGCCGGCAGATGTCGTCATACCGGGACCGCACAGTACACAGCTGTACTTCTTTGCAATCTCGCACACAGTCATGCGCGCAGCAGCGCCAAAGGAGCCGCGGGAATCAGACGGAATAGCAAAGACGGGAATCGAAGGAAGTGCCATGCGAATAAGATTGGCGCAGGCGTCAGGAGCCGCAACTGCCACGTAACCAGCACCCGCGCGAGCTGCAGACTTGGCCGCCATAATGGCAGCACCAGGATATTGCGCAGATCCGGCGACAATAAGCACAGAGCCACGGGAATACTTATCGATATTCGTAGGTAGTGGAGCAAAGTAATCAACTAAGTCACCGGGCTCGACAATCTCGGCGGCATGGTCGACATCATCGATGACCTCGTCAAGACGGTCGTAAAGATTGCCGCAGATCAAATCGCCAGCATACTCAGGGCCATCAGCGCTATACAGACCAATCTTGGGCGCAATCATCGTCACCGTATGCTCGGCACGAATGCAGTCGTCATCAACAACGCCCGTCTCGGCATTCAGGCCCGAGGGGACATCAATGGATACGACACAATCGGCGCATTCATTGACCGTAGGAATCCAGATGGAGAACGGCGCACGCAGATTCCCGTGGAAACCGGTACCAAAAATGGCATCAACAACAACATCGGCCTTATCGATCAAAACCTCGAGTTCGTCACGCGAGGGGCCGACACAAACGTGCACATCGCGGCCGGCAGTACGACGAGCAACATGACGCGCCAGAGCAGCAGGAATCTCATCCGGCTCAACCGGAGAAACGATATCGACGTCCACACCCTTATGGCTCAGAATATCGGCGGCAACCCAACCGTCGCCGCCATTATTACCAAAACCGACCAGAACGAGAACCCGATCGGGATTGAGCTTCAAGACCTCGTTGGCGGCAAACTCACCCGCTAGCTCCATAAGCTCGGCCTTCGAAGTCCCTTCGCGTTCGATGATGTCCTCGAGACGAACGACTTCTTCGGTACTCAAAACCGGTTTCATCTATGCTCCTAGCGTATCTTGCGAAGCATCGCCCAGGTGCTCCGTCAATGCTGAATTCTGCAGCTGCTCAAGCTCATCTAAAACAGAGCGAGCCTCTTTAAATGTCTGCGCTACGCGTTTCTTGGTACTCACCTTTTCCTCTTTTGGCTTAGGCCGAGCATCTTCGGTAATCGCGATGGCATTCGCAACGGCTAAGTCTCCTGTAAGCGTAATGGAAAGAGCGACCTCAACAACACCCAGCTCTTGAGCGATCTCGAGAGCACGGCCCGAAAGCAGCGCCTTCGGTTTGCCGAGTTTATCACGCGTAACCGAAACATCCTTGCGACCAACGCCTTGACTAAAACCCGTGCCGAGAGCTTTAAGTACCGCCTCGCGCGAAGCAAAGCGGCTGGCATAGTGAGCAGCGGGACGCGATGATGCATCACAATACGCACGCTCTTCTTCGGTAAACACGCGCCGAGCAAACGACGGCGTCTTTTCAAGAATTGATTTCATACGGGAAATCTCGACGATATCAACGCCGATACCAGCTTCAGCCATGTTCACCTCCATATCGCACAGACTAAGTTATTGTAGCCCGTTCACAGAAGATGCGACAAACGAGGGTTATAAAACACAGCTACTATGTGAGACAAAAGCCCGTAAACGCAAAAAGGGGGAGGCCGCGAGGCCTCCCCCTTCTCAGTTCAAGCGTACGGCTCGGTGCCGTCCACCGGTCAGCGGCGCCCTGGCCTCCCACGGGCTGACCCCGCAGTACTCTCGGCGCGATGGGGCTTAGCTTCCGGGTT
>NZ_CYYP01000004.1:0-21455 GCF_001405375.1 Collinsella aerofaciens
CCCTTCATCCCCTTCCTTCTCTCGTCGATACTCGTGCTCGGCGCCACAAGGCCCGGGACCCTGGCGGCGAAGGCGCCCGCGCCCAAATTCCGGCGCCTTATCCAGATCGTGTTTTCGATAATCGGCGCGGGGACCGCGATGCTCCTCGCCGGCCTTGCGCCCGGGAGCATTTGCGCCTTGGCCCTAAACGGATTCGGGCAGATCGGGTACCCGATCGCCTTCTTCCATGACGGCGCGCTTGCCACCACGACCGCGGGAGACGTCTTCACGACCCTGCTTCTCGCGCTGCTTGCGGGCGGAACCTTGATATCCGTTTGTTCCGCCGTCCTATCGACCGCAACGAGGCGCGTCCTCGCGGGCCCCCTTGCCTCCGCGCTGCTTGTCGCGGCCCCGGCATTCCCGTTACTGTCCGATTCGGCACTGGGGCATAACGCCGCGCTCGAGCTCCTGCCGCTGGCCGTGTTCTCGCCTATCGAGGCAACGGGTTACGTGGGATGCTTCCCGACGGAATTCATTGGCTCCGGTTCGGGCAGCGCATCGATGCTTGCCGTGGCCCTGGCATACGTCGCGGTCTTTTTTGCGGTCGGCGCCGTTGCGGCACGTTCGCCCAAACAGCCTGGACCCGCGAAAAAGCACCATGGGCTCGAGCTTCTGGACGCGAGCGTGGGATACGGAAGCACGACGATACTTTCAATCGGGTCGCTTTTCCTGAGCCCGGGAACGGCGGCGGGCCTCGTTGCTCCCAACGGCTCGGGGAAAACCACCCTTCTTGAAGCGCTGTCGGGCCAATTTCCCACCCGCATCCGCTCGGGAAGCCTGGCGGCAGACGGAATCTGCCAACGTCGATCAGCCGAATTTGCAGAACTCGTCTACCTGAGCTCTTCAGGCGGCGCGGATCTCTACCCCACGCTATCGGCCCGCGAGCACCTCTCTTTCGTTAGGGAGGCGTGGAAATCGGCCACCGACATCGACTCGCTCTGCGACTCCCTCGGAATCTCCCCATATCTCGACAAGCCGACCCGTAAACTCTCGACAGGAATGAAGCAGCAGGTAAAGCTTGCCATGGCGATAGCGACCGATTGCCCGTACCTCATCCTCGATGAACCGCTGAACGGCCTCGATCCGGGAAAGCGGAAAACCTCCTGCGACGCGATGCGCAGCGAGGTGGCGCGGGGACGAAGCGTGCTCATCTCAAGCCACCTGCTCGACGACCTGGCAGACCTCACCAACTCGTTCTACTTCATCGAGGCCGGCACGCTCGTGGAAAAGATCGAGTCGTCCTCGCAGACGCTCAAGCAGGAATACCTCGATACATACGAGGGAGGTGAATGACATGAAACTATTTGAACAGCTGAAGACCAATGCGTCGCGCATGGCTGTCTACGCCATCCTCGTGGCAACGGCTTTATGCGGAATCGCGGCACCCGTCTATGCGCTCAACGGGGAGAAAGGCGATGTCGAACCCGCGTACATGGCTTCGACGGTTAAAGACCGGTACAAAGCCTTCTCTGGAGACGCGTTTTACGTAGCAGAGTACGACACGACCTACCGTGAGCTTCGCTACAACAAGAGATACGAATATCTAGGCGCAAAAGCAATCAGCTATACATCGGGTTGGTACGGCTCCCACTATGGACACATAACCCAGTTCAAGTGTAACTACCGCGTGTACAACTAAAGCAACCCGGCCGGGACGAGGGGCGACGCAAAAGCGTCGCCCCCGTTTTTAACCATGTCAACTGAACCTAGTTCAGTTTGGTTGATTTCCGATCTCAGCCGAACACATTGAGCGGAAAGGCCGTTCCCGCAGTCAGTCGAACGTCCCCGGGGCCCTTCTCAGGCCCCGGGGACGGCATTTTCCCAGTTGAAGGAACGGTGGAGATGTGTTTCGATGGGTCAGATTCGTGTCGTTCCGAAAAGACCGTGAACCTTTTGTGGGACACGCGGCGCCGTGGTACCATAGCCAAGTTTGTTGTCTTGGTCGGAAACCAAGACGCCTTATGCGCTGATCGGTAACCAGCGCCTGACCAATAAGGAGTCCTACCATGAAGCAGGGTATCCATCCCCAGTATGTCGAGTGCACGGTGACGTGCTCCTGCGGCAACACCTTCAAGACGCACGCTACCGTGTCCGAGATGAAGGTCGAGCTTTGCAACGAGTGCCATCCGTTCTACACCGGCCAGCAGAAGTTCGTCGACACCGGTGGACGCGTCCAGCGCTTCGCCGACAAGTTCGGTGGCGCCGCTGCCGCCCAGCTCAAGAAGGCTGAGGAGGCCAAGGCTGCCAAGGCCGCCAAGGCTGCTGAGGCCGAGGCCGCTCGCAAGGCCGCCGCTGAGGCTAAGGCTGCCGAGAAGGCTAAGCGTGCCGCTAAGTTTGCCGAGGAGGCTGCCAAGCAGGCCGCCGAGGCTCCCGCAGAGGCTCCCGTCGAGGAGACCGCTGCCGAGGCCGAGACCACCGAGGCTGCTGAGTAAATAGCTCGCCGCGGAATCACTCGCATTCATGGCATAAGGGCCGTGCATCCGTTTGGGTGCGCGGTCCTTTTCTTTTTATTGGTGCAAACCAACCTGCCCCCATTGCACCAAATGGCAGAGAGGCGGCGTTTGCCCAGATAAAAACTGCCAAAATAAACCAGTCCCCTTTTGGCAGGTTGGTCGTAGTTATTACGTGGCGGTCGAGGTCGACCGTATAGGCCGCGCCTTGTTTGGCTAAAGTACAATCATCTGTGTTTAACTCGCCCGCAGCTGCACGGCGTGGGCGATGGCCAAAAAGGAAAACCACATGGGATTCATGTCAAAGCTGCTGTCCTTTGGATCCGATAAGGACCTTAAGCGCTACTACAAGATCGTCGACCAGATCAACGGTCTTGAGCCCCAGTTTGAGAAGATGACCGAGGAGGAGCTCCGCGGCCAGACCGATAAGTTCCGCGAGCGTTACGCCAACGGCGAGTCGCTCGACGACATGCTTCCCGAGGCCTTTGCCACCGTGCGTGAGGCTTCCAAGCGCACCATGGGCATGCGCCACTTTGACGTGCAGCTCATTGGCGCCATGGCACTGCACGAGGGCCACATTGCTGAGATGAAGACTGGCGAAGGTAAGACCCTCGTCTCCACGTTGGCCGGCTATCTCAACGCTATTGCCGGCAAAGGCGTACACGTCGTTACTGTCAATGATTACCTTGCCAAGCGCGACTCCGAGTGGATGGGCCGCATCTATAAGTACCTGGGCATGACCGTCGGTCTGCTCCAGAACAACATGCCGCTCGAGCTCAAGCGTCCGGCCTACCAGGCAGACGTCACCTACGGCACCAACTCCGAGTTCGGTTTCGATTACCTGCGCGACAACATGGTTACCCGTCCCGAGCAGCGCGTACAGCGCGGCCACAACTACGCCATCGTCGACGAGGTCGACTCCATCCTGATCGATGAGGCCAGGACGCCGCTCATTATCTCGGGCGCTGGCACCAAGTCCGCCAGTACCTACAAGGACTTCGCGCGTGCCGTGCGTGGCCTTGAGCGCGGCGAGGACGTGTCGCACGACATGCTCACCGCCACCGAGGATGCTGAACCCACGGGCGACTACGTCATGGACGAGGCCAAGCATACCATCGCCGCCACCGAGCGCGGCCTTAAGAAAATCGAGCGCCGCCTGGGTATCGATGACATCTATGCCGATCTCTCCGGCCAGCTGGTCAACCACCTGCAGCAGGCGCTGAAGGCCCAGTACATGTTCCACCGCGATAAACAGTACGTGGTCACCAACGGCGAGGTCAAGATCGTCGACGAGTTCACCGGCCGCATTATGGAAGGCCGCCGTTACTCCGAGGGCCTGCACC
Source organism: Collinsella aerofaciens (assembly GCF_001405375.1). GTDB lineage: Bacteria > Actinomycetota > Coriobacteriia > Coriobacteriales > Coriobacteriaceae > Collinsella > Collinsella aerofaciens_F. Next base: position 3,833 of record NZ_CYYP01000004.1, read on the forward strand.
AGGCCATCGAGGCCAAAGAGGGCGTGCTCGTACGCGAGGAGAACCAGACCCTGGCCACCATCACCCTGCAGAACTACTTCCGTCTGTATGACAAACTCTCTGGCATGACCGGTACGGCGCTTACCGAGGATGCCGAGTTCCGCGAGATCTACAAGCTGCCCGTCGAGGTCATCCCCTCCAACAAGCCCGTGCAGCGCGTGGACCACGAGGACCTGGTGTACCGCACCATTCAGGCCAAGTACAACGCCGTTGCCGACGACGTTGAGCGTCGTCACGCCAAGGGCCAACCGGTCCTGGTGGGCACCGTCTCCATCGAGAGCTCCGAGAAGCTGTCCGCCGCCCTTACCAAGCGCGGCATCGCACACGAGGTCCTCAACGCCAAGCACCATGAACGCGAGGCCCACATCGTTGCCCAGGCCGGACGCTACGGCGCCGTGACCATCGCTACTAACATGGCCGGTCGTGGTACCGACATCCTGCTGGGCGGCAACCCCGACGAGCTGGTGCGCGAGCGCCTGGAGTACGAGGGCCTGACCATGGAGGACGTGACGCCCGAGCAGCTCGAGCAGTTTAACGCCGAGGCCAAGGAGACCTGCAAGGCCGAGCGCGAGCGCGTGCTTGCCGCCGGCGGCCTGACCGTTATCGGAACCGAGCGCCACGAGTCCCGTCGTATCGACAACCAGCTGCGCGGCCGCTCCGGTCGTCAGGGCGATCCGGGCGAGACCCAGTTCTACCTGTCGCTCGAGGACGACCTCATGCGCCTGTTCGGCGGCGACAAGATGGACCGCGTCTCCAAGATGATGGTCACGGCCGACATGGGCGACGACATGCCCATTCAGCACAAGATCATCTCCAAGGCCGTCGAGAGCGCCCAGCACAAGGTCGAGAGCATCAACTTCTCCATGCGTAAGAGCGTCCTTGAGTACGACGACGTCATGAACAAGCAGCGCCAGGTCATCTACGCCGAGCGCAATAAGATTCTGGACGGCAAGGACCTGACCGACCACATCACCGAGGTCATGCACGACACCGTGTACCGCTGCGTGCAGGAGTTCTGCACCAAGGACAGTCACGATGGCGAGCGCGACCTGGAGGGCCTGCGCAAGTGGGTTGTGGAGCTCACCGGCCACATCGATACGCCGAAGTTCCCTGACGAGGATTATGAGGCCCTGGCTGCCGATGTCCTGGCTTACGTGGAGAAGTGCTACAACATGAAGGCCGAGCGCTTGGGTGAGGACCTGATGCGCGAGCTCAACACCCAGGTCATGCTGCGCGTCATCGATACCCGCTGGATGAACTACCTGCAGGAGATGGACTACCTCAAGACCGGCATCGGCCTGCGCGGCTTTGGCCAGCGCGACCCGCTGGTTGAGTACAAGACCGAGGCCTACGGCGCGTTCCAGATACTCGTCGATACCATGTATGAGGATTACCTGCGCACGGTTCTGCGCATCGAGATCAAGGCTGCCCCGCGTGCCGTGGAGCACAAGGAGGAGCCCGCGCTCGAGGGTGCGCGCTTCTCCGGTCCTGCCGAGGTCGATGGTGACAACGGCGACTCGGTGCTGCGCAAGCAGGCGCAGGTGCAGGCCCGCACGGCTGTCCAGGGTGGTCCGGCTGCCGTCAACAACGGTGGCAAGGTGACCACCTATCGCAAGTCCGAGAGCGACGATCCGTACGTCAACGTGGGCCGCAACGACCCGTGCCCCTGCGGTAGCGGCAAGAAGTTTAAGTACTGCCACGGCAGGAATCGTTAATGGCTGAGGCTTTAGAGGTAACGCCCGCCGAGCTGGACGCGTTCGCGGACCGGCTCGGTGAGGTCGAGTCGTATCTCCACCTGGACGAGAAGCGTACCCGCGTGTTCGAGCTCGAGGCCAAAAGTGTTGCCCCTGGCTTTTGGGATGACGCCGACGCCGCCCGTGCCACCATGGAGGAGATCGCGCGCACCAAGGAAGATATCGCTGCCGTGGACACCGCGCGCGGCGAGCTTTCCGATGCCCGCGCCGCGCTGGAGCTTGCCGAGGAGATGGGGGATGACCCCGACGCCGCCGCCCTTCGCGAGGAGGCTGCAGCCACGGCTGAGCGCCTGGCCCGTGCCATCGATGAGCTTGAGCTTTCGAGCTGGTTTACCGGTGAGTTCGATCACGGCGATGCCATCGTGACCATCAAGCCCGGACAGGGTGGTCTGGAGGCCCAGGACTGGACCTTCATGCTCTTTAAGATGTACATGAAGTACTGCCAGCGTCGCGGCTGGAAGGTCACCATCAACGACTGTCCCGCGGCCGAGGTCATCGGCATCGACCGCGCGACCTTTACCGTCGAGGGCAAGGACGCATTTGGCATGCTGCGCGCCGAGGCCGGCGTCCACCGCTTGGTTCGCATTAGCCCCACCGACGACAAGAAGCGCCGCCAGACCACGTTTGCCGGCGTCGAGGTCATCCCCGTGCTACCCGATGATATCGACATCGAGATCAGTCCCGACGACATCCGCGTGGACGTGTACCACGCGAGCGGCCCGGGCGGTCAGGGCGTCAACACCACCGACTCCGCCGTGCGCGTGACGCATTTCCCCAGCGGCATTGTGGTTACCTGCCAAAACGAGCGCAGCCAGATCCAGAACAAGGCCGCGTGCATGCAGATCCTCAAGGCTCGCCTGTACGAGATTGAGCTCGAGAAGCGCGCCGAGGCCCTGGATGAGATTCGCGGACCCAAAACCACGATTGGTTTTGGCAACCAGATCCGCAGCTACGTGCTCTACCCGTACCAGATGGTCAAGGACCTACGCACGGGCGTGGAGACCAGCAATGTCGAGGCCGTCCTTGACGATGGCGACCTGGACCCGTTCGTTATTGGCTACCATCGCTGGGCCACCGGCAACGCCGACGCGGAGACCCCGTCTGCATAAACCGCCCGGTTTATGTGGAGATGGATTAAAACCCTCCCAGCAGGGTGGTTTTGTATCCAGAGCAAACCCTGCGCAGGGGTGGTTTTTGTCCGGCGAATCGGTAGAATCGAATACAGCAAGAAGTTCGAAGCGCATCCGTTTGGGTGCGCTTTTTTGAGGGAGGCAGCATGGCATATCGTCTGGACATCAAGCGCATTCTATCGATGAACTTCTTTCACGACCTGCCCCAGATTATGTTGGGGTGCGCTCTGGCCGCTATTGCGACCGACCTGTTTTTGATCCCCAACGGCCTTGCTGCCGGTGGCGTTACGGGCCTTGCCACCATTATCCAGGCGGTCGGTGCATCGCGCGGCCTATCGCTTCCCGTTGGTATTCAGACGATCGTGATGAACGCCTTGCTGTTGTTGGTCGTTATGCGCGAGGGCGGCATGTTCTACGTGGTGCAGACCGCGACGGGCTTTGTGCTGCTGGGCTTCTTTACCGATCTGTTCGCCCCGTTTGTAGCACCTCTGGCGGATGCGGACCTGATGCTTCCCGCTATGTGGGGCGGCATTATTACGGGCATCGGTTACGGCATGGTATTGCGCGCTGGCGCCAACACCGGCGGCTCGGACACGATTGGTCAAATCATCTCGCGTAATACCTCACTGCCCGTGGGCTCGACCGTCATGGCGATCGATGTTGCCGTTTGCGCGCTGTCGGCTCCGGTCTTTTCAATCGAAAACGCACTATATGCAGGCCTTTCGATGGTCATTAGCGGCTACGTGATCGATGCCGTGGTCGATGGTGGCAACAAGCGCCGTATGGTACTCATCATCTCGGACAAGTTCCCTGATATCGCTGCCGATATCATGTATGGCCTGGGTCGTGGTTGTACCAAGTTTAAGGCGACTGGCATGTATTCGGGTGCCGAGAAGCCGGTGATTATGGTCATCGTGAGCCGTCGAGAGCTCAATACCCTCAAGACGATCGTGCGCGAGCGCGATCCTCACGCCATTGTGACGGTCGCTGACGTTACGGAAGCCTTCGGCGAGGGATTCAAGGACATTAGCGCGTAGGGTCGATCGCGTTCCATCCAAAAGACGTTCACATTGATAAACCGTTTCATCAGCGGTTCTGCCTGCTAAATGGTTCAAATAATGATAAAAACTCTGGTAAAGCCATCAGTTTCCAGCATAATGAATGACGTACGTGCATTGCGGCTGTGTTGGGATTACCTTTCCGTGCCGTGCGCATCTTGTCTAAAGAGGATGAAAGGAAGGCACAATGAGCGACGAAGAGCTCAAAAAGGTTGCCAACGAGGTAAGGAAGGGCATCGTCACCGGCGTGCACGCTGCCAAGTCCGGCCATCCGGGCGGTTCGCTCGGCGCTGCCGACATCATGACCTATCTGTACTTTGAGGAAATGAACGTCGACCCGGCCGATCCCCGCAAGGCCGACCGCGATCGCTTTGTGCTCTCCAAGGGCCATTGCGCTCCGGGCCTGTACGCCGTGCTCGCCGAGCGTGGGTTCTTCCCCAAGGAGGATCTCGAGACGCTGCGCCATATCGGCAGCCACCTGCAGGGTCATCCCAACATGAACGACACCCCGGGCGTCGACATGTCCACCGGCTCGCTCGGCCAGGGCATCTCCGCCGCCGTGGGCATGGCCGTTGCCGCCAAGCACTGGGGCGACGACTATCGCACCTACGCCCTGCTGGGCGACGGCGAGAGCGAGGAGGGCCAGGTCTGGGAGGCCGCCATGTTTGCCGGCAACCAGCAGCTCGACAACCTCTGCGTGATCGTCGACCATAACGGCCTGCAGATCGACGGCCCCGTCGAGGAGGTTAACGACCCCATGCCGCTCGCCGACAAGTTCCGTGCCTTTAAGTTCCACGTGGTGGAGCTTGCCGACGGCAACGATTTCGATCAGATCCGCGCCGCCTTTGCCGAGGCTCGCGCCACCAAGGGCCAGCCGACCGCCATCATCGCCGAGACCATGAAGGGCAAGGGCGTTTCCTTTATGGAGAACCAGGTTGGTTGGCACGGCAAGGCCCCCAACGATGAACAGTTTGAGCAGGCCATGGCAGAGCTCACGGCCGCCGGAGAGGAGCTCTAGGATGGCAGACGTCAAGAAAATCGCCACGCGTGTAAGCTACGGCGAGGCCCTCGTCGAGCTCGCCAACGAGCACGATGGCTTTGTGGTCCTCGACGCCGACCTGGCCGCCGCCACGCAGACCGGCAAGTTCAAGGCCGCCTGCCCCGACCGCTTCTTCGACGTGGGTATCGCCGAGAGCAACCTGATGGGCGTCGCCGCCGGTATCGCGACCACCGGCCGCGTTGCCTTCGCGAGCACCTTTGCCATGTTCGCAGCCGGCCGCGCTTTTGAGCAGGTCCGTAACTCCATCGGCTACCCGCACCTCAACGTTAAGATTGGTGCCACGCACGCCGGTATCTCGGTGGGCGAGGATGGTGCCACGCACCAGTGCTGCGAGGATATCGCCCTCATGCGCGTCATCCCCGGCATGACTGTGATCGTTCCTGCCGACGACGTCGAGGCCCGCGCCGTGACGCGCGCCGCCTACGAGTGCGACGGTCCGGTGTACATGCGCTTCGCTCGTTTGGCCTCGCCGGTTATCAACGACCCCGAGACCTACAACTTCGAGTTGGGTAAGGGCATTGTCATGCGCGAGGGCGCCGACGTCACCATCATCGCCTGCGGCCTGATGGTCGGCGAGGCTCTCGAGGCCGCCGAGCAGCTCGCTGCCGAGGGCATCGACGCCGAGGTCATCAACATGCACACCATCAAGCCCATCGATGCCGACCTGATCGTCAAGAGCGCCACCAAGACCGGCCACGTCGTGACCGTCGAGGAGCATTCTGTAATCGGTGGCCTGGGCAGCGCCGTTGCCGACGTCCTGTGCGAGCAGTGCCCGACGCCCCTCAAGAAGATCGGCGTCAACGACACCTTTGGCGAGTCCGGCCCGGGTGCCGAGCTCTTGCACAAGTATGGCCTGGACGCCGCCAACATCGTGGCGACCACCAAGGAGTTCATGGCATAAGGCAAGGCGGATCTCAAGGACTGCTTCGCCAGAACTATGGAAACCCGGCAGGGGCGCTCTCTTGGAGAGCGCCCCTGTTTCAGTTGCGGTGAAATAGGGACTGATTAGACCTTTTAACTGGTAAAACAGTCCCTATTTCACCGCAACTCATGAAGACGCCCCTCAAGCACGGTCCCATCAGGAAAAAGGGCATATATCGACAAAGCGCAATTCAGACCCTTCCAGCTTTGTATATGCAGCACCTCAAGATAAACGCGGCGACCCCTTAGTTATCGCAGGCCGGGCACAGGGTTACTCTCCAAATCTTTCCGCAGGACGGAGGAGCCCCCGCCGCGCGAAGCGCGCAGCGGGGGCTCCGACATGTCCGAGGACGATTTGGAGAGTAACCCTGTGTCCGGCCGACGGGATCCCTAACCACGCCATGCTTCTTATGTGCAGCAAAGCTAATGCTGCTAAAATACAAAGCGCTCATGTAGTTTAAACGCACGACGATAAGGAGCACCAGTGGGTAACCACTTCCGTACCTCCGGTGCGGGCGATGATGCCCCCAAGACGCAGGCAGGCGTCCAGGGCAGTCGTTTCGCCACTCCGGATTCAGAGGGCCAGCCTGTTGCTCAGGCCCCCGCTCAGCCGGCAGATCAGGCACAGCCGGCATCCGATCCCTTTGCCTACAATCCCAACAGCGATGTCGCGCTTTCCGGCACGGCGGGTTTTGAGCCCGTTCAGGCCGTGACCGCTCGCGTGGAGCAGCCTCAGGCTGGCGCCGCCACGCCGCAGCCTACCATGGCCGGCATTCCCGACCCCATGGCCCCTGCGACGCCGGCTCCTCAGCCTGCGCAGTCCGGTCTCTTTGCCGCTATTCCCGACCCCACGCAGCCTGCTGCCCCGGTGGTCGAGAGCGATCAGGCCGCCGAGGTCGCAAGCCTCGATAACGCGCTCAACAACCCCGATTTTACGTCGGTGTTTGCGCCCATCGATCCGCAGGCCAGCCGCAAGAAGATGGCCAAGCAGGCCGGTGTCGAGCCCGTCATCCTTATGGAGCATGTCACCAAGATCTATCCGGCACAGCCCAACAAGCCTGCACTCGACGACATCAACATCGAGATCTATCCGGGCGAGTTCGTCTTCCTGGTCGGTCACTCCGGCTCGGGTAAGACCACGCTGCTGTCGACGCTCAACCGTGACGTCAAGCCGACGAGCGGCCGCATCCTGGTTGCCGGTCAGGACCTCATGAAGATCAAGAACCGCAAGGTTCCGTTCCTGCGCCGCCAGATTGGCGCCGTGTTCCAGGACTTTAAGCTTCTGCCGCAAAAGACCGCCTATGAAAACGTGGCGTTTGCCCTGCAGTGCATCGGCAAGCCCAAGGGCGTTATTCGCAGCCAGGTGCCCGAGGTGCTGCGTCTGGTCGGCCTGGCCGATCAGATGGACTCGCTGCCCGACCAGCTTTCCGGTGGCGAGCAGCAGCGCGTTGCCGTTGCCCGCGCTATGGTCAACCGTCCGCCGCTGCTGATCTGCGACGAGCCCACGGGTAACCTCGACCCGGCGATCTCGCTGGGCATCATGAAGCTGCTCGAGCGTATTAACCGCACCGGCACCACCGTGATCGTCGCCACGCACGACCGCGAGATGGTCGATAGCATGCACCGTCGCGTGATCGCCCTTGAGGGCGGCCACGTTATCCGCGACCAGGAGAGGGGAGGTTACGGTAACTATGGCACCAACTAACGTGGGCTACTCCTTCAAAGAGGCAATCAGCCACTTCTTCCGTAACTGGACTACCTCGCTCGGCGCCGTCATCACGATCTTCCTGTCGCTGTTTATCATCGGCCTGTTCATCATGGGCTCCGCGATGCTGAACTCCGTGATCGGCACCGTCGAGGATCAGGTTGTCATCAACGCGTTCATTAGCGATGACGCCGATCAGGCCGATGTTCAGGCTTTTGAGGCCGAGCTTAAGACGTGGAATAACGTCAAGTCCGTGACCTATAAGGACAAGGACGATGCGCTGGCCGAGTACACGAGCAAGATGTCGGGCAACGCCGACGCCACCATGAGCGCACTCGATGGCCAGAACCCGCTGCCGGCTTCGTTTGCAATTGAGATGGACGATCCGTCCAAGGTCGAGAGCACGGCAGAGAAGCTCAAGAAGGATGCCGATTTCCAGAAGATCGCGGATGACGGCGACGTCAACGCGAGCGTGCTGTACGGCCAGGAGGAAGTGAGCCGCCTGTTCCAGGTGACCAACTACATCCGCATTGCCGCCGTGGTGCTCGTTGGCCTTCTGACCTTTATCGCATTCATCTTCATCAACAACACGATTCGCCTGTCCATCACGGCGCGTCGTCGTGAGATTGCGATTATGCGTCTGGTCGGCGCCAGCAACGGCTTCATTCGCGGCCCGTTTATCACCGAGGGCGTGCTGCAGGCCATTTTGGGCTCGCTGCTTTCCATCGGCGTTCTGGAGCTGCTGCGCAATCTGATGATTCCGCGTCTGCAGGAGAGCATCGGCTGGATGTCGTTTGCCCTGCCGATGCAGTACTACCTGGTGACCTATGCTGCGCTGATTCTGGTCGGCGTGATTATCGGTCTCTTTGGTTCTGCCATCGCCATGCGCCGCTACCTGCGCGTGTAGGCATGCCTGGAATTCATCCCTTCCAACGGGTCGTCTCTTATGGGGCGGCCCGTTTTTTGTCCCCTAGGGATCATTTGGGTAGACTCTTGGGATGTAAACGGCAATCGATAGTTAGGAGGCGCCATGGGGCGCAATAACAAGCATAAGCGTGGAGCTCGCAATAAGCGCGGGCCGGTGCGCAGCGAACGCCGTCCGAGCCTGACCGGGCGCGTGCAGCTCCATGAGCACAGCGCCTACGTTGTAACCGAAAACGGCGACTACAAGGTCATGGGCCGCGGTAAGCGTGAGATCATGGACGGCGATACCGTTGCCGTGAGCATTAAGAACAGCCCGCATGGCGAGCGTCGCGCCGTGATCGAAGGCGTGGTTGAGCGCGCAGCCATAAGCGTGGTGGGCACGTACCAGACCGCCGGTCCGCTCGGTGTGATCGAGCCGCTCGATTCGCGTCTGAAGGCCGACTTCTTCATTCTGCCCGAGGATACCTCGGCGGATCGTCTGGGCGTCCACCCGGGTGATGCTGTTGTCGCGCGCATTTTGACCTACCCGACGCGCCTGGAATCGGGTACCGTGACGATCGAACGCCGCATCGGCGGAGATGACGCGCCCGATTTGGGTGTTCAATATGTGATGGCGCGTTACGGCTATACCGATAGCTATCCCGAGGCCGCGCTGGACGAGGCCGAGGGGCTTTCGCTCGATGTGTCCGCGGCGCTTAAGGACCCGCTCCGCCGCGATCTGCGCGACCGCTTTGTCATCACGATCGACCCGGTCGACGCGCGTGACTTTGACGATGCCATTTCGTTGGAGCGCACGCCCGAGGGTGGCTACAAGCTGGGTGTGCATATCGCCGACGTTTCACACTATGTGGCTTGGGACGGGCATATCGATCTTGAGGCTCGCCATCGCACGACATCGGTGTATCTGGCCGATCGCGTGCTTCCCATGCTGCCCGAACGCCTGTCCTGTGACCTGTGCTCGCTTCGCCCTGACGAGGACCGTCTTGCGTTTACCGTCGATATCGAGCTCGATGCGCAGGGTCGCGTGCGGCATTACGATCCGTATCCAAGCGTGATTCGCTCGCGTGTGCGTATGGACTATGACGGCGCCGAGGCGCTGCTGGTGCGTGCCGGCGCGGTTGAGTATTCGGTGCTGGAAGGCGCCGCTGAGGATGTTGCGGCTGCCGAGACCTCGCGCGAGGAAGCGCTTGAGCGCGGTCTTGCGTGCGAGGAGGCCGCCCGCGGCTACAACGTCGACCTCGGCGATTTCCTTGTCGCCGCCAACGAACTCGCCGAACTCCGCCGTCGTATCCGTCGCGCCCGCGGCTCAGTCGATTTTGACACGGCCGAGATTCGTACTCTGTTGGATGAGGACGGAGTACCCGTGCAGATTGTGGCGCGTGAGCGTTCGTGCGCCACGTCGCTTATCGAGGAAGCCATGCTGCTCGCCAACGAGTGCGTTGCAGAGTGGCTGGCAGACCGTGATATCGAGGCCTGCTATCGCGTGCATGAGGATCCGAGCCCCGATAGCCTGCACGGTGCCGCCGTTGCGCTGGCGCAGCTAGGCATCATCGACGATCGCCGTGCTGCCGGTATTGCCCTGGGGAGCCCCGATGAGCTGCAGGCTGCAGTTGATGCTGCCGCCGGTACGGCCAACGCACCGCTCGTTAACACGCTGCTTCTGCGCAGCATGCAGCGCGCGCTGTACAAGCCGCGCAACGAGGGCCACTTTGCGCTCGCCGCGCCGTGCTACTGTCACTTTACGAGTCCCATCCGTCGCTACCCCGATCTGGTGGTGCACCGCGTGCTCAAGCTGCAGTTGGCCTATGAGCAGCTCGGCGGCAAGGACGCCTTGGTCCGTACGCCGCGGCTGATCGGCAAGGGGCGCGAGTCGCTGCCGCGCATTCTGCCGCAGATCTGCCGCGCATGCAGCGATGCCGAGCGCGCGGCAGATGCCGCGAGCCATGCGACGCAAAAGATCAAGATTGCCCAGTACTATGAGGACCGTCTGGGCGAGCGCTATGCCGGAACCGTCTCGTGGGTTAGCAGCATGGGCCTCTTTGTGCGCTTGGACCTAACGCAGGTCGAAGGCTTGGTTTCGATCAAGAGCCTGGGCAACGAGTGGTTCGAGTTTGACGAGGACGCGCTTACGCTGACGGGCGCCGACACGGGGACTCGCTATGAACTGGGTCAGCGCGTGATTGTCGAGGTCTCGCGCGTCAATACCACGCGTGGGCACTTGGACTTTAAGCTTATCCATTAGCCAAATCCCGACTCATGGTGGGGGAGCGGAGGGCGGCCTTTCGGGACCGTCCTTCGCATTTGAATCGTGACTACCTTGCCGTCTGCTCGGCCGCCCGCTTACCTGCTATTTGAGAGGTAAAACCTACCAAAATAAACCTGTCCCTTTTGGCAGGTTTACAAGAAAGCGGGGATGAGATGGCGACGGTGTACGGTTATGCGCGGGTGAGTTCGCGCGATCAGAATCTTAATCGGCAGCTGGATGCGCTGGGCGCCTATGGCGTGGGCTCGGCGAATATTTATGCCGACCATGCGAGCGGCAAGGACTTCGATCGACCGCGTTATCGCGAGCTGCTGCACGTCCTGGGAGACGGGGACGTGCTGGTGGTGCTTTCTATCGACCGACTTGGCCGTAATTACTCCGAGATTCTTGAGGAATGGCGACGCATTACCAAGGAGCTCGGGGTTGCCATTGTGGTGTTGGACATGCCATTGCTTGACACGCGCGCTAGGGCCAGCGGCGCGCCAGATGTGACCAACGTCCTGATTGCCGATATTGTGCTGCAACTGCTGAGCTACGTGGCACAGGTGGAGCGCGAGAATATCCATCGGCGCCAAGCGGAGGGAATTGCAGCGGCGCGGGCACGAGGGGTCCGTTTCGGTCGACCTCGCAAGCCGTGTCCTCCTCAGTTTGAGCTGGTGCGCGATAGCTATGAGGCGGGCGATATTACCCGCAGCCAGGCAGCAAAGTGCCTGGGCGTGTGCGTGGGGACGTTCGATCGCTGGATGCGCGAGGCGGGGTAGGGGTTTGCGTCGCTTTGTCGCTTCCTGTTGCGATTCAAATTTTGATACGGTGACGATGCCATTTGGGGCTACACTCGCTGATATTCAAAAAAGGAGGTTGGCCCTTGGCGCGCGTAAAACAAATAATCGGATGGACCGCGATCGTTCTGTTCGCTGCAACGCTGGCGGGCATCTGGGTGCTGACGGAGCAAAATGCGGTGGAGACGTCGTTGCTGAGCGAGTCTACCGCGCGTGTGGTGGAGGGCCAGGCTACGGGCGTTCAGGCTGTCGATGCCACGGGTGAAGCTCAGGCGGAGAACGGAATGACCGGGGGCACCGATTTGGCTGCCCCGCCTGTCCGGTCTGGCCGACTTGCTTCCATTCGCATGTGGGTGGGCACAAACGTCCGTCGCGTCGCCCATACCGTAGAGTTTTTCTTCGTCGGATTGTTCGCCTCGGTGGTCGTGGTTTGCCTTTCCAGGCGTCCGTGGAGCGTATGTTCCCGTTGCGTGCCCGTATTGCTCTTTTGCGCCGCCTGCTCCGTTGGCGATCAGGTGCATAAGATCTTTGTTCCCGGCAGGCATTTCGACGTTATCGATTTAGGATTCGATGCTGCGGGCTATGTCACCGCCATGCTGTTGGTATTGCTGGCAGCGGCGTTGGTGCGCCATGCGATTCGGCCGATCGGCGCCCATGCGAGGCGCTAGCCTTAAGACGAGACATCGCGACTGTCTATGCTTCGACATTGACTACAATAACGGCTGCAATCGCGAGTGGTCGTCGATGTGCAGTTTTCCAGACACCTGTTTTCTCTAAGAAAGGAAATCCCATGGCGGTATTGTTTGTTGAATATCCCAAGTGCTCGACCTGTAAGAAGGCCAAGGCATGGCTGGACGAACATGGGGTAGAGTATATCGATCGCGATATCGTTTTGGACAATCCCACGGCTGATGAGCTTGCGACCTGGATTGCTCGTTCGGGGCTGCCGGTGCGGCGCTTCTTTAATTCGTCGGGCATGAAATATCGAGAGCTGGGCCTGAAGGCGCGTCTGGATGCGGGCATGACGGATCAGGAGTGCTACGAGCTGCTGGCGACCGACGGCATGCTGGTCAAGCGTCCGCTGCTGGTGGGCGACGACTTTGCGATTCCCGGCTTTAGGGAAGCGGCTTGGGCCGAGGCGTTGCTGTAGCGGCTGCGGAAAGTGCGACCCGTTTTGAGCTCGGATTCCGGGACGCAGTTTCCGGTTGAAGGGGCTAGCGGAAACCGTATCCCAGTTTGAGCGCGAAATCTGGGATACGGTTTCCGTTTGGGGCCTCTAGGGGAAAGCGCGTCCCGTTCTGGACGTAAATTCCGGGATGAGCTTTCCGGTTGGCGGGCATATGCGCTAATCCTCAAGCTGTGCCCATTCGTGCGGATCGTAGATCTTTACGTGCTTGTTGGGCTTGCCGCTCCAGTACTCCTCGTCCATAAAGGGCAGATATGCCTGAACGCCGGGGCAGATAAAGGGAATCCGCTGCTGTTGCAGTCGCTCGCGCTGGCGCTGCTCCAGGTGCGCCTCGGATATGACGGTCGGCATACCGGACAGCTCGACGAGGCTTGCCTGGATTCGCTTAAGGTCGGGGAGTCCCGCGTGCCATGACACCCGCATGATCAAAAAGGATGCACGGCGGTATTTTGCCTGCATCACCGTGATGGCGGGGCGCAGTGTGGGATGGATTTTGTCCCGTTCGGGCCAAAGGTCAGCAGTGATCTCGAGGCCCAGGGTCTCCCATAGGTAATCAAGCTCTTCGTCCATGGTGCCTCGATATCCGTGCAATGATGACGGTTCGATTGTGCCATCAGCCGTGAGTGCTGCATTGTTGTAATCTACCAGCGGTAGATGTGGGATGTTTTACGGGCTTTGACGCCGTAGGTGTTGCTGGTGCTTCACAGGTCCTTCACGGGTTGGACTAAATTAGGCCAATTTGACTGAATTTCAAAAAAGTCAAAATTGGGGCTTGCGTCACGGCGAGACTTCCCGTATATTTCTTTCTTGCGCAAAGGCACAGCCGAGCGCAGCGATGCAGTCATTGGGATGTCGTCTAATGGCAGGACAGCGGATTCTGGTTCCGTCAATGGGGGTTCGACTCCCTCCATCCCAGCCATTGCATTTGCTACATATGGCCCGTTCGTCTAGCGGTTTAGGACGCCGCCCTCTCAAGGCGGAGATCACCAGTTCGAATCTGGTACGGGCTACCAAAATTGAACGCCCGGGCCTCGTAAGAGACCCGGGTTTTGTGTATTGACCGTATATACGGCGCCTGCCGTGTTTCGCTCAGATCGAGGAGTAGCCATGGATCTGCCCATCAGCTTGCAAGACATCACGTATGCCGAGAACTATCTGGCGCAGGGCGACCTGGCTACGGCGACGCCGCTGCTGGAGCGTCTGGTGGAGCTCGCCGAGGAGTATATCGACGCTGAGTGCAAGACGGAGGAGAAGCGCCAATTCTTTAGCTTCGATAGCAAGTTTGAGCGCTTGGCCTATCGCCGCGTGGAGAAGGATCCGCGCGAGCTCGTGCAGGTCGAGGTGCCGTTTGACCGCCTGTACTCTGACATGGCGTTTGCCTACATTCGCCAGCAGGATTATGTGAGCGCTCGTAATGCCCTGATGCAGGCTGTGCGTTGGGACCCCATGAACTGCAACTATCGCTTGGATTTGGCTGAGCTGTTCCGCGCACTCGAGGACAAGCAGGAATGGGCATCGCTCTCGTTCTCGGTGCTGGAGCGCGCGAGCGACGGCAAGTGCGCCGCCCGCGCCTACGCCAACTTGGGCCAGTACTTTTTGGAGCCCGAGACCGAGAATGTTTCTGCCGCCGTGGGTTGTGCGCGTCTGGCGCTGCGCCTGGCGCCCAACGATGCGCATACGACGCGCCTGCTCAACAAGATCCATACCACCTATCCGGATGCCGCCGGGGAGAGCGACGAGCACGTGATGGGTGAACTGGCCCTGCAGGGCGTTCCGACCTCACCTTCGGCCGAGATTGCCATCTGCCTGATTATGTGCGCGACCGATGCTGCAAGCGACGGCGACAAACAGGAGGCGACGCGCCTGACGGTGCGCGCCCGCGACCTGGTGGGCGAGGAGGCCTGCGCGGCGATTATCAAGCTGGTGCGCGAGAGCGATGCTGAGCTCAATGCCGAGCGCAAGGCAAAGCGCGAGGCTGCGGGCTCAAACGCCGATGGCGCCAAGGAGGCCGGCGATGCCCAGTAAGCGCGAGCGCAAGCTCATTTCCAAGAATCGCTCGGCGCATCACGAGTACTTTATCGATGAGACGTTCGAATGCGGCATTGAACTGAGCGGCACCGAGGTCAAGTCGATTCGCGAGCGCGCCTGCCAGATCACCGATACCTTCGCGCTGATCCGCGGCGGGGAGTGCTGGCTCGTCGGACTGCATATCCACCCTTATAGCCATGGTGGCGTGTGGAATCGCGATCCCGACCGTCGGCGTCGTCTGCTGCTGCACCGCAAGGAGATCGACTTTCTTGACGGCAAACTTCGCAACCGTGGTTATGCGCTGGTTCCGTTGGAGCTCTACTTTAATACCGACGGCCGCGTAAAGCTGCTGCTGGGTCTGGGTCGCGGCAAGAAGCTCTACGACAAGCGCGAGGACATGGCCAAGCGTGATGTCCAACGCGAGATCGATCGCGCCCTTAAGGAACGCAACCGTTAGGCACTCTGCATAAGTTGCGGTGGAATACGGACTGTTTTGCCTGTTTGAGGGGCTATTCAGTCCCTATTTCACCGCAACTGCGGGCGTCTCATCTTTCTTACTGTTCTGACACATATGTCTCAAAGGCGGCGTCCGTTATGGGTGCCGCCTTTTTTTGTGGGTACATACATCCATGAGGTTCCAACCCGAGCTAGGGGAGTGATCGTTATGGACAAAACTGCGTTCTTTACCATGCCGAGCGGTCTGTACGTGGTGAGCGCTGCGGCAGACGGGCTGCGTGCCGGCTGCGTTATCAACACAGCGGTGCAGGTGACATCCGCCCCGGCGCGCATCTCGGTTGCCGTGAACAAGGATAATGTCACGTCCGGCGTAATCGCATCGGCTAAGGCTTTTGCGCTGACCGTGATTGACCAGACCGCCGACATGCTCTATATCGGCAACTTTGGGTTCCGCACCAGCAGCGATTATGACAAGTTTGCCAAATACGAGACCCGCGAGACGGCTCTGGGCATGCCCTATGTGCCCGAGCATGCGGCGGCCCTGTTTAGCTGCCGTTTGATCGACACTGTGGATGTGGGCACGCATCTGCTGTTTATTGGCGAGGTCGAGGATGCCGAGCGCCTGAGCGACGAGACGCCGCTGACGTACGACTACTATCACAAGGTGCTAAAGGGCAAGACGCCGCCCAAAGCCTCGTCGTATCAAGGCTAGAAATGTTCTAAAAATACTTGCATTATACTATTGAGAATATATACTAATAAGTAAGTACACCAGCAGTCACGTTCGAGAGGAGAACATCATGGCTGAGGAAAAGAAGACGTATAAGTTTGTGTGCACCGTTTGCGGTTACGAGGTTGAGGTCGACACGCCCGAGCTGCCCGAGGATTACGTGTGCCCGGTGTGCGGCGTCGGTCCCGATCAGTTTGAGCTCGTCGAGGAGTAACTCGCAGGCACACGGCGAAAGCCAAACATAGCTCTGTCCAAGGGTCCCGGTCGAATTCTCGGCCGGGACCCTTTTGATTTATCTGACGGTTTAAAACGGTCTCACGTGTTACAGATTAAGACGTTATATCTGGACAGTCACGCCATCTCAATTACATTCCCGTTAGCAGCACGATGTCGAGAATCGTCACGATGACGCCGATCCCTACGAGCAGCGCGTTGAGCGGGCGCGAGTTGGCGTATTTGCCCATGACGCGGCGCGAACTGGTGAGTCGTATGAGCACAAAGACCGTAATCGGCAACTGAAGCGACAACAATGCCTGACTCCAGATGAGACCTTCAAAAGGATTTGGGACGACCAGGCACGCCGTCACTGCGCCGACGAAACAGGCCGCCACCCCGATCGAGGAATGTCGGTCGTGGATGTCGTATTCCTCGTCGAACATGCCCGCGGTGATGGTGCCTGCCGCCATGCCCGCTGTCACGCTGCTCGATAGTCCCGCGAACAGCAGCGCTACCGCAAAGATGGTCGAGCTCGCCGGGCCCAAGATGGGGGAGAGCGTGGCCGCTGCGACGGCGAGGTCGTCTACGACAATGCTGTGCGCAAAGAAGGTCGTTGCGGCCAGGATGACCATGGCCGAGTTGATTGCCCAGCCCACGCCCATCGAAAAGAGCGTGTCGAAGAGCTCGTAGCGCAGACGTTCCTCGATAACTTGCTCGCCTTGGCCTTCGAAGTGCATGGATTGGATGACCTCGGAGTGCAGAAAAAGGTTGTGGGGCATAACGACCGCACCCAGGACACTCACGATAATCGCGGCTGAGCCAGTGGGCATACTGGGCGTGATCCAGCTTGCGGTGGCTTGCGGCCAGTCGACCTTGACTAGTGCAAGCTCGGCCAAAAACGAGAGTCCTACCACGCCGACGAAGGCGATGATCCAGCGTTCGGCGCGCTTGTAGGAGTTCGTCATGAGCATCGCCATCGATACTGCCGCCACGATGACGCAGCCCGCACGCACGGGCAGCCCAAAGAGCATCTGGAGCGCAATCGCACCGCCCAGGACCTCTGCCATGGCGGTGGCGATCGTAGCGAGATAGGCGCTGCCGAGCACCGCGCGTCCCACGATGCGGGGGAGAAAGCGGGTCGTGGCCTCGGCGAGACAGGCGCCCGTGGCGATACCCAGGTGCGCCGCGTTGTGCTGCAGCACGATGAGCATGATCGTGGACAGCGTGACGATCCACAGCAGCGCGTAGCCAAACTGCGAGCCGGCGGCCATATTGGAGGCCCAGTTGCCCGGGTCGATAAAGCCGACGGTCACGAGCAGCCCGGGGCCGATATGCCGTGCAATGTCTAGGCCTCCGTGACCACCGGTGCGCCGG
>NZ_CYYP01000004.1:21686-56950 GCF_001405375.1 Collinsella aerofaciens
CGGCACGCCGGTGGGGATGTTGACCTTGAGGATTTCCTCGGGCGTGAGGTGCTCGAACTTCATGACGAGCGAGCGCAGGGAGTTGCCGTGTGCGGCGATGAGTACGCGCTTGCCGGCGAGCATCTGGGGGCGAATCTCGTCTTCGAAATAAGGCCAGGCGCGGGCAATCGTATCTTTGAGGCACTCGGTATAGGGCAGCTGATCGGGCGCGACGTCGCGGTATTGCTCCTGGGTGTGGGGGTCGCGACTGTCGCCCGGCTCGAGCGCCGGCGGGCACACGTCGAAGGAGCGGCGCCAGATGAGCACCTGCTCGTCGCCGTGCTCCGCCGCGGCATCGGCCTTGTTGAGACCCTGCAGCGCGCCGTAGTGGCGCTCGTTGAGCTTCCAGGATTTGATGACGGGCAGCCATTCGCGATCCATCTGGCCGAGCACGATGTTGAGGGTGTGAATTGCACGCTTGAGACGCGAGGTGTAGCAGACGTCAAAGTCGAAACCGGCTTCTTTGAGGGCGCGGCCGCCTGCGGCGGCTTCTTCACGGCCCGTGTCGGTGAGCTCGACATCGGTCCAGCCGGTGAACAGGTTGAGTTTGTTCCACTCGGATTCTCCGTGACGGATAAGGACAAGTTGCATCGTCTGTTGGTCTGTCTGGCATGCCATGGGGGCCTCCTTGATCTGGCACGGCGCGCGTGCCGTTTGCTTGACGCCGCAAAGGATACCCGTTTTAGCCCAGAAAGTTAACCGTGACTAACAAAATTGTTGTATTTGAATGGGACGGTGAAAGGGGATTGCCGAAATGTCTTGATCTGTAACAACTAGGGATGGAAATTGGACCTAGGTGTTACAGATCGAGACAGGAAGAAATGGTCCTATGGAAAATCTCGATCTGTAACAGTTAGCTGCAAAAACCGGCCCTTCGTGTTACAGATCGAGACATTCGGAGCCGTTTCTCAAAAACGTCTCAATCTGTAACATCTAGGCGCCAAAATTGGGTCTTCCTGTTACAGATTGAGATGTTTGAAGCGGTGAGCTTGAAGACCGAACTTGGGGCCCTTGTTGTCGTCCTTGAGGTCGGCGGCGCCCACTCGTAGGGCGTGCGTTACGCGATTGTTTCGAAACGGGTGGGAAACACAACGGGCCGGCGATGCTCCTAGTATGCCTATTCAACTGACTGACTAAATATCTAGGGGAGGATCGCGATGCAGGCAGATTCCGCTCAGCAGCAGGGCCTTTATCGCCCCGAATTCGACCACGATGCGTGTGGCATCGGCGCGCTCGCCGATATCAACGGTGAGCGCCATCACCAGATTCTGGACGATGCACTGTCCATTCTGGTCAACTTGGAGCACCGCGGCGGTACGGGACTCGAGAAGAACACCGGCGACGGCGCCGGCATCCTGTTCCAGGTTCCGCATCATTTTTTTCGCAAAGAGGCTCAAAAGTGCGGCCAGATTCTGCCGGCAGAGGGCGACTATGGCGTGGCCATGCTGTTCTTCCCGCAGGACGACAAGGGCGTAGAGGATGCCCGCCGCGTGTTTGAGGAGGGCTGCGCCGAGGCCGGCGTGCCGCTGCTTTTTTGGCGCGAGGTGCCGGTCGACCCGCACGATTTGGGCGAGACGGCCCGCGCCTGCATGCCCACCATCTTGCAGGCCTTCCTGGGCCGTCCGGACGACACGCCGGCGGGCGACGCCTTCGAGCGTCGTCTGTACGTGTGCCGCCGCACCATCGAGAAGAAGGCCGACGTCGAGTTTGCCCTGCGCGACAAGATCTTCTATGTGTGCTCCATGAGCTCGCGCACCATCGTGTACAAGGGTATGCTGGTCGCCACGCAGATGCGCCGCTTCTTCATCGATCTCAACGACGCCGCCGTCAAGACGGCCGTGGCGCTCGTCCACTCGCGCTACTCCACCAACACCACGCCCAGCTGGGAACGCGCGCACCCCAACCGCTTTATCATCCACAACGGCGAGATCAACACCCTCAAGGGCAACGTCAACTGGATTCGCGCTCGCGAACCCAACCTGTACAGCCCCGTGCTGCAGCACGATCTTGAGCGCGTGATGCCCATCATCAACCGCGAGGGTTCCGACTCCGCGATTCTGGACAATGTGCTTGAGTTCCTGGTCATGAACGGTCGCCCGCTTACGCGTGCCGCGTCCATGCTGCTGCCCGAGCCGTGGGACCACAACGACAGCCTGAGTGAGGAACGCCGCGCCTACGATGCCTACCAGTCCATGCTCATGGAGCCGTGGGATGGCCCGGCGGCCATCGCCTTTACCGACGGTCGCACGCTGGGTGCCGCTCTCGACCGTAACGGCCTGCGTCCCGCCCGCTACTATGTGACGCGCGACGGTCGCTTTATGCTGGCAAGCGAGGTGGGCACCATCGAGGTGAGCCCCGAGAACATCCTGACGAGCGGCTGTCTGGGACCGGGCCAGATGCTCGAGGTTGACTTTGCCCGCGGCTGCGTGATCTACAACGATGAGCTGCGCGCCCGCTATGCCAAGGAAAAACCCTACCGCGACTGGATTGCCGAGGAGACGCTGACCGTTGACGCGCTCGATGAGCCCGTCGCGCCCACGCCCGCCGAGGATACCGAGGTGCCCGCCGCCGTGCGCATGGCCAAGCTCGGGTATCACTGGGATGATGTTGACGAAGTCGTGCGTCCCATGGCCCAGCAGGGCAAGGCGCCGCTCGCCTCGATGGGTATCGATGCGCCGCTGGCCTGCCTGTCCAAGAAGACGCGCTCATTCTTCGACTACTTCTATCAGCTGTTCGCCCAGGTCACGAACCCGCCGATCGACGCCCTGCGCGAGCATATGGTCACTTCGACCACGCTCTACCTGGGCAACCACGGTAACCTGCTCGAGGACTCCCGTACGGCCTGCCAGCTGGTGCGCCTGGAGCGTCCGCTGCTGAGCGAGGAGGAGTTCGAGCGTATCTGCGCCATCGACCGCGTGGGCTTTAAGACCCGCCGTTTCCGTGCCGTCTACCGCCGCGATGCCGGCGAGGGTGCGCTGCAGGCTGCGCTCAAGCAGCTTGCAGAGGACGTTGAGGCCGCGGTTCGCGACGGCGTGAACATCGTGGTGTTGAGCGATCGCGCCGCTGCGGGCGAGGTGCCCGTACCGTCGCTGCTCGCCGTGGGCTGCGTGCACAACCACCTGATCCGCGCCGGCGTGCGTACCTTTGCCGACATCGTGGTGGAGTGTGGCGACGCCGTGTCCCCGCACGACTTTGCGGCGCTGGTGGGCTACTCCGCGAGCGGCATCTATCCGTACAACGCTCATGCGTGCATTCGCGACTTGGCGACGCACGGCGATCTGGACGTGACAGCTGAGCAGGGCATCGCCAACTACAACAAGGCTGCGACCGCCGGCATCGTCTCCATCATGTCCAAGATGGGCATCTCCACGGTGCAGAGCTACCACTCCGCGCAGATCTTCGAGGCCGTGGGCTTCACTCCGGAGTTCGTCAACGCGTACTTCGCCGGCACGGTGAGCCGTGTGGGCGGTATGGGTGTCGAGGACGTCGAGCGCGAGCAGAATGAGCGCTACGACGCCGCGCTCGCTATCCTTAAGAGCCCGGCTCCCGATCAGCTGCCCACGTTGGGCCTGACCAAGTGGCGCCCGCTCGGCGGCGAGGATCACCTCATCGATCCGCAGACTGTCTACTTGCTGCAGACCGCCTGCTGTGAGGACAGCTACGACACCTTTAAGGAGTACAGCGCCCGCCTGCACCGCACCGGCCGTGCTGTGCGCCTGCGTGACCTGCTGGACTTTAATGCCAGCGGTCGCACGCCGGTTTCGCTCGACGAGGTCGAGCCCGCGCTCAACATCGTCCGCCGCTTTAACACCGGCGCCATGTCGTACGGCTCCATCAGCAAGGAAGCACACGAGTGCATGGCCATCGCCATGAACCGCCTGCACGGCCGTTCCAACTCGGGCGAGGGCGGCGAGGACCCGCGTCGCGAGACCCCGCTGGCTAACGGTGACTCCAAGAACTCCGCCATCAAGCAGGTGGCAAGCGCGCGCTTTGGCGTGACGAGCCGCTACCTGTGCAGCGCCTTCGAGATTCAGATCAAGATGGCCCAGGGCGCCAAGCCCGGCGAGGGCGGTCACCTGCCCGGCAAGAAGGTCTACCCTTGGATTGCCGAGGTCCGTCAGTCCACACCCGGTATCGGCCTGATCTCGCCTCCGCCGCACCACGACATCTACTCCATCGAGGACCTGGCGGAGCTTATCTTCGATCTTAAGAACGCCAACCCCGGCGCACGCGTGTCGGTCAAGCTGGTCAGCGAGGCCGGCGTCGGCACCATCGCCACCGGTGTGGCCAAGGGTGCCGCCGACAAGATCTTGATCAGCGGCCACAACGGCGGCTCCGGTGCTGCGGCGCGCGATTCGATCTGGCACGCCGGTCTGCCGCTGGAGCTTGGCCTTGCCGAGGCTCAACAGACGTTGCTGCAAAACGGCCTGCGCTCGCGCGTGGTACTCGAGGCCGACGGCAAGCTCATGGACGGCACCGACGTCGCCGTCGCCTGCCTGCTGGGTGCCGAGGAGTTTGGCTTTGCGACCATGCCGCTCATCTCCATGGGCTGCCTTATGCAGCGCGACTGCCAGCAGGATACCTGCCCGGCCGGCATCGCCACGCAAAACTGCCGCCTGCGTCGCGGCTTCCGCGGCAAGCCCGAGCACGTCGAACACTTTATGCTCTTTGTTGCCGAGCAGCTGCGCGAGGTCATGGCGAGCCTGGGCTTCCGCACCGTCGACGAGATGGTCGGCCATCCCGAGTGCTTGCGCCAGATTGAGGTCCCGGGCAACCGCAAGGCCAACCTGCTCGATCTGTCGCCCGTGCTGGCGAGCGCGACCTGCGAGTTCGGTGCCCACATCCCGGGTGCCGACGGTCGTCACTTCCTGCCGCAGATGGCTGCGGACAGTGAGCTCGACAAGACGCTCGACTCCACGTTGTTTGTGCCCTATACGGCCGATGCCCGTGCGCACCTGCGTCCGATTCGCTTCCGCGCCGATATCGCCAACGTCAACCGTTGCGTGGGCACCATCTTGGGCAACGCGGTGACCAAGGCGCATCCCGAGGGTCTGCCCGCCGGCTCCATCACCATCGATTGCGATGGTTCGGCCGGTCAGAGCTTTGGCGCCTTTCTGCCGCGCGGCATTACGCTCAACGTGTGCGGCGACGCCAACGACTACTTTGGCAAGGGCCTTTCGGGCGGCGAGGTGTCGGTGCGCCCCAACCCGCATGCGACCTACAAGTTCGACGAGAACATCATCGTGGGCAACGTTGCGTTCTTTGGCGCTACGAGTGGCCGCGGCTTCATTAACGGCCTGGCCGGCCAGCGCTTTGGCGTACGCAACTCCGGTGCCACGGTGGTGGTCGAGGGCTGCGGCAACCATGGCTGCGAGTACATGACGGGAGGTCTGGCGCTCATCCTGGGCGAGGTCGGGCAGAACTTCGCCGCCGGCATGACGGGCGGCGTGGCTTACGTCTTTGACCAGTACGGCACGCTCGATGCCCGTGTGAACCACGAGAGCGTTGAGCTTAAAGCCCCGACGGCCGGTGAGCTTGCGCAGATTCGTGCGCTCATCCAGGAGCACGTGGACGCGACGCAGAGCCCGCGCGGTATTAAGCTGCTCTACAGCTTTGAGACGATGAGCAAGCACTTTGTGAAGGTCATTCCAACCGAGTACGAGCGCGTGCTGGCGATTGTCGCCGCCGCCGAGGCCGTGGGCAAGACGCATGCGCAGGCCGAGGAGCTGGCGTTTGACATTGTGACCGGCCGCGCGAGTGCCGCGGATGTCGCTCGCTTTGATGTGGCGGGTGGTGTCGCTGGCGCTGCGCCCGCCACCGCCAGCTCTGTTGCTTCGACCAAGAAGGAGGCGTAAGTGCCATGGGTAAGCCCGGTGCTTTTCTTGATATCGATCGCGTGACCCATGAGCTGCGCCCCGTGGAGGAGCGCAGCCGCGATTTCGATCCGCTGTACGTGGAGCTCGACGACGACGCGCGCCGTGCCCAGGCGAGTCGCTGCATGATGTGCGGTGTGGCGTTTTGTCAGATGGGCGCGAGCTTTGGCAAGGCACGTCCGAGCGGCTGTCCGCTGCACAACCTGATTCCCGAGTGGAACGAGCTGGTGTACCGCGGCCGTTGGGACGAGGCTGCCGAGCGCCTGTCACTCACCTCGCCCATGCCCGAGTTCACGAGTCGCGTGTGCCCGGCGCTGTGCGAGGCCGCATGCAACCTGGGCTCGGTCGATGGCCAGCCCACGACGATCCATGACAACGAGCGCGCGATTAGCGACCATGAGTGGGCAAATGGCGGTCCGCACCGCTTTGAGCCGGCAGGGGAGGGTGCACCCACGGTTGCCGTGGTGGGCTCCGGTCCCGCTGGTCTGGTGGCAGCATGGGAGCTTGCGCGTCGTGGGGCCCGCGTGACTGTGTTTGAGCGCGACGACCGCCCGGGCGGTCTGCTCATGTACGGCATTCCCAACATGAAGCTCGAGAAGTCCGTGGTCGAGCGTCGCGTGGCGCTCATGCGCGAGCTGGGCATTGTGTTCGAGCTGGGTGCTGACGTTACGAACCCTGCGGTGGCGGCCAAGCTCAATGGCTTTGACGCCGTCGTGGTGGCTGCCGGTGCTCGCGCCCCGCGTGGGCTGGCTGCTGAGAATATTGACGCACCCGGCGTGGTGTATGCCGTGGACTACCTGACGGCCTCGACCGTCTCGGTGCTCGATGGCGGCGAGCCTGTCGTCGATGCACACGGCCTGGACGTCGTGGTCATTGGCGGCGGCGATACCGGTAACGACTGCGTGGGCACCGCGGTACGTCAGGGTGCGCGCAGCGTGCGCCAGTTTGAGTTCTTGCCGGCGGCGCCTGATGCGCGCGCGGCGAGCAACCCCTGGCCGCAGTGGCCAAACGTTAAGAAGACCGACTACGGCCAGCAGGAGGCCATCGCTGTCATGGGCGGCGAGATGCGCGCTTGGGGCGTGGATACGCTCGAGGTGCTGCTGGACAAGAAGGGCGCGGCCGCGGGCCTGCGCGTGGTCGATCTGGATTGGTCGGCTGGCAAGCCCGAGCGCATCGCGGGCTCCGAGCACGAGGTGCCGGCCCAGCTGGTGCTCATCGCCTGCGGCTTTACGGGCCCAGAGCACGGTGTGTTCGACGCCGTTGGCGTGCCCGTTGCCACTGCTGGTCGTCCGCTGCCTGTGATGGCCGCCGAGGGCTCGCATCTTGCGGCGCGTGTTGGCGGCGTCGCTGTGGATGCCGCGCCGGTGTATGTTGCCGGTGACGCTCGTAACGGCAGCTCGCTCGTGGTGAACGCTATGGCCGACGCCCTGGCCTGCGCTGCCGAAGTCGCCGACGCGCTGGAGCTGTAAGGCGGCTGTCCACAGCTGAATCGTCAAGGGCTGTCCCCGAATGCCGGCCCAAAAGGAACGTCCCCAAGTGCCGGCAGCTGGGGACGTTCCTTATGTGCCGGCATTCGGGGACACTCCTTGCGAGTTCGCAGGCGACTTTGTCATTTGCCGACGTGCAAGTGTTCATTCGTCGACGTTTGCGACTGTGCTACTCTGCTCTTTCTGTGGTGGTAGCGGGCGTTTGCCTCAAATGAGTGAACTGACTGTCTATATCTACCTGCGGTTTCTTTGCGGTGCGCTCATTCGGTCAAGTGTCCCGTCAAGTGTTTGGTCAGCATCTGGTTTGCAGCCGGAGGCCTATTTTGCCCGCGCTGGTCGTGGCTGCCCACCCTCCTCGTAAGCTCAAATTGAGGTTCATCAGTTTGAGGAGGATGCCGTGACTGACCACGTTTTAGACCGAGCGCAGCTGGCTGAAGCCGTCGGCAACGATATTGCCGACATGGCCCATTTTTGGATGCTGCGGAAGTTCCAGTTTTTGGAGCCGGCACGCGAACAGTTCGAGATCATTGTCGACCCGTGGCTCAGCTATTGCACCGAGCCTTCGCAAAACGAAATCATGGCCTACAACATGGCATTTACCGATTGGCTGCTCTTCGAGCGCCCCTATCGCCATGGCAAGACGCTGCTCGAGCTGTATGTTGACGAACCGCCGGCATCGCTTTCGCCTGCCTCGCTCAGGCGGCTCGAGCAGGTACGCGACACGCAGTATTTCTCGCGCTTTGGCATTTTGGACAAGGATCCTGCGAACGGCATGGTTGCGCTGAAGGATACGCGTGCCGACCGTCGCTTTGATGTCTACGACCCGCATATCGTGCAAAAGGAGCATTGGAGCGACGGCGCGATCGCGGTGCGCCTCGCCTGCATCGACGATGTCTGGCTGACGGCGGGACAGCTCTATCTGTATGACATCGCGCGCCTGAGTGACACGGCGGTCGATGGACCGGGTGCGGTGCATCCCGAGGATCTGCAGGACGGCTTTGACACCTCGTGCGTCAGCTTCTTTTTGCGCCTGGTCCGCGACATCATGGGCGCCCAGGGGCGGTACGTGAAGTCGCTCAACATCTACGAGCAGGAGTGGGAGTAGGGGATGTGACTGGCGTCGCCCTGCTGCCCTGACTTTGTCTCAATCTGTAACGTTTGGCGGCTGTTTGGGCCCGTAACTGTTACAGATTGAGACGGAAGGTTGGCGGCTGCCGAAAGATCTTGTTCTGTAACAACTAGAGGCTCAAAGACTGTCTTCCTGTTACAGATCAAGACATTTGTCAGCGGAGGCAACGGTGACGATGGTCCATTTGTCTGACGTGGTGGTGATGAAAGTGCCTAATACCGTTCTCAAACACAAACATGCGACTCGCAACACGTTGGCGCGGAATAGGATGCTCGCGCGGCTCACGGAGACGGCCAAGCAAGGTGCGCTGCTCGCAACGCATGACAATACCGAGCTCATGTGGCTGCGACGCCATGTTGGAACCGACGATATCGCGGAGCCCGAGCCGTACCTGTTCTGTTTTCAGCATGATTGGGATGCATTGACGCCGGCGGAGCGAGCGCTGAGGACTATCAAAGGGCTTGCGGAGTTTCATCCCGATTGGGCGTTTTGGGGCTATGACGCGGCGCTTTTGTGGGGTCTGGAGGTGCCGAATGATCTGCTCGGGCCACGATATCTTGTTAAGACGGGTTGCTCGGTGCCGCTGAGTGCAGGATGTCGGCTGTTGCGTCCGCAGGCGGCGGGTGCACTTGAACAAGCCGACGGCGTGCAGGTGACGTCGTTTTGGCGCACGGTGGAGGATTGCTTACTGCGTGCGCCGTTCTCCTACGGGTTGGCGATTGCCGATTCTGCACTGCGGGCGAAAGGCGTATCACGTTGGGATTTGTGCGAGCGCCTCCGCGCCGATTGCGAGGGCAGGCGAGGGTATCGCAGGGCACAGGTGATTGCGTCGTATGCGGACGGGCTGTCCGAAAACGGCGGCGAGTCTCGGTTCCGAGCGTTCTTTATTGCGTACGGCTTTCCAGTTCCGGAGCTGCAGGTGGAGTTTCGCGACCCGCTCGATCCGAGCCAGGCGTTTCGCGTCGACTATTTTTGGCGGCTCATGGACGGGACGTGTGTCATCGGCGAGCTCGACGGAAAGGGGAAGTACACCTTGCAGAGCGGCGAGGCCCGGGAGCCGGTCGACCCATTCGTGGCAGAGCGTCAGCGGGAATCTCATCTGACAATGCTCGGGCACAAGGTGCTTCGGTTTACGTTTGATGAGCTCAAGAATCCGGGGAAGCTGGTTGAGAAGATGAGGCTGGCGGGTATTCCGCGACGGCCCGATTTGGCTGAGGAGTGGAGACGTCGGTGGTATGGGCGCTGAGAGGTTTTGTCTTGATCTGTAACGTTTAGAAGTTGTTTGAGTTCGTAATTGTTACAGATCGAGACAAACCGGTGAAACGTCGACCGAATGTCTCGATCTGTAACATCAAGGGGCCCAACAACCCTGTATCTGTTACAGATCGAGATATTTCCCTGGTGTCGCTGGGGTGGGACTGCAGCATATTCCGTCTCCCACATCCCCTCTTCCCTCCGTTAACCGATGCGTCTGCAGCAATCCAGCGGGACTAGGTGATAATGGACAAATGTTCAAGTTAATCGTGAGGGAGGAGCTCGATATGGCGTCTGCCGATCGTTCCACGTTGTTTATCAATGCGACCATTCTGGATGGCTCGGAGCATATGGAGCCGCAACCCGATATGGCCGTGACTGTTGAGCGCGGCGTCATCACGTGGATGGGGCCGAGTGCTGTGGCGCAGGCGCCCGCGGGTGCCGAGGTTATCGACCTGGGCGGTGCGTATCTCATGCCCGGTCTCATCAATATGCACGTGCACCTGTGCGGCTCGGGCAAGCCGGTTTCGGCCGGCGATGCGGGCGCGCTGATGAAGAAGCTCGATAATCCCGTGGGGCGCGCCATCGTGCGCCATATTCTTAAGGGCAGCGCCCAACAACAACTGGCAAGTGGCGTGACCACGGTGCGCGGCGCGGGCGATCCGCTGTTTGCCGATCTGGCCGTGCGCGATGCTATCGATGCCGGCAAGTATCAAGGTACTCGCCTGGTGGCGCCGGGAACGGGCGTCACGGTGCCGGGCGGCCATGGTGCGGGCTTGTTCGCCCAGGTGGCCAACAGTCCCGCCGAGGCAGCCGAACAGGTGCGCGACCTGTATGCGCGTGGTGCCGACGTCATTAAGCTGTTCGTGACGGGCGGCGTGTTCGACGCTACCGAGGTGGGCGAGCCGGGCGTGCTGCGCATGCCGGTCGAGGTTGCCGCGGCGGCGTGCAAGGCTGCGCACGAGGTGAGTCTGCCGGTTATGGCCCATGTCGAGAGTACCGAGGGCGTGAAGGCCGCGCTTGAGGCCGGCGTTGACACGATTGAGCACGGCGCTCCGTTGACGCCCGAGATTCTGGAGCTGTACCGTGGCGCCGCGGGCACGCAACTCGAGGGGCGTGCGCCCAGTGTTACCTGCACTATCAGCCCGGCGCTGCCGTTTGTATTGCTCGACCCGAAAAAGACCCATTCGACCGATACGCAAAAGAAGAACGGCGATATCGTGTGCTCGGGCATTATCGAGAGCGCCCGTGCCGCACTGGAAGCTGGCGTTAAGGTGGGCCTGGGTACGGACTCGAGCTGCCCGTTCGTGACGCAGTACGACATGTGGCGTGAGGTGGCCTATTTTGCCAAGTATGTCGGCGTGAGCAACGCCTTCGCACTGCATACGGCTACGCAAGTCAACGCCGAGCTGCTGGGGCTGGACGGCGAGACTGGCACGATCGAGTGCGGCAAGGCCGCCGATATCTTGGTGACGCGCGAGAACCCGCTCGATGACCTGTGCGCTCTGCGTGAGCCGATGCACGTGATGTGTCGCGGCGATCTGGTGTGCAAACTCAAGGTGAAGCGCATCCCCGAGGTGGATGCCGAGCTCGACGCGATTATGGCCATGCCAGCCGAAGCGCTGGCTGAGGAGCTGGCCCGCGACGGCGTAGCATAGGTGTGACAAAGGGACAGCTCCGTTGTCGCATACAATAAGCCGAGGTCTCAGCGCGAGGCCTCGGCTTTTATTTGTCCTATGGTATGGCGGCTAGGAGCGCGTCTCCATCTTGGCGTGGCACTTGGGGCAGGTGACGCGGATCTTGCCCTTGCCCTTGGGGACGGAGAGCATCTGGCCGCAGTTGGGGCACTTGAGATAGGCCGTGGTCTTGCGGCCCTTCCACATCTTCTTGGCCGTGCGCTTGGCACGCTCAAAGTCTTCCTTACTGGTGCCGGCCGCGCGTGAGGTGCTGGCCGCTGCGGTTCCGCCGCCCAAGCTGGCGACGAATTTGCCCAGGCAGGGGACGTTTGCAGTCGCGGCGACAAAGGCCTCGTTCTCCTTGTGACGTGCGTCGATATTTTTGGACAGGCCGCGCAGCACGCCAATCACGATTACGGCGATGGCAATCCAGCTGAGCCACTGGATGCGGGCTATCGATCCGATCATCGCGATGACGATGCCGGCAAAACCCATCACGATGGTGAGTTCATCGGCACCATTGCGACCCTTCATAAAGTCATTCATGCAAATTGCCTTTCGTTCGATATGCTGCACGCCTTTATACCCGATTTAGAGCAAGGGGGACAGGTTAATCTGCACCAATGTGGTGCAAACATACCTGTCCCCGGAATACCAAGACGGTGCAAACGTACCTGTCCCCAATGCCCCAATTACTTGGAGAGTTTGTCGACGACGCGTTCGATTTCGGCGAGTTTGGCGGCTTTGAGGTCTTCGTCTCCCGATTCGATTGCCGAAGTCACGCAGCCCTCGATATGCGCCTTGAGCACGTCGGCGTTGATGCGCGCAATGAGCGCCTGTGTGGCCATGAGCTGCGTGGAAATATCGACGCAATAGCGGTCCTCATCGACCATCCGCAAGATGCCGTCAATCTGGCCGCGTGCCGTCTTGAGCATGCGGGTCACCGATTTGTGGTCTGCCATCATGGCGGGTCCTCGTTTCTGGTCGATCTTCCGGATGCCCCCGTCAGTTGCGGTGAAATACGGACCGTTTAAAGGCCTAGGGCGGCACAACAGTCCGTATTTCACCGCAACTTCTGAGGATTGAGTAGGCGGTGTCTGCTACGCGGCGGTCACGGATAGGGCGTGGAATTTCTCGCCCGCGGCCTCGACGGCGGCGGCGAGCTGCTCGGCGGTCACGGTGTCGGCACACTCCACCTGGACGGTCTGGGTCTCGTGATCGGCGTCGGCGTCGGTCACGCCGACAACGTTGAGCAGTGCCGTCTCGACAGTAGCGTCGCAGTGGCCGCACATGAGGCCGGAAGTCTTGATTGTGTATCGCATGGGTATTCCTCCCTGTTGTGTCGGCTTTCCCAGGCACCCGACCTTGACCTTCAAGCCGTCGCTCGCGTACCAAAGTACGCGTCGCTCCTCTTTCAGGTCAATCTCGGGCACCTGGAAAACCCGTTCTAAATGGACTTAATGGTGAGCTTATTTTTCCACTTTTGGCTTAAAGGATTTTAAGCGCAGCGCATTGCTTACGACGCAGACACTCGACAGGCTCATGGCCGCGGCGCCAAACATCGGCGAGAGCTGCCATCCGGTGAGCGGGAAGAACACGCCCGCCGCCAGCGGAATGCCGATGCCGTTGTAGAACAGTGCCCAGAACAGGTCCTGCTTGATGTTGCGGATCGTGGCGCGCGAAAGCTCGATGGCGCGGGCGACGTCCATGAGGTCGCTGCGCATGAGAACCACGTCGGCGCCCTCCTTGGCGATGTCGGCGCCGGTGCCGATAGCAAGGCCCACGTCGGCGCGCGCCAGGGCGGGGGAGTCGTTGATGCCGTCGCCTACCATGGCGACCTTGCCGCCCACATCCTGCAGCTCGCGGACGTGGCGCTCCTTGTCGGCAGGGAGGACGTCGGCGATGACCTGTTCGCTGCTCAGCCCCACGCGGCGGGCGATGGCCTCGGCCGTCACGCGGTTGTCGCCGGTGAGCATGCGCATGTCGACGCCAAGCGAGCGCAGTGCGGCGATGGCCCCGGCGCTCGTCTCCTTGACCTCGTCCGCCACGGCGATGGTACCGACAAGCTCGCTGTTCTTGGCAAAGAACAGCGGCGTCTTGCCCTCGGCCGCGAACTGTTCGGCAAGGCCGGCGGGAACCTTCACGCCCAGCTCGTCCATCAGACGCACGTTGCCGGCGGCGATGACATTCTGCCCCTCGCGTGCCGTAACGCCTCGCCCGGGCACGGCGGTAAAGTCCTCGACCATGCGTGCGACGATTCCGCGCGCCTCGCACTCGGCCATAATCGCCTCGGCCAGCGGGTGCTCGCTTGAGCGCTCCAGCGCAGCGGCCAGCTTGAGCAACGCCTTTTCGCTCATGGCGGGCGAGCCGTCAGCGCGCGTGGCTACCGTGATATCGGTCACAGCCGGCTTGCCGCGGGTGACGGTGCCCGTCTTGTCGAGCACCACGGTGCCCACGCTGCGTAGGTTCTCCAGCGCCTCGGCGCTCTTAAACAGAATGCCCATTTCGGCGCCCTTGCCGGTGCCGACCATAATGGCGACGGGCGTGGCCAGGCCCAGCGCGCACGGGCAGCTGATCACCAGCACGGCGACGGCGGAGGTGAGCGCTTCGTTCACGCTTCCGGTCAGTGCCGTCCACACCACGAAGGTCACGGCCGAGATCATGAACACCACGGGCACGAACACGCCGGCGACCTTGTCGGCCATGCGGGCGATGGGCGCCTTGGTGGCGTTGGCGTCCTCGACGAGCTGGATAATCTTGGCGAGCGACGTGTCGGCGCCCACGCGTGTGGCACGGAAGGTAAACGAGCCGGTGCGGTTGACAGTGGCGGCGTTGACGGTGTCGCCGGCGGTCTTCTCCACGGGGATGGACTCGCCGGTCAGTGCACTTTCGTCCACGGCCGAAGCGCCCTCGAGTACCACGCCGTCGACAGGGATGGACTCGCCGGGGCGCACACGCAGCACCTGGCCGGGCAGAATGGCATCGACGTCGACGGTGGCCTCGGTGCCGTCCTCTGCCACGACGGTCGCGGTCTTGGGCGCTAGGTCGATGAGCGCCTCGATGGCGCCGCCGGTCTTGGACTTGCTGCGCGTCTCGAGGTATTTGCCTACGGTGACGAGCGACAGGATGGTGCCGGCGCTCTCAAAATACAGATTGTCCATGCCCGTCATCATGGCCTCGTGGACCTGACCCGCGGCTAGCTGGTCGGCCATGATAAACATGGCGTAGAGCGACCAGGCGATGGAGGCGGTGGCGCCCACGGCAATAAGGGCGTCCATGGTAGGCGCGCCGTGCGCGAGTGATTTAAACCCGTTGATAAAGTACGCGTCGTTGACGTAGACGATGGGAATGAGCAGGACGAGCTCGGTGAGCGCGAGCGTCATGCTGTGGGTGTGGTCGGTGAAGATGCCGGGCAGCGGCCAGCCGAGCATGTGCCCCATGCCTATGTAGAACAGTGGGATGAGGAATACGATCGAGACGATGAGGCGGGTGCGCATGGCAGAGGCGGCGGCCTCCAACTTTTTGGTCGGCGACTCCATATGGGCGGCGCCGGACCTGGCTTGCGCACTTCCGCTTTGGACAGCGTCGGTGCCCGTGCTGATGGGCGAGGCCGAGTAGCCCGCGCGGTCGACAGCGGTGCAGATGTCGTCGGGGGAGACCTGCGCAGGGTCGTAGTCCACCAGCATAGAGCCGGCGAGCAGATTGACCGCGACGCTTTGGACGCCGTCGAGCTTGCTCACGGCACGGTCCACGTGCGCCTGGCAGGCGGCGCATGTCATGCCGCCCACGTCGAACTTATCTTGAGCCATGGCTTCTCCTTTCTGTAGTTCGGTGTTGGAATTGTTAACCTGCCGATACTATACACCCATACCCCCTGGGGGTGTCCAGTACAGAAAGAAATGTATGACATTTCGTTACAGATGAGGGTGGTTGGTTGGCCGATGGACCGTCCCAACCAATCATCTCAATCTGTAACATCTGAGGACCGTTTTGCCTGCTAGATGTTACAGATTGAGATGTTGTCTCGCGGGGTTGGGGTTTGTCTCGTTCTGTAACATCTAGACCTGTATCTGCCGAGCTGGTGTTACAGATCGAGACATTTGCCGGGGAGGGGTCCCGTCACGGCAAGACGCCCGCCGCCTAGATGCAGAACCCGGGGATCACACAGGTCCGCTTGTTTGGCTTTTCCGCAGGCGTTGCGTACGTAAAGACGTCGCCGTCGTGGCCCACACGGTTTATGTAGAGCGTGCCTTCGGTCTCCGATGAGTCGGGGCTCACCGTGCGCTCCCACCAGCAGGTGTCCTTGCCCTTCCACTGGCGGACCATCGTCTCGTTCGTGGAATACGGGCTCACCTTGAGCTCGCGGAAGAGCTGATACTCCTTGCCCTCGCCGTTGTAGATTTCTGCCAGGTAGTGATAGTCCTTGGCAAACGAATCGGGCGGTTGCGTACCGCACAGCTCGACCATGGCGGGCAGCCAAAGGGTTGCGGGCAACTCGCTCAGACACGATGCACTGTTGGCGGCGCCAGCGTTATTCGAGACCTTTTTGACAGATTTGATGAGCGCGCGCAACTTGTTGGGCAGCAGCTTAAGGCCGTCGCCGTCGAGCCATTCCCGCAGCTCGCAAACTGCCCAGCCGGCGCTCGGCGGTTCAGCCGCAGCGTTGCGCTCGGCAATACCCGCGTCGAACATAAACGTCAGTCCGGCCTTGCCCGTCCCGTCCAGAAGCTCATCGTGACGGATGCCCACAAGCTGCGCGCCGACCTCCAGCCCGTTGGTGAGTTTCACGCGCTTGGTACACGGATAGGGGATATGCCCATCGGCATCGAGCAGGTGATAGCGCTTGGCAATCTCGCGTGCCTCGCTACGGGTCTCGGCGGCCTTAATCTTGAGCGAAATCTCCTGCAGCTGATCCCAGGTGTAGTCGTCAAGTGAACCGCGGATGCCGTCGAGGTAGTCGGGGATGCCAAAGCCATGGGTTGCCGCCCCGATAACGCTGAGCCCCGCAACGGCTGCGATAGCGCCGCCGATAATAAAGCGGCGGCGGGTCATGGCATCGTGGCGGGCCTGATTCAGGATCTCTCGTGCGCGCTCGCCGGCGACGTCGACCTTAAGGTGCGTGCCAGAATCGATATCAATTGCGGCCTCGTCTCCTGCACCTTCGCGGCCTTCGGATTCGGCGTCGGTGAGGTATGCCGAGAGCACCTCGAGCATCTGCTGCTCGGTGGGACGATCGCACTGCTCGACTGAGAGACCCTTCATGATGATCTGGACGAGCGCCTCATCGCCCTCGCAGCGCGGCTCGAGCGGTGCCGGCTTGGTCTTGGTCTTTACGAGATAGAACGAGCCGGTTGCAGCGGCGTCCGTCGACTCAAAGTCAAACGGTTTGCGACCGCTGTAGAGCTGGTACAGAATGCTCGAAAGCGCATAGACGTCGATTGCCGGCGAACGGCGAAGGGCCGCGATGCCTTCGATATCCTGCGTGAGCATCTCGGGCGCGGCGTATGCGGGCGTGGCAAAACGCCAGATGTCGGCGCGCCGGGTGATCGTGTCGTCGCCGAGAGCCATGGTCGCGGAGCCCATGTCGATGAGGCAGGGGTCAAAGGAACAATCAGCAATCTGCTGCTCGAGCGTTCGGCTGGTGGTGCGGAACATGATATTGGCAGGCGACAGGTCGCGATGGATGACCGGATTCACGAGGCCTTGGGTCATCAAGAGCGCACGAAGCACGGCGTTTCCGACGGCGGCGACCATCTGGGTGGTCAGCCCGCCCGAGGCGTCGTGCGGAAGCAGGGGCAGCGCCTGCTTGAGCGAGGTGCCCTCGACCCACTCCATGAGGATGAGAGGGTCATCCTCGCACGATCCGTAGCCATAGACGCGCGGAAATCCGCGCAGGTGCGAGACGGTACACAGATGACGGTACTCCTCGAACAGCGCGGCGGTGCTGGCCAGGTGCGCTGCCGATTGCTCGGCGGAGCGGTCGGGGGCTTGGCCGGAAAGGATAGCGTTGTCCTTGAGCAGCTTGACGGCAAAGACCTCGCCGCTCGTGTTGGTCGCGCGCAGCACGTGCCCGATGTTGCCGTTGTTGCGGTGGGCCGTCTGGAGAATAAGCGTCATAAACCGACGTTTGGCGTCGTCCTCGGCGCTGGGGTCGACCGCCACGGCGGTATCGAACGTATCGAGACGGATGAGTTTGTCGCCATAGGCGCTATCGGTAGTATCCATGGCGTTCCTTTGTCTGGCATGGGTTGCCGCACGTATACGCGAGCAGTGCGGATATCGGTAAAATACCATGATAGCCGCACTGCCCACGTATACCGCTGAGCATTGTCGTTTACGACGCAGAAGGTAGAAGACGAAAGACGGACGGCGACCGTCTTCCGATCGCCGTCCGCGCTAGTCCACAATGACAAGGAATGTCGTGTAGAGACCCAGATGGAGCCTGTCGCTGTTTTCGATTTCCACTGGGGGATAGATCTTGCCAGGCTCGCGTTGGTCGCGCGGCGGCTCAATCACAATATCGCCGTCGCCCGCGCCCGATTCGAGCACTGTGCCGTTGGTCGACCCAAGGCCCTGGGCGTACCAGCGTCCGCCTTCGAGCCAAATGCGGAGATGCTCGCGCGATGCGTCGGCGCCCACATCGGTGATGCTGGGCGAGGTTTTGGGCAAGGACCCAATTACCGTGCCACGCGGATCGCGTGTGAGAGGATGGATTTGCATGTCGGCGCAGTTGTCGGCATGGGTTCTGAGCAGACCGAGGTTGGGGGCGACAGTGCGCGGCTGCTCCAGGCTGCTCATAAAGCCGCGCCCGACGGTAGTTTCGGTGGTGCCAAGGTGCCCGCCCGTCTTGCTGTCGCAAAAGCGCTCGACGGTGGCCACGCCTTGGATGGGGTCAGCGAGCGCCCCCGTTGCCACAAAGAGCATAAGGTAAAGCGTGCTCTTCTCGCGCACGGTATTGCCGTCAAAGTTGTCGATGTGATTGAGGGCATTTGCATATAGGCGGCTGTCCAGCTTGTAGCTGGCGAGAGCCGACATCATTTCGTTGGCGGCCGGGCCGCGATAGTGCTCGGCGATTGCCTGATAGGCGGACTCGCCGCCGCCGAGCTTGCTGCAGATTGCCGCGGAAAGGTTGAGCGTGGTGACGGTAAAGTCGCTGTAGATGGCGGGTGCGCACTGGTCGGGCTCGCGATGGACGATGTAACGGGTGAGATACGAGCGGTTGGAAGAGCATTTCTCGAGCAGGGTACTGCCGAGATAAGAGTTTCCATTGATGAGCATTCGGGCGATCTCGAGATGTTTAAGACCGCCGAACGAGCGAATATCGTTATAGAGGACCGAGCAAGGCGTCTCTGCTGCCACGGATACCTCCTTTGATTGCTTCCTAGCCAATATGGCGATAGGAATTAATGGCCCCCGGTGGGCGACGTATTAAATGGCTGCGCAATATATAGCGTAACCAAAGCAACATTATAGGCCACATGTTCGAAATTGCAGGAAGAGCGAGAGATTTGGTTTGGACTGAACGGAAATCCCCCTCTGTCTTGTTCTATAACAATTAGGAGCGATTTTACTCGGTAACTGTTACAGATTGAGACGCTCGTGAACCGTGTCGACCGTTTGTCTCGATCTGTAACACGTAGAGGAAGATTTGCCCTGTAGATGTTACAGATTGAGACAATCAGCCGGACCCACCCCGTCCGCCTCGTCATCTGTGGTTTACGTGGGGGCATGCGAAGCACGGGTATACTAACCGGCGGCGAATCTGCTCCATCGCTTAGAGCTGCTGCGTCTGGACGGCGCGTGACAGGGCTGCCAAAGCGATCGCCAGCGTGCTGAGCAACGTCCTCTCTGTGCGCACCCGTTTTTGTATGTATTAGCGCACTACCAAGCACGCCCGCGCGGCCGCATGCCGCGCCCATGACGCGTGCAGATAAGGAACAACAACATATGCGTAATTCTGTATCCGACGTCACGGACGCCGAGATTCTGGACGAGACCCGCGAGGCCATGACCCAGGCTGCCTTCGATGCCGCCGACGAGGCAAATGCTGCCCAGGCCGTCGAGTCCGCTACCGAGAGCCTGCCCGCCTTTGACGAACTGGGCCTCTCCGACGAGATGCTCCGTGCTATCGAGAACCTGGGCTACACGGCGCCGACGCCCGTGCAGGCCGGCTCGATCCCCGTGGTGCTCGAGGGCCGCGACCTGCTTGCCGCCGCCCAGACCGGCACCGGCAAGACGGCCGCCTTTTTGCTGCCGACCATGAACAATCTGGAGCACATCGCTCCGCCCAAGCCCGTGCGCGAGCGCGGCGGCCGCAACCGCCGTCGCGGTGCCAAGAAGCCCGAGGGCAACGGCCGCGGCCCCGTGATGCTCGTCATCACCCCCACGCGCGAGCTTGCCCAGCAGATCGACGAGGTCGCAAGCAAGATCGCCGACGTCACCGGCCATGTCGCCGTGACCGTCGTGGGTGGCGTGAGCTACAAGCCGCAGACCGCGGCACTCAAGTACGGCTGCGATATCCTGGTCGCCACGCCGGGCCGTCTGGTCGACCTGATCGAGCAGGGCGCCTGCCACCTGAACGAGGTCAAGGTGCTGGTGCTCGACGAGGCCGACCGCATGCTCGACATGGGCTTTTTGCCCGCCGTCCGCCGCATTGTGCGCGAGACGCCGGCCGAGCGCCAGACGCTGCTGTTCTCGGCGACCCTCGACGAGGAGGCCGTGGGCGAGATCACCGACCTGGTGAGCGACCCGGCCCGCGTGGAGATCGCGCCCGCTACGTCGACTGCCGACACCGTCGACCAGTTTGTGTTCCCGGTGTCCATCGAGGCCAAGAACAACCTGCTGCCCGAGTTCCTCAAGAAGGAGGGCCCGGAGCGCACCATCGTCTTTATGCGCACCAAGCACCGTGCCGACAGCTGCTGCCGTCGTCTGGAGCGCAAGGGCATCAAGGCCGCCGCAATTCACGGCAACCGCAGCCAGGCTCAGCGCGAGCGTGCCCTTTCGGCCTTCCGCGACGGTACCGTCGACGTGCTGGTGGCAACCGACGTGCTTGCCCGCGGCATCGATATTAGCGACGTGCGCTACGTCGTGAACTTTGACGTGCCGGCCGAGCCGACCGACTACATCCACCGTATTGGCCGTACGGGCCGCGCCGGCGAGCTGGGCTGGGCTATCACGTTTGTGACCGAGCAGGACGTGGACGAGTTCTACGAGATCGAGAAGCTCATGGACAAGACCGCCGACATCTACGAGGCCGGCGACCTGCACGTGGGTCCCAACCCGCCCGCGGTTGACCCCGAGCGCGACCCTGCGGCCTTTAAGGTGAAGAAGAAGACCAAGCGCGGCAAGTCCAAGAGCAAGAAGAAGCTTGAGCAGGCGCGTCGCGACGGCAAGCGCAACGGCGACGATTACGGCGATGTGGCTGGTCGTTCCAACCGCGGTCGCGACGAGCGTCGCGGCGACGGCGAGCGTCCGAGCCGTCCCAAGCGCGGCGGTAAGACCCGCGTGCGCGAGGGCGTTCAGGCTCGCGTGGACGAGGCTGTGGAGAGCGTGGCCCGCGAGGTGGCTGCCGAGGAGCGCGCTGGTGCTGCTGCCGTCGAGCAGGCCCCGCGCGGCAACCGTGCCGAGCGTCGTGCCAAGCAGTTCCAGGGCGAGGCGCATCGCCGTCGCCGCGAGGACGAGGACCGCGGCGGTCGTCGCCGTGTTGAGCGCGAGGACGAGGGCCGTGGCTCGCGTGGCGGCAAGCGTGGTGCGGGCGACCGTCGTCGTTCCGGTCGCGATGACGAGCGCGGCGGCCGTGATGAGCGTCGCGGCGGCGAGGGTCGTGGTGAGCGTGCTGCCCGTGGCGGTGAGTCCCGTGGCGGCAAGCGCTTTGAAGAGCGCGGTAGCCGCGGCGGCGAGCGTCGCGAGGGTGCTCGCGGCAATGGCGGCCGCGGCGGCGCTGGTCGTTCTAACGAGTCGCGCGATCGTCGTGACCCGCGTGCCAGCCGCGATCGTCGCGATGATTGGCGCAACTACGACGATACCCGCGAGGAGCGTCGTGGCGGCTATCGTGGCGGGCGTGGCGGCAACCAGGCCGACTCCCGTGGCGGCCGTGCCGGCGGTCGCGATAATCGTGGCAGCTATGGCAATAGTCGTGGTGGCAAGCGCGGCAGTAGCTCCCGCCGTCCCGGTGACGGCGGCGGCAAGCGCAAGTAACATACGCATCGCACGCTAGCGTGAGGTGAACCAAGGGCCCCGAGCAACTACGCTCGGGGCCCTTTTTGTTTGCCGTATCCGATCGCTAGTTCAAATGTGATTTCCTCGGGAATGCATCTAGAGGATGCCGTGGGCCTGTTTCCTGCCATGCGGCAATGGGTCCCATGGGGTGCTCCGTGCATTTTTTGGAGTATTCAGCAGCTCTAGTTGGCTGCATACGATTCGGTATTGCCAACGGTGGCCTTCAGATATCCCTTATGAGCGTTTTGAGTTAAATTTCGCCGTTTTCCGGAGCAGGGCGCGTTATTCTCGCCATGTCGGGACTTAAAATGATACGGCGCCCTACAGTTTTACCCACCCGCGGCGGTGCTGGCGCGGTCACGTTGCAGAATACTCCGTTTTTTGCACAGGCCAGGATGGGGTACCTCGGGAGAACACAGCGGTATCCCGTAAATATATACAATCTGTACCGTAATTTATACAAAACGAAGAGGCAGACAGCGTAGGGTGGGTGCATTGGGGTGCTTGGTGCATCAAAACGGGGACCCCACGTGCCGTATACTCTGGCTGGATGTGAAAGCGGCTTGACGCGTTGCCAGGCGTAGGGGAGGGTGCCTCGATGAGCGTATTCGAAATTGTGTTTAGTCCGACGGGTGGAACGCAGAAGGTGTCTGGCCTTGTGGCCGGAGCACTGGGCAAGAATACCGTTACCGTCGATCTGACCGATAGCGGGCTAGATTTCAGCGCTGTCTCGATGACTGAGGACGACGTGGCCGTAATCTCTGTGCCGGCGTATGCCGGTAGAATCCCGGCTGTGGTGGCTGACCGGTTGGGTATGGTGCGCGGCAACGGGGCTCGGGCAGTTTTGGTTTGTGTATACGGAAACCGCGCGTTTGAGGACACGCTCGTAGAGCTGGAGGACGTTGCGAAGCATGCGGGATTCCGGGTGATCGCGGCAGTTGCGGCCA
Organism: Collinsella aerofaciens; assembly: GCF_001405375.1. GTDB lineage: Bacteria > Actinomycetota > Coriobacteriia > Coriobacteriales > Coriobacteriaceae > Collinsella > Collinsella aerofaciens_F. The sequence goes on from NZ_CYYP01000004.1 coordinate 44,310, forward strand.
TTGCAGAACATTCCATTGCGCGACAGTTTGCTGCCGGTCGTCCGGATGCGCAGGATGCGGCGCAGCTCGCAGAGTTTGCGCAGCAAATTCAGCAAAAGCTGTTGGCTGAGGATACATCCGAGCCCTCTATTCCCGGCAATCGTCCTTATAAACAAGCCGGAGGTCACCGCATGGCACCCGAGGCAACAGAGGATTGCGTCTCCTGCGGTGCATGCGCCGCGGCGTGCCCCGTTTGTGCTATCGACAAGGGTGACCCCAAACGAGCAGCTGGCGAGGCGTGCATCTCCTGCATGCGCTGCATTGCCGTATGTCCGCGAGGCGCTCGTAAGCTTGATCCCAACAAACTATCCGCTGTTTCCCAGATGCTGAGCAAGGTTTGCGTCGTGCGGAAGGAATGCGAGCTCTTCATCTAGCGCAAGTGAGATTGGTGTAAACAAACCTGGCCCTTTTGCACCAAAAACGATCCGTTTTCCTCCATTCCCAAGGGATCATGCGATCCGAAGGGGACGGAGGAAAACGGATCAAAAAGGAAAAAATAGTAAGGCGCTCTTTTTCACATTGAATATTGCAATTTGGTAACGCGTTTTATCAAATATGGCATTTATCTGCGGTAATGTTCTATTTCACCGCTGAGGGTGACATTTTATACCGCCTGCCGAACCGTATGGAGACCTCACAACTTTTTAGGTCAGCGTTGTGCGTGTAGCAATTTCGCCCGGCCTTGCCTCCGGGCTGCCATGTGAGAGGGGATCTTATGGCTCGACTGCACGTAATGGAACGCAGCCACGCTCAGGCCGTCATGGACGACCTGCACGATGCGCTCGGACGTCGTCTGGCGGTGAGTTCGCTCGCTCCGTGTCCCGTTGAGTTTACGGCAGCGCTCGTCAACCTGTGCTCCACCCAGAGCTGCGGCAAGTGCACGCCCTGCCGCGTGGGCCTGAGCGCGCTGAGCGATCTGCTCGCCGATGTGCTCGAGGGCCGCGCCGACGAGTCCACGCTCAATCTGATCGAGCGCACCGCCCGCACCATCTATCTTTCGAGCGATTGCGCCATCGGTTACGAGGCCGGCGCCATGGCGCTTACGGCTATCCGCGGTTTCCGTGACGATTTTGAGCACCACATCCACGAGCACTCCTGTGGCTTTGACCGCGAGGCCCGCGTCCCGTGCGTCTCGGGCTGCCCGGCGCACGTCGACATTCCCGGTTACATTTCGCTGGTCGAGGCCGGCCGCTATGCCGATGCCGTCAAGGTCATCCGCAAGAACAACCCGCTGCCGCTCGTTTGCGGCCTGGTGTGCGAGCATCCCTGCGAGATGCACTGCCGTCGTGGCATGGTCGATGACCCCATGAACATTCTCGCCCTCAAGCGTTTTGCCGTTGAGCACAGCGACCTCAACGATTACAAGCCCAACGTGGCTGACAACACCGGCAAGCGCATCGCCGTGATTGGCGGCGGCCCGGCCGGCCTTACCTGCGCCTTCTACCTGGCCGTGATGGGCCATAAGGTGATCATCTTTGAGCAGCGCCACCACCTGGGCGGCATGCTGCGCTACGGCATTCCCAGCTACCGTCTGCCGCGCGAGCGCCTGCAGGCCGAGATCGACTGGATCTTGAGCGCCGGCATCGACGTGGAACTCGACCACTCCGTCAATGGCGAGGAGCTTGCCCGCCTGCGCGACGAGTTCGATGCCGTCTACCTGGCCATTGGTGCCCATAGCGATAAGAAGCTCGGCCTTCCGGGCGAAGAGGCGCCCGGCGTGGAGTCGGCCGTCAAGATGCTGCGCGCCATCGGCGACGACGAGCTGCCCGACCTGAGCGGTCAGCGCGTGTGCGTCATCGGCGGCGGCAACGTGGCCATGGACGTGGCGCGCTCTGCCGTGCGCTGCGGTGCCGAAAAGGTGAGCATCGTCTACCGCCGTCGCATCTGCGACATGACGGCCCAGGATGCCGAGATTGCCGGCGCCCAGGCCGAGGGCTGCGAGGTTCTTGAGCTCACCGCACCGCTCGCTATTGAGACGGGCGAGGAAGGTCGCGTGAGTGGCCTGCGCGTGCAGCCGCAGATTATCGGCGAGCCCCGTCGTGGGCGTCCGGCCCCGCGTGCCGCCGCCACGCCCGAGCGCGTCATTCCCTGCGAGCGCGTGTTTGTGGCCATTGGCCAGGACATCGATTCCAAGCCGTTTGAGGAGATGGGCGTTGCCTGCAAGTGGGGCTGCATCGTCACCGATTCGGATGGCGCCGTGCCTAACTTCGATGGCCTCTTTAGTGGCGGCGACTGCCAGACCGGTCCCGCCACCGTCATCCGGGCCATCAACGCCGGCCGCGTTGCTTCGGCAAATATCGACCGCTATCTGGGTTTTGACAACAAGATCAAGCTCGACGTCGAGCTGCCGACCGTGCAGTTTAAGGGCAAGCACGAGTGCGGCCGCTGCGAGCTGGGCGAGCGCGAGGCCGGCGAGCGCATCCACGATTGGAATCTGGTCGAGCAGGGCCTTACCGAGGAGGAGGCACGCCAGGAGGCAAGCCGCTGCCTGCGTTGCGACCACTTTGGCTTTGGCGCGTTCCGCGGAGGGAGGAACCTGGAATGGTAGAGCCCAACAACCCCACTGTCAGCGACAACACCGAAAGCGGAGCACTCAACATGGTCAAGCTCACTATCGATAATTGCGAGGTCGTGGTGCCCGAGCACACCACGATCCTGGACGCGGCCAAGTCCGTCGGTATCCAGATTCCCACCCTGTGCTACCTGCGCGATCTAAACGAGATCGGCGGCTGCCGCGTGTGCGTGGTCGAGGTTGAGGGCTGCGACCAGCTGGTTGCCGCCTGCAACAACTACGTGCTCGACGGCATGGTGGTCCACACCAACAGCCCCAAGGCCCGCGAGGCGCGTCGCACCAACGTGCAGCTGCTACTGTCCCAACACGACTCGCGCTGTACGAGCTGCGTGCGCAGTGGTAACTGCAACCTGCAGACCATCGCCAACGACCTGGGCATCTTCTATCTGCCGTACGAGCAGCACCTGGCGCGCGAGGGCTGGGACTTCGATTTCCCCATCATCCGCGATAACGACAAGTGCATTAAATGCATGCGCTGCATCAAGGTGTGCGAGAGCGTGCAGGGCTTAGGGATTTGGGACCTGACCAACCGCGCCACGCATACCGCCGTGGGCACCCGCGGGCGTGCGCCGATCGGCAAGACCGATTGCGTCGCGTGTGGTCAGTGCATCACGCATTGTCCGACGGGCGCCCTGCGCGAGCGTGACGATACCGAGACCGTGTTCGACGCCATCGCCGATCCCGACAAGATCGTGCTGGCGCAGATTGCGCCGGCCGTGCGTAGCGCCTGGGGCGAGGAGCTCGGCATTCCGCGCGATGAGGCCACCGTCGAGCGCCTGGCCTGTGCGCTGCGCCGCGTGGGCTTTGAGTACGTGTTCGACACCGATTTCTCGGCCGACCTCACCATTATGGAGGAGGGCTCCGAGCTGCTCGAGCGCCTGGGTAAGGCCGCCAAGGGCGAGGGCGACAGCCGCAGCTGGCCCATGTTCACGAGCTGCTGCCCGGGCTGGGTACGCTTTGTGAAGGCGCGTTACCCCGAGTTTGTCGACAGCCTGTCCACGTCCAAGTCGCCGCAGCAGATGTTCGGCGCCATCGCCAAGACCTACTACGCCAAGGTGCTGGGCGTGGAGCCCGAGCGCCTGTTTGTGGTGTCCGTGATGCCGTGCACGGCCAAGAAGGCCGAGTGCGCGCTGCCGAGCATGGTGGGCGAGGACGGCACGCCCGATGTGGACGTTGCACTGACGGTGCGCGAGATGGTGCGCATGGTCCGCGCGAGCCACGTGAGCGTGGATACGCTGGTTGAGGAGCCGCTCGACACGCCGCTGGGCTTTGGCACGGGCGCAGGTGTGATCTTTGGCGCCACGGGCGGCGTGATGGAGGCCGCCGTGCGCTCGGCCTATTACCTGGTGACGGGCAAGAACCCCGACGCCGACTTCTTTACCGATGTGCGCGGCCTGGACGGCTGGAAGGAGGCCGTGGCCGATATCGATGGCACCAAGGTACGCGTCGCCGTGGCGCACGGGCTGGGCAACGCCGCCCGCCTGCTCGACGCGATTCGCGACGGCCGCGTGAGCTATGACTTCGTTGAGGTCATGGCGTGCCCGGGCGGCTGTGTCGGTGGCGGCGGTCAGCCCATCCATGACGGCTGTGAGCTGGCAGCCGAGCGCGGCCAGGTGCTGTGGGGCTTGGATGCTGCTGCGGATATTCGCTTCTCGCACGAGAATCCCGATGTCCAGGCATGCTACCGCGAGTTCTTGGGCGAGCCGCTCTCGCCGCTGGCCGAGGAGCTGCTGCATACCGACCATCACGCATGGACGATGCCTAACGAGGGGACGTGCTAGCGATGCGCGCGTTTAATGTTGAGATGTCGCGCCGGGGGTTTGCCTCGGCGCTCGCTGCGGGCGCCCTGTCGCTTGCGCTCGCGGGCTGTGGCGGCGGGGCTGCCGGTGCCGGGTCCGCCGCGGGCTCGGCTGCCACAGACGGCGCCGGTGCTGCTGCAGAGCCGGTCGAGGTGCACGTCGCCTCGCTCAAGGGGCCGACCTCGATTGGTCTGGTGCAGTTTATGGACCGGGCGGCCGATGGCGAGACGGACAATGAGTTCGACTTTGCGATCAACGCTGCCGCCGACGAGATCGTGCCCAAGGTGATTCAGGGCGATATCGATATTGCCCTAGTGCCCGCCAACGTGGCGAGCGTGCTCTACAACAAGACCGAGGGCGCGGTGCAGGTCATCGACATCAACACGCTGGGCGTGCTGGACGTTGTGACGGGCGACGCAAGTGTGGCCTCGTTTGGCGATCTGGCGGGCCACACCGTCTATATGACGGGCAAGGGCACCACGCCGGAGTACGTCATGAACTACCTGCTGGAGCGCGCGGGCCTGACCGGTCAGGTGACGCTCGAGTTTAAGAGCGAGCCCACCGAGGTGCTGTCGGCCCTGCTTGCCGACCCGTCCGCCGTGGGCGTGCTGCCCGAGCCGTTCAAGACCGCTGCCATCGCCAAGAGCGAGGGCAAGCTGTCGGCACCGGTGAGCCTGACCGATGCGTGGGACGAGCTGGCAGGTGACACGGGCTCGCGCCTGCTGACGGGTGTGACCGTGGTACGCCGTGCCTTTGCCGAGGAGCATCCCGAGGCCGTGGCGGAATTCTTGAGCTGCCATGCGGCGAGCGTGAAGGCCGTGAACGCGGCGCCGGCGGACTGGGTGCAGGCCGTGGTCGATGCAGGCATCGTGGATAACGCCACGATTGCCGAAAAGGCGATTCCCGGGTGCATGCTTGTGTGCCAGACGGGGAAGGATATGAAGGCGGCGCTCGGTGGGTACCTGCAGGTGCTGGCCGATGCGGACGCGAGTGCCGTGGGCGGCAAGCTCCCGGCTGACGATTTCTACTACATGGAGTAGCTCGTGCGTGCGTTTGCTCAACAAATGACAGAGCGTATGAAGGCGGTGGCGGCAGCAGGTGCCGTTGCCGCCTTTTGGCTTGCCGTGTGGATGCTGGTGGCGGCGCTGGTGGCGCAGCCGCTGATCTTGCCGGGGCCGGGTGCTGTTGCCTTGGCGCTGCTGCGCCTGGTGTGCGATGGCGGTGCCTGGGCGATTTTGGCGGGATCGGGCGCGCGGATACTGGGTGGGCTGGCGCTTGCCGCGGTGTGTGGTGGCGTACTTGCCGGGATTTCGTCACGTTCGCGGGCGTTTGCGCGCCTGGTGGCTCCGGCGCTGTCGTTTGTAAAGGCGACGCCGGTCGCCTGCGTAGTGGTCCTGCTACTTATTTGGCTGGGGTCGGCGCGCGTGAGCATCGCCGCCGTCTTTTTGATGGCGCTGCCGGGCGTGTATTTCTCGCTGGCCGAGGGGCTGGCCCAGGTGAATAAACCGCTGGAGCAGATGTTCCGTCTGCATGGCGTGCGCGGCTGGCGCCTGTTTTGCGTCCATACCTGGCGCGAGGTGCTGCCGTTTGTGCTTTCGTGCGCCCGCGCCGTGATTGGCATGAGCTGGAAGGCCGGCGTGGCGGCCGAGCTGATCGGCATGGCGGCGGGCACCGTGGGCGAGCGCATCTATCAGGCAAAGCTTTTGATTGAGACGGCTGACCTGCTGGCGTGGACCGTGCTGGTCGTTGCCGCCTCGTGGGCGTGTGAGCGCGTGCTGGTGTGGCTGCTGCGGGTTTCGGGACCCGTGGCGTGGCGCGCGGCCGTGTGGGCACATGGGCGTGGTACTCGCGGGCGTGCGGGCGGCTCTGCTGGTGGCGGGGCTGCGGCGGAGCTTGCGCTCGCCGTGGGCGACCGGGCACCCTGGGCTCCGGCGCTGGATGGTCTGGTGCTCAACGTGCCCGCGGGCGGGCGTATCTGCGTGATGGGCGCTTCAGGCGTGGGCAAGTCGACGCTGCTTTCGTTGACAGCGGGGGAGTGCGCGCCGTGCTCGATGGTGTTTCAGGATACGCGTCTGGTTGAGGACGCTTCCGCTTTGGATAACGTGCTGGTGTGCGCCGATGCACGCGTGAATGCCTCGAGTGCCGCTGCCTTGTTGCGCCTGCTGGTACCGGGGATCGATGCGCATGCCCGCGTGGCCGAGCTCTCGGGCGGGCAGCGCCGTCGCGTCGAGATTGCCCGAGCCCTGCTGTGTCCGGGCGGCGCAGTGATTCTGGACGAGCCCTTTACCGGTCTAGACATCGCTGCGCGCGACGCATGCACCGAGGTCGTGCTCGACTTGCTCGACGGCCGTATGCTGTTGCTTGCCACGCACGATTCCGCTGACGCTCGGGCCCTCAATATCTCGGACATCATCACGCTCTAAAGACTTACTCAGCAATAAATTGATCCGTTTTTTCTCCGTCCCCATGGGGTCGGGTATGGTATTCTTTCTGCGGGGTAATACTTAGGAATACCAAGTAATACCAACGTCGTAGAACAAACTCCAGATGCGGGCCAATCGGGTTGCCTTCACAGCCCGTCGCCCAGCCGCGTGGCCCGCATCCATCCGCACCACCGTCGTTTCAAAAAGGAAGCGCCATGGCAGAACACATGACCCCGGTTGTCGCGAAGGTCTTGCCCGAGGAAAAGGCGGCCTTCGCGGCGGCAACCCAGCTCGTGGGCACCACGCCGTCCAACGCCATCCGCATGTTCATCGCCGCCTTCAATCGCTGCGGCACCTTTCCGTTCGACATCTCGCCGAGCGGGGCTTTTGGCGCTGCGCCCGATTCTCATCAACAATGACTGTCCCAAACTGCCGGCACTTGGGGACGTTCCTTTTCTGCCGGCAGTTAAGGAACGTCCCTAAGTGCCGGGTTTTGAGGAGGTTGGCATGCTCAATGCGATGATTTGGGCGATTGCCTGTTTTGGCGTTGTCGCTGCCGATATAGCCCTGAGCGTGGTTCTGTTTTCAGTTCTCGATGCCGTGTCGGTGCTGACGGGCTATCCGATCGACAATCTCGATATCCAATGGTTCCAGGCTGCCGCTCAGACGGCATCGTTTTTGATGGCGCTGCTGTGGTGGCGTTATCTGTGGCCGCGCTCGTTTATGGCGCGCTGGCAGGGCGAGCGTCCGCTTGGCGGGGGAGCGCGTGGGGCGTGGAAACGCATCGCCTGCGTTATCGTGATCGGCCTGGCCCTGCAGGTGGTCGTTGGCTACGTGACCGACGCCGCGCTGTCGCTGTTGCCCGAGGCCGCGGCCGACTACAGCGAGCTTGTCGAGGAAACAGGCATGGGCGACACCAGCTATCTCGCCGTCCTGACTACGGTGCTCGGTGCCCCATTTTGTGAAGAGCTGCTGGTGCGCGGCATTATTTTTGAGTTTTCGCTCCGAGCGTTTAATCCGCAGTGCCGCCCACTTTGGAAGCGCCGGCGTCGTGCGAGCGCGCAGGACGGAGCCATGGTGCCCTGGGCGGCCCCAAGCACGTGGGGTATCGCCGCGGCGATTGTGTTGCAGGCGGCAATCTTCGGTTTTATGCACATGAACTGGGTGCAGGGTTGCTACGCGGGTGCTGCCGGCCTCGTCTTTGGTTGGGTGCTCGTGACGACCGGAAAGCTCCGCTACACGATCCTGCTGCACTTTGCCTTTAATGCCGGGTCGTATCTCATGACGTTGCTCTGGTTTGTGAACACGCCGCTCGACGTGGCGGTCACGGTTGCTATCGCCGGCGTCATCCTCGTTGAGGCAATGCGCTCGCTACACCACGCGTGTGGGATGGACGCAGCGAGCGCACCGCTGCCCTAGTTGCGACGCCCGCCTCCGTTGGCGCCCTGACGCCCCTGAGCTGCACGGTTGCGGCCTGCGGTGTTCTGCGCACGCGACATGCCGCCGTGGCCCTTGCTGCCCTTGGGCCCCTTGCCAGCGCCGCCGCCATGCGGTTTGCCGCCCTTCTTGCCGGTGCCATGCCCACCGCCGGCAGATGTCTCGCCCGGGCGCGGGGGCACGGGGCGAATCAGGCAATGCTTGGTGTAGCCGATCAGGTCGCGACGGCCGGCCTTTTCCAGCGCCTCGCGCACGAGCTTGTAGTTCTCGGGCTTGCGATACTGGATGAGCGCACGTTGCATGGCCTTCTCGTGCGGGTCGCGCGCCACGTAGATCGGCTGCATGGTGCGCGGGTCCACGCCGGTGTAGTACATGCAGGTCGACATGGTGGACGGCGTGGGGTAGAAGTCCTGCACCTGCTCGGGCATGTAGCCCATGTCGCGCACGGCTTCGGCAAGGTCCACGGCTTCCTTCATGGTTGAACCGGGGTGGCTCGAGATTAGGTACGGCACCACGTATTGCTTAAGTCCGTATTCACGGTTCAAGCGTTCAAATTTGCGGCAGAACGCATCGTAGACGGCTCGGCTCGGCTTGCCCATCACACTCAGCACCGCGTCGCTCACGTGCTCGGGTGCCACGCGTAGCTGGCCCGAGACATGGTGCTCCAGCAGCTCGCGCAAAAACTCGTCCGAGGCATCGGCCATGGTGTAGTCAAAGCGGATGCCGCTGCGCACGAAGACCTTCTTGACGCCCGGCAGCTGCCGCAGGTCGCGCAGCAACTGCGTGTAGCCGCTCTCGTCGACTACCATGTTCTTGCACACACTCGGCCACAGGCAGCGCTTGTTTTTGCACACGCCGTGCTTGAGCTGCTTGTCGCAGGCAGGACGGCTAAAGTTGGCCGTCGGCCCTCCCACGTCGTTGATGTAGCCCTTAAACTCGGGATCGCGCGTGAGCAGCTCGGCCTCGCGCATGATCGAATCGTGGCTGCGCATCTGCAGCACGCGGCCCTGGTGGAAGGTGAGGGCACAAAACGAGCACTCACCAAAACAGCCGCGGTTGGAGCTAATGGAAAACTTGATCTCGGCAAAGGCCGGCACGCCGCCCGCCGCGTCGTAATCGGGATGCCAATCGCGTGCGTAGGGGAGTTCGGCAACCTCGTCCATCTCGTCGGTGGTGAGCGTCGCCGATGGCGGGTTCTGCACTACGTAGACGCTGTTGGGGTAGGGCTCTACCAGGCGGTGTCCGGTGATGGGGTCCATATTCTGCTGCTGCACATTGAAGCTGCGCGCGTAGTTGAGCTTGTCGGCGGTAAGGTCGTCCCAGCTGGGCAGCAGGTCGTAGTCGTAGACCTCGTCGAGCGAACCCGTGCGGTAAACGGTGCCGTTGATATAGGTGATCTGATCGACGGGCAGTCCCGCGTCGAGCGCGTCGGCGATCTCGACGATTGCGTGCTCGCCCATGCCGTAGATGAGGATGTCGGCGCCCGAGTCGAGCAGTACCGAGCGCTTGAGCTTGTCCTGCCAGTAGTCGTAGTGGGCCAGACGGCGCAGGCTCGCCTCGATGCCGCCGATGATGATGGGGGCGTCCTTGAACGTCTGGCGGATGAGGTTGCCGTAGACCGTGACGGCTCGGTTGGGGCGGTGCCCCTCCTCGCCACCGGGGGTATAGGCGTCGGTGTGGCGGCGGTGCTTGGTCACCGAATAGTGGTTGACCATGGAGTCCATGTTGCCGGCGCTGACGAGAAAGCCCAGGCGTGGCTCGCCGAGCACGGTGATGCTGGCGGGGTCGGTCCAGTCGGGCTGGCAGATGATGCCCACCTTGTAGCCGTGCGCATCAAGGACGCGGCTGATGATGGCCATACCAAAGCTGGGGTGGTCCACGTAGGCGTCGCCGCAGATGTAGACAAAGTCGCACTGGTCCCAGCCTCGCGCGTCCATATCGGCGCGGCTGACGGGGAGGAACTTATCGCGGCCCGGGCGCCAGGGGCGTGTGGGCGCTGCTGGGGTATGCGTGGTGTGCCCACCCTGCGCCTTACCGCCGCGCTTTTGCTGCTGGCTCTGTTTGCCCTGCTGACTGCGCTGGTTGTTCTGAGCGTGCTGAGGCTTTTTTGCCACGATCCCTCCCGGTGTTTGTATGCTGCTCGTAATTGTAACCAGTCTTTTTGGGACGGGGCTAAAAAGACTGGTGGAGTACATGGGCTGGCGGACCGGCGTGTCGATGCAGGTGCTGTACCCGCCGTTTGTTTCCAGACTGTGTATCTGCGCGTTGGAGAACCCGTCTCGCGCGCACGCCATGTTGTCAATGGGTTACAGTATGAACGGCGGCTATGTTTCCGCCAACGCACGAGAGAGTCGTCAACAAGGAGGATGCACGACGATGCAGCGTGCCAAACAGATATCGGAGTCTATTGAGCTGGGCATCATCTTGGCGCTCGCCGGTGGCTTTATGGACGTGTATTCGTACATTGGGCGCGACCATGTTTTCGCCAACGCGCAGACAGGCAACATCCTGCTCGTGGGCGTGAGCATCTCGGAGGGCAACTGGGCACTTGCGGAGCGCTACTTCTTCCCTGTGGTGTCGTTTGCCGTGGGTATTATGCTTGCCGATCTGGTACACGAGCGGTTTGGCAGCGTGATCCACTGGCGTCAGGTGACGGTGTTCTTTGAAGCCGTCATCTTACTGGGCGTGAGCTTTATCCCGGGCGGCAATTTCAACCTGCTCGCCAACTGCCTCACCTCGTTTGCCTGCGGCATGCAGGTCGAGAGCTTCCGCAAGATCCACGGTCACGGCATCGCTACGACCATGTGCATCGGCAACTTGCGCAACGCGCTGCAAAACGTGGACGATTACATCATCACCCACAGGCGCGGCTTTTTGGAAAACGGCCTGCTGTACTTTGGCGTGATCTTTACCTTTGTGTTTGGCGCCGTGTTGGGCAACTGGTGCATTGAGCGCATGGGCCTGCACGCCATCGTCGTGGCGAGCTTGCTGCTGTTTGTCGCGTTTGCCATCATGTTCATCGACCGCGAGCGCGACTTGCGCTTACGCTGGAAGGTTGCGGCCGAGGCTTGGAAAGAGGGCTGCCGAAAGTAACCGAATGCGGCAAAGGGGCTGTCCCTTTGACGCATTATTTTTCATCATCTGTTGAAACGCTTTAACAATTTTGACGTTCTCACGCGTTTTTTGTTTCAAAAGCGTTAGGATGGGACTCATAGCGTGGGGCGTAATGGGTGCCCCGCACACGATGGGAGGCTATCAATGGCTAATCGTTTCGTTCTCAACACCATTTCTTATCATGGTTCCGGCGCCATCAAGGAGATCCCCGGCGAGCTCCAGCGTCGCGGCTACAAGAAGATCTTCGTCTGCTCCGACCCCGATCTGGTCAAGTTTGGCGTTACCGCTAAGGTGACCGACGAGCTCGATGCCGCCGGCATCGCTTGGAGCCTCTACTCCGAGATCAAGCCCAACCCCACTATCCAGAACGTCAAGGATGGCGTCGAGGCCTTCAAGGCCGCCGAGGCTGACGCTATCGTGACCATCGGTGGTGGCTCCTCCATGGACACCGCCAAGGCCATCGGCATCATCATCAACAACCCCGAGTTCGCCGATGTCCGCAGCCTCGAGGGCGTTGCTCCCACTAAGAACCACGCCGTGTTCACCATCGCCGTGCCGACGACCGCCGGTACCGCCGCCGAGGTGACCATCAACTACGTCATCACCGACCCCGAGAAGGTCCGCAAGTTCGTGTGCGTCGACACCAACGACGCCCCCGAGGTCGCCGTCGTCGACCCCGACATGATGGCCTCCATGCCCGCCGGCCTGACCGCTTCCACTGGTATGGACGCTCTGACTCACGCCATCGAGGGCTACACCACCAAGGGTGCCTGGGAGCTCTCTGACATGTTCCACTTTGAGGCTATTAAGCTGATCAGCGAGAACCTGCGTGACTCCGTCGCCGAGGCCAAGTCCGGCCAGCCCGGCTCCGGCCGCGAGGGCATGGCCCTTGGCCAGTATGTCGCCGGCATGGGCTTCTCCAACGTCGGCCTGGGCATCGACCACGCCATGGCTCACACCCTGTCCGCTCACTACGACACCCCGCACGGCGTCGCTTGCGCCATGCTGCTACCGATCGCCATGGAGTTCAACAAGCCGGTTTGCGCCGAGCGCCTGGCCAAGGTTGCCGTTGCCATGGGCGTTGACACCACGGGCATGAGCACCGACGAGGCCGCCGACGCCGCTATCGCCGCCGTCAAGCAGCTTTCCGCCGACGTGAATATCCCGCACGTCTGCGAGGCCATGAAGGCTGACGAGATCGAGGTTCTGGCCAAGGACGCCATGGCCGACGCCTGCTTCCCGGGTAACCCGCGCGAG
>NZ_CYYP01000004.1:57234-85462 GCF_001405375.1 Collinsella aerofaciens
GTAGTGATCCGCAGGCGCCCATCGACAGCCATTGTGGGCGGGCTATCGATGAGTGGAGGGGGTTGTTACTGAGTTTCTGCTTTGCGACGACCTGCAACACTGCTGTAACCGCGTCGTTTTGTCGTTCGTGATGGGGCCGTTGGGGCCCACGGTGCTGAATACTCCGTTTTTGCACGGTCCAAGGTGGGGCACCCTGAGACGAAGCAAAAAGATGCCTCATTTCTATGCAAATACCAATAGGATTTATGCAAGATTGAGATTGTAAACCGTGCACGTGCACAAAACCGGTGCGGGGACGTCTGGAGGCGGCTCGGCTCCTGGGGCATTGCACGTGCAGAACGGTTAAAATCGGGACTCGGCCTTAGTTTTACTTGGAAGGATGCATATGACTTCTAATATTGATGCTTCTCTAGAGGAGACGCTCTCCTATATCGCAGGACAGCTTAAGACGCTGACTTCTATTGCCTCCCCTACCGGCTATACCCATGCGGCGACTGATTATCTGATGGAGACCCTGCGCGATATGGGGTTTGGGCCTGAGCGTTCTAATAAGGGCAACGTGCTGGTTGAGCTTGGTGGCGAGGGTGAGCCGCTTGTGTTGGCGAGCCATGTCGACACCCTGGGCGCCATGGTGCGTTCCATTAAGGACAATGGTCGTCTGCGCCCCACGACCCTCGGCGGGCATCAGTGGTCTACGGCCGATGGCGAGAACTGCACCGTTTATACGCGCGATGGCAATGTGTACACGGGCGTGGTTCTCAACACCGAGCCTTCGGCGCATGTGGCCGATGAGCCGGTCAAGACCATCGAGAAGAACATGGAAATCCTGCTCGACGAGAATGTCGACAGCAAGGACGATGTGCTCGAGCTGGGTATTCAGACCGGCGACATCATCGCTATGGATCCGCGTACCACGGTGACGGAGAGTGGCTACATCAAGAGCCGTTTCCTTGACGACAAGCTGTCGGCATCCATTTTGCTGGGCTTGGCCCGCGCCGTTGCTGACGGCGAGGTGACGCTTTCGCGCAAGGTGTCGCTGCTCTTTACCGTGTACGAGGAGGTCGGCCACGGCGGTGCCTTTGTGCCGGCCGACACGCGCGAGATGATCAGCGTGGACATGGGCTGCGTGGGCGACGACCTGGGCTGCACCGAGCGCATGGTTTCGATCTGCGCCAAGGATTCGGGCGGTCCGTACAACTACGACCTGGTAACCACGCTGTCCAACATCGCGCGCGAGCTGGAGCTCGATTACGCCATCGATGTGTACCCGCACTATGGCTCCGACGTCGAGGCCACGCTCTCGGCCGGCTACGACATTCGCCATGGTTTGATCGGCCCCGGCGTGTACGCGAGCCACAACTACGAGCGCAGCCACATCGACGGCGTGCGCAATACCTACGAGCTGGTTCGCGCCTACGTTCAGCGCTAGGGGAGTAGCTTGCGACTCGGCTGACCAATCGCTAAGGCCCGATTTCTCGGGCCTTTTTTCGCTTTGGGTTGTTTAGTATTATGATGTATGTAATCTATTAACTAAACGTTTAAATTACTTAACGAGGTGATGCGGTGTATGGATACGTCTGAGTACTTGTCTATGGGTGATGCTGCCCGCCTGCTGGGCGTTACGAAAGCCCGCATATCTCAACTTGCCTCATCGGGAACGCTCGCGTGCGATATTGTGGGCGGACGGAAGATGGTCGAGTACAATTCCGCGGTCGCTTATCAAAAGGTCCGCAAACGTGGGCGCCGTCCTGCGGCCGATGTGGGGCGCAAGTTTACACTGATGTCCGCCGATTACGAGGTTGCGCGTGTCTCATTTGATCCGACGCGTGAGTTTCCCTTCGAAATCGCCGAGGTACTCGATGAGCAGAGGATGCCGTTTGGCACGTGCTCGAGCTCTTCTCCTACGGTGAATAAACGGGAACTCAACGTGTGGTGGAGCCATCGGTCGGTGCCTGACGTCCGCCCCGGACTCGTCTCGCGCTATCGCGAACTGGGAATTGCCTGTGGCATCGAGGTTCCGGTTCGGTGCCTGGGCCTCTCGCTTTCTGATTGTTATTGGCTGCGGCCGACCGATTGCACCGAACTTAAATGGCGAAACATCAATTACTTTGAGAACGAATTTGAGCGATCGGCGCCCGAAGAGCGTTCGGGTTGGCTGGAAGGCATCGGTCTTAAAAATCCCGACAACACATCCGAGGGCGAGCTTCCTAAATCGTGGATGATCCGAAACGGCGCTCGTGTTCTGGTCAAGGGATGTGGCGTGGACGATCAGCGTCCCTTTAACGAGGCGGTTGCAACGGCTCTACATCGTCGCTTGCTGTCGGAGGGCGAGTTTGTTCCTTATACGGTTGAGCGGATGTTCGATGGCCCTGTGTGTCTGTGCGACGACTTTCTTGACGGCCGCGAGGAATACGTTCCGGCTGTTTCCGTTAAGGGCGCACTTGGTAGCCAGCGGGGAAACTCGACGTACGACCGGTACTGCCGCTTCCTTGGTAAGCATGGAGCAGACGAGGCTGCCGTGAGAAGGTCTATGTCGCAGATGATTGTCTGCGATGCCCTTTTGGCCAACAGCGACCGCCATTGGCGAAACTTCGGCATCATCCGCAATGTCGACACCCTGGAGATAAGGCCTGCCCCGCTGTTCGATAGCGGCAACTGCCTGTGGTACAACGTACCAACTGCCGTGCTCGCAGCTGGGGAGTTTGGGTTTTCCGCTAAGCCGTTTGGGCCCGACCCTTCCGTCCAGCTGGCGCTTGCGGACTCGCTCGATTGGTTCGATCCATCGCGGCTCAACGGATTTGTTGATGAGGCGATCGAGTTTCTTTCGCAGAGCGAATGGGCGACGGCGGAGGGTCGACTCGAGGCCATTTGCCGCGGCCTCGAGCGTCGCGTAATCGAGGTTAGTGCCGCTGTTGAGGTGCTTCGACACGTGCAGCGATAAACCTGCGGCTACTTAAGTGCGCCGGTCACGGTACCACCGCCGAGGACGATGTCGCCGCGGTAGACTACAACGGCCTGGCCGGGGGCGATGGCTCGTTGTGGCTCGTCAAAAGTTAGCAGCATTTGCCCGTCTTCGTCACGCGTAAGGGTCGCTGCCTGGTCCTTTTGACGGTAGCGGTACTTGGCACCGACGTGAATGCCGCCGGCGTCGAGCTCCGCCTCCATGCGTGCGTCCGGCGCGCTCCAGATCCACTCATCGGCCGTGAGGGCAGCGGCGGTCAGGTCCTCGGCCTCGCCCAGATGCACGGTGTTGTTGGCGGCGTCGACGCCCGTCACATACACGGGATGCGCCATCGCTACGCCCAGGCCTTTGCGCTGGCCGATGGTGTAGCGCAGCGCGCCGTTATGGCGCCCGACCACGCTGCCATCGCGCCACACAATGTCGCCCGGTGCAGCGGGATGTCCGCAGCGGCGCTCGATATAGCCCGCGTAGTCACCGTCTGGAATAAAGCAGATGTCCTCGCTTTCGGCCTTCTTGGCGTTGGTAAAGCCCTGCTCGGCGGCTATGCGGCGCACGTCGCGCTCTTTGTCCAGGCCTGCCAGCGGAAAGATCGTGTGCGCCAGGCGCTCCTGCGTAAGCGAATACAAAAAGTAGCTCTGGTCCTTTTTGGGATCTTCGCCGCGATGTAGCTGCCAGGTGCCGTCTGCCGCCTGGCTTGTTTTGGCGTAATGTCCCGTGGCGATGTAGTCGCAGCCCATATCCAGCGCCGCATCGAGCAGCGCGCCAAACTTAATGTGGCGGTTGCAGATAATGCACGGATTGGGCGTCAGCCCCTCCTGGTAGGCGTTAACAAAGCGCTCGATAACATTGCGGTCGAAGGTCTGCTGCAAGTCGAGCACATGGTGGGGTATCCCCAGACGCTCGGCGACGGCCTTCGCATCGGCGATGTCGCGGTCGACCTTACTCATGCCCGTGGCGGGATCGGGTGCGGGGCAGGTGAGGCGCATGGTGGCGCCGACGCATTCGTAGCCCTGGCTTTTGAGCAGGTACGCGGTCAAGCTGGAATCGACGCCGCCGCTCATGGCGACGAGCACGCGCTTGTTGTGCATGGGGAGGTTCTCCTTGGTGGCATGTGGCCAAAAAAGAAAAGCGGCGCGGGAGGCTGGTTCCGCGCCGCAGACATTGTAGCAAGTTCGGGCGTCATGTGGGACGCCCTGTTGGGATGAGCCCAGGCTGCCAGAAGAGAGGGAAGGCCGGCGTGCCTTGGACTCGTTCTAAGAACGAGAAGCTCTAGTCCTGGAACAGTGCCGTGGACAGGTAGCGCTCACCGGTGTCAGCGAGCAGCGCCACGATGGTCTTGCCCTCGTTCTCGGGGCGCTTGGCCAGCTGTAGCGCGGCCCACACGGCGGCGCCGGACGAAATGCCCACGAGCACGCCCTCCTTGTGGCCCACGGCGCGGCCGGTCGCAAAGGCGTCGTCGTTCTCGACGGGGATGATCTCGTCGTAGACCTGGGTGTCGAGGACGTCGGGCACAAAACCGGCGCCGATACCCTGGATCTTGTGCGGGCCGGCCTGGCCCTTGGAGAGCACCGGGGAGGTAGCGGGCTCGACGGCGACGACCTGAATCTCGGGGTTCTGTTCCTTAAGGAACTCGCCCACGCCGGTCACGGTGCCGCCGGTGCCGACGCCGGCGACGAAGATGTCGACCTTGCCGTCGGTGTCATCCCAGATCTCGGGGCCGGTCGTGGCCTTGTGGATGGCGGGGTTGGCGGGGTTCACAAACTGGCCGGCGATGATGCTGTTGGGCGTCTCCTTCTGCAGTTCCTCGGCCTTGGCGATGGCGCCCTTCATGCCCTTGGAACCGTCGGTGAGCACGAGCTGTGCGCCATATGCCTGCATAAGCTTGCGGCGTTCGACGGACATAGTCTCGGGCATGGTGATGATCACCTTGTAGCCGCGAGCCGCCGCCACCGAGGCGATGCCGACGCCGGTGTTGCCGCTCGTGGGCTCGATGATGGTGTAGTCGCCGCCGCGCACGAGCTTGCCGGCCTTCTCGGCCTCGTCGATCATGTTCTTGGCGACGCGGTCTTTGACGGAGCCGGCGGGGTTGAAGTATTCCAGCTTGACGAGCACGCGGGCCTTGAGGTCCTCATCGGCCTCAAAGTGAGTGAGCTCCAGAAGCGGAGTGTGGCCGATAAGCTGATCGATGGACGTGTAAACATTGCTCATGATGAACCTCCAAAGTGTTCAAATGACTGGATACCGTGTGGTTTTACGGTGTGTGTAGCAGCGAAACCCACAAACCTTATGGGTTGTTCGTTTTGCTGTTGGCAAGCATAGTAGACAGTAAAGCCTAGTAACGCAATAGGAAATAGAAGATTATTACGAGTCGATTAACCATCTTGACCGGAACGGGTATTTTCAAAACAAATTTTTCGGCTAGAATTTCTACGGACTAAATGACCGAAAGGCAGCACTATACATGTTGGTTTCTACTAAGGGCAGATATGCCCTGCGCGTTATGGTCGACCTGGCCGAGCACCAGGCGGCCGGTCGCATCCCGCTCAAAGAGATCGCGGCGCGACAGGGGATTTCCGAGAAATATCTCGAGAACATCTTGGCTACGCTCGTGCGCGCCAACATGCTCTCGGGCATGCGCGGCAAGGGCGGCGGCTACGTGCTTACGCGCCCGCCCGAGCAGTATACGGTGGGCGAGATCCTGTGCCTGACCGAGGGCAGCTTGGCGCCGGTCGCATGCCTGGACGGCGACTGCAAGGGCTGTTCGCGTTCGGACGAGTGCCCCACGCTCGACGTGTGGAAGAACCTGGACAAGCTCATCAACGACTACCTCGACGGTGTGACGCTTGATCAACTTGTCGCTCCCAACCATGGCTACGACTACGTCATCTAACCCATACCCGCCATTTGGGGACGGAGCGGAAATGGTAGATTCTCTCGCCCTTTGAGACTTGACAAATAAGAAGGCCGCCCATTTTTGCGATGGGCGGCCTTCGTTTTGGGTCGATATGACGGTTCGTATTGAACAGTTCTAGCCCTAGGCGATGCTATCGAGAATGCTGCGCATGATGGATACCAGGATGCTGCCCATAAAGGCCGATCCAAAGCCGGCAATGGAGATACCAGCGCCCAACAGATTGACCGACAGGTAGCTGGCCAGCTCGAGCATAAAGCTGTTGACTACGAGCTGAAAAATACCAAGCGTAATAATAGTGAGCGGCAGTGAGATGACCGTCAGGAACGGCTTGACGAGCGAATCGACGATGTTGAGGAACAGTCCCACAAAGGCGAAACAGACCCAGGCCTCGGCAAAACCGAAGGGTTGGATGCCGGGGACGAGGAACGTGGCGATCGCGATGGCGATCGAAGTAAAGAGCCAGTTAAGCATAAAGCGCATGGTAGGGGGTCCTTTCTTGCGCGGGAAGAGTTAGTGACGCGTGAAGCAGCTTGCCGTGGCGACTTGGACGGCTGCGCGAACGCGGGGCCTTGCCTGGATGCCCATTGTCGCAAATATTCGTGGAGCTTACGTGCGCATTCGATTTCAAAACGGCGTTCGTCCTGAAAAACGCGCCGCTGACAGAGAGTCTTGTCGCTTTAGTTTGGTGGTGTGCTACACTGCTACGGGCAAAAGCCACAGGCGTTGCCCTATTGCATAGAACGGGCGAACGATGCCCGATGTCAGTATCAACTTCGATGCCTTTTGGCGGGTTTGGCGGTGATCGATGAATATCGAGAACATGTTTGACAAGCCTGATGTCAAGCAGCTGGTCCACGCATTTAGCCTTTTGGACGACGAGAAGGATATCCAAGCGTTTTTGACCGATATCTGCACGCCGCGCGAGATTTGCGACCTTTCTCAACGTTTGCAGGTTGCGCGCTATTTGGACGAGGGCGAGCCTTATGTTGAGGTTCAGGCCCGTACCGGCGCTTCGTCCACCACGGTGAGCCGTGTGTCCAAGGCGCTCAACGGCGAGTACGGTGGCTACCGCAAGATCCTCATTAAACTGGAGGATGGCGAGTAGGCCGCGCCAAAAACGAATTGTGCAAAACCGCTCTCCCGGGGGCGGTTTTTATATGCCCGCAATCGGCTGGTGCGTTGGGGTCAGGTTGCTTTGTACCAAAAGATGGAGCTGCGGTGGCAATGTGTCCGCTTGGGCGGGTAGGATGGATGCATTGATTATTGCGAACAGTTTGAGCGGAGGACCATGCCTGTTCGAATCTATACCACCAATGCCGGCACGGATTTGAGCGATGCCGAGTCGGCGCTGCTTGCCGACCTTATTGCCCGTTACGGGCGTGCCGTGTTGCTGGCACCAACGTTTGCCGAGCTCGACCTGTGCCGTCATGATGCGGCGGAAGCCGGCGTTTCGCTGGGTATCGACTACAAGACGCCTACATCGTGGCTTCGCTCGCTTTGGGAGCTTTTGGGCGACGGGCGCGGTTTCGTCGACAACCTGCAGCGCCAGATGCTGTTCTCGGACATGGTCACGCGTCTCGACGATGCCGACCTGCAGCCGCTTTCGCGCAGTCAGGGCACGGTGCGCATGCTTGCGCGTATGGCCCGCGATGTGTTGCCTGGCGTGGCGGGGACGGGCGACGAACGCTGCCGCGATGCCGCCGCTCAACCCGAGCCCAAAAGCGACGCTGAGGCCCGCGTGTTCGAGCTGTTGAGCGCCTATGCGAGCGGCTTGGACCGTCGAGATATGGTCGAGCCCTGCGAGGCAGCCGACATTATGGCCGGTGCCCTGGCCGATAGCCTGCCGACGTGCACTCGCGCCGTATGCGTGCGCGGTATCACGTCGTTAACGCACGGTCTGCTCGAGCTGCTGTCTGCCGTGGCGAACAATGGGGGAGAGGTCGTCGTGCTGCTTGCCCGCGAGCAGGCGGCGATGCGCGAGGAGCTTGCCACGGCATTTGATGCCCGCGGTGTGCTGTTTGAGGTCGCGCCGCTGGGGGAGGGTGCCACTGTGCCCCAGACTGCCTCCGAGTCCGCCGCTCAGCCTACCTTTATAGAGGTTGCCGGCCCTCACGCCCGCGCCCACGCCTATGTGGATGCAATCGATGGGCTGGTAAAAACGTGTGAGGACGCCGCGGTCGACGGCGGTGTCACGGCGTCTGCGGACCCCGCGCGCGTGCTCGTAGTTTCCGCCCGGGCGCCCCAGCTGTTCGGCGAACTCGCTGCCCGTCTGGCGGCGCGTCACATTGCGGCCGAGACGACTGAGTTCACGGCGTTTTCCCAGTCCATCGCGGGCAGGCAGTTTACGGCGCTCGCCAACCTGATCGAGCGTATGAAAGCCGCCGACGAGGGCACCGCTTCCAAGACCGAGTGGTGGCCCGCTCCGGAGCTTACCGACTGGATTTATAGCCCGCTTTCGGGTGCCGACGCCGCGAGCGCCCGCGGCTTCGACAAGAACATACGCCTGTCGCGCAACAAGACCACTGCGGGCGTTAAGAGCCTGCTGCAGAGCGTCCAGGGTCAGGTGAGGGGCGCGCGCAAGGCGGCGAGCGACGAAAACTGGTTTAAGAACGTGCCGTGTGTGGTCTCGGACGTGTTCCAGGCGCTGTGGCGCGACAAACCCGTGACGGCGCTCAAGGCCATGCTCGCCGTTGCCGAGGCGCTGCCCGATCGCGCTCTAGGCGGCCTTGACGGCCAGGCCCGTCGCCAGGCAGAGACGGCTTTGCTGCGCCATGCCATCGACATCCTTATGAACGATGCTCGCGCACTCGACGTGTCGCAGGCCGCGACCGTGCCGGTTCTCGACGGCGTTCGAACCAAGGTGGACAAGCGCAGTACCGCTTACGATTACGCGACCTACGAGGTCGATCGCACGCCACGGGCACAAGTGCGCTTCGTGTCGCTTGCCGATGCGTCGGTTTTGCGTCCTGGCGGCTACGATGCCGTGCTGTTTGCCGATGTCGACCTGGACAGCTATCCGCTTTCGCACGAAGAGGGCCCGCTTGCCACATTGACGGCCGAGCTGCGCCGCGATGGCGTGTCTTTGGAGCCCGCCGCCCTGCTGCGCGTGCGCTTTGGCCGTGCGATGCAGGCGGCGAGCGGTCCGGTCGCGCTCGCCCGCGTGACGCACGATCGCCAGGCGCGCGAGTGCTACCCGGCAGCCGTATGGACCGAGCTGCGGGCACATGCCGAGGCCGCTGGCGCTGCCAAGCCCACGTGCGTGGGCGAGGGCGATATCATCGCCGACTTTGATCCCGCGGCAGGTGAAGGCCTCAAGCGCGAGCGCGTGACCTGTGAAGCCCCTCAGCATCTGAGTGCCGAGGCCGTGCCGTATTTGGTCCTGCGCCGTCGCGATGGCGAGGGCGAGGATGCGCCGCTGGTGCCGCGCTTGACGTCTGCCTCGCAGATCGAGGCCTATTCGACCTGTCCGCTATGCTGGTTCGTCTCGTATCGCGTCAAGCCCCAGTCGATCGACGCTGGCTTTGGCAACATGGAGAAGGGCAACTTTGTCCACGACGTGCTGGAGCATCTGCATGCCCGTCTGCCCCAAGAAGGCATGGAGCGCGTGACGCCCGAGAATCTGCCGCGTGCTCAGGAGCTGCTGCACGAGGTCTTTGACGAGACGTTGGCCGAGCACGCCGGCAAGCGCGGCACGGAGGGCCCGCTGGTGCCGCTCTCTGCGGTGGAGGAGCGCCAGGTGGCCGAGATCTTGCCGCAGCTGGAGGGCGTGCTTGCCTACGAGTCCGAGGCACTTGCCCCCTTTGCCCCGCGCTACCTGGAGTTTGCGTTCAACGAGCTCCAGGTCGAGTATGCCGGTTGGCCGCTCGGCGGGCGCATCGACCGTGTGGACGTGGACGCCGAGAACCGCGCCGTGGTAATCGACTACAAGCATCGTTCGGGTGTCGAGGAGTTTAAGCTTGCCGACCCCACGGTGCGTGACGAGGAGACGGGCGAGGCTCCCATCGACGACCCGCGCTGGCTGCCGCCCCATACCCAAACGCTCATCTACGCGCAGGCCATGCGTCGGGCACTGGGCTTGGATACCCGTGCAGCGCTCTATTTTTCGACCAAGGGCGGCAAGCCCGCGCTGCGCGGTGCGGCGAGCGCCGAGTTGCTCGAGGAAGAGCGCGGTGACGGTCGCATCCCGGGCCTCAAGAAGGGCTTCCCGGGCGAGGGCGGCAGCATGGACTTCGATGCCCTGCTCGATCGCGTGGAGGCCGGCATCGCCGAGCGCCTGCGCGAGCTCGAGGCGGGCAACGTTGCCGCCGTCGACCCGGCGTCGGCTCAGGCCGCGCATGCGCGCTGCTCGTATAACCACGAAGGAACGTTTGTAAGGAGGGACGTGTAGACCATGGATCTTTCGACTTTGATGCCGCAACAGCTGCAGATTGTCAAAACGCTCGACCGCCCGCTGTTTGTCTCGGCGGGCGCCGGTTCGGGTAAGACCTTTACCCTCACGCGCCGCATCGTCTATGCGCTCTCGCCCGAATCCGGTCCGTTCGTTGAGCATCTGGACCAGGTGCTCGCCATTACCTTTACCAAAGATGCCGCGGCCGAGATTCGCGACCGCGTGCGCCGTGCGCTTATCGACGAGGGCATGGACGAGGAAGCACTGACCGTCGACGACGCGTGGATCTCGACCATTCACGGCATGTGCTCGCGTATCCTGCGCGCGCACGCGCTGGAGCTGGGCATCGACCCCGAGTTCACGGTGCTCACCGATACCGACGAGCTCATGGACCAGGCTGTTGAGCATGTGCTGGGTCGCGCGACGGCACCCGATGCCGCCCCCGAGCTCGCGGCATCGCTCAAGGCCCTCTATGCCTGGTATCCCATGGCGGGCGAGGGCGGTTCCTTTGGCGGCGGTACGACCATCAAGGGTCTGGTGCGCGACCTGCTGGAGCTGTCGAGCCAGTTGCCGGGCGGTATGGACGACGTGCGCGTGGCGCGCGGCCAGGCCGATACCTCGGCACTCGCCGATGCCTATCGCGCGGCGCTGGGTGCGAGCAAGGCCTCGACCGAGAAGGCACAGGCGGCGCTCGATGCCATCGACGCGTTCGAGGCGAGCGGCAAGACCATGGCCGATGCGGCGCGACTCATGATGTCGTGCACCATGCCGCGCGCGAGCAAGGCATTCCCTAAGGAGCAGGCCGAGCTGCTCAAGGCCGAGGCCGCCGATGCGTTTATCAATATCGTGCTTGCCTGCGGTGGCCCGGCGCTCGATGCGCTGGTGGGCCTGGCCCGTTCCGTGGAGGCGGAGTACCGTGCGCTCAAGGCCGACCAGTCCGCGCTCGACAATAACGATCTGCTGCGCATGGCATATGAGGCGCTGCGCGATTATCCCGCCATCCGAGCCGCCTACGAGGGCCGCTTTAAGATGGTCATGATCGATGAGTTTCAGGATACCGACCAGATGCAGGTCGATCTGATCCGTTACCTGACGGGTGCGGGGGAGCGCGCGCTGTGCACTGTGGGCGATGCGCAGCAGTCCATCTATCGCTTCCGTGGCGCCGAGGTCGAGGTGTTCCGTCGTCAGGAGCGCAAGGTGGGCTCGTCTGCCGCGCCCGAGGCGACTGCCGTGGCCGACGCCCCTGCCGGCGAACTCGTCAAACTCGTGCGCAACTTCCGCAGCCATGACGAGGTACTGCGTTACGTGGCACGCGTCTTCGACGGCGATGACGGCGGCCTGATGCAGGGCTTTTTGGATCTTGAGGCGAGCGACGGCCGCAAGGACACGCTGGTGGCAGACGCCTCGCGTCGCCAGGCCCTCTTTGTTGCCGGCGGCATTACGCAGGAACGCACACAGGCCAAGGCCCGTGCGATCGCCGAGCGATTCCGCGCGCTTGCCGATGCCGGCCAGCCCCAGGGCGGCATGGTGCTGCTGCTGGGCCGCATGACCAACGCCGACGTCTACGCCCAGGCCTTCCGCGACCAGGGGCTCGACTGCGTCATCGCGGGTGGTTCGGTCTTTGCCCAGGCAGCCGAGGTGCAGACGGTGCGCGCCCTGGTATGTGCGCTCGCCAATCCGGCCGATACGGCGCGGGGCCTTATGCCGCTGCTCGCCTCGCCGATGTTTGCGCTCGGCGCTCAGGAGTTCCTGGCGCTGGCGACCAAGCTCGATAGCGAGACAGGGGAGACCTCGCGCCGGAATATCGACATGGGCATCATGAGCGATTCCGACGTGCCGGGTTTGCAAGACCTGCCGCTCGTGACGCGTGCCCGCGAGGTGCTGCGCTATGCACTGCGCCGCGTGGGGCGCGATTCGTTCGCCGCCATCGCGCTCGACGTGGTCAATGCCTCCGGCTGGTTCGTGCGCCTGGCGCAGCGCGGCCCCGAAGGCAAGGCCATTGCCGCCAACGTGCTCAAGGCGCTCGACGCCGTGGCCGAGGCAGAGGCCGAGCTCGGCAATTCTCCGCGTTCCATCGCGCTGGCCTTCGACCGCTTCTTGGCGGGCAAGGAGGCCCCGGGTGCCCTCAACGAGGAGGGTGACGGCGCAGTGCGCATCATGACGGTGCATGCGTCCAAGGGTCTGGAATATCCGGTCGTGGCGGTTGCCGAGTGCTTTGGCGTGCGTAAGTCCTCGGGTGCGGCACAGATGGGTCGCGTCGAGGGCGGAGCGCAGGTCGTGGCACTGCCAGCTCGTTTTGATGGCGTTAAGCTTGCCGATGGGACCTTTGTGAAGGGCGACGACGTTAAAAAGCAGCTTGAGCATGCGTTTAAGGGCAAGGGCACGTCGCTGTGGCTGCCGCCGGAGCTCATGGAGGACGTATGCGCGACGGGCTCTCCCGCCGAGGCATTTGCCCGCCTGCGCAACGACGACCTGCAGCTTTCGCTCGAGGAACGGGCTCGTCTGCTCTACGTTGCCATGACGCGTGCGCGCGAGCTGGTGATCTTGGCGATGGATGCCGGCGTGAGCCGTGGCAAGGTGACGGCGCCGACCTTCGACGTCGAGACCGATCTGACCTACGATGTGCTGCGCCGTATTTTGCCGACCGACGCTCTGGACATACCGCAGCTCGATGCCGACCGCCTGGTGTTCGACAACTCCCAGCCGGGCGACTACGAGCTCATTTCGCTCACGGGCTTTACCTTTGGCGAGCAGGCGTTTGAGGCAAACGCTTCGCTGGATGCCGAGGGCAGGCTTGTCCGCGGCGATGCGGAGCCGGAGGGTGCCGGTGCAGATGCCCGCGCCGCCGTTCCCGGTCCTGCCGACCCCGAGCCCGATGCGTTTGAGCTCGTGTATCCCCAGGCGGTGGGCGTGCGCATGGGCACCTGCCCGTATCCGGAGCGCGATTCGTACAGCTACTCGTCAATTGCCGCGGCGCTGCATGCCGAGTCCGAGGACCGTGCCGCCGAGGCGCACGTGCCCATGGACGAGGCTGGCGATGATGCAGAGTCGGATGGCTCGGAGATGGCCGATGCGGACGTGGCCGTCGTTGAGCCCGCCGGCAACCCCATGGCGCTGGGCTCGGCGTTCCACGCCGCCTGCCAGTGGCTCATCGAGATGGGTGCCGACGCGTTGCCCGCTGCGCGCGCCGATGCACTGGCGCGTCTGTGGCGCCTGACGCCGGAGCAGCGCGAACGCTTCGACGTTGCCCTGAACCGCTGGCTCAAGTCGGCTGTTCGTGCCGACCTGCTCGCGTGGCCGTGCGTTCGCGCCGAGGTGCCGTTCTTTTCGCTGGGCTGCGAGGACGAGGACATCGCTCGCTACGGTGCCTATGCCGAGGGCGCCATCGATGCACTGGCCACCGACCCGGCCGATCCGTCGCGCGCCCTGGTCATTGATTACAAGACGGGTGGCACGCCGGATGAGACGCCGGAACAGCTGCTCGAGAAGCACGCCCTGCAGGCGCGCGTCTACGCTGATGTTCTACACAAGGCGGGCTTTGAGGCCGTGACCGTCAAGTTCGTCCGCGTGGAGCAGGCGAATCCAGCCATCTTCGTCGAACCCGCCGAACCTCAAGTAGTCACCTACAATCTCTAACCTCAATAACTTGCGGTGGAATACGGACTGTTTTGGCCAAAAAAGCCGCCAAACAGTCCGTATTTCACCGCAACTGCAAGAGGAGCCGTGTGGGTTTGGCTAGGTTCGGGTGCCGTCCGCGCCGTGCGGTAAAATCGTTCAGTCAGAACACGAACCCGCATCGGAGCTCATCACATGGCATTCGTCCATCTGCACAACCACACTGTCTTTTCCATGCTCGACGGCGCAACCCGTATCCAGGATATGGTCAACCGTGCCGTTGAGCTGGGCATGCCCGCCGTGGCCATTACCGACCACGGCTACATGTATGGCGTGCCCGACCTGGCGCTGGCCTGCGACGCCGTCAACCACAACACGCCCGAGTACAAAACCTGGAGCCACGACAAGGCCTTCTTGGAAAAGGACCGTCGTGACGAGCTGGTGGAGCCCGATCCCGAGGAAAACCCGCGCGAGCATGCCCAGTATGTGAAGGACATGGCCATGTGGGACGAGAAGGGCAATATCGACGAGCTCAAGCCGCCCCTGGTCATCAAACCCATCTTTGGCTGCGAGGTCTACTTTACGCCGGACGAGACCCTTGCCCGCGACCACAAGCCCGAGCTCTACCACATGATCCTTCTGGCCAAGGACCAGGAGGGCTATGTCAACCTGATGCAGACGGTTTCCGAGGCCGCCGTGCAGGGCTTTTACTACAAGCCGCGCGTGACGCTCGACAACCTGCGTCGCCATGCCAAGGGCATGATTTGCACGAGCGCCTGCATTGCGGGCATCATCCCCAAACACATCGACCGCGGCGACATGGAAGGCGCCATCAAGTGGGCCGAAACCTTCCGCGACACCTTCGATCCCGGCGACTTCTATATCGAGATTCAGGAACACGGCATTACCACCGATAATGGCCTGACCGACGAGCAGATGGACCGTACGCTCATCGACATCGCCAAACAGGTGGGCGTCAAGGTCATCGCTACCAACGACTTTCACTACCTGCGCCGCGAGGATGCGCCCGTGCAGGACGTCATCATGTGCATCGGCATGAACGCCAAGGTCGACGACCCCAACCGCATGCGCATGACCGGCTCGGAGTTTTATATGAAGACCGAGGAGGAGATGCGGGCGATGTTCCCGTATTGCCCCGAGGCCTGTGACAACACGCTCGAGATTGCCGACAAGTGCTACGTGGAACTGGACTGGGACTCCATCATCCTGCCGCGCTTCCCGTTGCTCGATCCCGGCGAGACGCACGAGAGCCAGTTCCGCCGCGAGTGCGAGAAAGGCCTGCGCCAGCACTACGGTGACGACTGGGCCACGCGCGAGATCGGCGGCGTCAACATCAAAGAGCGCTTTGAGTACGAATACAAGGTCATCTGCGACAAGGGCTTTGCCGCCTACTTTTTGATCGTCGCCGAGTACGTGCAATGGGCTAAGGACAACGGCATCGGCGTCGGCCCCGGCCGTGGCTCGGCCGCCGGCGCTATCGTCGCCTACGCCATGAACATCACCGCGTTTGACCCGCTCGAGAACGGCCTGATGTTCGAGAGGTTCCTGTCCCCGCAGCGTACCGAGATGCCCGATATCGATATGGACTTCGACGATGAGCGGCGCCTCGAGGTCGTGGAGCACGTTCGCCAGCTCTACGGCCCCGAGAAGGTCACCCACGTCATCACCTACTCGACCATTAAGGCCAAGCAGGCCATCAACGACGCCGCGCGCGTCCTGGACTACCCGGTCTACATGGGCCAGCGCCTGTCCAAGATGGTCTCGAGCGACCCCAAGGTCAAGCTCAAGCAGGTGCTCGAAAAACAACCCGGCAAAGAGGATCTGTTTAACCCCGACTTTGCCGAGGCCTATAAAAAGGATGACGACGCTCGCCGCATCATCGACACGGCGCTCTCGATCGAGGGCCTCACCCGTGGCGAGGGCGTGCACGCGTGCGCCGTTCTGATCTGCCGCGATCCCGTCAACGAGCACGTACCCACCAAGCTCGATACCAAGGGCGGCGTCGAGATTACCCAGTACGAGGGTCATACCGTTGCCGACATGGGCTTGCTCAAGATGGACTTCCTGGGTCTACGCACGCTGACGGTTATCTCTAAGGCCAAGGCTAACATCAAAAAGAACTTCGGCATCGACATCAAAGAGGAAGAGATTCCCTTTGACGACCCCGAGATCTTTAAGCTCATGGGCTCCGGTCACACCGCCGGCGTCTTCCAGGTCGAGTCCGCCGGCATGACGGCCACGATCAAGAACATGAAGCCCACCGAGTACAAGCACGTCGTGGCATTGATCGCTCTGTACCGCCCGGGCCCGCTGGGCGCCGGCATGGTCTCGTCCTACATCAACCGTATGAACGGCAAGGAGCCGGCCGTCTCCTACGATGACCGTCTGGACGACATCCTGGGCGAAACCTACGGCACCATGGTCTACCAGGAGCAGGTTATGCTCATCTCCGTCGAGATGTGCGGCTTCTCCAAGGGCGAATCGGACTCGCGTATCCGTAAGCCCGTGGCTAAGAAAAAGATCAAGCTGCTCACGTCGACGGTGCTCCACTGGGAGGATGGCTCGGACGAGACCACCTACGACCACTGGATGAACGGCGCTATCAAGAACAACTACACGCGCGAGGTCGCCCAGAAGATTTGGGACGATGTTCTTGAATTCGCGTCCTACGCCTTCAACAAGTCGCACTCCGCCGGCTACGCCATCCTGGTTATGCAGACGGCGTGGCTCAAGGCGCACTATCCGCACGAGTACATGGCGGCCGTTCTGACGTCCTACACGGGTAAGACCGACAAGATCGTGCACTACGTCTCGGCATGCCGTCACGACGGCATCCCCGTGCTGTCGCCAGATGTCAACGAGTCCGGTACCGAGTTCACGGCTACCAAGGAGGGCGTGCGCTTTGGTCTGGCCGGCATCCGCGGCGTGGGCACCGGCGTGGCGCAGGCGATTATCGCCGAGCGCGAGGCGGGCGGCCCGTTTAAGACGCTGCACGACTTTGTCGAGCGCGTGGACTCCAGCCAGGCAAACCGCCGCGTGATCGAATCGCTCATCAAGGCAGGCGCCTTCGACTCCACGGGGTATCCGCGTCGCCAGATGATGCACTTTGTGGACAAGAACAACCCCGAGAACATCATCGATGCCGCAGTAAAGCGCCAGAAGGATCGCGCGAGCGGCCAGACGTCGTTCTTCGATATGTTTGGCGACGTTGAGGGCTCGGGCTTTGAGGTGAGCGTGCCCGATCCGGATGGCCAGGAGTGGGACCGCCACCTTAAGCTGAGCCAGGAGAAAGAGGTTCTGGGCATCTATGTCTCGGACCACCCGCTGCGCCCGTTTGAGTATGCACTTAGCAAAGCGCGCGACTTCTCGTTCTCGCAGATCGACACCGGCTATGAGGTGCAAAACCCCACGGGCGGTACCATCAACCAGGAGATTCCCGAGGGCAAGGCGCTGTGGTGGGCCGGCATGGTCTCGAGCGTGTCCAAGCGCGTGACCAAAAACGGCGACCCCATGGGCATCGTGCAGCTCGAGGACATGGAAGGCGAGGCCACGGTCGTGGTGTTCCCCAAGACCTACAAAGAGGCCGAGGGGTATCTGTACGGCGAGGTCGATCCCGAGACCGGCGCGCAGCTGTCCGACGCGTTTGTGCGCATTAAGGGCAAGCTCGAGCGCTCGGACCGCGGCGACCAGATCATCGCGCAGGAGATTGTGCCGCTGGAGCTTAGCGAGGAGAAAAACAAGCCCAAGGTCTTTGAGGTCATGGTGCCCAACAGCCGCTTTAGCCAGGGCAATATGGCGCGCCTGGCCACGGTGCTCACCACCAACCCGGGCGGCGACCGCGTGGAGATCTTTATTGAGCAAGTCGACGGGCGCGTGCTGCGCGCTGAGGTGCCGGCCAAGGTCAATGCACGCTCGATTCCGCTGCTGGCAGAGGCAAAGGCGATTGTGGGTAACCAGGGCCGCGTGACGGTTATCTAGGATGCCTTTGCCGGGGTAGCTAATTTGGGACGGGGCTATTTTAGCTACCCTTTGGCTGATGGCGAATGAGTCGGGGTCGGAATACATCTCAACCGACATATGGGGGTAGCTAAAATAGCCCCGTCCCAAATTAGCTACCCCGGGTGAGATTGGAGGAAGTGATGGCGCAGGGGACGTTTGCGCAGGCGCTTCGTAAGGAGGCGGCGCTCGGCAGTACCTTTATGAAGGGGCGTTCGCTCATGCTCAACGGCGCCGTGCTGTCGATCGAGGACAGCGGCTCGCGCTTCTCCAAAAACGTGACGGTTGAGGGCTCGGTGCGCGGCTCGCGCGGCGACCTGTACAAGACGCACGTGGCGCTTGACATGGACGAGCACGAGGTGATCGACTACGACTGCGATTGCCCCGCCGCCTATCGTTACCCCGGCATGTGCAAGCACGCCATCGCCACGGCGCTGGCGTACCTGGACGCCAGCGGTGCCGAGCCCGTCGAGGGCCTGCGCACGCCGGTCCGCACGTTTACGGCGCAGCCGAAACAGCCCGCGCGCACCGCGCCCAAAGCGCCGGCCGTCAATCCCAACTTTCCCTTTCCGGCGCCCGTCCCCACGAGTCCCAGCCTCATGGCGGCGCTCTCCGATCTTTCGGACGCGCGCATGGATGAGCTGGCGAGCATGCGCCGCAAGCTCGCCAGCAGTGTGGATCCCGATGCCCCCAAGGCGGTGTTGGAGCCCTCGCTGGTGCCGTACTACAATCCGCTGTTCGCAGACCGCTTTAGCTGGGCGCTCGAGTTCCGCATTCGCTGCGGTTCGGTGTCCTACGTGGTCAAGGATATCGACGGCATGGCCGACGCCTATGTCCGAGGCGGCACCTTCTCGTACGGTAAGAAGCTCACGTTTGCCCATACGCCCGAAGCCTTCGAAGACGTGTCGACAAAGCTGCTCAACCTTGTTGTGACGACAGTTGCCTATCTCGATGACATCACAAGCTCGCGTTCGGCGTCGTACGACTTTGCCCGCAGCGGTTTTGTCGCCGAGCGTCAGTTGCCGCTGTCCGAGCATAGCATCGTATATGTGCTGGACCTGCTGCGCGGCCAGACCATCTCCTTTGAGCCCGCTTGGTCGCGGGGGACGACGACGCATCGCACCTATGACGTGGCGGTTGAGCTGTCTCCGCAAGGGGAGGACGAGGCGTCCGCTAAGCGCCCACCGCTCCTTGCCGCCAAAATCGCGCCGGCGGCTGGTGGTAGCTACGATCTGCGCCTGCCGGCCGATGCATACTGCTTTGCTTCGGGCGACGTAGCTTATCTGGTCGACACCCGCCGTGCGCGCCGCACCGATGTAGCGTTTGCCCAGCATGCGGCGCCGTTCCTATCGCGCTTGCTGCCCTGTCGCACGCCAGTCCATATCGCTGCCGACCAGGTGGGGGAGTTCTGTCGTATGGCTCTGCCCATTTTGCGCGACTATACCGACCTTACCGCGCCCGCTGCGCTCGATACCGTGGCGCCCGAGCCGAGCTTTGCTATGGCAATCGGCGTCGACGATGGGCTCGTGACCTGCAAAATTACGGTTACCTACGGCGACTGGTCGGCAGACCTCTTTAGTCTGGGCGCTCCGGGCAGCCCCTTCGAAGAGCAGCGCCCGGGCGTGCCGCCCCGCGACGAGGTGGCGGAGTTTCGCGTTATGGACACGGCGGCCCTGTACTTCGATTTCTACGAGGGCGGTCTGGCGTTTGAGGAGCGCGATGACGAGAGCTTGTTCTGCCTGCTGACCGAGGGCCTATCCGCCCTGTCCAAGCTTGGTGAGGTCATGCTCAGCGACCGTCTGCGCCAGATTTCGGTCCGCCCCGCGCCCAAGCTTTCGGTGCGTGCGACCGTCAAGAGTAACCTGCTCGACGTCGAACTGAGCGCGAGCGGGCTTTCGGCGGCAGACCTTGCCATCTATCTGGACTCCTACAAGCGTCACCAGACGTTTGCGCGCCTTACGTCCGGCGACATCATTCGCCTGGACGAGGGCGCCCGAGCCGCGTTTGGCCTTGCCGAGGATCTGGGGGTCGATGCTGTCGACCTGCTCGACGGCGTGTCGCTTCCCGCGTCGAGTACCCTGTTCGTCGACAGCATGCTTGCGCGCACGCCGGTGCTTGAGGCCGATCGCGACGCTGCGTTCCGCCGTACCGTCGAGCGCCTGGACACGCTCGGCAAGATGGACTTTACGGTACCTGCCTCGCTCAAGGCCACGCTGCGTGGCTACCAGGTCGACGGCTACCAGTGGCTCGGCTCGCTCGAACACCTGGGCCTTGGCGGTATTTTGGCCGACGACATGGGTCTGGGCAAAACACTCCAGATGATCGCGCATATCCTGGCGCGCGTGGAGGCGGGGGACACTAAGCCCACGCTTGTGGTGTGCCCTGCGTCGCTTGTGTACAACTGGACCGCCGAACTGGAGCGCTTCGCCCCGTCGCTCGATGTGTGCGCCATCGTGGGCGCCAAGGCCCAGCGTCGCGTGCAAATCGCCGGCGTGGCCGAGCATAACGTGGTCGTGACGTCGTATGACCTTATGCGCCGCGATATCGATGAGTACGCCGAGCAGGACTTTGCCCGTGTGGTGCTCGACGAGGCCCAGTACATTAAAAACCCGCTCACGCAGGTGGCGCGCGCCGCAAAGCGCCTGCCTGCCGGCGTGCGCTTTGCCCTGACGGGCACGCCCATCGAAAACCGCCTATCCGAGCTCTGGAGCATCTTCGACTTTTTAATGCCGGGCCTGCTCGGCACGCGCGAGTCGTTTGCCAAGCGCTTCGAAAGCCCGGTCGAGCATGCCGAGGGCGACAGTGCCGCTCGCCTGCAGGCGCTCGTGTCGCCGTTTGTGCTGCGCCGTGTCAAGGAGGACGTGGTGGCCGACCTGCCCGAGAAGATCGAGGATACGGTCATGGCGCAGCTCACCGGCGAGCAGCGCAAGCTCTACCTGGCCAACCAGGACCGCATCGCCCAGCAGGTGCAGCACCGCGAGTCATCCGAGTTTAAGAAAGACAAGCTCAAGGTGCTCGCTGAGCTCACCAAGCTGCGCCAGATCTGCTGCGACCCGCGTCTACACTACGAGGATTACAAGGCGGGGAGCGCCAAACTCGATACGTGCATGGAGCTCGTGCACGGCGCGCTCGACGGCGGGCATCGCATCCTGTTGTTCAGCCAGTTTACGGGTATGCTCGATATCATCGGTAAGCGCTTGGCCAAGGAGGACATCGCCTTCCTTAAGCTCACGGGCGCTTCGTCTAAGGAGAGCCGCGCCAAGATGGTCGCGCAGTTCCAAGCGGGCGAGGTTCCGGTCTTTTTGATTTCGCTCAAGGCGGGTGGCGTGGGCCTTAACCTGACGGCTGCCGACGTGGTCATTCACTACGACCCGTGGTGGAACGTGGCGGCGCAGGACCAAGCGACTGACCGTGCACACCGTATTGGCCAGCAACATGCCGTGACCGTGTACAAGCTCATCGCCAAGGACACGATCGAGGAACGCATTATGCAGATGCAGGAGTCCAAGCGCGACCTGGTCAACAGCGTACTCGGCGGCGACGGCATCTCGTCGGCACTGTTCACGCGCGAGGATGTTCTGGCGCTTCTCGGCGGCGACGGGCGCTAGCCGCGCGCGGGGTGGGACTGCTGGAGTGGGCAGGACGGTCGACGCATTTTGGCCCGACCGCTTGCCTGATCCGTTATGTGTTCATTTGCAATGCCGTGGATGGTTTGTCTGCCTTTGGGCATAAGAACCATCAAGAACATTGGCACATCAGCAAAGGAGAACATCATGGCGAAATTCTTTAAGGACCCCGACGGTAAGCTCATCGCTGCCCTTGGCGACGACGTTGCGACCCCTGCCGGTTGCACGGAACTGACCGCAAACACTGAGGACGCGGCGCACGAGAAGCACGTGCCTGTTGTCGAGACCGAGCGCGACGGTCACGTGATTCGTGCACGCGTTGGCTCGGTCGAGCACCCCAGCCTGCCCGAACACTACATTGAGTGGATTGCGCTTGAGGCCGAGGGCCGCTTAGAGGTTCATTACCTTGAGCCCGGCATGAAACCCGCGACGTTTTTCGCGGGCGGCTCCAAGACCGGTACCGTCTATGCCTACTGCAACCTGCACGGGCTGTGGTCCGCGACATTCTAGGAGCGCGCCCCCGCTCGGGGTATCATAGCTAGCATATGCACATGCAAGCGCCGACTGCATTATGCGGCCGGCGCTTTTACTACGATTTCGATGGTTTACGACGGAAAGGGCTGAGCCATGAAGCTCGCGTTTGCACAGATCGATATGCGCCTGGGTGATATTGAGGGCATTTGCGGCCGCATCGAGGACCAGGCTCGTCTGGCCCACGAGCGCGGAGCGCGCGTGCTGTGCGTTCCGGCTCCGCTCTTTATGGGCGCCATGCCCGGTGGCCTGGTGGGCGCTGCCGACTTTGAGCACGACATGCTTGCCGGCTTGACTGGTGTCGCCGAGCGTATCCAGGAGCTTGACATGATCTGCATCGTGCCTGCGGCGGTTTCGTTTGAGGGCCAGCCGCTGCTCGACTACATGATGCTCAAGGACGGTCATGTGGTGCCGGCGCGTTCGAGCATTGCCCTGCAGCGTGGCGAGAACAACGACACACGTTGGGCGCCGCCGGTGTTCGACGTGGACGGCGTGCGCATCGCCGTGATTTTTGACTTGGACCGCGAGCTCGAGATGTTGCCGACCGGCGTCGACCTCATCGCGTATTTCCAATTCAACGCGTTTGACATGACCGACCGCGAGACTGCCGCCATTGCCGCCGTTCGCAGCGGCGCCTACCGCAAGATCGCATCCAAGCGCAGCGTGTGGTTTGTCTGCATGGCGCCGGTCGGTGCCTATGACGAGTCGGTGTATACCGGCGGTTCGTTTGTGCTCGACGACTGCGGTCGCGTGGTGGCCCAGGCGCCGTGTTTTGAGGAGAGCCTGCTGGTTCAGGAGATTCAGCGTGGCGTGATGCTCGATGCCCTGGAAGATCACGAACTGCCCGAGTTCCGTTCCGAGGAGTGGCTGTGGCAGGCGCTGGTGCTCGCCGTGCGCGACAACGCCCGAGCTCACGGTGCTTCGCGTTCTGTGGTGGCACTCGAGGGTGACTTGCCGTCGTCCCTGCTGGCGGCGCTGGCCGTCGACGCTCTGGGCCCGCGCAATGTGATTGGCCTGGTGCTGGGGCGCAACCGTATCTTTACGCCGGCGCAGGAAGAGGCCGAGGCTGCCCGCTGTGCCGCCGTCCGCGCCATCGCCGAGCGTTTGCACATTCGCACCGTCGAGCGCGATGCACCGGATGCGGCGCGTGTGCTCGATCGCGACGTGTCGGCGGGCGATGCCGAGCGTCTGCGCTCGCGCACGCTGGGCCTCATGTTGGAGGACACGGCGCTCGAGCTGGGTGCGATGGCGCTGAGCCCGCTGTCCAAAACCGAGTACGCGCTGGCGGCGCCGGCGCTTTGCGGCGGCTACCAGGGCGACTTTGCGCCCTTTGGCGATGTGTACCTGTCGACGCTTGAGTTTGTGGCGCGTGTGCGCAACCGCACGTCTGCCGTGGTGCCCCAAGAGCTCGTGACGCTCAACGCGGTGGAAGATTGTATGGAGCGAGTGCTGGCGCAGGCGCTCTCGACGCTCGACGGTCCGGTCGATATGCTCGACCGCGCGGCGCAGCTGCTCGGCGGGCTTGAGCCGGGTGAGGTCGATGGGGCGCTCGAGGCGCACGTGGACCGCAATCGATCTTTCGACGACATCCCGATGGCCGCTGGCAAGCCTGAGACCTGCTCGCTGCTGCTGATGCTCGTTCGACAGGGTGAAGCTGCCCGCCGCATGTTGCCGATGGCGCCGATCGTCTCGGCCCGTTCGTTTGCCGAGCGTGCCTGGCCGTACATGCTCGCGTGGTCCGACCTGGGGCTTAACGGCAAGGAGCGTATGACGGTCGATTCGCTGGCGCGCGCCGAGGTGCGCCGTTTTGCCGACGAGGATACGAGCGAGCGCGTGCGAAACGAGATGATGGGCGTGCTGGGCGAGCTACTGGGTATTTCGCCCGAGCAGATGGAGGAGCTGCGCTCTGAGGATGGCCAACGTCGTCTGCATGAGGGTATGAAAAAGTTCGAGGGCGAGGTTCAGGACGCCATCGATAAGATGATGGGCGGTCAGGGCGGCTCGCAAGGTAGTCCCCAGGGTGGCCCGATGCCGCATCCGCCGGTTGATCCCCGACAATTTCCGTTCTTCTCTCAGAACTAGGTCGCTGCGCGCCCGCCAGAGCGGCAATCTGCCTTTCAATCGTCGGACATGACCGCCAGGTCAATGCCCTCCTCTTTCAAGGCACCTTGCTCGCTCTGGCGGGCGCTCGCTTGCGTATACTCAACCTACAATTCGATCTCGGCTGACTTATAGGGCTAGCGTTGTGTTATTCTAGAACAGACGTTCGTGAATGATGCGCGGGGCCTTGTCTTGCGCTGTGCTTGTGGCGAGGGGAGGTTGGCTTGGTTATCTTGGGCATTGACCCCGGTTTGGCTCATACGGGTTGGGGGATTATCGAGGAGCGGCGTGGCGAGGTTCGCTGCCGTGCCTATGGCTGCATCGAGACCAGTGCAGGAAGTCCGCTCGCGGTGCGCCTGTCGCATATCGCCCGCGACCTCAAGGGTGTCGTGGAGCGCTACCGCCCCGATACCGCTGCTATCGAGAGCATTTACTTTGGCGCCAACGTTCGCTCGGCCATCCCTACGGCCCATGCCCGCGGTGCTGCACTCGTGGCGCTTTCGGAATGCGCGCTCGAGATTGGCGAGTACACGCCCATGCAGATCAAACAGGCTGTTGTGGGCACCGGCGCCGCGGACAAACGGCAGGTCGCCTACATGGTGCGCACGCTCACGCAGCTCGACCACGACCCGCATCCCGACCATGCCGCCGATGCCTTGGCCTGCGCCATCTGCCACGTAAACCTCAGCCGCACCCGCGCCCTCACCGGTGGCGAGTTCTATCAACAGAGAGGAACCGGATACTGATGATTTCCCAGCTCCATGGAACGCTTGTCGAGGCCACGATGAGCTCTGCTGTCGTCGATGTGTCGGGCGTTGGCTTTGAGCTCGGCATTTCGGGCAGCACTGCGGCCACGTTGCCGACGCCCGGTGGCGAGGTCTGCCTCTACACGCGTATGCAGGTGCGCGAGGACGCCATGACACTTTTCGGTTTTTCCTCAAAGGATGAGCGCATGATGTTCGACCGGCTCGTGTCCGTTTCGGGCGTTGGCCCGCGCCTGGCGCTTGCCGTGCTTTCCACCTATACCGTGGGGCAGCTGTATTCGCTGGTGATGGCCGAGGATGACAAGGGCATGGCCAAGGTACCCGGTGTGGGCAAAAAGACAGCTCAGCGCCTGATCCTGGAACTCAAGAGCACCTTTGCCAAGGATAAGGGCTTTGTGCCGGTCGACGTGATTCCCGGCCAGGTTGCGATGCCCGTGCCCGCTGCTGCTCCCTCGGCCATCGATGATGCCCGTGCGGCGCTCCTTTCCATGGGCTTTAGCCCGCAGGAGACCGATGTTGCCCTGAGCGGGTATGATGGGCAGAATATGCGTGTCGAGGATCTGCTCGGCGCGGCGCTTAAGCGACTCGGAATGGATGCGTGATGTGGGAAGCCGATGACTCTCAGGACCTGTGGGCGACGCCCGGCAACTCGCCGGCGGCATCCATGGCGCACGGCGAGCGCATGGTGGGCTCGGAGCTGACGGCCGAGGACCTCGATGTCGACCGCACTTTGCGCCCCCAGCGCCTGGACGACTACTGCGGCCAGGAGCACATCAAGCAGAGCCTGCGCGTGTTGATCGAAGCGGCGCAGAGCCGTGGCGAGACGCTCGACCACGTGATTTTCTCGGGTCCTCCGGGTCTGGGCAAGACCACGCTGGCCACCGTTATCGCCAACGAGCTGGGCGCTCAGATCAAGACCACGAGTGGCCCTGCCATCGCGCGCACGGGTGACCTGGCGGCCATCCTTACTAACTTGCAGCCGGGTGATGTGCTGTTTATCGACGAGATCCACCGCCTCAACCGTTCGGTCGAGGAGGTCCTGTACCCCGCGATGGAGGACTTTGCCCTCGATATCGTGATTGGCAAGGGTCCGGCGGCGCGCTCGATTCGCCTGGATATTCCCAAGTTTACGCTGGTAGCGGCAACGACCCGCTCAGGCATGTTGACCGGCCCGTTGCGCGACCGCTTTGGCATTTCGTATCGCCTGGATTACTACACGGTCGAGGAGCTCGCGCAGATTGTGACGCGCTCGGCGACTATCCTGGGCGTGACGATCGACCATCCCAGTGCACTCGAGATCGGCTCGCGTTCGCGCGGCACGCCACGTCTTGCCAACCGCCTGCTCAAGCGCGTGCGCGATTACGCGCAGGTGCGTGGCAACGGCCCCATCGAGCTCGATATCTGCCGCCAGGCGCTCGAGTTTTTTGAGATCGACGAACTCGGTCTGGACTGGATGGATATTCGCATTTTGGAGACGCTCGCCAAGACGTTCTCCGGCCGTGCCGTGGGACTTACGACCCTTGCCAGCGCGGTGGGCGAGGACCCGGGCACGCTCGAGGATGTCTATGAGCCCTATTTGCTGCAGTGCGGGTTGATGATTCGTACGCCGCAGGGCCGTCAGGCAACCCTTCGCACCTTTGAGCACCTGGGGATTGAACCTACCGTTTAGGGCGCTTTGTTTTGGCGGGCTGTTGGACTATCGCTGGGCATCGGGTAAACATATCGCCGTTCATCGGTTATGGGCGTTTTACTATTGCGCGCCCGTGCTATGCTGAATTGGTCTTTTTCTCATTCGGTAACGAAAGGACCGCCCATGCCTACTGACATCGAAATCGCACGTTCTGTCACGCCGCTGCCTATTACCGAGGTGGCCAAGAACGCCGGCGTCGACGTTAAGCACCTTATTCCGTACGGCTTCGACAAGGCTAAGGTCGACTATTCACTGCTCAACGAGCCGACTGATCACCAGGCCAAACTCGTCCTCGTGACCGCTATCAACCCAACGCCTGCGGGCGAGGGCAAGACCACCACGACCATCGGTTTGGCCGATGGCCTGCGTCGCCGCGGCGTCAAGAGTGCCGTGGCCCTGCGCGAGCCTTCGCTCGGCCCCGTCTTTGGCGTTAAGGGTGGTGCCGCCGGCGGCGGTTGGGCCCAGGTCATCCCTATGGAGGACATCAACCTGCACTTTACCGGCGACTTCCACGCTATCGGTGCCGCCAATAACCTGCTGGCCGCCATGCTTGATAACCACATCCAGCAGGGCAATCAGCTCGGTATTGACGTTAAGCGCATCACTTGGAAGCGCGTCGTCGATATGAACGACCGTCAGCTGCGCCACGTTATCGACGGCATTGGCGGCAAGGCCCAGGGGGTGCCGCGCGAGGACGGCTTCGACATCACTGTTGCCTCCGAGGTCATGGCAATCCTGTGCCTGTCCACGAGCATCAATGACCTCAAGGAGCGCCTGGGCGAGATTGTTGTCGGCTACAGCTTTGCCGGCGAGCCCGTCCGCGCCCGTGACCTTAAGGCTCAGGGTGCCATGGCCGCGTTGCTTAAAGACGCGCTCAAGCCCAACCTGGTGCAAACGCTCGAGGGCACGCCCGCGTTTGTCCACGGTGGCCCCTTTGCCAACATTGCTCATGGCTGTAACTCCATCATGGCCACGCGTATGGCGATGCGCTTTGGCGATGTCGCCATTACCGAGGCCGGCTTCGGTGCCGATCTGGGTGCCGAGAAGTTCCTCGACATCAAGTGCCGCATGACGGGCGTTCGCCCCAGCGCCGTCGTGATCGTCGCGACCGCTCGTGCGCTGAAGTACAACGGTGGCGTCGCCAAGGCCGATCTCAACGAGGAGAACCTCGAGGCACTCAAGGCTGGCATGCCCAACCTGCTGCGTCACGTCGACAACATCCAGAACGTATATGGTCTGCCCTGCGTGGTCGCCATCAACCGCTTCCCGACGGACACCGAGGCCGAGCTCGCGCTCATTGAGTCCGAGTGCCAGAAGCTCGGCGTCAACGTTAAGCTTTCCGAGGTCTGGGCCAAGGGCGGCGAGGGCGCGCTCGAGCTTGCCGATGAGGTTATGCGTCTGATTGAGCAGCCGAGTGAGCTCAAGTTTGCCTATGAGGACGGCGCTGATGTCGCCGACGCCCTCGAGGCCGTTGCCACCAAGGTCTACCGCGCCGACGGCGTTGACTTTACGCCGGCCGCCAAGCGCCAGCTCGCCGAGCTGCGCGAGAACGGCTTTGGCAACCTGCCGGTGTGCGTCGCCAAGACGCAGTACAGCTTTAGCGACAACGCCAAGGCCCTGGG
>NZ_CYYP01000004.1:85751-89451 GCF_001405375.1 Collinsella aerofaciens
CGCGCGACGGAAAGGAATCGTTGCATGGATCAGGACAAGACAACCGTGATGGGCGGCTACGGTTCCGCGCAGGTTGGCGATAGCGCCGATGCGACCCGCGTTGTTCCCAACCCCGGTTATACCGACCCCGCCGCGACGCAGCCTTCTGCCGGGCCCACCCGGGTTATGGGCTATGGCGACACGGCGCAGGATTCTTACGCTGCATCTTCGCAAGGCCCCTATGGCAATGCAGCCCCGGATCCGTTTGATTACGCGCCGCAGGATTCTTATGCTGCCTCGACGCCGAATCCCTATGATGACCTGCCGCAAAATCCCATTCCGCAGCCTCAGCAGACGACGTATATGCCTCGCACGGCGCAGCCTCGCTACGAGTCGCGCGAGCCGTATCGCGAGTACCCTAAGTCGATTCCGCAATATGGCGAGGACGAGGAGAAGAAGCCGTCGCGTTCGTCGAGCGTGATCAAGAAGATCCTCATCGTGCTGGCGATTTTCTTTGCGCTGTCGGTTGTGTTTGCCATCGTGTCGGGCATGCTCAACAAGCGAGGGAGTTCAACGGCCGATACCACTGCCGAGCAAACCGAGTTCGCCTCGTCTAGCACCGTCGATCTGAGCGATATCCCGGGGCAGTACTGGTCCAACGCCAAGAAGATCCTCAAGTCGCGCGGCGCCGATCTTTCGAATGCCGTGGTCCTGACCGATGATGGCTCAACGCCCGTCGTCGATGCCAACTGGGTCGTTACTTCTGCCTACTATAACGACAGCGGCAACCTCGAAATTCAGCTCACGCACAAGAACAGCTCGGGCAACTCGTCCGACGGACAAAGCGGTACCGACAGCTCGAGTTCCAATACGCTGGAGG
This sequence comes from Collinsella aerofaciens, assembly GCF_001405375.1. GTDB lineage: Bacteria > Actinomycetota > Coriobacteriia > Coriobacteriales > Coriobacteriaceae > Collinsella > Collinsella aerofaciens_F. The sequence continues at coordinate 86,611 of NZ_CYYP01000004.1, forward strand.
ACTTGAGCAACAAGGCGCAGGAGTTGGGAGACAAGGCGCAAGAGCTGGGCGATACGGCACAAAATCTGGGCGATACCGCGCAGAACTTGGGCGGCATGGCGACGGATGCCTGGAACGCCCTGCAAAACGGCATCTCGGGCGCGCAGGGAAACTAGCGGACGAGCGGAGCGGGGCTACAGCTGCTCGGCCGGACGCTCGGGCGAGCTAAAGCCCGAATCAAACGTGACGACGCATGAGACGTCGGGCCGGCGCTCGTGCACGATGCGCGTGACGAGCTCCAGCAGCTCCTCGTCGGATATGTCAAAGCCGTCGGGACGCACCAGGTCAAACGAAACGAACCCGTCGTGCTCGTGCAGGTCGTGGATGGAGAGCGCGGGATCGATCTGCATGACGCCGCGCTTGACCCAGCCGCGCAGGTCGTCGCCAGTGGTGGCGATGGGGTCGCAGTGCAGCGTGATATCGATGCCCATCTGGCGCTTGATGTCGTGCTCGATGGTGTCCAGAATCTCGTGGTGCTCAAATGCGTCGCCCTCGCCGGGCATCTCCACGTGGGCGCTGGCAAACTGACGACCGGGGCCGTAATCGTGCACCATCAGGTCGTGTGTGCCCAAGACCTGCGGATAGGACATGATCTTGTCGCGGATTGCCTGGACGAGCTTGGGGTCGGGCGCTTGCCCCAGCAACGGGCTGATGGCGTCGCGCACTAGGCCCATGCCGCTGATGCAGATGAAGATGCCCACACCCAGGCCTGCCCAGCCGTCGAGGTCAAAGCCTGTCGTCTGCGAAATAAGCGCCGCCACCAAGACCGAGCCCGAGGTGATGACGTCGTTTTTGGAGTCCTGTGCCGTGGCGATGAGCGTCTCCGAGTCGATGCGGTCGCCCAGCGTGCGGTTGAACGCTGCCATCCAGAGCTTAACGAGCATGGACAAGACGAGGGCGGCTAAGGAGAGCACCGAATATGCAGTGGGGGAAGGCTTGATGATCTTAGTGACCGACTCGAGGATCAGATTGATGCCGACGGCGCAAACCAGGACGGCGACGAACAGGCCGGCTAGGTACTCATAGCGACCGTGGCCATAGGGGTGGCCTTCGTCTGCCGGGCGGCTGGCAAGGCGGAACCCGAGCAGACTCACGATGTTGCTCGAGGCATCGGAGAGGTTGTTGAAAGCGTCGGCGATGAGGGAGACGGAGCCGGCGAGCAGGCCCGCGATGCCCTTGGCCAGGCACAGGGTGATGTTGAGGCCAATGCAGACGAGGCTTGCGGAAAAGCCCGCGTTGGTGCGGCAAGATGCATCGACCGGCTCGCTCTCGCTGCCGGGAACAAGCGTATGTACCAGCCGATTTACAAATAGCATAGCGGTCGTCCTCACAATCATGTTTAAGGGGATAGTGTAGCTCGCGCGGGGGCGCCGTGCACCGATGCTCAGAAAATGCAGCAATAGTCTGCCGGTGCTAACGAGCGAGCCTTCTCGTCTGCCTGGGTGGTCCATTTTGGGCCACATGGGTATGGGCATGTGCCTGTTTGCTCGACATACTTAATGTCGACAGCTTTGTGCAAAGGAGGACGTTTCCATGGATGAGATGTTTGCCATTAAATGTCAAAACTGCGGCGGCCCTATGTACTCGCACCAGGCTAAGCGCAGCTTTGAGTGCGCCTATTGCGGCACGGTCGTTCCGTGGCAGGCTGATGCGGGGGAGCCCAAGAGCGCCCTGGGCATTCGCCATACGCCGCTGACGGTGGTGGATGGACTGCTCAAGCTCACGCATGTGTCGCAACTCGAGCGCCCGGAGGACCCGGACTGGTATTTCTTCAATTCGCACTGGCGCAATCAGTCGGTCCTGGAATATCTGCTGTGGGAGGATCGCGGCACGGCACAGGAGTTCCAAGAGGCCACGCATGTGAGTATTCCTTGCCCCTTCTGTGGTGCGTCCTTTGAGGGCGAGTCGACCCAGCGCGTGTTTGAGTGCCCGTCCTGCGGCAACAAGATCGGCATTGCCGACCTGCTCAAGCCGGGGACGTTTAGCAAGCGTCTGACCATGGGCGTGGGTGCGGAGTATGTGCCGGATCAGGGTATTCCCTGCGAAATCTCGCCGCAGCAGGCACGTGCCAACGCGCTGCAGCTGGTGCGCCAGTACCCGGATGCCTTTGCCGGACACGACGTGGAAGATGCGATCCAAAACGACATGATGCTCTTCTATTTCCCCATGGCGCTGGCGGACCTGCGCATGATGGCGAGCTTCCCGGGCAAGGGCCTGAGCAAGGAAACCCTGGTGTACTACGAGGTGCTCGACTGGGCATACCCCAGGGCAAACTACCTGGACGTTCGCCTCATGGGCATTTTGGAGCCGTGGGACTTTGCCAAGGTCGGTCCGTTCGATCCCGCCATGCAGGAAGGCGACTTCCGCGTCGTCTCCGTCGATGCATCTACCAAGGACCAGGTGGTCATTGATAAGTTGGCGCTCGACGTTGCGGGCAACGATGCCGAGGCCGTACTGGGGCTCAATAAAAAGAGCATCCGAACCTGGGCGCGCAAGGCCCGCAAGCATAAGGATGGCCTGGTGATGGTGCCGGTCTTCTTTGTCGATCGTCCGGCGACGGACAGCCGCGATGGCGAGCAGGTGCGCATTGCCGTAAACGGACAGACGGGCCGCGCGGCCGCGGTGGTGTTTAGTGACAAGCGCGAAACGCACGTCGTGGCGCCGCTCAACCCGAGCCTGCATCTGTCCGGTGAGAGCACCGTGCATGCCACGCCCATCGAGGTCAAATACGTTAAATCACCCTTCCTGTACCAGATCGTGCGCCGTGGAGGCGACGAGCAACCGCGCCAGGTTGCAGCCGCC
>NZ_CYYP01000004.1:89745-169727 GCF_001405375.1 Collinsella aerofaciens
ACAACAACACGCTGCTATTCCAGGACAAAGGTTCGGGTAGGTATAAAGACGTCAAGATCTACCCCAACCGTATTGAGGTGCTCAAGAAGGGCACTTTTGGTGGCAAGCACACCGAGATTGTCTATCTTAAGGACATTACGGGGGTCAACAGGATCAAGGGCCGCGATGTTTTTCTGCGTAACAGGCTGTTGACTGCTTGTGTTTTTAGCCTGAGCAGCCGTGCGAAGGCCCAGGAGTTTGTTAACGCGCTGAACATGGTGATGTAGCCTATGGCGGCGTTTGGGCCAAGGTAAAAATCGGGGGCACAGAACGGTGTCCTGCGCCCCCCATTGAGTCGATGTGTCTAAAAGGCCGGCTTGCCTATTCGCTACCGTCCCCAGCGTTTTCGCGGTCGTTGGCAAGCATTGCCGCGCCGGCGACCGTTGTCGCTACGGCGGCGGCAGCGAGCCCGGCGGCAATGCCGGAGCCGTCGCCCGTGTCGGCGAGTTTTCCGCCCGAGTTCTTGCCCTTGTTGCCCTTACCGTTCTTATCAGCGCTGCCTGCGTTGGAACCCGTGCCACCGTCGGTGCCGGTGCCGCCTGCACTGCTCGAGGCCGCTACGGTAAAGCTCGCGGCTCCGTCATTAGCAAGCTTGTAGTTTTGCGCCGCGTCGCCCAAAAGACCGTTCGCGCGCACCCAGTACGTTCCCGCGGTAAATGCCTCGCCCTCGGCCATTGCCGTGCCCGGAGCGCCGTCCGCGTCGTGCACAAACTCGAGCTGAGCCGTGCAGGCATCGTTTTCGAGTTTGCCCTCGAGCAGCGCCGCGACCTTTGTGCGCACATCCTCGCCGGCCTTAAGGCCTTCGAGCCCCTCAAAGTGGGGTGTCAGTGCGCGCGGATCGATATCGATGGGCACGGATCCCTGCAGCCCCGTAACGGTCTCGTTGCCCAAGGCGTCGACATCCACGTATTCGATGGTAAACGCATGGCCCGAAGCCGCCACGTTGAGTACGTTGCTGCTGTCGACAAGGCGGAAATGGCCCTCGCCAACGGTCTTGCCATCCTGGAGCGTGGCATCGCTCAGCGAGTCGCCGTACGTCATGCGCATGCGGGTCGGGAGGCAGCACGAAGCCGACTGCGTGTGCTTCGTATCGTAATTGTAATTGCGCTGGTAGATGCTCCGGGCCAGCGCCGCATCAACAAAGTCGGATGCGATGATGCCAATGTGCTTGAGGTAATCTGACTTTGTATCTTCGGTGCCGCTGGGATTGATGTACGGGCTCTTGTACAGATGCTCGTTGACTACTCGTGCCGAGGTAAAAGGATTGCCTCCGTGCGACAAGCCCGTGCAGCTGGTGTAGTTGATAGACCAGCAACGCTCCTGGACTTGCACCTCGGCCCCGGCATCGTCCACGATGTCCACCTTGTTGCACGTGCGCCCGGTCGTTTCCTTCAGCGCATTATCGACCCAGCTGAGCTTGTCGGTTCCCGCGAGTTTGTACTTGTCCTGGGCATATACCTTGGTGCAATAGGGCTCTTCATTGCCCGTTTCCCCTATGGCTTCAAATCCCCGCGCGTCTTGGACGAGACACATCGACTGCCCGGAATGCGCCTTGATCTTGTCATCCCATTGGGTGAGGTCGAGGCCCCACGTGTGGCCGCTTACGCTGTTGCCGGCGAGCCCAAATCGACGCAGCAGGACGATCTTTCCGCGCACCTCGCCCAGCGTGGGGACGTGGCTCGACGTGTAGAACAGGTTGGGGTTATCGGCCATAACCTTGGCGAAGGCCGTCGTTATGCTTTCGTCGGTAGCCTCATCGTTGCCGCGCGATGCGAGCATGATGAGCGCTTCTGACGGGTTTTCGTTCAAAAACGTTTTGAAGTACCCGATGACATCGGAGAGATGCAGATAGTTCCCGTCTTTTTTGAGTAGGTAGAAAATCCCGTGGTCGATGCCGGGGTCATCGCCCTTTCCGAGCCGGATATCAAAATAGCGAATGCCTTCGAGCAACTGCGTGGGAATGTAATCCTGCTGGCATTTTACTTGCGAGGATTGGGGCTCAGTGTCGTTGTCCACGCTGCAGGTGCCCGAATCGTGCGTACCCGGGATGCTCAGCTCGTCGAGGAACTTGTTGTCGTCGACGTATTTCATCCAACATGGTCCGTCGACGTAGCTGCTGTACGTGATCCAGTCGAGGCTGCTAACCGTGGCATCGTTCTTTTTCATGTCGTAACCGATAAGTTCGAGCTCCCACGGAATGCTCTTACTCTTATGGCAGATCTTATTGTTGTCCTGGTCTTCGCCGTTCGATTCTATTGCCAGGTACTTAATGTCTTTTTTCTCGGTTTCTTTCTCGACCGTGCGGTCTCGGATGATATAGGTTCCGTTTGATTGCCGCTCGAACGCAAAAGCGCGGCTGGGCTTGTTGTCATACTCGCCGCTCCATACGTGGATGACCTTTCCGTCTTTGTCCGAGTCGCCATCGACCGACCAAATGCTGTAGCCCGTCTTTTTATGCTCTTCGAAATTGAGCAAGGTGCGGATAGCATACCAGTTTGTATCGTCATTCTTGGTCGTTACGTTCTCAAGGATGAGCTTGCTGGACGTGCCGTCATTAAACAGATGGCAGACGTTGCCGATGACGTTGCCGTCTTCGTTGACGCTCGCGGTGCGAAAATAGCCCGCGGGGCGAAGGCGAATGACGAAATTGTCGAGGCTGACCGACGCTGTGGCAGCGTCGTCTGCAAATGCCGCTCGTGGGCAAATGCCCAATGCCGCGGTTTCGGGCAGGCTTGCAAGTGGCGACAACGCCGCGAGTCCAAGGCCCAACGTAAATGCTCGGCGGCTGATGGCGTGGTGTTCGGTCATAACTTCTCCATTCGTAGAGTGCGGTTATGCGATAGTTTTGGTCACTATACTGCTCAGATGTTTAAAGATGCTGGTTTAATTGTCTGCGCGGCGCAATAAATCGGCGGGCGGACGTGTTGGGGTGTTTGTCGTTTTCGTACTGTTGCTACATTTGGAGCGGTTCCGGCGTCCGGCATCCTCGCGTTCGTTGGCTACCGGCATAAGAAAGGGAGGGTCGGTTTACCGGCCCTCCCTGGGTACGAAGCGCTGGGGTACCGCCGCTTGTTAGCACTGCGCCCGTGTTTCCCGCTGCGTTCGCCAGTCGTTTAGCGCTTGATCTCGATATCCTCGAGCTTGACGTCCATGGCCTCGGTCTTTGCCTTGGCGATGTCGTCGGCAAACTCCAGTGACTTCATCATGGTCTCGACGGCGTCCTTGTGCTCCTCGACGTTGTCGATGCGCACATACACGCTGCCACCGTCAACGTCGGTGAAGTACTCGGTCGTCACGCCGCCCGAGTGCGTAAAGTAGGCGTTGCGCCAGGTCTTGCCGTTGTACTTAACGGGATCGCTCTCGGTCCATCCGGAGTTGGCCTTCCACTTTGCCTCGTAGTCGAACAGTTCATCGGCGTTCTTGTCAGAGTCGAAGACGGGGATGAAGCGATCGCTGGCGTGCTCGCTCTCGGTGAACTTAAACTGGGCCCTGTCGGCGGTGTCGCCTGCGACGTCGGTGATCTCGACGCCCTCGGGGACCTCGACCTTAAACCAAATGAAGTCGGTCCTCATATCCACGGCTGGCTTTTCTGCCCCGCCGCCACCGCCACTTCCGGTAGCGCCGTCGCTGCCACCGCAACCCACCAAGGCAACTGCGGCAAAGAGACTGATGCAGAGGGTGAGAATCGCAAAGGCCTTCTTTTTCATGGTCGTGTCCTCCTCGATCTGTAACCGCCCATGGATTACCTGCCTTTACTGTACGCGCGAGCGGCTCGCTCGGGTGGGCCATGTGTCCCATTCTGAGGGCTGGAATTGCGCCGACAAGTGGCAATATGCGCGGGTCCAAAAGAGGGGAGAGCCGATGCTGTCGGCCCTCACCGGGGTTGGGCGCCCAGTGCTTTAAAGGGGCGCGTGTACGCGGGCATTGCCCCAATAGGTTCCTTGTTTATAGATATGTCCCAGTTTGTGACGTCCGGAAGTCCCGAAAGTTGAGCCATGTGCCCCATGTTTGCGTTGGCATGGTCTATCGTGTGCCACAGAAATCCGCGATGGCCAGGTGCGCTGACGCTTGAGTACTTATGGGCTAGACTTAGCACCATTATGTGATCGATGCGGTCGGTCGGTGGTTGCCACCCGACCGATGTATATGACTTGAAGGTGCGTGCGTATGAGCCAAGAGATGATGGACAAGACCTGCCGCGGGTTTGCCGAGGCGCTTGCCGCGCGCGAGCCGGTTCCCGGCGGTGGCAGCGCGAGCGCCTTTGTGGGCGCGCTGGGCGCCTCGCTGTGCGGAATGGTTGCCCGCTACGGTGCGACCAATCCCGCGCTTGCTGATCGTGCGGATGACCTGACGCGTGCGTTTGCCCAGGCGGATGAGCTGGCCCAGGAGCTTGTCGAGTTGGTTGCCGAGGACGTTCGTGCCTACGGGCGGGTGTCCGCGGCGTACGGTATTCCGCGTGACGATCCGGCTCGAGCGACCGCGATTCAGGATGCTCTGCATGTGGCCGCTATGCCGCCGTATCGCATTATGGATGCCTGCGGGCGTGCGCTGGCGCTGCTCGAGGACATGGCCGACAAGGGTTCGCGTCAGCTGCTGTCCGATGTGGCGTGCGGCGCCGTGTTCTGCCGTGCTGCTATGCAGGGCGCGAGCTTGACGCTCTTTGCGAACACCACGTCTATGAAGGATCGCGTTCGTGCTAAGGAGCTCGAGACCGCGTGTGATGAGTTGCTCGACACATGGTTGCCGCGCGCCGATGCGCTGGCGCGCCGCGCCTCCGACGCTGCAAGGAAGAGAGGATAGCTATGGTTGAACTGCTGAAGGGTGCTCCCGTTGCCCGTGCTTTGACTGAGGAGCTTGCCGCTCGCTGCGCAGCGCTGCGCGAGCGGGGCGTTGTTCCGACGTTGGCTATCGTGCGTGTGGGTGAGCGCGAGGACGACCTATCCTACGAGCGCGGCGCTCTCAAGCGCTGCGAGAAGGTTGGCATTGAGGCGCGCCGCGTTTTGCTTTCTGCCGATGTTTCGCAGGATGAACTGCTGGCGGCTATTAGGGACATCAATGCCAACCCCGCTGTTCATGGCTGCCTAGTGTTTCGCCCGCTGCCCGCTGGACTTGACGAGGATGCGGTTGCCGCGGCGCTCGATCCCGCCAAGGATGTTGACTCCATGACGCCGGCCTCGCTGCTTACCACGCTTTCGGGTCGTGGCGAGGGCTTTGCTCCCTGCACGGCCGAGGCCGTGTTGGCGTTGCTGGACCATTACAGTGTTGAGCTGGATGGAGCTAAGGTTGCTGTGGCCGGGCGTTCGCTGGTGATCGGGCGTCCTGTTGCCGCCATGCTTACGGCGCGCAATGCGACCGTGACGACGTGCCATACGCATACGCGCGACCTTGCTGCCGAGTGCCGTGCTGCCGACATTGTGGTTGCCGCCGTTGGACGCGCGCGTACGATTGGCGTGGATGCCGTTCGCGAGGACCAGACGATCATTGATGTGGGCATTAACTGGGATGAGGACGCTGGCAAGCTGGTCGGGGACGTCGATTTTGATGCTGTGGAGCCGGTTGTTGGTGCCATCACCCCCGTGCCGGGCGGCGTGGGCGCCGTGACAACGGCGATTCTCGCCAAACACGTGATTGAAGCGGCGGAGTGTGCATCGAAATAGGCGTTTTTGGCTGTTCAGGGGGTTAGATATATACCTCGTGGTCAAAAAATGCCAAATATGAGTACTGCTGCCAATATGGTCACATATAATTTAGCTCTCTTTGGCTCTCTATCGGTATTTATTATCGATAGAGAGCCTATTTTATTGGACCTATGAGGAATTACATTGTCCAGCTTTTGAACAAATGTAGATTATCGACGCCTGTGCCCAGAGAAATTGCTGCTACTAAATTGGTGACAGTACTCATATTTGGCATTTTTTGACCACAGGGGTTGCTGGGGCTGTGGTTTCGCCCTTTTTTCGCCGAAGCGATACACTGTTGCCGTTTGATTTCTTCGCTTAAGGAGGATGCGCATGCCGTGCACAACGATTTTGGTTGGTAAGAACGCGAGCTACGACGGGTCGACGCTTGTCGCCCGCAACGAGGACTCGTCCAACGGGGTGTTTGAGCCCAAGCGCATGCGCGTGGTGCATCCCGACGAGCAGCCGCGTGTCTACACGAGCGTTCTGAGCCACCTGACCGTTGAGCTGCCCGATAACCCCATGCGCTATACGAGCGTCCCCGATGTTGTCCCGGGCCACGGTATCTGGGCCGAGGCCGGTTTCAACGAGCTCAATGTTGGCATGTCCGCAACCGAGACGCTTACCACCAACGAGCGCGTCCGCGGCGCCGATCCGCTCGTGGACTACGTGCCCGCCAAGGGCAACGAGGGTGAGGACGGCTATGTGCCGGCGCAGCCCGGTGGCCTGGGCGAGGAGGACATGGTGACCCTGGTGCTGCCGTATGCCAAGTCCGCCCGCGACGGCGTGCGTATCTTGGGCGACCTGCTCGAGCGCTACGGCACTTACGAGAACAACGGCATCGCCTTTAGCGACGTGGACGAGATCTGGTGGCTCGAGACCATCGGCGGTCACCACTGGATCGCCAAGCGCGTGCCTGACGACGCCTATGTGACCATGCCCAACCAGCTGGGCATCGACAGCTTTGACCTGGATGACGCCGAGGGCGCCCAGGCCGACCATATGTGCTCCGCCGACCTGCGCGTCTGGATGGCCGAGTGGCATCTGGACCTGACGCTGGGTGTCGAGGGCGACGGCCCGGCTGCCGTCTTTAACCCGCGCGAGGCCTTTGGCTCGCACAGCGACAGCGACCATGTCTACAACACGCCGCGCGCCTGGTACATGCAGCGCTGCCTCAACCCCAGCGACGTGTGGGATGGCCCCGACGCCGACTACACGCCCGAGAGCGACGATATCCCCTGGAGCCGCGTGCCCGAGCGCAAGGTGACCATCGAGGACATCAAGTACGTGCTCTCGAGCCACTACCAGGGCACGGAGTACGACTGCTACGGCAGCAAGGGCACGCCCGCTACGCGTGGTGCCTATCGCCCCATCGGCATCAACCGCAACAGCCAGCTTGCCGTGTTGCAGCTGCGCCCCTATGCGCAGCCGGCCTACCGCGCCGTGCAGTGGATGGCCTTTGGTTCCAACTCGTTTAACGCGCTGGTTCCGCTGTACGCCAACGTCGAGACTATGCCCGAGTACTATGCCGACACGCAGGCTCGCGTGACGTCCGAAAACTTCTACTGGGCCAACCGCCTGATCGGCGCGCTGGCTGACGTCCGCTTCCATGAGTGCGGCCGCGCGGTCGAGGATTATCAGGAGAAGATCGGTGGCATGGGCCACAAGCAGATCCATGACGTCGACGCTGCCGTAGCCGCTCTGCCCGAGGCCGAGGTGTCTGCCGAGCTTGCACGCGCCAACGAGGCCTTTGCCGAGCGTGTCCGCGTGGAGACCGATGCCCTGCTGGGCAAGGTGCTTTACACCACGAGCTGCGCCATGAAGAACTCTTTCGCGATGAATGACAACGTGAGGTAGGGATTTCCCGTCGATCGAATAGCGCTAAAACGCTTTGTCGCTTTCGCTCAATCTTGGGTACAAGAACGCCAATGCAGTTGTTTGTGATTGGAGATAACCATGGTTATGAAACTCGATCAGCTTGTTAACGGCGCCATTAACGTGGGCTTTGGCGCTGCCGCCGTTGCTGTCGAAGGCGGCAAGAAGGTCCTCGACGACCTTAACACCAAGGGCGAGCAGGTCCGCAAGGACACCGCCACCCCCGATATCGCCCGCAGCGTGTCCGACATGTTCGAGCAGGCCGGCGGTACCATCTCCGATCTGACCGAGCGCTTGGGCATGCAGGGCGAGACCGCGGCCCAGCGCGTGCTCGACGAGCTCATCCTTGCTCGCGTCCGCGTTATGACCGCCCCCGAGCGCACGGCCTTCCTGGCCCATGTGCGCGACATTGTCGATTCAGTCGAGGACAATGTGACCTCGGTGCCCGTCGAGTCCGTTGAGCCCGACGATGCGAAGGATACCGTAGAGGCCGAGTAGCAGCGCAGATGGCAGATTCCACCACCGATTACAACAATCTAGATCCCTTGGGTGACGAGGCAGCGGTTGTCGATGAGGTCGATGCCGTCGTCTCGGGCGCTCGCAAGAAGCCGCGCGCTGTCGATATGGTCCCCGAGGAGCCCGACGCGATGGCGCCGGACGAGGAATACCAGCTCACGCCGGCGGGTCGTCGCGAACGCATTGGACAGATTGTTCGCCTGGTCAAAAAGTACCGCGTATGGGATAACCTCACGCCGGTTCGCCTGCGTCGTCTGCTCGAAGAGCTCGGCCCCATGTTCGTTAAGATGGGGCAGATTCTGGCCAACCGTTCCGAGATCTTGCCGCAGCGGTTTTGTGACGAGCTCCGTCGCCTGCGCTCCGACGTAGAGCCGGTGCCGTATGAGGTAGTGCTCCGCTGCCTGGAAGAGGAATACGGCCAGCGTCTGGGGCAGATGTTCGACGCGATCGACCCCAACCCGCTCGGTAGCGCGTCGCTCGCGCAGGTGCACCGCGCCCGCCTGGTGACCGGCGAGGACGTGGCCGTTAAGGTGCAGCGCCCTGGCGCGCAGCAGGTGATGGCTCAGGACATCGACATCATTCGCTCGGTGGTGCGCATCGTATCCAAGTTCGTCAACACCGATCAGTTTGTTGACCTGCATGGCGTGGTCGAAGAGCTGTGGACCTCGTTTCGCGAGGAGACCAACTTTTTGGCCGAGGCAAAAAACCTCAACGATTTCTATGACTTCCACAAAAGCGTGCATGGCGTGTCGTGCCCCAAATCCTATCTGGACCTTTGCACCGAGCACGTGGTGGTCATGGACTACATCGACGGCATCTCCATCGCTGATCCCAAACGCCTTGAGGCCGAGGGTTATGACTTGGAGAAGATTGGCGCCGCGATCGTCGAGGACTACTCGACGCAGGTGCTCGACGATGGCTTTTTCCATGCCGATCCGCATGCGGGAAACATCATTCTCAAGGACGGCATTGTCTACTTTATCGACCTGGGCATGGTCGGGCGCATGTCGAGTCACGACCGCGGTATCGTCAAGGATATGATTTTTGCCGTGGCCGAGGGCGACGTGCCCAAGCTCAAGGATTCGCTTATGCGCTTTGCCGTGACGCGCGGCGACTCTGCCGAGCTCGACCATTCGGCCTTTTTGTCCGACTTGGACTTTATCGTCGCCGACTTTGCCGGACTTGACCTTAAAGACCTGGATATCGGCGAGTTTTTGACCTCGCTGCTAAACCTGGCGCGCAAAAACGACGTTGAGCTGCCGAGCGTGGTGACGATGTTCGCCCGCGGCATGGTGACGCTCGAGGGTCTGCTGACCGAGTACATGCCCAACGTCAACATGATCCAGATCATCCAAGCGCATATCAAAAACGAGAAAAGCGCCTATGCGCGCGTTCGCGAAATGGGGCGCGATCTTGCCGCGAGCAGCTATCGCGCGGCAAAGGGTTCGCTCGAGGCGGCCGAGTATCTGGGTTTGGCGTCGCGCATGCTCACACGCGGCCAGCTTAAGGTAAACACGCAGATCATGAGCAGCGATAAGGCGCTGCGACAGTTGGGTGGGATTATCGACCGCATGTCGATGGCAATTGTGATCGCCGGTCTGTTTATCGGTTCGTCGGTGGTGTACTACGCTCGCATCGAGCCGGTTGTGTTCGGTATCCCGGTCATTGGCTTTATGGGCTATGTGAGCGCGCTGGTGCTGGCGCTGATGCTGGGCCGCGAGATCTGGCGCAACAGTCACGGCGGCAAGCATTAGAGGCTGCGACCGTCACCGCATTTTCCTTTCGCAAACAATAGCTTTTACCTTGGGCTTCGCCTGCGTGCGAGGCCCTTTTGCGTGATAGCATATTGACGGTTTTAATCGATGGCCTAGATGGTGGTGCGGAGACGCACGAATGCGCGGTTTTCCTGCGCGTTTGGGAGAATCGGGGTGCAAGTCCCCGGCTGTACCAGTAACCGTAATTCCTCTTGGCTCGGGATGTTCGCGTCGCAGATCGGACGGCGCGCCTGAGCCGTTAAGGTTAAGTCGGATCGCCTCCCATCTTGCATGCGGCTGCGGCGTATGCCGCCGGTGTGCATAGGGCTCTGGAGGGAAGGGGGACCCCGATGGGGGAACTCGGGCGCAACATGCGCGATGACGTGGGGCAGCTTCAAGGCAACGCTCCAAGTACAGACAGTAGGAGACAAATGGATATGTTTGAGGACGAGTGCCAGCGTGCCTCGCTTCGTCGCCGTGGCGTAATCGCACGCGGTGTAGCCAAGCGCGGCCTGGTGGCATTCCTGGCCTTCGCGATGGCCTTTGGCACCACGCCGGCTCAACTGTGGGCCGAGGGCGCCGAGGGCATTGCCGAGGCTGTGGCTCAGGCGGCACCGCCTGCCGAGAATGGCTCTGGTGAGTCCACGACAAGCCCTGCTGCCGACCTCAATGCGAGCGGCGTGGTGGCGAATGGGGGCACTGCCGAGCAAGATGCCGCCGCGACAGCTTCGGGCCCTACCGACAAGACTGAGGACGATAGCGCTGCCGGCAATGAGGCGTCGGCTGCATCGACGTCCGATGCCTCGAAGCAGGACGCCGCCGTTGTCTCTGCCGCTGGAGAGGCCAAGGCTCAGCCTGCCAAGGCCGCAAGCCAAGAGGTCACGGCCACGTGCTCCGTCGTCGGCACCGACGCCGAGGGCGCCCAGCAGACCTGGGCCGCCGCCCAGCGGATCACGCTGAAGGAGGGCTCGACCGCGGCCGACCTCTCCGAGCAGCTCTTCAAGCAGGCCGGCCTGACCACCGATTACGATCCCAACGGCACCTGGGGCTGGGCGCTCAACACGATCACGTCGCCCTTCGATAAGGACCGCAAGCTCGGCTACGACCCGGCGACCGGCGCGTACTGGCAGCTGTTCGTCAACGGCAGCGCCTCCGAGGTCGGCGCGGGCGGCTACACGCTCAAGGACGGCGACTCCGTCGTCTGGTGCTACTCGAAGTACGGCGACCCCGCGCCCGTCGCCAAGGTCACGGCCACGTGCTCCGTCGTCGGCACCGACGCCGAGGGCGCCCAGCAGACCTGGGCCGCCGCCCAGCGGATCACGCTGAAGGAGGGCTCGACCGCGGCCGACCTCTCCGAGCAGCTCTTCAAGCAGGCCGGCCTCAAGGCCGACTACGACCCCAACGGCTCCTGGGGCTGGGCGCTCAACACGATCACGTCGCCCTTCGATAAGGACCGCAAGCTCGGCTACGACCCGGCGACCGGCGCGTACTGGCAGCTGTTCGTCAACGGCAGCGCCTCCGAGGTCGGCGCGGGCGGCTACACGCTCAAGGACGGCGACTCCGTCGTCTGGTGCTACTCGAAGTACGGCGACCCCGCGCCCGAGCAGGTTTCCGTCACGATGGAGATTATTGGCAAAAAGGCCGAGATGGCTCAGCGTTGGACGAGCCCTTCGACCCAGGTGTTTGCTAAGGGCACGTCGATTAAGGATGCCTCTGCTGCTTACTTCGATGCCCTTGGCATAAAGTCAAAAATGTACGACCAATTTGGCTATTGGGGCGTCTATAGTCTCGTATCTCCGCTTGATGGCACCGAGCTGTCGGGTGCATGGTCGTTCTTTGTCGACGGCGTTCCTGGGTCTCAGCTCGATAGCGATTACGTGCTCAAGTCTGGCGACAAAATCGTCTGGGCTTTTGCTCCCGGCGATACTGTGCCTGGCGTCGACAGTGTTGTTGTTGACCCGGGTGCCGCACGTCCTAACTGGGATAGCGATTGGCCTGGTTATACGAGCGCCGACAAAGTAACCGACGCTCCTGTGCCTACGAAGGACGCTGAGGCAAAATGGGTGAGCGAGCTCAAGGGCTCGAACGAATGGAGCAAGGGTATTTCCGACCCGTTGCTGGTCGGTGACTACCTCTACGTGGCCGTTGGTTCCAAGCTGCTCAAGAAAAATGTCGACACGGGTGAGACCGTTGCCGAATCGCCTTTGGCGGCAAAGATCGATTCGACCTCGCGTATGGTATACACCGGTGGCGTGATACTCGTGCCGCTTTCGAGCGGTCGCCTGCAGGCGCTGACGGTTGATGCTCTGGCGACAGTTTGGGTAACCGATGAGTTGCCTGCTGGCCCCGATGGTGCTCAGCAGTCCCTTGCGTCCATTACGGTTCGTGACGGCTTTGCCTACTTTGGGACGGCATCGGCTAGCTGGTCCGACTCGAGCGACGGCTACCTGCTCTGCGTGCGCATCTCCGATGGCAAGGTTATGTGGCAGCATAAGAACGAGAACAGCAAGGGCTATTACTGGGCCGGCTTAGCGTTCTCGGGCAATTATGGCGTCATCGCAGATGATTCCGGTACGGTGAGCACGGTCGACTCCGAAACTGGAAAGACCGTTGCGTCGCTCAAGATTGCCGAGCGCGTGCGTACGACGGTGCTGGTCGATGGATCGATCGCTTATGTCGTGAGCGCCGATGGCGTTTTGCATAAGCTATCGGTTGGAACGGACGGAACGCTTTCCGAGCTTGGCAAGGTGACGTTTGGCTGCAGCTCGACCTCGACGCCGGTGCTGGCCAACGGCAAGATTGTGGTCGGAGGCGCATCGACCGAATCCTTTATGGACGGCTACACGAATAAGAACACGTATCACTACGGTCAGCTTGCAGTGATTGATGCAGAGACGCTTGCTGTGGACTATTCCATTTGCAAGGCGGACGGCAGCTATATTCGCCAGGGGACTTCGGGCGGCGGTGACGTAAAGTCGCAGCCGGTTGTTTCTGTCCAGAATGGCGAGACGTACGTCTACTTTACGTCTAACAACAACCCGGGCGGCATCTATCGCTACCGTATTGGCGACGACGAGGCCGAGCTGCTTTATACGCCCGCGGCGGGCGACCAGCAGTACTGCATGGCTTCCATTTCGGTCGGATCCGATGGCTCACTCTACTATGTCAATGACTCGGGCAAGTTGTTTGCTGTCAAGGGTAATGGCCAAAGGGTCAAACGCTATACCGTGACGTTCGACGCCAACGGTAAGGATGCGGCGATGCCCGATTCTCAACGCGTGAAGGAAGGTAAAGCGGCGACGGAGCCCTCGACTAAGCCGCGGTGCAAGGGCTACACCTTTGCCGGTTGGTACACCGATGTTGCCTGCACAAAGGCGTATGACTTTAGCGCTGCGGTGACGGCCGACCTGGCGCTGTATGCCAAGTGGACCAAGAATGCCGTTAACCCTGGCGGTAATGGTGGCGCTGGTTCGAATGGCGGCGGTTCTGGTACCGGTACTGGTTCCGGCACTGGCGCTGGCGCGGGTTCTGGCTCCGGCTCGAAGGGCGGCGCTATTGCCCCGGGCAAGAAGCCGGTGACCAAGACGACGGTGTCGACCAAGACCGAGACCAAGGAAAACAAGTCCGACAAGAAGGATGAGAAGAAGTCTGACAAGAAGGACAACAAGTCAGACAAGAAGTCCGATTCCAAGTCCGATACGGGTGCTGCTTCCACGACCACTGCTAAGAAGTCCTCTAGTGCTTCCGAGCAGGAGACTGGCACCAACCCGCTCGCCATTGTTGGCGTTGCCGCCGGCGTCATCGGTCTCGCCATCGTCGGCGTGTTCGTGTTCACCAAACGTCGGTAGGTGAGGGCTGTGTCCAATAAATCCAAGGACGCTGACCCCAAGCAACCAGATTCCTCGTTCATTCAGTTCGATGATGCAAAGCAACAGGGCGCCGTTTCGGCGGCGTCCGCCCCTCGACGGAAGGCGCTCCTTGGCGTTCTGACTGCCGCATGCGTCGTTCTGATCGTGGTCTCTCTGGGCTTTGTCCATCCCTCCGAGAGCGGTGCTTGGTCCATTGATTGGATCGTCCAGACCGTGGCGGGGGAGAGCATCGTCGCCAAGGATGGCAATGGGTCCGGCTCGACTGTCGCTTCGGGCAAGGCCGGGTCCAAGGATTCCAAATCTTCTGATGATACGAATGACGGGTCTAGGGGTTCTGACAAATCTGACTCCAAGAAAGATTCCGAGTCTTCGGACAAGGAATCGGACAAGAACTCGGATAGCAAGAAGTCTGAGGACCAGGACGGCAAGAAGTCTGGCGATAAATCTGCTGCCCAAAATACGGGAGCCGGTGATACTTCCAATGTGTCTGGCGGTGCTTCTTCGGGCGGTGGCCAGTCGTCTAATGGAGCCTCATCCTCTAATGGTGGAAACGCCTCCTCGGGCGGCCAGAGCGGCTCACAGGAGTCTAACTACGTTACGGTGACGGTTTCGGTCACATCGAGCGCTGTGGGCAATCCTGTGTCCTCTGGTGGCACCTTTACCTTTAACGAAGGCGCTACTGTCTACGATGCCCTGTGCGCGCTGGGCCTTTCTGTCAACGCACATGGCTCGTCGTACGGCACGTATGTCTCCGCGATTGGTGGTTTGGCCGAGAAACAGCACGGCGGCACGAGCGGCTGGATGTACTCCGTCAACGGCACAACGCCCATGACAGCCTGCAGCAACTACGTTCTCTCAAACGGCGACAACGTGATCTGGTATTACGTGACAGGCTAGGGGCCTCGACATATCGCATCAAACGGGCGTTTCGGACAAACATCCGAGACGCCCGTTTTTATGCGAATGGGACGTCATTTCCCAATCGAGGCTCAACCGGAAATTGCATCCCGCCCTGTAGGCGAATTCCGGGACGCAGTTTCCCGTTGGGGCGGGTTTCGGAAAGCGTGTTCCGCTCTGAGGGCTCATTCCGGGATAGACTTTCCGAAGCAGCGCCCATTGGGAAGCTGCGGACCGTATTGGGCATCGATTTTGGGATGCGCTTTCCGCTAGAGCCACGTTGCGGAAGCTGTGTCCCGTTCTGAGGCTGCAATCTGGGACGCGCTTTCCGCGGGGCGACCATGGGGAAACTACTACCCATTCCGACGCTGCGGCCCGCCTTGTGCGCCTTCCTCGGCAGGCTCTGCAAACAAAAAACCGGTTGGAATGGGAATTCCAACCGGTTATACATTCAAGCAAATAGTGAATCGACTATGACCGTGCGCCCTCGAGGAAGAAGCGGCGGCTGAAGTAGTTGTACCAGGTGACGAGGAACGTGGCGATGGCCTTCATGGCTTGGTAGCCGATGCTCAAAAACGTGACGCCCACAAACATATACAGGTCGTTGAGGCCCAGGCCGATCACCGACAGGATGGTGAAGATCGTGAACTCACGCTTGCGGCTCATGCCTTCGCGGTGGTCGAACACGTACTTCATGCTGAGCCAGTAGTTGACCACGACGGACGTGATAAACGAAACCGTGGTGCTCATCAAAAAGTCGAGGTGGAACAGCTCGACGAGCGCAATGAGCATGCCCCAGTCGATGCCAAAGGAGATAAGACCCACGACAGCAAACTTGAGGAACTGCTTGGTATGAGGTTGTGCCAGCGCCTTGCGCACGTAATCACATCCAATGCGTTGATGAATCGAGCAGAGGATACTTTAGAGCTTTTACAAGGGAAACGTAAGGTCTTTGCCAAGAACTATATGAACTCGCCAAATTTTCAAGAGCTAATCCGCAAACGTTGAAAATTTGCCCGTAAACGAGCGGCACCCACGGACGATACTGCGCTGAGTGCACGTCGTCCGTGGGCGCCGTAATGCTGCAGGGGTTTCGAGCTACTTGGTCTCGTCGCCCTCCAGGAAGATTTTTCGGGTCACAAAGTTGTAGACCATGACAAGCGCGGTGGCGCAGATCTTGGCGATATTGGCCTCGAGTCCCAGGCCGGCGTTGAGCGCCAGCACGATGCCGTCGTTGAGCACCAAACCGATCACGGACAGCACGACAAAGATGATGAACTCGCGGCGGCGGCTCATGCCTTCCTTGTGCGCAAACACGTACTTCATGCTTGCGAGGTAGTTAAAGATGAGTGAGATGATAAAGCCGCTGGTGTTGGCGATTAGGATGTTGAGGCCCAGACCGTAGTGGAGCAGATTCATAATGCCAAAGTCGATAACCGTGGCAATGACACCGACGACGCCAAATTTCATGATCTGCGCAAGGAGCTTTTGCATGGTACCTGCCTTAGGGTGGCGCGGGGACGCCGTGGGGATGACAAACTCAGCAAGTTTAGCCAATCCCCGCGGGTGGGGCTAGACGCGCTCTTCGATAGCACCGTTTCTATATGCATCGAGCAGCTGGCGCAGATCCTGGATCTGGCTGCGAATCTTGGCGCCAGTATCGGTGTCGCTCACCATGCGGCGACGGTCTGCTTGGTCAAAACGGTTGGTCTCGCTTTCGATGTCCACGTTGCGCGTGAGTGCCTCGGCAACCGTCGTAAAGGCCCGGTGCGACTTGAGGCGGCAGCCGCGCGAGCTCGAGATGAGCGTATAGCCGGCGATGCCCGTCTTGGGATGGTAAGCGCGGCAGAAGCCGCCATCGATGACCAGCAGCTTGCCCTCGGCGCGGATGGGCTGCTCGCCCTTGGTGGTTTTAACGGGCGTGTGGCCGTTGATGATGTGGCCGGTCGGCGAGCATGCCATGGGCGCGACGCCAAACTCGCGCATGATATCATCGCAGACCGAGGGCGACTTGGTAAGCGTAAAGTACGGGTCCATCGGCTCGACCCAGGTGCTCTTATCGGCGATATAGGCGCGCTCAAAGGTACGCACCAGGCGTCCGCTGGCGGGTGAATTGAAGCCAATCCACAGGTACCACATCCAGTCGAGGGCATCGCGGTCGCCCACGCGCCACGCGCGGCGGGCGATGTGGTCGCAAAAATCGAGATAATCGCGGCCAGCGTGCCAGGTGCCCAGGCAGTTCATGCTGCTAAAGGTGCCGTCTTCGTTGAGCGGAACGCAGCCGTGGAAGAGCAGGTTGCCGTTGGCGACCTTGTACATCGAGCCGTGGGTGTAGAGGAAATCGATATGGCGATGCAGGTGATCGGCGGTTACAAACTCGGACACGAGCTTGTCGATGATGTGCTGCTCCTGAGACGTGAGCGTGTAGGGGTCCGCCGGGTCGACGGTGGGGAAGTCGTTGGTCGTGAGCGGCCACACGCTGCCGTCGGCGAGCGTGACCGTGCCGGTGTCGTGGTCGATCTTGTCGAGTAACAGGCGGTCGGTCATATCGAACTCGGGGTGGCGCTGGATAATCTGGCCCTCGAGCTTAAAGAGCAGCACGTTGATGGCCTTGATCAGCGGGGTGATGGACTCACCGGCGGTGTAGGTGGCATCGGCAAAGGCGACAAGCTCACGCAGCGAGATGCCGTAGTCGTTCTCCAGGATCTCGTAGTTGTCGTAGCGTAGGTTGTTGCGCAACACCGTGGCGATGCAGGCGGGCTCACCGGCCGCAGCGCCCATCCACAGCAGGTCGTGGTTGCCCCACTGGATGTCGAGTGAATGGTAGGTGAGCAGACGGTCCATAATTTTGGCCGCGCCGCCGCCGCGGTCGAAGATGTCGCCCACCAGGTGCAAGTGGTCGACGGCCAGGCGCTTGATGAGCGAGGCGAGCGACTCGATAAAGTCGTCGGCGCTGGCGGTCTCTAGGATGGACTCCACGATGCGCTCGTGATAGCGCACGCGATAGTTGTTCTCGTCCGGGTGCGTGTGCAACAACTCGTCGATGATGTAGGCGTAGTCGCGCGGGATGGCCTTACGCACCTTGGAGCGCGTGTAGCGGCTTGAAAGTGAGCGAGCGACCATGATGAGCTGGTCAAGCATCGTCTTGTACCAGGTTGGCGAGTCCTCGCGCCGGCTGCGGACCAGGTCGATCTTCTCGCGCGGGTAGTAGATGAGCGTACACAGCTCGCCCTTTTCGTCAAAGGAGAGCGTGTCGCCAAAGATCTCGTCGACATGTTCGCGCACGACGCCCGAGCAGTTGTTGAGGATGTGCATAAAGGCTTCGTACTCACCATGCACGTCGCTCATAAAATGCTCGGTGCCCTTGGGTAGGTTGAGGATGGCCGAGAGGTTGATAATTTCGGTAAATGCGGATTGTTCGGTGGGGAACTGTCTCGACAGCAGGCGCAGATACTTGAAGTCTTGCGGGTTGCGATCGAATGCGACCATGAAACACCTTCCGATGGGGCTGGTAAAACTGATAAACAGCGTCAAACGTTTACCAGTATGCGCCGCTTTTGTTTCGATTTTGCGCCAGCGGCTGAATTGTCGGCTGAACGGTTTGGTAAATCGATTTAGTGAAGGTAGATGTGTTGGTCGGGTGGAGACGACAGAGGGTGTTTTCTCAGATATTTATGCGTCGGGTCGGTGGAGACGATGGTGGTAAAGATGTTCACTATTTTTGGTTCGATTTGGTAAATAGTGGACATATGTACCGCATGTAGGCTCACTGTGCGATAATTTGCGCAGCAATGAGTAAGGAGCCTCATATGAGTGATTTTGTCCTGACCTGTGAATCCGCCGCCGATCGAACCCGTGAGTTCTTTGCGTCGCGCAATATCCCTGTCGTGTGTTTTCATTACGAGATCGACGATGTTGTCTATACGGACGATCTGTATCAGTCGATTACGCCGGACGAGTTTTTTGCCCAGATTGCCGCGGGCGCCATGCCCAAGACGTCTCAGGTGAGCGTGGGTGAGTACGAGGAGTTTTGGGAGCCGTTTGTTGCCGAGGGTAAAGACGTGCTGCACCTGACGTTGTCGTCGGGTATTTCGGGCACGTATGGATCGGCCTGCGTCGCGGCGCAGATGCTTGCGGATCGCTATCCCGAGGGCGGCAAGGTGCGCGTCATCGATTCGCTGGCGGCGTCTTCGGGCTTTGGTCTGTTGCTGGAATATGCCGCCGACGTGCGCGATAGCGGGGCTTCACTCGACGAGACGGCCGCTTGGATTGAGGAGCATAAACTCAACCTGCACCACTGGTTCTTCTCGACCGATCTGTCGAGCTACCTGCGCGGCGGTCGCATTTCGGCCGCGAGCGCGATCATCGGCACGGCGCTTAAGATTTGCCCGCTTATGACGGTCGATTGCGAAGGTAAGCTGTCGCCACGTGAGAAGATTCGCACTAAGAAGCGCGCGATTTCCGAGATGGCTAAGACCATGATGGCACACGTACAGGACGGTGCAGATTATTCGGGTAAGTGCATCATGTCGCAGTCGGCGTGCCGCGAGGATGCCGAGGCGGTCGCGGCGCTGATTGAGGAACAGGTTCCGCAGCTTAAAGGCAAGATTGAGATCAATGACATCGGTACTCTGATTGGCTCGCATACCGGACCTGGTACGGTGGCGCTCTTCTTTATGGGCGACAAGCGCGTGGATTAATTTGCCCCATCACGTCGCTGCATGATTGCTCAAACGAAAACGGCCCGCCTCACGTTTGTGGGGCGGGCCAAGATGTTTTGCTAGCGTTTCTTTCCGCGGAAGAAAAAGCCGTGCAGTGACGGCTTGAGGCCGCGGTTGGCGCGATGCTCCTCGACGCGCTCGTGGATCGAAGCGACGCGCTCGATGACTTCGTCGGGAATCGGCACATCGGGATTCATGTTCTCGACTTGGCTGACCTCGGCGGCGGCGACCTGGTCGATAATGGGCACGTCGTCGCGCGAGATGACAGGTGTGGCGTCTTCCTTCATCTTGCGATAACGCTGCATCATGTCGGTCTGTAGCTGCTGGGCCGAAGGCGGTGTCCAGATGATGGCGTTGGCGCCGGCGGCGATGGTCTCGCGAATGCTCTCGGGCGTCTTGCCGCCCGGCGCGATAAGCGGCAGGCTGGGATAGTGCTCGCGCAGCTCGCGTAGGACCTGGGGCGTGTTCTTGCCGGCGGCGATGTTGAGAATCTTGGCTCCAGCGCGCACCTTGGCGTGGGCATCGTCGTCGCAGCGAACGACCGTGGCGATGACGGGGATGTCGGCGATGTTGGTGATGTGCTCGACCATCTCGGCAGTAGCGGGGGAGTTGACCACGCAGCCCGCCGCGCCCTGCATCTCGGAGACGGCTGCCATCTGCACGGAGCGCTTACCGGTCGTAGTTCCGCCACCCACGCCTACAAAGACCGGGCACTCGGCGACGGTCAGCAGCGCTTGCGTAATGGCGGGCTGCGGCGTGAAAGGGTAGACCGCAAAGACGGCGCTGGCGTTGGAGTTGCGGATAACCGCGACATCGGTGGTGTAAATGAGCGACTTGATGCGTCGGCCAAAGAGCGTGAAGCCGCTGGCCTCCTCGATCTCGTCGGGCATGCGAAGGGCAGCCTTGCGTAGGCGTCCGTCGATGGGCAGGGGCTCCATAGGGAGCAGGCCGTTGGGCGTGACGGCTATTTGGGGCTCGGTGAACTCGTCTGCAAGCTCGACCTCGGAAAAATCGACCGAGGCGACGATGTCCTCGTGCACCTCGGCGGGCACATCGATGGGAGCTTGGTCGTTTGCCGCCGCAGGCGTGTCGAAGGAGCTGGTGCCGACGAAGGCGTCGACGCGCTCATTTAGATCGTTGAGGGTATCCATGGAGGCTCGATTCTATGTGATGATGGCCGGCGCGATGCAGCCGGAATTGCGAATGCTAAATCGTTTGACGAGTTGATTTTTCCCCGCCGCGCCATCCGTTAGACCGAAGGGCCGGCGAACGTGAAGGAGCTGTGGTGGCGGGTATCGAGGTGCTATCTTGAAAGCCCCGTTTAAAAGAGAGGTGACGCGGTATGGAATTGACAGCAATGTTTGGCTCGATTGGCCTGTGTGTGGCCGCAATCGTTGCCGCCGCGGTCATCTACTTTGTGGTCACGGCCATTAAGGGCAAAAGGGCCGAACGCAAGGAGCGCGCGATGCTTAAACAGCATCGCGACCAGCAGGGCAAACGCGCACAGAGATAGCTTGTTGAGTTTTGGATCCGTGCGCTAGCTGCGTTTTCGGATCAGGGCAATGTAGAAGCCCTCAAAGTCGCGGCTAGGCGGAATGGTGAGCGTGCCGGGCAGGCCGTTGACGATGGCCGATACCTGACCCGCGGCAATGGCTTCGGTCAGAGCGTTGGACTCGATGCGCGGCTCCTCACCAGCTTCCTGGGTGCGTCGTGCTTCACTTTCGCTTGGCGTGCCGTCGAGGGGGATGAGCTCGCAGTCCATATGCTTGTCGAGGGCCTCTTGCAGGGCGTCCTCGTTTTCCTGCGGCAAGATCGAACAAGTCGAATAGACGAGCGTGCCGCCCGGTTTGAGGGCCCCCATGGCGCGGTCCAGAAGTGCTCGCTGCGAGCGGGCGCACTTGCTCAGCAACTGTTCGGTGAGGCCGCGCAGGCTTTTCTCGTTGCCACTGATGACGGTGCCCGTGCCGGTGCAGGGAGCGTCGAGCAGGATGCGGTCAAAGCGGAAGAACTCGTCGAGCTCGCGTGCGTCGATGCGCATGACGGGCACGTTTTTGGCACCCTGGCGATGGAGGTTCGACTCGAGCTTTTCGGCGCGGGGAATGCTCATCTCACAGGCGGTGAGGTGCGCCTGTCCCTGGGTGAGGGCGGCGATCTGCGTCGTCTTGCCGCCGGGGGCTGCGCACATGTCCAGGATGTCCTCGCCTGCCTGGGCGCCCAGGACCAACGGCGGCATCATGGATGACAGGCTCTGCAGGTAGATTTTGCCGTCGCGGTAGATGTCGAGATCCCACAGATCTGAAACCTGGGCCTCGGGCAGGATAAAGGCGTCCGGATACCAGGTAACGGTTTGGTGGGCGATGCAGGCGGCATCGAGCGCCGCAGCGATGTCCTCGGCGGTCGCCTTGAGCGTGTTGGCGCGCAGCGTGACCGGGCGTGTGGCCGCGGCGCCGAAGCCCTCGATCATGAGCTTGGCATCGGCGGGCGCATAGGCGCCGGCGACCGTGTCGACCATAAAGCGCGGCAGGTCGGCGGCGCAGGGAAGGGCGGCAAGCTGGTCGGAAAGCTCGGTAGCGGCAAACTGCCTGAGCTTGAGCTCGGGCTTAGCCTGCTTTTTCTGCTTACGACGACGTGGCTTGGACATCCGTCTTTCCTTCCCATTCCATTAAAAGTAGTCAATTTGGGACGGGGCTATTTTAGCTGCCCGTCCGTTTCGGCAGGCGTTGCAGTTAAATTTGGGACGGGGTAGCTAAAATAACCCCGTCCCAAATTGACTACTCTGCCTTGGCGATTGCCTAGTACTGGCTCTCGTGCTTGCTAAAGAAGTCGAAGCGCGGGGGCAACGGCTTAACGCGGTGCTCGCCGGGCTTCTCGCCCAGGCTCTCCACAAACTCGTCCGTGGAGGCAAAGATGTTGTCCCAGCTAAAGAAGGCGACCGGGTCGACGTCGAAGTACTCGCAGATGAGCTCGCAGCCGGCCGGGACGATGCCGTGCATCAGGACGGTCGCCACACGCAGCTCGGTAAAGGCGTCGACCAGGGCCTGCGTCATGGCGGCGTTGGCCGGCTCGCCCTCGAGCTTGTTGGCGGCCTTGGAGGCATCGCTCCAGCGCTTGTTGGCGGCGCGCAGGTAGTCGTCGCACACGGCGAGCGCGCGGTGCGTCTCGAACTTGTACATGGCCTGCTCAAAGGCAAGGGCGGCCTGCTCGGCAGCCTCGACCACGGCAGCAGAGGCGGCGCCGGCCGGAATACAACCGTTGCGATAGGGGCTCTCGTCGCCCTCCTTGACGGCGACGCCGTAGAAGCAGCTGCGGGCCAGGCGGTTGAACACGCCGGTCAAAAGGGCGCTCTCCTTAAGGGCCGGGTCAATAACGCGCTTGTCGTCGCAGGCGCGCACCTCGTTGCCGTCCTTGTCCTTGCCGGTCACGCGCGTGTCATATGCCTTGGGGCTAAAGCTCACCGGCTTCTCGGACAGGCCGAGCGACAGCCAATGCGCGCGCATCTGCTCGCAGGTGTAGTGGTTGAGCAGGTCGTCTGCCGGCGGGGGAGGCGTCTGCGAGGACGAGCTGGCCTTTTTGCCCATGTAGAGCAGGTGGTAGCAGGCGCTGACGGTGCTCTGCGTGAGGTTCCAGCCCAGGGCCTCCCACATGGCGGTCTGCGCGATGCAGTAGAAGTAGATGTTGTCCTGGCCGATGAACTGGTAGATCTGCGCGTCGTCCGAGCACCACCAGTCACGCCAGTCGAGCGAGCTGTGCTGGTAGGTGGGTGCGGGTACCTGCGTGGAATCGGCGGCGGGCTCGCCCATGAGAGCGGCGTCCTGGGCGGCGACACCCTCGGTTACACCGGCAGCCTTGGCATCGCGTGCGAGCACGGTGCGCGTATAGCTGATGGGCGCCCACAGGCTCTCGGGCCAGCACCAGCATGTGACGTCGGAAACGCCGTCGACCTCGGGCACCGGAACGCCCCAGTCGATGTTGCCGGTGATGCGGAAGGGCACGAGCGCCTTGCCGCTGCGGAAGCGCACGCCGCCGTTGGCGAGCACCGCGTGGGCGTCGTCGCGCTCCTTCCAGCTGGGGAAGGTGACGGTAAAGCTGCTCTTGTTGCCCTCGGGTTCCAGCACGGTGTGCTCGGGCAGCTGGTCCTCGACGGCGTCGAAGGCCTCGCGGAACTTGTTCTGAATATAGAGTTGTGCCGGCAGCAGCCACTCCTCCATGGTCTTGGAGACCACGGAACGAACCTGCGGGTTCTGGGCGAGCTTGGCGGTGTAGGTCTTCATAAAGTCGAGGTAGGCCGGCAGGTCGAAGTAGAGGTTGTCGACCGGGCGCAGCTCGGGCACCTCGCCGGTGAGCTGGCTCTTGGGCGCAATGAGCTCCTCGGGCTCAAACTGGTGACCCAGATCGCACTCGTCGGCGTACGCCTTCTCGGACTTGCAGCCCTGAATGGGGCAGCGGCCGATCACCTGACGGCCGTTGAGGAACGTGCCGGCCTTGGCATCGTAGAACTGCAGCGTGGAGCGCTTGGAGATGGTGCCCTGCTCGTGCAGGCGCTTGATAATCTCGGCGGTCACCTCGTTGTGGATCTGGGCCGCCGGCTCAAGGCCCGAGCCACCGTAGATGTCGCAGCTGATGTTGTAGTTGTTGAGGGTCGCGGCCTGGCGGGAGTGATTGGACTCGACATACTCGCCGATGGACTTGTCGTAGCCTTCGTTCTCCTTGAGCTTGCGGTAGCTCTCCATGATGGGCGAGCCGTAGCAGTCGGTGCCCGAGGTGAAGATGACGTTCTCGCGGCCCAGACGGTCGCGCAAGAAACGGGCGAAGAAGTCGGCCGGGACAAAGACACCGCCGACGTGGCCAAAGTGAAGGCCCTT
Source organism: Collinsella aerofaciens (assembly GCF_001405375.1). Taxonomy (GTDB): domain Bacteria; phylum Actinomycetota; class Coriobacteriia; order Coriobacteriales; family Coriobacteriaceae; genus Collinsella; species Collinsella aerofaciens_F. The sequence continues at coordinate 113,957 of NZ_CYYP01000004.1, forward strand.
GTTGCCGTAGGGCTCGCCGGCGGTAACGATGGCGCGGCGAGGCCAGCTGGGACGGTCGTTCATGGAGTATTTGGATGCCATGGGACTCCTTCGCATATGGTGAGAGCGCGGCCGGGCGCAAGGCCTGGCGACGCGGTGGTCAATTCGTGCATATCGTTCGACATTATCGCACATGCGGACGGGTACGTGGCAGGGGCGCTATCCTAAGATGCTATGAATGAGATTTCCAACATACATGCGTTTGAAGACGAGGATTTTCTGCACGCCTGCTTTGTGTGGGGGATGGCCGTGCTCGGCGCATTTGCCGTGTGCTTGGTGCCGGTGTTTATGCTGATGGGCGGGCCTGCGGACTTGGATGCGGCTGACGCGGGCGGCTGGATGGCCGTCTTGGGATGGATAGTCGGCTTGGCTGCGATCTCAATGGCGTCGTTCGCCGTGCACGAGCTGGTGCACGGTGTGTTTTTTAAGCTGCTGGCGCCTGCGGGCGCGCAGGTGACCTTTGGGGCGAATCGCGAGACGGCGATGATCTATGCCTGCGCCGAGGGCGTGGTGTATTCGCGCCGGCGGTACATGGTGGTTTGCCTGGCGCCGACGGTTGTTGTGACGTCGGCGTTTGCCCTGGGGTTTGCGTTTTCGGGCTATCCGCTGCTGTGCTACCTGGCGACCGGCTTGCATTTATCGGGTTGCGTGGGCGATTGGTATTACGTGCGGACCATTTTGCGCGACCGCCGCATTGTCGCCTGCGAGGACACGTCCTTCGGCGTGCGCTTTTTTGGGTGAGGAGATGTCGATGAAGCCGTTGTTGTTGCACGCCTGCTGTGCGCCGTGCTCTCTTGAGCCGGTCCGCCTGCTGCGCGAGGAAGGGTTTGAGCCCACAATCTGCTGGACAAACCCCAATATTCAGCCGCACGATGAATGGCAGCGGCGTTTGGACGAGCTGCGTCGGTGGTGTGCCGATGGCGATATCGAGCTCATCGAGGCGGGGGAGGACCGCGAGCGCTGGGAGGCCGGCGTGGCCCCGCTGGGCGCCGATCGACCCCGTCGCTGTCGCGCGTGCTATGCCCTACGCCTGGCCGAGGCCTGCCGCGTGGCCCGGGAGCGCGGGTTCGAATATGTGGGTACGACGCTCGCCGTCTCGCCGTATCAGCTGTTCGATACCTGTAATGACGTGTTGGAGCGTCTGGCTGCCGCCCGCGGTCTCACTCCGGTGATTCGCGATTTTCGCCCGTATTACCCCGAGGCGACACGCCGTTCGCGCGAGCTGGGTATGTATCGGCAGAATTACTGCGGCTGCCGCTTCTCGGCTGTCGAGGCGGCCATGGACCGCGCCCGCATCCGCGACGAGCGCAAAGCGTCCAAAAAGTAGTTCATTTGGGCTGGGGCTTTGAGCTGTCTGTGCGGTACGGTCGTTTTTGGGAAAGTCGATTTAATTAAGCGTGTGATCGTGGCTCGCTTGATACCAAACGACGACTCCTATGATTCTAATCCTCCGTTTGTTAAACATCAGATCCGGACTTGCTGTTGCATATGAATGGGACGACAGCACAATCATGTCGTTTCCTTCTGCAAATCGCCTAATTACCGGTGTTTTACCGTCTGCGAGCGCCAATACAGCACAGCCGTTCCAAGGCTTTGCGGTGGTATCGACAAGTAGTAAGCTGCCGGGAGGGTAAATGCGGGACATTTCGTCACCTTTGATTTTAACGAAAACGCTATGTGGGTGACGCTTGGCTACGTCTACAGGCGCGCAAGCATTTTGTTGGCTGTGCGTGATGCGGCGCTTTTGCGATTCGATATCGATGACGGGAAATGCGCCCTCCATTTCGCGGATAGCAGGGTCTTCGTCGGTGACGATTCTTTTATTTGCGAGCTTTACGGCCAAACCGTTTTCCTCGCCAACAAGTTCATCGCGGGTGCAACCGAAGAGCGCTTGTAACTTTTCAATATGGCGCTCACGGGGGGCATACCGACTTTTTTCCCAACGACAAACGGTCTCTTTAGATACCCCCAACATCTCTGCAAGTTGCGCCTGACCAAGATGCTCCATGGTGCGGAGTTTACGAATATTTGCCCCGAAGCCCATGGCTATAGATCCTCTCGCCACAGAGGGAGGCATAGACAGTTTGTGCCACCATAGCCTTTGGTGAGCTCGTCAATGGATAACGGGAATAATTCCATTCCTGCTTTCTCAAGCGCTTCGTTGGTCCAAACGTTTTCTTCATATACGCATAGTTTTCCTGGCGAGAGCGCAAGGATAGACGTTGCGTTGTTCCGGCGCTCTCTTTCGTAGGCGGTTTGATTCCCGCCTCCGCAGTCAATTACTTTTATTGGTTCGCAACAGGCTACAGAGAGTATTTCCGGAATCGTGCGATCGATAGGAGTGATCGTAAGGCCCTTTCCGGATCGTTTTAGTTGAATGCTGTATGCATCAACGGCATTGCATATCTCACGATCGATGAGGAACGCGTCGTGATCAATTCTACTTATGAACGTATCGAGGTGGATACGCAGCCCGTCAGAGGGGACTCGAATCGCAATTAGCTCGGTGGTCTGGAATTTATTTGAGGTCAGGAGCTCTTTGGCAAGTGACTCGACGGCGGCGGGTTCAGTTCGGTCAGAGATTCCAACTAATAATGTCTTAGCACTGATAACAAGAACGTCTCCGCCTTCGATATGGTAACTACTCCTGTTCAAATCACATACCGGGGTTTCTCCCATGATCTTGTGGTGGGTGAATATCTGCCGGTATAAGGCGACCTCACGATCACGCTCAGGCCAATACATATGATTTAGGATGATGCCGTCTCCGACTACCACAGCAGGATCACGAGTGAAAAAAAGCGTATTGAGGGGATTGACCAAGAGCGAGGCGGGGTCAAATTGCTCGTGCACGAGCGCCCGTAGTGTTTCCGACTGGTTTGAACATAGCTCAGTGTCTCCAAAGCGAATGCCGTTAAGTACTATATTCACCAATTCCTGGGTGTTCTTAGCGTTCTCAAACAGCTGGGTTATTGTCTCGAGGAACTCTCTGCCTGTTGCCCCACTGCAACGGAGGTAGTCATCAATAAAACATTTAAGTGATTGGGGCTCAGTTTCAAGTGAGTCTTCGAGAAGGTCCCTAATTTCAATGGTTTCTACGCCATGCTTCTCAAGCAATTGAACCATGGAATCGTGCTCATATATTGCTTTGTCGAGGTCAAAACGACCGCTCCATTTTCGCAGGGAGAAAACTTGGCTGAAGTCGGCATCAGGGTAGTTTTGTGTTTCAGTTCCTGGTCGATGGACAAGTACGGCTTTTAAATGACCGATTTCATTTGTTATGTGTACGCCTTGCATGTCTGTCTCCTGTCCTGCTGGTTTTTATATAAGGCTAAGGCAGGTTCCTTGTTGTGTTGCGGAAAAGTTAAAAGACGTATGTAATTGATAAATAACATCAATTTTAAATATCAGATTGATTAATAACGTCACTTTAGCTGCCGTTCATAGGTGAAAAGCGACACGATGGCGATGGTTGGCCGACCACCGCTGAGCAACCTCATACATTTATGGTGCCAGCTGGATAGATGGGAAAAGGAATGAAGGAGGAGATATGGCAGCGGAAAGTTCGAAAGGCATCAAGCAGTTCAAGGTCCCGCACGTATATGCGATCATCTTTGCACTTATGGTCATCTTCGCTGTTCTCACGTGGATTGTTCCCTCTGGGTCCTATCAGCGTCAGGAGGTGAACGGTCGCGAAGTCACTGTCGCAGGTACGTATGAGCAGAGTGAAAAGACATATATTGACGAGGAAACCGGGGATGAAGTAGATCTCAGACAAGGCGTCTTCGATGTTCTTCAGGCTCCAACGCGCGGTATACAAGAGGCAATTGAGGTCGTTGCATTCATCTTGATTGTGGGCGGTTCGTTTCAGGTTATTACTAAAACGGGCGCTATCACGAGCGGAATGGGTCGTGTCGTTCGCCGCTTTAAGAACAAAGACATTCTAATTATTCCTATTGCGATGGTTCTCTTTGCATTGGGCGGAACGAGCTTTGGCATGGCGGAAGAAACTCTCCCGTTCTTTGCGATCTTCATGCCAATTATGATGGCTATGGGCTTCGACTCGATGACGGCGTTCATGGTCGTGTTCGTTGGAGCGCGCACGGGTTACATCGCCTCAACGATTAATCCGTTTAATGTTCTCATTGCGCAAGGTATTCTTGGTATTCAGGGCAACCCCCAGCTGTGGCTGCGTATGATTGCCTGGGTTGTTTTGACTGCCGTTGCAATTACTTGGGTTGTCCTCTATGCACGAAGGGTAAAGAAGAACCCTGAGTCATCGATCACATTTGAGGATGATATCGCCAAGAAAGTCGAGTTCGCTGCCGATGAATCTGCCCTTGACGCGGAATTTACGGGTCGTCAAAAAGGCGTGCTTGCGGTATTTATCGCTGGTATGTGCCTTATCATCTGGGGACTTGTGACCCAGGGCTGGTATATGAACGAGATTTCTGCGGTCTTTTTGGCCATGGGCCTGTTGGCCGGTGTTATTGCGGGCTTTAGTCAGGACGTCATCGCTCAGGAATTTGTTGCGGGTATCGCTGACTTTGCTTTCTCGGCAATTGTCGTTGGACTTGCGCGTGGCATCCTTGTCATTGCCTCTGACGGCATGATCATCGATACCATCCTCAATGCGCTCGCCACTGGTCTGGGCGGCATCCCGGCGGTTCTCTTTACTACGCTTCTTTATGCGGTTGAGAACCTCCTGGCGATTCTGGTTCCCAGCTCATCTGGCCTTGCAGCACTGACCGCTCCCATTTTTGGACCTTTGACCGAACTCATGGGCCTTAATCCCGAGGCCGCCGTGTGGGCTCTCTCCATGGGTAGCGCGACGATGTCTTTGATCTGTCCTACTAGCGCCATTCTTGTAGCGGGTTTGGGCGTGTGCAAGATCAAGCTTGGCCAGTGGTGGAAGACCGTTTGGAAATTCTTCTTGGTCGTGTCGCTCATCAATATCGTATTCGTAGCAATCTCGGGACTTATTGCCCTGTAGGTTTCATGGCTGAAATGGAGTAACAGGAATGTCTAAAGGACTGAATGTACACAGCGAGATTGGTAAGCTCAAGAAAGTTGTGCTTCACCGCCCCGGTCGTGACCTTGTGAACGTAAAGGCAGAAGAGTTCGAGGATGTCTGGATTCACGACTGTTTCTATCTTGATGTGGCTCAAAAGGAGCATGATGCCTTTGCGGATCTTCTGAGGAGCGAAGGTGTTGAGGTTCTCTATATGGAGAAACTCGTTGCTGAAGCGCTGGATGCATGCCCCTCGGCTCGCGCTGAGTTTACCGATACATTTATGGCTGAGAGCGGGATTGTCAATCCTATGCTTGAGCAGGCTGTTCGTGAAAAGCTCGACGCTATTTCAGATTCGTATCAGTTTGTACTTGAGGCTATGGGGGGGTATCGTTATCGTGACCTTGAGCTGCCTCGCGTTTCGACTACGCTTAGTATGATGGATAATGAGGATGCGAAGCCCGATGATTTGGTGTTGAAGCCTCTTCCGAGTTCATATTTCTCTCGCGATCCTCTTGCTTCCGTGGGCAAAGGCGTTCTGCTTCACCATATGTATTGGAAACAGCGAGATCGTGAAGTGCCCTTCTACGAAGCGATTTTCAAATACCATCCCGATTATGCAGGGACTCCGATTTGGTACGACCATAAGAATCCCTGGCATATCGAGGGCGGTGATGTACTTAACATTAACGCTCATACCTTGGCTATTGGAATTAGCCAGCGAACTGAGGCGGCTGCGATTGAGGAGCTTGCAAAGAATTTGTTCTGGGGATCTGGGAATTCTGAGATCGATACCGTTTACGCTATTAAAATCCCCAACGGCTATGCTTACATGCATCTTGACACCGTTTGCACCATGGTGGATTTCGATAAGTTCACAGTTTATCCCGGTATTTTTGAGACCCTTCGTGTTTATCGTCTGACTCGTGGTGACTCTGAGGGAATGGTCGCTGTTCAAGAGATTGATGACACGCTTGAACATATTCTTGAAATGGCTACTGGCGTGGAGAAGGTGCAGCTTATTGAGTGCGGTGCTGGCGATATGGTTGAGGCATCTCGCGAGCAGTGGAACGACGGGTCGAACACTCTTGCCGTTGCTCCTGGTAAAGTCTGTGTTTACGAGCGCAATGTTGTCACAAATGATGAGCTCTACAAGAACGGTTTGGAACTTTTGGTCGTTCCCTCCGAGGAACTGTCCCGCGGTCGTGGTGGCCCGCGCTGCATGAGCATGCCCTTCTGGCGCGAAGATATTTAGTTGCAAATCCACTGTGATGGGAGATGGCGAATATGGGTGTTAATATCGCTGGGCGCAGTTTTCTGAAGCTGCTTGATTACACGACGGAAGAGATTGAGTATCTGCTTGAGCTTTCTGCTAACTTCAAAAGCATGAAGCGTGCCGGTGTTCCGCATAAATACCTTGAAGGCAAGAATATTGTTTTGCTATTTGAGAAGACTTCCACGCGTACTCGCTGCGCCTTCGAAGTTGGTGCACTTGACCTTGGCATGGGTGTAACTTATTTGGATCCGGGCTCGTCTCAGATGGGCAAAAAGGAGTCGATTGAGGACACGGCTCGCGTCCTTGGCCGCATGTATGACGGAATTGAATACCGCGGCTTTGAACAGGCGAAGGTTGAGGAGCTTGCTGCAAAAGCTGGGGTTCCCGTTTGGAATGGGCTGACTACTGAATTTCACCCGACTCAAGTGCTTGCCGATATTCTGACCATGCGTGAAGAGTTTGGAGAGATTAAGGGCAGGAAACTTACATTTTTTGGTAAGGCGGCCGGAAACGTCGCTGATTCGCTCATGGTCATTTGCGCTAAGCTCGGCATTAACTACTGTTCTTGCGGCCCAATCGGGGGAAATTCGGAGGGGGCTACATCCTATGATCCTGAACTCCTTGCAGAATGTAGTCGTATTGCGGCCGAGCATGGATCGACGATTACCATTACAGAGGATATTGAGGAAGGCGCTCGTGATGCCGATGTAATTTACACGGATGTTTGGGTTGGCATGGGTCAGCCCGCAGAGCTGTGGGAAAGCCGCATTAAGCTCATGTCGCCGTATCGTGTGACCGCTGAGGTGATGTCTATGGCAAAGCCCGAGGCGATTTTCCTCCACTGCCTTCCGAGCTTCCACGATACTAATACTACTGTTGGTGCCGAAATTGCTGAGAAGTTTGGAGTTACCGAAATGGAAGTCACGGACGAGGTTTTTGAGTCCGATAAGTCTCGTGTTTTCCAAGAAGCGGAGAATCGCATGCATACGATCAAGGCGGTGATGTACGCAACGCTTAAGTAGCGGGGCGTTGAGAAAACAGTCGCAAATCTGTTCCCATACTATATTTCTCTCAACAAGCTGATAGGATACAGAGGAGAATGATGCGCGCGTCAGTCGATTTTTTCGACTGACGCGCTTTGTGAAAGAGGCAAAGATGCGTACCGATGATTTTGACTATAACCTGCCCGAAGAGCTCATTGCCCAGGCTCCTGCCGAGCCGCGCGACTCCTGCCGCCTGCTGGTGGTGGATCGCAAGGGCTCCCAGGCGGGAACGCCACTGGAGCACGGCGGTACCGTTGAGCACCGCATCTTCCGCGACATCATCGACTATATCGAGCCGGGCGACGTGCTCGTCATCAATCAGACGCGCGTGATGCCGGCCCGTCTGATCGGTCGTAAAACGGGATCGGGCGGCGTGGTCGAGACCCTGCTGCTCAAGCGCCGCGAGGACGTGGATCCGCTGGGCCATGTTTGGGAGTGCTTGGTCAAGCCGGGCAAGCGCCTGAAGCCCGGTGCTCATATTGAGTATCGCGCCGGTGGCGCCCATGCGCCCGAGGGGGCTCCCGTGGTGCTGACGGCCGAGGTTGTCGACTTTGTCACCGATAGCCGCGGCGGCCGCCTGGTACGCTTTGAGCCGGCCGGTTGCAATGCCGCCGGCGAGCCGCGCACGCTCGACGAGGCCATCCATGCTGCCGGCCACGTGCCGCTGCCGCCCTACATTACCGATTACGAGGGCGATCCCGAGAAGTACCAGACCGTCTACGCCATGAAGGAGGAGCACTCGGCCGCTGCTCCCACGGCGGGTCTGCATTTTACTCCCGAGCTCATGGCTGCCATCGAGGCCAAGGGTGCCAAGTTTGCCGCCGTCGAGCTCGAGGTGGGTATCGATACCTTCCGTCTGGTGGAGGAGGACGACCCCGCGCAGCACGTGATGCACACCGAGCGCTACCACGTGTCGCAGGAGGTTGTCGACGCCGTGCATAAGGCGAAGGCCGAGGGCCATCGTGTGATCGCCGTCGGCACTACCGCAGTGCGCTCGCTCGAGAGCGCGTTTGACGCGGACGCGCCGGTGTCCGATCCGGCTGTGACGGCGCGCTATTTTGAGGGCCGCGAGGACGGGGCCGACACGCTCGGCCGCGGCGACATCGTGGTGCGCGAGAACGCGACAACGCAGCTCTACCTTATGCCCGGCTCGACCTATCACGTGGTCGACGCGCTGATCACGAACTTCCACGTGCCGCGCTCCACGCTCATGATGCTCGTAAGCGCACTTGCCACCCGCGACCAGATCATGGATGCCTACGCCGCTGCTATCGAAGAACGCTACCGCTTCTTCAGCTTTGGTGACGCCATGCTCATCTTGTAGGTTACGGCGTTTTACAAACGCCGTAACCGGTCGACGCTGCGCGGGCCGCATTTGGACAATCTGACGTTCAACTTCAAGGGCGCGACCAGAAGGCCAGCGCCCTTTCGTTTCACGTCACCTTGCCTCAAATGCGACCCGCTCGCTGTCGTTGCCAAAACACCGGCATTTCTTTGGTTGTCAACAAAACATCGGTGTAGTCATTGGGGACGTTCTTAAACGACTACCTTGCATCAATCTAAATAAGTTGCGGTGAGATAGTTCTTGAATTGGCCTTTTTGGGCTAAACAGGAACTATCTCACCGCAACTGCGTTGAGCGTTTTTTTGGCGGCTGGTTTACTTGCTCGCGAACAGCCAGACTAGGATGATCACCAGGATTGCGGCGACGATGCAGACGATGGCGCCGGTGAATTTGATGCGTGAGTCGCGGGTGCGCTCGCGCACCGCGTCCTCGGTGGCCTCGAGCTGGGCGACTTCTCGCTCGGTCTCGGCGTGTTCGGCTTTGTCTCGGGCCAAGGATCCTGCAAGCGACTCAGTGATCTCTGGATGGTCATGTACCTCGGTCGCCTGCTCGATGATCGACTGTGCATGTGCGGCATCTGCTTGGGCGTTGGCGATGCTTTGCTCTTGGTCGCGGCGTGCCTTGTCCTCGGCGGCGATCTTCTCGCGCAGTTCGCGCTGGCGCGTCGTGGCGGCAGTTTTCGCCGTCTGCAGCTCGTCGCGCGCGGCATCAGCCTCAGTCGTCACGGCTTGGTGCGCGCGTTTGGCTTCGGCAATGGGGGCTTGAGCCTGCTCGACGGCCTGCTCGGCTGCGGCAAGCGAGTGCTCAAGGTCGGCGGTGATGCGCGGGACATCTTCTTCGGCTTTACGCAGGGCATCTGCCGTGTCGGAGATCTGCATCGAGAGCTCGCTGGTGCGCACCGTATAGTTGGCGGGATTTGCCGAGGGATTGCGTTGCAGCTCGGCATACTCATGACGCAGCGTCTCGAGCTGGGCGCGCGTGGCGTCGACGGTTTGTTGTGCGGCGGCAATGCCGGCGTCTCGCTCGGCCTGCACCTTGTCGCGGATGCGCTTGGAATCCTCAAGACGTCGAACGAGGCGGTTGCCGGTCTCGCGCGAGCTTGCCTCGCGGGCCTCCACGGCGTCGAGCGCGGCCTTCAGGCGGAGCTCGGTCGCGTCATCCTCTGTCTTCATTTGTTCGAGCTGACTCTTGAGCTCTGTCGCTTTGGCGGCGTGGGCATCACGGTCAATCTCGGCTGCCGCAGCGGTCTTTTGCGCTGTGGCGATCGCCTGACGCTGGTCGGCGACGATCTGGTCGTAGCGGCCTGCGATATCCTGGCGCGTCTCGAGCTCCTCGGCCTGATCGACAATGCGCTGCTCAAGTTCGGCCAGGTGGGCGCGGGCATCGGCAAGTGCCTTTTTCGCGGCGTTCATCTCGCGCATGGCCGAGGCGCCCTGGGCAATAAAGGTGCCCACGGCGTTCGCGGTGTTCGAGACAGCGGTCCCCAGATCGCGGTTCGCGTCGGGGGAGTGCGGGGCGATCGGGCGAGCGGTGTCGACAGCGTCCGCATCGGCAGCCTGCGGCGCGGCGATATTGCCGGTACCGCCCTCGACCACAGAAAAGCCCGCTGCGTGCGGATCGACCGCATCGGCGCCAATCGTGGGGTGCTCGAGCTGCAGAAACGAGGGCATGGTGCTGCCCTGGTCGGCAACGGGGGTCTCGCCGGGTACAAAGGTCGAGGCCGCCTCGGCGGCCTCCTCTTCCTCGGCATCAATATCGGCATCGGCCACGGCGTCTTTCATCGCTTTGACGGCATCCATCATGGAGTCCATGACGGCATCGAGCTCTTCTTCCGAAGACACCTCGATGGGGCCCGCTGCTTGCGGGGCGTCGTCCTGTACAGGGGCGTCGTCCTTAGCGGGCGCATCGTCGTTTTGCTCATCGGCGTTTTCTGTTTCGGGGGTTTCCGCCGTAGCGCTTTCGTCCAAGATGGGGTCGTCGATGTCGATACCATCGCAGGTCACAGCGTCAGTATCTGCGGTGACGTCTGCGGGATCATCAATATGCTCTTGAGTCTGGGGGTCCAGCTCGTCTGTCATAGGCATGTGCTCCTCATCGTTGTTTGTCACCCTATGATAAAGTCTCGCGCCGACATCCCGCGCGCCGCAGCAAAGTTTCAAAACGTGTTCGATGGCTCGTCTCGTTAACAAAAACTCGGCCGCTCTATTCAATTATTACTTGACATTCCCTTCGCCGAAAGACGTTGCGCCGTTCGCCTGCCATGGGCTTTATTTTTCACTTGAAGAAGCTAAAGTTGCATTTCAGCTTTTGGCGCGTGAAGTTGGATGCGCGCAGTCGGCGGGCGTGCCCGTCGCGATTTGAAAGGACTTTGTATGGGACTTTTCACTGGTAAGACCGTGATCGTCACCGGCGGTGGCAAGGCCACGCTCAAGGACGGTTCCGCTGGCTCCATCGGCTACGGCATCGATATCGCATTTGCCAAGGAGGGCGCGAACCTCGTCATCACCGGCCGCAACGTCGCCAAGCTCGAGGCCGCCAAGGAGTCTCTCGAGGCCGAGTACGGTGTCAAGGTTCTGCCTGTTCAGGCCGATGTCTCGGCTGGTCAGGACAACGAGGCCGTCGTCCAGAACGTCATCGACAAGGCCATTGAGGAGTTCGGCCGCATCGACGCCGTCGTCAACAATGCTCAGGCCAGCGCCTCGGGCGTGACCATCGCCGATCACACCATGGACCAGTTTAACCTGGCCATTTACTCCGGTCTGTATGCTACCTATCTGTACATGCAGAAGGCCTATCCGCACCTGAAGGAGACCAAGGGCTCCGTGGTCAACTTTGCCTCGGGCGCCGGCCTGTTTGGCAACTATGGCCAGTGCAGCTATGCTGCCGCCAAGGAGGGCATCCGCGGCCTGACCCGCGTTGCCGCCAACGAGTGGGGCAAGGACGGCATCAACGTCAATATCGTTTGCCCGCTTGCTTGGACCGCTGCGCTCGAGAATTTCCAGGATGCCTATCCCGAGGCGTTCAAGGCCAACGTCCACATGCCGCCGGCGGGTCACTACGGCGACGTCGAGAAGGAAATCGGCCGCGTGGTCGTTCAGCTCTGTGGTCCCGACTTTAAGTACATGAACGGCGAGACCGTCACCCTCGAGGGTGGCATGGGCCAGCGGCCTTAGGGGTTACGGCGTTTTACCAAACGCCGTAACGGGCCGACGCTGCGCGGCCGCCAGGGCGACAACTTGTCATTCAAAGAGGGCGGCATGACCAGAAGGTCTATGCCGCCCTCTTTTCATGCCAATTTGTTCGCCCTGGCGACCGCTCGCTGGCATTGCCAGAGCATCGGCGTTGCCTTGGCTGTTGGAAATGATCCCAATGACTATGACCCCTTTGCGCCAGTTTCTGTCGAGTCGGTGCTTCTTGCGGGTTGCCCGTATAATGGTTTGCGTATGAACCGCAACCAAGGAGTTCCAGTTTATGGACCAGAGCCTTTTTAAATTCGACCTGATCGCCGAGGACCCGACGACGCACGCGCGCGCCGGCGTACTGCACACCCCGCACGGCGACATCGAGACGCCAATCTTTATGCCCGTGGGCACCAAGGCAAACGTCAAGGGTATTCCTACCGAGACCGTCAAGCAGCTCGGCGCCCAGATCGTGCTTGCCAATACCTATCACCTGTCCATGCGTCCCGGCGAGGATACCATCGCCGAGCTGGGCGGCCTGCACAAGTTTATGAACTGGCACGGCCCTATCCTCACCGACTCGGGCGGTTTCCAGGTGTTCAGCCACAACGACGCGGTCAAGCTCACTGATGAGGGCGTGCGCTTTATCGTCAACGACTACGACGGTCGCCACGTGTTCTGGACGCCCGAGGACAACATGGAAATCGCCATGAAGCTCGGCTCCGATATCTGCATGCAGCTCGACCAGTGCCCGGGCTATCCCGCCACGCGCGCCTACGTCGAGCGCGCCGTTGAGCTGTCGAGTATGTGGGCCGAGCGCTGCTATAAGGCGCATACCCGCGATGACCAGGCGCTCTTTGGCATCGTCCAAGGCGGCATGCACCTGGACCTGCGCCTGCGCTCGCTGCGCCATCTGGAGGAGTGCGGCGACTTCCCGGGTTACGGCATCGGCGGCTATTCGGTGGGCGAAGACCACGAGACCATGTTCGAGACGCTGGCACCGCTGGTTTCCGAGTACATGCCTAAGCACAAGCCGCGCTACCTCATGGGCGTCGGCAACCCTACCACGCTCGTGCGCGGCGTTGGCGTGGGCATCGACATGTTCGACTGCGTGCTGCCGACGCGCACCGGCCGCATGGGTACGGCGTTCTCCAGTGAAGGTCGCCTTAACTTCCGCAACGCGCGCTTTGCGCACGACGACGGCCCTATCGACCCCACCTGCACCTGCCCGGTGTGCACGGGCGGCTACAGCCGTGCGCTCATCCGTCACATGGTCACGCAGAAGGAGATGCTCGGCGGTATTCTGCTGTCGATGCACAACATTTACTACCTGCTCAACCTTATGCAGCGTGCCCGTCAGGCCATTATCGAGGGCCGCTACGGCGCGTTCGTGAGCGACTGGATGAATAGCCCTGCGGCGGTGGACTACTAAGAGCTGCGGGCGTGCTTGTGGGGGCGTTCGCGCGGTGTCGAGATCGTGTGCCAATCGACCGCGCGCAACCGGCGCCGGCCATCGCATGCGCCGGCATCGGTTGCGCGACCGCTGACCGATGCCTTGCAAGCGCTTGATGCAACGTGGGTACCATACCGAATAGTTGATGTTCGGGCGGGTGTTTGGCGCATGGCGTCGACCCCGCCCGCTTTTCTTTTTCTCGATAGGAGTACCCATGATTAAGAATGAGAACGTCGAGGGCGAGCCGGCCTACGACGAGACGTACCGACGCGGTCCCGTGGTCATGCGCGGCCCCATGATTCCTAAGGACAACACCTACGCCAACCTGCTGGCGCCCGAGGAGTCGACCGACTGGTTGCATGCCGATCCGTGGCGCGTGCTGCGCATTCAGGCCGAGTTTGTCGATGGCTTCGGCGCGCTTGCCGAGCTTGGTCCTGCGGTGACCATCTTCGGTAGCGCTCGCACGCCCAAGACCGATCCGCTCTACAAGGCGGCGCGTACCGTCGGGCGCAAGATCGCACAACGTGGCGTGGCGGTCATCACCGGTGGCGGCCCCGGCATCATGGAAGCGGCCAACAGGGGAGCGGCGAGTGTCAACGGCAAGTCAGTTGGCCTGGGCATTGAATTGCCGCACGAGCATGGGCTCAACAAATACGTGAACCTCGGCATGGACTTCCGCTACTTCTTTGTGCGCAAGACCATGTTCGTCAAATACAGCTCGGGCGCCATCGTGTTTCCCGGCGGGTTTGGCACGCTCGACGAGATGTTCGAGGTGCTCACGCTGGTGCAGACGCACAAGGTCAAGCGCATGCCGCTCGTGCTGGTGGGCAGCGAGTACTGGCAGGGCCTGTTCGACTGGCTCAACGGCCCGGTAATGAGCGCCAGTATGATTAGCCCGCTCGACCCGGATCTGGTACACATTACCGACGACCTCAACGAGGCCGTTGACATTGCGCTCAGCGGGTTGATGTAGAGCAATCGTGTCTACCGCGACATGAATATGCATGGCAATCTGATGCTATCTAACGTCAGGTTGCCATTTATATTGGGTATACTGATGCAAAAGACGAGGGCAAGGAGGTCGCGTATGTCTACTGCAACGGTTAAGCCTACGACGGTTCGCCTCGAAGAGGGGCTCAAGGAGCAGGCGACTGAGTTCTTGGATTCGGTCGGCCTCAGCCTCAATTCCTATCTCAATCTTGCCGTTCGGCAGCTGGTAAATCAGCGAAAGATTCCTTTTGAGATTGTAGGAAGGGCGGAGATGCCCAACGAGGCGACGAGGCGTGCCATGGTGATCGCCGAGGCTCATGAGTTGGGGATTTTGCCGGACGATAGCCCGTCATTCAATAACGCTGATGAGCTTATGTCATTCCTCGATGAGGAATAGCGATGTTCGAGATTAAAGTCGAGGCTCAATTTAAGGCGGACTACAAACGAACGATGCGCATGCATCCGCAGCTAAAAAGTGAGTTTAAAGCGGCGGTTGCAGAGCTTGTGGCTCATGGGTCACTTCCGGCGGAGTATGGCGCCCACGAGCTCTCAAACCCGGGCGGAAACTACAACGGCCACATCGATTTCCACCTATCCGATGGCTTGGTCGATGTGGTCGTTCTTTATCTTCCCCATAAGACTAACCCAGTGATTAGGCTGGTGAGAATGGGCTCGCATGAGGAACTGTTTCAGGGTCCGCTGGGCTGATCGCCGATTTCCAAGTTGCGGTGGAATAGGGACTGATTTGCGGTCGATTGGCCAAAAACAGTCCCTATTTCACCGCAACTGATAGGCGCGCCCCGTTCGCTGCTGCGGCCCCCGGTTCTCCTCATTGCTGGATTTCGCTCAAAAACTCAGCGGCGACTTCGTTGCTTTTGAAACGGATGCTGCGGTCTTCTTTCTTGGGGAATGCCAGCAGCGGGATAGTCCCGTACCAGACAGTTTCCTCGTCAATCACGGCCGCGCACAGCCGCCCTTTGGCCTTGACGGAATAGTCGACGTTCATCTCGGCAAAAATCGCTTTCGCGTCATCGCGCGGAGGTGAGGCAACATAAACCTCAAGGGTAATCCCACGGGCGGCTGCGCCTGCGAGTGTGGTGGTGAGTTTCGTGAGGCATGCGGCGGATGCGTAGGATGCGGCTATGAAGGCACTCTTTGTGGCACCGGTGATGTCTTTAATTAATGCCTCAATAGCGTTTGCCGGCTCTATGAGAATGTTGTAATCGGGTTGCTCGCTGTCCTCTGCTGAATAAATTTCGTACCCCAACTTGGCGTACGTCTTGAGTCTTTTCTGGTACATGCGGGCGAGCATGGGTATCGACAGGTCAATGTAGTCGAATATCTCAACCTGTTGCTTGCCCTCGTGGCTTCTATGCAGTCTGCCCACCTGCTGCGTTATGCTGCCGTCCCAAGATATCGGCGTGGCAATGAAAAGGGTGTCAAGGTAGGACAGATCGAAGCCCTCGCTCAGAAGGCTTTCGGTGGCGACGATGATTCGATGTTCATGCTCAAAGCCGGGAAGACTGTTCAGTATCGCTTTTCTTTCTTTGGCGCCGATTTCTCCGGTTAAGAGTATGGGCTCGTGTCTGCGATCATTAAGCAACCTGAACAGTTCCTCAGCATGCTTTTTCCTTTTGGATAGTATGAGCGGATGTCGACCGTTTGACGCTGCTTCGAGGGCGTCATCGACAATCAATTCGTTTCTTGCCGCATGTGCACACAGCATATCGAGAATCTGATTGAAGCTTGCATCCGGCTCGTAGGCGGATAGCCGAATGCCGGTAAATCTCGGTCGAACGATGCGCTGGATGCCCTGCTGAATTGCCTGCGTTTTTGGATCGATGACATAGCGAAGCGGGCCGCAGAGCATCGAGAGCGCCCGCGTGAGTCCGTCGGAGCGCTCGGGTGTCGCGGAGAGGCCATATATATATTTGGCTGGAGCGGACTTGAGGACGAGCTCGAGCTGTGGCGCGGCAGCATGGTGGCATTCGTCGCAGATAATGAGGCCGTAATTACGAACAAGGTTCTTAACTATCGGCTCCCCGGTTTGGGAGTCTTTGCCAGATAGCGACTGAAAGGAAGCGACGTCGATAAGGCCGCTGACGGCGGTTTTGCCCCCTCCGATTTGTCCAATAAGGGGAGGTTGCTTTTTGCTGATTCGTCCTTTTGGCGTTCGGACCGGCTCTCTGGTGTCCGTAATGTCGAGAAATCGTTCGAGCTGCGATTTCCATTGGGCTATGAGCGCGGTCTTTGGAACAATGACGAGCGCCGGAAGACCAACGGCGGCAATAAGATAAGCTCCGATGACGGTTTTACCGAAGCCCGTTGGCGCAGACATGATTCCGTCTTCGTATTCAAGCATCTGGTCGGCGGCAATTTGCTGTTCGGGATGAAGGGTCCCTTTGAATGCCATCTCAATTGGATTGCCTGTGCTGCGTTCGTCTGAATAATGGGCAGTAACGTGGGCTTCTTGAATCAGCTGCTCAAGTTGGGCTTTGCAGCCTCTGGGAATCGCGACGCGGCCATCTCTAAGTTCGCTGAGGTCTATGAGTCGCGGTTTGCCGAATACTGATTGATGCATAGATTGCGCACGGAAGAACTCCGGGTTGGCAAATGTCGCAAGCCTGCGGATTTCCATTTGAGCTGCCGGGCTCAGAGACTTTTCGGGGATGTAGAGCATATCGGCTTGTGTGACGAGCAGGTTCGAGGGGAAGTCTCGTGGCGTGAGCGGGAGCCGCTTTCGAGGCTTTTGGACATTGCGCCTGGTTTTGTTTGTCGCTGCAGCTGTTGCTATTCCAAGCGGTTTGTTTTTGGTGTCCTCGATCAGACGATCCACCGTCGCACGCGAGATTAGTTGGATTTGCGAAAGGTAAAGCCATTGGTCGGGAAAGGGCTCGAATCGTTCGTCAACAAATACGCTGTTTCCTTCCCGCTGCGCTTTTCCCTGAAAGGGCAGCGCAATGAGATTTCCAAAGCCGCCTTCAGGAATGGTGGACTGCGCGGGTATCATTCGGTCAAAGGCTTCGAAGGTGATTGTCTTGTTGAGTGCCGCTGCTTCGGCGATAAGGCAGCTACCGAAATCTCGTGCTGTCTTTGCGTTTATAGGTTCTAGGAAGAAAAACCAGATATGCGCGCCGTTGCCTGACCTTGATCGCTCGACCGCAGCGTTAATTCCATGGTTTTTTACGACAAGCCTGATAGCGTTTGTCGCTTCTTTCCAATCGGCTTTGTCAAAATCAATGACAAGGACATTTGTGTTGCAGTCTTTGTCGAGAACATATTGACCTATGACGTCCCGGAGCCTGTCGTCGCTGCCTTTGAAATGGGCGATAATGGCGGCATCGTTCAGCTCAAGGAATGTGCGGCTGCGACATTCAGCGCATTTAAT
Source organism: Collinsella aerofaciens (assembly GCF_001405375.1). GTDB lineage: Bacteria > Actinomycetota > Coriobacteriia > Coriobacteriales > Coriobacteriaceae > Collinsella > Collinsella aerofaciens_F. Next base: position 131,680 of record NZ_CYYP01000004.1, read on the forward strand.
TCTGTGATGGTTTGCTTTGGGGCAAATGCCTGGCTTCCACTCATTTGCGCAGGCGGGTGTATAGCCGATGCCCCCGTCTTTTCTGCGATACCCGTGAGCGTGCACATCTTTGCGGCCGGTAAAAAGATTGCGAAAGAGCTCGAGTTTGTCGCGCGCTGGGCTCGCGCTGGTAACGATGCCCTCGGTCTGTGCACGTTCGCCGAAAGATTTGCCGGCTTTGTCCCATTCTTCGAGTGTTGCGTAACGGATGTCTGGACCGTTGCTACAGATTACGATCTGCTTACGCGGATCTGAAGCGTGGACAACCGTTTTATTGAGTTTGAATAAGGCGTTCCCGAAAAGGGCGTATTGATGCACGGCGTTGCTCATTTGAATGCCATTCTTGTCAGCGTTCATTGGGATGAGGGTACGTCATTTCAGCTTTATGAGATATGCGACTTCGATTTTGGTTCGGTAATAGTGGGGTACCGATCCGTGAGTGGCAATTAGCCGGTGCCAAAACGTGCGGCGGCTGTTGTTAAAGGTGTTTTGGCGGCTATGGGGCGTGTTGGCGGCGTGGGGAGGGGTCCTCGAATGACTCCGTGGTCAAATAACGTCAAATATGAGTACTGTTGTTAATGTAGTCTCATAACATTTGGTAAGAATAGAATACCAATTCCACATTATTCTATATATCTAACCCACTAAACACGGAATTTTGAGCCTTGGCAAGACGTGGAATTGATCGAAATGATCAATTCCGGCGAGATTTTGCTGCTACTAATTTGGTGGCGGTACTCATATTTGCCATTTTTTGTCCAGTGGGTACCGCGAGGGGCCTGTTCGACTGGCTCAACGGCCCGGTGATGGATGCCGGCATGATCAGCCCACTCGATCCAGACCTTGTCCACATCACCGACGACCTCAACGAAGCCGTCGACATCGCCCTGAGCGGGCTGATGTAGGGTAGGTAAAATGGGACGGGGCTAAAAGACTGGTCTGAAACGTTTGATACCAGTCTTTTTAGCCCCGTCCCAAATGAACTGCTTCTAAGTTGCGGTGGAATAGGGATTGATTTGCGGCTGATAAGCCAAAAACAGTCCCTATTCCACCGCAAGTGGTATGGGTAGCCCTAATTGGCAGGTTGGTAGCGGGGGCAGTAGCTGATGGCGATGGCGTCGACGCCTACGTGGGTGGCGATGGTGCAGCCGATGGGGCCGGTGCCGGCGTCTACGTAATCCTGACCCGCGAGTGCCTCGTTGACAAGCTCCTGCTCCTCGGCGGCGCCGGTCGTGAGCACGCGCACGCTGGAGCCCGGATACTCGGCCAAAAATGCGAGGCAATCGGCCATGGTGTTGGTAACGATGCGCTTGGCACCGCGGCCCTTTTTTATGGCCTTGATCTCGCCCGATTTCCACTCCGGCGAAACGGCCAGGCGAATGTTGAGCATCTGCGTGAGCTGGCCGGCGAGCTTGGGCGCGCGGCCGTTCTTGACCAAGTTCTCGAGCGTGCGCGGAATCAGTAGCAGATGGGCGTCGGGCAGCGTCGCGCGGATCCGCGCCTCGGTCTCGTCTAGGCTGCGGCCGTCCTCGCGCATGGCGAGCGCGTACTCCACCAGCAGGCCCTCGGCGCCCGAGCCGGTGCGCGAGTCGATGCAGCGCACGTCGAGCTCGTGGGTCTCGGCGACCAGGCATGCGTTGGAATAGCAGGCGGACCATTCGCTGCACAGCGAGATAAAGATCGCGCTATCGTGGCCGTCAGCACGCACGCGGTCAAAGAGTGCCTTGAACTCGCCGGCGCTCGGCTGCGAGGTGTGCGGCAGTTGCTCGGAGCCGGCCATGCGCGCGACGTATTCCTCGGCGGTAATCTGCACCTGGTCGAGCAGGTCCTCGCCCTCGATAATCACATGCAGCGGAATCACGTAAATGCCGAGCTCTTGAGCGCGGGCGGGGGAGATGTCCGACGTGGAGTCGGTTATGATGGCAAAAGACATAATTGCACCTTTCGTTGGGGCGCTTGCGCGCCGCCTTCTTAGAGCAAAGTGCGACAAGTATAGTGGAGTTGCTCTACATTGCTAGGTTCAATTGTTGAATAGTCAACAGTTTGAAGTGACGGTGTGGAAATCATCAACTGGGGAAGAGGGATGCCGATGGCGGCATTACAGCTATGCGAGCGGCCGGTTGTGCTGTTCGATTTTGACGGCACGGTGGCCGATACGGGCCGGGCGGTGATGACCTCGACGCGCAAGACGTTGGCCGCGCGCGGGTTTTCGGAGGCGCAGATGGGTGACCTGCGCCGCATGATCGGGCCGCCCCTGTGGAAGAGCTTTCACGACTTTTATGGCTTCTCCCGCGAGGAGTCGCTTGTGGTGGCTGACGAGTACCGTGCCTTTTTTGATGAGCTGGGACCTGAAGAGTATCCCGTGTTCGACGGAATCCCCGAGCTGCTCGATGGCCTTGCCGCGCAGGGGCATCGCATGGCGGTCGCGACGTCTCGCATGGAAGCAAAGTGCATTGACATGGTGCATGAGCTGGGGCTTTCTCAGTTTGAGGCGGTGGTCGGCATGAATCCGTCGCAGGGGCGCGAGACCAAGGCCGATTCGGTTCGCGATGCCCTGGCGGCGCTCGGCGCGACGGCGGGCGATGCCGTGATGATCGGCGATCGCTTTAACGACGTGGAAGGCGCGCACGCGATGAGCGTGCCGTGCATCGGCATTTATTCGGGTGCGGCGGCGCCGGGGGAGCACGAGGCAGCGGGCGCCGATGCGGTGGTGCACTCGGTGGCCGAGCTTGCTAAACTTTTCGCTATCTAATAGACGTAATGTGAGGGGCGGGCACGCTCGCCGCTCATTGCTAAGGAGGTCGTCCATGAATCAGGTGGAGCAGAGCGTCGCCGAGTATGTCGACGAGGTCTGGGAGGATGTCGTCGCCGATATCGAGCAGCTGGTGAGCTATCCGTCCGTGGCCGTTGCTGCCGATGCGGAGCCCGGTGTGCCGTTTGGCCGCCCGGTCCGTGATGCGCTCGATTGCGCGCTCGGCATTGCGCAAAAGCTCGGCTACCAGACGAGCGATGACGAGGGTTATGTGGGCATCGCCGATATCCCGGGGCGCGGCGATAAGCAGCTTGCGACCATCTGCCATGTGGACGTGGTGCCTGCCGGCCCCGGTTGGAACACCGACCCGTTTGCGATGGAGCGTCGCGAGGGCTGGCTGCTCGGTCGCGGCGTGATCGACGACAAGGGCCCGGCGGTGCTGTCGCTCTACGCTGGTGCTTATCTGCTCAGGCACGGCATTGTGCCGCGCTATACCTTCCGCGCGCTGCTGGGCTGCGATGAGGAAGTGGGCATGTCCGACGTTCACCATTATCTGGAGGACCACGCAGACCCCGACTTTTTGTTTACGCCCGATGCCGAGTTCCCGGTCTGCAATGCTGAGAAGGGCCAGTTTGGGGCGACGTTTGTGAGCCCCAAGATCGACGGCGGGCGCATTGTGTCCTGGAGCGGTGCCGAGGCGAGCAACGCCATTCCGTCGCAGTCCATCTGCGAGCTCGCGATTGCCGCCGATGAGCTGCCGGCGCCCGTTGAGAACGCCGACCGCCTGGAGATCACGGCGCTCGACAATGGCCATGCGCAGATTTTTGCCCACGGCATTGGCGGTCATGCCTCGATGCCAGAGGGAACGATTAATGCCGTCGGCCTGATCGTGGCGTATCTGCGCGAGGCCGAGGACGCGTTTAGTGCACGCGACGAGCGCCTGCTGACGCCTGCCGAGCACGAGTTCGTCAAGTTCCTGGCCTTTGTGCATGCGGATGCCTATGGCCGCGGCCTGGGTATCGATGCGACGAGTCCGGCGTTTGGCCCGCTTACCTGCAATGCTGGCGTCATTCGCGTGGCGGATGGCCATATTGAGCAGGTCATCGACGTGCGCTTCCCCGACAGCACGAGTGCCGATACCATCCGCGAGCAGCTCGACCCGCTCGTGGGCCGTTTTGGCGTGACGTGCCAGCTGGGTCGCGCTAAGGTGCCGTTCTCGGTGTCTGCCGACGATCCGGCCGTGAAGGCGCTTATTGATACCTATAACGAGTTTACGGGCAAGCATGCTGAGCCCTTTGCCATGGGCGGCGGCACGTACGCGCGCAACTTTGCCCGCGCCGTCTCGTTTGGCCCCGAAGAGACCGGCCTGGAGCTGCCCGCGTGGGGCGGCCAGATGCACGGCCCCAACGAGTGTGCCAGCGAAGAACAGCTCAAGCAGGCGCTCAAGATTTATATCGTGGCGATCCTGCGCCTCAACGAACTGGAACTTTAGGGCTTCCCCAGGCACCCGACCTTGCCCCTCAAACCGTCGCTTGCGTCAAAGTACGCGGCGCTCCTCTTTCGGGGCAATCTCGGGCACTTGGGAAACCCCTATATCCTGCTTGGATACAAACTTGCATTACGAGCCCGGTGCTTCGGCCCGGGCTTTTTCTGTTGCGGTGGGGTAGTCATTGGGGACGTTCCTTTGGTGTAAAAGGTGCGCCATGTTCGGCGCTGGATTGTTATCCGTTTGTAAAGCCGAGCCGCGCTTGCGGTAAAGGTCTATCAATAGCCCGTAAAAAACCGCAGTTGGCGCGGGCACTGCCCGATCGAGGCCGTATCTTTCCAAACAGCAAAGCGGGCAGGGTGCCCGCGAATCGCATGTATGAAAGGAAGATCATGCTCGATCAGGCTTATTCTCGTCGTCAGTTCCTCGGCCTCGCTGGTGGTCTCGCCAGCATCGTCGGCCTCGGTCTCGTTGGGTGCGGCGGCTCCGGCGCTTCCGACGCCGCCGACAAGGGTAGCGCCGCTGCTGCCGAGTCCGTCTCCGGCGAGGTGACCTACGACGGTGCCTCCTCGTTCCAAGCTCTCGTCGAGGCTGCTGCCGAGAAGTTCATGGATGCCAACCCGGACGTCTCCGTTTCCGGCTCGGGTAACGGTTCGGGCAAGGGCCTGACCGCTGTCGCCGCCGGCACCGTCACCATCGGCAACTCCGACGTCTTCGCCGAGACCAAGCTCGAGGCCGACCAGGTCAAGAACCTCGTCGACCACGAGGTCGCCGTCGTGGGCATGGGCCCCGTCGTCTCCAAGAACGTCAAGGTCGACGACCTGTCCCTCGAGCAGCTCAAGGGTATCTTCTCCGGTCAGATTACCAACTGGAAGGAGGTCGGCGGCGGCGACGCCACCATCGTCGTCCTCAACCGCAAGGCCGGCTCCGGCACCCGTGCCACCTTCGAGGCCGCCGTTTTTGGCGACGAGGCCGTCGACTTTAAGGGTGACGCCGAGCTCGACAAGTCCGGCGATGTCCAGACTCAGATGGGCAGTACCGACAACGCCATCTCCTACCTCGACTTCTCGCACTTCGATGACTCCAAGTTCAACGCCATCAAGGTCGAGGGCGTCGAGCCCAAGAGCAAGAACGTCACCGACGACTCCTTCAAGATCTGGGCGACCGAGCACATGTACTGCTCCAAGGACGCCGACGAGGCCACCAAGGCCTTCCTGGAGTTTATGCTCTCCGACGACGTCCAGGGCAAGCTCGTCGAGGAGCAGGGCTTCATCCCCGTCTCTGCCATGAAGGTCGTCAAGGACGCCAGCGGCAAGGTCTCCGCTAAATAAGTAATCGCCCCGGAAAGGTTTGCAATGGCAAAACAGCTGCCAAAGCGCGACCTTGAGAACGTGGGCCTGGGCGTCACGGGCGCGTGCGTTGCGCTCGTGACGCTTGTCGTTGCCGCGCTCATCTTTATGGTCGCCCAAAAGGGCCTCTCGGCTTTTGTCAAAGACGGCGTCTCGGTCGTCGAGTTTTTCACCGGCACCAAGTGGGACCTGGCCAACACGGCCAAAAACGGCCTGCCCTACACCGGCGCCCTGCCCCTGATCGTCACCTCGTTTGCGGTCATGGCGCTCTCCACGCTTATCGCGCTGCCCATCGCTATCGGCTCTGCCATCTTTGCGGTTGAGATCCAGCCTAAGTTTGGTTCCAAGGTCTTTCAGCCGCTTATTGAGCTTTTGACTGGTATTCCTTCGGTCGTCTTTGGTCTGATCGGTTTTCACGTGGTCGTCGGCCTTATGAAGAGCGTTTTCCACGTAAGCACGGGCTTGGGCATCTTGCCCGGCGCCATCGTGCTGGCCGTCATGATCCTGCCGACGATGACCACGCTTTCGGTCGATGGCCTGCGCGCCGTGCCCGACAGCTACCGCCAGGGCTCGCTCGCGCTGGGCTACATCCGCTGGCAGACCATCTGGCACGTGGTGCTCAAGTCCGCCATGCCGTCGCTCATGACTGCGGTCATTCTGGGTATGACCCGCGCCTTTGGCGAGACGCTCGCCGTGCGCATGGTCATCGGCGGTATCGAGGCCATGCCGACGTCGCTGCTGTCGCCGGCCTCGACCATCACCACCACGCTCACCACGTCCATGGCGGTCTATGCCGAGGGCTCGGCCCAGGACGATGTTCTGTGGGCGCTCGGTCTGCTGCTGATGGGCATGAGCCTCATCTTCATCCTGATCATCCACCTTATCGGCCGCAAGGGGGCGAAGGCTCGTGGCTAGCACGCGCATCCATATCGACGAGGCGAGACTCGGGCGTGTCCAAAAGCAGGACCGCATCGCCACGGGCGTGCTGACGGCGATCGTCGCCATCGTCATGCTCATCGTCATCTCCATGGTGGCCTATATCCTGTTCGAGGGCGTCTCGACGCTGTTCCAGCCGGGTTTCCTCACGCAGCCGTCGCGCGCCAACGGTACCCAGGGTGGCGTGCTCTACCAGCTGTTCGACTCGTTCTACCTGCTGCTGATCACTCTGGTCATCTCGGTGCCCATCAGTCTGGGCGGAGCGGTCTTCCTGGTTGAGTACGCGCCGAACGGCCCCATCCGCGACATTGCCTCCACCGCCATCGAGACGCTGTCCTCGCTGCCTTCCATCGTCGTCGGCATGTTCGGCTTTCTGGTGTTCTCGGTGCAGCTGGGCTGGAAGTACTCCATTATCTCCGGCGCCGTCGCGCTCACCATGTTCAATATCCCCATCCTGGTGCGCGTGATCCAGCAGGCGCTCGAGGACGTGCCGCAGGCCCAGCGCGATGCGTGCCTGGCCATGGGCCTCACCCGTTGGGAGGCCACGCTGCACATCCTGATTCCCGAGGCCATGCCCGCCATCGTGACAGGCATCGTGCTTTCGGCCGGCCGTGTGTTTGGCGAGGCCGCAGCACTGCTCTTTACCTCGGGTATGAGCTCGCCGGTTCGCCTGAACTTCTTGAGCTTTAACCTGTCGAGCCCCACCTGTGCCTGGAACGTGTTCCGCCCTGGCGAGTCGCTCGCCGTGCATATCTACAAGATCTATGGCGAGGGCAGCCCCGAGGCCCAGCAGATCGTTTGGGGTACCGCAGCGCTGCTGATGATTTGCGTGCTGCTGTTTAACGTAATCGCCCGCATTGTGGGCAAGCAACTGGCAAGGAAGATGACGGCCGAATGAGCGAGATGAATGTAACGCCCGCAACCGAAGCGGCATCGTCCGACACCCGGGACTTCCTGTCGAGCGTGGGGGAGAGCGAGAAGCGCGTGCGCGTGAGCGGCAAGGCCGTGAGCGACGAGGTTGTGCTCTCCACCAAGGACGTCAACGTGTACTATGGCGACCACCATGCACTGCACAATACGTCGCTCGACTTCCACAAGGGCGAGATCACGGCGCTCATCGGGCCTTCGGGTTGCGGCAAGTCGACCTTCTTGCGTAGCCTCAACCTTATGAATCGCGAGATTCGCGGCTGCCGCGTGGAGGGCGAGATCAACTATCGCGGGCGCAACGTGAACACCAAGACCGAGAACACCTACGAGTTGCGTCGCTCCATTGGCATGGTGTTCCAGCAGCCCAACCCGTTTCGCAAGTCCATTCGCGACAACATCACGTTTGCGCCTAGGCGCCACGGCATCACCGACCGTGACGAGCTCGACCGCATGGTCGAGGAAAGCTTACGCGGCGCGGCGCTGTGGGACGAGGTCAAAGACAAGCTCGATAAGAGCGCCTGCGCGCTTTCGGGCGGTCAGCAGCAGCGTCTGTGCATCGCGCGCACGCTGGCGCTCAACCCCGACGTGATTCTGTTCGACGAGCCCTGCTCGGCGCTCGACCCCATCTCGACGCTGGCGATCGAGGACCTCATGTCGTCGATCGTTGCCGACCGCGCCATCGTCATCGTGACGCACAACATGGAGCAGGCGTCGCGTGTGTCCAACCGCACGGCGTTCTTCTACATGGGCGATATGGTCGAGTACGACGAGACTGACGAGATTTTCCAACGGCCCAAGGACAAGCGGCTGAATGATTACCTCACCGGCATGTTCTCCTAGTCCGGGACATGCTTGAGGCCCGCGGTGGCCACGGTCGCCACGGGACTGATTGGAGAGGCGGGTCATCTCTTGTGGGAGATGGCCCGCCTTTTTGTGTCGTGTGCGGCCCGCCTTTTCGCTGCTATCATGGACAACGTTGAATTTCTACGAAGGAGCAGGGCATATGGCGATTCTTTTGGGATGCGATTCCGTCAGCCTAGAGTTTCCCACCAAGCATATTTTCGATAGCGTGACGCTCGGCGTGGGCGAGGGCGACCGCATTGGTATTGTCGGTAAAAACGGCGACGGTAAGTCGACGCTGCTGAGCGTGCTCGCCGGCACGTTGGAGCCCGACGACGGCCGCGTGACGCACCGCCGCGACACGACGATCGGATTGCTCGGCCAAAAGGATAACCTGGTCGATACCGACACCGTGCATCATGCCGTCGTCGGTGACACGCCCGAGTACGAGTGGGCCTCGAGCCCGCGTACGCGCCAGATTCTGGCCGGCCTCATTAGCGATGTGCCTTGGGAGGGCACGGTGGGCGAGCTTTCGGGCGGCCAGCGCCGTCGCGTGGACCTCGCGCGCCTGCTGATCGGCGACTACGACGTGCTCATGCTCGACGAGCCCACCAACCACCTGGACATGCGCACCATCAACTGGCTCGCGCGTCACTTAAAGGCCCGCTGGCAGCGCGGTCAGGGCGCCATGCTCGTGGTCACGCACGATCGCTGGTTCTTGGACGAGGTCTGCACCAGCATGTGGGAGGTCCACGACGGCCAGGTCGATCCCTTCGAGGGCGGCTACTCCGCATATATCCTGCAGCGCGTGGAGCGCGACCGCATGGCCGCGGTTACCGAGGAACGACGTCGCAACATGGCGCGCAAGGAGCTCGCGTGGCTGAGCCGCGGCGCCCAGGCGCGTTCCACCAAGCCCAAGTTTCGCGTTGATGCCGCTCGCGAGCTGATCGCCGACGTGCCGCCCGCGCGTGACGAGCTGGAGCTCAAGCGCCTCGCCGTGAGCCGCCTGGGCAAGCAGGTTATCGATGTGGTCGACGTGGACGCCGGCTATGCGGATACCGATGGCGCGCCCAAGCAGGTGCTCTCTGACGTGACCTGGCTCATTGGTGCGGGCGACCGCTATGGCCTGCTGGGCGAGAACGGTGCCGGCAAGTCGACGCTGCTCGACGTGATCCAGGGCAAGATTGAACCCACGCGCGGCCGCGTGAAGATTGGCCAGACAGTGCGCTTTGGCGTGCTGTCGCAGCAGCTCGAGGAGCTCGAACCCTACATGGGCGACACGATCCGCGAGGTGCTCGGCAACTATAAGAAGTACTACGTCATCGACGGCAAGGAGACTTCGCCCGAGAAGCTCTGCGAGCGTCTGGGCTTTACGACGCAGCAGCTCTGGAGCCGCATCGGCGATCTTTCGGGCGGCCAGCGCCGTCGCCTGTCGCTGTTGCTGACGATTCTGGACGAGCCCAACGTGCTCATCCTGGACGAGCCGGGCAACGACCTGGATACCGACATGCTCGCGATTGTCGAGGACCTGCTGGACGGCTGGCCCGGCACGCTGATCCTGGTGACACACGATCGCTTTTTGATGGAGCGCGTGACCGACCAACAGTGGGCACTGCTCGATGGCCATCTGACGCATATGCCCGGCGGCGTGGACCAGTACCTGCGCCTGTGCAACGCTACCGCCGAGGGCGAGCCCGTGGGCGCGCCGAGCGCTAAGACCGGCACGTTCGACACCGGTGCGGCGGCTGCTGGCGACAAGCCCAAGTCGAGCGGTCAGCCCAACGGCCTTTCCAACGCCGAGCGTCAGAAGCTCCGCCGCGAGGTGAGCTCGCTCGAGCGCAAGATGGAGACGCAGCGCGCCCGCGTGGAGGAGGCCGAGGCCGCCATGGCCCAGGTCGATCCCATCAACTACACGGCGCTCGGCGAGCAGCAGGCAAAGATCGACGAGGCTCACGCCGCCATGGACGAGCTGGAGATGGCGTGGCTCGAGGCGAGCGAAAAGCTCGAGGGCGAGGAGTAGGCGAGAATGATCAAAGCCGCGTTTTTCGATATCGACGGTACGCTGCTGAGCTTTAAGACCCACCGGATTCCGGCGTCGGCGCAGCAGGTGCTCGACAGCTTTCGCGAGCAGGGGATTGCGTGCGTGATCGCCACGGGCCGTCCGACCTACCAGATGCCGGACTGGCTGTTCGACCTGGGCTGGGATGCGTACATTACGCTTTCGGGCCAGCACTGTTTTGATGCCAAGGGCGTCTACCGCAGCTGCCCGATCGATCCGGACGACGTTGCGGTGATTGTGGACCAGGTGGCGCAGGGGCGCTACGACTCACTGTGCATGCAGGGCGAGAACTCGTTTGTGAACCGCCTGTCCGAGCGCGTGGTGACGGCTGGCAGCAACGCGGGAATCGTCTACCACGAGGAGCCGTTTGAGCATGCCTTTGACGCGCCGGTCTATCAGTTCTGTGCCTTTGTTGACCCAGTTGACGAGCATATCGTGACCGATGCCGTGTCGCATTCGCTCACCACGCGCTGGTGCGACCTGTTCTGCGACATTATTCCGGCCAACGGCGGCAAGGACCTGGGTGTGGCGGCGACGCTGGAGCGCCTGGGCATCGACGCGAGTGAAGCGATTGCCTTTGGCGACGGCGAGAACGACCTGTCGATGTTCTCGGCCGTGGGCACAAGTGTGGCCATGGGCAACGCGCAGGACACGGTGAAAGCTGCGGCGACCTACGTGACGACCGCCGTGGACGACGATGGGATCTACAACGCCGCAAAGCACTTTGGCCTGTTATAGCTGCGGCTCGGCACTTTGGGACGCTCCTTTTCTGCCGGCACCTGGGGACACTCCTTGCGGGGCGTCCCCATTTTGTTTTCGTCCCGCACGTTTTGTGAAACACGGCTAACTTTTAGGCAAAGTAGTAAGACATGGGCAACTTTTGCGGTAAAGTAAGCTGTGAAAAGTATCCAAAGGCTAACTAGCAATCATCGCGAAAGGCGGCCCATGGCCCTACGTGAATCCGGAGAAGACTATCTCGAATCGATCTACGTTCTGTCGGAACGTCAGGGCATCGTGCGCTCGATCGACGTTGCGGAGCACCTCGGCGTAACCAAGGCGAGCGTTTCCAAGGCCATGGCGACGTTGGAAAGCAACGGCTATGTCGAAATGGGCAAGCGCGACGTTCATCTGACGGAGCGTGGTCTGGAGGTCGCGCGCCAAATGTGGGAGCGTCACTGCTTTTTCGTGGGGCTGCTAGAGGATGCGGGTGTTTCGGCTGAGGTCGCGTCGCAAGAGGGCTGCCACATGGAGCACTGCCTAAGCGAGGAAAGCTTCGAGAAGCTACGGGCGATGTTGGGCCGGGAAGATGTAGCGGGTCCAACAACGGAAGCCTAACTGTCCCACAGTAGCGCGGAGTTCACGCAAAGCGCGAACCAGCGACTGGGACCAGCGGCCCTTTCGGCCAAGTCCATTTCAGCAAAGGAACCCCGCCAGCAAGCGATGCCCAAGAACCGCCAGCTGTGTCAATGCAGGCCGGGGCCGGGCTTGGTTTTGAAAACACTCCGCAGCGCGAGGCCCGCCTTTCCGTTGCTCCGCAGGAGCAGGAAAGACGGGCCTCATGCGCGAGGACGTTTTCAAAACCAAGCCCGGCCCCAGCCGGACAGCCCACGAACGCTACAGGTTCTTGACACCCATCGCGCGCATGGCGTTCAGGATGGCGATGATCGCCACGCCCACATCGCCGAACACGGCAAGCCACATGTTGGCGATGCCCAGTGCCGCAAGCACCAGAATCAGCAACTTAATGCCCAGCGCAAAGATGATGTTCTGCCAAACAATCGACATGGTCTTGCGCGCCACGCGGATCGCGCGGGAGATGTTGGACGGCTTGTCATCCATGAGCACGACGTCCGCCGCCTCAATTGCGGCGTCCGAGCCCATAGCGCCCATGGCGATGCCAACGTCTGCGCGGGTAAGCACGGGCGCATCGTTGATGCCGTCGCCGACAAAGGCGAGCTTGCCCTTGCCCGATTCGGCTGCCAGCAATGCCTCGACGCGCTCGACCTTGTCGCCCGGCAGCAGCTGTGCGTGGAACTCGTCGAGGTGGAGCTGCTTAGCCACCACAGCAGCCACTTCCTCGCGGTCGCCCGTGAGCATGACGGTGCGCTTGACGCCGGCGGCGTGCAGGTCGCGGATTGTCTGCTCGGCATCGGCCTTAACGGTGTCTGCAATCACGATGTGGCCGGCGTACACGCCGTCAACGAGCACATGCAGAATCGTTCCGACAACATCACAGTCCGGTGCTTCAACGCCGGCCGCGGCGAGCATCTTGGCGTTGCCGACGACGACATGCTTGCCGTCGATGGTCGCCGTCACGCCGTGGCCCGCGTCATTAGTGGAATCCGTTACGCGCGTGGGGTCAAGCTCGCCCTGGTAGGCGACACGCACGGACTGCGCGATGGGGTGATCGGAGAACGACTCCGCAAGGGCTGCGACCTCGAGCAACGACTGCTCGGTATAGCCAGCCTCGGGGTGCACCGCGACCACCGAGAACGTGCCGTTGGTGAGCGTGCCGGTCTTGTCAAAGACGACGGTGTCCACATCGGCGAGCGTCTCGAGGTAGTTAGAACCCTTGATGAGAACGCCCAGCTTGGATGCGCCGCCAATGCCGCCAAAGAAGCTGAGCGGGACGCTAATCACGAGCGCGCACGGGCAGCTGACGACCAGGAAGGTCAGGCCGCGCAGGATCCAGTCGGACCAGGCGCCGGTGACCAAGCCGCCGCCGAGCGCGAGTACCGCGGCAGCGCCGGTGACGGCGGGCGTGTAGACGCGGGCGAAGCGCGTGATAAAGTTCTCGGTGCGTGCCTTCTTTTCGCTGGCATTTTCCACGAGCTCCAGGACGCGTGCGACGGTGGACTCGCCAAAGGGCTTGGTGGTGCGCACGTGGATGAGGCCCGTCATGTTGATGCAGCCGCTGATGATGTCGTCGCCGGACTTGGCGGGGCGGGGGATTGACTCGCCCGTGAGAGCGGCGGTGTCGAGCTGGGTTTCGCCCTCGACGATGACGCCGTCGATAGGCACGCGCTCGCCGGGCTTGACCACGATCACGGTGCCGACCGCGATGTCATCGGGGAAGACCTGTTCGAGTGAGCCGTCGGGTTGCTCGACGTTAGCGTAGTCGGGCGCGATGTCCATCATGGCGCTGATCGACTTGCGGCTCTTGCCCACGGCGTATGCCTGGAACAGCTCGCCGACCTGGTAGAACAGCATGACGGCGGCGCCTTCGGCCATGTGCGGGTCTGTGTCGGGGAAGAGCACCATGGCAAATGCGCCGATGGTTGCGACGGCCATGAGGAAGCTCTCGTCGAAGGCCTTGCCGCGGCGGATGTTATTGAATGCCTTTTGCAGTACGTCGTAGCCGGCAATCAAAAACGGCACGAGGAACAGCACAAAGCTGGCGTAGATGTCGCCCGGGGTGCCGAATGCGGCGGTAAGGGTGCTGAACTCATCGAGGGCGTACACCACGGCAAAAATGCCCAGCGCTACCAAGATGCGGTTGCGCTTATGCTCGAGCGACTCTTTTTTCTTGCGCTTTTTCTTTTTCTTCTTGGGGTCGGCGGTGGCCATGACTCGTTTCCTCCCATTTGAATGTATGAACACTCGCTCATATAATTTCGCGAGCAAAGGCCGCGGCAAGCGCGGCCTTGCAGGTTGGCGTAAACCTGGGCTAGAGAATGATCTCGCAGTCCGGCTCGGCGTCGGCCGTAAACTCTACAACGCGGTTGAGCACCTCGTCGAACTCGGCGTCATCGGCCTCGAGCGTCAGCTTCTGGGTCATAAAGTTGACGGACACGGATTTGACGCCCTCGAGCTTGGCCAGCTCGTCCTGAAGCTCGCGCGCGCAGTTGGCGCAGTCGATCTCGTCGAGCTTAAACTGCTTTTTCATGGTGGGTTCCTTTCCCTGTATTTGCGGCTTGGGTGCAGGCCGCGCTGGTACCGTGGTTGGTTGCTATTCGCAGATATGGCTCATGCCCTGGTTGAGCATGGTGTAGACGTGATCGTCGGCAAGCGAGTAGAGGATGTTGCGGCCGTCGCGGCGGAACTTGACCAGGTGCGACTGCTTAAGCGTGCGCAGCTGGTGCGACACCGCGGACTGCGAGGTCTCGGTCGCTTCGGCGATGTCTGCCACGCAGAGCTCGCGGCCCATGAGGGCATAGAGGATCTTGATGCGCGTGGTGTCGCTGAAGACCTTGAACAGGTCGGCGAGGTCGTAGAGAAGTTCCTCGTCGGGAAGGTCCTCGGGCGAGCAGGTGGTGGGGATCGCGGGTTCGGTGGCCTCGATGTCGGGTTTCGTTTCATCAACGCGGATGCTCATTGCAATATCCTTTCATATGAACATGCGCTCATATAACTTGCTTTCGATTATATGAGTGTATGTTCATATGTCAATACAATTTGCGTTAATTTCGATGACTGCTTGCCGCCTCTGCGATTTTCTGTGGGTTGGGAGACATCGACGCAATGCTCGCCAACATATTTCGAGATGTTCGGCTAGCATGCTAAGAAAGCCACCTTGAGAAGCATTAGAACTGTTCATATTTGTACTTTATCGTGTCAAATACCGCGAGAATCAGTTCTTCCTCTACGGGAGTTTCTGCAGAATCAGTTTTATCTAAAGATATATTGAGCATTGCTGCAGCCAATCTGGCACATCGGTGGCCGAATAAGTCGAAAAATGTAGGTGGACATCCGCAGAGATCGCCTTTAGAAGAGCGAATTCTCAATTAGATCAATAATCGTGTCGTCTTCCGTGCGGTTTTCATCGATTTTTGCGAACATGTCACATTCCCAAGTCCCATTGATTTCCTCAGCAAGGGCCCCGACGTGTTGCATGTCGTCGGGTTCGGGCACATCGTTGATGCTCGGGTCATCAGCTTGCGGATATTGGCTTGCAATTTCGCGCTTGGCGGCCTCTTCTTCTTTGAGTGTCTCCAGGACGCGGCGACCGTATTCGAAGTAGCGCCGCAAGACAAATTGACGAAGAGTTTCTTGCAGGATGGCGAAGTTATCCGGGAGTCGACCGGGCCAGATCTTCTCGCGAATGCGAATCGCTTCCATGACCCGCCTAAAAGCGGACTGCTTGAAAAACGAATGACGACTAACTGTGATAACGGCATATCCCATGTTTCGCAGCGTGTTTCGGCGCTCCTCGTCAATTGATTGCTGCTCGGGTTCGTCGTGGTAAAAGCCGTTGTATTCGATATCGGTCATCGAATTTTCGAGCAGCGCGTCGAGGTAGAAAACCGTCCGTCGCGTTAGGGCGGCGTATCTTTTGGGGACTGGGATCGGATAATCCGTTTTGATAGCGCGTATGGCTAAGCCACCCATTGACTTGGGCATTGTCAGCATCATGACAAACGCCGTTTCGAGTGGGGAGCGACAGCCTTCGTGTACATAAGAAAGTGCCTTAAGTGCTTTATTAGATCCACGATACCCCGGTGCCTCTGAAAAGAAGGCTCTGAGCTCTTCAACGCTGGTTAGGGCTGGGCGCTCGCGATATTGAGTTTCGTCGGACGTTCCAAGCGCGTAGGAGCCGCAGATTTCAAAGTAATACTCAACGAGCTCCGAAAGGTTGAGGTCGGCTGTTGCTTCTAACGCGCACAGCTTGATATCGACGATGTAGACGTTCGGCTCGAGTTCTAAGTAGCTTTCTGCATCAAACGTATAGCGCGTGCAGTGGCAGATGCAGCCTTTGCGGTGCCTTTTGGCATTATTGGAAAATGTCAGCACATGGATGCTTTCAGAATCGACATTCTTTCTGTTGAGCCATGCTCGTGCCGCTTCCAGGTCGGACGTGGTCGGCGCAGACACCCTGATCTTTTCCATAGGTATGGGATCGGTCGCGTAGCTTGCGAGCGAGTTGGCTGTTTGGTATACAGCGCGTGCCGTGGTATGTGACAGAACGATTCCCATACGCGCATGATGGCATAGCGGACGCCACGTACGTCCGAAACTTCGGGCAACGGTATTGGGGCGCGGCTTATCTTCTGCGAACGGTGGGTTTTTGAGCTGTCGTATCGAGGGAGCAGCTTCGGCTGGGGAGGTTTCTGTCAGCTGCGCCCTTTTTGGTGAATTCTAGTTGCGAATTCGTAGCTTCTAAGCGATTTTGCCGACCGCCAAGACGCCTCACCAACATATATTGAGTTATTCGGCCTTATCCTATACGAATGGTGCAATCGCAACGTCCTATTCGAATTGATTCGGGTAGATTAATGGGGCTTGGTTGCGAAATTAAGGCGACTACAGCGCTCGATTGCGGTTCAATGGGCCTTGACTAGTGGTTCAGCTGGCCGAACAACTCGAAAAATGTAGGTGGGGTAACCTGTCGACTGTGTGAGGCACGCGTATTTGCTCGTTTTGAAAAAAAACTAGGCAGCAGCCATAAGGCTGCTGCCTAGTTTACTGCGTGCCGGTTCGCCCAGACGGATTGCGCTGTGCCTGGCAGGCGCTCCCGCAGATGGATCGGTTATTTCGCGAACAGGTTCTTGAGGTTGAGCTCGGCTTGGACGGTGCGGAGCATGAGGTCGGTGTCGTCCAGGCCCAGATGCTGCTCGTTGGCGTCGGCGGCGAGGGTTCCACGGCGGCGCGCCCAGTTCTCGAGCGCGGCGGGGGCGGATTCGCGGGGGAGCGAGCGGACGTCGGCATCCAGGCTGCGGCAGATCTGGCGCGAGTCGATGACGATAATCTTGCCGGCACGACGCGCCTCGGCGTAACCGTCCAGGTGAATCTTGAACCAGCTGTCCTCAAACGCGGCGTTGTGTGCCATGTACGGGTACTTCTTCATGAGCTTGAGCAGCTGCTTCTGCAGCTCCTTGTTCTCGCGGAACGGCTCCTTTCCGTCGATGTCGTCCCAGGTGATGTGGTGGATATTCGACAACGGCACATCCTCGCCGCGGTAGATATCGGGCAGGCCGCAGTAGTGTGCCTCGGCGTCGTGCGGGACGGCGTCGCTGGTGAGCTCCATGATCTCCCAGCCCACGTTGATGATATAGCCGCGCTCGGGCGCACGGCCGGTGGTCTCGATATCGATGCCCAGCACGGTGCCCTGGATGGGCTTGCGGGCGTAGGCCACGCCGAGTGCGTCGCGGTCGCCGCGGATCTCGCGCATGACCGATGCGGCGGTACGCTTTTGCATCTTACCGATGGCCGCGCAGGTGTCGGCATCGGACAGACCACGCGAAAGCGTCGCAGGCGTCACGTTGCGCAGGCGCGCCTCGCCAATCTGGTCGCACAGGTCGCGGTTGCGATCGGCCAGGTCGCGCACGGTTGCAAAGTCGAAACCGGGGTCCCCCTCGGCGGTAAAGTACTCGGTTTCGAGCACCTTAAGGGCCTCCTCGCCCTTCTGGCGCTCGGATTCCATGGCGCCGTGATCGCCGTAGATAAACATGGGAATAAACGGCTGGCGCTCGTATTCGAGTGCTTGCGATACGTTCATATGCTGCTCCTTGGATGGGCCGCGTTGTGCGGCTCGGGTTTGTCGAGTTATGGCGAGATGATAGTTTACCATGGGCAACTATTGGCACCGCGCCCGGGACAACTACAATACCCTAGTTGACCGCTAGGACTTTTACAATGCTGCCGAAAGACACGAAAGGTTCCATCCGTCATGGATTTGCTGATTGATATTCTGCTCGACGCCGGCAAGGACACGCTCTCGCTGGTGCCGTTCTTATTGGTGACATATCTGGCCCTCGAGACGCTCGAGCATGTTGCGGGCGACCGCGTTAACGGGGCCATCAAGCGCGCCGGCGCCGCGGGCCCCGTGGTTGGCTCGCTGCTGGGCATGGTGCCTCAGTGCGGATTTTCGGCCATGGCAGCAACGCTGTACGCCGGCCGTGTCGTGACGCTGGGTACGCTGGTCGCCGTGTTCCTCTCGACCTCCGACGAGATGTTGCCGCTGTTGCTCGCCGAGCAAGTTCCCGTGCAGACCATGGCGATGCTGCTCGCCTCGAAGGCGCTGATCGCTCTGGTCACGGGCTTTATCGTGGATGCGGCTATCCGCGGCCTTCGTCGTAATGCCCGCGCGCATGCGGCGATTCGCCGTACCGTGCTGGGGACCGCTGCCAATCCGGCCCATGTGAACTGCGCGCACGACGACCATACCGGGGGCGACATCATTGACGAAGTGGCCGAGGCGGGCGTAAGCGCCGATCACATCCATGAGCTGTGCGAGCGCGATCATTGCGGCTGTGACGAGGATGAGGACGAGCACGGGCATGGGCACGGCCACGAACACGGTCATGAGCACGGCCACGAACACGGTCATGAGCACGGCCACGAGGGTGATCATGCTCACGAGCTCGGCTGTGCTTGCGACCATGACCACGGTCACTCCCACTCCCACGAGGGCGCGCCCCTCCTGGCAATCATCCGCAGCGCTATCTCGCACACCGTGCAGGTTTCGGTATTCATTTTCCTGGTGACGCTGATTCTGGTCGCCGTGCTCGAGACCTTTGGCGAATCCGCAATCGAGCAGTTCCTGCGCGGCAACGAGACGCTCGCTGTCCTGGGTACGGCGCTTGTCGGGCTGATTCCCAATTGCTCGGCCAGCGTGGTCATCACGCAGCTGTACCTGGAGGGCGCGCTACAGCTGGCGCCGATGCTCGCCGGTACGCTCATTTCCGCCGGCGTGGGCTACCTGGTCCTGTTCCGCACCAACCGCAGCGCTCGCGAAAACGCCGTGTTCCTGGTCATGATGTACGTCATCGGCGCCGGCTGGGGCCTCATCCTATCCGCCTTCGGCCTCTAAGTAGGTCTAACAAAACGGGCTTCAAAATAGCCAGCTCGGCGCCTATACAATGCGGCGAGGCATGGCATTTTGAAGCCCGTTTTTTTGTTGAGTCATGGATTCCGAGCGCTCATACCGCCCAAAACAAAAAGGCAGATTTCCGGGCATATCCCAAAAATCTACCTTGGTTAGCGCAGCAGCTCGGTGAGGTTGCGCTTAAAGCGAGCGCGGTCTTCGCTGGTGAAGGCTGCCGGTCCGCGGGTGCGACCGCCGGCGCGACGCACCTTCTTTTCCTCGTGACGAATAAACAGCTGCATGTCGATGGTCGCCTTGTCGTACACGCGCCCGCGCACACCGATTGCGACGGCATCGCGGCCGAGCACCATGCTCGCCAGGCCAATGTCCTGCGTCACGACCACGTCGCCCGCCTGCAGGCGTTCGACAATGGCGAAGTCGGCACTATCGGCGCCCACGCTCACATCGAGCGTGGTGACCCAAAAGTCGCGTCGCGCGTGCTCGGCATCGCGCGGATCGTCGCGGCGAATGTGGCGTTCCAGGTTTTGCGTGCTGTTGCCGGCGATGACCACGGCAACGCCCGCCCGCCGCGCGCAGTCGATTGACTCGCGCGTAACCGGGCAGGCGTCGGCATCAATAAAGAGCGTTCTTGGCATCTAGTGCACCAGTTTGCCAAACTGAATGGCGCGGACAATGAGCGTCACGCCAAACACCAGGAGCGCGGCGCCGCTAAAGATGACGAGCATCTTTGCCGACCACAGCGGATAGATAAACACGAACATGCCGGCGATGATGGAGAGCGCGCCGCTCAGGATGGCGAGGGCGCGGTTAGACGAAAGCTCGGACTCCAGAATGGACATGACACCTTCGACGATCCAGCCAAAGCCGGCCACGACCACCACGAGCGTGGTGAGCGTTGCGGTCGAGAAGGCCTGATTGCGCAGGATTATGACGCCGCCCAGAATGATGAGCAGGTTGGAGATGATGCTCGTCACGCGCCAGCCGGCGGGCAGCAGCGGCTCAAAAATGGCGGTGAACAGCCTGATGGCAGCAGTGATTACAAAGTAAAAACCCAGGACAGTCGTCAAAAAGACGAGGGACTTGGCGGGTGCAAAAAGCAGCGCGATACCAGCAATGAGCGCTAAGACGCCCGTGATGGCGTAAATCCAGCGCACGGCCTTGACGGCTTTGCCCGCCATGCTTTTCTCGTCAAATCCAAACTGGCTCGATTTTTGGTCATCGTTCTTAAAGATGCCCATAATGTCTCCTTTCCGTGCGGCGTAAGCCTTGATCGTTACAACCAGTATCGCCTAAAGGCGCTGGCGTATGGGTCGGAGAGGGCGAAACGTAACCCAAAGGCCCCGAATTGTTTCCGTTGTTCCCCACGTTGCGATTTTCTATTCAACAGGTGTAGAACATTGCAGCCCTGTTCGTTATTGCCTACGTTTTAGGTTAGATTTTCCTAAGGACAATTGGCTTGTATTGGGGGTCCCTATGAACGAAGCAGTTCCCGAGGCGCCGTCGAGTGTCGAATCGATGGCAGAGCAGGGTTGCGAAAAGCTCGGCTTGAACGCGTTTGATGCGTTGGTTCGCCGCGCCCGTACGTGCCGTCGCTTTGACGAGTCCATGCGCGTGCCGCGCGAGTTTTTGCTCGAGCTGGCGGAACTGGCGCACCTGGCTCCCTGCGGCGCCAATGCTCAGCGTCTTCGTTTTCATGTGGTGAGCGGTGCCGAGGATTGCGCGCGCGTATTTGATGAGCTTGCATGGGCCGGCGCGCTTAAGGATTGGCCGGGTCCTGCCGAGGGCGAGCGCCCGACCGGCTACATCGCGATTTTGGCCGAGCGCGCCGTTCCGGGCAAGCCTGCCGCTCCCATTACCGAGGTCGACACGGGCATTGCCGCGCAGACGATGATGCTTGCCGCCCGTAGCGCCACGCCCGAGGTGGCAGCCTGTATGTTCAAGGCCTTTACGCCCCGCGCGATCGATGCCATGGGGCTCGATAACGACAAATATGAGCTCAAGCTGATCATGGCGTTTGGCGTTCCGGCCGAGACACAGGTGATCGATGCGATCGATTCCAACCCCGACGGCTCCATCAATTATTGGCGCGACGAGGCGCAGGTGCACCACGTACCCAAGCGTTCGCTCGCCGACGTGCTGGTGTAGTTGAGTGTCACCGCGGTGTGATCCGGCGGTAAACCACCACAAAGGTGCCTGTCCCCTTTGTGGTGGTACGAGGGGAGGGTGTGTGGCAGATCTGTATTTGGTTCGGCATGGGCAGACTGAGCTCAATGTGCAGAGCATTTTGCAGGGCTGGCACGATTCGTCGCTTACGGCACGCGGGCGCGAGCAGGCACTGACGGCGCGTACGGCGTTTGCGGCGCGTGGCGTGGCCTTTGATCATGTGTATTCCTCGCCGTTGGGCCGGGCGCGGCATACGGCCGAGCTTATCGTTGGCGAGGGCCGTTCCATAGAGCTGGTCGATGACCTGCGTGAGTGGCATTTTGGCTCGCTGGAGGGCACATCAAATCGCGAGATGCCGCCGCAGCCCTGGGGTGATTATCCGGTTGCCTTTGGTGGCGAGTCGGAAAGTGAGCTTCAGTCGCGCATGGTCGCGGCGCTGTCCCGCATCATGGCCAGACCGCAGCACAACTGCGTTTTGGCAGTCTCCCACGGCTCTGCCTGCCAGGAGTTTCTTGAGTATGTGACTGGCGAGGGAGAGCTGCCCGACAACGGTGCCGTGCTTCATTTTGGCTATTGCGACGGGGCGTTTTCGCTTTTGGGTTGGTAACGAACGAAAGGACCCCTATGAATAAAGATCTGTATCTGGTCCGTCATGGACAGACGATATTCAACCTTAAGCGTATCATTCAGGGGTGGAGTGACTCGCCGCTTACGCAGTTGGGTTGCGACCAGGCGGCGCGCGCCGGCATGTTTTTACGTGCGCGCGGCATTGAGCCCGATCATGCCTACACCTCCACGCTTCATCGCACCGAGCAGACTATCGCCAACTTGTGGCCGGGCTTGGCGTACGAGCGCCTGGACGGCCTGCGTGAGTGGTTCTTTGGTGACTTTGAGGCCGAGCGCGTGATGCTCATGCCCGAGCGCCCGTGGTGCGACTTCTATCGCCAGTTTGGCGGCGAGGGCCAGATGCAGGTGCGCGAGCGCATGGTGGCGACGTTGACCGAGCTTATGCAGCGTTCGGACCATACGTGCGTGCTCGCGGTAAGCCATGGCTCGGCCATCAAGGAGTTCATGGACCACGTGAAGGGTGCGGCGGCCGACGAACGCGATCGTGTGCCGGGCAACTGCTCGGTGCTGCACTTTGCGTTTGACGACGAATCCGACACGTTTGAGCTGATTGAGATTTTTACGCAGGAGGATTACGCACGCGAGCTGGGCCTTGAACCGCTTGTGGCTACTGCAGGTCCGCAGCGCGGATAACGCGAGCGTGGCGGCTCGGGTCGCCGGCATAACTTCTCGACGCAAAAGGGGCGGAGATGCATGTACCTGCTGCATCTCCGCCCCCTGTTTGTTGAGCTGCCGATTTTTGTGCTGCGCGGTCTGGTCTTGCTAGAACCGCGCGACTTGGTGCGTGAGCAGACCCGTCGGAACCTGCGGTGCGCCGCCGCTGACCTGCGCAGCGGGGAAGAGCGCGGCAACGGTAAAGTTGAACGGCTCCTTGCCGGTGTACGTTCCGGCGGAACGGGCCTCATCGGCCAGGAGCTGTGATACCCCGACTAGTGCGCCAGCGTAGGCAGGGTCGTCGGCCAGTACCGGCTCCGGCGCCTGGTCGAGCATGGCACGGATGGCGCCGACGGCGTCCTCGCGCTTGACCTCCCACGCGCGGTGCGTAATGCCCGCGGGGTCGGTGACGGCGTAGAGCGACGCGCCCTCTTTGGCGGCGCCCAGGATGATATCCATGACGGGCGAGGCCTCGTAGGCGAGCGACACGGGACGAGGCTGAACTTTGAGTTCGGCGATCGCGTGCGCAGCGGCGGCCACGTCAGCGCTGGCAACGCCCTTGCCGCCCGCAAGTACACTCGTCGGGCAGATCGCCACGACACCTGTTACGCGCCCCGGCTCGCCCGAGCATTCGTACACGTAATACGCCGCACCCGGGTCCTTGAGCATCAGGCCATCGGCAATGGCTCCGCGCAGAGCATCGTTGCCGCTCAGGATGCTGCCCATTGCAGGCAGCGCCTCGAGCACGCGGTCCTGAGCCGGGCGGATGCAGGGAAACGGAAGTGCTTTCATGGGCGGTCCTAACGCACGAGTCGGTTTGTTCGCGGCTTATTATGCCCCAACTTGGCCGCTCGCGTCCCAGAGCACGTTATCGGCGAGCGCGATCAGCACCTGCTGACAACGAACGATATCGGCATGGGGCACATATTCGTTGGGCTTGTGCGCGAGCGCGAGCGACCCGGGACCGTAGCTCATGCAATTGCGGTTACCTGTCTTGCCGGCAATGACAGCGGTGTCGGTGTAGCCGGTAAAGAAGCCGACGGTCGTGTCCGCCCCCGTCACGTCATCGGCGACACGCTTGAGCGCGGCTAGAAGAGGAGAGCTTGGATCGCGCTCGATAGCGGGGCGGTCGCCTGTCACGGTGTAGCTTCCATGGCAGCCGGGGACCGCGGCTTCGGCAACGGCGATGGCCTGCTCTACCATGCGCATCGCGGCGGCCGTATCGGTCGGCGGGGTCAGGCGCATGTCGACCCAGACTTTGGCGCGGTCGGGCACGACATAGGGGCGATATCCGCCCTCGATTTGGCCAAACGTGATGGTCGAAGGCCCCAGCTCATCGTGCGCGGGCAGCGCCACAAACGCGCGACGGAGCGAACACACGACCTCGGCCATGGCGGCGACGGCATCCGCGCCCTTCCACGGCTGGCTCGCATGCGCCGTTACGCCAGCCATTTCAATCTCGAACCACGTGCGCCCCTTGTGCGCCACCTGGATCTGTCCGTCGGTGGGTTCGGTGTCCAGCACCCATTCACGCGAGCCGACCCAGCCGGCATCGATCGCGGCCTCTGAGCCGCGCATAAAGTCCTCCTCGTCGACCGAGCAAATGAGTGAGAAGCCACGGCGGGGCAGCTCGCCTTCTGCCGCCACGCGCTCGAGCGTATGGACCAGTGCGGCAATGGCGCAGGCCAGGCCACCCTTCATATCGCAGGCACCGCGGCCATAGAGTTTATCGTTACGCACGATCGCTCCGAGCGGCGGAATGTCCGCGTCCCAGCCATCGCCCAGCGTAACGGTATCCATATGGCAGATATAGACGAGCCGTGGCTCGTCGCTCAGTCCCGGCACGGTGACCATAAGGTTGCGGCGCCCGGGCAGCACCTCGAGTTCCTCAACCTGCACGGCATGG
Source organism: Collinsella aerofaciens (assembly GCF_001405375.1). Taxonomy (GTDB): domain Bacteria; phylum Actinomycetota; class Coriobacteriia; order Coriobacteriales; family Coriobacteriaceae; genus Collinsella; species Collinsella aerofaciens_F. The sequence continues at coordinate 156,182 of NZ_CYYP01000004.1, forward strand.
AGCACCGGATGGCTCAGCTGTGCCACCCGGTGCTCAACCAACGCTTTGATATAGCGCTCAATCTCGTCCTCATACGCACCCGGGTCCGAGCTGTCGATCCGCACGAGTCCTTGCGTAAGCCGCCAAGCAAAATCTGTATCAACCATAGGCACCTCACAGATAGTTAGGTCAACATACAGATTGTATGTCAAGAAGCGGCTCGGTGTATTTAATGGAGTGCTCACAAAAACGGGGGCGCCTCTCGTGCGAAAGGCGTCCCCGCGGGCATTCAATGTCAGTGACGGGCAGGCCACATGGGGAACTGCCCGTCAGATCAGCCGGCGCTATTTGATTACGCGCACGCGATACATCGACGGAATCTGCTTGAGCGCCTCGATGGTGCTGCCGTCCAGGTGCTCGTCGGTGTCGAACATAGTGTAGGCGTTCTCGCCAGCGGACTCGTTGGTCATGCGCTGTACGTTGGCGTTGTCCTTGGCCAGGATGGCCGTGATCTGGCCGATCATGTTGGGCACGTTGGCGTGCAGGCAGGCGATGCGGCTCGCGGCGCGCGCCTTGCCCATGCTGCAGGCGGGGTAGTTGACGCTGTGCGCGATGTTGCCGTTTTCCAGGTAATCCTTGAGCTCGCTGATGGCCATGTCGGCGCAGTTGGCCTCGGCCTCGCCGGTGCCGGCGCCCGAGTGCGTGGTGATAAACGTGTTGGGCATCTTGACGGTCTTGGGCGTGGCAAAGTCGCAGCTAAACCAGCTGAGCTTGCCCTCGCGCAGGGCGGCGTCGACGGCGTCCTCGTCAATGATGGTTTCGCGCGCGTAGTTGATGAGCACGGCGCCCGGTGCCAGCAGGTTAATCTGCTCGGTGCTGATCATGCCGATGGTGTCTGCCTTGCTGGGCACGTGCACGGTGAGGTAGTCGCAGCCGCGGCACAGATCCTCGAGCGTGCCCACGCGCTGCACCTCGCGGCTCAGCACCCACGCGTGCTCAACGGAAATGAACGGATCGTAGCCGTAGACGTCCATGCCCAGATCGACGCAGGCGTTGGCGACCTTGGAGCCCACGTTGCCCAGGCCGATGACGCCGATGCGCTTGCCCTTGAGCTCGCGGCCCACAAAGGCCTTCTTGGCCTTCTCGGCATCGACCTGGATCTCGGGGTCGTCGGCGTTGTCGCGCACCCAGTTCATCGACTGCACTACGCCGCGGCTCGAAAGCACCAGCATGCCCAGGACGAGCTCCTTGACGGCGTTGCTGTTGGCGCCGGGGGAGTTAAAGACGACGACGCCTTTCTTGGCGTACTCCTCGATGGGGATGTTGTTGACGCCGGCGCCGCAGCGGGCGATGGCGCGGATGCCCTCGGGCAGCTCGTAGCCGTGCAGGTCGGTGGAACGCATCAGGATGGCGTCGGCCTCTTCGGCGGTGCTTACAAACTCGTAGCCCTCGCCAAACTCGACTTTGCCGTCTTTAGTGATGTCGTCGATGGTCTTAATCTTGCGCATGGAAAAACTCCTTAGCAGGTTTTGATCTAAACAGGGTGGTCTGAGGTGGCTGGTCGGCCCGCGGGTTGCGGGCTAGTTAGATCGCGGACTCAAACTATGCTGCGCTTCGAAGTCCTTCATGTACGAGGCCAGTGCCTGCACGTCTTCCATGGTTACGGCGTTATAGACGCTGGCGCGCATGCCGCCCACCAGGCGATGGCCCTTGACGTTTTGAATCTGGTGCTCGGCCGCGCCTGCGACAAAGGCCGCATCGAGCTCGGCATCGCCGGTACGGAACGTGACGTTGGCGATGGAGCGGCTGTCCTCCTGCGCGGTGCCATGGAACAGCTCGCTGTGCTCGAGCAGGTCATAGAGCAGGTTGGCCTTGGCCCAGTTGCGCTCGGCCATGGCGGCAAGTCCGCCGGTCTGCTCAACCCAACGAAACACCTTGCCGCACACGTAGATGCCAAAGGTGTTGGGCGTGTTGAGCATGGAGCCCTTGGCGGCCTGGGTCTTAAGGTCCATGTACTGCGGCGTCTGCGCAAAGGCGGGGCCTTCGGCGATCAGGTCGTCGCGCACGATAACCACGGTGACGCCCGCGGCGCCGGCGTTTTTCTGAGCGCCGGCGTAGATGAGCCCGTAGCGCTCGACGTCGAGCGGCTGTGACAGAAAGCAGCTCGAGACATCGGCGACCAGCGGCACGTCGCCGCAATCGGGCAGCTCGTGGAACATGGTGCCAAAGATGGTGTTGTTCTGGCAGATGTAGACATAGTCGAGTCCTTCGCCTGCGGCCTCGGCGGCAATGCGCGCGTTGATGTCGGTCATGTCGGGGATGCGGTCAAAGTTGGTGTCCTCGGAGCTCGCGAGCAGCACGGCCTCGCCGTACTTGGCGGCCTCCTTGTATGCTTTGTTGGCAAAGTTGCCGGTCACGACGTAGCCGGCGCGGCCGCGGCGCATGAGGTTCATGGGGATGCCCGCAAACTGCAGCGTGGCGCCGCCCTGCAAAAACAGGACACGGTAGTTGTCGGGGATGCTCAGCAGACGGCGCAGGGTTGCCTCGGCGTCATCGATGATCTGCTGGTACATGCTAGATCGATGGCTCATCTCGAGCACGGACATGCCGCAACCGCGGTAGTCCATCATCTCGTCGGCGATCTCGGCGAGCACGCTTGTAGGCAGCGCGGCCGGGCCAGCTGAGAAGTTGTGCACACGTGCCATCTTCTAGTTCCCCCTCGTAGTCGTTTGAACGTTCGGGATACTTTAGCACAGTGGAGCGCCAGGCGCGACCGCATCACGGTAAAACTCGACTGCGCCGCTATGATTTACAGGATGGTTACATGGGGTAAGGGTGACCTTACCTGATGGCTCGCATCCGATCTGCCTCGGCCTTCGCTTGTTTCCGCGGGCGGACGCGACTGTTGGTGAGGTCGTCGTAGCTACGCGTGATGGCACGTTGAACGTGATCTTCGTGTTCCTGAATGGTGGTTAGTGCGCGCCTCTGATCGCCATAGGTCTCGGCATCCATGACGACAAGCGACGCCGGTCCGTTTTTGGTTAGGCAGACGGGCTCTTTGGTCTTGTGGCAGCTCTCTGCAATAGCGCCAGAGTTGCGCTGCAGATCAGAAATAGGCTTTACGACAGGCATACGAAACTCCTTACATAGAAGCATATGTATAACTCTATGTTGAATATAGCGGAGGATGGCGCTGGGCGTGTGCGTGCCTGCATTCGTAAGCGCGGTTGTCTGGCAAGTGTGGTGTGGGGCGACCTCGTCAAAGCTTCTGAGCTGCGAAAATGACCGTTAACCGGATTAAATTTTGTTGCTCAACATTTGACACTCTGGGCGTGGTAACTTTTTTACCAACAGGTATGATTATTGTCATGTGCGCCGCGCCTGCCTGCCGGGTTGCGGCGCACTTGTGACAGCCTTTGACACCCTTGGAGCGTGTACTGTGGATGTAACCACAAAAAGCGTTCGGGGGGGGGTGCTCACCCGCGAGCAATTCCTCCCGCATGAGATGCGCATCGTCGCTGCCCTACGTACACAGGGCGCAAGCGACGAGCAGGTCATTGTACGCGTAAAGAGCGAGAACCTCTTTCAATATCCCACGGAGCGCATGGTCGCCAACCGCGCAACCGTGTGCCTTCGCCGCCTTGACGCCATGGTGCCCACGGACGCCTTATGCGCCGCGCGCGGCATCGACCCCAAAACCGCCGTCGAGGCTGCGTCATCCCTAACCAGGCTCATGGCATCCGGCACTCCCACGCAGGCGGACCAGGCCATCTTCTACAGCATGATCTGCCGCTACGATATCGTGCGCGAGCTCGTGCTCGTCGAGGTAGGGGAGCGCCTACAAAACTTCGATTATGCCTTTACGGCGGTTGACCTCAACGCCTTTATGACACGCTTTACCACGGAGTATCCGGACGCGGCCCGCTGGACTGAGGCCACGGTCAAGCGCATTAAGGGCTCGCTCCGCCAGACGCTCCGCCATGCCGGCCTTATCGGCGAGGGCCAGGGCCCGGAGTCCGAGCGCCTGTCACCACTCTTCCTCGATTCCGATGTCGAGCGAGCCTTGGTTCAGCTGGGCGAGCAGTCGCTTATCGCGGCCCTTACCGGCAGGGCGGTGATGTAGCGTGGCTCCCGTCAAAAGCGCCGTCGACCCTGTTATCACCCCGGCGACCGATCTCACCACCAATATCGGCATCCATTCCCGCAAGAGCGTCGTGGCGGCGCATGTCCGCTCCGAGCGCGTCTGTCAGGAATTTGAGCGCCGTGCGCAGCTTCTACGCGAGTGCCTGTGCAGCGAGGACTTTTTGGCCAACAAGGGCATAGGCAATGAGATCGGCTTCCACACCTTTTGCTATGACCCCGCGCTGGAGTTTGAGGCGCGTGCATTATTTGACACCCTTTCACGCGATGCCGAGGCCGACAAGCTTCCGTGCACGCTCAAGGTCGTGAACCTTTACGACGCCGTGCTGGCAATTCTCGAAAAGCGCCGTGTCCTCAAGGCTATCCCGCACCAAGAGGAGCGCCGCGGTACCCAGCGCGTGCTCGAGGACGTGGCCAAGTTCGCCTCGCCCGAGAAAGTCGCCGCGTACATCCTTGAGCAGACCGAGCCGCACGCGCCTGGAGACGTCGTTCTCCTCACCGGCGCGGGCGAGGTTTTCCCGTTCTTTCGCATACACACGCTTCTCCACTGCATGCTTGCGGATTTTGATGAGGTGCCTGTGGTCGCCGCCTATCCGGGCAGTTTCAACGGCTCTTCTTTCCAGCTCTTTAACCGTCTGCCGGCCGACAACTACTATCGCGCCATCGATATCTCGTAAGCGCGGCACCCCGCAGACAAGTCCCTGCCGCCGGTAACAACCCTTTGCCATAACGTTCCCAAACCCAAAGGAGTACCCATGGACAACACGATCATTCGCGACCTCTTTGCAAAAGACATCAACCGCTCCATCAACGGCGTGGTCAAGGTCCAGGATTCAAAAGATGGGTCCATCCGCCAGGAGCTTGACGAGTACGTGGTGACGCGCGAGTTGCAGAGGCATTTTGCCACGTTCTTCAAGGCCTACGGCGATGCCATCGATGTGCGCACCGACAAGATCGGCGTGTGGATCAGTGGTTTCTTCGGTTCCGGTAAATCGCACTTCCTCAAGATGCTGAGCTACCTGCTCGAGAATCGCCAGATCGGCGGCAAGAGCGCCATCCGCTACTTTGACGGCAAGATCGTCGACCCCATGGTCGAGGCTGCCATGGAGCGCGCCTGCTCGGTGCCCACGCAGGCCATCCTCTTTAACATCGATAGCAAGGCGGGCCAGTGGAAGCAGGGCGATACGGCTCCCACGGCGCTGCTTCGTGGCTTTGAGCGCATGTTCTACGAGGCGCGCGGCTTCTACGGCGAGGACCTAAAGCTTGCAAAACTCGAGGACCACATCGATTCCCTGGGCAAGACCCAGGAGTTCCGCGAGGCCTTTGAGCGCGTCAACGGCGAGTCCTGGCTCCAGACCCGCGACACCTACAGCTACTTTGAGGACGACGTCGTCGAGGTGCTGCAGAGCGTGCTCGGCATGAGCGAAAAGGCCGCATGGAACTGGCTTGAGGGTTCTGAGGACGAGGTTTTGGCCCCCGATGTCTTTGCCAAAAAGGTCAAGGACTACGTAGACGCTCAGGCAGCGGCCCACGGCGGTAACTACCGTTTACTCTTTATGGTTGACGAGGTGGGTCAGTTTATTACAAACGACCGGGATCCAAGCCTTATGTTGAGTCTTCAGACCATCGTCGAGGAGCTGGGTGCCGCCTGCGGTGGCCGCGTGTGGGTGATGGTTACGAGCCAGGAGGCCATCGACAACCTGAGCCTGCCCGTGGGCAACGACTTTTCAAAGATCCAAGGCCGCTTCAATACCCGCCTTTCGCTCTCCAGCTCCAGCGTGGACGAGGTCATCCAGCGCCGTGTGCTCGAGAAGACCGCGCCGGCGGCCGATATGCTTGCACAGGTCTACGAGCAAGACGCCGCCGTCCTCAAAAACAACTTTACCTTTGAGGGCGGCTCACGCTCCGACCTTGCCGGCTTCGCCAACTCCAAGGATTTTGTGGCCAGCTACCCGTTTGTGGGCTACCAGTTTAAGCTTCTGCCCGACGTGATGACCGAGGTACGCAAGCACGGTGTTAAGGCCAAGCACATGTCCACGGGCGAGCGCTCCATGCTGAGCGCGTTTCAGGAGAGCGCTCAGGCCATTCAGCATGACCAGACTGGTGCACTCGTGCCGTTCTGGCGCTTCTTCGACACAATCTCCAAGGATTTGGAGCACGGCATCATTCAGGTCGTCGTCTGTGCGGAGCGCGCGGCTGAAAACGCAGAGGGTCTTGAGAGCTACGATGTCCGGGTGCTTAAGCTCCTGTACTCGATCCGCTACATCGGCTACGTCAAGGCCACGGTCGAGAACATCTCCATCCTTATGATTGATAGCCTGGACGTGGACAAGCGCGCCCTTAAGGACCGCGTCAAGGAATCTCTGGCCCGCTTGGAGCGCGAGAGCTACGTGGCACGCCAGGGCGATACCTATAGCTTCCTCACCGACGAGGAGCAGGAGATAGCGCAGGAGATCGCACGCACTCCGATCGACAACGCGAAGGTGATTGAGTACATCAAGAAGTGCCTGTTCGAAAGCATCTACACTGCGCGCAAACTCAACCGCGGGGCCAACGACTTTCCGTTTGACCGCTATGTGGACGGCTCAATCCACGGTACCAGCATGGGCGGCATGGAGCTTTCCGTGGTGACCATGGCCAGCGATCTGGGCCGTTCGGACGATGCCGAGCTGGCATTGAAATCCGTGGATAAGGCCATCGTGGCCTTGAGCGACGAGGTGGATTATTGGGCCCCACTCGTCAACGCCGCTAAGATTCGCATGTACGCCCAGACGCGCAATCTGCAGGAGCTACCGCCGAGTACCCGCCAGATTGTCGAGGCCAAAATGCGCGAGAAGGACTTTAACGAGAAAGAGGCTGACGCCCTTTTGGCTGAGGCGGTGCTCCATGCACGATGCGCCGTCAACGGTCGCATGATTGAGATCCGTGCTGCCAAACCCGCTCAGGTCTTTGAGCAGGTGCTGGCGCAGCTGTGCGATGTGGTCTTTGAAAAGGCCGACTATATCGGCGCGCCGGTCACGAGCGATTCCGATATTCGCTCTACTCTGGTGGGCAACGTTCAAGTGGGGCTCGCTGGCATGGATGCAGGTAACACGCGTGCGCTCAAAGAGGTCGAGGACTACCTCAAAGTGCAGCACCAGCGCCACCTGGATACCGCTATGGGCGATATCCAGCGCCAGTACCAGCAAAAGCCTTTTGGCTGGCGCGAGGTCGACATCGCAAATGTGGTGGCGCAGCTTGTGGTGGAGCAGCGCGCGCAGGTGCTGTTTGGCGGTCAGACGGTTCAAACTAACGACAGCCGCATGGTGGCGCTCCTGCGCAAGGATGCCGATAAGGCCCAGGTGCGCTTGCGCATGCGCATGAGCGACCGGTTGCTACGTGCCACGGGCGAACTCATGTGTGACCTGTTTGATCTCAAGACCGTACCCTCCAACGAGGATAAGCTCGTGGCCGAGCTCAAAGAGCGTCTTGAGGGCTTGCGCGAGGCGTGCCTCGCCATGGCACGCGACTACTACACGGGCATCAAGCCGGCCTACCCGTATCCCGGTGAGGACGAGTGCGAGAAGATGCGCTCGGAGGTGGCCGACGTCCTTAAGGACCAGAACGAGGCCGAGGCGTTCTTGACCACGTTCACCAAGCATGAGGAGCGTTTGCTCGATGCCAAGGAAGACTTTGACAAGGTGGTTGAGTTCTTCGAGTCCAATCAACGAACAGCGTTTGACCACGCCAGGGATTTCTTGAACCGCACCGAGGGTATCGAGTATGCCTCCGATGACATTCCCGGTGCGGTGGAGAACGTGGCAACGGTTCGTGAGATCCTCAAAAATCCCAAGCCCTACGGCCGTATTAAAAACCTGCAGCCGCTTATGGATCCCGTCGAGGATGACATGAAAAAGCTGTTGGGCATCCGCCGCAATGAGTTTTTGTGTCGCATCGAGAGCGATCTGCAAGACCTGCGGGCGCAGGCCGAGAGTCAAAAGGGCTTTGTCAATCAGGCCAAGGATGCCATAGCAGACGCCGGCACTAAATACGAGTCGTTCAAAAACCGTGCCCACAGCGCTCAAAGTCTCAACGAACTGAGCGTTGTTGCAACTAACTGGGGCGACTGGCTCAGTGCGGCGGCCAACGAGATGTACGACGCTGTGGATGAGGCCCGCGTGCGTATGGACAACGAGCGCCGCACCACCGAGGTCATGAGTACGGGCGAGGTGGTCAAGAAGGTCTCCAACAAGGGCGCCGCACCGTCTGCTCCCGTGCCCGCGCCCAAGCCCCAGCGCAAGATCAAGACTGTGCGCCGCGCCGATCTGGCCAAGCCGAGTCGTCTCTTGTCCGCAGAGGACGTGGAGCGCTACGTGGACGAACTGCGCTCCCGCCTTATGCAGGCGCTCTCTGCAAACGACGAGATCCGTATCAACTAACCCGCGGAGCCACCGGTGCCAAAGCGCGCACCGGTGGCTTATGGCGTTTAGAAAGGCTCATCAACCATGAACGATTCTGCTCTTAAGAGCTTCTGCACCTGGGCCCGTACGGAGCTCATCAAAGGCGTGGAGGCGCAGATGGTGCGCTACGGCATCACCGAACCTGCACTCGCGCCCGTTGGGTCCGAGACCGTCAACGGCCTGCCCCTAAGTCCGGCTGAGATTGAGCAACGCGACGAACTGCTGCGCATGCAGGCAGAGGTGGGTCACGAGGCGCTGCGCGACCGTGCGGCCTACACCTGGTTCAACCGCATCGTGGCCATTCGCTTCATGGATGCATGCGGATGGCTTCCCAGCCGTATGCGCATGCTAAGTCGTGCGGACGGCAGCCATGGCAGCGAGGCCGTGGAGAACGCACTGGACGTGGAAATAACGACGGCCGATACCGATCGCATAGCCGAGCTCAAGATGGCGGGCTTGGATGAACCGTTGTGGCGCTACCTGTTTGTTGCTCAGTGCGAGGAGCTTGCCGATTGCCTGCCGGGCGTCTTTGAACGCGTGGGCGGAGCCATGGAGCTGCTGTTGCCCCAGGGCCTCATGATGGCTGACAGTGTGGCGGGCAAACTCAATGCCGTCCTCACTGACGAGGACTGGCGCGAGGGCGTGACCGTTCTGGGCTGGATGTATCAGTACTACAATGCCGACGTTAAAGACGAGTTCTTCAAGTCCAAGCGCAAGGCAGCGGCGGCGGACATCGCGCCCGCCACGCAGCTCTTCACCCCCGAGTGGATCGTGCGCTATATGGTCGAGAACTCGCTCGGCCGTCTGTGGATGCTCAACAATCCGGGGAGTTCGCTACGCGAGCGCATGGAGTATTACATCGAGCCCGATGCTGAGCACGAGGACTTCATTCGCATTTCGAGTCCCGAGGAGATAACCCTCTGCGACCCCGCATGCGGCTCGGGCCATATCTTGGTCTATGCGTTTGAGCTGCTCTTCCATATGTACGAGGAGCGCGGCTATCGTGAGCGCGAGATTCCCGAGCTCATTCTTACTAAAAACCTTGTAGGTATGGAAATCGATTCCCGCGCGGCACAGATTGCGGAGCTGACGCTTGCTATGTGCGCCCGCGAGCACGACCGTCGCTTCTTTAGGCGTGGCGTTCGCGCCGACGTTACCGTGCTCTCGAGTATCCCGCTAGGGGAGGACGAGCTGCCGGGTAACAAGAAGCTCGCCGAGGAGCTGAGTCATTTGGGCGAGATCGGTTCGCTGCTCAATCCCTCAGAGGACGAGATCGACGAGCTCAAGGCTGCCGCCGCGAGTTGTTCCGAGGACCTTTTTGCTTCTGCGACCAAAACTAAGCTCGAAAGCGCTGCCGCCATCTGCGAGAAGCTGTCCCGTCGTTTTACCTGTACCGTTGCGAATCCTCCGTATATGGGCAGCAGCAGCTTTAATCCATTCATGAGCAAGTGGATCAAGAAGAACTACCCCGACGTGAAGAGCGACCTCTGCACGTGCTTTATCGAGCGCGGTTTTAACCTTGTCGAGGATAAGGGCTACGCCGCAATGGTTACCATGCAGAGTTGGATGTTCCTGGGCAGCTTTGAGAAGATGCGCGCCAAGGTTATCGACAACAAGACAATCGTTTCCATGGCCCATCTGGGACCTCGCGCGTTTGATGCTATCGGCGGCGAGGTCGTCAACGTTACAGCCGACGTGATCTACAACCAGCATTCGGACGCCGAGGGCACCTATGTGCGCCTTGTTGATATCAACGGCTCTGAGGCCAAGGGGCTCAAACTGGTCGAGGCCATCCAAAACCCCGACTGCGGATGGTTCTACCGCCGCAACGCCGACACCTTCAAACAGGTTCCTGGCACCTCCATAGCCTACTGGGCCAGCGACGGACTACTCTCTGCGATGGCTGATGGCGTTAAACTATCTTCGTTCGGAAGAACGTCTAAAGGAATTATCACTGGTAAAAATGATAAGTTCATTAGGCTTTGGTGGGAGTGCGCCGTTGGGACTATCGGTTTTTCGTCATCATCTGTATCCGATTTATTTAGTGGCAGAAAATGGCACCCCTGCACAAAGGGAGGCTCTTATCGTAAATGGTTCGGTAATCTTGACTCTGTAATTGATTGGTCAAATAACGGTCACAGTGTGTTTGAGTCGGCCTCGCGTGAAGGAAACCATGCGCAAGATTATTCGGATGAACTGAAATTCAAGCCCGCCATTTCATGGTCGGCGATTACTTCGTCCATCCCTTCGTTTAGGTATGCGTCCAATTGTCTTTCAGAGCATGCCGGCATGTGCCTTTTTGTTCCTGAGGATAAAATCGGTTATATGTTGTCGCTGCTTAACTCCAGCGTTTCTAAAGAGTATTTTTCGTTAATTGCTCCAACTCTGAACGTTAACGCTGGTGATGTGGATAAATTTCCCGTCCTACTGAGTTGCTTCAATCTCGTAGACGGGTTATTTAAGGAAAGCAGAGGATTATCAAAAACCGACTGGGACTCGTTTGAAACCTCCTGGGATTTCAAACGTCATCCTCTCGTTTAGGAGTCCACATGTCGCAGAAGAAAAAGGCTAACAATAATAAATGCGCACATCCACCTCTTAAGAATGATGCGTCGTGGATAAAACAGGTTCATGAATCGTATAAGGACGATGTCTCTAAGAAAAAACTACGCATATATTTGCAAAGATTTGTATCCGAATCAGAAGCTATTGATGCTACGAGGCAGACCAATGGGTTTATTACTGATTTGAATATTTATACTACTGTTCAGGCAAATGCGTTTCTTGAACAGATGTGTTTCGACAGTGCCGTTAAAACAAGATGGGCATATACCCCTAATGACCTTGCAAAAGCGGCCCACGAAGCAGGTAGCGATTCATCTGATTTTATTAAACGAGATTACGAGTTTGCCCTCATTTGCTTATCAACAGCTGCTTGTCTTAACAAAAGGATTGCTGGGCTTTCAGAATTCAAGCCGGGTGCGAAGACCAAAACAGGCAGGAGAAAACAGAATAAAAGTTCATTTAGAAGACTTGACGCCGTTTTTAGACATCTGAGGAATGCTCTCGCTCATGGTCAATATTTGCGAGTTGTTAAGCCCGATGGATCAGTGTGGTGGGCTTTACAGGACGCAAACGGTAAAGGAAACGTCACGGCAAGAATGCTACTGAAAGAGGATACGCTTGATGCATGGGTGAATCTGCTCTCGCTAAGAGACAAGAGATATAGAGATAAAAGCTAGTAGTTAGAATAGGTGCGAAATTTGCATCGACTTAGTTCCTCAAGCTTCCTGTACAGCGGGGAGAGCGTTTTAGCGGTTTTTTTGGATACTGCAATCCGTTTCTTCGCAGTGGTTTCCAAAAGCAACGAAAGGATGGCCTACCATGGCCACTTTACTTCAAGATAAATATGAGGCTCGCAAGGCCGAGGTAAATGCTCGCTTTGAGCAGCTTCGCGCTAACGAGGAGGAGCTCAACCGAATCTTTGCCAAGATCTACAACATGGATCGCGTCGAAAATGTTGGTGTAAGGGTGACACCCTAGCGCCCGTTTAACGAAGAACGGCCTTCGTCCTAGAATCTGAAATCACCACAACAACAGGTTCTAGGAAAGGACGAAGACCGCTATGGGAATCTTATCAGACCCGACGCCGGACATGCTCGCCATGCCCCGTTTCGACGACGGCGCCATCGACATGCAGGAGCTGCTCCGCAGACTAGCCGAGCAGGTCGTGAACGCCGTGATGGACGCCGAGGCCGACCAGCTGTGCGGCGGCGGGGCGAACAGCCGAAACGGCTACCGCGAGAGGTCGCTCGCCACCTGCGTCGGCACGCTGACGCTGCGCATCCCCAAGCTGCGCTCCGGCAGCTTCTTCCCTGAGGACGTGCTCGAGCGCTACCAGCGCGTCGACCGCGCGCTCGTGGCCGCCGTGGCCGAGATGTACGCCACGGGCACGAGCACCCGCAAGGTGCAGAGGGTGGCCGAGAAGATGGGCGTCTCCAGGCTCTCGAAGGACCAGGTGAGCGCCATCGCCTCGAGCCTGGACGCAGACATCGAGGACCTGTGCGCAAGGCCGCTCGGCGGCTCGCCGGTGCCCTACGTCTGGCTCGACGCGACCTACGTCAAGTGCCGCCGCGAGGGGCGCGTCGCCTCCACCGCCGTGGTCACCGCCATCGGCTGCGATGCGGGCGGCTGGAGGCGCGTCCTGGGCGTCGACGTGGTCGACACCGAGTCCTACGACTCGTGGCTCGCCTTCCTGCGGGCTATCCGCTCGCGCGGGGCGGCGGGCGTGCGGCTCGTCGTCTCGGACGCTCACCCGGGGCTCGTCCGGGCGCTCGGCGAGGTCTTCCAGGGCGCCGCGTGGCAGCGCTGCGCGGTCCACCTCATGCGCGACTGCATGCGCGAGGCCGGCTCCTGGCAGCTCAGGCGCCGCGTGGGCAGGATCGTGTCGCAGGTGTTCCGCGGGCGCGACGCCGCCACCGTGACGGCCATGTACCACGCGGCGTGCGACATGCTGGAGGGGTGCTGCCCCAGGGCGGCGGCGGTGCTGGAGGAGGCCGAGCCCGACGCGCTGGCCTACCTCGACTTCCCGCCGACCCACTGGAAGCGCCTGCGCACCAACAACGTGCAGGAGAGGACCAACCGGGAGATAAAGCGCAGGTCGCGCGTCGTGCAGGTGTTCCCCTCCACGGGCTCGCTGGTGCGGCTCGCGGGCGCGGTCATGTGCGAGCAGGACGAGATATGGCAGGAGTCCAGGTACTTCTCGGAGGTGAGGATGAACGAGCTCTACGATGACGGTCGCACTCGGGGAATCGACGGTCCCGTCGAGTGGGCGCGGCTTGAGGCGGAGGCCAGGAAGATGCTCGAGTCCGGCCTCGAGCTTGCGGACAGGGTCGAGGCGGCATAGGATATCAACCGTATTCCAGATTCCAGGACGCCGGGCCGACTCACTTCGGATCGGGCGCTACACCAACTTTCTCGACATTACC
>NZ_CYYP01000005.1:0-139688 GCF_001405375.1 Collinsella aerofaciens
TCGTCTCCCCGATGGTCACCTACACCATCACCGAGCGCCTGAGCTGCCATCTCGAGCACGTCCGCAACCACCCGCTCACCACGCGTCGCTACTACCACCAGATGAACTACTAATCCTTTCAAATTGCTGCTGTTGCCTGCAGGCGAGCTGTTCTGAACGTCTCGCCTGCAGGCTTATTTCTGGGGTTAATCAGAATAGCTGCCCAGTACCTCCTAGTTGCACTGGTCGCATTTATTGCGTCCATGGACGAGCAATTATTTGGCATTACGATGCTTGGTCGTCCGCTGTTTACAAGCCTGTTTGTCGGCTTGATCCTTGGCGATGTCCAGCAGGGCGTTATCGTCGGCGCTGCTTTGGAGTCCATGTTCATGGGCGCCATCATGGTCGGCGCGGCGGTTCCTCCCGAGGTCTATGCCTCCGGCGTGCTTGGCTGCGCGTTTGCCGTCATTACGGGTACGGGCACGGCAACTGCCGTCGCGCTCGCCCTTCCCGTCTCCGTCTTCCTTCAGGTGTGGCGCAACTTCTGCTACGCCGTTCCGGGTGCCTTTGCCTGCAAGAAGATTGAGACCGCTCTGGCAAATCGCGATCTTGCCAAGGCGAACCTGTACCATCTGACCGCCGTGCCGCTGTCGATTGGCATTCCGTCTGCACTGCTGGTGTTTTGCTCGCTGTTCTTTGGTGCCGACCTCATCAACAATGCGCTCAACGCGATTCCGCAGTTTGTGATGGACGGCCTCAACGTTGCATCCGGCGTCATGGTCTGCATCGGCTTCGCACTTCTTATTAGGACCATGGGCGACAACAAGCTTCTTCCCTGGCTGTTCCTGGGATTCATTATGGTCATCTACCTCAAGATGGACGTTGTCGGTGTTGCCGCTGCCGCTATCTGCGTCGCGCTGCTCCTGGCCTTCCGCGAGGGCTCGGCCGGTCCGCAGGCGGTTGCCGAGGATGAAGAGGAGGACTTCTAATGGCTACCCAGAACACCGATCTCAAAGAGGCCAAGAAGGACGCGATTATGACTCCCGATATGTATCGGAGCATGTTCCTTCGCCAGTTTACGAGCCAGTGCTCGCAGTCGTACGACAAGATGATGGCAATGGGCTTCATGTACACCATTCAGAAGCCCCTGCGAAAGATCTATCCCAACGACGACGATTACTATGCGGCGCTCGATCGCCATACCGAGTTCTTTAACATCACGCCTCATGTGCTTCCGTTTGTAGCCGGCCTAACGGTTTCGATGGAAGAGCAGGCGGCTGCCGATAAGAACTTCGACACGTCCTCGATTAACGCCATGAAGGTCGGCCTCATGGGACCGCTTTCCGGCATCGGCGATTCGTTCTACTGGGGCACGTTCCGCGTGGTCGCCGCCGGCATCGGTATTGGCATCGCGTCGACGGGCAACCCGCTCGGCCCCATCGTGTACGCGCTCATCTACTCGGTGATTAACTTTGCAACGCGTATCGTCGCCGCCCATCTGGGATACGACCTGGGAACCAAGTTCCTGCAGCAGTCCGAAGAGAACAACCTTATGTCTCGCATGACGCATGCTGCCGGCGTTCTCGGAATGACCGTTATCGGCGCAATGATTGCGGCACAGGTCTCGCTGTCCACGGCTTTGACCTTTGATGTGGGTGGTTCGGAAATTGTCCTGCAGGATCTGTTCGATTCGATCTTCCCCGGCCTGCTGCCCTTGCTGGCAACGTTCGCTTGCGTTGCCCTCTATAAAAAGGGTGTCAAGACCATTTGGATTATTATTGGCATCTTCGCGATCTGCATCATCGGAACGGGCTTGGGAGTGTTTGCAGCGGCGTAATGTTGACTGCTATGCTCGCGCGTTGGATAACTAACTGACCGTTTGAAAACGGGGTTCGGCGTAAGACCGGCCCCGTTTTTTGTTTGAGGGATTTTCCGACCGTCCAATAATCCACGCTCGCCCATCACCCACGTATCTCTCATCTCTCATTCGTCACTAATATGAGAGATAGCTAAAAGACGAGAGATAAATATGAGAGATAACTGATCAGCAAAGAGACAAGCAATCATGGTATTGTCTCAATACTGATTGTTCTACCAGCAAAAACATGTTTAAATGAAACAAATGGCAGATATCTTATCTTTCATCTCTCACTTATCTCTAATATGAGAGATAGCAGAAAGATGAGAGATAATTACGAGAGATAACTGAGAGACGAAGGAAATCTATTCGCGGCATTCTCCGCCGGGCCGAGCGAAAGGACGTGCAGATGAACGAAAACGAGCTGACCGGTCTGCTCGAGTCTTTAAGGCGCATGGGCTCGGACGATCTTAACGTCGAGGTCAAGGAGAGCGCCACGACGCTTTCCCGCGACGTATGGGAAACGGTTAGTGCATTCGCGAATACTGCTGGCGGAATTATCGTGCTCGGCGTGAGCGAGCGCGCGGGCTTTGTCCCGGTTGAGAACTTTGAGACCGAGAAGGTGCTCAACCAATTCGTAGCGGGCATGGGCGATGCCGGCGGTCGCGGAAAACTGGCCAATCCGCCCAAATACACCATTGAGCGCGTGGAGCTCCAGGGCACCGTGGTTCTGGTCATCACGATTGAGGAGCTCGACCCGTCGAGCAAGCCTTGTTATGTCATAGAGCGGGGCGCTCAAGGTGGCAGCTACAAACGCATCGATGACAAAGATGTCCCGCTTTCGTCGACCGAGGTGCTCGCATTGGCGTCATACGGTCGAGCGACTCCGAGCGATCGCGACGCGGTGCCGGGTGCAGGTGCGGACGATCTCGACGAGACGTTGGTCGACCGCACAATAGATCGGGCTTTTTCGTTGACGCCCCGGGCAATGCGCGGCGCGTCGGATAAGCAAACGAAGTTGGAGCGCCTAAATATCCTTGATTCCCAGGGCAATGTCACCAAGGCTGGACTCCTAGTTGTGGGCACCTACCCTCAGCAGTTCTATCCCAAGCTCTTCATTGACGTGGCTGTCCATGCGGGAACTCAGAAGGGCATGGCGGGGTCGCTGAGATTCATGGACCGCACAATCTGTGAGGGAACGTTGGGCGAGATGATCTCGGATGCCGTCGCGGCCGTCGCCAAGAATTTGCGGCGAACCTCGACCGTCCAAGGCGTCTCGCGTGTCGACTCGCTTGAGATTCCTGAGGAGGTTCTGCGCGAGGCAATCGCCAACGCCGTAATCCATCGAGAATACGGGGATCGGTTCTGTGGACAATCGATTGCCGTCGACGTCTTTGACGATCGTGTCGAGGTGACGAATCCTGGCGGCCTTTACGGGGGAAAGACTCGCGAGAACTTGTTTGACGGCAGCTCCCGATGCCGTAACGCGACGCTTGTGAAGCTCATGTCGATTGTTCCGCTGCCGGATGGCGCAGGTTCGCCGGCTGAGGGCAATGGCTCGGGCATCCCGATGATGATCGATGCCATGCGCGCGCATGGTCTGGCCGAGCCCCTGTTCTGCCTGGGATTCGATCGGTTCAAGGTCGTACTTTACCGTTCAAAGATCGAGCCGGTCGATCATGGCGGGGGCTTAATTGTGACGGCGCTCAAACACTACGGCGAGCTGGGGACGCGCGAGCTGGCAGAGCACACAGGGCTCACAATTTCCCAGGTTAGGTCGCGCGTCAACGCGCTCATTGCTCAAGGCGAGCTTGAGCCCACGGCGCCGGCGACGAGCCGCAACCGCAAGTATCGACTGTCGGAGCGCGTGGGATAGATGCGTTAGTGGACGAGGCGACCCAATAATCGACCCTCGATTGGCGTCCATTAAGGTAAAGCGGTTGTTGCCCAGTCGACGGTGATGCTAAAGACTCGGCTTACGCCGGCATGGCCCCAAACCCGTCTATCAAGAACAGCCTAAGAACCAGCTTGATGACATTTCCCGGTTTGACTTCTGCCGCGTCAAAGACGTGGCGCTCGGCGAGCTCGCTGCAGTATGCATAGATGTTGCGGATAAGGTCCGCGCCCGAGAGCGTAAACATGTAGCCTGCGTCCGAAAGCGCATTGGGCGCGGCAGGCAACTTGGCCATGTGACAGAACGTTTGCAGGTCGGGCGCCATAACGTTCTGGTAGTCGAGGTGGCCGTTGGCATCCTGCGCGGCAAGCTCCAATTGGCGCACAAAATCCAGCGCCGCCGCTAACACAAAGCTCGGCGTAGGTGCATTGACGTCCTGAGTGGTCGCCACAAGCCTGCCAGCCGCCTGTGTGACAAGCCAAGCGACCTCGCGCTGGCAACGCACGGCCTTGCGCGTCACCGGCTTGATGGACGAAGAAGAAACGCTTCCCTTAGGCGGATTCGAAGCAGCCACAAGAACCTCCCATGAACGACCCGGCCCAACAAGCCCGGATGAAACACGTGCTACATCAGTATACAGGGAAGTGGGGTAGCGGGGTACAAGCGCGCCAGCGGCAAACCGAGAGCATCAACGATGTGCCGATCGCGGAATGAGATCTCGTAATAATTGACTCTCGGCCATATTATTGAGGGGCATGACTCGCGTTCGTATGGTTGTAGGTGCTGGCGATGAACGACATTGACCTTGCTGTTCCGTTGATGGATGGACCAAGCTATGACCGCGCCTGCAGTCTCGTGCCTTCCGAATACGTTGAGGCATGGGAGTGGTTTCTGGGTGAGGAACAGCGCGGCGGCGTTTGGACCAGCCTTCCGCACCACACCAAGGAAGATAGCCCTCAGTATCAGTATCGTTTGAGAATTGGCTCGGACTTCTTTCCCGTAACGCGGGATTCAGGGATCTTCTGGCCGGGCCAGGATCGGGTGAAGCAAGATCCCAATAAGATCTTTGCGCTTTCGGTCCATAACTCTAAAAAGAGCTTCTACACCGATGTGCCTCCGCTCTATTTGGACGATGGTACGTGGGTCATTA
Source organism: Collinsella aerofaciens (assembly GCF_001405375.1). Classification (GTDB taxonomy): domain Bacteria; phylum Actinomycetota; class Coriobacteriia; order Coriobacteriales; family Coriobacteriaceae; genus Collinsella; species Collinsella aerofaciens_F. Next base: position 4,882 of record NZ_CYYP01000005.1, read on the forward strand.
AGTACTCGGTTCAAGCGCCGGGTACCGTTGGTTTTCGAGACCAGAATTACAACCGTAAAATGCTCAACTGCATGGAATGTGGCGTTCCAGTCGGAGTCATATTTGCAACCGAGGTGGGCTACAAGGTGCTCGGCCTTGCGTTTGTTGAACGGTTCGAGCCCGAAAACGGATGGTTTATTCTGCACGGTCCTGTTCATAAAGGCGGACCGGACCCTCGTTTTGCGCCCGACATGAGCTATCTGAAGCACATGCCCGTCGATATTGAGTTTGCCGGACAGGGTACGACCGACGACGAAAAGGTCCGCTATGCGTTAAGGCGCGAGCGATTGGGGCAGCAATGGTTCCGCAAGCAGCTCGTTGCCGCCTATGATGGCCGTTGCGCGGTGTCGGACTGTGGCGTCAGCGAAGCTCTGGAGGCTGCACATATCGAGAATTACTCGGGACCCAAATCGCAGGTTGCCAGCAACGGCATTCTGCTTCGGCGCGACTTACATGCTTTATTCGATGCTCATCTGATTTCGTTTGAGCCTGTTTGCGGCGAATATCGGCTGTGCGGATCGTACCTGCTGGATAAGACCGACTACGCTTCCTTTGCGGGTACGACGCTAAGGCAGCCGAATGAGCGTCAGTGGCGACCCAATACGGTGTTTCTTGAGGCCCATCGCATTGAGTTCGATCGCTCGGAAAAGAAGCGTGAAAAGGCGGGGCTTCTGCCGTATTAGCGTTTTTGGCTTTGGCGGTCTTTTACGATCGTGTTGTTTGATCGGATCGCGTGGCGATGCAATCTCGCGCCCGCCCGCCGGTGCATGCTCTTCCTGATTTGGATAGCGAGAGGGGAGCGTGTGTGAGCTGGCGAGGCGATATTGCGATGGGGAAGTACGGAAAATTGCCGTGCGCCCTTATCGACAACAATATGTTTCCGGGCGTAGAAGTTGATTGCGGGTCGTTTGCTGTCGCCTGTCCTTGCTGCGGCTCGCAAATACCGTGTCTCGACATTCGGTTCATCGATGCGCGCGACAGGCTCAGCGACGAAGTGAGAAAACAGACAGGCGTTCATATGCCGGTGTATCCGGAGAAATGCCCTGTTTGTGGCCTCGATATCGTGTATGACGCCGGCGACGAGGGATAGGTGATGTGGAGGAGCTGGCTGTGAAGGCTTCTCCGTCTCTACAAATAAATCCCCTCACCGAGTTGCTTGTGGAACTCGGCGTGATGGTCGCGTGCCCAGGTAAAGAGCGCCTGGTCAAAGTCGGTACGCGTGGCCGGGACGCCAAAGACGCCGGCAACTTCGACGCGTATAAACTCCAGTGCCGGCAGCTTGTTGATGGCAGTGAGGGCAAACGGGGACGAGGGCTCCTCGAACAGATAGCGGCTGCTTTGCAGCGCGTCGCAACTGGTGCACGTGTTGCCGAGCGACGGGGCTTTGGAGGCTCGCGCGCCTACGGGCTTGTAGCCGCAGCGCTTATGAAGGTAGTCGCGGATCTCGCCCGGCACGCAGCCAAGAGCGGGCACGATGGCGAGTGCGTTGGCGTTGGCCGTGTCGATGGCAATGTGCCCGGCTTCGTTGGGCGCGTGCGCGATGGCGATGCTCTCGTCGTTATCGGCTCGATAGGGAATGCCGAAGGCCGCGACCGAGGTCTCTTTGTGACACTTCCAGCACTCGCGCTTGCCCAGTACTAGATATATATACGGCGCTGAGGGGTCGGATCGGTCAACACCGGGCAGCCACTCGGCAAAGGGCTCGGGGTTGACGCCGCTGGGTACATACCAGATCTTCTTGGTCCGGTCCCATTTGGCGCCCAGCGCCTTGGCTTCTTCTTTGTGCGAAAAGGGGACATCGAGCTCGGTGCGCATGGCGGCTCCTTGGTGCTGCAGGTGCAAGTGACTCAAGGATACCGCAGGGCGCAGACATCGCGGCGTTTTGCTGAGAAGTTGCGGTGCGGACTGATTGGTTATGCCGATGGATAGATCGGCAAGTAGATGGTCGGATTTTGGCTAGTTGGGCGGTTGGAGCTGCCAGCGGATTTGGCGACATAAAACAAAACAACCCAGAGGACATAGCCTCTGAGCTGCGAACATTTGGTGGGCGTTAGAAGATTTGAACTTCTGACCTCTTCCGTGTCAGGGAAGCGCTCTCCCCCTGAGCTAAACGCCCGATCAAGGGTGCGCAAGTGCGCAAGGGATAATATAACGGAGCCTGAACTCGGTGGCAAGAACATTTTTAAAAATCGCTTACATTGTGGAATTCGGGGGCTTTGTCGCATCCATTTCAAAAGAGCCTGCTGCCGCGATTTGGCTGTCGCATAATGCAAGGCCATTGCGGTATCGAGCTATGGAAAGACGCCTGCGGAATTGTCCTACCGATAAGCGGACAAGCCTCCAGCTGGTGACTTCGCCGTGGTAAGGTAAGCCGAATTGTTTCCAGGCTGTTTCGGGGGAGTGGAATGAGCAAAGAGTGTGTCGAGCAGGTCGAAGGCGCAGGGGCTTCGGTGCCGATGACCGATATATCGAACATTGATGTGCCCGAGGGCACCGACGAGCTCAGCCGCAACACCCGTCGCGCATGGCGCGACCGCCTGAACAGCGCTTCGACGCGCAAGATGATCACGGGCGTCTTGGCTACGCTGGTGGGCGGTTCGTTTTGGGGCTTCTCGGGCACCAGCGCGAGTTTTTTGTTCGATACCTACCATGTCGATACGCTGTGGCTTATGAGCGTGCGTCAGATTCTCGCCGGTCTACTCTTTATGGCCGTGGTCGTTACGCGCGACCGCGAGCGCCTGGTTAAGCTCTGGACCACACCTGCCGATCGAAGGCAGCTGCTGCTTTTTACCGCCTTTGGCCTGCTGTTTAACCAGTTTTGCTATCTTTCGGCCGTGCGCCTGACCAATGCCGGAACCGCAACGGTGCTTCAGTGTCTGCAATTGGTCATTATCATGGGCTACACCTGCGTGGTCGACCGCCGCATGCCGCGCGTGCGCGAGGCGGTCGGCATCGGCTTGGCCCTGGGCGGCACCTTTTTAATCGCTACCGGAGGTGATCCCACCAGCCTGAACATCTCGCCGCTCGGCTTGATCGCGGGCCTCATGTGTGCGGTCAGCGCCACCTGCATGGCAGTGATTCCCGCTAAGATTCTGCCCGAATACGGCAGCCCCATCGTCACGGGTTCGGCCATGCTCACGGCAGGCATCGTTTCGTGCGCCGTGGTTCAGCCCTGGGCGCATATGCCGGCACTTGACGCTGTCGGTATCGAGGCTCTCGCGGTGTTCGTGGTCATCGGTTCGTTTTTCGCCTACATGCTCTATATGCAGGGCGTTAAGGACATCGGTTCGGTGCGTGCAAGCCTTATCGGAACCGTGGAGCCGGTCTCGGCGACCATCACCAGCGCTGTTATGCTGGGCACGGTGTTTTTGCCGACCGACCTTATCGGCTTCGCCATGATCATCGTGATGATGTTCCTTACGGTGTAGCTGGCGCCGCCGCCAAGACAGATAAGGTGTTGTGCCACATTTTCGCCAATTGATATCCGTGTCTGGAATTTAGCTGTCGATGCTCAATATGCCATAAACTAATAGCGTTATGGACTTTTCTATTGCGACTCAATTGCGAGGATTTCTTTATGGCTGGTAATCACTTTAAGGGCAGCGATAGCGGCCGCCCTGCAGTTCCGCCGCGTCCGAACGGGGCTGGTAAGGCCGGCACGCCGGGCGGCGCTGGACAGGGCGGTTCCGGTAAGCGCGTGTCCCCGGGCGAGACGGCGATGTTTACCGCTCTGTACGAGCAGTCTCAAAAGGCAAAAAAGACCGGCCGTGCAAAAGGGAATGTCTTTGCGGGCGGTGCAACCTCCACGTCGCAGCCGAGCGGGGCTCCTTCGGTACCTGCGAACAACGCAGGTGCTGCCAACGCCGCGAATGCCGCCGGCAACGTTAATGCCGGCAAGGCCGACAACAATACTCCCTCTGCCGGTGGCGCGGGGCTTACGGGTAACCTTGGCACGATTTACACCGGCGCCTCCGAGACTGGTACGTTCGCCCGCCTGGATGATAGCGGTGCCGAGTTTGCGGGCTCGGGTTCCAAGGAAGATTATTACGATTTTGGCTTGAACTACGGTAGCGACGCTTCGTCGAGTTCGACCTCTGACGGTCTGGTCCGTCATCGCCATCGCAAGGGCGAGCGCAAAAAGCGTCACACCGGCGCCATTATTGCCGCTGTGGTCGCGGTGCTTCTCGTTGCGTTTGGCGCAAGCGGCTTTATGCTGCTTAACTCGGCAAAGACCGTAAAGAGTGAAGCGAAGGAGGCTGTCGAGATCGTCAGTGGCCTTAAGGACAAGGTCACGTCGGGAGATTTTTCGACGCTGCCTGACGACGCGAAGAAGATCGATGAGCTCTGCAACAGCATGAAGGCGGAGACCTCGAGCCCGCTGTGGACGGCGGCTTCGTTTATCCCGGTGTATGGCAGTGACATCAACGCAGCCCGCACCATGATTGATGCCCTGTCCGATGTCTCGAGCAACGCGCTGGTTCCCATGGCCGATAACCTTTCGCAGGCTACGCCCGGCAAGCTGTTCCAGGACGGCATGATTAACGTGTCTGCGCTGCAGGCGGTCGCCGATTCGCTTTCCAGCAGCTCGAAGGTGTTCAAGAGCGCCAACGAGAAGGTCCAGGGCATTGGCGATACTCATATTTCCCAGGTGACCGAGCTGGTCGATAAGGCCAAGGACGGCTTTGCCACCCTCAACGGTGCGGTCGACGCGGCGGAGAAGGTCGCCCCCGTCCTTCCCCAGATGCTCGGCGCCAACGGCCAGACGCGCAACTACCTTGTGTACGCCATGAACAACGTCGAGATTCGTGCCTGCGGCGGCTTTGGCGGTTCGCAGGGCCTGATTTCGGTCACCGACGGCCAGATGTCGATTGGCGAGTTTGTTCCCCGCATTGGACTCAGCGAGGATGAGGCAGTCGAGAGCGTCGACGAAGAGGATGAGGCGCTGTTCGGCAACCACAGCAACCTGTACAACTCGGGCAATACCTATTCGCCTGATTGGCCCCGCAACTCGCAGCGTGTCGCCGCGCTGTGGAAGTCCCAGTATGGACAGGATGTTGATGGCGTCATCGGTATCGACCCGGTGTTCCTGCAGTATCTGCTGGGCCTGGTCGGTAATGTCTCGCTGCCCGACGGAACGGTTGTCGACGGCACCAACGCCGCAAAGGTCCTCATGCACGATGTGTACTGGAACTATCCGGTCGAGGAGTCGGACGGCATCTTTGCATCCGTCGCCAGCGCTGCCTTTGACAAGATCCTTGGCGGTATCGGCGACGTCGATGTTGCGAACCTTGTCAGCGCCGTTGAGCGCGGTGCCGAAGAGGGCCGCCTGATCGCTTGGATGAGAAACGATGATGAGCAGAATGCCATCAAAGAGACGGGCATTGACGCTTCGCTGCCCGATCCGGATGATCCGAGTGCCGATCCCGTTGCCGGCGTTTACTTTAACAACCTGAGCTTCTCCAAGCTCGACTGGTATCTGAACGCCGATACGCAGATTGGTCAGGGCGTGAAGAACGGCGACGGCGCTTGCTCGTATCGCATCACCGTTACCCTGACGAACATCATGACGCAGGAGGAGGCAGGTAAGCTGCCCGACTACGTAGCGGCCAGTGCGCCTGGGACCTCGCGTGACGATGAGCGCTTGTATGTATCACTGTTTGCGCCGACAGGCGGCAGCATTACCGATCTAACCGTCGAGGGGACTCAGTTTGGACTGTTCGCTGCCACTTGGCACGGAGTTCCCTGCTATTCAGGAACCGTTGACCTGCATGCTGGCGAGACGACGACGATCACGTATACGCTGACCACGTCGGCCGAGGCGGGGGACAAGCCGCTTACGCTGCGTCAGACTCCTACATGCCAGGCGGCTCGCGACAGCGCGTCGGCGTAGGGTTTTTCTGGTAGTGCAGATAATCGAGTACCATTTTGGGGCGGACAGGCAATCTGTCCGCCCCTATTTTGTAAGGAGAGCGCATGAAGTACTTTGGCACCGACGGCTTTCGCGGTGAGGCCAACGTTGGGCTGACGGTAGAGCACGCTTATAAGATTGGCCGTTTTGTGGGCTGGTATTACGGCGCCAACCGCAGTGCTAAGGCGCGCGTTATCGTGGGCAAGGACACACGTCGCTCGAGTTATATGTTCGAGGCGGCGCTGGTGAGCGGTCTGGTCGCGAGCGGTGCGGACGCCTATATGCTGCACGTGATCCCGACGCCGGGCGTGGCACATCAGACCGTGGAGGGCTGCTTCGATTGCGGCATCATGATCAGCGCGAGCCACAACCCGTTTTGCGATAACGGCATTAAGCTCGTCAATAGCGACGGTTTTAAGATGGACGAGGACGTACTGGAGCTCATCGAGGACTACATCGATGGCAAGAGCGAAGTTCCGTTGGCCACGGGCAACCACATCGGTGCCACGGTGGACTACATGCAGGGCCGCAACCGCTACATTGCTTCGCTCATTGCAAGTGCGAACTTTTCGCTGCAGGGCGTCAAGATCGGTATCGACTGCGCCAACGGCTCGGCTTCCTCGGTGGCCAAGCCGGTGTTCGACGCGCTGGGCGCCGACGTGCGCGTGATCAATGCCGCGCCCGATGGCTTTAACATCAACGTCGATTGCGGCTCCACGCATATGGAGCGCCTGCAGCGCCATGTGGTGGAGCAGGGCCTGGACGTGGGTTTTGCCTACGATGGCGATGCCGACCGCTGCCTGGCCGTGGATGAGCGCGGTCGCGTGGTAGACGGCGACCAGATCCTGTACGTGTGCGGCGTGTATCTGAACAAACACGGTCGCCTTTCGGGCGGTACCGTGGTGCCGACGATTGCCAGCAACTTTGGCCTGATCAAGTCGTTGGAGCTTGCCGGTCTGAGCGCCGTGACCAGCGGCGTGGGCGACCGTCACGTGTATGCCAAGATGCGCGAGGGCGGCTACAGCCTGGGCGGCGAGCAGACGGGCCATACGATCTTTGGCGATATCGAGCGCACGGGCGACGGCATTATGACCTCGCTGCGCGTGATGGAAGTGATTCGCGCCGAGCGTGAGGCGCTCTCGCAGCTCACGGCTCCGTGCAAGCTGCTGCCGCAGGCGCAGGTGGCCGTGCACGTGGCGGACAAGGACGCCGCGCTCGAGAACATGGGCGTGCAGAACGCCATCGCCGAGGCCGAGGCGTCGCTGGCGGGCGAGGGCCGCGTGCTCGTACGCAAGAGCGGAACCGAGTCGGTTATCCGCGTGCTGGCCGAGGCGCCCGACCAAGCATCCGCCGATGCCGCCATGAAGCGCATCGCCAACGCGCTCGAGGCTCTTTAGTTACGCGGTTTTACCAAACCGCGTAACTGCTCGACGCTGCAAACGGCCCCAAGCGGCAATCTGACGTTCAATTTCAAGGGTGCGACCAGAAGGTCAGCGCCCTTTCATTTCACGTCACCTTGCTCGCTTAGGGTCGTTTTCGCTGACGTCGCCAAGACATCGGCGTCAACATGGTTGGCGGTGGCGATGGCGTGCTGGTCAATCCTTACAGTTGGTACAGCGTGGTGAACTTGTCCTGCAGGTAGCTGCAGTAGTAGCGGGCATCGAACGCCATGCCGCATGCGCCCTTGATGAGTTCCGGCGCGTCTTTGGCGCGGCCCCACTGCCAAATGTGCTCGCCCAGCCATGCGCGGACGGGTGTCAGGTCGCCGCTCGCACAGGCGCCGGTAAGGTCGACACCGTCGCGGCACATGGCCGGCACAAACATGGCGTCGTAGGCGCTGCCCAGCGCATAGGTGGGGAAGTAGCCAAACGAGCCACCGCTCCAGTGCGTATCCTGCAGGCAACCACGCGTGTCGTCGGGAACCGGAATGCCCAGGTACTCATTCATGAAGCGGTTCCAAAGCGCGGGGATGTCCTTGGCCGTGGCCTCGCCGGCAAACAGCATGCGCTCAATCTCGTAGCGCACCATAACGTGCAGCGGATAGGTGAGCTCGTCGGCCTCGGTGCGGATCAACGACGGCTGCGCGATGTTCACGGCGCGGTAGAGCGTGTCCTCGTCTACGTTGCCGTAGACCTCGGGCGCGTGGCGGCGCAGCACCTCGAGCAGCGGTCCCATAAAGGCACGGCTGCGGCCCACGGTGTTCTCAAAGAAGCGGCTCTGGCTCTCGTGGATGCCCATGGAGGTGCCGCCCTCCAGGCAGGTACGCGCATAGGCGGGATTGACGCCCAGCTCGTACATGGTGTGCCCCGCCTCGTGGATGATGCTGTAGACGTTGGAGATGCAATCGTCCTCGTAGATGTGTGTCGCGATGCGCGCGTCACCCACGGCAAAGCCCTCGCTAAACGGGTGCTCGGTAAAGGCAAGCGTGGTGTCGTCCAGGTTCAGGCCGACGAGCTTCATCAGGTCGAAGCTCATGGCGCGCTGGGCGGCCTCGGGCACGCGGGCGTGCAAAAAGTCGGCATCGGGCTGCTGGCCGCGCTCGCCGATGGCGTGCACGAGCGGCACGACCGCGGCCTTGACCTCCTCGCAAAACGCGTCGAAGCTCTCGGCAGAAAGGCCGCGCTCGTACTGGTCGAGCCAAACGTCGTATGGGTCGCGCTTGGGGTCCATGAGTTCGGCCTGATGCTTAAGTTGGGCGACGATTCTATCCACATAGGGCTCAAAGCTCGCCCAGTCGTTGGCCGTCTTGGCCTTGTGCCACACGGCGTCGGCCTCGCAGGTGAGCCTGGTCCAGGCTTCGGCCTCCTCGGTAGGAATAACGCTTGCCTCGCGCTGGTCGCGGCCGAGCACGCGGATCTCGTCGAGCAGCTGCGGGTCGTCGATTTTGCCGCCTGCAACCGTCTCGCGCGCTAACGAGCGTACGAGCTCAACGGACTTCTCGCTGGTCAGTAGCTTGTGATGTTCGCCGGCAAGCGTGCCCATGGCGTCGGCACGGGCGGCAGCGCCGTTGGCAGGAGCAATCGTCGCTCCATCGAACTCGGCAATCTTGAGCAGGTACTCGCGAGTCCACAGCTTGCCCTCGAGTTTGCGGAACTTTTTGACGGCCTTGTCGACCTTCATGCCTTTGGGCGTCTTGCCCGCTGCGGGCTTGGCCTTCTTATCGTACTTCTTTCCCATACCTATATCCTTGATCTCGCAGACCGGACGCCACGGGTGGGCGTGCGGCCAGTTTGCACAGCTACCTGTCTTGTACCCAGTGCGAACAAAACGGAACGCGGCGATATACTCGCAGAATGTGTTATCCTATAGCCCAATGCGTTGACGGAGAGGGTTTTGCCCGCCGCGTCGCCGGCAAGAGAGGGAAGGTCATGGGCTGCAAGCCTTCCTACGGTGGCAAGGGCCAAGCGTTCACTCCCGAGCAGCAACCTCAACGGGCGCGCGGCCAGCGGCAGCGAAGCCCCAGTAGGGAAGCCGTGAGCCTCGCGATAAGGGGCGCAGAGTGGGCACGGCGGGCCAGACATCCGCCGGGTCAAACAAGGTGGTACCGCGGAATTCAACCGTCCTTGGGCAATGCACATGCCCGAGGGCGGTTTTTTGTTACCGAACCGGGCCGCGTTTTCGCAGCGCCAAGCGGCATCGGTCGCCCCGGCAAGCGAATGCGCGAGAGACGAAAGGGAAGACATGAGTCTGATTGATGATCTGGTCAAACTCGAGGAAGAGGCCAAGGAGCTCGTTGCAGGCGCCGACGACGCCGCCAAGCTCGAGGCTGCGCGCGTTGAGCTGCTCGGCCGCAAGGGCCGCATCACCGGCCTGATGCGCATGATGGGCAAGCTCGCCCCCGAGGATCGTCCCGTGATGGGCAAGCGCGCCAACGAGATGCGCCAGCTGATCGAGGGCATGTTCGACGAGCGCACTACCGAGATGAAGGCCGCCGCCCTCAAGCACGCACTGGAGCACGACGCCGTCGACATCACGCTGCCGGGCATCCGTCCGCAGATCGGTCACCAGCACCTGATCAAGCAGATCATCGAGGAGGCCGAGGACATCTTCTGCGGCATCGGCTACACCGTCGAGTCCGGCCCCATGGTCGACACCTCCTACTACAACTTCACCGCGCTCAACGCCCCCATGGATCACCCGAGCCGCTCGGCCCGCGATACCTTCTACGTGGTCGACAACAACCCCGGCAGCGTCGCGCACCCCGAGGCACATGCTCACGGCGAGTCCGACGTGCTGCTGCGCACCCAGACCTCGGGCGTGCAGATCCACACTATGGAGTCGCAGAAGCCGCCCATCTATATGATTTGCCCGGGCACCGTCTATCGTCCCGACACGGCCGACGCCTGCCACCTGCCGCAGTTCAACCAGATCGAGGGCCTGGTCGTCGACGAGGGCATCACCTTTGGCGACCTTAAGGGCACGCTCGACTACTTTGTTAAGTGCATGTTTGGCGAGGATCGCAAGACGCGTTACCGCCCTCACTTCTTCCCCTTCACCGAGCCGAGCTGCGAGGTGGACGTGAGCTGCCACGTGTGCGGCGGCAAGGGCTGTAACTTCTGCAAGCACAGCGGCTGGATCGAGATCCTGGGCTGCGGTATGGTCGACCCCAACGTCCTGATCAACTGCGGCATCGACCCCGAGAAGTACACCGGCTTCGCCTTTGGCATTGGCGCCGAGCGTGTCGCGGCCCTGCGCTACGACCTGCCGGACCTCAGAACGCTCATGACGGGCGATATGCGCTTCTTGAATCAGTTCTAGGCTGCGGCTTGCCCAAGCACGGCACCTCGGCGCTCATTCGTCGCTTGCGTACCAAAGTACGCGGCGCTCCTCTTTCGGGCCGATCTGCCGCACTTGGACAACCCTCGCTTTGTAAGGAATGTTCACAAAGTTGAAGTTTCCACCTGCATCTCTTCGCAGGCTTTCAGTATGAAAGGAGAGCTAGATGCGTGTTTCTTACGACTGGCTCAAGACCATGATCGATATTCCGGAGGATCCCAAGACCCTTTCGGACGAATATATCCGTACCGGCACCGAGGTCGAGGCGATCGACACCGTGGGCGAGTCCTTCGACCACGTGGTGACCGCCAAGGTGCTCACCAAGACCCCGCACCCCGATAGCGACCACATGTATGTGTGCTCGGTCGACGTGGGTGACAAGAACCTCGACGCCGACGGCAACCCCGCTCCGCTGCAGATCGTCTGCGGCGCGCAGAACTTCGAGGCCGGTGACCACATCGTCACGGCCATGATCGGCGCTGTCCTGCCCGGCGACGTCAAGATCAAGAAGAGCAAGCTTCGCGGCGTCGTGTCCATGGGCATGAACTGCTCCGCGCGCGAGCTCGGCCTGGGCGGCGACCACTCCGGCATCATGATCCTGCCCGAGGATACGCCCTGCGGCATGCCGTTTGCCGAGTACGTGGGCTCGAGTGATACCGTGCTCGACTGCGAGATCACGCCCAACCGTCCCGATTGCCTGTCCATGATCGGCATGGCCCGCGAGACCGGCGCCATCTTCGACCGCGATTTCCACGTTGAGCTGCCCGCCATCAAGGCCGAGACCGGCCGCGCGACCGACGACGAGCTTTCGGTCGAGATTGCCGACGAGGGCCTGTGCGACCGCTACGTTGCCCGCATCGTGCGCAACGTCAAGGTCGGCCCGTCGCCCGACTGGATGGTCAAGCGCCTTAACGCCTTGGGCGTGCGCCCGCACAACAACATCGTCGACATCACCAACTATGTGATGATGCTCACCGGTCAGCCGCTGCACGCCTTTGACCTGGACACCTTTGCCGAGCGCGATGGCCACCGTCGTGTGGTGGTTCGCGCCGCCCAGCAGGACGAGAAGTTCACGACGCTCGACGGCGAGGAGCGCACGCTTGACGCCGGCATGGGCCTCATCACCGACGGCGAGCGTCCCGTGGCGCTGGCCGGTGTCATGGGTGGCATGGATTCCGAGATTGAGGACGACACCGTCGACGTGATGGTCGAGAGCGCCTGCTTCAACGCCGGCCGCACCTCGCACACCAGCCGCGACCTTTCGCTGATCTCCGACGCCTCCATTCGCTTTGAGCGCCAGGTCGACGAGACCGGCTGCGTGGATGTCGCCAACGTCACGTGCGCGCTCATCGAGGAGATCGCCGGCGGCGAGGTCGCTCCCGGCTACGTCGACGTTTTCCCCGCGCCCAAGACCATCGATAGCATCAAGCTGCGCTTGGCCCGCGTGCACGCCATCTGCGGCGCCGACATCGAGCCCGACTTTATCGAGCGCTCGCTCACCCGTCTGGGCTGCACCGTCGAGCGCGACGGCGAGGACTTTATGGTTACCCCGCCGAGCTTCCGTCCCGACCTGCCGCGTGAGATCGACCTGATCGAGGAGGTTCTGCGCCTATGGGGCATGGGCCGCGTTACGGCGACCATCCCGGCTGCCAAGAACCACATCGGCGGCCTGACCCGCGAGCAGAAGCTCACCCGTAAGGTCGGCGAGATCCTGCGCGCCTGCGGCCTCAACGAGACCACGACCTTTGGCTTTGCCGCCCCGGGCGACCTGGAGAAGATTGGTATGTCCACCGAGGGCCGCGGCTGCCCCGTGGTTCTCATGAACCCGCTGGTGGCCGAGCAGACCGAGATGCGCCGCTCGCTGCTGCCGGGTCTGCTGCAGTCTGTGGCCTACAACGAGGCCCACGGCACGCCCAACGTGCACCTGTACGAGGTCGGCAGCCTGTTCCATGGCCGCGAGAACGCCAGCCTGCCCAAGGAGACCAAGTCCGTGGCGGGTGTGCTCTCGGGCCAGTGGAGCGAGCAGTCTTGGAACATGAAGTACCGCAAGCTGCGTTTCTTCTTTGGCAAGGGCATCGTTGAGGAGCTGCTTGCCCAGCTGCGCATCGAGAAGGTTCGCTTCCGTCCCGTCGAGGGCGAGAGCTATGCCTTCCTGCAACCGGGTCGTGCTGCCGAGGTGCTCTCGGGCGGTACCGTGCTGGGCTGGGTTGGCGAGATCCACCCCGAGGCGCGCGAGGCTATGGGCATCGACGAGGTCGTCGTTGCCTTTGAGCTTGACCTGGACAAGCTGATCAAGGGCGCCCGCAACCAGGATAACTACCGTGAGTTCTCGCAGTACCCGGCCGTTGAGCACGACCTTGCTATCGTGGTCGACAACACTGTGACCTGCGAGGATCTTGAGCGTCGTATTACGAGTGCCGGCGGCAAGCTGCTCGAGGGCGTGCGCCTGTTCGATGTCTACCGCGATCCGGTCCGCATCGGCAAGGGTAAGAAATCCATGGCCTTTGCGCTTACGTATCGCTCCGACGACCACACGCTCACCAGCGAAGAGGTCGAAAAGGCGCACCAGAAGATCGTCACCAAGGTGTGCAAGGGCGTAAACGGCGAGGTCCGCGGCTAGGTCCTGCGCCGGATATGGGCCAGCGTCGGCTGCCGCCGAGTCTTACGTGACTGCTGTTTTCGGTATAAGGCACCGTTGAGCCTGCATATATGACACGCGCATTACATAACGGCGTGCTGCTTTGTCGGCAGTGCGCCGTTTTGCTATGATAGCCCGCGGAGTGTTACGAATCTGACATTACGTAACACTGGAAAGGTGATTCAAGCGGCGTTGCAATTCCGTGCGCCGATAACCGGGAGGCGTACATGCACATTCCAGATAATTATCTGTCCCCGCAGACCGATGCCGTTATGGCGGTGGCGATGGTGCCCGTTTGGATCCACTGCATCAAAAAGGTGCGCGCCACACTCGATCGCGAGCACATGGCGTTCCTGGGCATCTGCGCCGCGTTCTCCTTCCTGCTCATGATGTTCAACGTGCCGCTGCCTGGCGGCACCACAGGCCACGCCGTTGGTGGCGCACTCATCGCGCTGCTGCTGGGCCCCGAGGCCGCGGCTATCGCGGTTTCGGTCGCGCTGGCGCTGCAAGCGCTGCTGTTTGGCGACGGCGGCATCCTGTCCTTTGGCGCTAACTGCTTTAACATGGCCTTCGTGTTGCCGTTTGCCGCAGCCATCGTGTTCCGCGCGCTTAACAGCCGTTTGCACGACAAGAGCTGGGGTACCTCGGTTTCGGCCATCGTAAGCGGCTGGGTCGGCCTGTGCCTGGCGGCCCTGTGCGCAGCAATCGAGTTTGGTATTCAGCCGATGCTTTTCACGAATGCTTCGGGCGCTCCGCTGTACTGCCCCTTCCCGCTGTCCATTGCCATTCCGGCCATGATGATCCCGCATATGTTGGTAGCCGGCGTGGTCGAGGGCGTGGCGACTGCCGCGATCTACGGCTTTATCAAGAAGACGGCGCCGAGCGTTATCGTCGGCCCCGAAGCCGCCGATGGACAGCTTGCTGCCGAGGGCGCTGCTGCCAAGAAGACCTCGCTGGTCCCCACGCTCATCTTGGTTGCCGTGCTTGTCGTGGCCACGCCGCTGGGCCTGCTGGCCACGGATGACGCCTGGGGTGAGTGGGACGCCGAGGGCGCCGCGACCGCCGTTCAGGAGGTTGGCGACGACAGCCTGCAGGCTTCGGTCGGTCTCGACACCCCGACCTTTGCCGATGCGCTGCCTACGGGTGATTACCTGCAGGCCTATTCCGAGGAGCAGGGTCTTGGCTTTGCCGGTCAGGCTGCCATGTATATCCTGTCCGGCGTGATTGGCGTGGCGGTGCTCACCATCGCATTCCGTCTGATCTCGCTGACGGTTAAGGAAAGCGGTGCTCATGGCAATAGCCGAGCTGCCTAGCTGGCTTGCGGCCGAGGAGCGATACGAGCCCGTGGGGGCTCGGCATCGTGTGATGCAAAAGAACGTCCTGCACCTGGCGAGCCTGCTTGAGCGGGTTCGCCTGGGTGGGGGCGCGCACGAGGGCGGGTCGATGGTCGACCGCGCCCTTTCTTGCGTTTCGGCTCCGGTGCGCCTGGTGGGGATGTTCGTTTGCGTCCTGTGCGTGTGTCTGACGCAGAGCCCGCTGTACCTGATGCTGATGGCGGCTATCGCGCTGGTGCTGGTCGCGGTGCGCCCCGCGCGCGGGTTGCGCGCGACTTTTGTACCGGCGCTTGGCGCCACGGGGCTTGCGGTGGTTCTGGCGCTGCCTGCCCTGTTGCTGAGCGCGTCTGCCATGGGCGCCATGCTCAAGATCGCGCTCAAGACGTTTATTAATGTGTCGCTGGTGCTGGGTGTTTCGTGGACGCTCACCTGGAGCCGCATGTCGGCGGCGCTCAAAATGCTGCACCTGCCCGACGAGGTTATCTTTACGTTTGATATGGCGCTCAAGCATATTGAGGTGCTGGGACGCACGGCGCACGATCTGTGCGAATCGGTCATGCTGCGCAGCGTCGGTTCCGCGCCTGCGGGTTTTTCGCGCACCGATTCGCTGGCGGGTATCATGGGCATGACGTTTATCAAGGCGATGGAATGCAGCCGCGCGATGGACGAGGCCATGCTGTGTCGCGGCTTCGCCGGCGTGTATCCGGCGCTTGCACGGAGCGGCTTTGGCTGGCACGATGCGGTTTACGCGGCCGTTGTGGCGTTGCTCGCCGTGTTGTGCGCGGTGCTGTAGCGCGGACGGTCGAACCGTTGATGTGAGTAGGGAAGGGCGACGTTTTGGCAAACGATACGAATAACGCGATGGGTGCGAGCGGTGCTGCCGGCGCCGAGGTCACGCCGCTCATCGAGTTTCGCGACGTGGTGTTTTCCTATGCGGGTCATACGGTGGTCGATGGCGTTTCATTGCAGGTGAACCGTGGAGAGCTCGTTGCTCTGCTTGGTCCTAACGGCTGCGGCAAGACGACGATTATGCGTCTTATCAACGGCCTTGAGCTTGCGGACGCGGGTGCGTACCTGTTCGACGGGCATGCGGTCGATGCGGCGTTTCTAAAGGATTCTGCGGCCGCTCAGCGTTTTCATCAGCGCGTGGGCTTTGTGTTCCAGAATGCCGACGCCCAGCTGTTCTGCGCTACGGTGGGCGAGGAAGTTGCTTTTGGTCCCGCGCAGATGGGGCTGCCGGCAGACGAGCTCGAGCGCCGCGTGCGCGATGCCATGGAGCTGTTCCAGGTTGCCGACCTTGTCGACGTCTCTCCCTATCAGCTCTCGGGCGGGCAAAAGAAGCGCGTTGCGCTGGCTGCGGTGATGTCGATGAACCCGGATATCCTGGTGCTCGACGAGCCTACCAATGGGCTCGACGAGGATTCATGCGACATCGTGGTCAACTTCTTGCTGGCCTACGTCGCGGCGGGTAAGACGGTCTTGATGAGCACACATCACCAGGATTTGGTGCGACGCCTGGGTGCCCGTGCAATCTATATCGATCGATATCACCATGTGGTCGAGGCGCCTTCGCCGTCGTATGGAACCGAAAGCGGTGCTACGGACTAGTTGCTGCGTAGAGCGTGCGTAGCCGCCCGCGCGGCTTTGCCGTGATGGTATAGTTATCCAGGTTTTTTATGGGGGTGGCTATGCCAAGCTGGAACATTCATATCGCTCAGACGGAGCGTTTGCTGGAGCGCACCGGTGCGCTTGCCAAGAGCGTGCGCGACCGCAATGCCTTTTTGTTTGGCTGCGTGGTTCCGGATATCTTCGTGGGCTATATGGTCCCTGGCATTGCCGATCCCATCCCGTACCGCATTACGCACTTTGCCAAGCCTGAACCCATCCCTAAGCCTCGTGAGCATGAGTTCTGGGATACCTATGTGGCACCGTTGCTTAAAAGTTCACCCACCGGTGCGCTAGCCGCGGCGACCTCGATTATCGAGGAGCGCGAGCGACTGAATCGCGTGCACTATCCCCAGCGCTACAGGGATGCCGAGCCGGTTGTCGGTCCCGGTGCTAGCGAGCTTTCGCTCGCGCCCGATGACGTGGCGCAGTCGCTGCTCGATCTTACGCTGGGAGTTTGGTCTCACCTCGTGGCCGATACCGTGTGGAATACGCGCGTGAATCAGTACCTGGAGGCGCACGGCGGCAAGCCGTGCGAGGAATTCCGCATTAAAAAGCAAGGCGACTTTGACTGGTTTGGCAAGACGCTCGGCATTGTTTCGATTCCGCGTGCGACCGATCGCCTGTATACTGCTGCGACGCGTTTTGGGCAGTATCCCATCCATAAGGAGTATGTGCTCAAGACCATCGGCGTTATGCACGAGATCGTGCGCGAAAACCCCGGTGAGCCCGACCATCCGCCATACCGCCTGCTGACCGAGGAGTTCTTCGACGCAACGTTTACCGAGGTGATCGAGCTGACCGAGGCGGGTTTTGCCGCCCGTGTCGAATCGCCCGATGTGCCTGCGCTGCCCCTGATTGCTAGCTGCTAGCTGGCCGGCTTGACGGTGAACAGTTCATCCCAATTGACAAGTAGCTCTTGCCGCAGGGTGACTTCGGCGGCGCGCTCCTGTTTGGTCTTTGGGGTGTAGGAAAGTCCAGCCTTTTTATGGATGAGCTCGGCTATGTGGTCGAAGCTCTTCTTGTCCTTAATCTGGCCAAAGGTAATTTGGATGACGTCGTAGCCCATGCTTGTGAGCGCGGTGGCGCGCTCGGCATCGGAGAGGCTCGCGGCTTCGCTGTCGTGGGCGGAGCGGCCTTGGCATTCAAGGATGACACCCATGCTGTCGGTGGCGCTTTCGATGAGGATATCGGCGTAGCAGCAGGTTTTGTCATACAGCGAGCGCGCGGCGTCGCTGAGTGGGATGCGCACGTTGTTTGCGATGTTGATGCCCATGCCGCCTTCGTCGCGGGGGAGCGAGATAAGCATGGAGGTCTGTACTTCGAAGGGCGAGGCGGTCTGTCCTGTCATGCGTTCGGCGGCCCAGCGGAGCTGCTTAACACCGCGCAGGCCTGCGGCCTGCTTGGCGAACGCGGCGATATCCGCTGCGGAAAGAAGCGGCGTGCGCTTCCACAGGTTGGTATCCTTGCCGTTGACGTCGATAACCCGCTCCCAGCCGCAGTTGGGTGGAATGAGCTTAAGCGAAATAGCTTCATCAAGTTGCCGTTGCGCTCGTTTGCAGGGTGTATACACAGCAAACGAGCTGCACATCTCATAACACGCCATAAGCAGCTGGTTGCGTGAGACCTGCGTAGCAAGGTTGAGCAGTGTGAACTCGGGCGATGTGACATCAAACCCATGCTCGGTTTGCCTAAACGACCCGGGAGGCGGCTCTTGGGTCAGGAGGTGCGATTTAAACAGGCTTCGCGACCCGGATTGTGCCCGAGTGAATGCAATCCTGTGAAGCGGTGCGTGAAGCAGGTCTTTTACAACTGCATGACTTCCGAGGCCGCAACATCTGCGATCCATATTGCCAAGGCTAATGGCAGGGTAAAGGCCTAATATCTGTGGCGGGATACGGTGATAGTAAAAAGCGGATTGACCGCATAGCGTCAGGTCCATGACGTCCTCCTGGTCGAAATATGCTTTTGGACCGTGCGATGCCAGTGTCAATTCGGAAGTATGCGGCAAAATCTAAACCTTGTGAGCAGACCTGGCTTTTGAGGCTAGTTTATCAGGCATTTTGTTGCGAAAAAACGGGGTGTGCTCGGAGGTATCAGAATTTGCCGCATACTTCCGAAAAGCAGGTCAATCCGGCTCTTGCTAAAACGATTTAGCAGCGTCGGTTAAGGTGTGGGTTTGCCACCGGGCGAACACTTTTAGCGCTTGGGACTTTATTCATTGGGTCTCGAAGGGTGGATTTCGCGCTTTTGGTAAAGAAATGAGTGTGTGTTTTGCCGTGCGCCGGCATTGGCACAGAAAAAGGGCCCGGAAGGCTTCGCCTTCCGGGCCCTTTGCGATGCAAGTGTGCTTGCAAGTACGACTTAGCGCACCTGAGCGACGTAAGCGACGTTGGTCGAGGAGACCTTGTCCTCGAGCTGGACGCTCATGCGGGGATCGCCAGCGGTGGCGACGGTCAGGTCGCCGGCCTCGACGTAGCCGAGCTCCTTAGCGGTCTCGATCGCCTTGACGATCGTGCCGTTGACGGTGCCCTGGGTAATCTCGGCCTGGTGCGGGATAACGCCCCAGTACATGATCATCTGCTGGACGGCCCACTCGTGGCGGGAGAACGCGCAGATCGGCATGTTGGGACGGAAGTGCGAGATCAGGCGAGCAGTACGGCCGGTGGTCGTCGGCACGGTGATGCACTTGGCGCCAACGGTGGTAGCCATGTTCACAGCGGACATACCCACAACGTTGTTGACGACGCGGGTGCCGTGAGCGTCAGCCGGAACCTCGAGCGGAGCGTGAGCCGGGAGGTACTTCTCAGTCTCGAGAGCAATGCTGGCCTGCATCTTGACGGCCTCGACCGGGTACTTACCGGCAGCGGACTCGCCAGAGAGCATAACGGCGTCGGTGCCGTCGTAGATGGCGTTAGCAACGTCGGCAACCTCGGCGCGCGTCGGGCGCGGGTTCTGCTGCATGGAGTCGAGCATCTGCGTAGCGGTGATAACGGGCTTGTAGGCCGCGTTGCACTTGGCGATGATCTCCTTCTGGATGTGCGGAACGAGCTCGGGCTTGATCTCGATGCCCAGGTCGCCACGGGCGACCATGATGCCGTCGGAAGCCTCGAGAATCTCGTCGAAGTTCTCGACGCCCAGGGCGCACTCGATCTTCGGGAAGATCGTCACGTGCTCGCCGCCGTTCTCGCGGCAAAGCTCGCGGATGCCGCGGACGGACTCGCCGTCACGGATGAAGGAAGCGGCGATGTAGTCGATGTTCTCGGTCAGGCCAAAGAGGATGTCCTGACGATCGCGCTCGGTGATGGCGGGCAGCGAGATGTTGACGTTGGGCATGTTGACGCCCTTGCGCTCGCCGATCAGGCCGTCGTTCTTAACGACGCAGGTCATGTCCTGGCCGTCGACGGACTCGACCTCGAGGGCAACCAGACCGTCATCGATCAGGATAAGGGAGCCCTTCTCGACCTCGGAGGGCAGAGCCAGGTAGTCGAGGGAGATGTGCTCAGCGGTGCCGTGGAAATCCTCGGACGTGGGCTGAGCGGTGACGACGATCTTATCGCCGGTCTTGACGGCAACCTTCTTGCCATCGACCAGAAGGCCGGTGCGGACCTCGGGGCCCTTGGTGTCGAGCAGGATGCCGACGGGCAGACCGAGCTCCTTGGAAATACGACGGACGCGCTCGATGCGACCGTGGTGCTCGTCGTAGGATCCGTGCGAGAAGTTAAAACGGGCGACGTTCATGCCCGCCTTGATCATCTCGCGGATGGTCTCGTCGCTATCGCAGGCGGGACCCATGGTGCATACAATCTTGGTGCGCTTGTACATTCAGACCTCCATCTGACATCGTCTTGCGCTGATAGATAAACCATAAGAAATAAAACTGAGATGATTATAACGAAATGCCGACCGAATACCCCAAAAAATCGACCGTATGCCGAATTAGAAGTTCATTTTTTGCGGTAAAAACGGTATATGCAAAAACTTTACCAACCGTTCTAACCGCTGCTATCTGGGCGATATTTCAGTTTGATGATGCACCGAAGAAAAAACGTTTTATCAATGTTGAGCATCACACGGTCTGCATCGTTGCACTCGAGCCGTGTTTCCAATTGGAATGTTTTGGCTAGACGCGCCGCTTTGGGGTACCATAGCCCCACTATCAACTGCCGCTCAGCACGGCAGCCTTGATGAGCCCTTGCCCTTCTCCTGGGAATTATGATCGGGCATCAATCTGCTGAGTGGCCCGAATCCCAGGAGGGGACTCTATATGCAAAAGGAATACCTGTCCGCCGCGGCGGAGGTTCTCAGCGACCAAGGTGTCGATGAGAACCTCGGCCTGAGCAACGACGAGGCGTCGTCGCGCCTCGCCAAGACAGGCCCTAACAAGCTCGAGGAAGCCGAGAAGACCCCGTTGTGGAAGCGCTTCTTTGAGCAGATGGCCGACCCCATGGTCATCATGCTGATCGTTGCCGCCGTCATCAGCGCGCTCACGGGCATGGTCAAGGGCGAGGCGGACTTTGCCGATGTCGCCATCATCATGTTCGTCGTTATCGTCAACTCGGTGCTGGGCGTGGTCCAGGAGGCTAAAAGCGAGGAGGCCCTCGAAGCCCTGCAGGAGATGAGCGCGGCGCAGTCCAAGGTGCTGCGCGACGGCAAGCTCGTGCACCTGCCGAGCGCCGAGCTCGTGCCCGGCGATGTGATCATGCTCGAGGCGGGCGACTCCGTCCCGGCCGACTGCCGTGTGCTCGAGAGCGCCACGATGAAGATCGAGGAGGCCGCCCTTACCGGCGAGTCCGTGCCCGTCGAGAAGCATGCCAACGTGATCGAGCTCGCCGCCGGCACCGACGACGTGCCGCTCGGCGACCGCAAGAACATGTGCTACATGGGTTCCACCGTGGTATACGGCCGCGGCCGCGCCGTCGTGGTCGGCACCGGCATGAACACCGAGATGGGTAAGATCGCCGGCGCCCTGGCCGAGGCCAAGGAAGAGCTCACGCCGCTGCAGGTGAAGCTTGCCGAGCTCAGCCGCATCCTCACCATCATGGTTATCGTCATCTGCGTCGTTATCTTTGGCGTCGATATCATCCGCCACGGCGTGGGCAACGTTCTTACCGACCCGACCGCCCTGCTCGATACCTTTATGGTCGCCGTCTCGCTTGCCGTCGCTGCCATCCCCGAGGGCCTGGTCGCCGTCGTGACCATCGTGCTGTCGCTTGGCGTGACCAAGATGGCCAAGCGTCAGGCAATCATCCGCAAGCTCTCTGCCGTCGAGACTCTCGGCTGCACGCAGACCATCTGCTCCGACAAGACCGGTACCCTTACCCAAAACAAGATGACCGTCGTCAAGCACGAGCTCGCCGCGCCTAAGGAGAAGTTCCTGGCCGGCATGGCTCTGTGCTCCGATGCCCAGTGGGACGAGGAGCTGGGCGAGGCCGTGGGCGAGCCGACTGAGTGCGCGCTCGTCAACGACGCCGGCAAGGCGGGCCTCACTGGCCTGACTGCCGAGCACCCGCGCGTGGGCGAGGCCCCGTTCGACTCGGGCCGTAAGATGATGTCCGTGGTCGTCGAGACCCTGGACGGCGAGTATGAGCAGTACACCAAGGGCGCGCCCGACGTGGTGATCGGCCTGTGCACCCATATCTACGACGGCGACAAGGTCGTTCCGCTGACCGAGGAGCGTCGCGCCGAGCTCGTGGCCGCCAACAAGGCCATGGCCGACGAGGCCCTGCGCGTGCTGGCGCTGGCAAGCCGCACCTACACCGAGGTCCCGAGCGACTGCAGCCCCGCTGCGCTCGAGCACGACCTGGTCTTCTGCGGCCTGTCCGGCATGATTGACCCTGTCCGCCCCGAGGTCGCCGACGCCATCCGCGAGGCCCACGATGCCGGTATTCGCACCGTCATGATCACGGGCGACCACATCGACACCGCCGTGGCCATCGCCAAGCAGCTGGGCATCGTCACCGATCGCAACCATGCCATCACCGGTGCCGACCTCGATCGCATGAGCGACGAGGAACTCGACGCGCACATCGAGGACTACGGCGTGTACGCCCGCGTCCAACCCGAGCACAAGACCCGCATCGTCGAGGCTTGGAAGTCGCGCGACCAGATCGTGGCCATGACGGGCGACGGCGTCAACGACGCCCCGTCCATCAAGCGCGCCGACATCGGCGTGGGCATGGGCATTACTGGTACCGACGTCACCAAGAACGTCGCCGACATGGTGCTCGCCGACGACAATTTCGCCACCATCATCGGTGCCTGCGAAGAGGGCCGTCGTATCTACGACAACATTCGTAAGGTCATCCAGTTCCTGCTTTCGGCTAACCTTGCCGAGGTCTTCTCGGTGTTCATCGCCACGCTCATCGGCTTTACCATCTTCCAGCCGGTGCAGCTGCTGTGGGTGAACCTGGTCACCGACTGTTTCCCCGCGCTCGCGCTGGGCATGGAGGACGCCGAGGGCGACATCATGAAGCGCAAGCCGCGCAACGCCAAGGACGGCGTCTTTGCCGGACATATGGGTCTGGACTGCGTGGTCCAAGGCCTGATCATCACCGTGCTGGTGCTGGCGAGCTTCTTTGTGGGCGTGTACTTTGACATGGGCTACATCCACATCGCCGATATGATCGCCGGCAATGCCGACGAGGAAGGCGTGATGATGGCGTTCATCACACTCAACATGGTCGAGATTTTCCACTGCTTCAATATGCGCAGCCGTCGTGCGTCGCTGTTCACCATGAAGAAGCAGAACAAGTGGCTGTGGGCTTCTGCCGCGCTGGCACTGGTGCTGACGGTGATTGTGACCGTGCAGCCGACGCTTGCCGAGATGTTCTTTGGCCCTGTGACGCTTGAGCTCAAGGGCGTTCTTGCCGCGCTGGGCCTGGCCTTCCTGATCATCCCGCTGATGGAGATCTACAAGGCGATCATGCGCGCTGTGGAGAAGGAGTAGGTCGAAAGGCCATCCTTCCCACCGGCCCGACCGCCTGCGGGGTTTCTTCTTCGCTGGTCCTCGCGCTTCGCGCTGCGGGATCGCTCAGAAGAAACCCCTCCCGGCGTCGGGCCTTTGAATAGCCTCTCGGGACCATTGGCTGAGGGAAAGTGTGTGAGCCGGTCGAGCGTTTGCTCGACCGGCTCTTTTTTGTGGGTAAAATACCTGCTCAGTTGTGATTTATGGTGCTGGGAGGCGCTTGTGGGCAAGGCGAAGGCTAAGGCGAAGAAAAAGACGACGGGGGCGCGGGCTAAGCGCGATCGTCGTCGGAAGCTTGCGACCGAGGCCCCCGCGTCTGCTGAGGAGCTGCTGGCAAGCGTGCCGGGACTCGATGCGCTGCAGGATGTTCCGGCGTTCGATGACCTGCCGGTCGATGAAGCTCAGCAGGCGGCATTTGACGACTTTTGCGCACATGCCGAGGAGCCCGAGCAGATGCAGCTTGGCGCCGTGGTGCGCTTGGATCGCGGGTTTCCGCTGGTGGCGACTGCCGACGACACCTTTCGCGCCGAGCATGCCGTGGGGTTTGCCAAGTCGCGCGGCGAGGACGAGGTCCTGCTGCCTGCCGTGGGCGACCGTGTGGCGGTGCGCCGCGCTCCCGGGCACGATATGGGCGTGATTGAGTGCGTGCTGCCGCGCCGTACGAGCTTTGAGCGTTGGCGCGGTCGTGCCCGCGGAGAGCGCCAGGTGCTCTGCTCCAACGTGGATAGCGTGCTAATCGTGCAGGCGCTCGGTGCCGGCGAGGTGCTGCTCGATCGCGTGGCGCGCTCACTGGTGTTGGCGCTCGACTGCGATGCCGAGCCGGCGGTGGTGCTCACCAAAGCTGACCGCTGCGATGCCGGGGAGCTCGAGCGCGATCTGGACCGCGTGCGCCGCCTGGTGGGTCCGGACGTACGCGTGATCGTTACGTCCTCTGCCGAGGGCCGCGGCCTGGACGAGGTCCGTTCCTGCGTGCCTGCCGGGAGCTGCGCCATGATTCTGGGCGAGTCGGGTGCCGGCAAGTCGACGCTGCTCAATGCACTGCTGGGCCACGATACGTTGGCGACCGGCGGTGTGCGCGAACGCGACGACCAGGGCCGTCACACTACCGTCGCGCGCGTGATGGTGGCGCTGCCGGGCGACGCCGGCGTGATCGCCGATGCCCCGGGCCTGCGCAGCCTACCGCTCGTGGGTCACGAGCGGGGTCTGGCGCGCGCCTTCCCCGAGATTGTCGAGGCATCGCGCGCGTGCCGGTTTGGCGATTGCACGCATACCCATGAGCCGGGTTGCGCCGTTCGCGAGGCCGAGGACGCCGGACAGATTGACAGCCTGCGTTTGGAAACGTTCCAAAACCTGGCGTCATCCATGCGCGTGAGCGCTCAAATGCTCGATCCCGATGTTCATCTGTAATTGATTTTTCCTATGACAGCCGTCTCCCAACTGTTCGGGAGACGGCTTTTTTGCTGCGGAAAAGCCTCGAAACATGCAGTTTGCTGACGTGCTGACCAAAACCTTGCCACGAGCTTGACGGGCTGGTCAGCTTTTGGTCAGCGATTGGTTTGACATCGAAAACCAAGATCGCGATTGCGCCGCTTTGCACTCTGACCACCCAGACAATGGTGGTACGGGCATTCGCCCGGCACTGCCATGAGAGGAGCGGCCGTGAACAAGAGCAAGCGCATCGCCATCAGTCTGGTCGCGGGCGTGCTCGCTGCTCTGCTCTGCATGGTTTACGGCTCGTCGATCCGCTCGCAAGCCGAACAGGTCCAGGCTGAGACCTTGGCCAAGTACGGTGGCGATCGCGTCGAGGTATGCGTCGCGGCGCGCGATATCGATGTGGGCGAGACCCTCGATGAGACCAATGTCATAACCCAGGAATGGCTGACGAGTTTGCTGCCGCGTGACGCGGCGACCGAGCTGCGCCAGGTGCGCGGCGACGTGACGACTTCGCGTATTCCCAAAAACGCCGTGATCTGCAATGTCTACACCAAGGCCGAGAGCCACAAGCTCGAGGTGCCTAAGGGCAAGGTCGCCGTTTCGGTGGCGGTCGATGCCGAGCACTCGGTCGGCGGTGCTACGGGCGTGGGCAGCTACGTGGATGTGTATGTGCAAAAAGACGGCGTAACCGATCGGCTGTGCGGCGCGTACGTGATCGATACCAGTGAAGATTCCGGTGCCACGCGCGAGGGCAAGATCGAATGGGTGACGCTGGCGGCTGACCCCGAAGACGTCAAGGAACTGCTGGGGGCATCGGGCAAGGGAACGGTCAGCTTGACGATTCCCGCCACGGCGCGCGGCAAAAAGAGCGGAGGCGACGAGTGATGAAGGCGATCTGGCTTGCGTGCTGCGCGTGCGGCGATTACGGGCTGTTGCAGCAGGAAGTCGAGGGCCGTGATGCGGGTGCACAGGTGCTTCGCGTGGGTGACCTGGACGGGCTGGTTTCCATGGCGCGGGCGTTTCCGTCGCGCCGCGGGGCTGCCATCATCGCGGCGTCTCTGTTTGATACCGAAGATGTGCGCAAGACTGTTGCGCGCCTGACGGCCGAAGGCCGCGTGAGTCGCGTGGTCGTGTTGATAGAAGCGCTCGATCCGTCGGATATCGAGGGACTGTTTCGCGCGGGGGCGACCGAGGTCATCGCTGCGCACAGTATATGCGGCAACGGGCGCGCGGGCGAGGGAGCGGTTGATTCCGATCGGCGCATGACGATTGAGCCCGATGCTTTTGTTGATAGGGAACCCGGGGCGCCTCGCGCTACAAGAGGCCCGCGTGTTGATGATTATGGAAAAGCGGAAGCCGAGCATGGTCGGCGCCCCCGGAACCCCCTTGTATACGATGACGCTGGAGGGCCGGCACAGCATGCTGGCGACTCCCCGGCTGTAGATATGGGATACGTGCACGGCGTGAATCTGGCGGATGAACTCGACGAAGTTGAGGGCTTTGCCGGGTGCGGCGAGTTGTCGCTGATGCAGCATGAGCAGATTGCGCAGAACGAGCCTGCCTTGCAGACCGAACAAGCTGCCATGCCGGCTTGGACGCAGCGTGTGGTTGCGGCGGGGGAGACGGGGACGCTGTCGCCGACGCCCGCCCCGCCGCCTCCGATGCCGCCGGCAGACGCTGCCGCTCCGCAGCATCGAGCTCCGGTCATCTGCGCCATTTCGGGTTCGGGCGGTTGCGGCAAGTCGACGATCGTTGCCACCATGGCACACACATCGTCGCTGTTGGGCTTGCGTGCCGCCGTGCTCGACCTGGACCTGATGTTTGGAAACCTTTACGACTTGTTAGGCGTCGATGCTCCGCGCGATATGGCGGCACTTATCGAGCCGTCGGCGGCGGGCGCGCTCACCGAGCCGGATATCGTAGCCACATCGATGCGCGTGGCGCCAGGCGTTACGCTCTGGGGTCCCGTCGCGGCGCCCGAGCAAGCCGAGCTCATGGCACGTCCGGTGGAGCTACTACTTGATGTTCTGCGTCGCGAATCCGACGTGGTCTTTATCGATACCTCGGTCTTTTGGGGCGACGCCGTGGCGGCTGCGGTGGCGGCGAGCGACCGTTGCCTGGTCGTTGGCGATGCTGCGGTGTCGTCCGCGACATCGGCGTCGCGCGTCATTGAACTGGCGAGTCGAGTAGGTGTGCCGCGCACGCGCATGAGCGCCGTGTTCAACCGGTTCGGTGCGCGCGGAGCAGACGAGGACGTCGCCATGCGCTTTGAGATTGCCTGTGCGTTGAGCTCCAAGATTCGTATCGCCGATGGCGGGCAGGATCTCGCCGCGCTCATGGCGTTTGGGCGCGCTGACGAGGCAGTGGGTCAGACGAGCGCTTTCGCGACCAGCGTGCGCGAGGCCACGCGCGAGATGCTCGTGGAACTGGGGTGCGCCGTCGGCCCTTGGAGCGATATGGTCGCCGACCGTGCAACGCGTACCGAACGCCCGCGTATCCGCCTTCCCTGGTCGCGCGAGGATGATCAGCGATGAGCCTGCAAACGAGGATTAAGGCTGCCGGCGCTGCAGCGGCGGCAGCGCCTGTAGATGCGGGGCGTCGCCGCGCGGTGAAACGACGCACTAAGCGCGCCGTGATGGACCGCATAGGTTACGACGAAGTGGCGCGTATCAGCGCCTATGCCGACCCGGTACTTGCCCGCTCGGAATTGCGTCCCGCGGTGGAGGCGGCGCTCAATGTTGAGGAGCCGACCGATCTCGCGGCGCCCGAGCGCGAGACCATCATCGACGAGATTTTGGATGACGTGGTGGGCTTGGGGCCGTTGCAGCCGCTTATCGAGGACGACACCGTTACCGAGATCATGATCAACGGCTGCCGCTCGGCTTTCTTTGAACGCGGCGGCGTCTTGTACCCCATCGAGCGTGCGTTTGAGGATGATGAGCAGATCCGTGTGCTTATCGACCGCATCATCTCGCCACTTGGCCGCCGTATCGACGAGCGCAGCCCCATCGTCAACGCCCGCCTCAAAACGGGCTATCGCGTCAACGCGG
Source organism: Collinsella aerofaciens (assembly GCF_001405375.1). GTDB lineage: Bacteria > Actinomycetota > Coriobacteriia > Coriobacteriales > Coriobacteriaceae > Collinsella > Collinsella aerofaciens_F. The sequence continues at coordinate 32,693 of NZ_CYYP01000005.1, forward strand.
TGATTCCGCCTGTGGCGATTGACGGACCGATTCTCACCATCCGAAAGTTCTCGGACCGTATCTGCTCGCTGGACGAGCTTGTGGGGCTGGGGTCGCTGCCGCTTTGGTATGCGCAGCTGCTGTCGTGCGCGGTGTCGCTGCGACAGGACCTGGCGGTTGCGGGAGGCACGGGATCTGGTAAGACCACCCTGCTCAACGCGTTGTCATGCGAGATTTCCACCGGCGAGCGCATCGTGACGATCGAGGACTCTGCCGAGCTCAAGTTTGCGCATCATCCGCACGTGGTGCGCCTAGAGGCGCGCGAGGCTTCAATTGAGGGCGAGGGCGCGGTGACGATCCGCGACCTGGTGACCAATGCCCTGCGCATGCGCCCCGACCGCATCGTGGTGGGCGAGGTGCGCGGTGCCGAGTGCTGCGACATGTTGCAGGCCATGAACACGGGCCACGATGGGTCGCTCACCACACTTCATGCGGGTTCAGAACAGGAGACCGTGGTGCGTCTGACGTTGCTTGCACGTTATGGCATCGATCTGCCGAGCGAGCTCATCGAGGAGCAGATTGCCATGGCGCTCGACGGCATCGTGATGTCCGAGCGCCACGCCGATGGCAGGCGTTTCGTCTCCTCGTATTCGGGGGTGCGTCGCGCCGCGTCGGGCGGCGTAGAACTCGAGCGCTATGTGACTTTCGATGCCGCCGAGCGAACCTGGACGCTTGACCGCGAGCCGCCGTTTATCGCAGAAGGCCTGCGGTCGGGGACGCTCACACAAGAGGAGGTGGACGAATGGAGGTCGCTGTGCCCCTCGTCGTAGGGGGTTTGGCAGGGTTTTCTGTTGCGACGGCGTGCGGGGCGGAACCTCGTGTGCCGCAGGTGCCGCCGGCGGAGCTGGCGCGTCAGGCGCTCGAGACGGTGGCAGAGAAGCTGCCGCGTGAGCTGGTGGAAAACGATCTGCTGAAAAAGATCGCCCGTTCGTGGGCATCGCTGGCTCCGGCGCATCGCCTTGGCCTCGTGATCGAGGATGCTTCGGGGTGTTTGGCGTTTCTGCTGCTATCGAGCGGTGTCTGCTGCGTTTTACTAACGATGGTGTCGTTATCGCCCCTCGGATTTGCCTTGGGACTTGTTGCTCCGATTGCCGTTGGCGCCGCTCGGGATGGCTTTGAGAGCCGGCGCGAGCAACACGATGCAGAAGAGGCCATGCCCGAGGCGTTTACCGCACTTTCCATGTCGCTTGCCTCGGGACATTCGCTGGCCCAGGGCATGCGCTTTGTGGGCGCTCATGCGCAAGAGCCGGTACATACCGAGTTTTTGCGGGTAGCGGCGGCGATCGATTGCGGCATCTCGGCGACCGACGCGCTCGATGACTTGCTCGTGCGCATCGACGCCCCCGGTCTTTCGCTTGTGACCTTGGCGCTTAAGGTGTCACAGCGCACTGGCGCTCCGCTTGCCGACTTACTGTCCGAGGCGTCGAGCATGGTGGGGGAGCGCATTGAGCTCAAGCGCCGCCTGGATGTTAAGACGTCGCAGGCTCGCATGTCTGCGCATATGGTCGCGGCGATGCCGGCGGGCATGTGCGCGGTGTTGGCGCTGCTTTCGGCAGATTTTCGTCGCGGTCTTGCGACGCCTGCCGGCGCGGGCGCTGTGGTGCTGGGTCTTGCCCTCAACGCCGTTGCCCTGGTGGTTATCCGGCGCATTATGAGGGTGGAGCTATGAGCGCCCCAGTTGCAGTTGCGGCTTGCCTGTGCGCCCTGAGTGTATTTGTCGCGACGGGTTTGGATCGGGCGGATGCGCGCAAGATCGCAGGGGCCTGCAAGCGCGAGGCGGTGCTGGTCGCTGCCGCGGGTCGCTCGGTGGTCGATGCCCTGACCGCGCGAGTGAAGGGCGCGGTTGGAGCGGGCGGCCCGGCGCGAGTTTCGCTCGGCGAAGTGTCCGAGATGATCGATGTTGTGCGCTTGGGTCTTTCGGCCGGTCTTTCGTTTGATGCAGCGCTTGAGATTTTCTGCGCCAACCGCCGGTCAGTGCTGGCTCTTCGCCTTGAGCGGGCCTGCATGGCGTGGCAGGTGGGCGTGGGCATGCGTGAGGACGAGTTGTTGGCCGCCGCACGCGACCTGGACGTGCGAGCGCTCGAGACCTTTGCCATCACGGTGGGGCAGGCGCTCGCTCTGGGTGCCCCACTTGCCGAGACACTGGCCGCTCAAAGTCGCGAGATCCGTGCGGCTCATCGCGCCGCGGTCGAGCGTGAGATTGAGCGTGCGCCCGTCAAGCTGCTGATTCCCACCGGCACGCTCATCTTGCCGGCGTTGCTTCTGTCCATATTGGGCCCGCTGCTGGGAGCAGGCGGGATGATGTAGGGAGGAATACATGAACACGATGACTGACGCTGCTGGCAAGGTCCAGGGCTGGGCGTTTTGCCGGGCGGCACATGTTCGTCAGCGCGCCAAGGAGCTACTGCAGGAGGAGAGTGCACAGGGTACCACCGAGTATGCCATCTTGGTCGGCGTGCTCGTGGTGATCGCGATTATCGCCATCGTCGCATTTAAGGGCAAGGTTAAAGAGCTATGGGATGCGATCAGCGAGGGCATCAACAGCCTGTAGAGGGCGAGCGCCCCATCGGGGTGCTGCTGGTGTTTGCTTGCCTGACCGTGGCGATAGCGGCGGTGCTTTGGGGGCTAAACGCCGCGCGGCAGCAGCGTCCTGGGGCCGCCTTCGATTCGGGCTCAGATTCGGCGGTGGCGTCTCAAAAAGATGAGATGCGAGATGCGGACGATTCGGATGTCGCTGTCACGGCGCAAACCTTTCTGCGGATGCTCGACAAGCGGTCTGGCACTGCGACGGATTCGCCTGAGGACAACGCGATTGCGGTCCGGCTTGCATGGTCCGAGGACCGACCGATGACCGAGACAGCGGCGGATATGTTACGCGCCTACCGCGAGGTGCCAACGGCCCAGCTCGCCCTGAGCGGCTATCTCGATATTAAGGGTAACGTATGGGGCGCCATTGTGCGCGATGGGCGCGGCTGGGTCGATATGGTGACGGTTGCCGCGGATACTGGCGATGCTTCGTGTCGTCTGCGCGCGGTGCGCCTGGCCCCGCAAACAATAAGCTCAAAGGAGGGGTCGTGAAATGCATGACGTCCTGCGCGAGGAATCTGCCCAGGCGACGGTCGAATACGCCATCGTCACGGTGGCGCTGTTATCGATCGTGCTGGCGATTGCGGGGCTTTGGCGTGCTGGCACCGATGGGCACTTGGCGGCGCTGGTTGAGCGGGCGGCATCCCATGGCGTTGCCTCGACGTCGGTTATCGACGCCGCTGCGGGCGCTAAGGACATCGCGTTGTATTGATATCGCGCGCGAGGACCGGGCGCAGTCTACGGTCGAGGCTGCTTTTTTGCTGCCGACGTTTCTGATGCTCATTCTTCTCGCACTGCAACCGGTGTGTTTGCTCTATACGCGCGCGGTCATGGAGTCTGCCGCTGCCGAGACCGCGCGGCTCATGACCACGACGACGGCGGAGGACGACGATCTTAAGGAGTTCACCCGCCGCCGGCTTGCCGCAGTGCCTAACGTTTCGATCTTTCATGCCGGCGGGCCGTTGTCGTGGGATATCGAGCTTGGCCGGGCCGGTGCGGGTGGTGTCTCGTCCGTGTCCGTTTCCGGCGAGGTCAAGCCGTTGCCTGTGATCGGTGCGTTTGCGCAGGCTATGGGTGGTACCGCCGAGGGCGGCTACGTTGAGCTCAAGGTCGATGTCTCGTATCAATCGCGTCCCGAATGGCTGGAGGGAGATTATGATTCGTGGATTGCTGCATGGGATTAAGCGTTTCTGGTCTAGATGCGTTTTGACGCGCCGTCCGAGCTGCCATCGCAAGCGAGGCGGCTTTATGGGCCGCGCCGGTATCGACCTGTTTATCGAAGACGGTGCCTACACCACGCTTTCTTCTGCCGTGGTCATCCTGGTGGTGCTCACGTTGTTGTTTTCGTCGACCGCGGCGATATGGAGCATGTCGCGTGCCGGGGATACCCAGGTGGCGGCCGATAGCGGCGCGCTGGCGGGTGCCAACGTGGTGTCGTCCTATCACACGGCTGCCACGGTGGTTGATGCGAGCATCTTGAGTCTGGGGCTAGCGGGGTTTGCCACAATCGGGACGGGCCTGGTTGCCATTCTCATCCCAGGTGCCGAACCAGTTGCCGGCAATATGGTCGACACCGGGATTGAGATCATTAAAACGCGCAACAAGTTTGCCAAAAGCGCATCGGAAGGCTTGCAGAAAATCGAGACGGCTCTGCCGTATCTGATTGCCGCGCGTGCCACGCAGGCGGTGTCGGCGCAGGATACCGATAGTGTGGCCTATACCGGTACGGCGCTTGCCGTGCCCAGGACATCCGAGTCGGACTTCGCTGCGCTCAAAGGGTCAGAGATCTCGACCGATACCATTAAAGACACATCAGATGATTTAGAGCGTGCGGCCGAGGAGCTGCGGAAGGCTTCAGAGGACACGGCGAAGGCTAAAGAGCGCGCTTGGCTGGCGGATTGTGGCGGGTCTGACAAGGGCTCGGTCAGCAGCTGTTCTTGCATGTGGGAGCGTGTGAAAAGTCTAACGGATCTCTCTGGTGCTCAAAATCCGCATTACGCTTCGAGCGTTACGTGGGAACCGCAAGTGGCGCTCGATCGCGCGAAGGCCTACTATCGCCAGCGCCTGGCAAATGAGAAACCGCTTGGCGAGGGTCCGGAAAAACAGGCAGATTCTGCTGCACGAAAGGTGTTCTTCGCTTATGCGGGCGAAGAAGTCGAGCGGGCATATATAACTGAAAAGGACGGCAAAGTTTCCGCCCGCATCCCTTTCCTTCCGCGAAATCCAGATGAGGCGCGGACGACTGAACTCTATACCGATGCGCGTTGGCCCACGAGTGAAGTAGATAAAGTTACCTATTTGCATTATGGGACTGACTGTCCAAATTACAAAAAAGGAAAGCCGGGTGGGCTGGCATCCGTCGCAGATTTTGACGGTCACGAAACGTGTAGCGAATGCCATTTCGGTGTGTCGTCTTTAGGGTACGTTGCGATTGCAACGACTTCTGTCGAAAGGGGCTTCGAGTACCACTTCGATAAGTTCAAAGAGGCTCTGGAAGACTACGTCGAATGCCGCAACAAAGAACTCGAACTTGAGCGTCAGACCGAGGATGAGGCCGACCGTGCGGGCAATGCGTTTGACCAGGCCATTAAAGCGCTTTCCGGCGAGCGCCCGCGTATCGCCCCACCTGGCCGCAACGGCGTGGTCGCCTTTGCAGTTTCGGGCGACATTACCAGCCCCGATCAACTTAACTCCTCGTTTAACGCGGCAGTCAGGCTTGGCGATCGCGGTGCTATCTCTGCCGCGGTGCTGGCGCCCGATGAGGCGACGGCGCAAAACAACGTGCTTTCGCGATTTTTCTCGACATTGAAGGAACGCTCGGGCGGCGTTGCCGGCGTGCTCGACGGCGTCATGGATGTTTGGGGACGGCTACTCGTGGGATACGGTGATATCCAAGGCTCAGCCGACGAACTTATGGACGAGATGATTAAAGGCCTAGGAGGGGGTAGCGGCGCGTTGGGCTCCATCGCATCGTGGCTCGGCGATACCGTTTCGGCGTCCGTGGCGGCGCTGGGTTTGGAACCGTGCGACTTGCGCCTGCGAAAGCCGGTGCTGACCGATTCCGCCAATATCATTAAGAGTCCGGGGTCTGACATTGCGGGTCTCTCTCAAGCGCAAGACAAACTGCGAAGTATTCCGTTGGGCGTGACCGATCCCAAGGCGCTTTGCGAGGCGTTGGAATATCAAGTCGAACGCACCATTAGCGGTACGGTGTTCACACTTGCGGAGATTCCTCTGCCCGGCGGCGGCTCCATCCCGCTCACCGTCGATGTCGCCACGCTGGTTGGCGCTCTGGGCGGTGGGTCGTAATGAGTATCCGCATGCGTCTGCGCGAGGAGCGCGCCCAAGCGACGGTGGAGATGGCAGTGGTTACGCCCGTTTTGCTGGTGCTGGCACTCATCGTGTACAACGTCATGATCTTTGCCAGCGCTGTCGCGCGCTTCGACCGCGTGGTGCCCGACATCGTGCTAGCGCATGCCGTGGCGTCGGAGGGGGAGGGCGACGAAAGCTCTGCCGATGCCTCGGCGACGGTTCAGACTCAAATTCTGAATGCCATGGAAGGCTATGACTTGCAGATCGAAGTGTCGAGCGAGCAAGGCGCGGAGGCATCGGATGGTGGCCTGCTCTCCCTATCCGGTACGTTTAGGACCTACACCTGCACCATGCACTATGAGCCGTGGCCGACTTCTCTCAGCATCGCTGGCGTTCCGCTGGGGGCGCCGACAACGTTGTCGCACGAGCGTGCGGTGACGGTCGATCCATGGCGTCCGGGGGTGGTCATGTGACCGCGGTCTCGTCCTACGTCGCCTACGCGCGGGCACTCAACAGGCTGGGTTGGACGCCGGCCGAGTTTGCGGTGGCGGAGTCGTTTGTCGTGCGCCTGCGCGGCATGCTGGGACGGCGTCCGGTTGCCGCCAACGGCCTGCCGCTCGTCATGGCGTTTCCACGCTGCTCTTCGGTCCATACGTGTTTTATGGCCTATCCCATCGACATCGCCTTCATCGATCGCGACGGCAATATCCTCGCGCGCTACGAAAACGTCCGTCCTTGGCACATGTGTTCCTGTCCCGGTGCCTGGGCGGTATTGGAACGCCCTTCAATCCTCGCTACACCTCCCGCCCTCCAACAAGTGCCGGCGTAAGAGATTGGCGACAGCGGACTTTCGTCATACGAAATTGGGTAAGATGGAGGAGAAGATGCATGGATGTTGAGATCCATCCGAACGCCAAAAAACACTTGACGGAAAAGCAGGTACTAGGTGCCTGGTTCGCGGTTACTGAGTGCATTCGCCGCGAGTCGGAGGACGAGCCGCCGAGATGGCTTGCCATTGGATGGCTTCCAGATGGTCGAAGTGTGGAACTTGTTGCGGTCGAACTAATTCGTGGATGGCTCATTATTCATGCCCTGTCTCCGGTTCAGAAGAAATTCTGGCAAGAGATCGAGCGAGCTCGGCAGAGGGGTCGATGATGGGCAAGACGTATACGGCCGCTAATGGTCAGGTTGTAACGGATGAAATGATTGACGCGTGGTGCGAGTCGTACGAGCGCGGAGAGTTTCCGGATGGCGAACACACCGTTGGTGGGATCGTGCATGGACGGCCCCCACTCTCAGGTGAGGGGACGGCAACGCTGTCGGTCAAGATTCCTCTGGGAATGAAGGAGGCCATTCGTCGACGGGCGGCTGCCGAGGGGATGACGCCAAGTGAGTTTGCCCGTGCGGCTCTGAGTGAAAAACTTCTTGCTGCCGGCTGATGCCTCTGACGTGCCGATTTATAGAACCGAGGCTGTGCTCAAAAACTTTTTTAAAATTCTCGGTTGACCGGAACGCGTCCTTGGTTATACTAATCAAGCCTTGAAACAAGGCACACCTCAAATGGCTGGGTAGCTCAGTTGGTAGAGCAGAGGACTGAAAATCCTCGTGTCAGGGGTTCGATTCCCTTCCCCGCCACCTTGAATTGACTAGGACCTCTGCAAAGGGGTCCTTTTCTTTTATGTAGGGTTCTGCGGAAACTGCGTCCCGGAATTTGGCTTCAGAGTGGGATGCGTTTTCCGCTTTGATGTCGCTTGGGAAAGCGCGACCCGGAATCCGGCGTCAGAATGGGACGTGCTTTCCTTTTGCGGCCTTTGGCGGAAACTGCGTCCCAGATCTCGCGCTCAGAACGGGATGCATTTTCCGATTGAGGCCTCGAGCGGAAAATGCATCCCAGTCTTTTGCGAAAAACGGGATGCGCTTTCCGGCGCTTACTTCCGACGTGCGCGCACATCTCGGCGCACCAGCTCCTGCCCACCTGTCCCAGACATTCCTCCCACTTTTGCGCCACTTTGTAGACCGTTCGGTCGCCTGTCTGCATGCGCGGGTATACTCAAATCGATAGATATGTCATGCAAGAGCGATGCGGGCTTAGCCCGTATGATTCAAAAGGGGGCAGTGATGGAGAGGATACTCGGCGTTAATCTCTCTGGCTGGTTTATTCCCGAGCCTTGGGTGACCCCGTCGCTGTACGCGGCGACCGGTGCATCCAACGCGGCCGAGCTGCAGGAGGCCATGGGCACCGCCGCCTATAACGAGCGCATGCGCCGTCATTACGAGACGTTTGTGAGCGAGGATGATTTCCGTCGCATGGCGCAGATCGGCCTCAACGCCGTGCGCCTGCCGGTGCCTTGGTATGCCTTTGGCTCACAGGAGTCCGATGCCTCCTACATCTCGGTTGTCGACTACATCGACCGTGCAATTGAGTGGGCTGCCAAGTACGACATCCGCGTGCTGCTCGATCTGGCAACTGTGCCCGGTGGCCAGGGCGATTCCAATGATTCGCCCACCACGCCAGAGGCTGTTGCCGAGTGGCATTCGTCCACCAACGGCCGTCATGTGGCACTCGACGTGCTCGAGCGCCTGGCCGATCGCTACGGCGAGGCCGAGAGCCTGCTGGGTATTGAGCTGCTGGATACGCCGCAGATGAGCGTCCGCAAGAGTCTCTTTGCCATGACGGATGGCATTCCGGCTCACTACCTGCGCAATTTCTATCGCGATGCCTACGAGCTCGTCCGTTCGTATATGCCCGAGGATAAGATCGTCGTCTTTTCGTCTTCGGGGCATCCCAGCGAGTGGAAGCATTTTATGCGCGGCGCCAAGTACAAGAACGTCTACATGGACCTTCACCTGTACCATTACCGCGACGAGTATGCGCTCGATATCACGAGCCCCCGCGGGCTGACGACGGCGATTTCCCGTAACAAGCGCGAGCTTAAAGAAGCGATTTCGACTGGGTTCCCCGTGCTGGTGGGCGAATGGTCGGGCGCGGCGATCTTTGCCAACTCGTCGGTTACGCCCGAGGGCCGCAATGCCTACGAGCGCGTGTTTATCGCCAACCAGCTGGCTTCGTTTGCGCCGGCTGCCGGTTGGTTCTTCCAAACGTGGAAGACCGAGAAGCGCATTGCAGCATGGGACGCCCGCGCGGCGCTCGGTACGCTCGAGCGCGGCATGATTGAATAGGTTGATATGACGCAAAACAGCACCCATACGGGCAAACTCTATGTGGTCGGCACGCCCATCGGCAACCTGGGCGACCTGTCCCCGCGCGTTGGCGAGGCGTTTGCCGCCGCCGATGCCATCTGCTGCGAAGACACGCGTGTGACGTCAAAGCTGCTGATGCATCTGGGCATTTCCAAGCCGCTTGTCCGTTGCGACGAGAATGTGATCGCCAGCCGCGCCGTCGGCCTGGTCGACCGTCTGCTGGCGGGGGAGACCCTCGCTTTTGCCTCGGACGCCGGCATGCCGAGTGTGTCCGATCCCGGACAGGCGCTGGTCGAGGCGGCGCGTGAGGCCGATGTGCCCGTTGAAGTTATTCCCGGGCCCTCTGCTTGCGTCACGGCGCTCGTTTCGTCCGGCATTCCCTGCGAGCATTTTTTCTTCGAGGGCTTTTTGGGCCGAAAGCACGGCGACCGCGTGCGCCGTTTACAGCGCCTTGCCGTGGTGCCCGGCGCACTCATCTTCTACGAGTCTCCACATCGCATCGTGGCGACGCTCGAGGCCGTGGCGGAGGTCTTTCCCCAGCGTGAGGTTGCCGTCTGCCGCGAACTCACCAAGCTGCACGAGGAGGTCTTGCGCGGGCCCGCTGCTCAGCTTGCCGAGGAGCTGCATGCTCGCGGCGAGGTAAAGGGCGAGATTGCGCTGGTCATCGCGCCGCCGAGCGAGGATGAGGAGGCCGGTATCGTGCCGGTTGGCGCCGCGGCAGCGGATCCCGACGAGGCCCTGCGCGAGGATATCCGCGCCGCGCTCGAGGAGGGGGAGCCCGCCTCTGCGGTGGCCAAGCGCCTGTCTCAGAAGTATTCGCGCCGCAAGCGCGATGTCTATGCCATGGTGCTCGATATGCAATAGATGGAGGATATCCAGCCCTTGCGCTAGAATCATCCCCTGTATGCAACGTTTTTCTGGAGGACAAACCCCATGGATCAAAGCAAGCCTTCGTTCTTTATCACGACGCCCATCTACTACGTCAACGCCGATCCGCACCTGGGCACGGCTTATTCCACCATCATCGCCGACGTTCAGGCTCGCTATCGCCGCTCCGCCGGCTATAACGTCAAGTTCCTGACCGGCATGGACGAGCACGGCGAGAAGGTCGCCGAGGCCGCGGCCAAGCACAACATGACGCCGCAGGAGTGGACCGACAGCCAGGCTCCGCACTTCAAGGAGCTTTGGAGCAAGCTCGAGATTTCCAACGACGACTTCATCCGCACCACCGAGCCGCGCCAGCATCATGCCGTGCAGTACCTGTGGGAGCGCATGAAGGAGTCCGGCTACCTGTATAAGGGCAGCTACGACGGTTGGTATTGCGTGCCTGACGAGACCTACTTCACTGATACGCAGGTCCAGAAGGGCGACGAGGAGTACGGCAGCGTCGGCCAGCACCTGTGCCCCGACTGCCACCGTCCGCTTGAGCGCGTGCAGGAGGAGTCCTACTTCTTTAAGCTTTCCGCCTTCCAGGACAAGCTGCTCAAGCTCTATGACGAGCACCCCGACTTTGTCGAGCCTGCGTTCCGCATGAACGAGGTACGTAGCTTTGTCGAGGGCGGCCTTAATGACCTTTCCGTGAGCCGTACGAGCTTTGACTGGGGCATTCAGGTCCCGTTTGACGAGGGTCACGTGACCTACGTGTGGTTCGATGCGCTGCTCAACTATATGACGGCCGTCGGCTACGGTGTCGACACCGACGAGGCGCGTGCCGAGCTGGCCTATCGCTGGCCCGCGCAGTTCCACATCGTGGGCAAGGACATCATCCGCTTCCACTGCGTCATTTGGCCCGCCATGCTCATGGCCATCGGCGAGGCCCTGCCCGAGCACGTCTTTGCCCACGGCTTCCTGACCGTGCGCAATGCCGAGACCGGCAAGGCCGAGAAGATGTCCAAGAGCCGCGGCAACGCCATCGCTCCGCAGGACGTTATCGACATGTTGGGCGTCGAGGGCTATCGCTACTACTTTATGACCGACGTCGTCCCCGGCACCGACGGTGCCATCAGCTTCGATCGCATGGAGCAGGTCTACAACGCCGACCTGGCCAACAGCTGGGGCAACCTTATCTCGCGTTCGCTCAACATGAGCGGCAAGTACTTTGATGGTTGCGCGCCCGCCAAGCCCGCATCGTTCGATGCGTTCGACAACCCGCTGGCAAAGATCGCCGATGGTCTGGTCGAGCGCTACATGGCCAAGATGGACGTGCTCGATTACGGCGGAGCCAAGGACGAGGTCATGGAGCTCATCCATGCCGCCAACCACTACATCGAGGACTCCGAGCCTTGGGCACTTGCCAAGGACGAGGCCAAGGCTGACGAGCTGGCGTTTGTGATCTACAACCTGCTCGAGGCCATCCGCATTGCCGCCCACCTGCTGATGCCGCTCATGCCTCAGACCTCTGCCGAGGCCCTGCGCCGCCTGTCCTGCGAGGACGAGGCCGCGACCGACGACCTCAAGGGCATTTGCGCTTGGGGCCTGCTTGCCGGCGGTCAGCCTGTCGAGAAGGGCGAGCCGCTGTTCCCGCGTCTGGGCTAAGACGCAGCGCGCCATATCGGCAATTTGCTGTTTAGCTGTAAGGGCATGGCCGCCACGGTCCATGCCCTTTTGTTTCAAGACGCCGCCATCATGCTAAGGAGGCAACCATGACAACTTCGCCTTTGGCAAACCCCACGGCCACCAGGGAGCTGCTGGAGGAGTTTGGCCTTGCGACCAAGCATCGCCTGGGCCAGAACTTCCTGATCGACAACCATGTAATTGAGCGCATTTGCGAGCTTGCCGAGCTTGCAGGCGATGAGCGCGTGCTCGAGGTTGGTCCGGGCGTTGGTACGCTCACGCTTGCGCTGTTGCAGGAGGCGGCGTGCGTCACGTCGATCGAGGCCGATCCCGAGCTCGAGCCGGTGCTCGATGCTCACGCCGCCGACTACGCCAACTTCCGCTTTATCATGGGCGACGCGCTTAAGGTGACGCCGGAGCAGATTGAGCAGGCCGCCGGCGGTGAGCCGACGGTATTTGTCGCGAACTTGCCCTATAACGTGGCGGCGACGATCATCCTGCAGTTCTTCCAGACGATGCCCGCGCTCAAGCGTGCCGTCGTCATGGTGCAAAAGGAGGTTGCCGATCGCATTGCCGCAGTGCCGGGCAACAAGACCTATGGCGGCTATACGGCAAAGCTCGGCCTGTATGCGCAGGTGACGGGTCGCTTTGAGGTGCCGCCGCGTTGCTTTATGCCGGCGCCGCACGTGGACTCGGCCGTCGTGCGTATCGACCGTGTTGACGGCGTGGTGCCCGAGGGGCTCGATCGCGAATTTGTGGCCCGCGTGATTGATGCTGCATTTGCTCAGCGTCGCAAGACCATCCGCAATTCCATGAGCGCCAACGGTTTTGCCAAGGACGTGCTCGATGCCGCTTTTGAGGTTTGCGGTATCGCACCCACCACGCGCGCCGAGACGCTCGATGTTGCCGACTTTGTCCGTCTGGCCCGGGAGCTAATCCATGACGCCTAATGCCGAACGCGTGACGTTTACCAAGAAAAAGAAGACGGTTGCTTGTCCCGTGCCCTTGGCGCCGCTTGCCGACACGCATGCACATCTGCTTTCGTTTTGGGGCAAGGATGTGCCCGAGACGCTCGTGCGCGCCAAAGCCGCGGGCGTCGACCTGTTGGTGACGATGTTCGACCCCATTGCCGACAAGCGCAGCGTGGCGGACTATAGCGACTGGCTGGTGCGCGAGATTCTTCCGATGCAGGATATCCCGCAGATCAAGTATCTTGCCGGCGTGCATCCGTATGGCGCGCCGGACTATACCGACGACGTTCATGCACAGGTCGTTGCGGCACTTGATGACCCCTTATGCGCCGGTATTGGCGAAATCGGCCTGGACTATCACATGGACTATGACGACGATATCGCGCCGGCACCCCATAACGTGCAGATTGATTGCATGGCGCGCCAGCTCGAGCTTGCCGTGCGCCGCAATGTGCCGGTGGAGCTGCACCTGCGTCACGAGGACTCGGATGGGGAGCGCACCTCGCACGTTGATGCGTACAACGTACTGCGCGAGGTGGGTGTGCCCCAGGCTGGTTGTGTGCTGCACTGTTTTGGCGAGGACCGCGCCACGATGGAGCGCTTTGTGGATTTGGGCTGCTATATCGCCTATGGCGGTGCGGCCACCTTTAAGCGCAACGACGATGTGCGCGAGGCATTTGCGGCAACCCCACTCGATCGAATTTTGTTCGAGACGGATTGCCCGTATATGGCTCCGGAGCCCATCCGCGGTCTTGAATGCGAGCCCGCAATGATCTCCATTACGGCAAACACGCTGGTCAACGACCGTGTCGATCGTACCGGCGAGGATGCTGAGGCAATCGCGCGAGCAGCTTGGGAAAATGCCTGCAAACTTTTTCAAAAATAGTTCTTGCGTTCGCGATGGCGCTCCGTTATTCTAATTCCTGAACGCGGGCGTGGCGGAATTGGCAGACGCGTACGGTTCAGGTCCGTATGGGGGCAACCCCATGAAGGTTCAAGTCCTTTCGCCCGCACCATTAAATTAAAGAGCTCCCAGCAATGGGAGCTTTTTTGTTATGGGCCCATCACAGGGACTTGAACCTGTGAAGGAGCGAGCGTAAAGAAAACGCGGAGCGTTTTTAGCGAGCTGGCGAGGACGCCGGCAGGCGGCCGAAGCCGGTGCGGATCCGCGAAGCGGATACGCGGACGTCCTTTCGCCCGCACCATTAAATGAAAGAGCTCCCAGCAATGGGAGCTTTTTTGTTATGGGCCTCTTGTTGATGTCACGTTGCTGCTTCGTGCGGGTATCCTAGTGCCAACGTGTGCCTATCAGAGGAGAGACCATGCTGTTGTCCGGAATCATTGCCGCCCTTACGAGTCTTCTGCTTCCCATCATCATTTTGCTGCTGCTGCTCCCCAACGCCTGCTATGTCGTTGAACAGCAGCATGCCGTAATCATCGAGCGCCTGGGCAAGTTTAACCGCATCGTCAACGCGGGCTTCCACATGAAGGTGCCCGTAATCGACCGCAAAGCCGCCACGGTGAGTCTACGCACCATGAAAAACGGTTTTGGTATCGACGTTAAGACTCAGGACAATGTGACCATCGGCCTCGAGGTCTCTGCTCAATATCACGTGAGTTATGACATGGGTGCTGGCCCGGCGGATTCGGGCATCTACAAGAGCTACTATATGCTGCAGGAGCCCGTCGACCAGATGCGTGACTTCATCACCGACGCCCTGCGCTCTTCGATTCCCGTCTACACACTCGATGAGGTCTTTGCCAAGAAGGATGACATCGCCAAGGATGTCAACGCTACCGTGTCCGAGCAGATGGCTGCCTACGGCTTCACCCTCGTGTCGACACTCATCACCAAAATCGCGCTGCCGACCGAGGTCGAGAACTCCATGAACGACATCAATGCCGCCCAGCGAAAGCGCGCTGCCGCGCAGGAGCTCGCCGAGGCCGACCGCATCAAGCGCGTCACCGAGGCGACCGCCGAGGCTGAGGCGATGGAAAAGGCGGGCGAGGGCATCGCCAACCAGCGCAAGGCCATCGCGCTGGGCATCAAGGATTCGCTCGAGATCATCCAGGAGACGGGAGTCGGTAACGACGAGGCCAACCAGCTGTTCATGTTTACGCAGTGGTCCGAGATGATGACGGAGTTCGCTCGTACGGGTAAAACCTCGACGGTCGTGCTGCCGAGCGATTTCTCGCAGTCGGCCTCGATGTTCGAGCAGATGCTGACAGCCAGCAAAGTTCAAAACGATTCGAAGGAGTAGACGCGCGTGAAATACACCGTCGTTTGCGTCGGTAAGCTCAAGGAGCGCTTTTGGAAGGACGCGTGCGCTGAGTACACCAAGCGCCTAGGTGCCTATGCCAAGGTTGATATCCGCGAGGTGGCCGATATCGACCCGGCTAAGGCGGGCGGCGTGGATGCCGCACGCGACAAGGAGGGGGCGGCAATTCTTGCTGCATTGCCGTCTCGGGCGCATGTGATCCTGCTAGCTATCGAGGGCAAGGAGCGTTCGAGTGAGGAGCTCTCGGCGCGGCTCGACGATCTTATGCTGCGAGGCAGCAGCGACATTGCCTTTGTAATCGGCGGTTCGGACGGCGTGAGTGATGAGGTGCGCGCCCGCGCCGATGAGATGCTCAGCTTTGGACGCATTACCTTGCCGCATAACCTGGCGCGTGTGGTGCTGCTAGAGCAGATTTACCGTGCCTGCAAGATCAGTCGTGGCGAGCCGTATCACAAATAGGTCGGCAATACGAAACAATGGCGTGGGACAATACCTTTCGTTTTGAGGAATGTGTCTGAAAGGACTATGAGATATGAAGATTGGATTTGTCGGTTTTGGCAATATGGCGAGCGCTATGGCCGATGGCTGGATCGCTGCCGGTGTAGCTGCGAGCGACATGTGCGCCTGCGCGGGTCGCTACGACGCACTGGTTGAGCGCTGCGAGGCACGCGGCATGGTCGCCTGCCACGATGCCGCCGAGGTTGTCGCCGCATCCGATATCGTGGTCGCTGCGGTCAAACCGTACATGATCGAGAAGGTATTCGCCCCGCTCAAGGATGCTCTTGCCAAAAAGGTCGTTCTGTCGGTTGCCTGGACCTGGGACAGTGCCAAGTGGGAGCAGGTCCTGCCGGGCGTCGCGCATATCTCGACGGTGCCCAACACACCGGTTTCGGTGGGCGAGGGCG
Source organism: Collinsella aerofaciens (assembly GCF_001405375.1). Lineage (GTDB taxonomy): Bacteria > Actinomycetota > Coriobacteriia > Coriobacteriales > Coriobacteriaceae > Collinsella > Collinsella aerofaciens_F. The sequence goes on from NZ_CYYP01000005.1 coordinate 48,539, forward strand.
TCATCGCTTGCGAGAAGGCTTCCACGCTTAGTGATGAGCAGAGCGCCGTGGTGCTTGATCTGCTTGGCAAACTCGGTGCGGTGGTCGAGCTTGATACGAGCCTGCTGTTTGTGGGCGGCACGGTGGGTGGTTGCGCTCCGGCATTTGTCGCCATGGCAATCGAGGCCCTGGGCGATGCGGCGGTCAAGCACGGTATCCCGCGTGCCGATGCCTATCGCATTGTGAGCCAGATGGTGCTGGGTACGGCAAAGCTGCAGCTTGCAACTGGCCAGCATCCTGCGGCGATGAAGGATGCCGTATGCTCGCCCGGTGGTGCCACCATCAAGGGCGTCGTTGCGCTCGAGGACGCCGGCATGCGCAGCGCCCTGGTCAAGGCAATCGACGCAACTCTCCAGTAAAACCTGCCATTTAGGGACAGGTTTATTTTGGCAGGTTTTTCCTGCGGTTTTGTCCTTTTAGTGAAAAGCGCCCCGCAACTGGCTCAATTCCAGTTGCGGGGCGCTTGCGTTTGCCCAGATAAAACAGACCAAAATAAACCTGTCCCTTTTTGGCAGGTTAGTCCCAGAAGCTGTCTTCTTCATCCTCGGACTTGGGTCCGCGGTCGACGTACATCTTATGGGTACGCTTCTCCATTACAAAGGCAAGAATCGCAAATAACAGGATGCCGCCGGCGAAAAGGATGGCAAAACCGGTGCGGGTGCCAAACAAAAAGGAAAAAACTGCGTCCATTGGGTGCCTTCTTGCGTAGTTGAGTTGGGTCGTAAACGCTCATAAGTATATACTTGCCCATACATGTACAAGGTTGCAACCTAAATGGAATGTATATCGCCGGAGGATCTAATGCTTGATATCAAGTTTGTTCGCGAGAACCCCGATGCCATCGATGTCGCCATGGCTAACCGCCAGACGTCTTGGGATCGCGAGAAGTTCTTTGAGCTCGACGACGAGCGTCGTGCCGTCATCACCGAGGTCGAGGAGCTCCAGGCTACGCGTAATGCCGAGTCCAAGAAGATCGGCGCCCTGATGAAGGAGGGCAAGAAGGACGAGGCCGAGGCCGCCAAGGAGGCCGTGCGCGCCGTCAACGAGAAGATTGACGGTCTGGCCGAGCGCCGTACTGCTCTCGAGCAGGAGCAGTACGACTTCATGGCTCACCTGCCCAACATTCCTTGCGAGGCCACGCCGTACGGCAAGGACGAGGACGAGAACATTGAGCGCCGTCGTTGGGGCACCCCGCGCGAGTTCGACTTCGACTTTAAGCCGCACTGGGATCTGGGCACCGATCTGGACATCCTCGACTTCGAGCGCGGCAACAAGCTCTCCGGCAGTCGTTTCACCGTTCTCGGTGGCGCCGGCGCCCGCCTGGAGCGTGCCCTCATCAACTTCTTCCTCGATACGCACACCAGCCGTGGTTTTAAGGAGTGGTGGCCGCCCATCGTCGTCAAGCGTCAGACCATGTTTGGCACGGGTCAGCTGCCCAAGTTCGAGGATGACGCCTACCACGTCTCGGGCGACAACTTCCTGATCCCCACCGCCGAGGTCGTGCTCACCAACCTGCACGCCGGTGAGGTCCTCGATGCCGACACCCTGCCGCGCCGCTACACCGCCTTCACCCCCTGCTTCCGCGAGGAGGCCGGTTCCGCCGGTCGCGACACCCGCGGCATTATCCGTCAGCACGAGTTCGACAAGGTCGAGATGGTCAAGTTCGCTAAGCCGGAGGAGTCCGACGAGGAGCTCGAGAGCATGACCGCCGAGGCCGAGTACCTGCTGCAGCAGCTGGGCCTTCCGTATCGCGTGATTAGCCTGTGCACCGGCGACCTGGGCTTCTCCGCCCGTCAGACCTACGACATCGAGGTCTGGCTGCCGAGCTACAACGCTTACAAGGAGATCAGCTCCTGCTCCAACTGCGGCGACTTCCAGGCCCGTCGCGCCAACATCAAGTATCGCGACCCCGAGAACTTCAAGGGTTCGCGCTACCTGCACACTCTCAACGGTTCCGGTCTGCCGGCCGGCCGCACCATGGCCGCCATTCTGGAGAACTACCAGAACGCCGACGGCACCATCACGATCCCCGAGGTTCTGCGTCCTTACATGGGCGGTCTCGAGAAGATCGAGCCGGTCGCGTAAGTTGGCTGCATAGGGGATATGCAAGGGCGCTCCTTCGGGGGCGCCCTATTTCGTGCGCAGGTCCATACCATGCCGTGCGGACAGCTCAATAGAAAGCACACGAACAACTGTTCTGCATACAGCCATCTACCTGCTATGCTTTTGCTAAATAAGAGCGAGAGAAAGGGGACGCGATGGAGCTGTTTGATGATCGGGTGGTTTTGTTTGAGAGCGACGAGGGCGGGGAGTACCTACTTGTAACGTGTGAGCCGTCTGGCATGGGTGGCCTGGTGGTTCGACAGACGAGTGAGGGTCCGTTGACTCAATGGTGCTTTGAGGAGTCGCCGCATGTGGTCGAGACCTTTGTGACGCACGAGGGGCTTGTGGCGCTGGAGCACTTCTATGGAGTTGGGACTTCCAACCAGGTCGCGCGCATGCTGAGCATCTCGTTTGCCGATTATGATTGTGCCCAGCGGGTGAGATCGCTCCTGAGGGAACTTGATGCCAAGTTTGACGTGATCGAAAAGCCAATCGATCGTACGGGGAACGTCGGTATATGCGGAGCAGCATGACAAAACTGCGTTCCACAAAAAAGTTTGAGATTGTGCTTGACTCCAATAAGCTAAAGTGGTTTTATATGTCTTGCGCTGCGGCGTTACCTCAGCTGGATAGAGGGTCTGACTACGAATCAGAACGTCATAGGTTCGAATCCTATACGCCGCACCAATTGAAATCGAAAGCCTCCGGCAACGGGGGCTTTTCTTTTACGTCGGCACTGCATGGATTCGAACCTCGGTCGAGGCGCGGGCGTAAAGAAAACGCGGAGCGTTTTTAGCCCGCGGGCGAGCGCGCCGGCAGGCGGGCGAAGCCGGTGCGGATCCGCGAAGCGGATGCGCGGAATCCTATACGCCGCACCAATCGAACTTGAAGCCTCCGGCAACGGGGGCTTTTCTTCTATGCCGCCGCTGCATGGATTCGAACCTCGGTCGAGGCGCGAGCGTCTTAATCATCACTTCGTAAAATTTTTCCAAATTGTCGCTTGACCCATCGAGGGGTCACGTGCATAATAATCCGTGCGTTGCGGCGTTACCTCAGCTGGATAGAGGGTCTGACTACGAATCAGAACGTCATAGGTTCGAATCCTATACGCCGCACCATTTGAGATTAAAGCTCCCGGCAACGGGGGCTTTTCTTTTACGCCAGCTTGAGTGCTTTCGTCCAAAGGGACGATTTCCTGTCGACTCGTGTAAGATTCCGAGTAGATGTCGCGACTTATTCGCGACCACTCCTTCTTCAAACGACCGATCAGGGTGATATTTCGTGGCAGAGCGTCCGACATACAAGCTCAGGTTTCTCGATTCTAAGAAGCGCTTTCCGGCGATGCCCGAGCAGCCTGCGGGACGCTCATATGGCGTGGTCTGGAAACTCTTTGGCGAGGATCAGCATGAATCTTGTTATGTCGTCGAATTCGTTGGCAAAAGTCATGTGTCGCTTTTGGGCTACGTAAGCGTTTCGGGTGAGGTGTACAAGGTGGACCGCCCCGTCAGCGAGGCTCCGCTGCCCAACGATCCCGACATGGAACTGGTCCTTGACGAGTCGGATTCCGGTATTGGTGAGATCATGGTAAGGGAAGCCAACGGTGCAATGCGCGCGTGTGCGCAAACTGCCGGCTCTCCCGAAGGCCCCATGCGCGAGCAGTCCGACCACGAGACATGGAATTCGACCCGCGCCCTTCCTTACGGCGAGTTCATGGCCTCGATGTTCTTGCGTTACGTGATATTTGCCAACTCCGAAAGCGCTATTGTGAACACGGCGGACGCCGGCGGACTCGACGAGGGTATGCAAAACGTTGTCGACAAGATCAAGCTCGTAAAGTTGTCCGAGCCGGTCGAGGTGTTTTTGGGCTTTAACACGGCACCGCTCCCCGATGCTATCGAGACGCTGCTTTACCGCGTTGACCATGCCGAGAATCCGAGCGGTATCGAGCGCTATGCCGCCGCCCTTATGAGCGAAATTGACTTGCCCCGCCTGCGCACCATCGCTGCCAAGTCCGAGATGAGCCTGGCTCGCATTGATCGCTCAAAGATTTTCTATCTCAATTTTGATCGTAGCCTGTTGGACCAGGACGAGATTGACATGCTGCTTGCCATCGAGTGCCGTCTCAACCGCCTCTCCGGCATCCTTGAGCGCATCGGGGCCGGATTGGTCCCTGCGGCATCCTCGCCGAGCCTTGAGGGCTGCGCGCTCTTTGATGCGTGGCATATCGCCAAGACGACCAACGATGTTCCCCGACTGCTCGATACGGCTTCGAGCGATAACCCGTGGGCCAAGCCGGGAACGGTTTCGTGCCAGCCGGGCGGCGAGTGGGACGTGCGCACGCGTTTTGCGCGAATCGTTGAGGCGCTCAACGTGGTCACGCGGCTCGACTATACCTATCGGGCAAACGTTGCCGAGGGGATTATGCTCGTTCGGTTTGGGCAGTCTGTCGTTGATGCCATGCCGCAACGTGAATACGACGCTCAAGATGACGCCTGGCGCGAGCTGGACGAGGACACGCGCGCGATCTGGGCCGCGGAGCACGATGCGCGCGTGGCACTCACGCTTGCGGCAGCGTGTTTTGCCGCGGGCACCTGCATCACGCGCTGCTATGTGCAGATTGCTGCTCCCGACAGTGAGCAGGGCGAGCGCGTTGTTGCAACGTATTTCTTTGGGCGCGCGGCCTATCTGGCCGATTGCGTGCCTGTCGCCAAGGATCTTGAGAGCATGGACATGGACGATATGCCGTGCAAGCGTGTGCTTGAGGCGTATGAGTCAACCGCTCCGGAGACGATTGAGCCTGCGGAGGTTCATGCTCGTCCGCGTGATGACCATCGCACGCTGCCGCCGGCGCTGCGCGATCTGCTGCTTGCCGATACGGCTGACGAGTTGGAGGTCATGGAAGAGGACGATGACCCATACGTGGCCCGTGTTGTTGAATTGCGCGAGCAGGCAAAAGTAGACCGTACAGGTGCTTTTGAAGGCTTTTCCCGTCTTGTCGAGGAGTTGGAGGCTAAGTGCGCCGTCGCCGAGCTTTTGGCGACAGGTCCGGTTCAAACGCAGTTTTGCGATAACCAGCTGGTGCGCATGGTGTTACCGGTATTGGAAGAAGACGACTCTGTGCGAATCCTTCGTGCGCCCGATGCGCTGTACTTTGCCCAGCACGAGATCTGCAGCTTTTACGCCGAGCAAGAGGACTTTGAACGAGCACTGCCCGAGGTGCGCCATCTTTACGATCTGGCGCGCTCGTCCATGCAATCGCACTTTGCGCTCATCAACGTGCTTGCGCGTCTGGAGCGCTTTGACGAGATTATCGAGGTGGCGCGCCACGGCCTACGTATTGCCAGCGATCGTTCTGCAATTGGCTACCTGTTCTATCGCTTGGCGTTTGCCTATTGGAATTGCGATCAGCTCGACCTAGCGCTGGCTTGTTACCGTCTAGTGCCGCGCGGCGAGGAGTCGGGCAGCAGCGCGCTGGAAGAAATGCAGGGCCTTATGAACGAGATGGGCGTCAGCGAGCCTCCGACGTTCGAAGAAGCGGTTGAGACCATCCACAAGGCTGGACTCGAGCTGCCGCCAGTGTCCGCCGTGACGAATCAGCTGGCAGATGCCGCTGTTCAACTGGTCGACAACGGCTTCTTTTTCCTGGCACGCGGTTGCATCTTCCAAATGTGGCGCACTATGGGCAACGACGAGCTCGGCTCCCTCAACCGCTCGCTGGGGTAGGGGCGATATAGAGGGGCCGCACCGCGCTATTTGTATCGGCGCGGGCGGGAGGACCCGGCAGGATCGGTAAGGCATAAAGCCGCCGAGCCTGCTAAAACTGTTAAACTCTGCTAAAGTTGCTAAACTTTGTTAAAGTTGTTAAAACTAGCAGAGGAGGGCAGAATGACGAAAGCTGTTAACCCCTTTAAGCCAACGGCGGGCATGAATCCGCCTGAGCTCATCGGACGGGACACTGTTTTGGATGACTTTGCCGAGGCTCTTGAGAATGGTCCTGGTGCCCCCGATCGACTCATGCGCATCTCGGGCGTCCGAGGCACAGGTAAAACGGTGCTCCTTAATGCATTGGGTGACCTTGCACGCAAAAAAGGATTCGAGGTCGTTGACGTTGCCTCCAATGCTGGTTTTTGCAATAGAATCCTCGAGGCTCTGCAGCGAAACGTTCGTCTTGAATCAATCTCGATTTCCCCATCGATTTTAGGGGTCAGCCTTGGCTCCATGGAGATGTCGAAGTCGGCCTCTCATCTGGGCGAGGCGATGTACGATGCTGCGAAGCGCGGTGGTCTGCTCATTACGCTCGACGAGATCCAGGATGCCTCAACTGAGGAAATGCGCGAGCTAGGCAATGAGATGCAGCTCTTGATCCGCCAAGGAGCGAATGTCGCTTTCGCTTTCGCCGGGCTGCCGACATCGGTAGATGGCGTGGTGGTGGATGATACGTTGACGTTCCTTCAGCGAGCCAAACATGTTGAACTTACTCGGCTTTCCGATTTTGAAGTTGGCGGATCGTTTGAGGATACGATGAGACGAGCGGGCAAGGAGCTCGACAAAGGTGCCGCTGAGCTATTAACAAAAGCTTCGGCAGGCTATCCCTTTATGGTCCAGCTGGTCGGATATTACGCTTGGCAGGTTGCTGCGCGCAGTGGGGCGGAGAGCGTGAGTGAAGAGGCGGCTCGTAAGGGTATCCAGGCGGCTCTTGATAGCTTTAATGCTATGGTGATTGCCCCAGCGCTGCGCAGGGTGTCGGAACGGCAGTTTCAGTATCTCGCGGCGATGGCTCAATGCGAGGGCGTCGATATCGCCAACGGCGATATCGCCAAGAAGATGGGTTTGTCGGCGAACAAAGTTGGGTCATATCGCAAGCGTCTGATCGATGCGGGGTTGATTGAGCCCGCGGGCTATGGCTGTGTTTCGTTTGCAATTCCGTACATGCGCGATTATCTGTTGGAGACCGTTCGAGAGGACTAATAAAGAATGGGTTGTCCGCGCTGTCGCTGGGGCCGTCCTTGTATCTTTGTCTCAACCTGTAACATCTGGAGGGGATTACGGCCTGCAGATGTTACAGGTTGAGATGATTGACTGAGACGTTTACTGGTAAAAGAGAGGTAAAAGAGGAAACGCCTCAAAATTCCCCTTGCCCAACTTCGGCTGTTTGGTTACTATAGAACGGCTGTTACGGAGAGCTGACCGAGAGGCCGAAGGTGCTCGCCTGCTAAGCGAGTATGCCCCAAAAGGGCATCTGGGGTTCGAATCCCCAGCTCTCCGCCAGTATGACTTTGAAGAAGGGTCCCATTTGGGGCCCTTTTTTATTATCAAGAATGGCAGCTGGGGATTAGAGTCCGAAAGGGCGTGAACATTAGGCAAACACGGGGCGCTTGAAAACGGGGAGACCCAGGCGTGCTCGTGCATCCCGGTGTGGGGTTCCGAGGGGATGGAGTAGAAATATGGTAAAGGTCGGGCTGCGTAAGCCGAATCTAAAGACATCACTCAAGGCAAGAACGACCGGCAGAGCGAAGCGCGCGGTAAAGCGGGCGATAATCCCCGACTATGGTAAGAGGGGCATGGGGTGGATCAAAAATCCGAAGAAGGCTGCTTACAATGCCGTATACAGCAGAACGACCGTCGGAGTTGGGGATGTCGCTCGCGCCGTTGCTAAATCAGGCGCTCGGAGCTCGGCGTCAAGGACGTCCTCAATTACTGTTTCATCGCATGAAGTTACACCTTTGGCGAAGCCTGAACAGAAATCTCTCACTCGAGAGATTACGTCGGTTGACAGGGCAAACAAGGCGCTTTTGCTATGCTTCCTTCTTGGGTGGTCGGGCGCTCATAGGGCGTATGCACGGATGTGGGGTAGCTTCTTTCTATATCTCTTTACCTTTGGCCTTTTTGGATTTGGTTGGCTGTTTGATATTGTGACACTACTGATGAGACGCTCCGAGCTAAGGCGTCTCGGCGACAGTGATCCGACTCAACAGCAAGCGCCATGTTCCGTTGATTCCACATTCGATCGAAATGTCGCCGACTCCGGAAATTGGGAACAGCGTGGAGATGGGGAGGCTGCGGCTCGGCTAGAGCTTCAACGTAAAAACCGTGCCTATATGGAAGAAAACGGCATCGATGTGGAGATGTTTACCGAGGAAAAGGTCGCGGCGGACGCCTTGCGAACCATTGAGTCGGTATGCCCGTGCATGCTTAGGTTTGACCGAGGCATGAGCGAAGAGGAGCCAAGCATCAGCTTTTGCTCTCCAACAAAGACGGGGAAGATGCCCAAGAATGTCGTCGAGGCCCGCATTTACCATCAGGACGTGAAGCTATTGATGGATTCCCACGGCTTCGAATTGCCGGAGTATGGTGACAGCATCAATGTCATGATTAGTTATCTAGCTGATGGGCGCATAAATAAAGTCGATATCCATGGGTTCCATAATGGCCGCTCCGTTAGTGTCTCCATTCGCAGGCGGAGCGACGATCTTGTTATGACGAGTGCGGGCACCATCGGAGAAACGGGTGCCTGGCAATCGCTGTGTCCTGGGGCAGACCCCTCAGCTGGGGATCTTTTCAGGGCCTTGACCAAGGAGGTCGAAAGGATCTACTAGCATGCCCGGTGGACCCGTTTTCAAGGTCCGAAAAGACACAGCGAAGGTAAACGGCTAGCAATGTCGCTTTGGTGATTCTGACGCATCCCGTTTAAGAGGTATTCAAAAAGAGGCGCCCCGTTGGACGCCTCATTTGGTTCGATGTGATATCGCTCCGGCTTACACCTCAGGAGCCTTGGCTACGGTCTCGCTCTCAGCTGTGAGCGGACGGTTGTCGATGCGGCGGCCCAGGCGGTCGAGCTTCACAAGGAGCCATTCAATGGGATTCGGCCCTGCGCCTTCCTCGTCGGCAACCAGGTCCATGACGGCGATCTTGGTGCCGTCCTGCTTGAGCGTAACGCTGCCCACCTTGTCGCCCACATGCACCGTGCCCGAAAGATCGTCGTAGCTAACCTTTTCGGTCACTTCGCCGGCGAGTGAGAACACCGTTGCCTGTGCGGCGGGGTCGGCGAGCGTGGCGTCGATTGTCTTGTCCGTCCAATCTGTCTGGCTAATGCGTGCCATAAGCGGGTTGTCGTTGGCGGTCTTTTCCTGCGTGTTGGCGATTGCGACCGTCATCTTGTGACCGTAGTACCAATTGGCAAGGGTTGCGGTATCGGTAAAGCGCTGGTCGGTGGTGGTGGAGTTCAAAACGACGGTGTAGATCTCGTCGCCATCGCGGTTGTAGGCGCTCGTAAAGCAATAGCCCGCGTCGTCGGTGGTGCCGGTCTTGCCGCCGATGTTGCCATCTTGGCCCAGCAAATAGTTATGCGTGTCCATGGAATGCGAATGGTCGGTGCCGTCGGCGCCCGTGACCTCGATCCAGGAATCCTCGCTCGCTACGACCTCGCGGATCGTGTCGTTTTTCATGGCCTCCTGCATCATCAGCGCTACGTCGTGTGCGGTTGAGTGCATATCGCCAGCCCACTCATCAAAGTCCAGACCATGCGGGTTTTCGAAAAGCGTACCGGTGCAGCCGAGCTTCTTAGCGCGCTCGTTCATGGCCTTCACAAATGTGGCCTCGGCGTCTTTGGTCTTGGGGTCGATCTTCTTGCCCACATATTCGGCGAGCACGATGGCGGCGTCGTTGCCCGAGGGAATCATCAGACCGCGTAGTGCCTGCTCCACGGTAAGCTCGTCGCCTTCGAGCAAGCCGGCGGTCGAATTACCCACGGTGGCTGCGGCGTTGCTCACCGTGACCTTCTCGTCCATCTTGCAATTCTCGACGGTTAGGATTGCGGTCATGACCTTGGTGATCGAGGCAATCTTGACCTGCTCATCGGCGCCGCGGGCATAGTAGACGGTGCCGTCTTTGCCCATGACGAGGGCATTGGTCGCATCGATATCGGGCAGGTTTTCGGCCGTGATACCGCGCACATCGGCGGTTTTGCCGCAAACATTGTCGGTCGTGAGCACTTGGGCGCCGGCGACGGTGGGCACGCCGGCGGCAAGGGCGATAGCGCAGACAAAGCCGGCGGCAAGCTGGGCTGAGCGCTTTGCAAAAGAGGTGAGGGACTTCACAGATTTCGCTTTCGACGGGATGGTCTCTTCTGAAACTAGAGTATATCGTTTGCCGGCGTCGGCGATCATCGCGTGCGCGCTTGGCCCACATCCGCACCCGAACGGGCACAAGGGTGCTTAAGGCCGACTTAATCACCCACGCTTGTTGTGTGTGGCGTGCGTCGCCTCAGGCATAATGGAGCGCGAGAGGAGCACGCATGAACGAGCGCATTTTGGTAGTTGATGACGAGAAGGCCATCGCCGACTTGGTTGGCATCTACCTTACAAAAGAGGGCTTTGATGTCCAGATTGCCTATAGCGGGGCCGATGCTGCCAAGGCGATTTTGGAGCAGGAGTTCGATCTGGCGCTGCTTGATGTCATGCTGCCCGATATCGATGGGTTTGAGCTGCTGCGTACGATCCGTTCCAGCCATACCTATCCCGTGATCATGCTGACGGCGCGCGATGCCCAGCAAGACAAGATCGAGGGCCTTTCGCTTGGCGCGGACGATTACGTGGTCAAGCCGTTCCGCCCGCTGGAGCTCATCGCGCGTGTGCACGCTCAGCTTCGCCGCTACACCAGCTACGGTAGCCGTGCGCAGGCGGCCGAGTCGCCGACCATTCAGCTCGACGGCTTGGAGATCAACCGCGATGCTCGTTCCGTGACGGTGGACGGTTCACCGGTACGCCTCACGCCCACCGAGTATTCAATCTTGCTGTATCTGGTCGAGCATCGCGGCAGCGTGGTGGCCGTGGAGGACCTGTTCCGCGCAGTGTGGAACGAGGACTTTATGCCCGGCTCCAACAATACGGTGATGGTACACATTCGCCACCTGCGCGAAAAGATCGGCGATGACGCACAAAAGCCGCGCTTTATCAAAAACGTCTGGGGCGTCGGCTACATCATCGAATAACGCTTTTCGCTTGTGAGGATCTTGATATGACAAAAGACGATAGGCAAGCGTTCGAGGTGCCCGATCGGCTCTTTGAATACGTGAGGTCGGTCGTCGACAACCGCGCGCTTGCAACGGTGCTGCTCTTTTTGCTGAGCCTGCTGCTGATTGGCATCGACAACATCGTCGGAATCTTGGCGGTGCTGCTTGTCGGCTTTTTGCTGATCGATCGATTTGAGATCGTGTGCCGCTGCGTGGTGATTGGCGGCGCCGCGTGGGCCATGACGTTGGCGATTGGCGCCATGGCGCTCGGCGGCATCGAAGGGCCGGTGCTGTTCGATGCCGGCTTTGTATTCAACATGCTTGGCTTTGTGCTGGCGCTTGCCGCGTGCGTGCTGTTCTTGTGTGGCCGCGCCCTGTACTACCAGGGCTACGAGCAGGGCGAGCAGCATGCCGATTGTGTGCTGGCCGCTCGTATTCAAGATCGCCTGATCGATCACCCCGACACCTGGGATAACATCGACGGCGACTTCTTGGAGGTCGAGGGCGCCCTTAACCGCGTGCGTGACCGTGAGCGCAAGGTGCAGCAAGCTCTGCGTGACGAGTCGCATCGCAAGGACGATTTGGTCACGTACTTGGCACATGACCTACGCACCCCGCTTGCCAGTGTGGTGGGCTATCTTTCGCTGCTGCAAGAGGCTCCCGAGCTGCCGGTTGAGCAACGTGCGCACTTTACGGGCGTGGCGCTCGACAAGGCGCACCGGCTCGATACGCTCATCGAAGAGTTCTTCGATATCACGCGCTTTGACTTCCACGATATCGTGCTCACGCGCGGCTATGTTGATCTGGGGTTGCTGCTGGCTCAGGTGACTGACGAGTTCTATCCCATCCTCAACGAGCAGCATAAGGAAGTCCAAGTTGATATTCGCGAGGACCTGACGGTGCTCGTGGATGGCGACAAAATGGCTCGCGTGTTCAACAACATCATGAAAAACGCTATTGCCTATAGCTATGAGGGCTCGACCATCACGATCGAGGCCAGACGCCGGGACGGCGGTGGCGTGCGCGTGCGCTTTATCAATCAGGGCGATCCCATCCCTGCGGCTAAGCTCAAGGTGATCTTTGAGAAGTTCTATCGCCTGGATGCGGCGCGTGCGACCAATCGCGGCGGCGCTGGACTGGGGCTTGCCATCGCCAAGGAGATCGTATGCGCGCACGGCGGTACCGTTGCATGTGAATCGACGCCCGAACACACGATATTCACCATCGAGCTGCCCGCCGCATAGCCAGCGTGCCCTTACAAACACTTGACAATGCGCTCACGTGCATATGAGCCGCGATTCCTACTATCGATACTGCTGAATTGATATCGATGTGGAGGTATGCGGTATGACGGCTGCTGCGGCTGTGGAGCCCACGGAGCTTGAAGAACTCATGAAAGCGCAGGCCGAGGCCGCGCACGAGCGCGAGGTTGGGGATGCGACTCGCCCCACGGCAGAGGATCTTGCCGCCTCGCCGACGCGAATCGATGTTGAGGGCCTCGACCTGTTCTATGGCGACCACCATGCGCTCAAGGACGTGAATATCAAGATCCGCGACAAGCAGATTACCTCGTTCATCGGGCCTTCGGGCTGCGGAAAGTCCACGTTGCTGCGCTGCTTTAACCGCATGAACGACGGCATCAAGGACTGCCGAATCGAGGGCAAGATTGCGCTCGATGGTCAAGATATCCTGGGCGACTACGACATCTGCCGCCTTCGCCAGCGCGTGGGCATGGTGTTCCAGCGCCCCAACCCGTTTCCCATGAGCATCTACGACAACGTCGCCTATGGGCCGCGCGGTATGGGTGTGCGCGATCGCGTCGTGCTCGACGAGCTGGTCGAAGACTCCCTGCGACGCGCCGCCCTGTGGGACGAGGCCAAGGACAAGCTCAAAGAGTCGGGTCTGGGTCTTTCGGGCGGCCAGCAGCAGCGCCTGTGCATCGCCCGCGCACTTGCCGTGCAGCCCGACATTCTGCTGATGGACGAGCCGACCTCGGCACTCGATCCTGTGTCGACGCTGGTGGTGGAGCAGCTGGCCTGCGAGCTCAAAGAGACCTGCACGCTCGTGGTCGTTACGCACAATATGCAGCAGGCGGCGCGTATCTCCGATTCGGTCGCATTCTTTTTGCTGGGTGAGCTGGTGGAGCACGCGCCCACCGCGCAACTCTTCAAGAATCCGACCGATCCGCGCACGGCGGATTATTTGACGGGGCGTTTTGGCTGATACCATCTAGTAAAGGTACCTTTAGGGTTAAGATGCGGTCATGCCGGCCGCAAAGGGGTTCAACATGATCTATTACGTCGAGGACGATGACAACATCAGGGATTTGACGGTCTATGCGCTGCGCAAGCAGGGGATTGAGGCCGAAGGCTTTTCGTGCGACGGTGAGTTTAAGGCTGCCGTGGCGCGACGGGTACCCGATGCCGTCCTGCTCGACATCATGCTGCCCGATACCGATGGCTTGGCGATTATGCGTCGACTGCGTGCCGATCGCCTGACGGCGACGGTGCCCATCATGATGCTTACCGCCAAGGATACCGAGCTCGACAAGGTGATGGCGCTCGATGGCGGTGCCGACGATTACCTGACTAAGCCGTTTTCGCTCATGGAGCTCGCCAGCCGCTGCCGCGCACTGCTGCGTCGCGGCGGCATGGTCAAACAGGCAAGCGATGTGCTCAGCGTGGGCGACATCGTGCTCTCGCCCAGCCATCGTGAGGTGACTGTTGCCGGCGAGTCGCTTAAGCTCACCCTGCGCGAGTTCGACCTGCTCGAGTACCTCATGCGCAAGCCCGGCGTGGTCTTTACCCGCGAGTCGTTGCTGCAGAGCGTGTGGGGCTGGGACTTCGACGGCGGTTCGCGCACCGTTGACGTGCACGTGCAGACGCTTCGCCAAAAACTGGGCGAGCATGCCAGCGCCATCGAGACCGTGCGCGGCGTGGGCTACCGCTTGGCCGAGCCTTCTGCCGGTGATGGTGCCGAAGGTGACGACACCGCGGCCACCGCATCGGAGGAGTAACCCGTGGTCTTCGCCCCCCAGGGAAAACATACGCTGTCGCACCGCGTTTTTGTGACGATCTTTGTCTGCGCCATGGCGGTTATCGTGGCGTTTACGGTGCTGGGTGCGTTCTTTGTGCAAAACACCTTGGCGGATGCCACGAGTGCCAACCTGGCGCAAGAAACCGAGCTCATTGCTGCCGCCCTCGACGAGCAGCAGGAGCCCATCCCGTTCTTGCGTAGCCTCGATCGAGAGGACTTGCGCATCACGCTGATTAACAAGGATGGATCGGTTGCCTACGACAACGAGGCGTCGCCTTCCACACTGCCCAACCATGGCGATCGCCCCGAGGTCATCGAGGCCTTTGAGAGTGGTTCGGGTTCCGCGGAGCGCGCAAGCTCTACGCTCGACGAGATTATGCTGTATCGCGCCGTCGCCCTTGATAACGGCCAGGTTGTCCGCTTGGCGCAGGCCCAGCCTGGCGTTGCGGCGATTTTGCTGTCGATGGTGGCGCCGATGCTGCTTATCGCAGCAGCGGGTGCGGTACTCTCGTTTTTTATGGCGCGCCGCGAGTCCCGTGCCATCATCGCGCCTTTGCAAGAGGTGGATTTGGACCACCCACGCCGTAGCTATGAGCACGCCTATGCCGAGATGGTCCCCATGCTTGAGCGTATTGAGTCGCAGCGCCAGGAGCTCAAGCGCCAAATGGCGGTGCTGGCGGACAACGACCGTATGCGCCGCGAGTTCACGGCGAATATCACCCATGAGCTCAAGACGCCGCTTACGGCGATTTCGGGCTATGCCGAGCTCATCGCAAACGGCATGGTCGAGGGTGAGGGCGACCTGCGCAACTTTGGCGGTCGCATCTATCGTGAGGCGGGCCGCTTGGCAGCGCTTGTCAACGATATCCTTACGCTGTCTAACTTGGACGAGGCCGAGCGTGCAACTGAGGGCGAGGCGGTGCCCATTGGTTCCACGGAGCCTATTGAGCTCTCGCGTGCCATCTACGCGGTTGAGCAGCGTCTTGAACAGGTCGCCCGTCAGGCGAATGTGACGATAAGTCATGAGACCAAGCCTGTGGTCATCGAAGGCGTGTCGCGCTTGATTGACGAGCTCATCTATAATCTGGCGAGCAACGCCATCCGCTACAATCGACCCGGCGGTGCGGTTACGCTGCAGTGCGGCACTAACGACGAAGGCCATCCGTTCCTTGCGGTCGCCGACACGGGAATCGGTATCGCGCCTGAAGAACAGGGCAAGGTATTTGAGCGGTTCTATCGCGTGGACAAGAGTAGGTCCAAGGCGCGCGGCGGAACCGGTCTGGGGCTTGCAATTGTCAAGCATGCGGCCCTGTATCATCACGCCACGCTCGATCTGTCGAGCGAGTTGGGCGTGGGAACCACCATTACGGTGACGTTTCCCATACGGCAGGACGAGCCATTCGCATAGCGATACAACATAGATATTGATGCAGACGCCGCATTTGACTTTCGGGTGCGGCGTTGTTGTGCAATTTTACGATTGCTTCCGACATTTTTACAGGAGAGCCTGTTTCTTATGTATAGAGTTTGGTCTCGGTAAAAAGATGCGATAACATACGGACAGTTTTGTCAATCCGAACTGGGGAAATGAAAGGCAAGCTGCATGACCCTTCTCGAACTGTTCCAGCTGCTGAAGAAGCACCTCAAGCTGGTCATCACCCTTCCGGTGGTCTGCGCGATCGCCATGGGCATCGTGTCCTTCGCCGCGATGGACAACACCTATACCGCGACGACGAGCATGTACATTCTCGCCAAGACCGACGATAGCGGCCAGATGAGCTACAACGATCTCTCGGCGAGCCAGATGCTTTCCAACGATATCGCCACGCTGCTGGATAGCGATAGCGTTAAGAGCGGCGCTGCCAATGAGTTGGGCCTTGCTGACCTGGATGACTACAAGGTGTCTGTTTCCTCCGAGACCACCACGCGTGTCATTACGCTTTCGGTTACCGGCACCGATGCCAAGGAGACGGCTAAGGTCGCAAAGGCCATGGCCAGCTCGGTGAGCACGGTCGCTCAGAACGTCGGCGCTGCCCAGAGCATCTGCGTTATCGACGAGGCTAAGACTCCCGAAGTCCCCAGCGGCCCCAAGCGCACGCTGTACGTTGCTGTCGCGTTCCTCGCCGGTATCTTTATCGCAGTTGCCTATGTCGTTTTGGCAGACATGCTCAATACCCGCATCCGCGGTGCCGAAGAGGCAGAAGAGCTCCTGGGCATTCCCGTTGTTGGCCGAATTCCGGCTATGAAAGGTGGTAAATAGGCATGGCTAAGGCAAAGAACACCGATAAGCTCGTTGTACAGAATGCCGCCAAGACCCTTCTGGCCAACATCCGCTTTGCGAGCGTGGACGACCCCATTCGTACCATTACCGTCACGTCCTCGATTCCCAACGAGGGCAAGTCTACGGTTTCCATTAACCTTGCTCAGGCAATCGCCACGAGCGGCAAGTCCGTGCTCCTGGTCGAGGCCGATATGCGCCGCAGGTCTCTTTCCGATATGCTCGGCGTTCGTTCGCGCGGCGGACTCTATGCGGTCCTTTCCGAGCAGATCTCCATTGACCAGGCGATTGTCGAGACGGGTCAGAAGAACTTCTACTTCCTCGATGCCGAGCCGCATATTCCCAATCCTGCCGACATCATCGTCTCTCACCGCTTTGCCAAGCTGGTAAAGGCACTGTCCGCCAAGTTCCAGTACGTCATCTTTGATGCTCCCCCGGTCGGCACCTTCATCGATGCTGCCGAGATCGCAAGTCTGACCGACGGTGCGCTTTTTGTCGTGCGTGAGGATTTCACCAAGCGCGAGGAGGCGCTCAACGCCATCGGTCAGCTTAAGAAGTCCGAGAAGGTCAAGCTCATCGGTACCGTTATGAACTACTGCGAGACCGAGACCAGCGAGTACTACTACTCCTACTACACCAAGGACGGTAAGAAGGTGAAGAAGGGCTCCGACGATCAGGGGACTTCCAAAAAGGGCATCTTCACCAACCGAGCAAACGTTTAGTTGATTAAGGCTGACCTATGCGTGACATTCATTGCCATATCTTGCCGGGTGTAGACGACGGCGCCGCCGATCTCGATGAGAGCTTGGCGATGCTCGAGGCTGCCAAGCGGGCCGGTGTAACCAGAATCGTTTGCACTCCTCACTGCCGTGATCCCTATTTTGATTACGACAAGATGTGGGATGCCTTTGAGCTGCTGCGTGATAACGCTGACGGTTTTCCGCTCCAGATGGGCTTCGAGGTCAACCATCGAAAGCTCGTTGAGCTTGGTATCGATGCCGCGGAGCACTTGCATTTCGATGGGACCAACGAGTTTCTGCTCGAGCTTTCGACGCATGCCGATGCGTATGCGTTTAGAGAGTACGAGAACACGATTTACGATTTGCAGTGCCGTGGCTACCAGGTGATCATCGCTCATCCTGAGCGCTATCGTGCGGTTCAAAAGGATGTAAGCGTGGCGGAGCGCCTGGTCGATATGGGCTGCAAGCTGCAGGCTTCGGCGGACTTTATTGCCGGCGGTCGATTTGGTCGCGAGAAAAAGCCGGCACAGCGCCTGTTCGATCAGAACCTGTACAGCTTCATCGCGAGCGATGCCCATAACGTGGGTCATTACGACTGCCTGGCGAAGGCTCGCGCGAAGTTTAGCGTGCGCGGAGCTCATTTTCGCTAATATCTGTCCCTAACGTTCGCATTGAATGAAAGGGCAGCTATGGATATCCAACTTAAGACGGGATGCTTTGATGACGCGGCGTTGGTGCGCCGCGTCGTTTTTATGGACGAGCAGGGCTACGAGAATGAGTTCGACGCTATCGACGAGGATCCAAACTGCATTCATGTGACGCTCTATGTAGACGGCGAGCTTGCCGGTTGCTCGCGCGTGTTTCCCGAAGAGCTTGAGCGCGTGGCTGACGCAGAGGCCCCGGTGTTGCCGGCATGCGACATGGACGAAGGCGTTGCGGCGGGGGAGACCTACATTATGGGGCGCGTCGCCGTGCTGCCGGCTATGCGTCGTCGCGGACTGGCGAGTGCGATCGTGGAGACCAGTGCTTCGTGTGCACGCGATGCCGGCGCCAAGCTTATTAAGCTGCATGCGCAGGAATACGTGCTGCCGCTCTATGTAAAGGCGGGCTACACGCAAATTGCCCCGGTAGATTACGAAGACGAGGGCCAGCCCCATGTCTGGATGGCCAAGCGCGTAGATGGCTGATAGGGACGTTCCTTTTCTGCCGGCAGCTGGGGACACTCCTTGGCAATTGACGCATTGGAGCGCTCGGACATACAGTTTTTCGATTCCGTATGTATATATGCGCGCTATTGGGTTATAAAATCTAAGTCTGAACATAGCAGGTCTGCGATGCGGCTCGGGCAACCGGGCCGTTTTTGCGGACGGGGGTAGCGCGAAAGGACTGCACATGCGTCAATTTAAGACCGAGAGCAAAAAACTGCTCGACCTCATGATCAACTCCATCTACACCAATAAGGAAATCTTCCTGCGCGAGCTTATCTCTAACGCGAGCGACGCCGTCGACAAGCTCAACTTTAAGAGCCTGCAGGATCCGAGCGTCAAGATCAACCAGGGCGACCTGGCCATTCGCGTCTCCTTTGATAAAGACGCCCGCACCATTACCATCTCGGATAACGGCATTGGCATGACCGCCGAGGAGCTCGAGCGCAATCTGGGCACCATCGCCCATTCCGGCTCCGAGGAGTTTAAGACCGAGAACGCCGAGCAGCAGGGCTCCGATGTCGACATCATCGGCCAGTTTGGCGTGGGCTTCTACTCTGCCTTTATGGTTGCCAGCCATGTGAAGGTCGTCAGCCGCGCCTATGGCGAGGATGTCGCCCATGTGTGGGAATCCGACGGTCTTGAGGGCTACACCATCGAGGACGGTGAGCGCGCCGAGCACGGTACCGATGTCATCCTGACGCTGCGCGAGAACGAGAAACTCGATGCCGACGGCGAGGCCGAGACCTACGATCGCTTCCTGACCGAGTGGGGTCTCAAGAGCCTGATTCAGCAGTACAGCAACTATGTGCGCTACCCGATTCAGATGATGGTGTCCAAGAGCCGCCAGAAACCCAAGCCCGAGGACGCCGGCGACGATTACAAGCCCGAGTACGAGGACTACCAGGAGCTCGAGACCGTCAATTCCATGACACCGATCTGGAAGAAGCGCAGCTCCGATGTCGAGCAGAAGGACTACGACGAGTTCTACAAGTCCACGTTCCACGACTTTGACGATCCTGCGCGCACCATCAGCTTCCATGCCGAGGGCACGCTCGAGTACGATGCCCTGCTGTTTGTGCCGGGCCGCGCGCCGTTCGATCTGTACAGCAAGGATTACGAGAAGGGTCTGGCACTCTACAGCTCCAACGTCCTGATCATGGAGAAGTGCGACGACCTGCTGCCCGACTACTACAACTTTGTCCGCGGCGTCGTGGATTCCGCCGATGTGTCGCTCAACATCTCGCGTGAGACGCTGCAGCAGAACCGTCAGCTCAAGGCCATCGCCAAGCGTGTGGAAAAGAAGATCACCGCCGACCTTGAGGATATGCGTGACAACGACCGCGAGGCCTACGAGAAGTTCTTTGAGAACTTTGGCCGCGGTCTTAAGTACGGCATCTACTCGAGCTATGGCATGAAGGCCGATGAGCTCGCCGATCTGTTGCTGTTCTGGTCTGCCAAGGAACAGAAGATGATTACCCTGGCCGAGTATGCCAAGGGCATGCCCGAGGATCAGAAGGCCATCTACTACGCCGCCGGCGACTCGCGTGAGCGCTTGGCCAAGATGCCCGTGGTAAAGGGCGTGCTCGACCGCGGCTATGACGTGCTGCTGCTGACGCAGGATGTGGATGAGTTCACGTTCCAAGCTATGCGTGAGTACGTTGCCGCCGATATGCCCAAGATCTACGAGGACGACGCAGCTCGCGAGGCTGCCGAAAAGGCCGTGGCCGACGGTGCCGAGCCCGAGGTCGAGGATCGTCATCTAGAGCTCAAGAACGTTGCGACCGGTGATCTTGACCTGGCGACCGAGGACGAGAAGAAGGAGGCCGAGGACGCCACCAAGGAGAACGAGGACCTCTTTAGCGCTATGAAGGAGGCGCTCGGTGACAAGGTCGAGAAAGTCGCCGTCTCCGCGCGCCTGACCGATGCCCCCGCTTGTATCACCACCGAGGGCCCACTTTCGCTCGAGATGGAGAAGGTGCTCCAGAAGGGACCCGAGGGCGCGCCCGACGGCATGCCCAAGAGCCAACGCGTGCTCGAGCTCAACGCCAAGCACCCGGTCTTTGACAAGCTTGTCGCTGCCCAGAAGGCAGGCGACGCCGACAAGATCAAGCAGTACTCCGGTCTGCTCTATGACCAGGCTCTGCTGGTCGAGGGCATCCTCCCCGAGGACCCCGTTGCCTTCGCAGCAGCTGTTTGCAACTTGATGTAGTTCGGGGATACGGCACCGTAACTAGATTAGAACGAGAGTGGATAATCTCCCACTTTTGGCTCGAATGCGGGCTTGAAGTGGGAGATTTTCCACTCTCGTTTCCTTTTGATTGCTCCCTTGGGGACGGAGGAAAACGGATCAACGAGGGGGTCGGTCTGATCAGGTGATCCGTTTTCCTCCGTCCCTAAGAGATCAATTATTTGTCGGGGTTGTGGTTTTGTGACCTGCTGAAATTTAGGATACTGTACAACTGTACGCTAACTCATCTTCGTAGTATATTGCTACCCGCAAAAGTCAATACCATTGTGCTCCGAGACGCTAAAGCGCCTACGTACAATGGTTGTCGATAGTACGATTCGATTTAACGACAGGATGGATGGTCCAAGCGTGAGTCTCGGCAGCAAACTATCCAATGCAAAGGTGTCCTATGCGATATTTAAGCGCGACATTAAGCGACTGCTTGTGAACCCCGTCGCCCTGGTGGTTACCCTAGGCGTGTGCGTTATTCCCTCGCTGTATGCCTGGTACAACATCGTGGCCAACTGGGATCCGTACGGAAACACCCAGGGCATCAAGATTGCCATCGCCAACAACGATCGGGGCACCCAAAACGACCTGGTGGGCGAGCTCAACGCGGGCGATCAGGTCGTCGATCAGCTCAAGGAGAACGATCAGCTGGGCTGGACCTTCGTCGATTCTGCGGCCGATGCCAAAGAGGGCGTCGAGAGCGGTGAGTACTATGCGGCCATCGTAGTCCCCAAGAACTTCTCGGATAACCTGGTTTCGATGCTCGACGGCAACTACCATCAGCCCAAGCTTACGTACTACGTCAATGAGAAGAAGAGCGCTATTGCGCCCAAGGTTACCGACACCGGTGCAAACACCATCGAGGAGCAGATCAACTCGGAATTTGTCTCCACGGTGGGCGAGACCGTTGCCAGTATTGCCAAGGATGCCGGAGTCGATTTAAAGGACAAGGCAACCCAGACTCAGGATTCGTTGGCCGGTTCGGTATCAGAGGCTTCCGATACGTTGGGCGAAGTGCGTGATTCGATTGGCGACATGAATGCCGCCATCGATAAGACGAGTGGTTCCATTGCCTCGGCAGATGCGGCACTTGCCGGTCTGCAGGGTCAGGCACCGTCGCTGACGCAGGCGATCTCCCAGGGCAACGACCTGCTGAGCGAAGCTCGCACCACGGCGGGCAACTCCATCACCTCGCTCTCCAAGGCGCTCTCGGAAGGCAGCCTTGCGCTCACCAAGACGTCGGCCTCTGCGAACGCTGCCATCGGCAAGCTGACGGGCGCGGTCACATCTACGACCACCCGTATCGACAACTCGCTCGAGTCTCTTCAAGCGACGATCGACCACAATAAGGCCGTTATCGGGCACTTGGAGATTCTCGCCAATGACACGTCGACAGGTTCCGAGGAAATTGACGCGCGCATTGTATCGACCATCGATTTGCTTCGAGAGCAGAATGAAAAGCTTCAGAGCATCAAGGACGGTCTGTCCGCGCAGTCGAGCGCCATGGCGAATGACGCAGCGGCTGTTTCGGGTGCCAGTGACGCTATCAATAACGCAATTCATACCGGTGCGACCAACCTTGGCCAAGCCCAGACGGACTTGGGCCAAAACGCGCTGCCGAAGGCCTCGAGCGCGCTCGACTCTTTTGCTGCCGTTTCGGGCGACCTGACCGGTATCGTCTCGGGTATGACACCTACACTTGCAAATGCGCGCGGCACGTTGGCGCAGCTTAGCGCTACGCTCGGCCAGGCCAAGACCACGCTGTCCCAGACCGATTCCTCGCTTGCCAAGGTCCAGGACAAGCTTGCAACCGCCGCCAATGACATCGCGGCGCTGCAGACCTCCGAGTCCATGGGCGAGCTGGCCGATCTGATGGGCGTCGATGTCAATGACGTCGCAGATTTCATGGCATCTCCGGTTGAGCTCACGTCTAAGTCGATCTATCCGGTCAAGAGCTTCGGCTCGGGCATTGCTCCTTTCTACACCAATCTGGCGCTGTGGGTGGGCGGCTATGTGCTCATCGCCATCTATAAGCTCGAAGTCGACCGTGAAGGTGTTGGCAGCTTTACGGCGCGCCAAGGCTACTTTGGCCGCTGGTTGCTCATGGTGATCCTGGGCGCGTTGCAGGCCATCATCGTTACGGTAGGCGATCTGGTGATTGGCGTGCAGTGCGTCAGCCCGCTGCTGTTCGTGCTGGGCGGCATCGCCATTTCGTTCACCTACGTCAATATCATCTATGCGCTGTCCACCACGTTTAAGCATATCGGCAAGGCTATCGGCGTCATTCTCGTCATCGTGCAGATCCCGGGTTCGTCGGGCATGTACCCCATCGAGATGATGCCCGGCTTCTTCCAGTGGCTGCACCCGCTGCTGCCCTTTACCTACGGCATCAATCTGCTGCGCGAGACGGTCGGCGGCATGTATTCGTTCAACTACCTGTTTAACCTGTGCATTCTGGGCGTGTTCTTGATCGTGGCGCTCTTTATCGGCCTGCAGCTGCGTCCGCTGCTGCTCAACCTTAACCTGCTCTTTGATAAACAGCTCTCCACGACCGGTATGATGATTTGCGAGTCCAACGACCTGCCGCGCCAGCGCTACTCGCTGCGCACGGCCATGCGCGTCATGCTCGATTCCGATTCGTACCGTCGCGAACTGCTCGATCATGCGGTCGCCTTTGAACATCGCTACCCGTACTACATCAAGGGCGGTTTTGCCGCCGTGGTGGGCGTTCAGGTCCTGCTCTTTGTCCTGTCGACGGTTCTCGATATCGACAATAACGGCAAGATCATCCTGCTTGTCATTTGGATCATCTCGGTTATTGCCATCTGCGGCTGGCTTATCAATATCGAATATATCCGAGCGAGCCTCAATACCCAGATGCGCATCTCGGCGCTTTCGGATGAGGACCTGCGTCGCGAGATGCGCGAACACACGGCCGCCATTCCTGCCGCCCGCCACATGTTTGGCCTCAACGCCAGCGAGCGTGGTGCCAAGGGCGGCGATCAGTCCACGGGCCGCTTGCCGCATATCGGCTCGCACCATAAATCTCAGGGCAGCGACAGCACAGCCACAAATGATGGAGATACCACCGCGCTTGGCAAGCACTCCAAAGGAGGTGAGGCATAAATGAAGAACATCCTGCATCTGTTTAAGCGCGATGTCCAAAACGTGTCTCGCTCCGTGATCGGCTTGGTTGTCGTGATGGGCCTCATTATCGTACCGTGTCTGTACGCGTGGTTTAACATCGCCGGCAGCTGGGATCCGTACGGCAACACCGGCAATCTTAAGATCGCCGTGGTCAACACCGATGAGGGTTACGAGAGCGATTTGATCCCCGTCGAGGTTAACGTGGGCGAAAACGTGACCGCCACCCTACGCGGCAACGAGAGCTTCGATTGGGTTGTGCTCAACAATCGCGAAAAGGCTATCGAGGGCGTTAAGTCGGGCGCGTACTATGCTGCCGTCGTTATCCCCAAAACGTTTAGCGCTGACATGATGACGCTTTTCTCGACCGACGTGAAGCATGCCGATATCGAGTTCTACGAGAATCAGAAGGCCAACGCCATTGCGCAGATCGTGACCGAGAAGGGTTCGAGCGCCGTCCAGAGCCAGGTTAACAAAACTTTTACCGAGACCATTACGACGATCGGTCTTAAGACGGTGTCCAGCCTGCTCGATTACATGAGCACCGACCAGGTCAGCAACTTTATCGCCAACCTGTCCTCGACGCTCGGCGATTCGATTGAGGACCTGCGAGACGTTCAGGCAAATGCTTCGTCGCTGGCGGGCATTTTGAGCTCCACGTCCGATTCGCTGACGTCGGCGAGCGGCATGCTCAAGCAGACCGGTGCCGTCGATGAGTCGACAAAGCAGCTCATGGAACATGCCAAAAGCGGCATCGATGATTCCAAAGAAGCGCTTAAGGCGGCAAACGATGCCATCGATGCCGCAATCGATGGAAGTGCGGGTTCGTTCGACAATGTGTCTGCCGAGCTCGCGAAGGCGTTCGACACCGCAAACCAGCATGTCGACCTTACGGTGTCCCAACTCAACGATGCCGCTGCGGCCCTCAATGCGCGCGCCAAGGATATCGATGCGATGGCCGATCAGCTCCGCAGCCTTGCCGACCAGGTGAGCGATGAGAATTTGAAGGACGGCCTCAAGTCCGCCGCGACGTCGCTGGGCAGAATCGCCGTTGAGTACCGCAACAATGCCAAGGATCTGGCGGCTACCGCGAAGTCTCTCTCCGATAGCATGGCCGAGGTCAACAACTTGCGTGCCGAGGTCGATCAGGCCATCGCTGATGCCAAGGCCGGCATCGCGGATGCCAAATCCGATTACGATTCCACGTTCTCGGTTAAGGCCAAGGAGCTCAAGAAGACGGTTTCGGGCATTCTGGACTCGCTTGATGGCATCTCGGGCGACCTGGATAGCGCCGTAGGCGGCCTGACCGACGCATCCGGCTCGTTGGCGAAGGGCCTCTCCAAGGCCGCCAAGCTGGTCAACAAGGCTTCCGATCAGCTAGGTGAAGCGTCCGATAAGATCAGTGCGTTTAAGGATGAGCTCGATGGCGCCCTGATGTCGGACGACCTTGCCACGATCAAGACGATGATTGGCAACGATCCCGAGGGTTTGGCCGTGTCGCTTTCCGGTCCCGTCGCGCTCGATCGCAAACCGGTCTATCCGATCCGCAACTACGGCTCGGCCATGGCGCCGTTCTACACGATTCTGTCGCTCTGGGTCGGCTCGATCGTGCTGGCGGCCATGATGAAGGTGTCGGTTGACGATGAGCTTATCAACGAGCTCATCCCCGTACGCCTACACGAGATCTACCTGGGTCGTTACTTGTTCTTTGGCGGTTTGGCTCTGCTGCAGGCAACGCTCGTGTGCGCGGGCGACATCCTGTTCTTTGGCATCCAGTGCGACAACCCGCTGCAGTTTGTGCTGGCGGGCTGGGTCGCGAGTCTCGTGTTCTCCAATATCGTCTACACGCTTACGGTGTCGTTTGGCGATATCGGCAAGGCTTTGGCCGTTGTGCTGCTGGTCATGCAGGTCGGCGGTTCGGGCGGTACGTTCCCCATCGAGATGACCGGCCCTGTGTTCCAGGCGATCTATCCGTTCCTGCCGTTTACCCATGGCATTAACGCCATGCATGCCGCCATGGCTGGCGCCTACCATATGGAGTACTGGGTTGAGCTGGGCATTCTGGCGAGCTATCTGATTCCGTCGCTGGCCCTGGGCGTCGTCTTCCGCCGTCCGGTCATCAAAGCCAACGACTGGATTATCGAAAAGCTGGAGAGTACTAAATTAATCTAGTGCAACAATGTAAACGCTGATACTGCGGCAATGTCAGCGAGCGAGCCGCATTTGCGCCAAGGTGACGTGAAATGAAAGGGCGCTGACCTTCTGGTCGCGCCCTTGAAATTGAACGTCAGATTGGTGTGAATGCGGCTCGCGCAGCGTCGGCCGGTCCGCCGTTCGGTAGAACGGCGGAACAAAACGCTTTAGTGGGCTGGATTGCGATGCAACGCCGGTTGTTGCTACAGTAGCGGGGCGTGCCGGGGGTCCGGTGCGCCCCGTTTTTATTTGACCATGAGGCGGCACGCAGCCATACGCGTGCGGACACCACGCCCAGATTGAGTGTGAGGATGTTCCATGGCCCAATACGCTGCCAACGAAATCGAAAACATGCCCGATAGCCCTGTCGCACGGGAGGACCTGGGCGCCGGCGGCACCTCCCGCGGCGCCGGCGCGCGTTCCCCGTTCTTCTGGAAGGTCTTGCTGCTATCGGTGGCGGTCATCTGGGGCTATTCCTTTACCACCATGAAAGATGCGCTCGACACCATTCCGGTGTTCGAACTGCTCTATATTCGTTTTCTTCCGGCTTCGCTGGTTATGTTCGCCATCTTCCACAAACGCATCATCGCGCACTTTAATGCCCGCAACCTTATCGTCGGACTTGGTATGGGCGCACTTATGTGGGGCGCGTACGGTTTGCAGACGATTGGCCTGGCACAGACCACGGCGGGCAAGAGTGCATTTTTGACGGGTACCTATTGCATCCTCGTGCCGTTTGCGAGCTACGTCCTAAGCGGCGAAAAGCTTACCCGTTACAACTTGGGCGCCGCGTTGCTGTGCCTGGCGGGCATTGGTCTGGTGGCGCTCGATAGCGTCGAGTTCAATGTCGGCGATGTCATCACACTGGGCGGTGCGGTCTTCTTTGCCATCCAGATGGCGGTGACCGCCAAGTATGGCCGCAAGATGGACATCAACGTCATCACGTTTTGGATGTTTGTGGGCAACGGCGTGCTGAGCCTGATCTCGTCGCTGTTATTCGAGACCCAAGCGCCGCTGTCCGTGTGGACGCCGAGCTTTATCGGTGTGATGGCGTTTCTATCGGTGGGCTGTACGTGTGTGGCTCTGCTCATCCAAAACGTTGGCCTGGCGCATGTCCCGGCCTCAACGGGCTCGCTGCTCCTTTCGATGGAGTCGCCTTCGGGTGTGCTGTTCTCGGTGCTGCTGATGGGGGAGGCGCTCACCTCGCGCCTGCTCGCCGGCTTCGCGCTCATCTTTCTTTCGATTATCTTGAGCGAGACGCATTTCGATTTTTTGCGTCGAAAGCCGCGTCCGCAATTGTAAACAATTTGTTGTGCCGCCTCCCGGGGCGGCATTTTTTATGCGTCGCCCTTAAAGTAGTACCTTGCACTTTACGCTATCAAAGTGCTTGCTGCAAAAACGTTACTGGAGGGCATCTATGGCACCAGCACTGTCCGATCTTCAACCGCAATCAGCGCCCAAGGCCACCGCGGCGGCGCAATCCGCCATTGGCGACGGTCTTGTCGCAGAAGCTCAGGCTTTTGCAGACGAGCTCGCTGCGTGGCGACACGATTTACATCAGATGCCCGAGCTGGGTAATAGCCTCCCACAGACCTCTACGTATATCCAAGCGCGCCTGACCGAGATGGACATCCCATTTGCTACGCTCGTCGATGGTTCCTGCGTTGTGGGCCTTGTCGGCGCCGGTGCCGCCGCGGCCCAAGGCAATGGCGTCTGCACGAATGAGCAGGCCGGTACGGTCATCATGCTTCGTGGCGACATGGACGCCCTGCCCGTTGCCGAGGAATCCGGCGAGCCCTTTGCATCCACCAACGGCTGCATGCACGCTTGCGGTCACGATATGCACGCGACGGCGCTGCTTGGTGCGGCTCGTATGCTCAAAGCGCGCGAGGCAGAGCTTGTTGATGCCAACGCTACGGTTAAGTTGCTGTTCCAGCCGGGCGAGGAAACCTTTGAGGGTGCCCGCGCCGCCATCGCCGACGGTCTGCTGCAAAACCCGCGTCCTCAGGTCGCCTTTGCCATGCATGTCAATAGCCAGTCGCCGCTCGGCCTGGTGCTCTACGGCAGCCCGGCGCTCTCGGGCGTGTACGGTTTTCGTATCACGCTTCAGGGCAAGGGCGGCCATGGCTCGAGCCCCGAGATTTGCATCGACCCCATCACGGCCGGCGTGCATGTGCATCTGGCGCTTCAGGAGCTTATCGCTCGCGAAGTGCCGGCGGCCAAGGAGGTCGCGCTTACCGTGGGTAAGTTTGCCGGTGGCCAAGCGGCCAACGTCATCCCCGACACCTGCGTGCTCGAGGGAACGCTGCGCGGCTTTGATGTTGAGCTCATGGCTCACCTAAAGACCCGCATCGCGGAGGTCGTTAACGGCGTTGCCACGACCTATCGTACGCCGGCGACCATCGAGACACTTTCGGATGTTCCGCCGCTTGTACTCGACAGCGATATGACTCAGGCGTCGCTTGGCTACGTGGGCGCAGTGCTGCCCAAGGCGGCTTTCTTGCCGCTTCTCCATGCCATGGCGAGTGAGGACTTCGCGCTTATCTCGAGCGAGATTCCGAGTGCGTACTTTACCGTGGGCGCGGCCGTAACCGACACGGACGAACACTTTGCCCAGCACCATCCCAAGGCACGTTTTAACGATGCCGAGCTGCCGCTCGGTGCCGCGGCCTATACCGCCGTCGCTTTGGGCTATATCGCTGACCACCGGTAGCATCCAACCTTGCCTTTCAAGCCTGCGGGCATGGCCGTAAGGCCTATGCCCTTGTCTTTCAAGGCAATCTTGGGCACTACCGGCGCCCGGCGCCGGCTATTCGTTTGTTAAATAAGGAGCAGTATGCCCCAGCAGCGTAAGTTCTTCCCCGGCTGGCTCGTGGTGGCCTCCGGCTTCGTGATCATGGCCACGTGTTACACGATTTTTGTCAATTGCATGAGCCTGTTCCAGCCGCTGATCGTCAGCGACCTGGGTATTTCCCTTGCGCAGTACAACGTCTCCAATGCCATCTCCACCGTGGTGAGTGTCGTGGGTTCGCTCGTTATCGGTCATGTTGCCGATAAGGTGAGTGGCCGCGTATTGGGCTCGCTCACCGTTATCGCTACCTCGGCGGTGCTTGCTGGCATGAGCTTTGTCGGTGAGCTGTGGCAGGTCTACGTGCTCTTTGCCGTCTCGGGCTCCTTTGCGAGCACCTGGATCGTGTGTCTGGTGTGTTCTGTGGTCATGCTCGTGTTCCTGCTGGCCTCGGAGCCCATCGCCGTCAAGCTGCGCGCGAGCGTGGCGGGGGAGTAGACGTCCGTCGCTCTTTTCTGTTCGCCCCGTTCTATCCGTGGCCGCCTTGGAAGCCGAATGGATGCTCGTACCATCATTCGGTTTCCAAGGCGGCCACGGGCCTACGAAATGATCAGTTTTCCTCCGTCCCCAAGGGGTCGCGTGATCCGAAGGGGACGGAGGAAAACGGATCGCAAACAGCGGCGGCGCATCTGGCCGAACGAGTCCCCATACCCTCGTTCGGTCAGACGCGCCGCCGCTGTTTGTGTTTGTGCCGTATAATGACCACTACCTATGACGCGATACAAAAGAAAGGTGTTTGCCCATGCAGGCACAGAAGGCGGAGGGAACCCGCGACCTTATCGGCGCCGAGATGCGCGCCTGGCAAAAGATGCAGCAGATCGCTGCCGGCGTGTTCGAGCCGTTTGGCTTTAAGCCCATCGAGACGCCCGCCATCGAGCAGGTGGACGTGTTTGTCCACGGCATCGGCCAGTCGACCGACGTCGTTCGCAAGGAGATGTTCCGCGTGTTTAGCGGCGCCAACCTGGAGCGCGTCTTTACCGAGGGCACCGATACCAAGCTTAAGCCCAAGCAGCGCCTGGCCCTTCGTCCCGAGGGCACGGCCGGTGTGGTGCGCGCCGTCGTGGAGAACAACCTAGTGCCCCAGGGCTCCACGCCGTTTAAGGCGTACTATGCCGAGGCCATGTTCCGTGGCGAGCGTCCCCAGAAGGGTCGCCTGCGCCAGTTTCACCAGGTGGGCATCGAGTGGCTCGGCGCTCCCGATCCGGCGGCAGACGCCGAGTGCATCATCATGCTCATGGAGTTCTACAAGCGCCTGGGCTTCGATCTTTCCAAGCTCCGTCTGCTCATTAACTCGATGGGCGATGCGCAGTGCCGTCCGGCCTATCGCGAGCAGGTTAAGCAGTTCATTCTCGACCACGCCGACGAGATGTGCGACGAGTGCCGCGAGCGCGCCGAGCTCAACCCGCTGCGCGCCTTCGACTGCAAGAACGACCATTGCCGCGAGATCATGGCCGAGGCTCCGCTGATGGGCGACAACCTGTGCGACGAGTGCCGCGAGCACTACGAGCAAGTCAAGCGCTATCTGGATGCGGCGGGTATCGAGTATGTCGAGGATCCCACCTTGGTGCGTGGCCTGGACTACTACACCCGTACCGTCTTTGAGGTCGAGGCTCCCGGTGCCGGCGTCGGCTCCATCGGTGGCGGCGGTCGCTATGACGGCTTGGTCGAGCTCGAGGGCGGCAAGCCCACGGCAGGCGTCGGCTTCGCTGTCGGTTTTGAGCGCGCCCTGCTGGCCCTGCAGGCCTTTGGCAGCGACCTGGGTGCCGAGGAGGTCCCGTGCGTCTACGTCGCCAACGCCGGCAAGGAGCTGCGTCAGAACGTCTTTACCATTACGCAGCAGCTTCGCGCCGCAGGGATTGTGACCGAGGCCGACTATCAGGGCCGTTCGCTCAAGGCCCAGTTTAAGCAGGCCGACAAGGTGGGCGCTAAGCTCATCCTAGTCCTGGGTGGCGACGAGCTTGCCGCCGGCAAGGTCAAGGTGCGCGACATGCAGAGCCATGACGAGGTACTGGTCGATTTGGCCAACGTCGTCGAGGCGGTTCGCGAGCGTCTGTAGCGCATGATTTTTGAGCTGCGGACCCGCTAACATGTCCCGCTCGCGACGAGCGATTGTTACGGGGGTGTTTCGCATTTATGCGGAATGCCCCCGTTTGTGTATGCCGTCCACCGAGAAATACGACCATTTAGAGCAAAAACCCTTGCAATGCAGAAAATACTTTTGTGTGGTAAAGCGCAATCAGTGTCGAAAGTATTTCTCAAGCGCCTATAATGAATACCGCATGTTACGTGCATAGAAGGAGGAATGGGAGGAAACGTGGCTGAGAACCTAAGCAACCAGTCTGTACCCGAAGCCGCGGCGCGCGTCGCTGCCGTGGTCAACCGCCTCGTTAACCGAATCGGCTCGAATGCCGAGTCCAGGGAGCGTCTCGCCGAGATCGAGATCCCCGAGGAGCTGCGCGATAATCTGGCGCTGTTCCTGCGCCTGGAACGTCGTGTGCTTAGCGAGTATGATCCCGAGATCGCGGACCTGTTCGACAAGATTTTGACAGCCGAGATTGTGGCCAATGCTGGCAACCCCGGCAGCCGCGCTGCCGACGAGTCCGTTGACGAACAGGGCGTGCCCACTGCCGACGAGCCCACCGCCGTGGCGTTTCGCGAAGTCGTCGATCTGATTGACAGCCTGCCGCTTGATAAGCAGCAGGTCATCGTTCGCGCCTTTACGAGCTTCTTCCACTTGGCAAACCTGTCGGAGGAGAACTACCGTGTGGCGCAGCTGCGCGAGCGCGAGGCCGGCGCATCGACCGATACCGAGGTCGATCCCGCCAACGAACTCACCGTCGCCTATCACCAGTTGGTAAACGAGATGGGCGTCGAGGGTGCCAATGAGCTGCTCGGCAAGCTCGAGTTCCACCCTGTCTTTACCGCACATCCCACCGAGGCCCGTCGTAAGGCCGTCGAGGGCAAGATTCGCCGTATCTCCAACCTGCTGGAGGAGCGTCCGCGTCTGGGCGGCTCCGACCTGGTGGAGAACGAGCGCCATATGCTGCAGGAGATCGACGCCCTGGTGCGTACGAGCCCCATCGCGCTCAAGAAGCCCACGCCGGTCGAGGAAGCCGATACCATCATCGACATCTTCGATAACACGCTGTTCGACGTTATCCCCGTCATCTACCGTCGTTTTGACGACTGGGTGCTGGGCGA
This sequence comes from Collinsella aerofaciens, assembly GCF_001405375.1. Lineage (GTDB taxonomy): Bacteria > Actinomycetota > Coriobacteriia > Coriobacteriales > Coriobacteriaceae > Collinsella > Collinsella aerofaciens_F. Next base: position 80,575 of record NZ_CYYP01000005.1, read on the forward strand.
CAAGGCCGGTACCGTGCCGCCGCTGTGCCCGGCGTTCTTCCATCCCGGCAGCTGGATCGGTTCCGACCGCGACGGTAACCCCAACGTCACCGCCAAGGTGAGCCGTGAGGTCGCCGCCAAGTACTTCACCCACATGGTGCTCAAGCTCGAGGACAAGTGCCGCCGCATCGGCCGCAACCTCACGCTCGAGGCCACCTACAGTAAGCCTTCTGCCGAGCTCATTAACCTGTGGAACCATCAGGTCGAGATGAGCCCTCGGTACACGGCTCGCGCCGAGCTGATCTCCGAGCACGAGCCGCATCGCGCCGTCATGCTCGTCATGGCCGACCGTCTGAACGCCACCGTGCGCCGCATCACCGACACCATGTATCACAGTGCCGACGAATTCCTGGATGACCTGCGCGTCGTCCAGCGTTCGCTGGCTGCCTGCGGTGCCGTCCGTGCCGCCTACGGCCCGGTCCAGACCATCATCTGGCAGGTCGAGTCCTTCGGCTTCCATATGGTCGAGATGGAGTTCCGTCAGCACTCCGTGGTGCATGCCCGCGCCCTCAAGGATATCCACGAGAACGGTATCCATGGCGATCTGCAGCCCATGACGCGCGAGGTCATCGATACCTTCCGCGCTATCGGCTCCATCCAAAAGCGTTACGGCAAGAAGATGGCGCACCGCTACATCATCTCGTTTACCAAGAGCGCCCAGCATGTGGCCGACGTCTTTGAGCTCGCCCACCTGTCCTTTGCACACGAGGAGGATGTCCCCGAGCTCGACGTGATCCCGCTGTTCGAGCAGCTCGAGGACCTCGAGGGCTGCGTCGACGTGCTCGACCAGATGCTCACGCTGCCCGTGGTGCAGAAGCGCCTTGCCCAGACCAACCGCCGCATGGAGGTCATGCTGGGCTACTCCGACTCCTCCAAGGATGCCGGTCCTACCACGGCCATGCTCGCACTGCACTCCGCGCAGGAGCGCATCGCCAAGTGGGCCGAGAAGAACGATATCGACCTGGTGCTCATGCACGGCCGCGGCGGTGCCGTGGGCCGTGGCGGCGGCCCGGCCAACAAGGCCGTGCTGGCGCAGCCCAAGGGTTCGGTCAACTGCTTCTTTAAGCTCACCGAGCAGGGCGAAGTCATCTTTGCCCGTTACGGCAACCGCACGCTGGCTCAGCGTCATGTTGAGTCCGTTGCCGCCGCAACGCTTTTGCAGTCGGCCCCGAGTGTCGAGAAGACCAACACCGAGACCACGCAGAAGTTCTGGGATATGGCCGAGAAGCTCAACGCCGCAAGCCACGAGCGCTATCTGGACCTGCTGAACACCAAGGACTTTACACCGTGGTTCTCGACCGTGACGCCGCTGACCGAGGTCGGCTTGCTGCCGATCGGCTCGCGTCCCGCCAAGCGCGGCTTGGGTGCCAAGTCGCTCGACGACCTGCGTACCATCCCGTGGATCTTCAGCTGGAGCCAGGCGCGCATTAACCTGGCCGCTTGGTACGGTCTGGGCACCGCCTGCGAGCAGCTTGGCGATCTTGACCAGCTCAAGGCTGCCTACCAGGAGTGGCCGTTCTTCCGCACCTTTATCGACAACATCGAGATGTCGATCGCCAAGACCGACCAGCGCATCGCCAAGATGTATCTGCACCTGGGCGACCGCGATGATTTGTCCGAGAAGGTCTTCACCGAGATGCAGCTCACGCGTAAGTGGGTCCTTGCCATCGTCGGTGATGAGTGGCCGCTGCAGCGTCGTCGCGTGCTCGGCTGCGCCGTTCGCGTGCGTAACCCCTACGTCGACGCTCTGTCCATCGCCCAGGTCCGCGCCCTTCGCGAGGTGCGTATGAACCAGGACGAGATGGCCGAGGAGAAGAAGGCCGAATACATGAGCCTGATTCTTTCGACTGTGACCGGCGTCTCGGCAGGATTGCAGAACACGGGGTAATCGATAGCCCTGTAGTCGTCCGGGCCCGCCATCAGTTTACTTTTAGGCACGTCCTCGGACATGCAAGAAGCCCTCGCTGCGCACTTCGTGCGGCGAGGGCTTCTTGCGTCCTGCGGAGTGTGCCTAAAAGTAAACTGATGGCGGGCCCTACGATGTCCGGTCTTCGGGGATTAAAGCTGAAGGGAATAATGGCGCGCTACGCGCGTTTTGGATGGGGTCTGTCCCGGCGGCGCGTTTGGCGCTTCGCGCCTCGCGTCTTATCGATCGGGATTGAGATGCATTTGGCGCTTCTGGCCTTACGACTGTAGCGGCCGCGGTCCCGTTTGGGGTCGTGGCCGTTTTGCTGTGGGGCAAATATGAACGTTGTGTTAATGAGTCGGTGGACGGTGGTGTTTTTCGGTGAGCGGCGTATCCTTCCAACGGTTTATCTAGTGTGTCAGTTGAAAAGGAAGAGGGCGCTCGTCATTGTTTGAATGTGAACTGCCGTTTGACCACAAGACGTTGCATCTGGAGCTCGAGGATAAGAACTTTGCGGGTGTGATGGAAGGTCATCAAAACGAGTTTAAGACTACAAAATCGCAGGAAGAGCTGGTGGAGGAGTCGCTTGCCAACCCTTATGGCTCGCCTTCGCTCGAGGAGCTTTGTGCTGGCAAGAAGGATATTGTCATCATTAGCTCCGATCATACGCGTCCCGTTCCCTCGCGTGTGACGATGCCTATTCTGCTGCATCACATCCATTCTGCTGCGCCCGAGGCTCGCGTGCGTATTCTGGTTGCTACGGGTATGCATCGTCCGTCGACGCACGAGGAGCTCGTCAACAAGTACGGCGAGGAGATCGTTGCCAACGAGGAAATCGTTATGCACGTCGCGACCGATGACAGCATGATGAAAAAGATCGGCACCCTGCCTTCTGGCGGCGAGTGCATCATCAACAAGATTGCTGCCGATTGCGATCTGCTGCTTGCCGAGGGCTTTATTGAGCCGCACTTCTTTGCCGGTTTCTCTGGCAGCCGCAAGTCCGTCCTGCCTGGTATCGCCAGCTACAAGACCATCATGTACAACCACAACGGTCAGTTTGTGAACGATTCCCATTCGCGTGCCGGCAACCTGTGCCACAACCACGTGAGCGAGGACATGTTTGCCGCTGCCGAGATGGCTCACCTTGCCTTTGTGCTCAACGTGGTGCTCAACGGCAAGCACGAGGTCATCGGCTCCTTTGCCGGCGACATCCACAAGGCGCACGAGGCTGGCTGCGAGTTCGTGAAGAGCCTTGCCGGCGTTGAGCCCGTCGAGTGCGAGATTGCCATTACCACCAACGGCGGCTACCCGCTCGACCAGAACATCTATCAGGCCGTGAAGGGCATGTGCTCTGCCGAGGCTACGCTTCCCGAGGGCGGCGTGATCATCGACGTCGCCGGCTGTGCCGACGGTCACGGTGGCGAGGGCTTCTATCACAACATCGCCGACAACGATCCGGCGGAGTTTGAGCGTGCCTGCATCGACCGTCCTAAGGACGAGACCCTGCCCGACCAGTGGACGAGCCAGATCTTTGCCCGCATCCTGGCGCATCACCCTGTGATCATGGTCACCGACCTGTGCGATCACCAGATGATCAAGGATATGCACATGACGCCGGTCAACACCCTCGATGAGGCGCTCAAGCTCGCCTTTGAGATGAAGGGTGCCGATGCCAAGGTGGCCGTCATTCCCGATGGCCTGGGCGTTGTCGTCGCACAGCACTAGTACGCGGCCTAAACGAATCGTTTATAACCGACAAGAAAGATAAGGTTTTTATGCTTACCAAACTCCTCTGCGAATTCGGCGCAACGGCCCTCATGATCATCTTTGGCGTGGGCGTGCACTGCGATACCGTGCTTAAGGGTACCAAGTATCAGGGCTCCGGCCATATGTTTGCCATCACCACTTGGTCTTTTGGCATCTCGGTTTGCCTGTTTGTCTTTGGCGGCGCCGTGTGCATGAACCCCGCCATGGTGCTTGCCCAGTGCATCGTAGGCCTGGTGCCGTGGAGCAGCTGCATCCCCTTCATGATTGCCGATATGCTCGGCGGCTTTGCGGGTGCCGTGATCGCGTGGTTGATGTATGCCGATGAGTTCAAGGCTTCCGATGGTGTCATCGATCCCATTGCCCAGCGCAACATCTTCTCGACCAACCCCACCACCGAGGGTACGAACTATGCCCGTAATTTCTTCTGCGAGGCTATCTGCACCTTTGTGTTCATCAGCGCCATCCTTGCTGCTGCTAACCGTGCTGGCGAGAACGTCCTGATGCTCGCCATCTGCGTCGGCCTGATCGTTTGGGCCGTTGGCATGGGCATGGGCGGCATCACCGGCTTCGCCATGAACCAGGCTCGTGACCTTGGTCCTCGCATGGCCTATCAGGTGCTGCCGATCAAGAACAAGGCCGACAACAACTGGAAGTACGGCCTGCTCGTTCCTGGCATCGCGCCGTTTGTCGGTGCCGCTCTGGCCGCACTGTTTGTGCACGGTTTCTTGGGCATGTTCTAGTCCAAGGCTACATAGTTGTCCGCTGGCCGCATGGGGTAACTTCCCAGCGCGTCCTCGGACATGAAAGAGCCCCCGCTGCGCACTTCGTGCGGCGGGGGCTCTTTCGTCCTGCGGAATGCGCTGGGAAGTTACCCCATGCGGCCAGCTGCGGGGTCTTTGCTACGCTCGAGCAAGCAGCCCAACATATATGTCTGAATTTGGATGTGGTGGGCGCTTGGCTGTTGGGGGCGCTGAGATGAGGGCGATACTTTGGGAAGGGATGACGCCTTGGGAGGAAGCGTCTATATGAAGAGGGGCTTTATGGCTGAGAGGTAGTCTTTGGCTACGTCGGCTTTGTCTGCTTGGAAGTTGTGCCAGGCCCACCATTGGACGGTGGCTACGAAGCTTGAGGCTATGTGGTGTAGTAAGAAGCTGCGGTCCATGGTGCCGGCGGGGCCTGTGGGGTCGGCGGGGACGGTTTCGGCTGCTCGTGACATGATGGTCTTGCGGAGACAGTCGGCGAAGACGCGGGAGCCGGCGCCGGCTACGAGGGCGCGTACGCCCTGACGGCGCTCCCAGAGGTTGTTGAGGATATGCTTGACCTGCACGAGTGGGTCGTCGAGCGGTGTGCCATCGTCGTCGAGGGCGTGGGTGCAGATGTCGCTCACGAGCTCGGCCAGCAGGTCGTCTTTGCTCTTGAAGAGGCCGTAGAACGTGGCCCGACCCACATGGGCGCGAGCGATGATGTCGCCGACGGTAATCTTGCCGTAGTCCTCTTCGCGTAGCAGCTCAGAGAACGCCGCAACGATGGCAGCGCGGCTTTTTTCTTTGCGGGCATCCATGGCTATGCATCCACGTGAACGAGCAGACAACGGAGCGTGCCGGAGCAACCCTCGTAGGGGCGCTTGCCGGCGCCGTAGCCGACGGCTTCGATGTGGTAGCGTGCCGGCAGGTGCTCGGACGTGCGCAGCGCGGTGACGATGGCAGCGCCCGTGGGCGTCACGAGCTCGCCAGCGACCGGTGCAGGCATGAGGGCGATATTGCCTGCCTGGCACAGGTTGATGACAGCGGGGACGGGAATGGGCATAAGGCCGTGGGCACAGTGGATGGTGCCGTGGCCCTCGGAGAGCGACTCGACGACAATATCCTCGATGCCCAGGTCATCGAGGCAGATGGCGACAGAGCAGACGTCGACGATGGAGTCGACGGCGCCCACCTCGTGGAACATGACGGTCTCGGGCGTTTTGCCGTGAGCCTTGGCCTCGGCCGCGGCGAGTACGGAAAAAATGGCGAGGGCGCGACGCTTGGCGCCATCGCTTAGCTGCGAGCCATCGATGATGGCGGTGACGTCCGCCAAAGAACGGTGGTGATGGTGGTGGGCGTGATGGTGACCCTCGTGACCATGGCCGTGGGCCTCATGGTCACGCTCGTGTGTGTGCTCGTGTTCGTGCTCGCCATGGTCATGATGGTGGTGCTCGTGCTCGTGCGTGTGCTCGGCAGCTGCTTCGTTGCCGTAGAGCCAGGCCATATCGTGATCGTGGTTCTCGAGCTCCTCTGCAAGCTGGACGTCGAAATCGCAGGCGTCGATGCCATGCTTGTTTACGCGCGTCACGGCGATCGAAAAGCCGTCGACCGGCAGCGTGGCGAGCTGTTCGCGCAGGTGCTCCTCGCTGGCGCCCAGGTCGAGCAGGGCCGCGACGGTCATATCGCCGCTGATGCCCGAGGTGCCGTCGATGATAAGCGTGTGCTGATGATTGGACATGGAATGCTCCTTAGCGGGCGCGGGGTGTGCCGGCGCTCAGATGATTGATAAGACTTGCCTGGTAAGCGGCGCCAAAGCCGTTGTCGATATTGACGACCGATACGCCGCTGGCACAGGAGTTGAGCATGGCGAGCAGTGCGGCTACGCCACCAAAACTTGCGCCGTAGCCCACGCTGGTGGGAACGGCGATGACCGGACAGCTCACCAGACCGCCGATAACGCTCGCCAACGCGCCCTCCATGCCGGCGATGGCGATGACCACCTGTGCCTGGGCAAGTTCCTCGGCATGCGCGAGTAGGCGGTGCAGGCCGGCGACGCCTACGTCGTAGAGGCGGTCGACCTCGTTGCCATAGAACTCGGCCGTCAACGCGGCTTCCTCGGCGACGGGCAGGTCGCTCGTGCCGGCGCAGGCGACGACGATGCGTCCGTTGCCGGTAGGGGAGGGCTTGCCGCCCACGAGGGCGAGCTGGGCGTCCGGGACATACCCCAGGTCGATGTCGTTGCCGAGAAGCTCAGCGGTGTGCGTGGCTTTTTCGGCATCCAGGCGCGTGACCAGGATGCGCTCCTGACCGGCATCGCGCAGCGCTTCGATAATGGCGGCGATCTGCTCGGCGGTTTTACCGGCACCGTAGACAACCTCGCCGGCTCCCTGGCGTACCCCGCGTGAAAGATCGAGCTGTGCAAAGCCCAAATCGGCGGTTGGCGCCGTCTGGATGCGCGTGAGGGCGACTGCCGGAGTGACTGCTCCGCCGGCAACATCGCTCAGCAATTGCTCAAGATCTTGCTTATCCATCTATGTTCCCTTCGACGGCGCAAAGTCTAGCACTCAAGGGCAAGTTTCCGAACACTAAGACAAAATTGTTCGGAAACTATAGGACAGACTGATTCAATTGTTAGACGGATCGGCTAGTCACGCAGGATGATGTCCATGGCGAGCATCAGGTTGCGCTCGTCGATGGCAAACGGGGCGGCTTCGCGCGTCTTGGGCTTGGCGCAAAACGCGATGCCCGTGCCCGCAGCCTGAATCATGGGGATGTCGTTGGCGCCGTCGCCGATTGCCACGGTATGGGCCATGTCGACACCGCACTCAACTGCCCAGTCCAGCAGCTGGATGAGCTTGGACTCTTTGGTCACAATGTCTGCCGCCAGCTTACCGGTGAGCTTGCCGTCCACGACCTCCAGGCGGTTGGCCAGGCAAAAATCGATGCCCGCGGCGGCCACGATCTTGTCGGCGACCTCGTGGAAGCCGCCACTCACGACGCCGACCTTCCAGCCCTTGCTGTGCGCCGAGCGCACAAGCTCCAGCGCGCCGGGGGTAAACGTCACGCGCTCAAAGGTGCGCTCGAACACACTCTCGTCCAAGCCGGCAAGCAGCCCCACGCGCTCCTCGAGCGCCTGCTTAAAGTCCAGTTCGCCGCGCATGGCACGCTCAGTGATCTTCGCCACTTGCTCGCCTACGCCGGCCTCCTCGCCCAACAGGTCGATGACCTCCTGGTTGATGAGTGTGGAGTCGATATCCATAACGATGAGGCGTGCAGTCATGGCGGGCCTTTCCGAGTGCAGTTGTATTGGGGCACATTGTCGCACGTGGCGCGCCTTGGCGACGGCCACGGTGCGTCAATTGTTTCGTCTCCGTCAAGTCTTTGGGCAAGAGTTACTTTTTCGCGGCACATCGACACAGGTGCGATAAGATAGAACGCCATGTCTGGCTGCGCGGTTTACGCAGGCTGGGCAAATCTGTACGACGCCGCCCGGAACGACACGGGGCGGCACAGATCCATAAAGGAGGATCACTGGTATGAGCCAGACCCGTCCCATTGACGAGCATTCCATGCACACCCGTACCTGCGGCGAGCTTCGCTTCGAGAACGTGGGCGAAGAGGTCACCCTCACCGGTTGGGTGAGCCGTCGCCGCGACCACGGCGGCCTTATCTTCTGCGACCTTCGCGACCGCGAGGGCATCACGCAGCTCACTTTCGACCCCGAGCACTCCGACGGCGATGCCTTTAAGATCGCCGAGACCATGCGTCCCGAGTGGCCCATCAAGATTCACGGCGTCGTGCGCGCTCGTGGCGAGGAGACCACCAACACCAAGCTCGCGACCGGCGAGATCGAGGTCCTGACCGACCACGCCGAGGTGCTCAACACGTCCGTCACCCCGCCGTTCCAGATCGAGGACGGCATCGAGACCAGCGAGGACACCCGCCTGCGCTATCGCTATCTGGACCTCCGCCGTCCCGAGATGATGGCCAACCTCAAGCTGCGCTCCGACTTTACCTTTGCCATTCGCGAGGCGCTGCACAACCGTGAGTTCATGGAGGTCGAGACGCCCTCCCTGTTTAAGTCCACGCCCGAGGGCGCTCGCGACTTCATCGTTCCCAGCCGTATTCAGCCGGGTAACTTCTACGCCCTGCCGCAGTCCCCGCAGCTTCTGAAGCAGCTGCTTATGGTCGGTGGCGTCGAGCGCTACTACCAGGTTGCCAAGTGCTTCCGCGACGAGGACCTGCGTGCCGACCGTCAGCCCGAGTTCACTCAGGTCGATATCGAGATGTCCTTCGTGGACCAGAATGACGTTATGAGCGCGCTCGAAGAGGTCCTGGCCGATGCCTTCGGTCGCATGGGTGTCGAGATGCCTACGCCGCTGCGTCGCATGAACTACTGGGATGCCATGGACACCTATGGCTCCGACAAGCCCGATACCCGCTATGGCATGCACCTGGTCGACCTGACCGACATCTTTGCCAACTCCAAATTTAAGGTCTTCGCGACCGCTGCGAACGAGGAGGGCTCTGTCGTCAAGGCCATCAACGCCAAGGGCGCCGGTGCCTGGGCACGTGCCAAGATCGATAAGCTCGCCGGCGTGGCCTCCACGTTTGGCGCCAAGGGTCTGGCTTGGATCGCCTTCCGCGAGGACGGCTCCATCAACAGCCCCATCGTCAAGTTCTTCTCGGACGAGGAGATGGCGGCTCTGCGCGAGCGCATGGACGTCGAGCCCGGCGACCTTGTGATGTTCGCCGCCGGCCCGCGTCTGCTCTCTGACGAGATCTTGGGCGGCATGCGTTCTCACATGGCCAACGCACTCGAGATCAAGCGCGAGGGCCACGACTTCCTGTGGGTCGTCAACTTCCCGCTGTTCCACTGGGACGAGGACCGCAAGGCCTATGCTGCCGAGCACCAGCCCTTTACCCTGCCGACCGAGACCGACATCGCCAAGATCGAGGCCGATCCGCTGGCAGCCGGTTCGTGCACCTACGACTTTGTCATGGACGGCTTTGAGGCCGGCGGCGGCGGTATGCGTATCCACAACGCCGAGATGCAGATGTCCATGCTCAAGCTCCTGGGCTTTACCGAGGAGCGCGCCGAGTCTCAGTTTGGCTTCCTCATGGAGGCCCTCAAGTTTGGTGCGCCCCCGATGGGCGGTTTCGCTCTGGGCCTGGACCGCGTGTGCATGCTGCTCACCGGTTCCGACTCCATCCGCGACGTCATGGCGTTCCCCAAGACGGCCAGCGGCTCCGACCTCATGTCGGGCGCTCCGAGTGCCGTTAGCGGCGCCCAGCTCAAGGACGTCAGCCTGCGCCTGATGTAGGCGAGCGGCTACATATTGCCCGTAACGAGGGAAGGACGCGTGCCTTCCCTCGTTTTTTATGCGCGGGCGTTGCGAGGGCATAGGTTGACTGGGCGTCGCGGAAACTACGACCCGGAATTTGCGTCCAGAACGGGTCGCAGTTTCCCAAACAGGCCCCTTTGGGAAACTGCGTCCCAGAATCCAGCCAAATAACGGGTCGCACTTTCCGGTTGAGCCTTCTGGCGGAAACTGTGTCCCATCATTGACGCTCGAAATGGGATGCGATTTCCGTCCCGCCCTCAACAAGCATCTAACGCTACAATAACTACCACGTGGCTGGGTTTGCCGGCCGAATGTGCGATGCCGCGGGAGGGGACATGGTCGAGTTTACGAAGACGATTAAAGATCCGTTGGGACTTCACGCCCGCCCGGTCGCGCTGCTCTATGACATCATTGCCAAGCACCGTAGTGACGTGTCGGTTTCGATTGGTGACCGCCACACCGATGGCCGCGACGTTATAGGGCTCATGGCACTCTGCGGCGAATGTGGCGAAGACATCGTGTTCCGCGTTTCGGGCGTGGATGAGGCCTCCTGCGTCACATCGATCAGAAACCTCTCGCTCTAACTTCAACAATGTGACAAGGGGACAGTCCCTTTGTCTCGTAGATTGGTATGACAAGGCGTGGTAAAGGATGGTCCTTTGCCGCGCCCTTTTGTTTCGTATAGGAAACTTTTCCGAAAACTGAATCGGAACCCTTTCCAAAAAGTTAACCACGTGTTAGTTTACTAGAGCGAACATAGACGTGGTTAACTTTTACTGCGCCGATGTGGAGAACGAATCGATGTTAGGAGCCAAGTCATGTCTTGCGGACCGCAGATGCCGGCCATGCCGCTTTCGATGGTGAAGGCGGGCGAAACCGTGCGCGTGTCTCGTGTAAAGGGCAACGAGGACATGAAGCACCATCTCAAGGACCTCGGCTTTGTCGAAGGCAATGAGATTCACGTAGTGAGCTCGAGTGGCGCCAACATCATCGTTACCGTGCTGGGTGCCCGCTTTGGTATCGATTCCAAAGTGGCCATGCACATCATGACCGTCGGCTAGATGACGGTATTTTTGCAAGTACTGAAAGGGGGACAAGTAAATGAAGACGTTGGGTGACGTTAAGGTGGGCGAGAGCTCTACCATCGTCAAGCTTCACGGTGAGGGTGCGCTTCGCCGCCACCTTATGGACTTGGGGCTCATCAAGGGCACTTCGTTCAAGGTCGTGAAGGTCGCGCCGCTCGGTGATCCGGTCGAGATCAACGTGCGCGGCTACGAGCTTTCCATCCGCAAGGAGGAGGCGGCCGTCGTCGAGGTCCAGTAAGGGCTTGCGACGTATATTTCTGCAGATAAAGTTAGGTTTTTCTAACTTAATGCAGCATTTTTGAAGCACATTATCCAGCCCGTGCGGAGAAAGCAGCGCGGGCACACAAGGAAGAAGGATTGAATGGCGGATTCTCAGATCCATGTCGCGCTGGCGGGTAACCCCAACTGCGGCAAGACCACGCTTTTCAACCTGATCACCGGCGCCAACGGCTACGTTGGCAACTGGCCCGGCGTCACGGTTGAGAAAAAGGAGGCCAAGCTCCTAAGCGACAAGAACGTTACCATCACGGACCTCCCCGGCATCTACTCGCTTTCCCCCTACAGCCCCGAGGAGCAATGCTCGCGCGATTATCTCATGAGCGGCGAGCCCGATGTTGTCGTTCAGGTGGTCGACGCCACCAACCTCGAGCGCAACCTGTACCTGGCGCTTCAGGTCATCGAGACCGGCCTGCCCGTGGTTGTCGCCCTCAACATGGCCGACTTGGTCGAGAAGAACGGCGACAAGATCGACACGGACAAGCTCTCCAAGAAGCTCGGCTGCCCGGTCATGATGATCTCGGCCCTTAAGAATAAGGGTATCAAGGAGCTGTTCGAGCAGGTTAAGAAGTCTGCTGCTTCCAAGGGCCAGGTGCCGGAGCACAAGTTCGATTCCTCCATCGAGGACGTTCTTGACCACATCGAAAACAATCTGCCTGCGAGCGTTCCCGCTAACAAGCGCCGCTATTACGCCGTCAAGCTGTTCGAGCGTGATGCGGACGCCTGCAAGCTCATCAACCTCACCAAGGAGAAGGCCGCTCGCGTCGAAGAGCTGGTCGCTCAGTGCGAGCAGGACTGCGACGATGACGCCGAGTCCATCATCACCGGTGAGCGCTACGGCGTGATCGCACACATCATCGACGAGTGCCTCACCAAGGCCCCGGCCAAGATGAGCACCTCCGAGAAGATCGACCGTGTGGTTACCAACCGTATCCTGGGCCTGCCGATCTTTGTGGTCATCATGTTCTGCGTGTACTACATCGCCGTTTCCACCCTGGGCGGAACGGTGACCGACTTCACCAACGATCAGCTCTTTGGCACCGACGGTTGGTATGTGCTCGGTCAGGGCCGCGATGCTTACGATGAGGCTGTCGAGGCCGCGGGTGACGACGCCGACTCGGTCGACCCGGCACAGTACGGCCCCTATGTCCCGGGTATCACCACCATGGTGCACGACGCCCTTGTGGCGGGCGGCACCGAGGACGGTGGCCTGGTCGATTCGCTCGTCTGTGACGGTATCGTCGGTGGTTTGGGTGCCATCTTCGGCTTTGTGCCGCAGATGTTCCTGCTGTTCGTCATGCTGTCCTTCCTGGAGGACTGCGGCTATATGGCCCGCGTCGCCTTCATCATGGACCGCGTGTTCCGCCGCTTTGGCCTGTCCGGTAAGTCATTCATCCCCATGCTCGTGTCCTCGGGCTGCGGCGTCCCCGGCGTCATGGCTACCAAGACCATCGAGAACGAGAAGGACCGCCGCATGACGGTCATGACCACCACGTTCATTCCCTGTGGCGCTAAGCTGCCGATCATCGCCCTGCTCATGGGTTCCATCATCGGCGATTCTTCCACCACCGCCGCGTGGATCAGCCCGCTCTTCTACTTCCTGGGCGTTTTCGCCGTCATCGGCTCGGGTCTGATGCTCAAGAAGACCAAGCTCTTCGCCGGTCGCCCGACGCCGTTCGTTATGGAGCTTCCTGCCTACCACTTCCCGGCGATCCGCTCTTGGGCGCTGCACGTGTGGGAGCGCTGCTGGGCCTTTATCAAGAAGGCCGGCACGGTCATCTTCGCGTCCACCGTCGTTGTTTGGTTCCTGTCCAACTTTGGTAGCTACAACGGTTCCTTTGGCTTCCTGCCTGCGATGGACGGCATCCCCGAGGAGTTTATGGACTACTCCGTGCTTGCCATGCTGGGCAACCTGGTTGCCTGGATCTTCGCCCCGCTCGGCTTTAGCACCTGGCAGGCCACCGCGCTGACTGTCTCTGGCCTCGTCGCCAAGGAGAACGTCGTCGCCACCGCCGGCTCGCTGCTGTCCGTCGCCGACGCGGGCGAGACCGACCCGAGCCTGTGGACCGCGTTTGCCGGCATGTTCCCCACCATGGGCGCTTGCGTTGCCTTTGGCGCCTTCAACCTGCTGTGCGCTCCGTGCTTTGCCGCCATTGGCACCATCCGCAACCAGATGGATTCCGGCAAGTGGACTGCGATTGCCATCGGCTATGAGTGCGCCTTTGCTTGGGTAATCGGCCTGTTCATCAACCAGTTCTACAACCTGTTTGTGTTGGGACAGTTTGGTATCTGGACGATTGTGGCCATCGTGCTGCTGGTTGCGATGCTCTTCCAGATCTTCCGTCCCATGCCCAAGCATGCATGGACCGACGAGGACGAGACCAACGCTGCCTCCGCCGCAGTTTCCGCTTAAGTCCGAATAAGGATTAACCCCTTTCCACGAGCCCGGGTGTCCCAGCGACACTCGGGCTTTTTGGTGGGGGAGATGTGACGTTTCCGCAGATAAAACCGACCAAAATAAACCTGTCCCTTTTTGGTAGGTGGAGATTGAGGTAAAGTAAGTGGTGGTTAACTAGAGGAGGCTTGCTATGGCACCTATCGATATTGTTGTATTGGCCGTAATCGGTATTGCGTTTGTCGCCGTGTGCGTGCGCATCTACCGCAAGGGCACCTGCGCCGACTGCGCTCAGGGTGGCGTTTGCACGGGGCATTGCTCCAACAAAAAGACCTGCGCCGCGCTTAAGGGCGTAGACAAAATCGCCGAAGACTTGGGCCGCGGAATCAAGTAAGGCCCAGACATCTAAGCGCCTCGCGAGCATCCGTTCGCGGGGCGCTTTGTGCATTTGAGGGAGAGCACGGCGAGTCGAAGAGTATTTTTGGGGTATCGTTAACTGGACTATTAATTGGCAACTTATCTATAACGGAGTAACCGCATGAGCGCTCGCGTAACCATGAAGGACATAGCCGCCGAGCTTGGCGTTTCCATCAATACCGTGCACAAGGCTCTGACGGGAAAGGCCGGCGTGAGCGAATCCGTGCGCGCCAAGGTGAACGCTAAGGCCGAGGCCATGGGCTATCACCGCAACACAAGTGCCTCAAGCCTGCGCCGCAAGGATATCAATCTGGTGTTTTGCCTGCCCCGCGCATCGCGCGAGGGAGCGTACTTTTTCCGTTACCTGTGGGAAGGCTGCAATCGCTTTGAACAGGAGGTCATCGACCGGGGCATTACGGTTGAGCGCGTTGAATTTGGCGTGGGCGGCTACGCTGATGCACTCGAGCAAATCGACGAGCGTCTGCAGGTGGGCGAGAAGATTGATGGCTTGCTCGCCTATGCGCCGGGCGACGATCGTGCGACTGAGCTTTTGGGGCAGATCGCCGAGGCGGGCGTGACGATTGAGCTTGTCGATGGCGACCGTCCGCATTTGAATCGTTTGGGTGCGAGCTTGGCCGATTATTCGACGGCAGGCAGCCTTATGGCCGAGCAGGCGGCAAACCTGGTCCATGCTTCTGGGGCCGACGCCCGCGTGCTCCTTTTGGCAGGCGACCCATATACCGATTCGCACTATCTAACCGCCCGCGCCTTCCACAATTACCTGCGCGAACGTGATATTCCATGGCAGGTTGAGGATCTTGCAGGTGCTCATGCGCAAGTCAAACAACTCGAGCATGAGCTCGAAAAGCGCTTGAGTGCGCCGGACGCCCCCGAACTTATCTGTAGCGTTTTTGCCGTTGGTTCCGAAGTGGTTGCCGACGCGCTCGTCTCGACCGGCAAGGCCGGTCAGGTCATGGTGATCGGCAACGACCTGTTTCCCGAAAGTGCTCTGGCCTTGCGCCGCGGTATCTTTACCAATATTGTCTATAAGGACCCGACGAGCCTGGCGTATCGCGGCGCTAAGACGCTGGGCGATTATCTGCTGTGGGGAAGGACCCCGACGGTGCCCGTCCAGAAGGGCGCCGTCGAGATGGTATTTGCCAGCAATGTCGACCGCTACTGCGAACTTGCGGGTATTTAGCCGATTGAGCAGGTACCCCCTCTTGCGACGTGCATTTTTGGGAGTATTCAGCATTGGCATGCCCTGAATGAGGTGCAGAACGACTGTTTTAAGTGCCCCCGATGGCGTAATTTGCCATCGGGGGCACTTTTTATGCCGATCGGGCGCTATCTGCGTTCCAAATAGGACGCTGAGGATGGCGCACGGCGCGCTCCAATGCTGAATACTCCCAAAAATGTACGTCGGGACATGACCCACCTGAGCAAAAGCGCTCAAGTTCGGTGTTCGGGGACGCCAACCAGTCCGCAATACATGCAAGCCACGGCTCCGGCAACCGTTGAACGGGCAAAACCTACCGTTCACCCCATGGTGGTTAGGTGAACGTTCACCTTTTGAGTTGCAATGGATTAGTATAGTGAACGTTCACCTAAAGGATAACGAGCGCGCCGTGCGCCCGCCTTGCCAGCAAAGGGGCTGTTTGATGAAAAACTTTATGGACGATCAGGATTTCCTGCTGAGCACCAAGACCGGCGAGGAGCTGTTCCACAACTTTGCCGAGGGCATGCCCATCGTCGACTATCACTGCCACATTTCTCCTAAGGAGATTTGGGAGGACAAGCGTTTCGAGAACATCACCGAGGTTTGGCTGGGCGGCGACCACTACAAGTGGCGCTTGATGCGTGCCAACGGCGTCGACGAGCGTTTTATCACTGGCGACGCCCCTGCTCGCGAGAAGTTCCAAAAGTGGGCCGAGACCCTGGGTCGCTGCGTTGGCAACCCCGTCTTTGAGTGGAGCCACCTGGAGCTTAAGCGCTACTTTGGCTACGAGGGCGTCCTCAACGGCAAGACTGCCCAGGAGGTCTGGGACCTTGCCAACGCCAAGCTCGCTGAGGCTAGCTTTACCTGCCGTAACCTGATCAAGCAGTCCAACGTCCGCATGATCTGCACTACCGACGACCCCGCCGACAGCTTTGAGTGGCACAAGAAGATTGCCGCCGACGACAGCTTTGACGTCCAGGTCGTTCCCGCCATGCGCCCCGATGCCGCCCTGCGCATCGAGCGTGGCCAGGAGTTCGCCGACTACTGCAAGCACCTTTCCGAGGTTGCCGGCGTTGAGGTCAGCGACTTCGAGGGCATGAAGGCCGCCATCTCCAAGCGCTACGATGTCGCCCACGAGCTGGGCTGCCGCGCTTCCGACCACGCGCTCGACTACGTTATGTACGCCCCGGCTACCGCCGAGGAAATTGAGGCTATCTTTGCCAAGGGCCTTGCCGCCGAGCCGCTTACCGAGGACGAGGTCCTCAAGTACAAGACGGCCTTCATGCAGTTTGTCGCCGGCGAGTATGTGCGCCTTGGCTGGGCCATGCAGCTGCACTTTGGTTGCAAGCGCGACAACAACCGTGCCATGTTTGCCAAGCTCGGTCCCGATACCGGCTACGACTGCATCTCCAATTACACGCCGTCCGACCAGCTCGCTGATTTCCTCAACTCCATTCAGGAGACCTGCGGTCTGCCCAAGACCATCCTGTACAGCCTGAACCCCATCGACAACACCATGATCGATACCGTCATGGGCTGTTTCCAGGAGGCCCCGACCGCCGGCAAGATCCAGAACGGTTCCGCCTGGTGGTTCAACGACAACGAAGTCGGCATGCGCGAGCAGCTCACCGCCCTTGCCAACGAGGGCGTTCTGGGCAACTTCGTCGGCATGCTCACCGACTCCCGTTCCTTCCTGTCCTATCCGCGCCACGAGTACTTCCGTCGCGTGCTGTGCAGCGTGATCGGCGAGTGGGTCGAGCAGGGCAAGTACCCGGCCGACATGGAGCTGCTGGGCACCATCGTGCGCGACATCAGCTACAACAACTCCGTTCGCTACTTTGGCTTTGACCTGGACACCGTCGAGGCCTAAATCCAAACCTGGTTCCGGGAGCGCCGTCGCCACACGCGGCGCCCCCGTTTTGCTTACACGCTAACGGCTATCTAAGGAGACACATAGATGGAGAACATCAGTTACGATACGCTCGAGAAGATCGGCTACGAGGGCTATCTTCTTCCCAAGGACGCGCCGGAGAAGGTCCTGCAGTTTGGCGAGGGCAACTTCCTACGCGCTTTCGTTGACCGCTTCTTTGACATGGGTAACGAGGCGACCGGCTGGAATGGCAAGATCGTCATGGTCCAGCCCATCAGCGGCGCCTTTGGCTTTGCCGACGGTATCAATGCCCAGGACGACCTGTATACCGTGCTGGTGCGCGGCAAGGAGGACGGCAACACGGTCGACGAGTCCCGCGTGATTAGCGCTTGCAGCCGCTGCATCAACCCGTACCGCGAGGACGACTACCGCGCCATGATGGAGGTCGCCGTCTCTGACGACCTGGAGATTATCGTCTCCAACACCACCGAGGCCGGTATCGCCTATGACCCGTCCTGCAAGGCCGACGACATGCCACCCGCGAGCTTCCCCGCCAAGCTTGCCCAGGTGCTCCACACCCGCTGGGCTGCCGGTAAACCGGGCGTCATCGTCCTCGCCTGCGAGCTCATCGATCACAACGGCGAGGAGTTGCTGCGCATCATGAACCAGTATGTGAGCGACTGGGGCTGGGAGGACGAGTTTGCGCAGTGGATGGCCAACGACTGCACCGTCTGCACCACGCTCGTCGACACCATCGTACCGGGCCGTATCCGCGACGCATCCGAGGCCGCCGCGGTGGCTGAGCGTCTGGGCTACGAGGATCCCTTCCTGGCCGTGCGCGAGCCCTTTCAGATGTGGGGCATCCAGGGTGACGAGTCGCTTGCCGAGAAGCTTCCCTTTGTGAAGGCTGGTCTTCCGGGTGTCTTTGTGACTCCCGACGTCACCCCGTACAAAAAGCGCAAGGTCCGCATCCTCAACGGTGCCCACACCGCCTTCGTTCCGGGTTCCTGGGTTGCCGGCTTTGATATCGTGCGCGACTGCATGCATGACGAGACCATTCGCGGCTTCATGAACACCATGCTCTACGACGAGGTCATTCCGACGCTTGCCGCCGACTTGGATGTCGAGGACTGCAAGGCCTTTGCCGCCGCCGTCGAAAACCGCTTCGACAACCCGTTTATTGATCATGCGCTGCTCTCCATCTGCCTCAACTCCACGGCTAAGTGGCGCGCTCGCGACCTGCCCACGCTCAAGGACTACGTTGCCGAGACCGGCAACCTGCCCAAGTGCCTGGCGACGAGCCTCGCTACGCTCATCTCCTTCTACACGCAGGAGCTCGTGTCCCGCGAGGGCGACGGCCTGCACCTGCGTCGCTCCGACGGCACCGAGTACACCGCTCAGGACGACGCCTTCGTACTCGATTTCTACGCCGCCCACGCCGGTGCCGACGATGCCCAGCTGGTGCACGACGTGCTCACCAACGAGCAGATGTGGGGCGAGGACCTTACGCAGATCGCAGGTCTTGAGGAGTTTGTCGTCAGCGCGCTCGCTGTCGTGCGTGCCGAGGGTGCCAAGCAGGCCTTCGCCAACGCTCAGGCGTAAATTTCCGGCGCAGACGCGGGCGCGGGACGGCGTGCCCGCGTCTCGACTTCTGCTCAACCTGTAGGGTTAGGACCATTTGCAATGAACACTATCCAGATCAATCCGGCCGACAACGTGATCGTCGCGCTGTCGCCGCTTGCCAAGGGCACCGCCGTCGCGGTTCCCGGGGTGGGCGAGGTCGTGGCCGCGGAGGATATTCCGCAAGGCCACAAGATGGCTGTGCGCTCGATTGCCGCCGGCGAGGACGTCATTAAGTACGGCCTTCCTATCGGACACGTGACGGGCGATGTCCAGCCCGGTCAGTGGCTCCACACGCACAATGTGAAGACCAACCTTTCGGGCGAGGTCGAGTACACCTACAACCCCACGCATCCGGTCGTGGATCCCGTTGAGCCTGAGACCTTTATGGGGTTCCGCCGCGCCGACGGTCGTGCCGCGACGCGCAACGAGCTGTGGATCATCCCCACGGTCGGCTGTGTCAACGAAGTCGCCCGTGCCATGTGTGAGAAGGCCCAGGATCTGGTCGATGGCTCGCTGGAGGGTGTTTACTACTTCCCGCATCCCTTTGGCTGCTCGCAGACCGGCGCCGACCATGCCCAGACGCGTCGTCTGCTGGTGGCGCTCTCGCGTCATCCTAATGCGGCCGGCGTGCTATTCCTGTCGCTCGGTTGCGAGAACTGCACGCACCAGCAGGTGCTCGACGAGCTCGGTGACTTCGATCACGAGCGCGTTCGCTTTCTCAGCTGCCAGGATGTAGCCGACGAGCAAATCGAGGGCCACAAGATTCTGGCCGAGCTGGCTGACCTGGCCAAGCAAGCCAAGCGTGAGCCCATTTTGGCCTCCGAGCTGGTCATTGGTCTTAAGTGTGGCGGCTCCGACGGTCTTTCGGGCATTACCGCCAACCCCACGATCGGTCGCGTGAGCGATATGGTCGTCGCCCGTGGCGGCACGTCGGTGCTTACCGAGGTGCCCGAGATGTTTGGCGCGGAGAGCATCCTGCTCGACCGTTGCGAGAACGAGCAGGTCTTTAACGCTGCCTCCGACATGCTCAATGGATTTAAGGACTACTTTATTAGCCACGGCGAGGTCGTTTATGAGAACCCGAGTCCCGGCAACAAGGACGGCGGTATTACCACGCTCGAGGACAAGAGCTGCGGCTGCGTGCAAAAGGGCGGATCTGCCCCCATCGTCGACGTGCTGCCGTATGCCGGCCAGGCAAATAAACACGGCCTGAACATGCTGTGCGGTCCGGGCAACGACATGGTATCCACCACGGCGTTGACGGCTGCCGGCTGCCACGTGATTCTGTTCTCGACCGGCCGCGGCACACCGTTTGGCGCGCCGGCGCCTACCCTCAAGGTGTTCACCAATCAGCGTTTGTGCGACCACAAGGCCAACTGGATGGACTTTAACGCTGGCGTGATTGCCACGGGTGAGCGTACGCTCGACGAGGCTGCCCACGATCTGTACCAGCTGGTGCTGGAGACGGCGAGCGGTAAGCTCACGAGTGCTGAGCGCCGTGGCTGTCACGAGATCAGTATCTGGAAGGACGGCGTCTGCTTGTAGCGGCAAGTGCGCCCAAGCATAGCGAGATGTCACCGGCCCCATCGGGAGTGTTCCCGGCGGGGCTTTTTCGTTTCGTGGTTAAGTGAATATGTTGGAAAATCTGATAAACGTTCACCTATCTCATGGCTGTCCAGCATGGCACCCTTACCAGCAGAAAATAGGTGTGAGGATCTCAATTGTGTCCGTTCAGCGGTAAAAATCGACCGTTCAAGGATATTATTCAAGTGAACGTTCACCTGTCATAAGCAATCGCGCATAATCTAACTAAACGTTCACCCTGAACGCTGGGCAGACAGATGTCAGTGTGGACTCCAATGTCTTGCTGCAAGACAATCGAGAAAAGAGAGGGAGCTCGATGACTAATAAGATCGGAAAAAAGCGTAAGATCACATTCTGGACGCGCTTGGGCTTTGGTATGGGCGGTATGCTCAATTCCGGTGCCCTGACCTTTACGCACAGCTACATGGTGCTGTTCCTGTCCACGGAGTGTGGCCTGTCCGCAGGCGAGGCTGCACTGATCAGCTCGTTTGCCATCTATGTCAACGCTATTCTTTGCCCGCTGATGGGCTTTGTGGCCGATAACTTCTATGCCACCAAGATTGGCCGCATCTTTGGTCGTCGTCGTTTCTGGATCTTGCTGGCCATCCCGATGATGATCGCCGAGCCGCTCATCTTCGTGGCTACGCCGTTTGGCTTCCCGTACTACTTTGTGCTGTACCTGATCTACAACGTCGCGTATACGTTCTGCACCGCCAACCTGTCGCCGCTTACCATCGAGATGACCGACGACTTCAAGGAGCGTACGTACCTCACCGGCTACAAGCATCTCTTTGGTAACGCCGCCGGCTTCCTGATGGCTGCACTTGTGGGCTTCGGCTTTGGCACCTTCGGCGAGACCAACCCGTTCAGCTACTTCATCATCGCTACGATCAACGCTTCGGTCATGGCAATCTCGCTGCTCTGCGTGTACCTGTCCACGTGGGAGCACACCCCCGAGGAGGTCGCTCAGGAGAAGATCGAGAGCGTCGGCGAGGGTATCAAGAAGTTCTTCATCGACGTAATCTCCACCTTCCGCAACAAGTCCTTCCGCAAGGTCCTGTACGCACAGGTCTCCACGAAGCTCGCTGCTGCCTGCTGGTCTGCCTGCCTGTCCTTCTTCATCGTCTACTGCCTGCAGATTCCTAAGTCCTACGAGTCCGTGATGGAGATGCCTGGCAAGGTCGTCGCTATCGTCTGCACCGCCATCTGGGTCGCTCTCATGGCCAAGAAGGGCTTCCACAAGTCTTGGTACCTGGCCAACGTCGGTTGCGCTGCGTGCATCATCGCCTACAACTACTTCGCCTTTGGTCAGATCAATGGCACCTCCACGGTCGCCATCGCCATGATCGCCTACCCCATCATCTTCGCCATCTGGAAGTTCTTCTACGTCGGCTTCCAGTACCTGCCCGATGTTCTGCTCAACTACATCCCCGATGTCGATGAGCTCATCACCCTGCGTCGTCGCGAGGGCATCTACAGCTCCGCGCAGCAGCTCTGCCAGCAGATCGCCCAGGCTATCGCCGTCAACGTGTGGGCTATCGTCCTTGCTGCCTCCGGCTTCATTCAGACCGCCGGCAATAGCGACGCCGTGACCCAGCCCGCTACCGTGCCTCTGTATATCTGCGGCTACATGATCATCGGCTGCGCCGGCTTCTTCCTGCTTGCGGCCGTCCTTGCCCGCGGCATCAAGATCGACAAGGAGCAGTGCGACGTCCTTTGCGACGAGATTCACCGAGTCAAGGAGGGTGGCAAGATGGCCGACGTCAAGCCCGAGGTCAAGGCGCTTTGCGAGGAGCTCTCCGGCTTTAAGTACGAGGACTGCTTTGCCCACAACAACGTTGGCTTCCAGGACGGTAGCGTAACTCCCGCCGAGTAAGGCCGACATATCGTCCAAATCACAGGGCCGTGCCACCGGAATTCCGCCGGCAGGCACGGCCCTTTTTCAACAGCGTACAATTTGCCTTTAGAGCATCATTTTGAGGGAGAAACCCATGGAGACGAACGTTATCTGGCGCAACGCGCGCGCGGCGGTTATCGAGCTTGACGACGGCGGTTACTTTACCTGCGCCGATACGTGGGAGATCTTTGTCAACGACGAGCCCGCCGGTACCACGAATACGGTCGAGACCTATGTCGACGGCCTGACCCCCGGCAAGCGCAACCTGGTCCGTTTTGTCTGTGGCGAGCGTGAGCTGAGCGTAGGTGTCACCACGCCGGCTGAGCCCTTTACCATCAACGTTCGCGACTGTGGCGCCAAGGGCGATGCCGAGCATGATGACACCACCAACATCCAGGCTGCCATCATGGCCTGCCCCAAGGGTGGCCGCGTGCTGATCCCCGCCGGTAGTTATCGCATCAAGTCTCTCTTCCTTAAGAGCAATATCAACATCGAGCTCGCCGAGGGAGCGGTGCTGCTGGCCCGCCACGATCGTGCCGCGCTTGCCTACATTCCGGGAACGGTCACGGGCAACGAGGGCGCCGGTTATGCCGGTACCGATATGCTGCCCCTGGGCCGCTGGGAGGGGGAGAGCTTCTCGACCTACTGTTCTACCTTTACGGGTCTGGGCGTGCACGACGTGTGCATCTATGGTCGCGGCGCGATTGACGGTCAGACCGATTTTGCCGAGGACAACTGGTGGAACAAGGACTTTAAGAACATCTTTCGCCCGGAGGAGGGCCGCGAGGTCGCCCGTCCGCGCATGATCTTCCTGTCCGAGTGCCAAAACGTGAGCTTGGCTGGCTTCACCGTCCGCAACAGCCCGGCGTGGAACATCCACCCCATCCTGTGCGAGCACGTCGATGCGCTCTGCCTGTCCATCGAGGGTCCCAAGAACTCCCACAACACCGACGGCTTCGATCCTGAGAGCTGCGGCTTTGTCCGCATCTTGGGCTGCCAGTTCTCGGTGGGTGACGACTGCATCGCCGTCAAGAGCGGCAAGCTGGGCATTGAGCCCGAGCTTCGTCCCGCCACGCACGACGTGCTGATCTCTCACTGCTACATGCACGATGGTCACGGCGCCGTGGTCCTGGGTTCAGAGGCTGCCGGCGGCATCAAGGACCTTACCGTGAGCAAGTGCCTCTTTGAGCGCACCGACCGCGGCCTGCGCGTCAAGACCCGCCGCGGTCGCGGCAAGGACGCCGTTAACGAGGGCATCACCTTCGAGCACATTCGTATGGACGAGGTGCTTACGCCCTTCGTGGTCAACTCGTTCTACTTCTGCGACAAGGACGGCAAGACCGACTACGTGCAGTCTCGCGAGGCACTGCCCGTCGACGACCGCACACCTGGCTTTGGTGCCACGACGTTTTGTGATATCGAGGCTACTAACTGCCACGCGGCTGCTGCTTACATCACGGGCCTGCCCGAGAGCAAAGTGACGCGCCTGACGTTCCAGGATGTCCACGCGACCTTCGCGCCGGATGCCGAGCCCTTTGTCCCGGCCATGGCCTGCGGCGTTGAGCCCATGGTGCGCCAGGGCATCATCGCGCAAAACGTCAAGGTACTCGACCTGCAAAATGTGGTGATCGAGGGCCAGGACGGCGAGGAACTGCAGCTCCAGAACGTCGACAAGGTTGTCCGTTCCTAACTCGGGTTGATGACCAGGGCTGCATTGTCGGATAAATCGGCAATGCAGCCCTTGTGCGATACGGCCGTGTGCGCTGCGCTACGCATCATGGTGAAAGGGAATACATGCTCAATAAAACGATTCCTGTCGGGGTCGATGGCTCGTCTGCCACGATTACGTCTTTTGTTTTTGCCCCGACCGAAGATGCTTATGCTTTAAAACCGCTGCCTGCAGTTGTGGTCGTGCCAGGAGGCGGCTACGATCACGTTTCGCCGCGCGAAGGCGAGCCGGTAGCGCTCCGTTTGTTGGCGATGGGCTACCAAGCGTTTGTACTGAACTATTCGGTTGCTCCGGCTGTCTATCCGCTGGCATTGCAAGAACTCGCGCGGGCGGTCGATACCGTCCGAAGCCATGCGGCAGAGTACTGTGTCGATCCTGATCGGATTACGGTCATGGGTTTTTCGGCCGGTGGGCATCTAGTTGGCTTGCTCGGGGCGCTTTGGGACCAACCCTGGCTTGCAGAGTCGATTTCGGCATCGCCTGAGTCGATTCGGCCTGACACACTTTGCTTGGGCTATCCGGTCGTAAGCTCGGGGGCCTATGCTCATCGTGGTTCGTTTGAACACCTAACGGGTGCCGATGGCGCTTTGGCTCAAAAGTTGTCGATCGAGAATATGGTGGGCGATGGCTTCCCCCGTACGTTCTTGTGGCATACCGCCGAGGATGCATCGGTACCAGTTCAAAATAGCCTCCTTCTTGCGCAGGCTCTTGCCGACCACGGGATTGGCTTTAGCCTACATGTCTTTCCGCATGGAAAGCATGGGGCATCGCTCGCCACGGCCCAAACGGCATTTAAGGGCTGCGCCGAGCATATTCAGCCACAGGTTCAGGGCTGGCCCGAGCAGTTCGTTGCATGGGAGCGTGATGGACGATGAGCGAAAGTATCTATACGCTGCGCGTTTCGAGGGCTGCGGCAGGAGCGTATCCAACGATTTCCGATGCCTTGGCGGCAGCCGATCAGCTCTATCCGGATGCCGAGCAACCGGTGATGATTCGCGTCGATCCGGGCGAGTATTGCGAGCGGGTCGAGATTCATCGCTCGCATGTGACGATTGAGGGAGAGACGGCCGACAGCGTGCGTATCGTGGGCAGTCTGGGTGCCAAGATGCCTTCGGAGGACGGCTCGGGCGTCGACGGCACGCTCGGCACGTTTAGGACCTATACCGTTTTTGTCGATGCCGACGACGTACGGCTCGAGAACCTCACGATCGAAAACGATGCGGGCGATGGGCGCGAGGTCGGTCAAGCGATTGCCCTGTATGCTGATGGCGACCGTCTGGTTGTCGATGCCTGCTGCATTAAGGGACACCAAGACACGCTGTTTTTGGGTCCGCTGCCGCCGCATGAGGCCAAACCGGGCGGGTTTATAGGACCCAAACAGTATGCGCCGCGCCGGGTGGGGCGCCAGTATTTTCGACGTTGCCGGATCGAGGGCGATGTCGACTTTATCTTTGGCGGCGCGCGTGCCTACTTTGAGGGGTGCGAGATTCGCTCGCTCAACCGCGATATGGACGTGAACGGCTACGTGACGGCGGCGTCGACGCCCGAAGGCGAGCCGCACGGCTTTGTGTTCCACGGCTGTTCGTTTACAGCTCCGGATGGCGTGGCGCCGGATTCGGTCTACCTGGGTCGTCCTTGGCGCGAATGGGCGCAAACTGTGCTGATCGATTGCTGGCTGGGGCGACATATCAAGCGCGAAGGCTGGTGGGATTGGAATAAGCCGGCGGCACACAACTGCGTGCAGTATGCTGGCGCGATTCTGCATGGGCCGGCGGGTGATACTACCGGCTGGGTGCCGTGGGCGAATGAACTCGATGTGATGGCTGCCGCCGGGTACGCTCGCGAGCAGGTGCTTGCCGGTGGGGACGGCTGGGATCCCGAGGGCGGCGACGGTGATGCGGTTGAGACGGCTGGGCTATCTGCCAATGGTCGCACCGTGCACATCGAGACGTACTGCGAAGACGAGCCTGCGCTGCGTGCCCGGCTGAAGCGCGAGGGGCGCTCTGCCGCATTTGCGGGCCAGACTCCTGCAGATTTTGAGGCATGGAAGATTGCGACCAGGACTCGCCTGTGCGATGTTTTGGGCCTTTCGCTTATGGACCGCGCCCCGATTGAGATTCGTGAACTCAGCCGTGTGCGGGTTGCCGGCGGCATCGTGCGCACCCATGCGATGCTGCAGGTGGAGCGCGACGTTTGGATGCCGTTCTACCTGCTCGAGCCGCAGTCGCCTAAGCTCGATGCGCGCGGCCGCAAGTGTTGCTATATCTGCCCGCATGGCCATCAGGGAGCAGGCGCCGCAAGTGTTGCGGGCGTGACGGGCGTGCCGGCGGTCGATGATGCCGTGCGTAAGTTCAATTACGACTACGGTCTACGTTTGGCGCGTATGGGTTACGTGACCGTCTGCCCCGACGCACGCGGTTGGGGATACCGTCGTGACTGGAAGGGTCAGGGCGATGACGAGAACAGTTACTTGCGAGGGACGTGCCTAAACCAGGCACGTATGGCCGAGCCACTGGGTCTTACGGTCGCGGGCCTCAACGTCTGGGACAACATGCGTCTGATCGATTACCTAGAGGCGCGCGGCGACATTGCCATGGACGACCTGGGCTGTTTTGGCTTTTCGGGCGGCGGATACATGACGCTGTATCTGGCGGCGCTCGACCCACGCGTATGTAAGACGTTTGTCTCGGGCTACCTGTACGGTGTCGATGATTCGCTGCTGCACCTCAACGGCAATTGCAGCTGCAACTACACACCCGGACTTTGGCGCTTGCTCGACATGGGCGATATTGCCTCGCTTATTGCGCCGCGCCCGTTGTTAGTGCAGAGCTGCGAAGAAGATCATCTGAACGGTTCGCGCGGGCTGAAAAATGTCGATGAACAGCTCGAGATCGTGCTCGATGCCTACAAGTTGCTGAGTCGCAGAGATGGCCTGCGGCACGAGGTGTGTCCGGGTGAACACCATCTGGGAGTGACACATCTTGTCGAGGATATCGAATGGCTCGATTCGCACGTTGCGAAATGCGACCGTGCATAGCCCCTCGGCATGCTGCAAATAAACGGTACGTACCTGTATGGCCGCCAATGGGCGGATGAGGAGAAGATTATGGAAACGAAGAACTTGAGTGAATCGACCATTTGCTGCTTTGGCGATTCGACCACATGGGGGGATAACGGATGCGGCGCAGGCGGCAACGACATCTCTTGGACTTCGCATCTGGGCGCGTTGCTGGGAGGTGCAGTCGTCGAGAACTTTGGCATCAAGGGTTCGCGTATCGCCATCAAGGCCGACCGCAGCGATTCATTTGTCGAGCGCTTGGACGGCATCGACGATGCGGCCGATGTCTATGTTGTCTTTGGCGGCGTTAACGACTTTAGCCGCAACGTGCCGCTTGGCGAGTTGGGCAGCACCGATGTGCATGAGTTCTATGGTGCGGTCGACTATCTGATCCGAACCATCACGGCGCGCTCACCTCAGGCAAAGCTCGTGTTTATGACGCCATGCAAGACGAGTGGTAAGCACGAGAAGGATATCCCGGCAAGCGACGAGCTCAACCACCTGGGGTTGACGCAGGCCGCCTACGTGCGAGCGATGCTTGAAGTCTGCGACCGCTACTCCGTGCCGGTGATTGACCTGTATGCGCAAAGCGGCATCAGCCCGTTTTTGCCGGAGCACCGCGAGCTCTATATGCCGGACGGTCTGCATTACAGTCCTGCCGGCTATGAGCGCCTGGCGCATCGCATCGCCGCGGGTCTCACCGCCGTTTGCCGCTAAAAGTCTGCCGTTTGCGGGGAATATAGGGTTAACGTTCACCCTATATTCCCCGTTCGCGTTACACTAGGGGTAACGTTCACCTATCATTAACGTCAGAGGGGACAGCAATGGGTTGCAATCAAATCCTGGACCGTTATATCGAGCAGTTGATCGAAACCTCTACGCCGCAGGCGCCGGCTTGGAATATCGAAAAGATTCGTGCCGGTAAGGAGAACACCTGGAACTATATCGACGGCTGCATGATCAAGGCGCTCATCGAACTGTACGAGATCACGGGCGAGCAGCGCTACCTGACCTTTGCCGACGACTACATCGATTTCTTTGTCCAGGACGACGGCACCATCAAGCATTACAACCCGCAGGAGTACAACCTCGATAACGTCAATGCGGGCAAGACCCTCTACAAGCTCTATGACCTGGTGGGCAAGCCCAAGTATCGCGCCGCCATGGATACCATCTATCGTCAGCTCGAAACCCAGCCGCGTACCAAAGAGGGCGTGTTTTGGCACAAGGCCGTCTATCCCAACCAGATCTGGCTCGACGGCATGTATATGGCGCAGCCGTTCTACATGCAGTATGAGCTGAGCTTCCACAACCGTCGTGCCTGCTCGGACAGCTTCCATATGTTCCAGGTTGTGCATGACCTGATGCGCAACCCCCTCAACGGTCTGTACTATCACGCTTACGACGCGAGCCGCAAACAGTTCTGGTGCGACCCGGTCACCGGCCTTTCGGCTAACTTCTGGCTGCGCGCCGAGGGCTGGTTTGCCATGGCGCTCATCGACACCTGGGAGCTTATGCCGCCTTCGATGTCGGCCGAGAAGGACGAGATCCGCAAGATGTTCCACGATCTGATCGACGCCATGCTGCCGTATCAGGACGAGAAGACCGGCATGTGGCACCAGGTCATCAACCTGCCCAATATCGCCCCCAACTACCTGGAGGAGTCGGGCAGCGCGATCTTTGCCAACGCCATCATGAAGGGCGTGCGTCTGGGCGTGTTGGGTGAGCGCTACTACCAGTACGGCCGTCGCGCCTTCGACGGCATCTGCGAGACCTGCCTTTCCGAGCACGATGGCCAGCTGGCGCTCGACAACATCTGCCTGGTCGCGGGCTTGGGAAACACCGCGCACCGCGAGGGCACGTTTGGTTACTACATGAGCGAGCCTATCGTCAAAAACGATGCAAAGGGTGTGGCGCCGCTGGTGCTTGCCTATATCGAGACCATGCATCACGACAAACTGGCCGGCAGGCACGACCCGCTTGCTCCCTCGGGCGTGTGCTCCATCGAGGACCCGTTTGGCGGATACACTCCGGGCATCAATGCCCGTAAGGGGTGTGAATAGCATGGAGGCCATTACTCCGGGCGTACGTTTACACGACCTTCCGCAGGGGACCGTAGAGGAACGCATTCGCATGGCAGGAGAGCTGGGATTTTCGTGCATTCAGCTGCCGAGCAAGGTGCTCTACGCATCGATGGGGATCGATCGAGGCGGCCTGACCCGCGAGCTTGCCGACCATTTGCGCGCGGTGCTCGACGAGGCGGGCGTTTCGGTCGCCGTGCTCGGCTGCTATAAGAATTTGGCGATGCCCGATCGCCAACAGCTCATGGATAACTTTGCCGAGTACGAGGCATGCTTGAACTTTGCCCAGATGCTCGGCGGATGCCCGGTTGGCACCGAGACCGGTCGCCCCAATGCGCAGAACCGCGTCGCGGACGACCGCATGACCGACGAGGCACTCGATACGTTTGCAGACGGGCTTGCACGCGTCTGCGATCGGGCCGAGGCCGTGGGTGGGCAAATACTGATCGAGCCCGGTTGGAACGAGACGGTTAATACGCCAGATCGCTGCCGTGAGGTACTGGAGCGCGTCTCGAGCCCGTCGCTCGGCGTGATCTATGACCCAGTGTCGCTGCTGCATCCCAGTGTCGTTGACGAAGCGCAGGAAATCACAGCGCGCATGCTCTACTTATGCGGCAGTAAGATCCGCGTGCTGCACGCCAAGGATTTTGAGGTCGTTGATAACGAGGACGAAGCAGGTTGGTGCGACGGTACGGGTTCACGCCTGGTGTGCCACGGCGTGGGCGAGACGGGTCGCTATGACTTTGAGCCCGTGGTGGCCTGGGCGGCTGCCGCCTGCCCTGGGATTCCCTGCGTGGTCGAGAACAGCGTGCCGGCGACGGCGGCTGACTGCCTGGCGACACTCGAGCACATGTCCGCTCGCTGCGGGGCTTCGCATCGCGAGTTATAGCATTGGCTTTTGCCGTGTCGGCAGATTGAGATTACCTGTATGGGGGCGGCGGTGAAGGGTCTTTATCGTCGCCCCATTGGATTGAATCAAAAAAGGGAGTTGCGTGGCTATCCACATTGTCGAAGAGGCGAATCGTTGCCTAGGTTGCAAAAGGGCATTCTGTCAGCTTAAGGGCTGCCCGGTTCAGACGCCTATTCCGCAGGTCATTGACCTGTTCAAACAGCGTCGTCTAGAAGAGGCAGGCGAGCTGCTGTTCCAGAACAATCCCATGAGTGCGGTCTGCTCCATGGTGTGCAACCATTCGGGCCAGTGCGAGGGTGCTTGCATCCAGGGCCGCAAGGGCACACCCGTACATTTCTCGAGCATCGAGAACTATATCTCCACGGCGTATTTGGACCGCAAAGGGTGGAGACCCGCGCCGTCGCGCGGCAAGCAGGTCGCCGTGGTCGGCTCCGGCCCAGCCGGCATTACCGTGGCAATTAAGATGGCGCAGCTGGGTTGCGCCGTCACTGTTTTTGAGCAGCGGCCCGAGATCGGCGGTGTGCTGGAATACGGTATCCCCGAGTTCCGCCTGCCCCGTGCGCTCGTGCAAAAGTACCGTCATGTGATGTGCTCGCTTGGCGTGCGCGTGCGCCCCTCGACCACCATCGGTGGCGCGCTGCATATCGACGACCTGCTGCGCGACGGCTACGATGCGGTCTTTGTTGGTACCGGTACCTGGCGTGCCCGCAAACTGGGCATTCCCGGCGAGTCGCGCGGCAACGTGCTGTTTGGTATCGATTACCTGGTCGATCCCTCGAGCGTGGCGATCGGGCAGAACGTGGCGGTCATCGGTGCCGGTAATGTGGCCATGGATGTGGCCCGCACGGCGCTGCGTTCGGGTGCTCGCAAGGTCACTGTGTATGCACGCTCGCGCCATATCTCGGCCATCGACGACGAGGTCGAGCTGACCGAGCTTGACGGTGCCGAGATTGTGTGCGGCAAGGCGATCTGCGCCATCGACGATAACGGTCCGGTGTTCGAGACGGCTATCTTTGACGAGGACAACAACGTGGTGGGCTACGAGGAGGAGCTCGACCATGCGTCTGCCGACACAGTTGTGATTGCAGCTTCGCAGGTGCCCAAAGACAAGCTTGTGCTTACAACGGGCGGCCTAGAGACCGACCATCGTGGCCTGCTTTCGGTCGATGAGAACGGTATGACCACCGTGCCTGGCGTCTTTGCCGCCGGCGACGTGGTTAACGGCCCGCTGACGGTTGTTCACGCCGTAGCCGGCGCCAAGCTCGCCGTCGAAGGCATGACTACCTATCTGGGCCTCTAACTCCATCCCACCCATCAGCTGCGGTGAAATACGGACTGTTTTGGCTGTCAAAAGCCTTATCTACTCCGTATTCCACCGCAACTTTTTGGGGGTTGAGCAGAGACTGGGGGAGCGCGTGCGGTCGGGTGCTGCACGGTTGCTGGTACGATAGGTACGTCAGCAACTGCCGCCGAGCGGCTCAAATGAAAGGAACCCTGTATGGAGTCCTCTGCCTATCCAATGCTCTTTAGCCCGATCAAGGTCGGTACGACCGAGGTCAAGAACCGCGTCTTTATGCCGCCGGTGTCCACCAACCTGGCCGATCATGGCTATGTGACCGACGACTTGGTCGATCATTACCGTGCCCGCGCCAAGGGCGGCGTGGGCCTCATCATCACCGAGGTCGTGACGGTCGAGCCTACCTATACCTATCTGCCGGGTGACATGTGCTGCTACGACGACACGTTTATCCCTGGCTGGGAAAAGCTCGCCGCGGCCGTCCACGAGTATGGCTGCAAGATCATGCCGCAGCTCTTCCACCCCGCCTACATGGCCTTTAACATTCCGGGTACGCCGCGCCTGATCGCTCCGTCCTTTGTGGGCCCGTCCTATGCCCGCGAGGCGCCGCGCCCCATTACGGTCGATGAGATTCACGAGCTCACGCATCAGTTTGGCGACGCTGCCGTGCGTATGCAGAAGGCCGGTGTCGATGGCGTCGAGGTCCATGCGGCGCACGCCCACGGCATGCTCGGCGGTTTCTTGACCCCGCTCTATAACAAGCGTACCGATGAGTACGGCGGCTCGCTCGACGCCCGCATGCGCTTTTTGCTCGAGGTCATCGCCGAGATTCGCGAGCGCTGCGGCAAGGACTTTATCATCGACGTCCGCATCTCGGGCGATGAGTACACCGATGGCGGCCTGACCCTCAACGACATGATCTATGTCTCGCGTCGCTTGGAGAAGGCCGGCGTCGACATGATTCACGTGTCGGGCGGTACCACCATCAAGCGCGGTTCCGCAATTCCCGCCGCCGGTACTCAGCAGGCCTCGCATGCCGCCTGCTCGCGCGAGATCAAAAAGCACGTCAACATTCCCGTTGCCACCGTCGGACGCATTAACGAGGCTTGGATCGCCGAGGAGCTGATCGAGGACGGTGCCGCCGACATCTGCATGATGGGCCGCGCCAATCTGTGTGATGCCGAGTTCTGCAACAAGGCCGCTGCCGGCAACGCCGACGATATTCGCCCCTGCATTGGCTGCCTGCGCTGCCTGAACGGCATTATGTTTGGCAAACGCATCTCCTGCACCGTTAATCCGGACGTGGAGCGCGACGAGGCTGGCTACGAGCCTGCCGCCGAGGCCAAGAACGTGCTCGTTGTGGGCGCTGGTCCTGCGGGCATGGAGGCGGCGTTCATTGCCGCCAAGCGCGGCCACAACGTGGTGCTCGTGGACAAGCAGGACGAACCGGGCGGCGAGATGCGTATCGCAGCCGTTCCGCCGGCAAAGCAGGAACTCACCCGTGTGATCAAGTATCAGTATCGTCGTCTGGCCGAGGCGGGCGTGAAGTGCGTCTTTGGTACCGAGCTCTCGGCCGAGGACATTCAGCGCGACTACGCGGGCTACGAGGTTGTCCTGGCTTATGGCGCTGAGCCCATCGCCCCGGCCTTCATGCAGGGCTTTAAGCAGGTTATGACGGCTGACGACCTGCTGGGTGGCAAGGCTTTCCCGGGCAAGAAGATCGTCATCGTGGGCGGCGGCACCGTCGGTTGCGAGACAGCAGATTACCTGGCCCCGCTGGTCAACGACCTGTCGCCGGCCAATCGCGATGTCACCGTCATCGAGATGACCAAGACGCTCGCTGCCAACGAGGGCGGTGCCGGTCGCGCGGTGCTCATCACGCGCATGCTCTCCAAGGGCGTCCACGTGCTGACCGAGGCCAAGGTGACCGAGATCACCGAGGACACCATCAGCTACGAAAAGGACGGCGAGGTCCACACCATCACCGGTGCCGATACGCTGGTGCTGGCGATGGGCTACCGTCCCAATACCAAGTTGGCCGACGACCTTGCCGCTGCCGGCGTTGCCACCCACGTGCTGGGCGATGCCAACAAGTGTGGCAACATCCGCGATGCCATCGGCGATGGCTATAAGGTTGCCTGCGAGCTCTAGTTAATCCCTTGGTGCATGGGGCCTGTCCCCGCGGCGTCAGTCGGTAGATAGTAAAAAGCGGCGGTCGTCCCGTACGTGGGACGACCGCCGCTTGCGTTAGCTGCAATGAGTTGTGCGATTAGAGGCCTAGGATCTCCTTGACCTTGGCGATGATGGCCTCGTCGGTTGCGTTGGCAAAGAAGTACTCCTGGAAGTGCTCGCCGGCAAGTGCGCCCTTCACCAGGTCCTGGTCGAGCTCGTCCAGGATGTCGACGAGCGGACGCATGGTCACAGCGCGGACGCCGTCGAGGATCTTCTTGTTGCGCTGCTCGGGCTCAACACGCTCGGCAGGATAGCCGTTGCCCGAACCAAAGCCAAAGAGCTTCTCGAAGGTGTACTCGAGATTGAGCTCCTGGCCCCAGCCGTTCTTGAGGGCGAAGGGCATGGCGACGGCGTTGCCATCGTTGACCTGGGCAAAGGTGTAGGCGTCGAGCGGGTCGGCAACGTGGCCGCACAGCACGCCGGGGAAGGAGTTGCAGGCGAGCATGGCGCCCTCGCCGGTGCCGCAGCCGGTCACGACGTAGTCGGCAGCGCCGGAGTTGAGCAGCACGGCGGCCAGGATGCCGTTCTGCACATAGGTGAGGGGCTTGGAGTCGGCGTCGGCATACATGCCATAGTTAAAGACGGTGTGGCCCATGGGCTCGACAACCTTCTTAAGGGCAGCCTCGATCATAGGGTTCTTGGAGTTCTGAGAGTTCTCATTGATCAGAGCGATTTTCATTGCGAATTACCTTCCTATTTCTAACTTGCGGTGGAATAGTTCCTATTTATCCTGATAGATGGCCTATACAGGAACTATTTCACCGCAACTATTACATTGGCCTTAATGTGGGCGTGCGGTGAGCGAGCGGGCTTGAGGCGGAGCAGGTTGCCTTGAAAGAGGAGGGAAGCGTACTTGGGTACGCGACCGACGATTGAAAGGCAAGATGCCCGTCTCAAGCCCGCGCAGCGCCTAAGCAGGTTGCTTGCCGATGTAAGCCAGAATGCCGCCGTCGACGTAGAGGATGTGGCCGTTGACGAAGTTCGATGCATCGGAAGCCAAGAACACGGCGGGGCCCTTCAGGTCCTCGGGCGTGCCCCAACGGGCGGCCGGCGTCTTGGCAATGATGAACTGGTCAAACGGGTGACGGCTGCCGTCGGGCTGCGTCTCGCGCAGCGGCGCGGTCTGCGGCGTGGCGATGTAGCCGGGCCCAATGCCGTTGCACTGGATGTTGGCCTCGCCAAACTCGGAGCAGATGTTCTTGGTGAGCATCTTCAGGCCGCCCTTGGCCGCGGCATAGCCGGCGATGGTCTCGCGGCCCAGCTCACTCATCATCGAGCAGATGTTGATGATCTTGCCGTGGCCCTTGGCGATCATGCCGGGCAGGCAGGCCTTGGACACGATAAACGGTGCGTTGAGGTCAATATCGACGACGCGGCGGAAGTCCTCGGCGCTCATGTCGAGCATCGGGGTACGCTGGATGACGCCGGCGTTGTTGACCAGGATGTCGGGTGTGGTGCCAAAGTCGGCCTCGATCTTGGCGATGAGCTCGGCAACGACGGCCTCGTCGGTGACGTCGGCAACATAGCCGTGAGCGTCAAAACCCAGCTCACGGTAGTGCTTCTCGGCCTCGGCTACTTTGTCGGCGTGACGGGCGTTAAAGGCGATTTTGGCGCCGGCCTCTCCGAGCGCCTCGGCAATGGCCATGCCAATGCCGTAGGTGGCGCCGGTCACGAGCGCGACCTTGCCATCCAGGCGGAAGCTGTCCATAAGATCAGACATAGCGATCCTTTCAAAAGAAACGTTCATCTATAAAAGTCATGCTTCTCATACAAGGTCAGTATAGGTGAAGCGGCGTAATAGCCACCCCTTATTTCCTAAAATCAGGTGAACGTTCACTTTTAAAAGGCGAACGACAGTCTTGTCCTTGCCGCACGGACGTTTATTCGCCCTGTTCCTGCGTGCCCTCTGCGATCATGTTGCGGTTATACACCAGGTGCAGATACATCGCGTCGTGCGCGGCGGTGGGATTGCGCGAGGCGATGGCGTCGGCCACATCGCGGTGCGTGCGGATAGTTTCCTCGACGAGCTTTTTGCCGGTCACGTCGATAAAGAGGGGGACGGATGCCTTGAGCACGCCCATCAGGCGGGGAACGACGAGGTTTCCGGAGCTCTCGGCAATGGCATTGTGGAACGCGGTGTCGGCGGCGGAGTAATCCTCACCGGCCTCGGCCAGGCGCTCGGATTCGTCGCAGAGCTCTTTGATACAGACGACCTGGTCGTTGGTTGCGTGCTCGGCTGCCATGCGTGCCATCTGCGGCTCGACCATAAAGCGCACCTCGAGTAGGTCCCGCGCCAGACGCTGCTTGTCGTCGATAAAGGTAAAGCCCAGCGGGTCGTCGGCAACGCCGGGGTTTGACGCCACATAGGTGCCCGAACCCTGCTTAATGCGCACGATATTGCGCGACTGCAGCAACTTCATGGCCTCGCGCACGGTGCTCCTGCCGGCGCCCAAGCGCTCGACCAGCACGGTTTCCTTAGGCAGGCGATCGCCTTGCTCAAGGTGTTCATCCAGAATCAATTGAATGATTTTCTCCGATATTTGCTCGGGGAGTCCCGATTCGGCGCGGGCCATAGCTATACCTTTCATTACAAAATTCATCTGAGCTATTTTAGCGCACCACGGATGCGATATTGGCCGCTGGATTTGAGTCGGGCGGCTTAGATATACCGTTCGCAGCGCAAATACGACCGTTTACCAAATACATCAGATGTATTTCGAACAAATTTCAAAATGAAACATCAGACCTTTCCAAAACACGCTATAGTCATCAGACGAATTCAAAAGGTCTGATGAATTGGAGGAAAGATGTCAGACCCAACGTTTATGGCCGACCCCACCAGGTTGGTCATCGCCGCCATCGTGGGCATCGCGCTGCTGCTTGCGCTCATCATCAAGTTCAAGCTGCACCCCGTGCTGTCGATGATGGTCTCGGCGCTCGTGATCGGTATCGGAGCCGGCATGCCGCTCGACATGGTGGCAGACACCGTCACCAAGGGCGTGGGCACCACGCTGCAAAACATCGCCCTGCTCATTGGCCTGGGATCGATGTTTGGCCAGATTTTGGAGGAGAGCGGCGGCGCCAAGAAGATCGCCCAGACCTTCATTAACACCTTTGGCCAGGGCCACTCCAGCTGGGCGCTGGGCATCACCGGTCTGGTCATCGGCACCACGGTGTTCTTTGAGGCCGGCGTGGTCGTTTTGATCCCGCTTGCCTTTAGCGTGGCATCGCAGACCAAAAAGTCGACGCTCTACTACGGCATCGCGCTGCTCGCGGGACTTGCCGCTGGCTATGCGTTCGTGCCGCCATCGGCCGGGTCGGTTTTGGTCGCCGGCACGCTCGGTGTCGACCTGGGCACCATGATTCTCGTCGGTATCCCCACCGCCTTCATCGCCATGGCGATTGCCGGCGTCATCTGGGGCCGCAACGTGGGCGGCCGCATCTTTACGGACGTTCCCGAGCATTTCACTTCCGCCGAGGGGGCGAGCGACGACAAGGAGCTTCCCTCCTTTGGCATGGTGCTCGCGATCGTGCTCACGCCGCTTTGTCTGATTTTGCTGGGCACGTTGTCCTCTTATATCCCCATGCCCGCCGAGCTCGCCTCGGTTCTTGCCTTCCTGGGCAAGCCGTTCGTCGCTTTGACGTTTGCCACGCTCGTCGCGATGTATCTGCTGGGCGCGCGCCGCGGCTACTCCGGCGCTGAGCTCAAGGCCTTGCTCGACCGCTCTCTTAAGCCCGTCGGCATGATCTTGCTGGTTATCGCTTGCGGCGGCGTCATTCGCTGGATGCTGCAGGACTGCGGCTTGGGCCAGGTTATTGGCCCTATGCTCGAGGCTTCACCGCTGCCTTTGGTGGTTGTTGCCTTTTTGATTGCCGTCATGGTGCGTGCCTCTGTCGGCAGCTCCATCGTCGCTATGACCATGGCATCGGGCATTATGGCCGCCATGCCCGCGGTTGCCGGAGCCTCAGTGCTCATGCGTGCCGCTATCTGTCTTGCTATCTGCGGCGGTGCCACGGCCCTCTCGCACGTCAACGATGCCGGTTTTTGGATGTGCTCCTCGTTCCTGGAGATTGACGAGAAGACCACCCTCAAGTCCTGGACCGTTATGGAGACGCTCATCGGCCTTTCGGGTCTTGCCTGCGCCCTGGTGATTTCGTTCTTCGCCTAGTTCGCGTGGCTAAGCATCTTTTGCCGAGCGCATCGCTCGGTACCCATTTACACCTGATTCATTAACCAACGATTGGTACAACCGTTCAAATCAAAAGAGGAGAGCATCATGGACGAGAAGACCAAGGCACAGATTCAGCAGGAGGCAGCCGACCTGGTTGCCAAGCTGCAGCCGCGTTCCGGCAAGTTCCGCACCATCAGCCCCGAGATGGACCCGCTGCGTCTGGGCTCTGGCTGGACCATCGAGGATCTGGACAAGCCGCAGGTCATTATCGAGTCGACGTTTGGCGACTCGCACCCGGGTTCTGCCGGCCTGTTTGATCTGGTCGAGGAGGTCCGTGCTGGCGTTGCCGAGGCTGGCGGTCACGGTGCCCGTTACTTCTGCACCGATATCTGCGACGGCGAGGCCCAGGGCCACGACGGCATCAACTACTCGCTGCCCAGCCGCGACATGATCGCCAACATGATCGAGATTCACGCCAAGGCCACCCCGTTCGATGCCGGCGTCTTTGTCGCCAGCTGCGATAAGGGCCTGCCTGCGAACCTTATGGCCATGGGCCGCATCAACATCCCCTCCATCGTCGTTACCGGCGGTGTCATGGATGCCGGTCCCGATCTGTTGACCCTGGAGCAGCTCGGCGCGATTTCTGCCCGTTACGAGCGCGGCGAGATCTCTCGCGAGGAGCTTGAGTTTGCCAAGCACAACGCATGCCCCAGCTGCGGCGCCTGCTCGTTTATGGGCACCGCGTCGACCATGCAGGTTACCGCCGAGGCCCTGGGCCTTATGCTCCCCGGCACGGCCCTGCTGCCCGCTACCAGCTCCGACCTGCGTGAGTTTGCGCGCGAGGCCGGCCGCCAGTCCGTGTGGCTCTCCGAGCACAACCTGTGCCCCCGCGACATCGTGACCAAGGAGTCCTTCGAGAACCTCATCATGGTCCACGGCGCCATCTCCGGTTCCACCAACTCGCTGCTGCACATCCCCGCGATTGCCCGCGAGTTTGGCATCGAGATGTCCGCCGACGACTTCGATCGCCTGCACCGTGGCGCCCACTACCTGCTCAACGTTCGCCCCGCAGGTGAGTGGCCGGCGCAGTTCTTCTACTATGCGGGCGGCGTGCCGCGCATCATGGAGGAGATCAAGTCGATGCTCCACCTCGACGTTATGACCGTCACCGGCAAGACTCTCGGCGAGAACCTCGAGGACCTCAAGAACAACGGTTACTACGAGAAGTGCGGTCGTTACCTTGAGAAGTGGAATCTCAAGCGCGAGGACATCATCCGTCCGTTTGACCAGGCCTTCGGCACCGACGGTTCCATCGCCATCCTCCACGGCAATCTTGCTCCCGAGGGCGCGGTCGTCAAGCACACCGTCGTTCCGCGCGAGATGTTCCAGGCTACGCTCAAGGCCCGTCCGTTCGACTGCGAGGAGGACGCCATTCACGCCGTCCTGACGCACGAGGTCAAGCCCGGCGATGCCGTTATCATTCGCTATGAGGGACCCAAGGGTTCCGGTATGCCCGAGATGTTCTACACCACCGAAGCTATCGCCAGCGACCCCGAGCTGGGCGCGAGCATTGCCCTGATCACTGACGGCCGCTTCTCCGGCGCCTCCAAGGGTCCGGCTATCGGTCACGTTTCGCCCGAGGCTGCCGTGGGCGGCCCGATTGCCCTGATCGAGGAAGGCGACCTTATCCGAATCAACATCCCCGAGCGCTCGCTGTCCATCGTGGGCATCGCCGGTAAGGAGATGGAGCCGGCCGAGGTCGACGCCGTCCTGGCCGAGCGTCGAGCCGCTTGGAAGCCCAAGGCTAATCGCTATACCTCCGGCACGCTCAAGTTCTTTACTGAGCATGCAGTTTCCGCCATTCAGGGTGGCTACATGGAGTAGCGCCCATGCGCATCAAATATCTCCTCTCATAGATGCGCGGCACGAAAAGCTCCGAGCTTGCACGAGCTCGGAGCTTTTTTCGTCTGGATTGGGGACGCATAGCCGGACGTAAACAATTTGCGTCTGGTAATAAGCGCACGAAAGCGCAATTTTCGTCTTAATTCCGGATGCAAATCAAGACGAAAATCGTTTACGTCTGCTTTAAATCCGTACGAAAACGGTTTTCGTCTTGCAGGGCAGTTGCCGTTTCTACAGTTCAACTTCCAGTTCGGCTTTGTGCTCGTAGAGGTAGTCGCGCATGTAGGGGATGGCAAATGAGACCTTGCCGTACGAGGGAGCCTCGATAATCGATTCTCTTAACAGGCGGCTGCGGACGGAACTCACCTGTTGAGGCGTTTTGTTTAGGGCATCGGCAACCATGCTGGTCGAGCTCGTCTGCCCCAAAGATGCCATGCTCAGCAGATAAACGATGCACGTGGGCGGAATGCGCCGCAGCGCGGGCTCAATCACCATGGCGCAGAAGCGTTCGCGTGCCGTTGCAATGCCACGCTCGGCTTCTTCTTCTCCAATAATCGTTGTATGTGCGCGTCTTGCCAACTGCCATGCGTAGTATCCAACGAGTTGGATCATGAAAGGATAACCTTGCGTTGCCTCGGCAAGTTGGCCGGCAATACCTGGCTGCAACTCCATGCCAGACGCTTCAATGGTTTCCTCGAGGGAGTACGACACTTCGGTTACTGCCACAGCCTTCAGGTCAAAGGGGAGGGCACGGCGCAAAAACGTAAGTGTCTTTCCGTTGATGATGCTTTCAATCATCGAAGGCAGCCCCGCAAAAACAAAGGCGATATCAAGGTCTTCGCCGATAACCTGCTGAATCGCAATGGAGAGCGTTCGGACCTCATCGAGCTCTGCGTCTTGAACCTCGTCGAGAGTGATGAGCAGGCCATTTCCATTCTTGGATATTGTCTGTCTCATGGCGTCGCGTAGCGATGGGCCGATTCGCTCAATATCTATGCTGCCGATGGATATGCCAGCTACGGTGGGCTCAAATCTGGCGTGTTTGGCCTGGAATTTGGGCTGCAGCTGTTCGAGAATGCGCTGGCAAAGTCCCTCGGTTGCGACCTCTTTTATGACCGTCCAGCCACGGCTTTGCGCCAAACGTGAGCACTCGTCAAGGAGGACCGTCTTGCCCGTTCCACGGACGCCGGCTATGCGCATTAGGCGCCCAGGGGCACCAGGCCCGTTGGTGAGGCCTTCACTGAATTCTTCAAGTACATCTTCGCGGCCGATAATCGTGGGAGGTGTTTTACCTGCTGTGGGCTTAAAAGGGTTTGTTTGCATGTGAGCCACCTTTGCTCAAGATATAGCAAGATATAGCAAAGTATAGCAAGATATTGCAAAGTATAGTGAGATATAGCAAAGTATAGTGAGATATAGCAACGTATAGCGCTGTTCTCGGGTTCTTACGGTGGTGCTATTTTCCGAATGCCGCGCGGATAAAGCGCTGGGCGAACAGCTTGTTGGCAACTCACGAGGGCTCGGGGTGCCAATTTGGGGTGCAGTAGTGCTGCGCCACGAAAAGGGCCTATCTACTACGTTTAAGCCGCAGGGGTCAACCATAGTCGGCTTTTTCGAAAATCGACAAGCTGTCTACCTGCGGTTTTGTTTTTGCACTTTTCAGCATGGTCTGGGCTCTCCGCGTTAACGTAGTAGATGGGCCCCTTTTGTGGCAAGGGGCCGACCTGCGGCTCAGGGTAGCCAAAAAAGCCACGTCCCAAAAAGACTGTTGGAAGTTGCGGTGGAATAGTTCCTGTTTTTGCTGCTGAAGGCTTTGAGCAGGAACTATTCCACCGCAACTTATGAGGGGGGCGGGGGATGCGATAGTATTGCATGGTGGTATTCGATTAACCGAGGCTTCATCCGAGGGCTTTATGGAACAACACCAGCATTATCAGAGCCTGCAAGACCAGGCGTACAACGCATTGCGGTCCAAGATCATCTATGCCGAGCTCAAGCCCGGCACGCGCCTTTCGGCGATTGGTCTGGAAAAAGAGACGGGAATCGGGCGCACACCCATTCGCGAGTCCTTTGTGCGTCTGCGCGAGCAGGAGCTGGTGGAAACGCGTCCCAAAAGCGGTACCTATGTCTCAAAAATCAGCATGGAGCGCGCCGAAAACGCCTGCTTTTTGCGCGAGAAGCTCGAGAGAAGCGTGCTTATTAAATGCTGTTCGGCCGCCTCGCCCGAG
Source organism: Collinsella aerofaciens (assembly GCF_001405375.1). GTDB lineage: Bacteria > Actinomycetota > Coriobacteriia > Coriobacteriales > Coriobacteriaceae > Collinsella > Collinsella aerofaciens_F. The sequence continues at coordinate 122,350 of NZ_CYYP01000005.1, forward strand.
CAAAAGCAGCGGATTGAGCAGATCCTTGCCGAGTCCGAGTCGCTCGACCATAGCGAAACACGTCGTTTCTTTGACCTGGACAACCTGTTCCATGAGACGTGTTTTGAGATTGCCGGTCGTCACATGTTGTGGGATTGGATGAAGAGCATCAACACGCATTTTGAGCGATACAACTGGTTGCGTATGGTGTCGCAGGATTTGGATTGGGAGCCGATTCGTCGGCAGCATCGCCGGATTCTCGAGGCCATTAAGGGGGGCGATACCGACACGGCGAGCTATCTGGCAGAGACGCACCTGCACCTGATGCCCGAGGAGCAGGGCCCGGTTATCGCCTTGCATCCCGACTATTTTGAGCTGTCCAAAGACTCGGCCATCTAACTCGCCCCCTTCATTAGTTGCGGTGAAATAGGGATTGTTTTGCGGCTCTGATGGTGTAGGCAGTCCGTATTCCACCGCAAGTGACGGGGCACATCGGGGCACGAAAAAGCTGCGGCGCTGCTTGGAGGAAAAGACCGGAAGCAAGAGTCCATTCCTCCAGACGGCGCCGCAGCTGTTTTGGTGGCTCGGCTTTTGTCGAAGTGGCTCAGTTGAGCGCGGTTGCCAACCGAGTAGGCAAAGCGGCTCGGGGGCGTGTCGCTTCCGTCACGTTCTATCAGCATACAAGACGTTTTCGGTTCTTGTCCGTGACGGAAACGGCGCGCTTCCGAGCCGCTTTAAAAGAAAGGGGGCGAGGTCTAGGGCACGCCCCCTTTCACGATAGAGAGCTAAACCTAGCCGCGGACCTTCTTGACGACGTCCATGGCCTCGCGGGCGATCTGCTCGACCTTGGAGAAGTCGCCGTCGGCAAACAGGGCCGGCTTGACCATCCAGGTGCCACCGCAGGCGATGATGGCGGAGGAGCTCAGGTACTCCTCGACGTTGGCGGTGCTCACGCCGCCGGTAGGCATAAAGCGGTGACCGACAAACGGAGCGGCGAGGGCCTTGATGGTGTTCAGGCCGCCATACTGGGACGCGGGGAAGAACTTGGTGACCTTGAGGCCCAGGTTCTCGGCTGCGGTGACCTCGGAGGGGGTCACGGTTCCGGGAAGGACGGGCAGGTCGATGTCGATGCAGTGCTTCACGACGTCCTCGTTGTAACCCGGGGAGACGATGAACTTGGCACCGGCTGCGCGGGCCTGCTCAACCTGCTCGACGGTCAGGACAGTGCCGGCGCCAACGCACATCTCGGGCTCGGCCTCGGCCATAGCGGCGATGCACTCGGCGGCGCAGGCGGTGCGGAAGGTGACCTCGGCGGACTTCATGCCAGCTGCCATAAGGGCGTGGGCGAGCGGAGCGGCGTCCTCGACCTTGTCGAGCACAACGACCGGCACGATGCCCAGGGACTCAAGCGTGGTGTAGAACTGATCGAACATGATGTTCCTTTCGATGTGTGGCGCGCATGGGCGCGTGATTGCCAAATGTGCTGGTCAGGAGCCGATTTTGGATTGGTTATCGGAGGCACTGCTTGGGGTTCAAGCAATTCCAAAACCGGCTGCTCGACCAGTCATGTAGGAAATGCCAGGCAAAACCGGAATGGGACTGGTGGTTTTGCCCGGCCGGAGGAATCGGGGAGCGGGCCGCAGGGGTATGGGATTGGAAAGCTGCGGCCCGCGGAATGGAGACGGACTAGCGTGCGACGCGAGTGCCACCGTCGGCGGCTGATGCCACGGCTGCGATCTCGTCAGCAGTCACCAGGTTGGAATCGCCCTTGATGGTGAGCTTGAGGATCGAGGCCGCAATCGCGTAGTTGACGGCGTCCTGCGGGTCAAAGTCGTTGATGAGGGCATGGACGAGGCCGGCGTTGAAAGCGTCGCCGGCGGCAACGCCCTCGAGCACGTGCACGTCGTGAGCGGGGGAGAACCAGTGCGCGCCGCTCTCGGCGTCATAGAGCATGCCCATCCAGATGGAGCGCTCGACGCAGGAGATGTTGCGGACGACCGAAGCGACCTTCTTGCAGCCGTACTCGGCGCAGATCTGACGGGCCATCTCGACGTAGGTGTCGCGCTCCTCAATGCCGTGGGCAAGGGAGCCGGAGACGCAGGTCATGCCGAGGCCGGCGGGTGCGTCCTCATCGTTGGCGATGCAGACGTCGACGAGCGGCAGGAGTTCCTTCATGGTGGCCTGCGACTTCTCGGGCGACCACATCTTGCCGCGATAATTCACGTCGCACACGGTCGTGATGCCCTTGGCGCGGCAGGCGGTGAGGGCATCCTTGCACGCAGCGGCCATCTCGTCGGAGACAGCGGGCGTCACGCCGGAGAAATAGAAGACATCGATGCCCTTGAGGATCTCGTCCCAATCAAAGACGTCGCGCTTGGCCATGTTAATGGCAGAGTACTTGCGGTCGTAGACGCAGCCGTTGCCGCGCTGCGAGGCACCGACCTCAAAGACATAGGAGCCCAGGCGATCGCCCTGACGTACGACGCGCGTGGTGTCGACGCCGTAGGCCTTCAGCGAGCGCAGAGCGCACTCGCCCAGACGGTTGGCCGGGACAACGGAGACGTAAGCGGCCTTGTCGCCCTGGTAGGCCAGGGAAAGCGCGGTGTTGGCTTCGGCGCCGCCGTAGCGGACATCAAACTCGGTCGCCTGCTCAATGCGCAGATGGTCTTTGGGCGAGAGCCTCATCATGATCTCGCCGAAGGTAAGAACCGTTTTACCCATGGTTGCGCAGCTCCTTCTTGCTCGTGCGTACACCTTTGATATGGCGTTGGCACGGAGGTGCCAAGACGGTAGGGTACATCTTTGCACCTACGTGCCAACGCTCGCCGAAATCGGTTTACGAAATCGGTTTCGTTTCGAGTTGTAGTATACTCACCTACAGCCTTTTGCAAGCGAGATTTTTAAAAAAATGCCTAAAATGGCTCAGACTGCTGACAATTGGGAAACGGGGTGCGCCATGGCGCAGATGAGAATCAAGGACATTGCCGCCGAGGCGGGCGTGAGCCCGGCCACGGTCTCGCGCTATCTCAACAACCGCCCCGGGCAAATGACCGAGGAGACCCGTGCTCGCATCGCCGAGGTCATCGAGCGCACCGGCTATCGCCCACGTGCTGCCGCGCGCAATCTGCGCAGCTCGCGTACCAACCTCATCGGTGTGATCCTGGCCGACATCGCCAACCCGTTCTCGAGCGCCATGCTTGAAGGACTTTCCGCCAGCGCCGCCGCGCGCGGCTGCTCGCTCATGACGGCCATTAGCGGCAACGACCCCGCTAAGGAGGCCGAGTCGCTCGCCAGACTTATCGATGCTGACGTGGACGGCCTGGTCGTCAACACCTGCGGAGGCAACGACAAGGCGATCGCCGCGGCCGCGGGGCGCCTGCCCGTTGTGCTGCTCGACCGCGACGTTGCCGACGGCGGTGTCGATCTGGTGACATCTAACAACCGTGAGCTGGTCGCCGGCCTGGTAGACGCCTTGACCGCCGCTGGCAGCGAGCGCCTGTGCCTGCTCACCGAGGCAAGCGACGACAGCCCCGTGCGTCGCAAGCGCGCCGAGGCCTTTACCGACGAGCTTTTGCACCGCGGCCTTGCCGGCGAGGTCGTCACCCTGGCCGACGGGGGCGCCACGGGCGTCGGCCGCCTGGACGAGACCATCCGCGGCTATGCAGGCAAAAAGCTCGGCCTCATTGCCGTCAACGGCTTGGTCTTCCTGCGTTTGACCGAGGCGCTGGCGCAGCTTGGTCCCTCGCTGCCGGCTGGTCTTAAGATCGCGACATTTGACGATTATCCCTGGAACCACGTGCTCTTTGGCGGTGTGACCACGGCCGCGCAAGACACCCTTACCATCGCCGAGCGCGTGGTCGAGCGCCTGTCCGAGCGCATCGACGTCGTCACCACCACGGTGGGCGAGGCCGCAAAGCTCGCCCCCAAGCGCATCGAGGTTCCTGGTCACATTGAACACCGCGCTTCGACTTCGCGCTAGCCGCTCGTTCGCAACGGCCTGTTCGCGCACGTTTTTTGAGCGCTTGATACGCTTTAACCCTGCGGAAACATTTTTCTGCGATAGTATCTGCGATATAGACCAGTCGAAACCCGCCCGAAAGAAAGGGGAGCGACATGAACCAGCAGAACATCGATTACGTACTCCGCTCCGTAGAGCAGCGTGACATCCGCTTTGTGCGTCTGTGGTTTGTCGACATTCTCGGCCGCCTCAAGAACTTTGCCATTAGCCCCGAGGACCTCGAGGTCGCTTTTGAGGAGGGTATTGGCTTTGACGGCTCCGCCATCGAGGGCTTTGCTACGCCCGAGGAAGCCGACATGCTGGCGTTCCCCGATGCTTCGACCTTCCAGATCCTGCCGTGGCGCCCGAGCCACAACGGCGTCGCCCGCGTGTTCTGCGACGTGTGCACCCCCGACCGCAAGCCGTTTGCCGGCGATCCGCGCGATGCCCTGCGCCGCATGTTCCGCAAGGCCGAGAAAGCTGGCTATCTGCTCAACGTGGGCGCCGAGCTGGAGTATTACTACTTCCCCGACGAGCACACCCCCGAGCCGCTCGACAACGTGGGCTACTTCGATCTTTCGGTGAGCGATGCCGCCCGCGACCTGCGCCGCAACACGGTCCTCACACTCGAGAAGATGTCCGTGCCCGTGGAGTACACCTTCCACGCCGCCGGCCGCTCGCAGCACGGCATGAGCCTGCGCCACGCCGAGGCCCTGAGCATGTCCGACGCCATCACCACGGCCAAACTCATCATTAAGCAGCAAGCTTACGAGAGCGGGTGCCACGCCTCCTTTATGCCCAAGCCGTTGGCGGGCGAGGACGGCAGCGCTATGTTCCTGTGCCAGTCGCTATTCGACCACGACGGCAACAACGTCTTTTGGGGCGAGGACGACGAGAAGTACCACCTCTCCGATATCGCCAAGCACTACATGGCCGGCATCTTGGCGCACGCGCGCGAGATCAGCGCCATCACTAACCCCACGGTCAACTCGTACAAGCGCATCACCACGGGTGGCGACTCCGTGCCGCAGTACGCCACGTGGGGCCTGCGCAACCGCGCGAGTATGGTCCGCATTCCGGTCTACAAGCCCGGCAAGCAGCTGTCCACGCGCATCGAGCTTCGTAGCCCCGACCCCATGGCCAACCCGTACCTGGTCAACGCCGTCACGCTGGCGGCCGGTCTCGACGGCATCGAGCGCAAGCTGGAACTCCCGCCCGAGGCCACGGCCGAGACGCTCAAGCTTACCGACCGCCAGATGGTCGAGGCCGGCTACACGCCGCTGCCGCGTTCGCTCAAAGAGGCGCTCGACGTGTTTGAGGACTCGCAGTTTATGAAGGATGCCCTCGGCGAGCATATCCATAGCTTCTTCCTCAAAAAGAAGCGCGACGAGTGGCATAAGTTTGAGTCTACGATCACCGAGTGGGAGATCAAGCACTACCTGGCGAACTCCTAATCGCGCTGGCTTGTTCCAGTACGATTGAGCTCATTTCTTTGGAGGCCGATATGTCCGAAAAGAGTGCCCTGTTCATGGCGCGCACGACGCGCTTCCACGAGTTTGCCCGCAGTTTGACGACCACCCTGGGTGTCGAGGTGAGCCTGGCCACGCCCGATTCGCCGACTGCGGCGCACGACTTTGACCTGCTGATCCTCGATTCCGACGGCATCCGCAGCGACCGCATCGATCAGATTGCCAAGTGGCTTGACGATCGCGGCGGCGTCCCCATGCTGGTGATCGTTGACGACGAGGCGCTTAGCACCCTGCGTCTGCCCAATCACGCGCATGCCGACTTTGTATGCCCCACGGCGACACCCAACGAACTCAAGGCTCGCGCGCAGCGCCTGATGGGCGAGGAGGAGACCGTCGCCGCCGACGATGTGCTCAACATCGACAACCTCGAGATTAACCTGGCTACCTACCAGGTGACACTCGATAACGAGCCCATCGACCTGACGCTGATGGAGTACTCGCTGCTGAGCTTTTTGGCAACGCACCCCAACCGTGCTTACAGCCGCGAGGTGCTGCTGCACCGCGTGTGGGGCTTTGAGTACTGCGGCGGCACGCGCACCGTCGACGTGCACATCCGACGCATCCGCTCCAAGGTGGGCCCGCAGATCGCGGCACACATCACCACCGTCCGCGGCGTGGGCTATCTGTTTAAGGACTAGATTTCCACCACAAAGGGGACAGGCACCTTTGTGGTGGTCTTGACGCAGGTGCGGGTCCTTTTGGGCCTGCAACAGAACTTAAGCCTTCCTAAAAGATTGCGTTCTCATACACGTGCACCCGCATATTGGGGTACAACTCAACGTGAACAATGATGGCCCGCCACATGTTTGGCGGGCCTTTGGTTATTTGACGAAAGGATCGTAGCTATGAGCGAGAACGATTCCCAGCGTCCCCAGGACGCGGGCAACGCCGGCGAGACTCAGCAACAGCCGCGCGTGCAGGTGGAGTCGACGCCTGCCGACGGCAACATTCCCTACGTGCAGGCCTACGACACGCAGACCGGCAAGCCGCTGGGCGGCCAACAGGTCGTGAACAAGCACACGGTGGTCAAGACCAAGACCAAAAAGCTGCCGATCTTTATTACGGCGCTCGCTGGTTGTGCGTGCGGCGCCCTGCTGGTCATCGCGCTCATTATGAGTGGCACGCTCGATATCGGCGGCGGCAGGAACGCCGTGACGGCGGGTGCTTCGGGTTCATCGACGCAAAAGATCACGATCGACTCCGAGGACACCACGCTGGCCGAGGCCGTATCTGCCAAGGCATTGCCCTCCGTCGTTTCCATTACCGCCACTTCGAGCGGCAGCCAGAATGGCTCGCTTTCGCAGTCTGCTGACGGGTCGGATAACTCGGGCAGTGTCGGTTCGGGCGTGGTGCTCGATACCGAGGGCCACATCCTCACCAACAACCACGTGGTCGATGGTTACGACCAGTACGTGGTGACCATGGACGACGGCACCACCTACGAGGCCGAGTTCGTGGGCAACGATGCTTCGAGCGACCTGGCCGTCATCAAGCTCAAGGACGCCGACGCCTCCAAGCTCACGCCGATTGAGAACGGTGATTCCTCCAAGCTCAACGTGGGCGAGTGGGTCATGGCGATCGGCTCGCCGTTCGGCAACGAGCAGTCCGTCTCCACGGGTATTGTGTCGGCGCTGTATCGCTCCACGGCTATGAGCTCTACCAGCGGCAACACTATCTATGCCAACATGATCCAGACCGATGCCGCCATCAACCCGGGCAACTCCGGCGGCGCGCTCGTTAACGACAATGGCGAGCTTGTGGGCATTAATTCGCTCATCGAGAGTTATTCGGGCTCCAGCTCGGGCGTGGGCTTTGCCATTCCGGTCAACTATGCCAAGAACATTGCCGACCAGATTATCGACGGCAAGACGCCGGTGCATCCGTACATGGGCGCTACGCTTTCGAGCGTCAATGCGCTCAACGCCCGCACCAACAAGCTGAGCACCGATAGCGGCGCGTATGTGGCGAGCGTCGTTGAGGATGGTCCTGCTGCCAAGGCCGGCATTCAGGAGGGCGATGTCATCACCAAGCTGGGCGACGACGAGATCACGAGCGCCGATGGCCTGATCATTGCTCTGCGCAGCCACGAGGTGGGCGAGAAGGTCGAGATCACACTCATGCGCGGCAAGGAAGAGAAGAAGGTCACGGTTGAGCTGGGCTCCGATGAGGAGCTGCAGAACCAGCAGCAGGACGACAGTTCGACCGACACCGGCAACGGCGGTATTACCGACGAGCAGCTGCGCCAGTATCTGGAGGAGCTGCTGGGCCAGCAGGGCCAGGGTCAGGGCTACGGCCAGGGCTACTAGCGAGCCGTTTCGCTCATACCGATACCAGAGGGGCTGTCCCACCAACGCGGGACAGCCCCTCTTTTCTTATTGATCCGTTGGGGACGGAGGAAAACGGATCACTTGGGGCTGACAAGAGGCCTGGTTCGTAATGGTCTGGACAGTTAGTTCAGATACGTATAAATCTGGGACAGCTTGGAATGCGTTTTGAGCAATTTTTGATTGGGATGGGGCTCGAATGGGTGTTTGGAAGGGAGAGTGGGACGTTTACATGGTCTCGAGGAGCCCGAATTCGTCGAAACAGGGGTGTTCGTGCCTGATTTAGCTCTAGGATTTATACGTATCTGAACTAACTGTCCACCCCAGTCTGGCGGCTGCCGATTCGGTGCGGTTTGAGACCGCTATTCGGCCTCATTGCGACCGGTGGTACTCTAGTATCCGTTTGAAATCGAGCGAAGGAGTGCCGCTATGGAGCAATCGAGCCTGTTTGGTGACGGCGTGGACATCGATACCGAAACGCCCGCGAGCACGGATACCGCCGTACCGGCCGATGCCCGTGCCCAGGCGGCAGCGCGTGCGGCCGAGCTGCGCCACGAGCTCGATTACCACGCCTATCGCTACTACATGCTCGATGCGCCCGAGATCACGGACGCCGCCTTTGACAAGATGCTCGTTGAGCTGCAGGAAATTGAGGCCACCTACCCCGACCTGGTGACGCCCGACAGCTATACCCAGCGCGTGGGCGGGTACGTGAGCGAGCAGTTTACGCCGGTCACGCACATGGCACGCATGTATTCCATGGACGATGCCATGGATCTGGACGAGCTCGACGCGTGGCTCCAGCGCGCCGAGGATGCGCTCGGTGCCGGCAGCGTCACCTATACCTGCGAGCTTAAGATCGACGGCCTGGGTGTGGCGCTTACCTACCAAAACGGCACCTTCGTACGTGCGGCCACACGTGGCGATGGCACCACGGGCGAGGACGTGTCGCTCAACGTGCGCACCATCAAGGATGTGCCCATGCACCTGTCCGAGCCGGCGCTCGCCCACATGGGCGCCGACCGCGAGCGCACCATTGAGGTACGCGGCGAGGTCTACATGCCCAAGGGCAGCTTTGTTCGTCTGAATGAAGAGGCCGATGCCGAGGGCCGCGACCCCTTCGCCAACCCGCGCAACGCCGCCGCCGGCAGCCTGCGCCAAAAGGATCCCAAGGTCACGGCGCGCCGCGACCTGGCCACCTTTATCTATGCCATCGCCGATACCGATCCGCTGCACGTCCACAGCCAGCGCGAGTTCCTCGATTGGCTGCGTAGCGCCGGCTTCAGCGTCAACCCTAACGTTGCCCGTTGCGCCACACCCGCCGAGGTTCACGAGTTCTGTGCCCAGGCGCTCGAACATCGCGGTGACCTGGATTACGACATCGACGGCGTGGTCGTAAAGGTCGACAGCTTCCAGCAGCAGCTCGACCTGGGCTTTACCGCCCGCGCGCCGCGCTGGGCCATCGCCTTTAAGTTCCCGCCCGAGGAAAAGCAGACCGTCCTGCGCGAAATTCGCATCCAGGTGGGCCGCACCGGTGTGCTCACACCGGTCGCCGAGTTCGACCCGGTGACGGTCGCTGGCTCCACCATCGCGCGCGCCACGCTGCACAACATCGACGAGATCCGCCGCAAAAACGTGCGCGAGGGCGACACTATCATCGTGCACAAGGCGGGCGACGTAATCCCCGAGGTTGTGGGCCCGGTGCTCGACAAGCGCCCGGTCGATTCGGTCGACTGGCACATGCCCGAGGTCTGCCCCGTGTGCGGCAGCCCCGTTGTCCACGAGGATGGCGAGGTCGCTTACCGTTGCGTCTCCATCGATTGCCCCGCACAGCTCAAGGAGCGCTTGCTCCACTGGGTGAGCCGCGGCTGCATGGACGTCGACGGCCTGGGCGACGAGATCGTCGACAAGATGATCGCCGCCGGCCTGATCCACGACGTCGCGGATTTCTATCAGCTCACAGTCGACAACATTGCCGGCCTGGACACGGGGCGCGTGTACGCCAGCTCTAACAGCAAAAAGGGCGTTAAGAAGGGCGATCCCATTCCGGTGGGCCTCAAGACGGCCGAAAAGATCGTCGCCGAGCTCAACAAGTCCAAGAGCCAGCCGCTCGGTCGCGTGCTGTTTGCCCTGGGCATCCGCCACGTGGGCAAGAGTGTGGGCGAGGTCATCGCCGAGCGATTCCTGTCGATTGACAAGCTCATTTTGGCGAGCGAAGAGGACATCGCCGAGTGCGAGGGCATCGGTCCCAAGATTGCGGCGAGCGTCAAGCAGTTCCTGGCCGTGCCCGAGAACCTTGCCGTGCTGGAGCGCCTGCGCCAGGCGGGCCTGTCGCTCGAGGTCGACTTGGGTGCCGCTCATGCGCAAGCCGCAGCCGACGCTGGCGTGGCAGGCGAGCTCGCCGACGCACAACCACTCGCAGGCCTGACCTTCGTGCTCACCGGCACGCTTGTCAACCGCACGCGCGACGAGGCGGGCGCGGCGCTCAAGGTGCTCGGCGCCAAGGTTTCGGGCAGTGTGTCGAAGAAGACGAGCTATCTGGTCGCCGGCCCCAAAGCGGGCTCCAAGCTCACCAAGGCCGAGCAGCTGGGTGTGCCCGTGTTGGACGAGGACGCGCTCGAGCAGATTCTTGCGACTGGTGAGGTGCCCCAGGCTTAGGACATCGATAATCAAATTAGAAAACCTCCCGGAAAGGTTGATACTTTCCGGGAGGTTTTTATTTGGGCGTGGTGGCGGGCAGCATGATCTGCGTCATGTAGGTTGCTGAGGGTGACCCTGCGGACCGGTGCCGTTCCGGAGCGATAAGAGATTCATACGAAGCAGAGGCGCCAGTAATGGTTGATCGCCCCCATTGTGGTGATTCTTATACACGTTAACATTAACATTAACGTGTATACTTAGCAGTGAAGATATATGTTGAGAGGAGCAGTTATGGTTACGGTCGCGTTTTCGGAGCTGCGCCAAAACCTTACGCAGGTGGCCGAAAAGGTTGCTAATGAGGGCGAGGAGGTTGTGGTTTTCAAGCGGAGCAAGCCGTTGTTCAAAATCGTGCCGCTCGACTATCAAGGCCCGGTTGCAGTGGAATATGACGCTGCCCAGGAGCGTGGGGGCGCAAAACCGACGTGCGGCACGGGCAAGCCCAAGCGCGACGTGGGTACGATGTGGCATCCCAAGATCACCTGGAAGGAGATTCGCGAGATGCTCGCGGAGGATGAGGACTACCAGGAGTATCTCGATATCGTAGCCAAAATGCCAAAGGGAACGCCGCTCGATACGATGACGGTTGAAGATGAAAAGCGCGTCGCGAGGGAGCGCTACCTATGAGGGCATTTCTCGATACCAATTTTCTGCTCGATTGCGTGCTTCCGGGTCGGTCGGAGCATGGGGCGGCGCAAACCATCAAGGGGTTTGTTGACGTGGGGCTTATCGAGGGCGTTGTTTCGGCCTGCTCTCTCAAGGACGCGTACTACATTCTCACTAAACAGGCAGGCGAGGCGTGCGCCCGCGAGGTAGTGCGCGACTGTCTTAAGAGCTACTCGGTAGAGCCTCTCGACCAAGAAGCTTGTTTTACCTCCGCCTATTCCGATGAGCCGGACTTTGAGGACGGCTGTATCCGTGCGATGGCCGAGCGTGCCGGCGTGGACTTTATCATCACGCGTGACCGCGCCGCTTTTGTGCGCTCGACCATCAAGACCTTCTCGCCTGCAGAGTTCATCCGTGCGTTTCCGATTCCGGAGGAGTAAAACCGCCATATCGGGGACTGCCCTCGACATGGCGGTTATCCTGTAGCCGACGCTCGTTAGTTGAGCTGCACTTCATGCCTGTCCGGGAGGTTCTTAATCGAGCACAGTAACGGGCACCGTGATCTGTGTCACGTAGGTTGCCGGGTCGTCGCTGATGATGTCGTCGATGAGGGCGATTTCGCGCGAGGGCCCGGCGGGTGTCAGGCCGTGCTCGCGCATATAGCTGAGCAGCTGCTCATAGCGTGGGGCTGCTTGCCCGTGCGTGCCGCGGAAGCTTATGGTCAGGCAGCGCGCGGCGGGCCGCGTCTCGACGTCGCCCAAGTACTCATCGGTGTCATCGAGCAGCAAAAAGACCTCGTCGTAGCCATCAAAGTCGCCGGCGGCGAGGCGCTCGGCGCTAATCCCGACGCCTAAGTTGCCCAGAAAGACAAAGGTCTCGTGCTGGCCTTTCTGCAGCTGACGAATCTGCCACTCCAGCGCATAGGCGTCGGTAGGGTTGACGCGTTCGCGCAACACGGCGCAGCGAAGCTCGGGCGCATCGATTGTGCAAATGGTATCGAGCTCGGTGTTCAAGGCATCGTGGAGCAGCGCAAGCCGGTTGTCAATCTTGCGTGACACGCGTTCGAGCTCGCGGCGCTTGCGCTCGATGAGCTCCTGCTGCTGAGCCAGCTGCCGCTGCATAAGGTCCACATCGCGCGTGGTCACAAACTCGCGGATTTGTGCTAACGGCAAGTTGAGAACGCGCAGGTGGCTGATGGTGTTGAGGGTGGAGAGCTGCCGCGATCCGTAGTAGCGATACCCACTTGCCGGATCGATGTGCGCCGGGTCCAGCAAGCCCATCTGCTCGTAATGACGTAGCGTCCCCACGCTCAGGTTAAACAGGCGCGCCACCTCGCCAATGCGGAGCAGACCCTCGGTATGTTCGGTTGGCGAGTCGGTCATGGGACCGCTCCTTTCGGTAAAAACAGGGGAGGGGCGCCAGGCTCGCGTCGCCTCGCTACGCTGCCAACTTGTCAAAAGCCCCGCGCCGGTTGAGCACGGTAAACGCGACAACACAGATGACTGCCGACAAAATCGACCCGCACGGCGAAGCGATGCCCATGGGAAACAGCGTATCGGAATAGGCGTTCGACAGCAGCCACGCGCCCGGCACGCGAATGAGCGCCACGGCCAGCACGTTGTGCGCAAAGCCGATGTAGCTCTTGCCGTATGCAGCGAAAAAGCCGCTAAAGCAAATGTGGATGCCGGCAAAGATTGCGTCGAAAATATAACTGTGCATATAGCCGGTACCGGCCGCGACTACCGCGGGGTCCTTGGCAAAAAAGCCAATAAACGCCGGCGCCACCAGCCACATCAGCACCGTGATCAGGCAGCCGTACACCATCGAGATCGTCATGGCGTCCTTGAGCACCTGACGTGCGCGGTCGCCTTTGCCCGCGCCGGCATTTTGAGCCGTGAGCGCGCTGACGGTGGCGCCCATGGAGCTCGGCACAATGAACAAAAAGCTGATCATCTTCTCGACCAGGCCCACGGCGGCGGCGTCGACGAGCCCTCGGTGGTTGGCGATGACGGTGATAAACATAAACGCCACCTGGATGCAGCCGTCCTGCACGGCCACAGGTACGCCGATCTTAAGAATGCTGCCGAGCACCTCGGGCTGGGGGCGCAGGTCGCTGCGCTTAACGTGGATGTTCGTGCGGCGGCTCTTGAGCCACACGAGCGCGAGGGCAACGCTGGCCGTCTGGGCGGTTACCGTGCCGAGCGCCGCGCCCACGGGGCCGAGCCCCATATGGCCGATAAAAAGAAAGTCGAGCGCGATGTTGATGATGCATGCCACGCCAATCACGTACATAGGCGAGCGCGAATCGCCCAGCCCGCGAAAGATGGCCGAAAGAATGTTGTACGCGGCGATAAAGGGAATGCCGACAAAGCAGATACGCAGGTAGGCGGCGGTTCCTTCGACCGCCTCGGCCGGCGTGCCAATGAGCGCCACGATCTGCGGGCACAGTGCGAGTAGGACAGCGGCCAGTACCACCGAGACGCCCATAAAGAGCGTGATGGTGTTGCCGATGGCGGTCTCGGCGCGGTCAAACCGGCGCGAACCCACGGCGTGGCCGACGATGACCGTCGTTCCCATGGCCAGGCCCACGAGCGTCACGGTAATGATATAGAGCGTCTGCGCGCCATTACCCACGGCGGTGATGCCGGCAGCGCCGCTAAACTGCCCCATCATGTACAGGTCGGCCATGCCGTAGAGCATCTGCAAAAAGTACGAGAGCATATAGGGCAGGGCAAAGACCGCGATAGTCTTAAGGACATTGCCGCGTGTGAGGTCGTGTTCCATGGGCGGGGCACTTTCTGGTTCTGGCTGGGTTTGTTTACGTACCAGTGTAGTGAAAACCCTACAACGAATGTAGAGTCAAGGTTTATGTCGGCAGTGGGGCGAAAAAAGTCACGCTCCGAGCGCGGTCATTTCCATTTGAATGCGGGCATGCGCCGTGTAGGCTTAGCGCCTCTCACCTCGCCTCAAACCATCACAACATTCGACGTTTTTTGCCAAAATCGGGAAAAGCATCGAATGTTGTGATGGTTTTTCTGCCACTCGACCGGGTGGAATCGCTTTCTTGCGCACGAAGGTGTGCGGACCCGTGGGCAGGGGAATAAGGTTGGTTATCCGACTCCATTGGAGGGCTCATGGACCTGCCGATCGTCCTGTCCCATAAGACTGCCTGGCTGTACCACAACGTGGCGCGCCCGTCCGAGCCGCTCTCGCGAGCAAGCAGCCTATACGATGAGGACTCGCTTGCTAACGAGGCGGAGCCGACCGCGAGCCTGCCCAAATTGGGGCTCGATGCCAAGGGGCTGAGGGCTTCAACGGCAGTTGGGGTCGTTGCCGACTATCTGGTTTCGCTTGGTGTTCCACGAGAAGAGCTCGATCATATCGACACGCTCGTCAACTTCGATTTTGAGCGCTCGACGCCGGCTGGATTTAGGTGCCACGTGTTTGGGGCGCCGATACCTCCAGGCCATCTTATCGAGGTGGCAGAGGGCCTTCTAGTGGTTGATGAGGCCATGTGCTTTGTCCAGGCGGGCTCGTGGATGAGCGAGCCCGAGCAGCTGGAATATGGCTACGAAATCTGTGCCCGATACCATTTGAATCATCTGTCGACAGGCGATTATATCGAGATGGGGCAGAGGTATACCGTTGCCGACTTGATTGCCTATTGCAATGAGAACCGATCTCGTCAGGGGGCTATACGCGCGGCCGCCGTGCTCAAGCGCGTGCACGATGGCGCGCGGTCGCCCATGGAGACGGCCACCGCAATCATGGTTGTAGCAAAACGTTCCCAGGGCGGGCTGGGATACGCCAAGATCGAGCTCAACCATCGGGTCAATGTTCCCAACGAGTTCAAGTATCTCGCAAAGGCCGGGTATTTCGAGATCGACGTATATGCGCCTGCGAGCGGTACGGGGGTTGAATACAACGGCTCGGACCATCTTGATAAACAGCGCAGCGCGTCGGATGCGGAGCGTATGACCGTGCTGAGCGCGCTGGGCTTTAGGATGATCGTCCTCACCGGGACTCAGTTTGCCCATCAACTGCAATTGCATCGGGCAATGAATGCCATCGCGCTCGCTATGGGCCTTAAGTGCGACCGAAGCGAAGCGTTCCAGAAACGTCAGAACGACCTACGAGAATTCGTGATTCGGCACTGGGACGGCGGCCTTTAGGGGCGTTTTGGTCCTTCTGCGGGGTGCTGTGGGCAGGCAAACCATCACAACATTCGACGTTTTTTGCCAAAAACGGGAAAAGCATCGAATGTTGTGATGGTCTGTGTTGAGGATGGGCTTGGAAGGTCCGTTTTGTTCGAGGCGACCTGTCCTGTCGTACGGGTGTCGGCATGATTCTCTCGTGGGGTATTATGTTTTCCGAAGAATAAAACGCCGCGTGAGGGGAGGGCTGCGTGGACGGGCACGTGCAACATGACGGTTTTGGTCGCGATATCAACTACCTGCGCATTGCCGTTACCGACAAGTGCAATTTCCGCTGCATCTATTGCATGCCGGCCGATGGTGTGGCGCCCCGCGCACACGACGAGTTGCTCAGCGCCGAGGAAATCGCCCGCTTTGTGCGCTTGGTGGCGGGGGAGGGCATTCGCCGCGTGCGTCTGACGGGCGGCGAGCCGCTGGTCAGTCGTCGTATCATTCCGCTCATTCGCGACATCCGCGCGATCCCGCAGATTGAGGACATCTCGCTCACCACCAACGGCGCCCTGCTGCCCAAGCTGGCGCCGCAGCTCAAAGATGCCGGTCTTAACCGCGTCAATATTTCGCTCGACACGCTCGACCCTACGCTCTTTGGAAAGATCACGCGTCTAGGTCGACTCGAGCAGACCATGGCTGGCATCGACGCGGCGCTGGCTTGGGGCTTTGAGCCCGTTAAGGTCAACTGCGTTGTGGTGCGCCGGCTCAACCAAGACGTGGCGGCCCTCGCGCGCTTGACCGTCGACCGCCCCATCCACCTGCGTTTTATCGAATACATGCCCATCGGCGACGAGCGCACCAGCTCGCATTGCGCTGTGGACCCGCATGCGCCCACGCTCAATCCCGAGCTGTGGGACGCGAGCGACACCGTGCCGAGCGACGAGCTGCGGACGCGCATCAATGCCGGGGCCACCGCGGCGGGGCTGGGCGAGCTCGAGCCACTCGACATCAACGACGCTCCTGCCGGCGCGGGCCCTGCGCGCTATTGGCACTTTCCGGGTGCGGCGGGAACGGTCGGCTTTATTAGCGCCATGTCCAACCATTTTTGTGCGAATTGCAACCGTCTGCGCCTGACGGCAGACGGCAACGTGCGCCCGTGCCTGTTTAGCGATGCCGAGTATTCGGTGCGTGAGGCGTTGCGCCGTGGTGATGATATGCAGGTACTTTCGATTTGGCGCGATGCCGTCGCCCACAAACCGCAGGAACACGCGATAATTGAGGGCACGCAACGATTTATGTCCCAAATCGGAGGATGATCATATGGCCAAGAGCAGGTACGCCGATGCCACCAAGGCCGCTCGCAGGGCCGCGATGTCTGCCCACAAAGTCACGGCTGCGGCGAATGCTGGCAACGCCGACGCGTCCGCACGGCCGACTGCCAGCGCTGCCACCGAGCCCGCCCGCGACGCCCGTCGCGACGAGCTGACGCACGTGGACGCCAAGGGCGAGGTGCGCATGGTCGACGTGTCCGACAAGGCCGAGACCCATCGCATTGCCATCGCCGAGGGCACCATCCTCATGCACCCCGAGACGCAGACCATGGTGCTGCAGGACCGCGCCAAGAAGGGCGACGTGCTTGCCTGCGCGCGCGTGGCGGGCATCATGGCCATCAAGCGCACGAGCGACATCATTCCCATGTGCCATCCGTTGCTCATTACCAAGAGCAAGTGCGATATTGCGCCCATCGCTCCGGCGGGGACGCCGGTCGAGGACGTGCCCGAGGGCTGGGCGCCGGCGCGCGCGGACGGGCAGGTTGGCTTTCACGTACTGGTTACGGCGGGCGTGACGGGCAAGACGGGTATCGAGATGGAGACCCTGACCGGCGCGAGTGCCGCGTGTCTGACCATCTACGACATGTGCAAGGCCGTCGATCGCGGCATGGAGATCGTCGACGTGCGCCTGCTGCACAAGGAGGGCGGCCGCTCGGGCGTATGGGACCGCGCAGAGCGTCAGGCCGCTGCCGTTGAGGCCGTGGCCGCTGACGGTGCCGCGTCCGCGAGCG
>NZ_CYYP01000005.1:139938-141791 GCF_001405375.1 Collinsella aerofaciens
GAGATGCCCGCGCGCGAGCTGCTGTCGCGTTACAACGATGTCGACGTGGTGATCATCGAGGGCTACAAGACCGAGGGCTTCGACAACATCGTGGTCGCGCGCTCCGGTGTCGACCGTCTGCGCGGCAAGAGCTCGCTCGACCTGGTCGACGGTCACACGCTGGCCCTTGCCTGCAACGAGGCCCTGGCGCGTCAGGCCTTCGACGCCGGCTTTGCGACCCGAGCCATCAACATCAACGACGCCCGAGCCATCTGCGATCTCATCCAAGACCACCTGGCCTAAAACCTGCTAAAACGGGACAGGTTTATTTTGGCAGGTTTTACCTGGGCAAACGTCATTTCCACCACAAAGGGGCCAGACACCTTTGTGGTGGTTTTTGCTTTGCAGTAAAAACCATCACAACATTCGATGAAAATCGCGATTTTGCCGAAAAACGTCGAATGTTGTGATGGATTGCGCTGAGGCCCGAGCACCACAAGCCACCACAAAGGGGCCAGGCCCCTTTGTGGCGATCGGGCCCCAACGGCCTGCGCCTTGGTATACCATGTACACCATTTCCGACCACACCCCACACCGCCGCGCAACCCAGAAAGGCCCCCCATGGACACCACCTTCAGCCACATCAAAGCCGTGTTCTGTGATATTGACGGCACGCTGCTCACGAGCCAGCACATGGTGTCCCCGCGCACCGTGGCGGCGATCCGTGCCCTGCGCGAGCGTGGCGTGCTCTTTGGCCTGTGCACTGGGCGCGACGCCCACGCGACCGAGGCCATGTACGAGCTCTGGGGCATCGAAGGCCTGGTGGACGTACTCGTGGGCTGCGGTGGCGCCGAGGTCATCGACCGTGCACACGACATCAACGAGCTGAGCTATCCGCTGCCGGGCGAGACCATCGCGCGCATCTGCAAGCACATGGCGGACCTGCCGGCAACGCCCGTCTGCCCCCGAGACGGCGTGTTCTACGTGCCCGAGAGCAACGCGTGCGTCGAGCACCTGTCGCGCGTCGACGGCGTGCCCTACCAGGTGGTCGATTTTGCCGAGTTTTTGCGCGAGCCGCAGCCCAAGGTGATGTTTACCATGGCGCCCGAGGTAATGCCGCGAGTGATTGAGCGGGCGTCGACGTTTGCCGATGACACTGTTAAGGCGGCGGCTCTGCAAACCACGCAGCGGCTCTATGAGTTCATGGATCCGCGCGTGTCCAAGACGCGCGGCCTTGGGCGCGTGGCGGAGCTCAACGACATGGAGCTCCAGGACATCTGCGTGTTTGGCGATGCCGATAACGACACCTGCATGGTGGCTGACGCCGGCGTGGGCGTGGCCATGGCGAATGGCAGCGACGCCACCCGTGCCGCCGCCGACTTTGTAACCGCGAGTAACGACAAAGACGGCATCGCGATCTTTATCGAGGAACATCTGCTGTAGCGCCGGGGGAGCACCACCACAAAGGGGACAGGCGCCTTTGTGGTGGCCTCAGGCGATTTGGGTGAATTGATGCCTACGATCTGCGCGCAAATTCAAATATGGTCGTCAGAACATTACGCTTCCAACCACCGATGGGTTAAGGATATTCTCATCAATTTGGTAGGGCATTCCTCCCGGTTAATGACCTACTGCTCACGGCCGATTTTCGACCGTGAGTGGGATGTTTGCTCTTGAGCAAAAATTTGTGCAAATAAATCTAATGCCATTAAAAAATGATGGGCAACTAAATTACCAGTAGAAACAAAAAATAGATAGCGAATAAACGAAGGTAAATCCGGTAATGTCGAGAAAGTTGGTGTAGCGCCCGATCCGAAGTGAGTCGGCCCGGCGTCCTGGAATCTGGAATACGGTTGATATCCTATGCCGCCTCG
>NZ_CYYP01000006.1:0-34258 GCF_001405375.1 Collinsella aerofaciens
GGCCCGAAAGAAAGGTAGGAGGCCATGACGAAAGGTCTGCACGTGCCTTCCGAGATCGGCAAGCTCAGGAAGGTCTGCCTGCACCGTCCCGGCGACGAGCTCCTCAACCTGCCGCCCGACGAGCTCGAGCGACTCCTGTTCGACGACGTCCCGTTCCTGGAGGTCGCGCAGCAGGAGCACGACACCTTCGCCCAGATCCTGAGGGACCAGGGCGTCGAGGTGCTCTACCTCGAGAACCTCGTCGCCGAGGTGTTCGACCAGGTCCCCGGCGCCCGCGCCGAGTTCACCGACCAGTACATCGCCGAGGCCGGCATCCGCGGCCAGCACATGCCGCAGATCGTCCGCGAGAAGCTGGACTCCATCGAGGACAACCTCGAGTTCGTCAAGAAGACCATGGCCGGCATGACCAAGGCCGAGATCGACATGCCCCTCACGGCGTCCACGACCCTCGACTCCCTGGTCAACTCCGAGTCCGAGTCCGACCTGATCATCGACCCGATGCCCAACCTCTACTTCACCCGCGACCCGTTCGCGGTCGTCGGCGAGGGCGTCAACCTCAACCGCATGTACTCGGTCACCCGCAACCGCGAGACCCTGTACGGCAAGTACATCTTCAAGTACCACCCCGACTACAAGGACGTCTCCCTGTACTTCCGCCGCGACTGCCAGTTCCACACCGAGGGCGGCGACGTGCTGAACATCAACGAGAAGACCCTCGCCGTCGGCATCTCCCAGCGCACCCAGGCCGCCGCTATCGACATCATGGCCCAGAACATCTTCTGGAACTCCGACTCCAAGGTCGAGCGCATCCTTGCCTTCGACATCCCGGTCTCGCGCGCCTTCATGCACCTCGACACGGTCTTCACCCAGATCGACGTCGATAAGTTCACGATCCACCCCGCCATCATGGGCACCCTGCGCGTCTACGAGCTGACCGCCGGCAAGAACCCGGGCGACGTGAACATCCGCCTGATCGAGGACACCCTCGAGCACGTCCTGGAGGACGCCACCGGCGTCGACCAGGTCAAGCTGATCCCCTGCGGCGGCGGCGACCCGATCGCGGCCTCCCGCGAGCAGTGGAACGACGGCTCCAACACCCTGTGCGTCGAGCCCGGCAAGATCTGCGTCTACGCCCGCAACACCGTCACCAACGACGTGCTGTACAAGGAGGGCCTGGACCTTCTCGTCGTGCCCTCCGCCGAGCTCTCCCGCGGCCGCGGCGGCCCGCGCTGCATGAGCATGCCCTTCTGGCGCGAGGACCTCTAAGTCTTTCCGTTTCCGGTGCGGTCCCCCTACAACCGCACCGGTTTCGCCCGTCAAACGGGCAACACTAATTACTTACGTAATTCATTTCTTCGAAAGGAAACGAACCATGGGTGTTAACCTCTCCGGCCGTAGCTTCCTCAAGCTCCTCGACCTCACCACCGAGGAGATCGAGTACCTGCTCAAGCTCTCCAAGAACTTCAAGGACATGAAGCGCGCTGGCGTTCCGCACCGCTATCTCGAGGGCAAGAACATCGTTCTGCTCTTCCAGAAGACCTCCACTCGTACCCGCTGCGCCTTCGAGGTCGGCGGCATGGATCTGGGCATGGGTGTCACCTACCTCGATCCGGGTTCGTCGCAGATGGGCAAGAAGGAGTCCATCGAGGACACCGCCCGCGTTCTCGGCCGCATGTATGACGGCATCGAGTTCCGTGGCTTTGCCCAGGACGATGTCGAGGAGCTCGCTGCTAAGTCCGGCGTGCCCGTGTGGAACGGCCTGACCACTGAGTGGCATCCCACCCAGATGCTCGCCGACATCCTGACCGTCCAGGAGAACTTCAACTACGACATCAAGGGCAAGACCCTCGTCTTCATGGGCGACTGCAAGAACAACGTTGCTCGCTCCCTCATGGTTGTCTGCTCCAAGCTTGGCATGAACTTCGTGGCCTGCGGCCCCGAGGAGTGCATGCCCGCTGACGACGTCATCGAGGCCTGCAAGCCCATCGCCGAGGCCAACGGCTGCACCATCAAGCTGACCACCGACGTCAAGGACGGCGTCACCGGTGCCGACGTTATCTACACCGACGTGTGGGTCTCCATGGGCGAGCCTGACGAGGTCTGGGCCGAGCGCATCGCTCAGCTCACCCCGTATCGTGTCACCTCCGAGGTCATGGCTATGGCCAACCCGGGTGCCATCTTCCTGCACTGCCTGCCCAGCTTCCACGACACCAACACCACGATTGGCGCCGAGAAGTGCGAGCAGTTCGGCATCACCGAGCAGGAGGTCACCGACGAGGTCTTCGAGAGCCCCGCTTCCAAGGTCTTCGACGAGGCCGAGAACCGCATGCACACCATCAAGGCCGTCATGTACGCCACGCTCAAGTAAGTGCATCTAGCATCTCGCTCGGGGTGTATTGTTGAACACCCCGAGCGGCTTTATCTGGTAAAAATCTCGCATCGAGCGGCAGGCACGGCACGGAAGAGCCGCTTCGGGCGAGATCAGTAAATGATTTATGAAGGGGGGATGAGAACTATGACTGAGACCGCTAAGAAAAAGCGCGGTATGCCTTCATCGTTCACCATTCTTCTTGCTCTGCTGGCAATTGTTGCAGTGATTACCGTTATCGTCTCCGGCACGTCCGGCGGCGCGGTTACTGCCGCCCGTCTGAGCGATTTCTGCACCGCCCCGATTAAGGGCTTCGCTGACGCTCTGCCCGTCTGCCTCTTCGTTATGATCCTGGGCGGCTTCCTCGGCATGATGACCGAGACCGGCGCCCTGGACAACGGCATCGCCGTCCTGGTGCAGAAGCTTAAGGGCAACGAGATCATGCTCATTCCCGTGCTGATGCTCATCTTCTCCCTCGGTGGTACCACCTATGGTATGTGCGAGGAGACCGTTCCCTTCTACGCCCTGCTTGCCGCTACCATGATGGCCGCTGGCTTCGACCCGATGGTCGGTGCCGCCACCGTCCTGCTCGGCGCTGGCTGCGGCTGCCTGGGCTCCACGGTTAACCCGTTCGCCGTCGGCGCTGCCGTCGACGCTCTGACCGGCGTTGGCATTGAGGTCAACCAGTCCATCATCATCGGCCTCGGTGCCGTCCTGTGGATTGTTACCACTGCCATGTCCATCTTCTTCGTCATGAGCTATGCCAAGAAGGTCAAGGCTGACAAGGGTTCCACCATCCTGTCGATGCAGGAGCTCAAGGACGCTGAAGAGGCTCACGGCAAGGCTGCTTCCGAGGTTCACAATGAGGTCAAGCTCACCGGTCGTCAGAAGGGTGTTCTGATCGCCTTTGCCTTCACCTTCGTCGTCATGATCGTCGGCTTCATTCCGCTGGCCGACCTCAACGAGGGCGTCGCCAACTTCTTCGACGCTGGCGCTGTCTACGACGCCGACGGTAACGCCGTCGTCCAGGGCTGGTCTGCCCTGATCACCGGCCTGCCCATTGGTCAGTGGTACTTCGACGAGGCTTCCACCTGGTTCTTCCTCATGGCCGTCCTGATCGGTATCATCGGTGGCCTGTCCGAGAAGCAGATCGTTAACACCTTCATCACCGGCGCTGCCGACATGATGTCCGTTGTTCTCGTCATCGCCCTCGCCCGTGGTATCTCCGTCCTCATGGCTAACACCGGCCTCGACGTCTACGTCCTCGACGCTGCCGCCAATGCTCTGGCTGGCCTGTCCGGCGTGATCTTCGCTCCCATGAGCTTCCTGGTCTACTTCGGCCTGTCCTTCCTGATCCCCTCGACCTCTGGTATGGCTACCGTCTCCATGCCTATCATGGGACCGCTGGCTGTTAAGCTCGGCTTCTCGCCCGAGGTCATGGTCATGATCTTCTCCTCTGCCATCGGCGTTGTGAACCTGTTCACCCCGACCTCCGGCGCCATCATGGGCGGTCTCGCCCTGGCCAAGATCGAGTGGACGACCTGGCTCAAGTTTGCCCTTAAGCTCATCGTCGCTCTCTCCGTCGTCTGCGCCATCATCCTGACCGTCGCTTGCGTGATGCTCTAAGTACCCAACGGGTACCCCACGGAAACCTTGACGATCCTGTAAAGGATCACCTGGTCATCGTCTGTCCGGTGGGGTCAACCCACCGGTAGACTCCTACCTTTAGCCCCCTCCCGTTCCGTGCGCGGGAGGGGGCGCTCTCATGTTGCGCGGTTCTACGAACCGCGCAACCAGTCGACGCTGCGCACCGCCCAGAACGACAATTTGTCATTCAAAAGGCAAGGCATGACCAGAAGGTCTATGCCTTGCCTTTTTCATGCCAACTTGTACGTTCTGGACGTCGCTCGCTGACTTATGCTCAACCTGCGACGTTCCCCTTGTTGGTGCAGGGGGAAGCTTGCTCGCTCTGGTGCCCGTTCGCTGGCTTCAGCTCTGCCTGCGACGTTTTTGTTGTTGGTGCTGAGTGACTTGTTCCCCGTTCTAAACGAGCTGCCCCGGGTCCCCGGTGGTTGCGGTGGGCGTGTTTGGTTGGTGCCTGTTGATGGTTTGGGTATCGGGGAGGGCGGGCTCCGTTATAATCGCCTAGAACATTAAATGGAAACGGGACGGGAGCCATACATGCGCCAGGGTTTCGACAACGCGAAATATATCGAGCTGCAGGCCGCTCATATTAAGGAGCGCATCTCGCAGTTTGGCGGCAAACTCTATTTGGAGTTTGGCGGCAAGCTGTTTGACGACTATCACGCGAGTCGCGTGCTGCCGGGTTTTGAACCGGACAGCAAGTTCCGCATGCTCAAGAGCATCGCCGACGATGTCGAGGTTATCATCGCGATCAACGCGAACCACATCGAGAAAAACAAGGCTCGTGGTGACCTCGGCATTACCTATGACGAGGATGTGCTGCGCCTGGTTGACCTGTTCCGCGGCAACGGCTTTGCTGTCGCGGCTGTGGTCATCACCCAGTACGCCGGCCAGCCCGCTGCCGATGTGTTCCGCAACCGCCTGAACGCGCTCGGTATTCCCGCCAAGCTGCACTATCCCATCGAGGGGTATCCGCACGATGTCGATCTGATCGTGTCCGACGATGGCTACGGCAAGAATGAGTTTGTCGAGACCACCCGACCGCTCGTCGTGGTCACTGCCCCCGGTCCTGGCTCGGGCAAGCTTGCCACCTGCCTGTCTCAGCTCTATCACGAGCACAAGCATGGCACGGCCGCCGGCTATGCCAAGTTCGAGACCTTCCCGGTCTGGAACCTTCCCCTCACGCATCCGGTCAACATCGCCTACGAGGCGGCCACGGCGGACCTCGACGATGCCAATATCATCGACTCCTTCCACCTTGAGGCCTATAACAAGACCACGGTCAACTACAACCGCGACGTCGAGGCCTTTCCGGTGGTCCGTGCTCTGATGGAAAAGATCCTGGGCAAGAGCCCCTACCAGAGTCCTACGGACATGGGCGTCAATATGGTCGGCTTTGCCATCACCGATGACGATGCCTGCCGCGACGCTTCCAAGATGGAGATCGTCCGCCGCTACTTTACCGCGGTCGAAAATGTGCGCCGTACCGGCGTGGGCGATGAGCAAGTCGACCGTCTCAAGATCATTATGAAGAAAGCCGGCATCGATAAGAACTACTCACCGGCGCGCTCGGCGGCCCTCACCAGGGAGCAACTGACGGGTGGTCCCGTGGGTGCCATGGTTATGCCCGATGGCTCCGTGGTGACCGGCAAGACTTCCACGCGCCTGGGCGCCGCAAGTTCGCTCATTATGAACGCCCTCAAGCACGTCTCGGGCGTCGACCTTGAGCTCGAGGTTATCAGCGATGAGGCGATCGAGCCCATCAGCAAGCTCAAGACGCATTTCCTGGGCAGCAAAAACCCGCGTCTCCACACCGACGAGACGCTTATGGCGCTGTCGATCACCTCGGCCACGAGTGAGACGGCCGCTCGCGTCCTTTCGGGCCTGGAGCAGCTGCGCGGTTGCGATGCCTTCTTTAGCGTGATTATCTCGCCGACGGACGAGACGGTACTGCGCAAACTGGGTATCAACGTGTGCTGCGAGCCCAAGTTTGAGCGCCGCGGTTTCTTCCATCGCTAAGTTTGAAGCACCGCGGTAATTGCATTGCATTTTGGCCGTATCGGGTTAGCGCCCGGTACGGCTTTTTGATCAATAAAGCGCCTATTTCGGCGAAAAATAGCTGTTTACCTGCCTAGAAACAATTTGAGCGGTATACAATAACCGTAACTGTTTCATCCTTAGCGGGATGCCGCATGATGGATATTACCTGCCATCGTGAGGTGTGTCGGTCGCGCACGGCGCGTTAGATGCTCGTGCTCGGTTTGAGGAGGCTGCTATGGCGGGCAAGGGTCGTGCGAGTGTCAACGATATGAAGCGTGTCGAGGTGCTGGTATTGATGGAGATCGACCAGCAAACCGAAGACAATGGCGGGCCGTATGGTTTCTCGCGCAAAACGCTTGCCGAGCGCGTGGGGGTTTCGCCGTATCGTGCCCGCGCCGCAATCGATCGCTTGGATTCCGAAGGCATGATTGATGTCGTCTCGCGTTATAGCGACGACGGCGGTCAGCTTGCAAATGGCATTTGCCTCACCGAACGTGGCGAGTGGTATCTTGAGGGCGTCCGTACCGGCATGCTCGTTCAAGAAATGCTTGAGGACGAGGTTTCTGATCGATAGCAGCATGTAACCCTTGCCATAGCGACGCCGCCTGGGAAACCGGGCGGCGTTTTGTTTCAAGATTGAGAAATGCAATCGCACGCGAGAAAAATTGCGAACGGTCCGCGGCGCGAGTATTACAATGAAGACCCGTAAGATGTGGATAAACAACTTCTACGGGAAGCGCAGGTAACTCAATATGACCAAGCATGTGTTCGTAACCGGTGGCGTGGTTTCGTCCTTGGGCAAGGGTATCACCGCGGCCTCGCTGGGCCGTCTGCTCAAGTCGCGTGGCTACAAAGTAACGATGCAGAAGGCCGATCCGTATCTGAACGTCGACCCCGGTACCATGAGCCCCTTCCAGCATGGTGAGGTCTTCGTTACCGAGGATGGTTACGAGTCCGACCTGGACCTGGGTCATTACGAGCGCTTTATTGATGAGAACCTGACCCGCGATTCCAACTTTACGACCGGCGCCATCTATAAGAGCTTGATCGCCCGCGAGCGTCGCGGCGACTTTTTGGGCGGTACCGTGCAGGTGATTCCTCACGTCACCAATGCCATTAAGGACAAGTTCCGCCGCATCGAGGAGCAGACCGGCTCCGATGTAGTCATCACCGAGCTGGGCGGCACGATCGGCGACATCGAGTCGCAGCCGTTTGTCGAGGCCATCCGCCAGTACCGCAAGGAGGCCGGCCCCGAGAACGTCTGCTACATCCACGTGTCGCTCGTTCCCTATATCGCCGCCGCCCACGAGGTCAAGACCAAGCCCACGCAGCATTCCGTCAAGGAGCTCCGCAGCTTTGGCATCCAGCCCGATATCATCGTGCTGCGTTCCGACCACCATATCGATGACGCTATCCGCGGAAAGATCGCAAGCTTCTGCGACGTCGACACCGATTGCGTCTTTACCAACGAGGACTGCGCGAGCATTTACGATGTTCCGCAGCTGCTTGCCGAGCAGGACTTTGACCTGCGCATTTGCGAACGCCTGGGTCTGGATCCGCGTGAGCGCGACATGAGCGAGTGGAACGAGTTCCTGCGCAAACAGAATCACGCCAACCATCACGCCGACAAGGTGAAGATCGCCGTCGTGGGTAAGTACACGCAGCTGCCCGATGCGTACCTGTCGGTTATCGAGGCCCTGCACCATGCGGGCGTCTTCTACGATCGCCATGTGGACGTCCAGCTGGTCGACGGCGAGAGCCTCGACGAGCAGAATGTCTCCGAGGTTTTGGGCGACGCCTCGGGCATCCTGGTCCCCGGCGGCTTTGGCAAGCGCGCCCTGGAGGGCAAGATCCTCGCGGCCGAGTTTGCCCGTGAGCACAAGATTCCGTATCTGGGCATTTGCCTGGGTATGCAGGTGGCCGTGTGCGAGTTCGCCCGCAACGTCGTCGGCCTTGCCGGCGCCAGCTCCTCCGAGTTCGATCCGGACGGCCCGTTTAGCGTCATCGATCTGATGAGCTCGCAGGAGGACGTGACCGAGAAGGGCGGCACCATGCGCCTGGGCGCCTATCCGTGCAAGCTCGCCGCCGATACCCTTGCTCGCGAGGCATATGGCGAGGAGCTCGTCTACGAGCGTCACCGTCACCGCTTTGAGTTCAACAACGCCTTCCGTGACCAGCTCGAGGACGCCGGTTTGGTTATCTCGGGTCTGTCGCCTGACG
This sequence comes from Collinsella aerofaciens, assembly GCF_001405375.1. GTDB lineage: Bacteria > Actinomycetota > Coriobacteriia > Coriobacteriales > Coriobacteriaceae > Collinsella > Collinsella aerofaciens_F. The sequence continues at coordinate 8,273 of NZ_CYYP01000006.1, forward strand.
AGCGCCTGGTCGAGATGGTCGAGCTGCCGCGCGACGTGCATCCGTGGTATGTGGCAACCCAGGCTCATCCCGAGTTCAAGAGCCGCCCGACCAACCCGCAGCCGCTGTTCCGCGAGTTCGTGCGCGCTTCGATCGGCCAGCACGAGGGTGTCGACCGTCTGCAGGTGACGCCCATGAACCTCGCTACGGACTAAGGGTGCCGGCGAATAAGGAACATACCGAAGCTACTCCCTCGTCGCTCGCCGTGGCGGCGGGGGAGTATCTCGATTACCTTGCGGTCGAGCGGGGTTTGGCGCGCAACACGATTGCGGCCTATCGTCGTGACCTGACGACGTACTGCGCCTATCTGGAGCGGGTGGGTATTGTGTCTTTTGAAGAGGTGACCCGTCAGGTCGTGGAGGGCTTTGTCGCCGACCGTCGCGATGGGGGCTATTCGGATGCCTCGGTGGAGCGTGCGCTTGCGGCCGTGAAGGGCCTGCATGCCTTTTTGGTGCGCGATGGGGCTGTGGCCCAAAATCCAACGGCGGCGTTGCGCCTGCCTAAAAAGGCTGAGCGTTTGCCGGAGTATCTATCGGTGGAGGATGTCTCGGCGCTGCTCGATCAAGACTTCCCCGAGGGCGAGATGGGCTTGCGCGACCATGCCATCTTGGAAGTGCTCTACGGATGCGGTTTGCGTGTGAGCGAGTTGGTGGGACTCGATGTGGGCGATATCCATATCGACGATGGCTTTGTGCTCGTTCGCGGTAAGGGCTCAAAGGAACGCCTGTCCCCGCTGGTGGGAAGCGCGGCGCGAGCTCTGACGCTTTATGTAACTGAGGGGCGTTCTCGCTTGGCGGCCCATGCCCGCGGAACCGAGACCTCGGCGGTCTTTTTAAATAAGAACGGCCGCCGTCTGTCGCGCCAGGGCATCCATGCCATCTGTGAGCGCTACGGGCGCCAGGTGGGACTGGTGGGGCTCCATCCCCATACGCTGCGTCACTCCTTTGCCACCCATATGCTTGCGGGCGGCGCAGACCTCCGTGTGCTACAGGAGATCTTGGGACATGCCGATATATCGACCACGCAGGTCTACACGCATGTCGATCGTACGCAACTGACCGAGGTCTATTTGGCGGCGCACCCGCTGGCACATCGTTAACACATCGCTGACCTGCATATTTATAGGTATTTGGGGACGGGCTCCAGATTGCCGCGGCGTGCTTTTGCGCGCGCATGGGCAATCTGGGGCCCGTCCCATTTTTCGCCACTTGGCGTCGCGGTGGTGGGCCGCACGGGCCTTGGGTGGGGGAGTTTGGGGGCGATGTGAACGGCATGTAAAGGGACGTAAAAATCGCCTCAAGGTCAACTTGAAGGTTGAGGTTCGCGGGTGTGGTTCTACAGGTGGCATCCCGCCGTTGCTGCAAACACAACATATTGTGTTTTCGAACATATGCTTGGGGGTGTTTTGCAATATATGGTGAGTGGAGTGGTGGGGCGGGGTGGGGGAAGGGGTGGGGAAAGGTGTTGAAAAATGGGGCGGTTCCCCATATTATTGATGACGTCGACAGGCGGGGTGGTTCCCCGCGTACGTGCCATCTGAGTAACCGAGGGGAGGGCGCACATGGGAATGACTGGTGCATACGAGCGCAATCTCGATGCAAAAGGTCGTCTGTCCCTGCCTGCACCCCTTCGCGAGGAGCTTGGAGAGCACGTTCGCGTGTTCAAAGCCCTGGATGTCGATGCTCTGTACGTGTTCTCTGCCGAGGCCTTCGATAAGTGGGTCGAAGGACTCTTCGCGGGTCGTGAGGGCCACGAGGGTTTTAACCCGCGTGACATTAATGACCAGAAGCTCATGAGGGCGATCAACAAGCGCACCACGTCGATGGACGTGGACAGCGCCGGTCGTATCGGTCTTTCCGAGTCTCTCCGCAAGCAGGCGAACCTCGACCGCGAGGTCACGGTTGTGGGCAACTACGACCACCTTGAGGTTTGGGATCGCGCTGCGGCCGATGAGGACGATGACGATGAGGCCCTGCTGGACCTCTTCTTCTCGTAAGGGCAAGGCACGGGTAACGGATGGAGCGTGGGATCTTGACACAAGAATATCGGCATGAACCTGTCATGCTCGGCGAAGTGCTTGAGTCGCTGCGGCTAAAGAGCGGCTCCGTTGTCTGCGATTGCACCCTTGGCGGTGCCGGCCATTCGGTAAAGATGGCCGCGCAGGTGGGGGAGACGGGCCTTTTGCTCGGCGTCGATCAGGACGACATGGCCCTCGAGGCCGCTGGCGCCCGTCTGGACCGCGAGGTTCCCGGCGTTCCGCACCGGCTGCTGAAGGGCAACTTCGGCGACTTGGACGAGCTGCTTTGCTCGGCCGAGGTGCCCGGGGTCGATGGCTTCCTGTTCGATTTGGGCGTTTCGTCGCCGCAACTCGATATCCCTGGCAGGGGCTTTTCGTATAACGAGGACGCCCCATTGGACATGCGGATGGATCCGGGTAATAACACCTTAAACGCAGCTGAGGTCATCAACACCTATAACGAACACGACCTCGCCCGGATTCTACGCGTCTACGGCGAAGAGAAGTTCGCCTCGCAGATCGCGCGCGAGATCGTGCGCCGCCGCGAGCAAGAACCGATCGAAACCACCGGCCAATTTGTCGAGATCATCAAGGCGGGTATCCCGGCTGCCGCTCGTCGGCATGGTGGACACCCGGCCAAGAAAAGTTTCCAGGCCATTCGCATCGAGGTCAATCACGAGCTCGATGTGCTCGAACGAGGGCTTGATGCCGCCACCAGGTGGCTCAACCCGGGCGGACGTATCTGCGTCATCTCGTATCACTCGCTCGAGGACCGTATCGTAAAGAACCACTTTAAGGAGATGAGCCAGGGGTGCACGTGTCCGCCGGAGATTCCGGTGTGCGTGTGCGGCAACGTGCCGATACTCAAGGTCATCACCCGCAAACCCCTGGTTGCCCAGCCTGATGAGGTTGAGCGCAACCCTCGGGCGAGATCAGCCAAAATCCGCGTGGCGCAGCGTCTGTAGGCGCGACCGCGCGATATTGGACCTCCCGCTCGCACCATAAACGAAGCTTAAACACACTACCAACGTACTCGGGATGGGAGGCGGCATATCATGGGCTACAACACTTCAAGCGCAGCACTCGCCTATGATATGAACGCCATGCCCGCCTATCGTGAGACGCCGCAGGCCCCCGTTGCTCCCCGTGAGCAGCGCACGCCGCGCTTTGATGTCTACACGGGCGCGGGCCGTCAGGCAAACCAGGCGGTAAGCCCGGTTTTCATGAGCGTTCTTAAAACGTTTTGCATCATTGCGGCTATCTTCATGACGATCGGCGTCGCCCGCGTGGCGCTCGCCGGCGTTACGGCCCAGGTGCTCAACAGCAACGCCGAGCTTACCAACACGCTCGAAAAGGCGACCGATGAGAGCTCCGACCTGGAGGTCATGCATTCGGTCTATGGCGCCGACACGCGCATTCGCGACCTTGCGGGCGCTTATGGCATGGTGGAGCCCAGCGAGAGCGTTACACTTGACTTTTCGCAGGATGCAGCCGCGGGCGCCAACGCGACCGCGACCGCTCAGTAGCAAGACGGTAGCTGAGTATGACAAATGACTATCGCCGCGGTTCCGATAGGGGCCGCGGTTCTGGACGTCCCTCGTCGCGGGGACGTTCTGGTTATCAAGGAACGGGTCGGCAATCTTACAACGCCGGGCGGTCCCGTGGCAACGACCCGGCGTCGCGACTTCGCGGCTCGGGCGGCCCTCAAGTGCATAACACCAGGTCGCGCAAGAGTTCGCCGACCGAATGGCTCACAGGCACGCCTCTGCCTCGCCGCAAAGCCGTCATGGGATTCATTGGGCTTGGCTTGGGCTTGGGCGTCTTTCGCCTTGCCGACTATCAGGTTGTCGAAGCCGATAAACTGCGCGAGCGTGCCGATGCGCGTCGCCTGCTTGCGCAGACCCTCTTTGCCAAACGTGGCACCATCTACGACCGCAACGGTAACGTGCTGGCGTCGTCGGTCGAATGTCGCAACATCGCCGTGAACCCGCAGCTTGTCGAGGACGTTGACAAGACGGTGTCGGCGCTGGTCAAGGCAACTGGAATCGATAAAAAGACCTGCCGCAAGCTCGTTGAGTCCGATGGAACCTGGGTGTATATCAAGCGCCAGGTGGACGAAGACGATGCTGCGACGCTGGAGAAGAAGAACCTGCCCGGTGTGCTTTTTGAGCAGGCCATGAAGCGCGTATATCCATACGGCAATCTGGCATCGCAGGTGCTGGGTGTAGTGAATGTGGACAACGATGGCTTGACGGGTCTCGAAAAGCAATACAACAAGCTTCTGACCGGCACGAACGGTTCTCTCGTACGCGAGCGCGCGAGGGACGGCAGCTATATCGCGGGCGGTGCCTATAAAAAGGTGGCTGCGGTCGACGGCGTTGATATCGTGACGACGCTCGACGTCAATATCCAGCGTGCGGCCGAGGATGCCCTGGCAGAGGCAGTTGAGAAGACTAAGGCCAAGAACGGCTCGGCGCTGGTCACCGATCCTACGACAGGCGAGATCTTGGCAGCCTGCTCGTATCCGACTTACGACCAGACCAATCTGGAAAACGCCAAGACCGAGGATATGAACTTGCGCCTGGTCACCGACGCCTACGAGCCCGGCTCGGTCTTTAAGACGCTCGTGGCGGGCGCCGGCTTCGACTTGGGCGTCGTGCGATCGAGTACGTCGTTTGAGGTGCCGGCGAGCATCAAGGTGGGCGACGATACCGTCACCGATGCCGACAAGCGCGACTACGCCATGACCATGGATGTGCGCGAGATGATGCGCCGTTCGTCCAACGTGGGCTTTGTCCTGGTGGGGCGCAAGATCGGTGCCGATGACTTTGCCGCTTATGTGGACAAGTGGGGCATCGGTCACAGCTCTGGTGTCGATTTTCCGGGCGAGAGCCTGGGTATCGTCAAGGAGCGTGACCAGTATGACGGCGCCACGCTGGGCTCGATGAGCTTTGGACAGGCGCTGTCCGTCTCGCCGATTGAGATCGCACGCGCCGTGGGCGGCATCGCCAACGGCGGCGTGATGATGACACCGCACTTCTATAAGTCCAGCAAAGGCGACGAGAAGGACTGGGGCGAAGGCGAGCGCGCGATTTCGGAGGACGCCGCATCCCAGGTGACATCGTGCATGCAGACGGTCGTGTCCGAGGGAACGGGCGTTGGCGGCGCGGTTGACGGCTATGACGTGGCGGGTAAGACCGGTACGGCCGAACGTGCCGACGAGAACGGCGGCTACCTCAAGGAGAACTACATGTCGTCCTTTATGGGCTTTGCACCGGCACAATCGCCCAAGGTGCTGTGCTATATCACGCTCGACGGAACGCCGAGCGGCTCAGATGCCGCTGCGGTGCCGTTCCAGTCCATTATGGCCAACGCGCTCGACGTGCTGGGTATCCCGCACACGAAGTAGGGGGTTACAATCTTTGGGGCGTGGTTTGTTGTCCCATATGAGGGTGTTCACATGCCCTGCACCACGCATGTGCGGCGCTGGGATACAATACGCCGATAGCATTATTAGGTTTACAGGGGAGCTGCAATGATAGAGATCGCCGTCAACAACCTCGCGGCCGCAACAGGGGCCCGAACCGTGACGGGAGAAGCCGATCGGGTATGCCGCGGGTGCGTTATCGACTCGCGCCAGGTCGAGGAAGGGACGATTTTCGTCGCCTTTCCCGGTGAAAACGTCGACGGCAATGATTTTGCTTCCCGTGCCGTCCAGTCGGGTGCCGGCGCCGTCGTGATGACGCGTGAGCCCGAGGCCGAGCTGGTCTCGCTGGCGCAGGACAAGGGGTGCGCCATCCTGCTGACCGATGATCCCGAGGAGTTTCTGCTGCGTTTGGCGCACACGTATCGCCTGGAGCTTGGCTGCCTGGTCGTTGGCATTACCGGTTCCATCGGCAAGACGACGACCAAGGACGTGCTCGCCGCCGTGCTCGCCAAGCGCTATCGTGTCTGGGCCACCAAGGGCAATTTCAATAACCTGATCGGCATGCCGCTCACGGTGCTTTCCGCTCCGGCCGATACCGAGGTCCTGGTGCTCGAGATGGGCATGAACCATTTCCACGAGATTGAGCGCCTGTCCAAGTCCGCCAATCCCAACCTTGCCATCGTGAGCAAGATTGGTACCTCTCACATCGGCATTTTGGGCAGCCGCGAGAACATCGCCCGCGCTAAGGCCGAGATTGTCCAGGGTATGTGCGCCGCCGGCGACTTCTTGCCGCTGCTGGTTTTGGGCGGTGAGGACGACTTTACGCCGTTCATTCGCGATACGTTCGCCCAGCCTGCTGGTATCGACGTTATGCTGGCCGGCGTCTCGGACGACGATGAGGTCCGTGCCCGCGACATTCGTGTTGATGACGAGGGACGTCCGGTCTTTACGCTCGATTTTGGCCAGGGTGAGACGATCGATACCATGCTTGCCATCCCCGGCGTGCAGTCCGTTCCTAATGCCGTTAAGGCCGCCGCGGTTTCCTATCGCCTGGGCGTGACGCCCGAGCAGATCGATGCTGCCTTTAGGGGCCTCACGATCACCGGTCACCGCCAGGAGATCAAGCGCGCCAAGAGCGGTGCCCGCGTCATCGACGATTCCTATAACGCCAGTGCCGAATCCATGGCTGCTGGCCTCGATCTACTGTGCTCGCTTTCGTGCACGGGGTCTCGCATGGCGATCCTGGGCGAGATGGGCGAGATGGGCGATGAGGCTCCTCGCATGCATGAGCTCGTGGGCGCCTATGCCGCCGCCAAGAAGCTCGACATGCTGGCGTGCGTGGGTGGTGAGCTGGCCCAGCTTATGGCCGATGCCGCGCGCATGATGGGCATGGACGAGGACCGCATCCAGGTGTTCTCCGATTATCAGCAGGTGCTCGACCGCATGGGCGGCGCGCTTGAAAAACATGATGTTGTACTGGTCAAGGGTTCCCGCTTTGTTGAGCTCGACCGCTTTGTGGAAGGTGTGTGCTAGCCCATGTTCGGCAATCCCTCGTATCCAACGTATCAGGCTTTTTTGGGGCTTGGCATCGCCGCTGCCATTGCGCTGCTGCTCATGCCGTGGTGGATCAAGCTACTCAAGGTCGAGGGTATCGGCCAGCAGGTTCGTGCCGACGGCCCCAAGCGTCATTTGGTTAAGCAGGGAACGCCCACCATGGGTGGCGTTGTCATCCTCGTCGCGATCTCGCTGACCTGCCTGCTGATGGGCAAGCTCACCACCGAGCTCGTGCTCGTGCTGCTCGCCACGCTGGCGACCGGCGTGCTGGGCCTGATCGACGACCTGACCTCCGTTACGCATGGGCGCTCGCTCGGTCTGACGCCCCATGCCAAGATGATCGGCCTAACCATTATCTGTGTCACCTTTACGGTGCTCGCCGTCAATTGGTGCGGCGTCGCCCCCGAGATTCGTTTTCCCGGCGGCCTGACGATTGACCTCGGTGTTCTTTCGACCACCATCTGCGGCCTTTCGTTCCCGTGGCTCTACATTGTCTTTTGCTGGCTGATGATCGCCGGTCTTTCTAATGCCGTGAACCTGACCGATGGCCTTGATGGTCTTGCTGGCGGCACCTCGATGATTGCCATGCTCGCCATGGCTGCCATGGCGTTTTTGCACGGAGACGTGAACCTGTCCATCTTCTGCACCGCGTGTGCCGGTGCCTGTTTGGGCTTTCTGTGGTTCAACTGCTATCCGGCGAGCATCTTTATGGGCGATACCGGCTCGCTTGCCCTGGGCGCCGCGTTTGCCTGCACGTCCATCATGACCAATACCGAGGTCGTCTCCCTCATCATCGGCGGCCTGTTTATCGTTGAGACCCTGTCGGTCATGATTCAGGTTGTCTACTTCCACTTTACGCACAAGCGCGTCTTCCTTATGGCGCCCATCCATCATCATTTCGAAAAGAAGGGCTGGGCCGAGACCAAGGTCGTCATCCGCTTTTGGATTATCGCTGCGGCCTTTGGTGCCGTTGGCCTTGCTTTGTTCTTCCAGTTGGGATAGTGGTCTTTCATGCCTCTTGCTGATGTCTTTAGCCTGCTCGTTTTGGGTCAGGGCAAATCCGGTCTCGATGTCGCCCGCTGGGCGCTGGCACATCCCGAGCGCGTAAGTGCCGTTACCGTGTATGGCGGCGGCACCTCTGAGCCCAATGACGCCACGCGTGCGCTCGAGGCTGCTGGTGCGTCGTTTGTCTATGGGACCGAACAGGTCGAGGGCGCCTATGACGTATGCGTGACGTGCCCGGGCATCTCGGAGTTCTCGGGCTTCTTTAAGGCTGGGCGCGAGCATGCCGCCCAGATTATGGGTGAGCCCGAGTTTGCCTATCGCCTGTCGCCCGATAACTGGATTGCCATCACGGGCACCAACGGCAAGACGACCACCACGTCGCTGACTGATTATCTGCTTAAGGCTGCCGGCGAGGCCAGCGTTGCTGTCGGCAACATCGGCGAGCCGCCGGTCAACGAGATTGACGGCCGAGCCCACAACGAGTGGTTTGTGGCTGAGCTCTCGAGCTATCAGATTGCTACGACAACCGAGCTCCACCCCCGCGTGGCGGTGCTGCTCAACATCACTCCCGACCACTTGGGCTGGCATAAGAGTCATAAGAACTATGCGCTTGCCAAGATCAAACTGTTTGACAATATGGTCGATGACGATCTGGTGGTTGTCGACGTCGAAGACGCCGGCATTCACGAGTTCGATGAGTACATCTACACGCCGGGTCGTCGCATCTGCAAGGTTGCCTTTGACGAGCCTGAGGGCGAGGATGCCGCCTTTGTGCGCGATGGCAAGATGATCGTGCGTCTGAAGGGTGTCGAGACCCCGCTCATCGCTACATCCGAGCTCAAGATCTCGGGCCATCACAATGTTATCAATGCCCTGTGCGCTGCCACGGCTGCCTTGGCAGTCGGTGCCGATGTCGACGGTGTCTGCCGCGGTCTGGCCTCGTTCCAGCCGCTCGAGCACCGCGTGGAGCCGTGTGGCGAGATTGACGGCGTGCGCTACGTCAACGATTCCAAGGCGACTAACACCGATGCGGTCGAGAAGGCACTGACGGCATTTCCCGATGACGACGTGATCTTGCTGCTCGGCGGCCACGATAAGGGTACGCCGCTTGCGGACTTTGCCCGCGTCGTTATGGACAACGTGCGCTCGGTCGTTTGCTTTGGCGATGCGCGCGAGCGCTTTACCGCCGCTATGGACGAGGCCGATGTCGATGGTGACGTGGATATCGCCCAGGCGGATGACCTGCGCGATGCCGTGGACGTCGCCCGTTCGCTGTCGAGCCGTGGCGACGTGATCTTACTTTCTCCTGCCTGCTCTTCGTTCGATGAGTTCTCGGGCTATGAGGAGCGCGGCCGCGTGTTTAAGGACTATGTGGCCCAGCTTGCCGCTGCGGCGAAATCGCAAATGGAATAGGGGTTGCCGGTGAGAGAGGAGAGCCCCCGACAAGGTATGAGGAGGCCCGACTCGGACCGTGCTTCCTCGCGGCGCAGCACACCGCGTTCCGGTCGCGGCGGGCAGACGTTTAGCGAACGCTATATTGCCGGCGTTCCCGCCCGTATCATGCGCCCCCGTTTGATATTCATGGCCTGCTTGTTTACCTTGGTATGCTTTGGCCTGCTGATGGTGTACTCGGCGTCTTCGGTCGAGGCGCTGCACGAGAATGGCTCGGCGACGTTTTTTCTGGGTCGACAGGCCGCGTTTGCCGTGGTCGGTGTTCTGGCGCTGATTGCCATCGTGCGCGTTTTGCCGGACAGCTGGTTTGGGGAGGATGTGCTCAGGATCTTCCTTATCGGCATGATAGGGCTACTGCTTCTGGTGTTCTTGGTGGGCAGCGGCAGCCGTGGCGCCACGCGCTGGCTCAACATTGCCGGCATTCAGTTCCAGCCTTCCGAGTTTTTAAAGCCATTTGCCATTGCGTATTCGGCCATCATGCTTGATCGTTTCTTTTCGCCCGGTGGCAACATCAACGAATTCCTTCGCAAGATGGGCATCTACTTGGGCATTTCGCTCTTTCTGATCTTTATCCAGCCCGATTTCGGTACTGTCCTGATCATCCTGTTGACCCTCATGTGCATGGCGTTGTTTGCGGGTCTCGACCCCAGATTTATCATCGGCGTGCTAATCTTCGGCATTCTCGTGATCGTGATTGCGCTTGTCGCAGAGCCGTACCGTATGGTGCGTATTCAGGTTGCCTTGAACCCTTGGGCCGACGAGTATGGTGACGGCTATCAGGCCACGCTTGCAATCATGGCCTTTGCCTCGGGCGGTCTGTTCGGCCGCGGCATTGGCAACTCAACCATGAAGTACTCGTATCTGCCCGAAGCGCACAACGACTACATCCTGGCCATCATTGGCGAGGAAGTCGGTTTTGTCGGAACCGTGCTGTTCTTCTTGGTGTTTGCGATGCTGATCTACTCGGCGTTTCGCATTGCCGAGCAGGCGACCGATCGTCGGGGCGCGCTTATGGCGTCTGGCTCCGCGGTCATTCTCGCGGTGCAGTTTTTGATTAATGCGCTGGGCATCCTCAACGTGTTTCCCATGACGGGCAAACCGCTGCCGTTTATTAGCTACGGCGGTTCGTCGATTATTGTGTCGCTCATGCTTGCCGGGTTGATCTTGCGCGTTTCGTACGAGAGCGCCCGCCGCGATGAGTATGACCGCCGCCGTGAGAGCTTTGCCGTTATGGATGAGAGTACCGCCGGCGTGCCCCACGTGCGCGGCGAGCGATCCTCGCGTAACGGTTTTACCGTCCTGGATGGCTCTGCGACCGAGCCGGCAGCTCGTCCACGCTCGCGAACGGCTCCGCAAGGTCGTCCGCAGCGCCCCAGCCCTCGCAACGCGGGCGGCGGATATAATCGAATCGATTTGAACTCGGACCCGTCGGCGCGTCTGCGTACCGACGACCAGGGACCGCGTGTACGAAGGGACTACCATGACCGATAAAATGACCGTTGCTATTGCAGCCGGCGGCACGGCAGGACACATCAACCCCGCGCTCGCCTTGGCCGAAGAACTGCGTGACCGTGGCCACCACGTTGTGTTCGTGGGCCAGTCGCGCAAGCTCGAGGGTCGTCTGGTCCCCGAGGCTGGGTTTGATTTTGTGCCCATTACGGTCACGGGCTTCGACCGCTCCCGTCCTTGGACGGCGCTGACCTCGCTGTGGCGTGTCAACAAGGCCAAACGTGCGCTCGCCAATCATTTCTCAAAGGTCGGCAAGCCCGATGCCGCCATCGGTTTTGGTGCCTATGTCGAGGTTCCGCTGCTGGGGTGGTGCAAGGGCGCGGGCGTTCCGTATCTGCTGCATGAGCAGAACTCTGTTCCGGGCCTGGCCAACAAGATGATGAACTCCCACGCCGCCCGCGTGTGCATCTCGGTGCCGGCAGCGCGTTCGGTCTTTGAGCGCGAAGGTGACCCTGACCACGTGCTCATGACCGGTAACCCCGTACGTCGCTCGGTGATCGAGGGCAATCGCGCTCGCGGCCGCAAGGCACTTGGTGTTCCCGAGGACGCTACGCTGCTGCTCGTCTTTGGCGGTTCACTTGGCGCCCAGCACCTCAACGAGCGCGTGGTTTCGCTCAAAAACGAGCTGCTTTCGCGCAAGAATCTCTATGTGTTGCATTCGACGGGTGCCGACGGCTTTGAGGAGACCGAGCGCGCTTTGGCGCTGACGCCCGAGGAGGCGAAGCGTTACCGCGTCCAGACATACATCGACAACATGGGCGATATGCTGGCTGCTGCCGATTTGGTGCTCTCGCGTTCGGGCGCATCGAGCGTGGCCGAGATCGCTGCGCTCGCCGTGCCTTCGGTACTCGTGCCGTACCCGCATGCGACAGCCGACCACCAAACCACCAATGCCCGTTATCTGGTCGACGCCGGGGCCGGCGTGCTCTGCGCCGATGCCGATATCGACGGTTCTGCCTTTGCCGATGAGCTGCTGCACCTGGTCGATGACGCGGCGGCACGCGACGCCATGCGTCAGGCGGCGCGTGGTCTGGCTCAGGATAGGGCCGCCGCTCTTCTGGCGGATGCGGTAGAGGGTTTGCGTTAGTTAGACGGGATATCGTCGGTCGCCCTCGCGCTGATGCGGTAGGTGCGGTACAGTTAACGGGTTACAGGCAGTGTTTACGCAAGGAGTACACGAGCACATGGCTGATTCCCAGACTGCAACCTCCGCGCCCGAGTTTAAGAGCGCCCACTTTATCGGTATCGGCGGCGCCGGCATGAGCGGCATCGCCCTCGTTCTGCACGAGCGTGGTTATGCCGTTACCGGCTCCGACCTTAAGACGTCACGTTATATCCGCCAGCTTACCCGCGCTGGTGTGAAGGTGCATGTGGGCCATGAGGCCGCCACGATCGACGAGGTCAAGCCCGACGTGGTTGTTGTCTCCACCGCTATTCCGGAGTCCAACCCTGAACTCGTGCGCGCTCGCGAGCTTGGTATTCCCGTGTGGCCCCGTGCCAAGATGCTCTCTGCTTTGGGCCACGGCTACACCACCGTCGCTGTTGCCGGCACGCATGGCAAGACCACCACGTCTTCGATGTGCGCCACCATGCTCGACCGCATGGGCCTGGATCCGAGCTTCTTGATCGGCGGCATCGTCGAGGGCTATGACACGAACGGCAAGAACGGCTCGGGCGACTACTTTGTCGCCGAGGCCGACGAGTCCGACAGCTCCTTCCTGTTCCTGAACCCCAACGTGGTCATTGTGACCAACGTCGAGGCCGACCACCTCGATCACTACTCGGGTATCGAGGAGATCGAGGCAACTTTCGCCAAATTCATGAGCTTGGTGGGCGAGGACGGCACCGTCATCGTCTGCGGTGAGGACCCGCATCTGGTCGAGCTCGCCAAGTCGACGGGCCGTCACGTGCTTTCCTACGGCTTTGCCGAGAGCAACGACATCGTCTGCATGCACCCGGATGTCAAGGGCATCCAGAGCGACTTTATCGTTCGCTTTGAGGACGGCACTGAGCACGCTGTGGAGATCAAGAGCAATCCCGGTCGCCACAACATGCTCAACGCCACGGCGGTGCTCACCGTCGCCCATGTCCTGGGCCTTGACATCGACGCCGCCGCCAAGGCGCTCTCGAGCTTTGAGGGCGTCCGCCGTCGCTTTACCCACGTGGGCGATATCGATGGCATCACCGTGGTCGATGATTACGGCCATCACCCCACCGAGATCAAGGCGACGCTTGCTGCTGCTTCGTCGCTGGGCTACAAGCACGTCGACGTCGTGTTCCAGCCGCACCGCTATTCGCGCCTGCAGGCCCTGTGCGACGACTTTGCCGATGCATTTGCCAATGCCGATAAACTGCTGCTGATTGATGTGTTCTCGGCTGGCGAGATGCCCATTCCGGGTGTCACCTCTAAGATGCTCGCCGATACCGTGCGCGCCAAGCATCCTGGCAAGGAGGTCGTGTACTGCTCCAGCCGTCTTGAGCTCAATCAGGAGCTCGAGCAGATGGTGGGCGAGGGCGACCTGCTGCTCACTATGGGTGCCGGTGACGTTACGACCGTCGGTCCCGAGTTCATTGAGTATCTGACTGCCAAGAAAGACGCTTAAGTCTAATGGGTCTGTTTAACGCCGTCATGGCGCTCTCGGGCATGATCGACACGGATGTGATCGAGGACGAGCGCCTTGCGCGTCATACGAGCTATCGTATCGGCGGCAAGGCCGACCTCTTTGTGACGTGCCATAGCTATCATGCCCTCCGCCGCGCCGTGGCGGTGCTCGATCGCGAGCAGGTGCCGTGGGTCATCATCGGCAAGGGCTCCAATCTGCTGGTTGCCGATGGCGGTTATCGCGGCGCCGTCATTTCGCTCGGACGTGAGTTTCAGCGCACGGTTGTTGCCGATGACGGTTGTACGCTGACGGTCGGTGCGGGCGTGATGTTTGCGCGCCTGGTCAACGATGCCCTGTCGCGTAGCCTCTCGGGCCTTGAGTTTGCCGTTGGCATCCCTGGTTCGGTTGGCGGTGCGATATCTATGAATGCCGGCACACGGACCGAGTGGATTGGCTCGCTGGTTGAGGATGTCGTAACGTTTGACCCGGCATCCGGTATCAAACATTATGCGGGGTCCGAGATCACTTGGGGCTACCGCGAATGTAGCCTTCCCCGCAATGAGATCATCCTCGAGTGCGTGCTCAAGCTTAAACCGGCGCCCAAGGCCGACATTCGCGAGCGCATGGAGCGGTACCTGACGAGGCGCAAGCGTACACAGCCCATGGGTCGCGCATCCTGCGGGTCGGTCTTTCGCAACCCGCCCGATGCGAGCGTGGGCAAGCTTATCGAGGATTGTGGATTAAAGGGTTTTTCGATTGGCGGCGCGGAAGTTTCGCCCGTTCACGCTAATTTTATCGTTAATAACGGAACTGCCTCGGCCGATGACGTTGCCGCGGTTATCAGACATGTGCACGGAAAGGTGAGGGAGGCGTATGGCATCGAGCTCAGACCGGAAGTTAAATTCCTCGGCTTCTAGAGCATCGAAACCCACCTTCCGCCGCGCCGGAGGGCGTTCCGGCGCGCCTGCCAAACCTCAACGCAATATCGTCGCGCACTCTAAGCCTGTCGGGCATGCTCGACAGACCAGTCGTCCGGTTGTCGGCTCGCAGCTCGGTAATCGTCCGGCCGCAAAAAAGTCCTCGCGTCCCTCGGTGACGTCAAAGCCTGTTATGGGCGCCAAGCCTGCCCGTCCTATGGCAACTCCTAAGCCCTCGACAGGAACTAAGGCGGCGCGTCCGAGTCGCACGCTGGGCGCATCGAAACCGCGCTCGCTGACATCGGTGCCGGCTACCGCCAAGAAGCCTTCGGGTAAAAAAGGCGTCAACCCGTTGTCTTTACTTAGGGCGATGGTAAATAAAACATCAGACGCCGCTTCTGTCGTTACAGGCAAAGGCAAAATCGTGGGCGGCGTTTTGGCCGTCTTGGCCGTGCTCGTCGTCGTTGCTATCGTGGTGATTAACTCTGGATTGTTTACCGCCACTGATATTCAGATTCAAGGCAGCGAGCATGTGACGAAGCACGATGCTATCCAGCTGATCGATTTGCCCGAGGGAACGTCGCTTTTTAACGTCGATCCCGACCAGATTACCGAGGACCTCAAGCAGAACCCGTGGGTCTCGGGCGTGGATGTCCAGCGTCAGTTCCCACATACGCTCATCATTACGCCGATGGAGCGCAAGGTCATCGCAATTGCCTATATCAGCTCCGATGACCTTGCCTGGGCCATCGGGGATGATGACACCTGGATCGCCCCGCTGTCGACGTCGGTCGAAGTGGACGATCAGGGCAACGTCATCACGACAGGGCAGGGCTCAAATACCTTGACCGGAATCGATGCCGCGCTGGCGCTCGCTAAGCACTATGGCGCGGTGTTGTTGACTGATGTCTCGGCGGATGTCGCTCCGGTTTCCGGCCAGGCAGTGAGCTCCAAGGCCGTTAAGGCTGGCTTGGATTATGTGCGTGGTTTTTCGAGCGAGTTCTTGGGACAAGTCAAGGATATTTCCACGCCTTCGGTCGAAGCCATCTCGGCAAACCTCAATAACGGCATCGAGGTGTCGCTGGGCGATTCGAACGATATCGTCAAGAAGGAGCGCGTAGTCACCAAGCTGCTTTCGCAGGTAGAGGGCGTAACGTATATCAATGTGCGCTCTCCGGGTAACTATACATTTAGGAACGCTCCGACCTCGTAGCGCTGGTTGATGCTTTGTTGAGGGGCCATACCACGCCGTTTATCTGGTTTGTTTGGTTTTCACGGTCAATTATTTGACTGATACGTTCATAATGTGCAAACATAATACGGTTTACCTTTGCATTTACTTTCAACCTGAAGGTTAATGTGCGCAGGGGTCGACCCATGCTATGGCTATAACCTTTGTTCGGAGGACCGACATGCACGAGACAGAGATCAACAACTACCTTGCCGTCATTAAGGTGGTCGGCGTCGGCGGCGGCGGTACCAACGCGGTCAATCGAATGATCGAAGAGGGCATCCGCGGCGTCGAGTTTGTTGCCATCAACACCGATGCTCAGGCACTCGCGATCTCTGATGCCGATATCAAGGTGCACATCGGCACCGACCTTACCCGCGGCCTGGGCGCCGGCGCCAACCCCGAGGTTGGCCGCAAGGCTGCCGATGAGTCCCGCGACGACATTGCCGAGGCGCTCGCTGGTGCCGACATGGTGTTCATCACCTGCGGCGAGGGCGGTGGCACCGGTACCGGCGCTGCTCCCATCGTTGCCGATATCGCGATGAACGAGGTCGGTGCGCTGACCGTCGCCGTCGTGACCAAGCCCTTCACCTTCGAGGGCCGCAAGCGCAAGAAGAGCGCCGAGGAGGGCATTAAGACCCTCTCCGATTGCGTCGACACCATGATCGTCATCCCTAACGATAAGCTGCTCGACATCGCCGAGAAGAAGACCACCATGCTCGAGGCCTTCGCGATTGCCGATGGCGTCCTTTCCCAGGGCACCCAGGGCATCACCGACCTCATCACCGTCCCCGGTATCATCAACCTGGACTTCGCCGATGTTAAGACCATCATGAAGCAGGCCGGTACCGCCATGATGGGTATCGGTACCTCTTCTGGGGACACCCGTGCCGTCGACGCTGCCCAGCAGGCCATCTCCAGCCCGCTGCTCGAGAGCTCCATCGATGGTGCCACGCGCGTGCTGCTCTCCATCGCCGGTTCCAAGGACCTGGGCATCCAGGAGATCAGCGACGCCGCCGACGTTGTCGCCAACGCCGTCGACCCCGAGGCCAACATCATCTTCGGTACCGTTGTCGACGAGTCCCTGGGCGATCAGGTGCGTATCACCGTCATCGCTACGGGCTTCTCCGACTCCAACGTCAACCGTCAGGACGAGCTCTTTGCTGCTCAGCAGTCTCAGAGCAAGGCCGCTGCCTCCGCTGAGCCGCAGCGCACCGCTCCTGCCACGAGCCCGGCTCAGGCCGCTCCGACCCGCAACGTCGGTGGCACCGAGCTTCCTAACTTCGGCAACGATCAGTTCGAGCTTCCCGACTTCCTGAAGCGCGGTAGCTTCTAAGTCGTTCTTTGCATTGTTGTGCACAGGGGCGTGTCCGTATGGACGCGCCCTTTTTATTTCGACTTTGTAAACTAGAACCTCCAATCTCTTTACGTTCCCTTTACGATTGCCTCCAGCGCAGCAGGTATCCTTTTGGAGAAGTATGACAGCCGTATAAACGCGGGCTGTAGCGGCGATGCCGCGGTACTTGTGTTATTAGGAGGCTTTAGTATGGCAGCACGTGCGGACAAAGTTTCGCGTGTCGACCATGATGGAGTTACGTTGGTGGAGGGCGCGACATCCGATGTTCGCTTTGCCTTCACCGAGCGCGCCGGTGGCGTTTCCGAAGATGCGTACTCCTCACTCAACTTGGGCTCGCATGTTGGCGATGACCCCTTTGCTGTTCAAGAAAATCGTCGTCGTGCGCTCGAGGCTATGGGTGCCGCCGAGTGCGAGCACAACCTGCTCGTTCCCAATCAGGTCCATGGTGATCATATCGTTGCGGTGACCTCGAACGGCGCCGATGACCTTGAGGACGTTCGCGAGCAGATTGCCGAGGGCTGTGATGCCATCGTCTGCACGGCGCATAACGTGCCCGTGCTGCTCTGCTTTGCCGACTGCGTTCCCGTGGTGCTGGTGGCCCCCGGCGGATTTGCCGTGGTGCACTCCGGTTGGAAGGGCACGATTGCACGTATTTCCGCCAAGGCGTGCCAGGCGCTTTGCGATGCTGCCGGTTGCGATGCGAGCGACGTTTCCGCCTATATCGGCCCCCATATCTTGGGTGACGAATATGAGGTATCCCAGGAACTCATGGATCGCTTTGCCGCCGAGTTCTCTTGCATCGATGCGAATACCTCTCGCATGCTTGATCTTTCCGCTGCCATTCGCGAGGCGCTGGTAGATGTCGGTGTCGACGCGGATAATATCGTGGATACCCAGCTTTCGACCGTGCGTCAGAACGACCGCTTTTATTCCTACCGTAACGAGGACGGCACCTGTGGGCGCCATGCTGCGATCGGCATGATGCTATGAGAAAGATCGTATCGGTCCTGAGCGCCGCTGTGTTTACGCTTACGCTGTGCGCCTGTTCTTCGGGATCTTCTACCTCTTCCATTACCGTGGCCGGCTCCACGACCTGCCTTCCTATCGCCGAGATTGCGGCCGAGGGCTTTAAGGAGGAGACCGGCATCGACGTGCTCGTTTCCGGTTTGGGTTCTTCCGCTGGGATCGAGGCCGTCAGCGCCGGCACGGCCGATATCGCCAGCTCCTCCCGTGGACTCAATGCCGACGAACAGGATCTGGGCCTGACTCCCATCGTCATTGCCCACGACGGTATTGCGGTCATCGTGAACGACGACAATCCCGTCGATAACCTCTCGACCGAGCAGCTCCGCGATATCTACGCCGGCAAGATTACCAATTGGAAAGAGGTCGGCGGCGAGGACCTGAGGATTCAGGTCATCAACCGAGACGAGGCGTCCGGTACGCGCGAGGCCTTCCGTACCATCGTGATGGATGGCACGCCGTTCGATCGCCGCTCGGCTGTTCTTTCGGGTACGGGCCAGGTCCGCGACGTGGTATCTCGTTCGCGTGGGGCCATCGGCTACATTTCGCTGGGCTTCGTCGATAGCCTCAACGCCAAGACCTCGGTCAAGGCCGTCTCGGTCAATCATGTTGAGGCGTCCGAGAAGACGGTCGCGAGTGGCGGCTATCCCATCTCGCGCGACCTTTACTTCTTTGTGAAGGGTGCGCCTTCGCAGCGGGCGCAGGATTACATTGACTATGTGACGTCCGAAAAGATGGACAAGCAGATTCGCGAGGCGGGCTTTATCCCCGTCACCAACGACGAGAAGGGGAGTGAGTAGCATGGAAGCACAGGAAAACTCCCAGACTGAGCAGAATGTTCAGACGCCCAAGAAGCGCGAGCTGGCGCTCGTATCGCGCAGCACCTATATCAAGGAGAAGGCGCTGCAGTGGATCTTCTTTGCCTGCGCGTTCTTGGCGGTCGTCACCGTCATCCTGATTTTTGTCTTTACCACGTACTCGGCGCTGCCCGTCTTTACTGACATCGGTCTGGCGGACTTCTTTAGCTTTACGTGGGCGCCTTCCGAGGGCCACTACGGAATCTTGTCGCTGCTTGCCGGCTCGGGTCTGGTGACCGTCGGTGCGCTCGCCATGGGCGTGCCGCTGGGCGTGGGTACAGCCGTTTACCTGGTCGAGATTGCCAGCAAGCGCGTGCGCAAGCTCATCAGCCCTGCCGTCGACCTGCTGGCCGGCATCCCTTCTATCATCTACGGCTTTTTCGGCATGATCATCATCCGCCCGTTTATCGCACAACTGACCGGCGGCCTTGGTTTTGGTGCGCTGACGGCGTGGTTTGTGCTCGCCATCATGATCGTCCCTACCATCACCACGCTCACCATCGATGCTCTCAATTCCATTCCCATGGGCATTCGCGAGGCATCGTATGCCATGGGCGCCACCAAGTGGCAGACCATCTATAAGGTCGTGCTACCTGCCGCGAAGCTGGGTATCGTTGATGCCATCGTGCTGGGTATGGGCCGTGCCATCGGCGAGACCATGGCCGTGCTCATGGTCGTAGGTAACGCCCCGGTTATTCCCGACAGCATTGCGAGCCCCATCTCGACGCTCACGAGCCAGATTGCGCTCGACATGAGCTATTCCTCGGGTCTGCACCGCTCGGCGCTGTTCGGCATGGGTGTGGTCCTGTTTATCATCTCCGCCACGCTGGTGGGCATCGTCCGTCTGATTTCCAAGAAGAAGAGGGGGTAGGCTATGTCCGATTCCGTTGACACGACGGTCGATACGACCTCGTCGCGCGAGCGCATCAAGCGTGCCCTTTCCCACGGCAAGAAGGGCCGCATCAACAAGGACCTGTCCAACAAGATCATGCTTGGCGTGTTTCGTGCCGCTGCCTACATCACCACGCTGGTGCTGGTCGCTATCATCGCCTACGTGGTCATCAACGGCCTGCCACACATCTCGCTCGACTTTATCTTCGGTTGGCCCCAGGGCGTCAACGCCGAGGGCGGAATTTGGCCCACGATCGTCTCGACCGTCTACGTGACGGCGCTCGCCATGCTTGTCTGCACGCCGATCGCTGTGCTGGCAGCCGTCTATCTGGCCGAGTACGCCAAGCAGGGCAAGGTCGTCGAGCTCATTCGCTACGCTGCTGACGCTTTGGCCTCGGTGCCCTCCATCGTTATGGGCCTGTTTGGCTACGCCTTGTTTGTCGAGGCTATGGGCCTGGGCCTTTCGATGGTCTCTGCCGCTCTGGCACTCGCGCTCTTAATGCTCCCCATCGTCATGCGCACCACCGAAGAGGCCATTCGCGCCGTTCCGCGCTATATCCGTTGGGGCGCGTACGGCCTGGGCGCCACCAAGTGGCAGGTTGTCTCCAAGATCGTGCTTCCTTCTGCCTTTGGCCGTATTGCCACGGGCATCGTCCTCGCCATCGGCCGTGCCATTGGCGAGACCGCGGTGGTGCTCTACACCATGGGCCAGGCCATCAACCTGCCTATTTCGCCGCTCGATTCCGGCCGCCCCATGACCGTTCACCTGTACCTGCTTGCCAACGACGGCATCAACATGAACGCAGCCTACGGCACCGCGCTCTTGCTGATGGTGATCATTTTGGCCTTCAACCTGTTTGCGCGCTTCCTGTCGCGTAAGCGTCGCTAGTTAAGGAGTCCCATGTCCGTTTATCAGTCCGCTCCCGCGTTGGAGCAAGCGGCCATTACGGCCAAGGATTTCAACTTTTGGTACGGTGACTTTCATGCGCTGACGGGGCTTGACCTCAACATCGCCAAAAACGCCATCACCTCCTTCATTGGCCCTTCGGGCTGCGGCAAGTCGACGTTTTTGCGCTGCATCAACCGCATGAATGACCTGATCGAGGGTACGCGCGTCGAGGGCACCATGACGCTCGACGGCAACGATATCTATGCCGAGGGTGTCGACCCGGTCGACCTCCGTCGCCGCGTGGGCATGATCTTTCAGCAGCCCAATCCGTTTCCCAAATCCATCTACGAGAATGTCGCTTTTGGCCCTCGTCTGCAGGGCGTGACTAGCAAAAGTGACCTCGATGACATCGTGGAAGAATCGCTTAAGCGCGCCAACCTCTGGAAAGAGGTATCCAATCAGCTCAACAAGGATGGTTTGGCGCTCTCGGGCGGTCAGCAGCAGCGTCTGTGCATCGCGCGCGTGCTTGCGGTGCAACCCGATGTCCTTCTGATGGACGAGCCCTGCTCCGCCATCGACCCCACGTCCGTCTCTAAGGTCGAGGATCTGATGGCCGAGCTGGCGCCCGAGATGACGATCATCATCGTCACGCATTCAATGCAGCAGGCAGCTCGCATTAGCGACTACACCGCATTCTTCTTGCAGGAAGTTGCCGGCGAGCCCGCCACGCTCATCGAGTATGGTCAAACCGACGCGATCTTCACTAGCCCGGTGGACTCGCGGACGGAAGACTATATCACCGGCCGCTTTGGCTGATCGGTGCGACTAGTCCCAAGCCGATCGGATCTGGTCCGGTGCGTATTCACTGTGCGGGCGGCATGACCGCACCCAACTGATTGGAGTGAACCATGCGCAAACTGTTTTCCCGTCAGCTCATCGAGGCCCGTCACGAGATGCTGAGCATCTACGAGGCCGTCGATCTGGCCCTCCACGATGCCGTGAAGGCCTATGTGACCGACGACCGCAAGCTCGCCACCAAGACCAAGAAGCGCACGCTTTCGGTTGACGCACGCTGCGCCAACCTGGAGGCCGTCTGCTACAACCTGATTGCCACGCAGTCACCGGTCGCCTCCGACTTCCGCTTGCTGCAGACGATCATCTACGTCGACTTTAACCTGCAGCGCATGACCGATAAGGTTCGCCAGATTTGCCGCGCCACGCGTCATATGATCAAGGCCGACATCTCGCTGCCCAAGGAGCTTGTCGGCACGGTCGAGGCCGAGGCTGAGGCCGTCTACCAGGTGCTGGGCTCTTCGCTTTCTGCGCTCGTCACCAACGACATGTCCATCATCTGCAACTTGGCCGTCGAGGACGAGCCAGTGCACGCCGCCTACGAGAAGTTCTTCCGCACCTTTAACCGCATGGACACGGGCGATTTTATGGACGACGACAGCAACTATGACGACCTGCGCCGCGCCATCATGGTATCGCGCTATCTCGATCGCATCGCCTCGATTTCCATCGATGCCGCCTGCCGTCTGACCTTCCTGTTGACCGGACAGCGTATGACTGCCGGTGATATCGCCTGCACTGATGAGGATGAGCTCGAGAGCATGCGCGTGCCTTCGGGCGAGGGTGTTATCATGAGGCCCGCCGTCGATGCACGCTACGTTGCCAAGGTGCCCGCTAACGAGGTCAGCGAGGGTCTTCGCTACCTGCTCGATCATCTTGAGGACGAGGACGATGGCGAGGACGACGAGGAGTAAGTAACCCCGTTCGTCGAAAGATTGTAAATACCTAAGTGAGCGCGGCCTTGCACATGCGGGGCCGCGCTCTTGCGTTAGCATGGGACTACTTGTTTGGCTGTCAGCGGAGGCGATTGGCAATGGATAATTATTTGAACTTGATGCGCGCTCGCCGCGAGCAGATTCTGGAACGTTTTTATGCGGCGCTCGATCGCGCGGGCCGCCCCCACGACGCCGCACGCCTCATTGCCGTGTCCAAGACCGTTGGTGTCGATGAGACCGTTGCCGCCATCCAGGCGGGGTATCGCCATTTTGCCGAGAACCGCCCTCAGGAGCTGGTTCGCAAGCTCACGGGTCTGGCGGAGCATCCGGAGCTGCCCGAAGTGCGCTTCGATATGATCGGCAACCTGCAGACCAATAAGATCAATGCGGTGCTGGGCTCAGCCGAGCTGATTCACTCGGTGGGTTCGCTGCATCTGGCGCAGGCGATCTCGAGCCGTGCTGTCCGCAAGATTGAGGCAGGCGAGCTCGCCGGCCCCCAGCGTGTGCTCATTGAGGTCAATGTGAGTGGTGAGGAGTCGAAGGGGGGCTTTTCGCCCGATGAGATTCGCGCCGCCGCGGGTGAGCTTGCGGAACTTGAGGGAATTTGCGTGCAGGGGCTTATGACTATGGCGCCCCGGGGGAATAAGGATGTGGCACGCCGCACCTTTGCGGGGCTTCGTGAGCTGAGGGATGAGCTGGAGGCGGCGCATCCCGATTTGAACCTGCCTGAGCTTTCCTGCGGCATGAGCGAGGACTTTGAGCCTGCCCTTGAGGAGGGCTCTACGCTCGTTCGCCTGGGCAGGGTAGTATTTAGCCCGGAGTTTGCAGTAAAATAAGGCTCTGAAGTGCGCACTGATTATCGGGGCGCCTGCACTAAACCGCGAGAGGACACAACCATGGGCTTCCTTGACGAGATTAAAAATAAGATGCACCTGGGCGGCCAGCAGGGTTACGACCAGGGTTATGGCCAGGACGACGACTACGGCTACGATGACGGCTACGACGATGGCTATCAGGGCAACGGCTACAGCGGTGCTTCGGGCGAGGGCTTCTACACCCAAGACGAGCCGAGCAACGGCCTGCTTGGCCAGACGCGCCGCGGTGAAGCTGAGTCGGTTGCCGTGTATACGCGCTCCGGTCAGCTGGTCGGCGATGACTCCCGCCATGCCACGACGTATAACCCGCCTTCGCGCTCGCAGGACAGTGTTGCGAGCGGTTATCGTCCTGGTGCCTATGACACGCCGTCGAGCTACGCCGAGAATACCCGCGCCCGTGCCGCCGCTGCACCCGCGCCTGCACCGAGCGATGCCTCGGCCTATGCGAGCAATATCATCAACGCCACGCCGCAGCTGCCGGCCTATGTCCTGCGCCCCGAGAGCTATGACGACGTGGAGACCGTGGTGCGCCGCGTTCGCACCAAGCAGCCTGTCGCACTGATTTTTGTGGGCGTACGCACCGAAGTTGCCAAGCGCGTCTTGGACTTCTCTTACGGCTTTGCCTGCGGTCTGGGTGCCACGGTCAAGGAGGTGGGCGACCGCGTGTTCATGGTGCTGCCCGCCGGTTGCGAGGTCAAAGATTCCGATCTCAAGAAGCTTCGTGCCGACGGCTACCTTAAGTAAAGACAAGACGAGGAGATTCCCATCAACATCTACACTATCGTCCAGCTGGTCAACACGCTGTTCAACTTCTATTCCACGCTCATTGTCGTCTACTGCTTTATGACGTGGATTCCCATGAAGCAGGGTGGTTTGCTTCAGGATATTGCCGCGGTGCTTGATAGCGTGTGCGGTCCGTGGCTCAACCTGTTCCGTCGTTTCATCCCGCCGATGGGCGGTATCGATTTTTCGCCGGTCGTTGCGATTATTGCGTTGCAGTTGGTGCAGAGGCTGGTTCTGCAGCTTCTTATAGGTATACTCGTGTAGAACTGACTTAGTAACTTACGTCGGGCGTGTAGCGCCGAGGCGATGAAAAAGGAGACTTGTTATGGCTATTACCCCTGCAGACATCCAGGCTCAGACTTTCTCTGAGGCCAAGCGTGGCTACGATCCTGCTGAGGTCGACGTCTTCTTGGAGACGCTGTCCTCCGAGGTTGACGCTATGCTCGCTAAGATCGTCGACCTTAAGGGTCGTCTGACTGCTACCGAGCAGCAGCTTGCCGATGCGCAGGCTCAGCTTGCCCAAGCTCAGGATGCCACCGCCCAGGCCGTTCCTGCCGCCCCCGTGGCTGCTCCCGCCCCTGACTTCTCCGCTCAGGAGCGCCAGATTTCCGCTGCCCTGATCGCTGCCCAGCAGACCGCTGAGACCATCGTCAACGATGCCAACGAGAACGCTGAGCGTATCCGCAACGAGGCTGACGCCAAGGCCCGCGAGGTTATCCGCCAGGCTCTGACCGAGAAGCAGGCCGAGCTCGAGGAGATCGATCGTCTCAAGGCTTCCCGTGAGGAGTTCAAGGCAGAGTATCTCAAGCTCATCCAGCACTTCATGGACGATGCCCAGAATTCCTTCCCGGCCGATCTGATGGCCTCCACGCCGGTCGGTTCTGCCGCTTCTCCTGCAGTGACTGTTCCCGCCGAGCCGCTGCCCGTCGCTGACCCGGTTGTCCCCGTGGCCGATCCCTTCGCCCCGATCGACAACTTTGCTGCCGACGACCTGGACTAACATTCGGCCTACAATTTAGTGCCTAGAAAGGACCCGCAGCTTGCGGGTCCTTTTTTATGACTGTGCAGGGGCGCGCAACATAAAAAACCGAGCCCTGCACATTGTGGCGCAGAACTCGGCGAATGGGTGAGCGGTAAAAGGTAGGTTTTAGGGCATGTGCCAAAAAACTACTTGAGGAGGAAGTTGGGGAGGGGAATGGTACGGGCCTCGCGATGCTCGGGGTCGGCGATGTGGTCGGCAGGATAGCCACAGACAAGCATGTGATAGGGATAAACGCCCTTGGGCAGATTGAACTGCTCCTGTGCCACCTCTGGCTTAAAATGGCATACCCAGCACGTTCCCAGGCCCTGCTCGGTGGCCTCCATCATCATCTGATCGCAAACGATGGATGTATCGATTTCGCTGGAATTCATCTGATCATACGGGCGCACCCAAGCATCATCGGTAACGCTGCAAATAAGGAAGATAAGCGGAGCGCCAAAGATAGACCCATCACGAGCAAACCGAGGCTGACAAACAGCAGCCTTCTCCAGAAGCTCAGGCGTATCCAACACCATCACACGGGTTGGATGATTATTACAAGCAGAAGGAGCAATCCGCCCAGCCTCAACAATGGCATCCACCACAGCTTGCTCAACAGAACGATCCTCAAACTCACGACAAGAATATCGACCCCGAGCCAGATCCATATACGACATACAAGCCCTCCAACAATTTAAAATCAAACAAACCCAAAGTAACCCAAACAGTATCCAAAGCAGCAATCAGCC
>NZ_CYYP01000006.1:34564-64541 GCF_001405375.1 Collinsella aerofaciens
GCTCGTCGGCTTCGGACTCGATGGTGTTGATCTGGATGACGAGTTCGCGCAGGGTCTTGGACTTGCGGTAGTTGGGCAGCTCGACCATCAGGTCTTTCATGGCGCGGCAGGCGTCAGTCACCTTGTGAGCGATGACGATGGCGTCGGGATGGATGCTCTGGATGTTGGTGAAGTAGACGCGCTGCACGACGCCCTCGATGCGGTCGAGCACGGTGTCGAGTGAGCAGCTCATCAGATCCAGATCCTCGCGCTCGAGCGGGGTGATAAAGGCGGTGAGCAAGGCGTCTTCGAGCTCGTGGTGCTTCTTGTCTGCCGCATGCTCAATCGCATGCATCTTATCGAGCATGTCGTGGATCTGCGCGGGGTCAAAGTTCTCAAAAATCTTGGTGAGCAGCTCGGCTGCCTGAACGGCGAGGTCGGCGCAGGCAACGTAGTTATCAAAGTAGAACGAATCGGGTTTCTTTGCCATGGGTGGGTCCTTTCGAGGCGAAGACGGGTGGGCGAAGTAATGCGGTCCGGATGGACGTTCGGTTTGACTAGAGGAACATCATGAACAGCTTGGCCATGACAAAGCTGATGAGTCCGCAGGCGGGGAAGGTGAAGAACCAGGTGAACATCATGTCTTTGACGACGCCGAAGTTGATGGCTGAGAGGCGCTTGACGGCACCGACGCCCATGATGGCGCAGGTCTTGATGTGTGTGGAGGACACGGGGATGCCGGTAAGGGTGGCAAGCAGCAGGTTTGCGGCGCCCGCCAGGTCGGCGGAGAAGCCCTGATACTTTTCGAGCTTGACCATGCTCTGGCCGACGGACTTGATGATGCGCTCGCCGCCCACGCTGGTGCCGATACCCATAGTGGCCGAGCACAGCAGCATAATCCAGATGGGGATGCCTGCATCGCCGACGCTCGTCTGGCCGCTGGCAAAGGCCACGCCTAAAAAGAGCACGCCGATGAACTTCTGTCCATCCTGCGCGCCGTGCATAAAGCTCATGGCCGCAGCGCTCGCGATCTGAGCGTATTTAAAGAAGACATTGGCACGTCGCCTGTTGGCGGCGGCGAAAAGAATCGAGACGAGCTTGCACAGGACCCAGCCCATGACAAAGCCCAGGCCGATGGAGAGCGCCAGGCCGTAGATGACCTTCATCCACTCGTGGACGTTGACGCTGCTCGCACCGCCGAGGGCGATGGCGGCACCGGTCAGGCCGGCGATAAGGCTGTGGCTTTGCGAGGTGGGGATGCCAAAACGCGACGCTGTGGCGCCGTAGACGACGATGGAGAACAGCGCCGCGCAGAGGCAGGCGAGCGCCATGGTGCTGTTTCCGCCAAAGTCGACGATATGTGAGATGGTGTTGGCGACGCTCGCGTTAAAGTGCGTCATGATGAGCACGCCGAGGAAGTTGAATGCGGCGCTCATGAGAATGGCGGCGCGGGCGGGCATGCAACGCGTAGTGACGCAGGTCGCGATGGCGTTGGGCGCGTCGGTCCATCCATTGACGAAGATGGCACCCAACGCGAGGATCACGGTGACGGCAAGGACTGGGTTCGACACAATTTGGCCGAGGAAGGTTGAGAACGTTACGTCCATATATGGGCTTTCTCGAAGTTTGCAGACACGTTACAAAAACATGATAAATCGTATCACCTCCTGCGGGTCTCTTTACCGAGTTCTGATGGGAGAAGTGGACTTTTTGGCACTAAAATTGAATATTAGCCCTGTTGACCGCGGGTGTTCTTTTTGCTAACACGCCATGCGGACACGTGCGATTACTACGACACTCCAAAACCACAGTCTGTTCGCTTTACAACATACAAACATGCGTTCGATAATAGGAGGCATGGAATATCGACAGACAGACGGCAAAACTCGGCGCGTGCACAAGCAGTATGTGGACGTCGTGGCCCGCATCCTCGCGGGCGGACAGGTCGTGCCGGTCACCGTCTGCTGGGTCGACGGCCGTTGTTTTACGATCGACGAAATTATCTCGACCACCGGGTTTGGCCTGATGGTCTACGGCATCCGTACGGCAACATATAAGGTGCGTTTTGGCGGGCACGCGACCGAGTTGTATCTGGAGGACCAGACGCGCGAGCGGGCAGACGGCTCGCAGGCACACGTGATGCGTTGGTGGGTCTGGGCCTTTGATCGTACGCTTGAGGGCGAGCGCCGTAGGTAAGGACGTGCGGCATTCGGGTACAATGGCAGGAATCTTGTCACCTACGGCGCTGTCGTGCGCTTTTTGAAAGGACGAACCTATGAACGATATCCAGGGCTATCAGAACGGCCCCGTCGAGAGCGGCGCAAGCCGCGCCAAGGAGATGTCGCCGCGCGCGTACAATCTCGCCATGTCTGCCCTGATCTTCTTGGGCTTTTGCGCCATGGGCGCCGGCGCCTACTTTACGAGCACCATGTCGTTTGCGCGCATGATGATGAGCGGCGCCGCTTTGCCGCTGGTCTTTGGCTCGTTTATTTTGACCATCGTCGGCATGGTCATGATGTCGGCCGCCGCCAGCAAGCAGTCCGTGGGCCTGTCCCTTGTGGGCTACGTAATCTTTGCGAGTACCTTTGGCCTGACCGCGTCGTTTGGCCTTGCCAACTACGACCTGCCCACCATCAACACTGCCTTTATCGCCACGGCCGCCATCACCTTTGTCTTTGGCGCCTTGGGCGTGACGTTCCCCAAGTTTTTCCAGCGCGTATATGGCATCGGTTTTGGCATTCTGCTCGCAACTATTCTGGTTGAGATCGTGCTGATGTTCATGGGCGTCTCGCAGACCATCACCGACCTGATCGTGATCGTGGTGTTCGCCGGGTTTATTGGCTATGACACCTATGTTGCCACGACGGTGCCGCCCACACTGCCCAATGCCGTGCTTATGGCCTCTAACCTGTTCGTGGATATTATCAACGTGTTTTTGCGCATTTTGAACATCCTCGGCCGTCGCGACTAGTGGCGAATTGCGGCGGTGCTTGCCGTGCGTGCAAATCGATGCGAAAGGCGGTCCTTCGGGGCCGTCTTTTTTGTACGCGGCGGGGTATCATGGATGGGAAAAGCCGATAGCGGCAGAGACCGAGAAAGGTGACCACTTATGGCAGACGTCGACAACAGGAACCGTAACCGCAGGTCCAACCGAGCGGGTCAGCCCAATCCCAAGCGCGAGGCCCGTGCCAAGGCCGCCGAGCGTCACGTGGCAACTGTGTCCGAAGCGTGCGCCAAGGATATCGAGCGTTCGCTTGCCGGTGTTCGCGAGTTTGACGGTATGCCTGCCGGCTTTGTCTCGGCGATGAAGGCCAAGGTTCAGAGTGCTGTGGCCACCGAAGAACAGGTTGCCGAGGACGTCGAGGGCGCGGAGGCTGCCGAGGTCGAGGCAGCGCTCGAGCCCGTCGAGGAGCCTGCCGAGGAAATCGCCGAAGCTGAGTCCGCGCCTGCTGAGGAGCCTGCTCCGGTTCTGCCCGAGGTCACCGTGCTCGATGCCTCCACCACGCAGGCCATCTTGGACAACGGTCGTGGCTATGCGCAGTTCTGCGACATGGCCGTGCTCGCCTTTGCCTCGTTCACCAATCCGGGCGGTGGCTATATTCAGGGTTATCTGGGCCAGGAGGCCACGCTGTGCGCCGATTCGTATCTGTACAACGTTCTCGATAAGCAGCGCAAATGGTACGGCGAGAACCGTCGCCGCAACATCAACTGCGAGCTTTACCGAAACCGTGCGCTGGTGGTGCCTGCGGTGCGCTTCGACCGCAACCACGTGCATGCATACGCCGACGTGATCGTGGCCGCCGCGCCCAACGTTAAGCGCGCCCGCCAGGAGTATCGCGTGAGCGACGATGCTCTGCTGGATGCCCTGCGCGACCGCATTCGCTTTGTGCTTGCCATCTGCGACGAGCTGGGTCGCGAGAAGCTCGTGCTGGGCGCTTGGGGCTGCGACAACAACGGCTTTGACGCAGAGGCCGTGGCCGAGCTCTTCCGCAAGGAGCTCGCGTCGGGCGACTTTAAGGTCAAGCAAGTCTTCTTTGCCGTGCCTTCTACGCGCTGGGATGAGGATTTTGCCAAGTTCGAGCACGTGCTGGCAAACTTCCCCGAGCGCAACGAGGAGTCCTATGCCCAGGTTGCCGCTCGCGCTGCGGCAGCTCGCGCCGCCGAGCAGATCCAGGCTGCTACCGAGGATGATGAGGACGAGGACGACTGGCGCAAGTACCTGTAATCGGCACGTGCTGACAGATGGGTCGAGCCGGCGGGAGAGGCTGCTTCCGTCGGTTTTTTACTGAGCGAGGGGCTTACGATGAAAAACGTTCTATGCTTTGGCGACAGCAACACCTATGGTTACGATCCGGCGGGCATGCGCGACGGCACCGCGGTGCGCTATGCGCAGGATGTGCGCTGGTGCGGCGTGGCCCAACGTGACTTAGGCGAGGGCTGGCATGTAATTGAAGAAGGCCTCAACGGCCGCACGACGGTACGCGACGACATGTGCCATCTGAACACCAATCTTAACGGCATCCGCGCACTGCCGATGCTGCTCGAGGCCCATAAGCCGCTGGATGCGATCGTTATTATGCTGGGAACCAACGATTGCAAGACGGTCTTTGGTGTGACGGCCTCCGATATTGCCCGTGGCACCATGGCACTGATTCGCGCGGTGCGCGCATTTCCCTGGACCAATGCCGCGCCCTGCCCGCGTATTCTGCTGATGGCGCCTATCAAGATCAAGCCGCAAATCGCCGATGTATATATGACCGATTTTGACGAGCGTTCCGTCGAGGCCTCGGAGCATTTTGCTGAATACTATGCGCACGTAGCCGAGCAGTTTGGCTGCGACTTTTTGAATGCAGCGGAGTTTGCCGAGCCGGGCGATATCGATTATCTGCACATGATGCCCGAAAGCCATGAGAGCCTGGGTCACGCCGTGGCAGCCAAGCTCCAAGAGATGCTCGGTGAGTAGCACGGCCCCAAACCACCACAATAGTTCTCCTTGCGGTGGCTTGTTTCGTTGATTTGTCTTGATCTGTAACAGTTGTAAGGCCGAAAACGGGCTAGATGTTACAGATTGAGATTATTTTAGGTCGATATCGGTCGTTTGTCTCGATCTGTAACATCTAGGGTCGATTTTGCCGAGTTAATGTTACACATCGAGATTATCTTCTCAATGGAATTTGGATGTCTCGATTTGTAACAGGTGGGCCGAAAAATGGACTCTAACTGTTACAGATCGAGATGTTTGTGGGAACCACCGCAAAGGTGCCTGTCCCCTTTGCGGTGGCTTTGGACTGCGAATCTTAATACTGCCACATGTGGTTGACGGGGCCGGAGCCTTTGCCCATGTCAAAGCCGGCGGCCAGAGCGCCGGTTAGGTAGGCCTTGCCGGCGTTGACGGCGTCGGCAAGATCCATGCCCTGAGCCAGCGCGCAGGCGATGGCGGACGAGAGCGTGCATCCGGTGCCGTGCGTGTTGTCGGTCTCGATGCGCTTGTGGCGGAACCACGTGGTGAGTGGATCTCCCAGATGGTTGCCCTCGTCATCGAGTGGCGCGGGTTCGGCCAGTACATCGTTGGCCTCGTTGACAAGATGCCCACCCTTAACGAGGGATGCGCAACCAAAGCGGCGGGTGAGGAGCATGGCAGCATTTTGCTGCGTGCGCTCGGAGTCGACCTCATAGTCGAGCAGTGCCATGGCCTCGGGAATATTGGGCGTGATAACCGTCGCTAGCGGGAACAGGCGGCGGGTGAGCGCCTCGGCGGCATCTTCGGCAATCAGCCGCGCGCCCGAGGTGGCGACCATGACGGGGTCGACGACCACGTTCGTTGCGTTCCAGGCGCTCAAGCGGTCGGCGATGACTTCGATAATCTCGACAGAAGAAACCATGCCGATCTTGACGGCGCTGGGGCGGATATCGTCAAAAACGGCGTCAATTTGCGCGGCTACGATATCTGGCGAGATATCCTGCACGGCGGTAACGCCCAGGGTGTTTTGCGCTGTGATGGCGGTGATGGCCGTCTCGGCATACAGGCGGTGCGCCGTGATGGTCTTGATGTCGGCCTGAATGCCGGCGCCACCGCTGGAATCGGATCCCGCGATGGACAGGACGGCAGGTACCTTACTACGATCCATGTTCGCTCCCTTGTTCGGTCGGAATCAAATGGGTCTTTAAGCCAGCATTATAAAGATGCCCGGGCCGACTCTATGCCGAACCCGGGCGGGCGATGCAATCTCTACGCAAGTGTAAGTAAATGTTCACAAGTCAACAATTGACAGGCACCAGCTCGCCGCCAGAAGCGGCCGCGGCGACAGGGTTAGTCCTCCATGCCGAGGTCGATCGTGGTGCCCTCGAAGATCTTGTTGACGGTGCGGACGGCGCACATCTTGCCACACATGGTGCAAGTGCCCTCGGTGGCGGCGGGGGACTCCTCGTAGCGCTTCTTGCCCGTAACCGGGTCGAGCGCGCACTTCCACATGGCGTCCCAGTCGAGCTTGCGGCGTGCCTGGCCCATCTTGTCGTCCATGTCGCGGGCGTGGGGCACCTTTTTGGCGATGTCGGCGGCGTGTGCGGCAATCTTGGTGGCCATGAGGCCGTCGAGCACGTCCTGGGCGTTGGGCAGGCACAAGTGCTCGGCCGGCGTCACGTAGCACAGGAAGTCGGCGCCGGAGCTGGCGGAGATAGCGCCGCCGATGGCAGCGGTGATGTGGTCGTAGCCCACGCCGATATCGGTCACCAGCGGCCCGAGCACATAGAACGGGGCGTTGTGGCACAGGCGCTTCTGCAGTTTCATGTTGGCGGCGATCTCGTCGAGCGCCATGTGGCCCGGACCCTCGACCATAACCTGGACGCCGGCGGCCCATGCGCGCTTGCACAGCTTGCCCAGCTCGATCATCTCGGCGGTCTCGGTGGCGTCGTTGGAGTCGTAGAGGCAGCCCGGGCGACAGGAGTCGCCGAGCGAAATCGTCACGTCGTACTCGTGGCAGATTTCGAGCAGCTCGTCGTAGAACTCATAGAACGGGTTCTCGTTACCGGTGACCTCCATCCAGCCAAACAGCAGCGAGCCGCCGCGGCTCACGATGTTCATGAGGCGGCCGGTCTCCTTAAAGGTCTTTGTGACCGACTTGTTGATGCCGCAGTGGATGGTCATAAAGTCCACGCCGTCCTCGGCGTGCGCGCGCACGACCTCGAACAGGTCGTCCTTGGTAAGCTTGACCAGCGGCTTTTCCATGTAGCCGATGGCGTCGTACATGGGGACGGTACCTACCATGAGCGGCGTCTCGTCGATGA
The DNA here is from genome assembly GCF_001405375.1 of Collinsella aerofaciens. GTDB lineage: Bacteria > Actinomycetota > Coriobacteriia > Coriobacteriales > Coriobacteriaceae > Collinsella > Collinsella aerofaciens_F. The sequence continues at coordinate 41,828 of NZ_CYYP01000006.1, forward strand.
GCTGCTGGCGGAACTGGCGCGTCTTGCCCGAGTTGGAGAGGTCCATGATGGCGTCGGCGCCAAAGTCCTCGGCGATCTTGACCTTCTTCCATTCCTCGGCGGCATCGGCCTTGTCGCCCGAGATGCCCAAGTTCACGTTGACCTTGGTGGACAGGCCCTCACCGACGCCAAAGGCGCGCATGCCTTTTTTGATGTGCACGATGTTGGCAGGAATGGCGATGCGGCCGTCGGCCACGCGCTCGCGGATGTACTCGGGGTCGCGATGCTCGCGCTCGGCGACCTCCTTCATCTGCGGTGTGATCTGCCCGGCGCGGGCGAAGTCGATTTGCGTGACGAGCTTGGGCTCGGTCTGTGTGCTCATTGGCACGGCTCCCTTCGTTGGCATTACCCATATCAGGTTTGCGGGTCAGGGCGGGCGCGCCCAATCTCAGCCTGCCGTCTTGTCCTGCAAGCCCCCCGTTTATGTAATGGGCTCAAGTATAGCTCGAATGGGTACGATTGGCCTAACGAGCGTGCCTGTGAGGAGGCGAACATGGAAGACAAGCATCTATATCGAGAGACGCAATGGGATGTATCGGCCGAGGAAAGCCGTGCGCACCATGGCCTTGTCGCGATTGGTTTTGCGGTGCTTGCCGTGCTGGTGATTGCCTTTTGTATCTGGACGTTTGGTGGTCGCGGCGGCGCTGCATGGGAGTTCGAGGCTGATGATAGCCTACCGATTATGACGGTGAGGAGTACTGGCGGTAATGCCAATACGCTCGCCGTTCCGGGCGATTATTGGTACCCGTGCGATGAGTTTGTGCAGTTGCAGCTGAGTGGTGGGTCTATTCCTGGTGAGGAAATCGAACGCGTGACGTATGATGCGACGTTCAAAACGTTGACGGTGAAGCTCAAAGATCAAGGGGATGTGCCCACGACGATGGATATCGCGCTGACGGAATGGCGCCTGGAGCCCCCGTCGGGTGTTGCGGTGTCCGAGGTCGAGCACGTCAAGATTGTCTATCAGGACGGTTCGACAAACGGGATTGCAAAGGCCGACGGTCTAGCAGAATAGGTGTCGAGCCTAGCAGCCAATTCATAAAAGTTGCGGTGGAATAGTTCCTGATTGTGCGAAAAAGGCTCAAATAGGAATTATTCCACCGCAAGTTATATAGAGAAGGCTGAGCGGGTCAGTGTTGGGTGCCGGCTCTAGAGCATCTGTTCGTTGATGAACATGAGGGTGCCTAGGTATGAGAGCTCGGGGACGTGGCGATAGCCGATGTTGAATGCGGTAAGTTCGCTTGCATCCTCGAGCTTGTTTTCTGCCATCCACCGCACCATGGAGCCGCGCGCCTTTTTGCTGGCGGTCGACCGTTGGATGGGCTTCCCGTTGCGGATACCCTCGCCAAAGAGGCACGTGACGGCTGTGGCGTCGCCCGCGAGGTGGGGCAGAACGGCTTTGGCATACTCTACGCTGGCGAGGTTGACGATCGTGGTGTTTGAACCTGCCGGGGCGATAGCCCGCGCGAGCTTATCGCTCCAAAATGCGTAGAGGTCTCGGGCACCGTCGACGACAAGCTTCGCGCCCATCTCCAGCCGATACGGTTCGACGGCATGAAAGGGACGAACGCACCCGTAGAGGCCGGAGAGGATCCACAGATGGTCTTGCAGCCATGCGAGCTGCGCGGAATCCATCACCTCGGGTGCCATGCTCTGGTATTGAATGCCGTGATAGGACATGGCGGCAGGGGAGAGGTGACGGGCGAGTGCGGGATTGTCGAGATCGCCGCTTTTCAGGATGGGCCCGAACTCATGCAGGGTGTTGAGGCAAGGTCCCAGCAGTTTGTCACTCACGTTCCACAGCGCCTGCAGGCCGCCGCTGCCTTCATTCCGCTCGATATCTAGCAGTGCGCGGTGGAGGCGAGCCGTCTCGCGCACAAAGGGTGGGATGCCCAGGACTTCAAAAGCATCTTGGGCCGCGCGCATCTGCTTGGCGGGCGAAATGATGACCTGCAGCATGGGCTCTCCTCTGCCAAAAAAGTTGCGGTGGAATACGGTCTGTTTTGGCTGTTTATGGGCCAGTTTAGTCCGTATTTCACCGCAACTGATGAAGGGTTGGTTAGGCTCGCTCGATGAAGGCCTTGTAACCGCGATATGCCTCGTAGATGTCGGCCTTGTTGGCGACCTCCCACAGGGCGTGCATGGACAGGACGGCAACGCCGGAGTCGATGACGTTCATGCCGTACTTGGCCATGATGTAGGCGATGGTGCCGCCGCCACCAGCGTTGACGCGGCCGAGCTCGCAGGTCTGGAAGTCCACGCCGGCCTCGTCCATGATGTCGCGGACGAGGGCCACATACTCGGCGTCGGCGTCGTTAGAGCCGCCCTTGCCGCGGCTGCCCGTGTACTTGTTAAAGCACAGGCCGCGACCCATGAAGGCGGCGTTCTTGGTCTCGAACTTGCCGGCATAGCCCGGGTCGAAGCCGGCGGACACGTCGGAGGAGAGCATACGGCTGCGGGCGAGCGCGCGGCGCAGAGCCAGCGGGCTGTCCTCGCCGGCGAGCATCATGATCTCGGCGACGGTGTTCTCGAAGAAGCGACTCGTCATGCCGGTGGCACCCACGGAACCGATCTCCTCCTTGTCGACGATGAGCGTGATGCTCGTGCGCTCCACGTTGGTGACGTTGATCTGGGCGAGCATGGAGGGGTAGGCACAGACGCGGTCGTCATGGCCATAGCCCAGAATCATGGAGCGGTCGAGGCCCATGTCGCGGGCGGGGCCGGCGGGCACGACCTCGATCTCGGCGGAGAGGAAGTCCTCCTCCTCGACGTCGTACTGCTCCTTGAGGATATCCAGGAACATCTGCTTGACGGGCTCCTTGGGGGCGTCCTTGTCGTCCTCATCGAACTTGACGGGACGGCCGCCCACGATCACGTCGAGGATCTCGGCGTCGACGGCGTCTTTGGCAGGCTTAGACATCTGCTCGCTCGAGAGATGGATCAGCAGGTCGGAGATGGTAAAGACCGGATCGTCCGCCTTGTCGCCGATATTGATGTCGACGGTGGTACCGTCCTTTTTGCAGATGACGCCCACGAGTGCGAGCGGGGAGGCTACCCAGTGGTAGCTCTTGACGCCGCCGTAGTAGTGCGTGTCGAGATAAGCCATGTCGCCGGCCTCGAAGGCGGGGTTCTGCTTAAGGTCCAGGCGCGGCGAGTCCACGTGCGCGCCCAGGATGTTAAAGCCCTGCTCGAGCGGGGCGGTGCCCAGATTGACGAGCATAAGGTCCTTGCCGTGGTTAGCGGCATACACCTTGTCGCCTGCCTTAAGCTCGCGGCCTGCGGCGATTACGGTCTCCAGGTCGACGTATCCCGCCTCCTCGGCCATCTTGATGCCGGCCTTGACGCACAGGCGCTCGGTCTTGTTCTCACTCAAAAACTGCTTATAGCCGCGGCAAAGCTCCTCGAGCTCCTCGATTTGCTGTGGCGTGTACTTTTTCCATGCGCAGGGACGCTCCATGACGCAGGCTCCTTTCGGATCGATCGTGCTGGTTGATGTACCGTGAGCCATCGTATCACGCGCGGGCTCACGGTGGCGGGGGAGCTTGATGTGAGGTGGCCGCGGGGCGGGGAGCGTGTAAACTGGAGTGAGCAAACCGTGCCCAGCCCAAAGCGAGGTATTCAATATGTCTGACAAGCGCCGCACCTTTGCCGTTATCGACGGCAACTCGCTCATGCATCGCGCCTTCCACGCCGTGCCGCCGACCATGAACGCGCCGGACGGTCGCCCCACCAACGCGATCTTTGGCTTTCTGAACATGTTTCTCAAGATGATCGATGCCTTTAACCCCGACGGCGTCGTCGTGGCGTTTGACAAGGGTAAACCGCGCGTGCGCATGGAGATGCTGCCGCAGTATAAGGCGCAACGCCCGCCCATGGACCCCGATCTGCATGCGCAGTTCCCTATGATTAAGGAGCTGCTCGCCGCGCTCAACGTGCCGATTCTGCAGTCCGAGGGCTGGGAAGGCGATGACATCCTGGGAACCATGGCGCGCCTGGGTGAAGAGGCCGGCTGCGACATGCTACTGGTGACCGGCGACCGCGACATGTATCAACTCGTGACCGAGCACGTCAACGTGGTCTCGACCCGCAAGGGCCTGTCCGACGTGGCGATTATGACGCCCGAGAGCGTGGACGACCTGTATCACGGCATTACGCCGGCGCTCGTGCCCGATTTTTACGGTCTAAAGGGCGATACGTCCGACAACATCCCCGGTGTACCGGGCATCGGTCCCAAAAAGGCGAGTGCGCTCATTGCGAAGTACGGTAGCCTGGACGAAGTCATCGCGCATGCCGATGAGGTCAAGGGCAAGATGGGCGAGAACCTGCGTGCACACATCGATGACGCACTACTGAGCCGCAAGGTTGCGACAATTCGCACCGATGCGCCCGTCGAGCTCGACTTTGAGGCGACGTCCTTCCCGGCGTTTTCTGCCGATGAGGTTTCCGCGGCGCTGGGTACGCTTGGTATCACCGCCATGCAGAACCGTTTCTTGGCGCTGATCGGCGGCGAGGGCGGGGCTGCTGCCTCCAGTGTGTTTGAGATACCTGCTATGGTTCGCGCAGCCGCCGGCGATGCCGACGCGCTTGGTGCCGTTGCGGCTGAGGTCTCCCGCGCGATTGATGCCGGCGAGTGGGTCGCCGCCGTGGTGGACGACGACAAGGAAGAGGGCGCGCTCTTTGGGCTGACGCGCACGCTGTGGTTGGCGACGTCCAAGGGCCTGTTCGCGCTCGAGGAGGGCGACAGCTGTGCGGCGGCTGAGGTTGAGGGCTTCAACTTCGCTCACGGTGTGATCGCCGGCGTGCTTGCGAGCCTGTTTATGGAGGGCCGCGTGGCGAGCCCGGATACGAAAGCGCTGCTGCACGAGCTTTCGCCCATCGATTCTTCTGAGCCCGAGCTCATGGATCCGCTCGCTGCCGATTCCACGCGTATCTTCGATACCGTGGTCGCTGCCTATCTGCTGGATTCCGATCGCTCCGAGTTCGATGAGGCATATCTGGCCGATACCTATCTGCAGATGGCGTTGCCTGCGGCGCGCGGTGCAGAGGGTGCTGGTGAGGACGCTCCGGCGCCTGCCGCCCGTACTGCGGCTCTGACGCTGGCGCTCGTGGCGCCGTTGCGCGAGTGTATGGCCCGTGAGAACGCCGCCAACGTGTTCGATGGCATCGAGATGCCGCTCGTTCCGGTACTTGCCAAGATGGAGCGCGCGGGCATGCTCGTGGACCCCGACCGCCTGCACAGTCTGTCCGAGGGTCTGGCGACCCAGATCACCGAGGCCGAACGAAGCATTCGCGACCTTGCCGGTGACGAGACCTTTAACATCGGCAGCCCCATGCAACTTTCGCATGTGCTCTTTGATGTGATGGGCCTTCCGACCAAGGGTCTCAAAAAGACCAAGCGCGGTTACTATTCGACCAATGCCAAGGTACTGAGTGATCTTGCCCGTGACCACGAGATTGTTCGTTTGATCTTAGACTGGCGCGAGAAGTCCAAGATCAAGTCAACCTATCTGGACACGTTGGGCCCGCTGCGCCGCGGTGACGGTCGTGTGCACACCACGTACAACCAGACCATCACCGCGACGGGGCGTCTGTCTTCGAGCGACCCTAATCTGCAAAACATTCCGACGCGCTCGGAGCTGGGGCGTACCGTCAAGACGGCGTTTTCGGCAGGCGAGGGAAGCGTCTTTTTGGCGGTGGACTACTCGCAGATCGAGCTGCGTCTGCTGGCACATCTCTCGGGTGACGAGCACTTGGTGCGCGCCTTTAACGAGGGCGAGGACTTCCATGCCGAGACGGCGGCGCGCGTGTTTGGTGTGCCGGTGTCCGAGGTAACGCCCGACCTGCGCAGTCGCGCCAAGGCCGTGAACTTTGGCATCGTGTATGGCCAGCAGGCCTACGGCCTGTCGCAGTCGCTGCATATCTCGATGGCCGAGGCGCGCGACATGATCGACCGCTACTACGAGGCCTACCCGGGCGTGCGTACGTTCCTCGACAACGTGGTGGCACGCGCCAAGCAGACGGGCTACGCCGAGACCATGTACGGCCGCCGTCGTCATATTCCGGAGCTCAAGGCCAAAAACCCGCAACTCCGCGGCTTTGGCGAGCGCACGGCCATGAACCATCCCATGCAGGGCACCGCAGCAGACATCATCAAGATCGCCATGGTCCGCGTAAGTCGTCGCCTGGAAGAAGAAGGCTTTGCCGCCCACATGATCTTGCAGGTACACGACGAACTGGACTTTGAGTGCCCCGTCGACGAAGTCGAGCGCCTAACCACCATGGTCCGCGACGTCATGGAACACGTAGTAGACCTCCGCGTCCCCCTAATCGCCGAAGCCAGCACCGGCATAACCTGGGCCGACGCTAAATAGGGAAGCATCCACAATTCCAAAGTAACCAAAACCAGAAGGGGGCTCCTTGCCAACAAGGAGCCCCCTTCATTCCAAAAAAATCAGCCAAGTATCTAGACGCCAAGACGCCATCCAGGCGGCAAGCAAGTCACCGCAGGACCTGGCCGGGCGAGGCGGGTAAGTTTTTCGTAGATTCCGCACGAGCCGGAAAGCACTTAATGTGCTTTCCGAGCGAGCCCAGGACCTGACCGAGCGAAAAACTTACCCGCCTCGCCCGGCCAGGTCCGATGAGCTACGTTAACGAGCCGCCAAGATGGCGTCGATGAGCGTCAGTACGCCCCCGTCGTTGTTGCTCGGAATGCGCCACTTGGCGTGCGCGTTCATGTGCTCCTCGGCATTGTCCACGATAAAGCTGTGACCGACGCGCTCCAGCATGGGGATGTCGTTGTACGTATCGCCCACGGCGGCGGCGTCGGCGATATCGATGCCCAGGTGTTCGCACAGGTGCGCGACGCCGGCGCCCTTGTCGACGCCCAGGTTCATAAAGTCGATCCACTCGCGCCCGGCGTTGGTGACGTAGAGCTTGTCCGAGAACTCGGGGCTATAGGTCTCGCGGAAAGCGGGCTCGGCGTCGTAGCCGGGGAAGAAGACCGAAATCTTGTTGGACTCGAAATCAATGCCCTCAAAGCTGTCGACGTAGTTGATTGTGTTGTAGTAGACGCTGATCTCGTCGTGGTATTGATGGTCGCGGGCAAGCACGTAGAACTCGTCGAAGCAGCACAGGACGGGGACAGCGCGAGGATCCTCCGAGGCACGGCTCAAGACCTGCTGATACAGCTCCACGTCAATATTGCTCTTATAGATATAGCTGCCGCGATAGATCACGCACGCTCCGTTGTCGGGACAAAAAGCAAGGCGGTTTTTGATGCCCTCGAACATCTCCTCGAGCTTGGGGGCGGGACGTCCGCTGGCGGGGCAGAATACGATGCCGGCGTCGGCGAGCTTGTCCAGGCGCTCATCAAGACCCTGGGGCAGCACACGCTCGTCGGTCAGCAGCGTCTTGTCCATATCGACGGCGAGAATCTTAATGTTGCCGATGTTGGCGTCCGATTCGTAAGTTTGCATAAAAATGCGCCTTTCGTTTCGAGATTGTTTCAGACGTTATAATCATCAACTAGTAGTCGAGCGTATTTTCGCAGGAATGGTGCGTATTTGCACCACGCTTCACAAAGTAATGAAAAAACTTTTCAGAAATTTGAATTTGTCGCTTGTGCTGCGGGCACTTTAGCGTAATATAGCGACCATCGAAAACGGAGACGGAAAAACAACCGCTTACCGAGTAAAAGGTACCGTTTACGATATTTGAATTGCGCCCGGCGATAGGTGAAAGGAGAGGCAGATGCAGTTCGTAAAGATCATCACCACTGCAGACAATGCCATCCGACGCCAGCGCGCAATTTCCCGACGACGATAACAATCGTCTCTGTCCGCATGGGGCGAATTGCCTCAACAGAGTCATTTTGAGGTCGTTGGGTTTTAGCACGACATTGCTGCATGTTTCTAGGGCATGTATGTGCTGATTTTTGCTATTTAACCTGATATTGCACGGTTTTTGACCTCAAAGTGACTTGCAACTGACCGATGTTCTAATTAGCTACCAAGGGCGAAAGGAAACAGCCATGAGCAAGGAAAAAGTCGTTCTCGCATATTCCGGTGGTCTTGATACATCCGTATGTGTCAAGTGGCTCCAGGACGAGAAGAATCTCGATGTCGTTTGCGTCTGCGGCAACGTGGGCCAGGAGGAGACCGGCCTGGATGCCAAGAAGCAGAAGGCGCTCGACCTGGGCGTTCTCGATTGCCAGGTGCTCGACCTGCGCGACGAGTTCTCCGATGAGTTCCTGACTAAGGCCATCGCCGCAAACTCCATGTACGAGAACAAGTACCCGCTGCTCTCCGCCCTGTCTCGCCCGCTGCTCGCCAAGAAGCTCGTCGAGGTCGCTCACGAGTTTGGCGCGACCTACGTCGCCCACGGCTGCACCGGCAAGGGTAACGACCAGGTTCGTTTTGAGGCTGCCGTCAAGGCCCTCGACCCCGAGCTTAAGGTTATCGCCCCGGTTCGCGAGTGGGATCTGAAGTGCCGTCCCGATGAGGTCGCCTATGCTCACGCCCACAACGTGCCGGTTCCCGAGGGTGCCAACGACAACCCCTATTCCATCGACGACAACCTGTGGGGTCGTGCCATTGAGTGCGGCCACCTGGAGGATCCCTGGAATGAGCCACTCGACGACGCCTGGATTATGACCAAGAATCCCGAGGACACGCCCGATACCCCGACGTATATCGAGATTGAGTTTGAGGCCGGCAAGCCCGTCGCCGTCGACGGCAAGAAGATGAAACTCTCCGAGATCGTCATCGCCCTCAACAAGATTTCGGGCGACAACGGCTTTGGCCGTCTCGACCTGGTTGAGGACCGTCTGGTGGGCCTCAAGAGCCGCGAGTGCTATGAGGTTCCCGGAGCCCTGACGCTCATCACCGCCCACAAGGCACTCGAGGACATTTGCGTCGAGGGCGACCTGCTCAAGACCAAGATTAAGCTCGAGCAGGATTGGGCCACCGCCGTGTACAACGGCCAGTGGTACAGCCCGCTCAAAAACGCGCTCGATGCCTTTATGGCCGATACCCAGAAGTTCGTGACCGGCACTGTTCGTCTGAAGTTCTTTAAGGGCAACTGCCATGTCGTCGGCCGCAAGAGCCCCTTCAGCCTCTACGACTACGGTCTGGCTACCTACGACCGCGACACCACGTTTGACGAGAAGGCCAGCGCCGGCTTTATCGAGATCGATACGCTGTCGCTCAAGACGTGGGCAAAGGTCCAGGGCCCCAGCTCTGCTGCCGCCCAGGCCTAGCGCCTCCTTCCCTTGGTATCCGCGCGGCCCATCCGCGTGATACATAACGGGCGCACGGGGTCCCTACCTTTCGTTATGCTTGCTGACACTTCTTAACATCGGTGGCCCCTACGTTCCGCCCGCATATATGATGCCGCGTCTGCGGCTGAGTCCGAGCCCCGCCGGGGTTGTCCGGCGGGGCTCCTTCTATCAATTTGGCGGCTCTGCGCCTATATATATGAGGAGTATCCATTATGTTCAATGCTATCGCGCATGCTTTACTTGCCCTCGCGCCCGAGTTCGATGCTGCAAAGGTCGAGGATGTCCCTATGAGCCTGAAAGCCTGGATCGATGGTTCGCAGGGCAACATCCGGAGGGAGACGTTGGGCGCCAAGTGCATGGCGCGTCACTTCTTTGCAAATTAGCTACATGGCACCGCACACGGTGGGGAATGTGTAAAACTAGCGGTTGGTAAATCGCTTTAGCGACAGGGCACATTGCTTTGGGCGCTTCGTTTGGTATTTGATGAAAGGGGACGATCCCATGGCTCTTTGGGGCGGTCGTTTTGAGGCAGGCGTGGCCGAGGTCACGCAGGAGTTTGGCGCGTCGCTGCCGGCCGACAAACATCTCTATAAGCAGGATATCGCAGGCTCTAAGGCGCATGCCAAAATGCTGGCGGCCCAGGGCATCATCAGTGCCGAGGACGAGCAGGCGATTGCCGAGGGCCTGACCGGAATCGAACAGGATATCGATGCCGGCAACTTCACCTTCGACATCAACGACGAAGACATTCATATGTCCATCGAGAGCGAGCTGACGCGTCGCATCGGCGAGGCCGGTAAGCGCTTGCATACCGGACGTTCGCGCAACGACCAGGTGGCGACCGACACGCGCCTGGGCGTCAAGGCGCTGGCCAAGGAGCTCATGGAGGCCAATCTTGAGCTGCGCCATGTGCTGGTGGATGCGGCTAAGAAGTACGACAAGGTGATTCTGCCGGGTTACACGCATATGCAGCATGCTCAGCCCGTGCTGCTGTCGCATCATCTGCTGGCGTATTCCTGGATGTTCGCGCGCGACTTTACACGCTTGAAGGCCGCCTTTGATGCCGCCGACAACTGCCCGCTGGGTGCTGCCGCGCTTGCCGGTACGAGCTATCCGCTCGATCGCCAGATGACGGCTGCCGAACTTGGCTTTGCGGGCGTGATTCCTAACTCACTCGATGCTGTTTCCGACCGTGATTTCCTGCTCGATCTGCATTACGCTGGCTCCGTCATGGCCATGCACCTGTCGCGTCTTTCCGAGGAGATCGTGCTGTGGTCGAGCTCCGAATTTGGCTTTATCACGCTTTCAGACTCCTACTCCACCGGCTCGTCCATCATGCCGCAGAAGAAGAATCCCGACTTTGCCGAGCTTATTCGCGGCAAGAGCGGCCGTGTCTATGGCAACCTGGTGCAGCTGCTCGTGACCATGAAGGGCCTGCCGCTTGCTTATAACAAGGACTTGCAGGAGGACAAGGAGGGCGCGCTCGATACCGCGCATACGCTCATGCAGTGCCTGTCGGTTATGGCCGGAATGATTTCGACTTGGACCGTCAACGAGGATGCCATGGCGCGCGAGTGCGGCGTGGGGCACCTTGCCGCTACCGATGTTGCCGATTACCTGGCCAAGCGTGGCCTGCCGTTCCGCGAGGCACATGCCGTGGTGGGGCATCTGGTTCTGATGTGTGAGAAGCGCGGCTGCAATCTTGAGGACCTGCCGTTTGAGGTGTTCCAGGAGGCAAGCCCGCTCTTTGAGCACGACATTACCGAGGCGCTCGACATCCCGTCGATTGTCGCCGCGCGCACGACCGAGGGCGGCACCGCCCCTGCCGCCGTTGCCGTGCAGCTGCAGCGTGCCGAGGCGCAACTCGTGGTCGACGAAGGTGTGTTTGGATCGCTAACCAAGGTCGTCGAGATGGGTCACGGGGCAAAGTAGAGGTTTGGCTGAAGACGTATTGTCCATTTATTGATAAATCGTTTTCGCTTTACGGGCGCCTGCTGATGTGGGAGCCCGTATTTTGTTGCTATGGGGGAGGGGCTTGTCGAGAACTTCTGTAGGACCTTTGGGCAGGTTGTGAAGGGGATACGTTCGCGGGCGGCAACCGACCGCCTGCTCTGTTCGGCGCGGTTGATGGGCGGTCGGATGGTACTCTAATCGGGCTTCGAAACAGAAGTGACACATATGGAGCGCTTTAATAAATTGCAACGTTTCAATAAACAGCTTTTTGTTTAACTGCAGCTAAAACTCTGTTACGATGCAGTCCAGGCGGGTGCCGGAATGGGACTTGGGCACGCGCGAACCTACTTGAAAGGCTACTTTTATGGCTATCGAGAAGACCTTCATCATGATTAAGCCCGACGCCGTGCGCGACCGCAAGATCGGCGAGATCGTTGCTCGCATTGAGCGCAGCGGCCTTGTCATCGAGCGCATGGAGATGACCACGCTCGAGCGCGCTACCGTCGAGGAGCACTACGCCCATCTGGCCGACAAGCCCTTCTTTGGCGGTCTCTGCGACTTTATGACGAGCGGTCCGGTCGTCAAGATGGTCGTTTCCGGTCTCTCCGCTGTTGCTAAGATGCGCACCCTCATGGGCGCTACTAATCCGCTTGACGCTGCTCCTGGTACCATCCGCGGCGACTTTGCCGTCGATGTCAACGCCAACGTGATCCACGGCTCCGACTGCCTGGAGAACGCCGAGATTGAGATCAAGCGCTTCTTTGGCTAAACCAGCTTTGACTCCTTAAAGCTGTTAGCGTGTGGCTTGGGCGCCGCGGAACTCCATCCGCGGCGCCCTTTTATTCCAAAATCTATGAAGGGGCCCGCTCGGTCATGAGTTCCGAGCGGGCCCCTGCTGTTAGCTTGTGGCACTGAGTGGTTTAGGCCTCGTCGACGACCTTGAGGCCGCGCGTGTGATCGATCTCGTTGAGGAGGTTAACGCGACGCTCGTGACGGCCGCCCTCAAACTCGGCGTCGAGCCACTCGTCGACGATCATCTTAGCGAGCTCGGAGCCCACGACACGGGCACCAAAGGCGAGCACGTTGGTGTTGTTGTGCATGCGGGAGAGCTTGGCGCTGAAGGGCTCGGAGCACACGACGGCGCGTACGCCCTCGACCTTGTTGGCAGCCAGGCTAATCCCGACACCGGTGCCACAGATGAGGATGCCCAGGTCGACGTCGCCGTTGGCAACGGCCTTACCCACCTTGTAGCCGGCGATGGGGTAGTCAAAGCTCTCGGAGGTGTCGGTGCCAAAGTTCACGACCTCGCAGCCGCGCTCCTTCAGGTGCTCGGAGATGATGTTCTTGAGCTCGACGGCGGCGTGGTCGTTGCCGATACCAATCTTCATGAGTGGTTCCTCTCTGGTCTGTGCGGCGCAAATGCTAAAGGTTTTACCGCGTTCGACTGCATGATAGCGCGACTTTTGCGTAAACGCTCGGGCGTTTTTTGGTCAAACGCTTTAGCATGCAACAAGACCGGCTTCTCATGAATGAATGCTGTCAGTTTGTGCTTGAGCGCCGTCCGCCGGAACCATGGTTGCAGTTTTTGATGCATTGTTATCAAATAAAGGAGCTAACTATTTTTGAGAGCCAAGCCCGTTATGCAAGCAGGAGATACCTATGCCTACCGATTCCCTTCGTGATGCCGCGTTTTGCGATGTTTTGAACCGCGAGCTTGTCTGTGCACTCGGCTGCACCGAGCCCATTGCCGTTGCCTATGCAGCAGCGCTGGCGAGCCAGACGCTCGGTTACGAGCCCGATCATATGGATGTTGCCTGCTCGGGCAACATCATCAAGAACGTTAAGAGCGTGACCGTGCCCAACTCGGGCGGTATGCACGGTATTGAAGCCGCGGCCGTGCTGGGTGCAGTGGGCGGCGACGCCAAAAGCGCGCTCGAGGTGCTCGAGAGCGTTAACGATGAAGACCGTGCTCGCGTGGCCGAGCTCCTCGCCGACGCCGACTACTGCGATGTATCGCTTGTCGAGGGTGTGCCCAACCTCTACATCAAGGTGACTGCCACGGCCGGGGGCCATACCGCGGTCGTCGAGATTACCGACCACCACACCAATGTCACGTGCCATACCCTCGACGGTATTCCGGTGTGCGGCAAGTCGGCGGGGGAGTGTGCCGCCTGCGCCGAGCGCGTCGTGGCCGAGCGGGCGGCAGATAACGCCGACACGCCCATGTCGATCGAGACCATCATCGACTTTATCGAGGACGGTGACATTGAGGACGCCCGTGCTGCCGTTGAGCGTCAGATTGAGCTGAATGGCGCAATCAGTGCCGAGGGCCTTGCGCACGCTTGGGGCGCCGAGGTGGGCCGTACGCTGCTGGGTGCACGTGCCGATGACGTCGCCTGCCGTGCCCGCGCCCGTGCAGCCGCCGGGTCCGACGCCCGCATGAACGGCTGCGCGCTGCCGGTCGCCATTGTGTGCGGCTCGGGCAATCAGGGCATTACCTGCGCGCTGCCCGTTATGGAGTATGCCGAGTATCTGCGCTGCGACCACGATCGCCTGGTGCGCGCCGTGATGCTGTCCGATCTTATCGCTGTGCATATCAAGAGCTATATTGGTGCGCTCTCGGCGTTTTGCGGTGCTATTTGTGCCGCGTGCGGCGCCGGCGCTGCGATTACCTGGCTGTGCGGTGGTACGCGCGAGCAGATTGGCGCGACGGTCTCGAACACGCTCGGCAACGTTGGCGGCATCGTGTGCGATGGCGCCAAGGCAAGCTGTGCCGCCAAGATTTCCGCTGCCGTCGATGCGGCGATTTTGGGCCACGATATGGCCATGCAGGGCCGTGGCTTCCGTGCCGGCGAGGGCCTGATCCAGGATACCGTCGAGCAGACAATCGCCAGCATGGGCTACGTGGGCCGTGTGGGCATGAAAGATACCGACGTCGAGATCCTCAACATCATGATCGGCAAAACCCAGGTCTGCTAGATATTAAGTTGCGGTGAGATAGTTCCTAAAATTACCCGGGTGAGGGGCAAACAGGAACTATCTCACCGCAACTGCGCTAGATGTTCTGGCGCCTACGATAGTTCGTCGGCTATTTGGTGCTCGTAGAAGGCCTCGATTACGGCGTTAAAGTCGCGGGCGAAGTCTTCCATGGTTCCGCGCCAGGTGGCTCGGCTGGGCTTGCCTTGGCCCACAAAGGCGGTTTGGATGCCGCAATCGGGGGACGGGAAGTCGCGTTTGGGATCGTTGCCCACCATAAGGACCTCGTGTGGCTCGAGTCCCATCACCTGAAGCTGCTCTAGATAGTAGGTGGCATCGGGCTTGCAGCGGGTGGTGTTTCCCATGTGCGTGACGAGCTCAAAGGGGGCGTCGGCCAGGTCGCCCCAGCCCATGCGGCACTCGATGGCCCCTTGGGGAAAGCTGGGGTTGGTAAAGAGCGCGCAACGCAGCCCTGCGTCCTGTACGGCCTGGAGCGCGGCGTGTGCGCCCGGCATGGCGTGGGCGTTGATGACATCGTCGTTCTTGTACGGAAGAACTTCGCGGTCATAGTAGGTAAACGCCTCGTAGATGAGGGGATCGGAGAGGCGGATCCCGCATCGGCGCTCGACCTCTTCTTGGTAAAACTCAAGATTGGTGCGGTTGTCCGTGCCGCTGCGGCGATTGGCGTTGAGGTCGACTAGGATGGTGCCGAGGCGTGCCATCGTGCCACCGCGGCTGCGGCGCCCGATATCCGCGAGCATCGAAGAGACATCCTTAAAATAGCGAAGGATGAACGCGTTGAGGTTGATGCTGAGAAGCGTCTCGTCCATATCGAAAACGACTGCTTTGAGCACGCGGGCACCTTTCTCGAAAAATCGATCTAGAATCGTTGGCTCCGGATACTTTACCCCAAAGCCGAATGCCTAGCTGGTTATCGTCAAGTTGCGGAGACGTGTGTTCATAAGATTACGAAAAAGTCTCCACACGAGTAAAAAATCGCAGTTCACGCTTGAAATCGAACTCATTTCCCCGTAACCTATACGAACGTGATTGCATAAGCGTCACATTAGTATCTGTCGGCTCCCGAGTGTTCCTAAACGTTGTGTGCTTGTCGCACCCTTCTGTAGGTCCTAGCAATCGGGGCCCCGTAGTTCGAAAGGGGTCCACCTTTGAGTGAGATTCAGAACTCGTCCATTTTCTCTCTTGACGATGTCAACGAGGAGGAGATGAACAACCTCATCGACGGTACGATTACCGACTTTGATGAGGGCGATCTCGTTAACGGCACTGTCGTTAAGATCGAGCATGACGAGGTGCTCGTTGACATCGGATTCAAGTCCGAGGGCGTTATCCCGGTCCGCGAGCTGTCCATCCGCAAGGACGCTAACCCTGCAGACATCGTTGCACTCGGTGATCCCATCGAGGCTCTGGTTCTCCAGAAGGAGGACAAGGACGGTCGTCTGGTCCTGTCCAAGAAGCGTGCCGAGTACGAGCGTGCTTGGAACCGCATCGAGGAGAAGTTCAACTCCGGCGAGAACGTCGAGGGCGAGGTTATCGAGGTTGTCAAGGGCGGCCTGATCCTCGACATCGGCCTGCGTGGCTTCCTGCCCGCTTCCCTCGTCGACCTCCGTCGCGTCAAGGACCTCACCTCCTACATGGGCACCCGCATCGAGGCCCGCGTCATCGAGATGGACCGCAACCGCAACAACGTCGTCCTCTCCCGTCGCGTCGTGCTCGAGGAGTCCCGTAAGGCCGAGCGCTCCGAGATCCTGTCCAAGCTCAAGTCTGGTATGCGTCTCCAGGGCACCGTTTCCTCCATCGTCGACTTCGGCGCCTTCGTCGACCTCGGCGGTATCGACGGCCTCATCCACATCTCCGAGCTCTCCTGGAACCACGTCAACCATCCTTCCGAGGTTGTCAAGGTCGGCCAGGAGGTCGAGGTCGAGGTTCTCGACGTCGATCTCAACCGCGAGCGCATCTCCCTGGGTCTCAAGCAGACCACCGAGGATCCGTGGCGCGCACTGGTCAAGAAGTACCCCGTCGGCGCTATCGTCGAGGGCACTGTGACCAAGCTTGTCCCGTTCGGCGCTTTCGTCGACCTGGGCGAGGGCATCGAGGGCCTGGTGCACATCTCCGAGATGGCCAACAAGCACGTCGATCAGCCTTCTCAGGTCACCCATGTGGGCGACAAGGTTCAGGTCAAGGTCATGGAGATCGACCTCGACCGTCGTCGTATCTCCCTGTCCATGAAGTCCGCTGCTGAGACTCTGGGTGTCGAGATCGAGGTTACCCCGCTGCCTTCCGAGAAGAAGGACGAGGAGGCCGACGCCGAGTAAATCGGTTTGACGATCACTTGTTTTAAGGGACCCGTCCGCAATGGACGGGTCCCTTTTTGCATTTGGTGCCGAGATGCATGATGCTGCCCATGCTATCCACAAGCTATTTGGTTGTCGGTGCATGAAAAAATGCCGACATCCCGCCTCGGGGAGGAGGCGGGAACACACCGAGTAGACGGAGGGGTGTGGAGCGCGGTCGCGTCTCGACTGACGACGTTGCCCATCGACAGGACCATTGTAGCGCATGGCGGTTCTTGGTTTATCGTGTCGAGCGTTTGCGTTGTGCCATTGCCTGCGGCAACGGTGTGTTACACTCTTGCACTGCTGAGTGGGCCAGACGGTCGCGCGATGTGCTGCTTGCAGTACGCGTGAGGAAAGTCCGGGCTCCAGAGGGCGGGATGCCGGCTAACGGCCGGGCGGAGTGATCCGACGGAAAGCGCCGCAGAAAAGAAGACTCCCACCTGCGCCGCAAGGCGTAAAGGGAAAAGCTGAAACGGTGGTGTAAGAGACCACCAGCGTCGTGGCAACACGGCGGCTTGGCAAGCCCCATCCGGAGCAAGCGCGAATAGGAACGCTATGGGCCGGCCCGGTCCGCGTTCGGGTAGCGTGCGTGGAGCTGCACGGTAACGTGCAGACAAGATAAATGACCGTTCATGACAGAACCCGGCTTATAGGCCCACTTGGCAACTATGTTGACGCTGCGAACCCGTCAGCGCGGCAATCTGCCTTACAAGCCTTCGGGCACGACCATAAGGTCAATGCCCTCGTCTTTCAAGGCACCTTGCTCGCGCTGACGGGTTCTCGCTGTTGGTGACGGCATTATTGGCGTTTCCGTTCTTGTCGGCGAGGACAACGGTTCTGTCTTTGCCGTATTATTGAGGCTGTTTGTTGCTTTGCTTGTTGTTGAGGGGCTTTGTTGGACAGCTATTTTACTCTGCAATCGAATATTGAGGCTTCGGGCGAGTTTGTGGACCGCAAGAGCCGTTTTATTGCCCAACTGGTCCATATTGAGTCCGAGGATGAGGCGAATGCCTTTATCGAGATGGTTCGCAAGCGTCATTACGACGCTCGACACAATGTTCCCGCGTGGATTTTAGTCGATGGACGCGAGCGCCAGAGCGATGATTGTGAGCCGAGCCGCACGAGCGGTATGCCGACGCTCGAGGTGTTGCGTGGCGCGGAACTCAAAAATGTTTGCTGCGTAGTGACGCGCTATTTTGGTGGCACGCTGTTAGGGCCCGGTGGCTTGGTGCGCGCCTATACCGCGGCGACGCAGGCGGCGGTGGCCGCGGCTCAGGAGGCCGGACAGATCGTTGAGATGACGAGCGTTGTGCCCGTTGATGTTCATGTGGCCTATCCGCAATACGAACAGGTGCTTCGCCTGGCGCAGGATTCGGGCGCCAAGGTTTCGGATACCGATTACGCGGATGCCGTGACGATTCATTTGGTGTTTAAGGCGGGGGAGCAGGAGCCGTTTTGCGCTAAGATGCGCGAGCTTATGGCGGGGCGCGAGGAGATTGAGGTCGGCGCCCCCGAATTTGCCGAGTTCTAACGGCGACGGCCAGCGTACTTTTGGATGGATCCCAAGCGCACGCCGGCCTTTGTTTTTCCGTTGCTGCCGTTTACTCGGCGAGCTGCTTTAGCACATCGCAGGCAATCTCGACGGCATCGTCGATGCAGCCGGGGCAGCTGCGGAGCGGACCCTTATCCGATCCGATGCCCTTGAGCGTGCCGCAGACGGTCGTTGTGTTCTTCTCGCCAAAACGCTTGGCGATTTCGCGCGACAGCTTGTAGGTCTGGCCCTTGGTCTTGGGGTTTTCCATGCCGTCGCTCATTACAAAGCCCATGATGGCCACGGCGCCCGAGATGGCGCCGCAGGTTTCGGTCATGCCGCCCATGCCGGCGCCAAAGCCCTCGGTGAGGGTAAAGGCGACCTGGGGGTCGAGCCCGACGGCGGGCGCGAGCGTGCAGGCGACGGCCTGGGCGCAGTTAAAGCCACGGGCGTGATATTCGGCAGCTTGAGCCTGACAGGCGGTGATGTCGAGCTGGGCCGTATCGATTTGCTTCATCGTTGTCTCCTTGGTCACGGTGTACCCGCCTATGGTACCCGTGACGGGGCATGTAATCATCGAGAGCTTCATGTATGCCTCGTTTTTATCTATCGAGCAAATGCCCAAGGCTTGAGATAAATACCCCTGATCAATTTGTCCCATAACCTACCTTGGGGATGGGTTGAGAGGGGTGCAGGGTAGCGGTATCGTGAACCGAATAAAACGTAACCCAGGCAAGGGAGCTAGATATGAGCGAGCAGACCATCGGTACTACATGTGTTCAGGGCGGCTATCACCCGGGAGATGCCGAGCCGCGCCAGGTGCCCATCTACCAGTCCACCACGTGGAAGTACGACACGTCGGAGCATATGGGCAAGCTGTTTGACCTGGAGGAGTCGGGCTACTTCTACAGCCGTTTGCAGAACCCCACGTGCGATCTGGTTGCCGCCAAGATCTGCGAGATGGAGGGAGGCACTGCCGCGATGCTCGCGAGCTCGGGCATGGCTGCGAATTTCCTCGCGATCTTTAACGTGGCCGGTGCCGGCGATCATGTGGTCGCGAGTTCTGCCATTTACGGCGGTACGTATAACCTGCTCGCCCACACCATGGGCCGCATGGGCGTGACCTGCACGTTCGTCGCCCCCGACTGCACTGATGAGGAGCTCGAGGCAGCCTTTGAGCCCAATACCAAGCTCGTCTTTGGCGAGACGATCGCCAATCCCGCCCTTGCCGTGCTCGATATTGAGCGCTTTGCCAAGGCCGCGCACGACCACGACGTGCCGCTGATGGTCGACAACACCTTCCCGACGCCCGTGATGTGCCGTCCCTTTGAGTGGGGCGCCGACATCGTTACGCACTCCACCACCAAGTACATGGATGGACATGCTGCCTACCTGGGCGGCGTGATCGTTGACCACGGCCAGTTTGACTGGATGGCCCATGCGGATAAGTTCCCGGGTCTCACCACGCCCGACGAGAGCTACCACGGCGTGACGTATGCCAAGAAGTTCGGTCGCGAGGGCGCCTTCATTACCAAGGCCACCGCGCAGCTCATGCGCGACCTCGGCCCCATGCAGAACCCGCAGGCGGCCTTCTTCCTGAACAGCTCGCTCGAGAGCCTGCATGTGCGCATGCCGCGTCATTGTGAGAACGGCCTGGCCGTTGCCAAGTTCCTGCAGAGTCATCCCAAGGTACGCTTCGTGAGCTATCCGGGCCTAGAGGGCGATAAGTACTATGACATCGCTCAGAAGTACATGCCCAACGGTACCTGCGGCGTTGTGAGCTTTGGCTTTAACGGTGGTCGCGCGGCGGCTGAGACCTTTATGAAGAGCCTTAAGCTCGCCCAGATCGCCACGCATGTGGCCGACGCCCGCACTTGCTGCCTGCATCCCGCTAATGCCACGCACCGCCAGATGAACGATGAGGAGCTCATCGCCTGTGGCATCTCCGCCGATATGGTACGCCTGTCGTGCGGCCTCGAGGACACGGCCGACTTGATTGCCGACCTTGAGCAGGCACTCGAGCAGTGCTAGGCTAGCGTTCGCATAAGGCGCCGATGCTGGCAGAAAGCTTCGGCGACCTTTCGTTCCGATTCCGTAGGCGGGACCCCAATCGCGGCTGTTTGCTGGCGATTGGGGCCCCGTTTTTGCCTTGCGCCACTCGAAAGGATGGATATGGAGAAAACCGCAGAGCAGCTGCGCCGCGAGCACATTGCCCTTGAGGGCGACACCCATGGCAAGAACAAATGGGCGATTCTGTTTACCGTGCTCATCATGACGTTTATGTCGTGTCTGGATTCGACCGTCGTGACCGTGGCGTTGCCCGTGATGCAAAAGGAGCTGGGCGTGGGCCTCGATCGCATTCAGCTGGTAAGTTCGGTGTATCTGCTTGCGACTTGCGTGGCTATGTTGCCGTTTGGCCGTCTGGGCGACGTGCGCGGCAAGGTGAATGTGTTCCAGTTGGGCGTCATCGTCTTTTCGGTCGGTTCGCTGCTGTGCGGCCTTTCGGCCTCGCTTGAGGTTCTTATCCTGGCACGCATTGTTCAGGGCATCGGTTGCGCGGCGGCCATGGCTAACAACATGGGTATCATCACCGAGTCGTTTCCGGCGCGCGAACGAGGCCGTGCCATGGGTATTCTCGCGACCTTTGTGGCCCTCGGCATGATGTGTGGCCCCGTGCTCGGCGGCATGCTGGTGGCAAGCTTTCCCTGGGAGAGCATCTTCCTCATCAACCTGCCCATTGGCGTGATCTCGTTTATCGTGGGACTCTACACGCTGCCGCATGTTAGGCCAGAGGCCGGCGAACGTCCCATGCCCCTTGCCGAGGCCGCTCGTCGCTGCTTTGCAAATTCGGCCTTCACCATCAACCTTGCCTGCATGCTCATCGTGTTCGTTGGCATTGGCGCATCCGAGTTTATTCTGCCGTTCTATTTTCAGGACGCCCACGGCTTTGGTTCTGACATTTCCGGATTGCTCTTTTTGGCGCTGCCAATGGTGAATGCCTTTATCGGCCCGCTTTCGGGAACGGTTTCGGACCGTGTTGGCTGCGAGGGTCCCACGGCGGTCGGCCTGGGCGTGTATGTGTGCGGTCTCTTTGCAGTAAGCACGCTCGACGAGCACTCTTCTATCCCTGTGATCGTGTGCTGCGTCGCATTTATGTCGTGCGGTACGTCGATTTTCCAGAGCCCCAACAACTCGCTGTACATGGGCTCGGCTCCGCGCGAGGCACTTGGCTTTGCGGGTAGTCTGGGTAGCCTGGCGCGTTATGCGGGTATGGCACTCGGCATTACGGTGGCGTCGAATATCCTGTATGGACAGATGAGCGTGGCGATGGGCGAGGCCGTGACCAGTTTTGTTGCAGGACGTCCGGATGTGTTCCTGTTTGGTTTCCGTTCGGTGTTCTATGTGTTGATGGCTGTGGCCGCTGTGGGCTTTGCGCTTGCCATGGTGCGTTTGGTGAAGATGCGCGCCCGCCATTAGCGTGTTGGGAGGCTGTCTGCCACGATTCGCGCCGTCCCAAAAAGACTGGTTTGTGGTGCGATGCGGCTTGTGGGACGGGCGGGGGTCGGTCCGTGGTAGACTATCGAACAACGTTTATTAATCGCGCGGTATCGTTGCCGCGAGAAGGGGTTGCGCCATGCAGGAGCTTGAGGATCGTATTCGCCATGACGGCATCGTAAAGGCCGGTAACGTCCTTAAGGTTGATGCCTTCCTCAACCACCAATGCGACGTTGAGCTGTTCGACCACATGGGCGCCGAGTGGGCCCGACTGTTCGAGGGTGTCGAGATCAACAAGATCCTGACGATTGAGGCTTCGGGCATTGGCATGGCTTGCATCGCGGCTCAGCATTTTGGCGGCGTGCCGGTGGTCTTTGCCAAGAAGGCGCAGTCCATCAACCTCGACGGCGAGCAGTATGCCACGACCATCTACTCCTTTACCAAGCAGAAGGAGTACCCGGTCATTGTGGGTAAGCGCTTCCTGTCCGAGGGCGACAAGGTCCTGATTATCGACGACTTCCTGGCCAACGGCTGCGCGCTTGAGGGCCTTATTAAGATCTGCGAGGCTGCGGGCGCCGAAGTTGCCGGCATTGGCATCGCCGTTGAGAAGGGCTTCCAGGGCGGCGGCGATAAGCTCCGTAAGCGCGGCTTCCGCGTTGAGAGCCTGGCACGTATCGCCGATATGGACTGCGAGAACGGCGAGATCACCTTCGCCTAAGCGCGCAACACAAGCGATTGGTATGCGATGTGACAAAGGGACTGTCCCTTTGTCACATTTTTTGTATGAGGGGAGGTGTTGATATGGATGAGAATAAGATGGGATGGCGCGAGTATGCGCGCTATGCCGAGATGTCGGCCGAGGAGTTGGCGCGCGATTGCGAGGTGCAGGTGTTTCGCGCGACGGGTCCGGGCGGACAGGGCGTGAACACGACGGACTCGGCGGTACGCATGAAACATATCCCTTCGGGGATTGTCGTGATGGCGCGCGAGAGCCGCAGTCAGTTCCAAAACCGTAGCAGCTGCCTACGTAAGCTGCGCGCTGAGCTTGAGCGTCGCGGGCGTCCGCCGCGCCGCCGCGTCAAGACC
>NZ_CYYP01000006.1:64854-122329 GCF_001405375.1 Collinsella aerofaciens
CATGGTGGCAGCGGCGCATGCGAACCGGCGGCAACTTGGTATGGTGGCCGTCCTTGGCCGAAAGAAACATAGGCAGGGCAACCGCGCGAGGGACGGGGCCGCAGGCGTAGCAGACGTCGAGTATGCCGTCGCAGGGGTCGGCATCGGGGCAGATGCGATAGCCCGAGCCATAGGTGGGTCCCAGCTGGATGGCCATGATAATCGCCCGCACGCGCTCGGCGGGTGCGCCATCAAAGCTGATGGTCATGGGGTAATTGCGATAGCGTAGGCCAAACTGCTCAAGTCCCGAAAGAGTGTAGAGCGGCGCGCCGGTGAGGCTCGTCTTTTTGCGTAGCTCGGTGGTGCCAAGGCCGATGGCGGCATCGATGCCGACCGAAAGCGTCTGGTCGTAGTACTCAACGGTAGCCTCGCCGCTGCCGCTTGTGGGGTTCCATAAGCGAATGCGCCCGATGTCCTGACGCTGCAGCTCGCAGGTGAGCAGCGCGCCAAAATCCTTACCGGAGAAATCGTCGATGCCGAGCGTTTGGGCAAAATCGTTGCCGGAGCCCACGGGTAGGATGGCAAGAGCGGGGCGGGTGTCCTCCTCTTGCGTCATAAGCCCGTTGACGACCTCGTGAATCACGCCGTCGCCGCCAAGGGCGATAACGGTGCGATAGCCCTGAGCCTGTGCGGCCAGCTCCTTGGCGTGTCCCATGCGCTCGGTCAGCACCAGGTCAAACTGGGATGCGCGCGCGGTCATATCCAAAAAGCGTTGCAGGCGCTCGGCAACTTCGCGCGCCGCACCCGACTGGGCGGCTGGGTTGGCGATGATGAGCGTGAGGCCAAAATCAGTTGCGTGCATGGGGCGACTCCCGGCGTATGACGTGACGGTGCGGTCGCGCTCAGGTCGAATTGCCCCCGATTGTGGCTGCACGTCGAATACTTACGTCTACTCTATCAGGTCGTTGTGGCGCTCGATAGCATCCGCTACCGTACCGCCCTCATCCACAATAAGCGAACGGCGCTTGGGCGAGATGATGCGCTGGGCGGGGTACACGCCGCGGTGTCCGGCGGTTAGGTAGCTGATAAAGGCCACGATGACAAAGAACCCGGCTGCCGTGCCGTGGAACAGGTCGATGGCCATCATACAGGTGGTGATAGGCACGTTAAGGCCGGCGCAGAACACGCCGAGCATGCCCAGCGCTGCTAGAAAGCTGGGATCGATTCCGACGAGGCAACCGATCCAGCCGCCGAGCGCCGCACCGATACCAAACAGGGGCGTGACCTCGCCGCCTTGGAAGCCGGCGCCCAGGGTGAGCGCTGTGACGACCAACTTGATGACTGCGTCCGCCAGGGTGGTGTTGCCGGCAAATCCGGCGCCGGAAAGCCACGTGGAAAGGCCGGCGTAGTCCCAGGCGTCGAGGAGGGCATAGGCGGCCAAAACCACGAGTGCACCTATGAGTGCGCGAATAAGATAATTGGTGATAAAGCGACCGTACAGGCTCTTGACGGTTCGAACTGACCAGGCAAAGAGGCGTGCCGTCAGACCGAAGATAATGGCGCTGATAACAACGATGACAACCGTCCGTGGTGTCATGTTGGGAACGCTGGCGATAACATTCGCCTCGTACTCGGTACCTAGGGCGTGTGATGTAAAGTAGCCGGTAAATGAGGCGACCAGGCAGTAGATGCCCGCCGTGTAGTCGATCTTGCCGATAAAGCACATCTCCATGCCAAAGAAAGCTCCGGCAAGGGGCGAGCCGAATACGGCGCCAAAGGCCGACGAGATGCCGGCGAGCATGAGGTCGTGGTGGTCATGCTTTTTGAGGTGGGCGAGGCTCGAGATGTTGCTGGCGATGGTGCCGCCAATCTGCACCGCGGCTCCCTCGCGACCGGCCGATCCGCCCGTTAGGTGCGTGAGCGTGGAGCAGACGAAGGTGAGGACGGCCATGCGCATATGGATGAGGCGTGTGCCCAGAGCGGAGTCGATGACCAGGTTGTTGCCACGCTTGGCGGCAAGACCGTGGTTTTTGTACACCCATGCGGTGGCAACGCCCACAACGGGAAGCAAGGCGTAGACCCACACATGGTGCTCGCGATAGTCGGTCGCGATATTCAGCGAGGCCAAAAACGCCCAAGCGGCAACGCCCATGGCGAGCGAGACGATGACGACGAGTACGAGCAACTTAGCGCTCGCAAGTAGGTTGCGGGCGTTGCGGCGCGTGTCGGCAGCCAAGAGATGCTCGGAGCGGGTAAGTTGATGCCTGCCTGCCGTGATGACGTCATTAAGGGAGAAAAAGCCGCCGTCGTCGAGCGGCTGGGAATGATCCTGCGCTTTGTTTGCGCTTTCGGGTTTGTCGTTATGAGCCATACGTTCCTCTTTTAGGTTGCAACGCAAGCATTATAAAACGCGGTAAACGCGACGAGCCGGTGGGTTGGTTTCCATTCTGTTTCGCGGCCTGCAACCGACAGGTGTATTTGCGGGTACAGGCCGAGTCGCTGTCGTGCGTTGGGGGATTATACTGAGAAAAGCATAAAGAATTGGCGCCCCTGTTGTGCGCCGTGGCATTAAGAGGTGCATATGGCAGAGAAACTCATTCCACTGGAGGACGCACAGTCGATTGTCCTGTCGCACGTTGCTCCGACCGATCTCGTCGAGATTCCCGTGTGGCAGGCGGCTGGTTTTCCCTTGGCCGAGGACGCGGCGGCCGATATCGATATCTCGCCGTTTGCCAACAGCGCTATGGACGGATATGCCGTGCGCTCGGCGGACTTGGTGCAGGCATCTGGCGAGGCGCCGGTGACGCTCGACGTTATCGGACACGAGGCCGCGGGCCATGTGTTTGAGGGCGCAATCGGTGCGGGCGAGGCGGTCCGCATCATGACAGGCGCGCCGGTGCCCGAGGGTGCCGATGCCGTGGTGAAGTACGAGATCGTCGATGTGCTCGACGGTGACGGCAACGAGGGCTCGCACGTTCGCTTTTCGGCGCCGGCCAAGGTAGGGGAGAACGTTCGCTCTGCTGCCGAGGAGGCCCATGCCGGCGATGTTGTGATGCACGCCGGCGAGGTCGTGGCTCCGGCGGGCGCGGGTCTGCTGGCGAGCGCCGGATACGCGAGCGTGAAGGTGCACGCTGCCCCGCGTGTGGGCATCATCTCGCTGGGCACGGAACTGGTCGCACCGAGTAAGGTACCGGCGCGTGGTCAGATTCGCGATTCCAACTCCTCGGCGCTGATGGCCGAGGCACTCGATGCCGGCGCCGAGCCCGTGTTCTACGGCATCGCACCCGATGATGAGCAAGCGATTGCCGAGCTGGTACATCGCGCCACGCGAGAGTGCGATTTTGTCATTACGAGCGGTGGCGCCTCGGCGGGCGATTACGACTATGTGACGGCGCTCGTCCGGCGCGAGGGCGAGGTGCTGTTTGACCGCATCTCGATGCGTCCGGGCAAGGCCATCACGTTTGGCTTGCTCGGGGGTAAGCCCTACCTGGGGCTTTCAGGCAATCCGGCCGCGGCGTATGTGGGCTTTGAGATGCTCGCCCGCCCGGCGATTCGCAAGATGCGCGGCTTTGCCGAGGGTACGCGTCCCGTGCAGCAGGCGACGCTCACGCACGGCGTGAAAAAGCGACAGCATCGCCGCTTCTTCGATCGCGCCACGGTTTTGCGCGACCCCGAGACCGGTGAGTTGTTGGTGACCGAGGCTAAGACACAGAATTCGGCGCTGCTTGGAACTATGCAGCGTGCGAACTGCCTGTTGCGTATTGACGAAGGACCGTGCGAGCTCAAGGCGGGAGATGCCGTGGACGTTGTTCGCGTCGACCTGCCCGAGGGAACGGCGCTATAGGAGGAACGCTATGGAGTTGAAGATTTCGATCGTGACGTGCTCGGACACACGCGATCTTTTGCAGGATGAGGCCGGAGCTGCACTCGAGGAACTTATCGAGGCACAGGGCTGGACGGTCGCCTCACATGTGGTCGTGCGCGACGACGTCAGCGAGATCGGTGATGCCATTGTGGAAGCTGCCGATGAGTGCCACGCCAATGTCGTGCTCACCTGCGGCGGCACGGGGCTTTCGATGCGAGATGTGACGCCCGAGGCGACGCGTGCCGTCTGCGACCGCGATGTGCCGGGTATTGCAGAGGCAATCCGCGCGTATTCGATGACCAAGACGCGCCGCGCCATGCTCTCGCGCGCCGTGTGCATGCAGCGTGGGCATACGCTTGTCATCAATTTTCCGGGATCTACGAAAGCCGCCCGCGAAAGCTGGGAGGCCGTGAGCGACCAGCTGGAGCATGCGGCCCAAATGACGGCGGGCGGTGGACATACCAACTAAGCGGTTTACCTGCGGCGGGGCGACCTGAACGGCTGCTCCGCCTTTGTTTTCCGCCGAATCGACGCCGAGGTGCACGGTAACTTGAAACTATATTCTCTGACGAGAATAA
The DNA here is from genome assembly GCF_001405375.1 of Collinsella aerofaciens. Lineage (GTDB taxonomy): Bacteria > Actinomycetota > Coriobacteriia > Coriobacteriales > Coriobacteriaceae > Collinsella > Collinsella aerofaciens_F. The sequence goes on from NZ_CYYP01000006.1 coordinate 69,277, forward strand.
TATCTCACTATCATTATTCGCGCAGAAGTATAATCTGATTGCAGATTAAAGCCCGCGGCGGGGTGCCCGGGCATAGCGTTCGAAAGGGTTGAACATGTTCGATATGGTTTCTCGCCGCGGATTCGTTTCGCTTTCTGCTGTCGCCGCTGCCGGCCTTGGTCTTGCCGGCTGTTCGGGCAGCAAGACGTCCGAGCCGGCCGGATCCGATGTCGGTTCTGCTAAGGCATCTTCCAAGAAAGCTGTCGAGCTGCAGGTCTTTGCCGCCAACTCGCTCGAGAAGGCCCTGCCCGAGGTTCAGGAGCTCTACACCGAGCAGACCGGCACCACCTTTGCCGACACGCAGTTTAAGGCGTCTGGCGACCTTGTCGAGCAGATGCGCGCCGGTGCCGCCGTCGACGTGCTCATCACGGCTTCCAAGGGCACCATGGACGACGCCGAGGCCGCCGAGCTCGTCGACGCCGACACCCGTGAGGATATGTTCGTCAACGACCTCGTGATCATTCGCGCCGAGGGCTCCGACACCAAGGTCGAGGCCATCGCCGACGTCGCGAATCTGGACGGCAAGATTGCCATCGGCGACGCCAAGACCGTTCCCGCCGGAAAGTACGCCAACCAGGCTCTGGCCTCCGTGGGCCTCTACACCGGCACCGAGGGCGACGACGGCGAGTATACTCCCGAGATCGCCGACAAGGTCGCGCTGGCCGATAAAGTGGGCACCGCAGCTGCCTATGTGTCCACAGGCGACTGCGTGGCCGGTTTTGTCTACAGCTCCGACATCTACCGCTACGACGGCATCGAGGAGGCCTTCGTGTGCCCCGAGGACTCGCACAAGCCCATCGTGTACCCGGGTGCCGTTGCCGAGAGCTCCGAGCACGCCGACGAGGCCAAGGCGTTCATCGACTTCTGCCTGACTAACAAGAAGGCTCAGAAGATTTGGGCCAAGTACGGCTTTGAGCTTTCCGCGTAGTGCGGCTTGGCGCGATAATTCCATCGTTTTGTGTTTCACTCCGTCCTTGTATTCGCTTGGAGCTTTTCGTGCTTAATAGATTCCGCATGCTTGTCGCCTGTGCTTTGACCTTCGCGCTTTGCTGGGTGCCGGGATTTGCGTTTGCTGGGGACGCTGAGGACGGGGCCCAGGTTGCTGCGACCGCCCATGGGCTTTCCTATGGGATCGAGGGTTTTGAGCGGTTGGCCAAGGGGACCGCTCGTGCCATGGAGGGCCAGCCTGAGGGCTACCGGTTTCCCGTTGACGAGGACGTGGACCTTGTAGTGGCGCTTGCTGCCGATCGCGTTGTGGTGTGGATATCGCCCAACGCGGTCGAGAAGTATGGATTGGATCCGCAGGACAACGAGTGCGTATCGGGTCTTAAGGCCCTCGTCTGTGAGCTCGACAGCGCAAACTGCATGGGAGGTGCGCAGCTAGGGGACGTGGACCTTCCTTGGTATGTCACGGCGGAAACAACGTTTGAATCCGGCGGGTATACCTATGGTTTTGACGAGTGCGGTGCGGATGGGGACCGCTATGTGGTGATTGCATCAGCCTCGGGTGATGCCAAGGGCGGCGCGCGTTGGCTTGATAGCGCTCACATGGTAGAAGCATCGTCTGTCGTGTTGCGGGATGAGCAGGGGCCCTTGACCTCTCTGGCCTCCTTTTTGGGCGACATCGACTATCGCCCGTTTTGGGTGTCCATAAAAACGAGCGGCCTTGCCCTGCTGATCTCCTTTGCGCTGGGTCTGTTCGCCGCGTGGAAGACTATGGGTACCTCGAGCCGCGTGAAGGGTTTGCTCGATTCGGTCTTTACGATTCCTATGGTGCTGCCGCCCACGGTCTGCGGCTTTCTGCTCCTCATGCTGTTTGGCCGCTCGACTGGGGTGGGTCAGTGGCTCATCGCGCACGGCGTCTCGATCGTCTTTACCTGGCCCGCGGCGGTGATATCTGCCGTGGTGGTGTCGTTTCCCCTGGTCTACCGCACGGCGCTCGGTGCCTTTGAGAGCCTTGACACGCAGATGCTCGATGCGGCGCGAACCCTGGGCTGGTCCGAGCGTCGCATCTTCACCAAGCTTATGATGCCGCTTGGCTGGCCCTCGATTGCCGCCGGCACGGTGCTCGCCTTTGCCCGCGCGATGGGCGAGTTTGGCTGCACCCTGTTCTTTGCGGGCAACTATGCCGGCATTACGCAGACCATTCCCATTGCGATTTACTTTGAATGGATGGGCGGCAATACGTCGGTGGCCCTCTTTTGGGTCGTGGTCGTAATAGCGTTTAGTTTCCTAGTCATCCTGTTCATCAACATGTACACCGCTCATTCGCAAAAGTATCGCGAGCGGGGCCTTGCCCGTGCGGAGCGCAAACAGGCCAAAGATCTCACCGGACAGGGCGATTCGCTCGACCCGGCGGGCGGCGATGCGCTGCGTATCGATCGCGAGGCGCTGACCGAGCTCATGCGCGATGATGCCGCCTTGCAGGGAGGTCGATAGGCCATGTCGCTCGTTCTGGATATCAAAAAGCGCTATTCCGGGTTTATGCTCGACATGCAGCTTGAGGCCGGCGAGGATCGTGTGGCGCTGCTCGGTGCCTCGGGTTGCGGCAAGAGCTGCACCTTGCGCTGCATTGCCGGTGTGGAGACGCCCGACGAGGGCAAGATCGTCGTCAACGGCGTGACCTTTTTTGACTCTGCGGCGGGCATCAACCTGTCGCCCCAGGAGCGAAAATGCGCCCTGCTGTTCCAAAACTATCAGCTGTTTCCCAACATGACGGTGGCCGATAACGTATGCGCCGGCGTAAAGGACGCGGGCGACGCCGCCGCGCGCAAGCAGCTTGCCGAGCGCTACCTGGGCATTTTTGGCCTGGCCGATTTTGCCGACCGCTATCCCGCGCGCCTCTCGGGCGGCCAGCAGCAGCGCGTGGCGCTTGCCCGCATGGTGGCGGCACACCCGGGCATCTTTATGTTCGACGAGCCCATGAGCGCACTCGATGCGTATCTTAAGAGCGCGCTCGAGCAAAACATGCTCGACCTCTTTGATGTGTGCAACCGCACCGTGCTCTACGTGAGCCACGACATCGACGAAGCGTGCCGCCTGTGCCAGCGTATCTGCGTGATGCACGACGGGCATGTTGAGGAGATCGGCTCCGTCGAGGACGTGGTCCGCCGTCCGCAGACGCTGGCGGCACTGCGCCTGACGGGCTGCAAGAACACAAGCCGGGCGCGCAAGATCGGGTCTCAGGAAGTTGAAGCCCTGGACTGGGGCATGACCTTTAACGTGGGCCATGAGGTTCCCGATAACGTGACGTACCTCGGTATTCGTGCGAGCTACTTCCATGTTGACAATCGCGCGGAGCGCGGTCGCAACAGCTACGATTTGCACGTGGCCCGTGTGAGCGATTCGCGCTTTGAGCGGCTGGTGCTGCTGGACGTGCCGCGTGCTGATGCGCCCACGCGTCTGCAGTGGAAGGTCAACAAGGTGGGCGTGCCTGTCGACGAGCTGCCGCAAGCAGGCGAGACGCTGCGCATGCACTTCGATGCGAGCAGGATCCATCTGGTTTGTCGGTAGCGCCGGGTAATGCCGTCGGGGATATAAGTCTCGGCGGCTTTGTCTTGCCGTTCGCCTAATGGGGAATGACAAACTCTTATCAACACAGATAATTATTTATTAAACGGCGGCACACGACGCTGTCGTACGAATGTCAACGGTGTTCGCATGGTCGACGACCGTTGATATAGTTGACCTTAACTTGTAAAGGAGGACGCGCACATGCCGCAGACGACATACATTCGCCGCGTTGCCGCGCGCGCCCTGTATATGGCTCGGAGTCGCATATGAGCAGGTATGTTCACGGCTCCGGGAGAGACGACGCACAACTAAATAATCGACCGCAAAGCAGGTTCCCCAAAATTCCGGGTTTAGGCACGGCTGGGTTTTCGCCGCCCACCGTGCAGCAATACCGTAGTTATCCGTATTTGGTTCGAGAGGGGAACCGTCATGGCTGAAGAATTCGATTTCCATCCGATGTGGGAGAGCCTCGGCATGAATCTTGCCGATCACGACATGCTGCTGGGCGCTGTGGGCCAGATGTACGGCGATATGTTCCTGACGCAGAACAATCGCCCCAAGTCCACGTCCTACCTGGATTTTGTCGCCACCAACATCCACAGCGGCCGTATTAAGGAGATGCTCGACAAGAAGGAGGCCGGCGAGGCCACCAAGATCGTCGGTTCGTTCTGTGTGTACGTGCCCGAGGAGATCGTGCTTGCCTGCGATGGCATCCCCGTTGGCCTGTGCTCGGGTGCCGACTGGGCGACCGACAAGGTCGAGGAGCATCTGCCGCGCAACACCTGCCCGCTCATCAAGAGCTTTGCCGGCTTTAAGCTGGGCGAGGTCTGCCCCTACATTGAGTCGAGTGATCTGGTGGTGGGCGAGAACACCTGCGATGGCAAGAAGAAGGCCTACGAGTTCTTTGCCACGCAAAAGAACATGTACGTCATGGATATCCCCAACGTGCACGACGAGTCGACGCTCGTGACCTGGAAGGCCGAGGTTAAAAAGCTTGCCGCCAAGATCGAGGAAGAGTGCGGCGTCAAGATTACGCCCGAGCGCCTGAAGGCTGCCATCCACGCCGTCAACGAGAAGCGTCGCGCCCTGCAGCGTCTGGCTGCCACGCGCGCTGCCGATCCGGCGCCCATCAGCGGTCTCGACAGCCTGCTGACCGTTCAGGCCGCCTTTATGGACGACACGCCGCGTCTGACCGGAGCCATCAACGAGATGGCCGCCGAGTGCGAGCAGCGCGTTGAGGCCGGCGAGGGCGTGGCGCCCAAGGGGACCAAGCGCATCCTGTACACCGGCACGCCCATGGCCGTGCCCAACTGGAAGCTGTTCAACCTCATCGAGAAGGCCGGCGGCGTTGTGGTAGGCGAGGAGTCCTGCACGGGCTCGCGCTACTACAAGGACCTGGTCGACGAGTCCGGTGAGACGGTCGACGAGATGCTCGACGCCATCGCCGAGCGCTACTTTAAGATTAACTGCGCCGTCTTTACGCCCAACGATCAGCGTATGAAGGACATTGTCCAGATGGCCAAGGACTTGCATGCCGACGGCATCGTCGACGTGGCCCTGCAGTTCTGCACGCTCTACGAGATGGAGTCGTTTGCCGTGGAGAAGGCTGCCGAGGAGGCCGGCATTCCGTTTATGCACATCACGACCGACTACGCCGGCGAGGATGCAGGCCAACTGCAAACCAGGATTGAGGCTTTCTTGGAAACCATTTAGGGGTATCCGTCCCGGCGGCTTCCACAGGCACCCGATCTTGCCGTTCAAACCATCGTTTGCGTACCAAAGTACGCGGCGCTTCTCTTTCACGGCAACCTCGGGCACCTGGGAAAGCCGTTTCCTTGGTTGGTCAAAAGGTTTGTTAAGGAGTTATATGTCGGAAAATATGGAGCAGCCGTTGCCATCCACGTTTGAGGAGTTCAACGAGCAGCGCAAGGCGGCGTTTATTCGTGTCAAGGATTACAAGCAGGCGGGCAATCGTCTGGTCGGCTTTTTGTGCAGCTATACGCCGCTCGAGATTATCGATGCCGCGGGCGCCTCGAGCGTGGCCCTTTGCGGTACGTCCGATGAGGTGATTCCCGAGGCCGAGAAGGTGCTGCCGGCAAATCTGTGTCCGCTCATCAAGTCGACGTATGGTTTTGCCTATTCGCAAAAGTGCCCGTTTACGTACTTTAGCGACATGATCATCGGTGAGACCACCTGCGACGGCAAGAAGAAGATGTACGAGCTACTCAACGAGCTCAAGCGCACGCACATTCTGCATCTTCCGCAGGGTCGCGATCGCGCCTACGAGCGTGAAGGCTGGTACGAGGAGTGCTGCCTGCTCAAGGAGGAGCTCGAGAACTTCTACGGCATCACGATTACCGACGATGACCTGCGCGCTGCCGTCCGTCGTCGCAACCGCTTGCGTGCGGCCCAGCTCGAGATGTTTGCGCTGCAGGCCAACCAGCCGGCGGCCATGAGCGGCGTCGACCTGATGAGCACCATGTTTGCCGGCACGTTCAGCTTTGATATCGAGGCCTATGCGCAGCAGCTGGAGCAAAAGATTGTCAAGCTGCGCGAGGCCTACGACGCGGGCGAGCGCCCGGTCGCGGCGGATGCCAAGCGCATTCTGATCACCGGCTGCCCAGTGGGTGGCGTAATCAACAAGATCGGTCGCACCATCGAGTCCAACGGCGGTGTGGTCGTGTGCATGGACGACTGCTCGGGTGAGCGCACGGCGGCCATGATGATCGACCCGGAGGCTCCCGATATCCTGCGCGCCATCGCCGACCGTTACCTGGACATCAACTGCTCGGTCATGACGCCCAACGACGGCCGTATGGAAAATACGCTGGCCATGTGCGAGAAGTACCATGTCGATGGCGTGGTAGAGAGCGTGCTACAGGCCTGCCACACCTTCAACGTTGAGAGCGCGCGCATGCAGGGGGCTGTCGAGGGTGTGGGTATTCCGTATATGAAGATCGAGACCGACTACAGCAACGGTGACATGGGCCAGATCGAGACTCGCATCGCCGCCTTCATCGAAACCCTCTAGCTTCCTCAGGCACCGGATCTTGCTCCTCAAACCGTCGCTTGCGTACCCAAAGTACGCTGCGCTCCTCTTTCGGGGCAATCTCCGGCACCTGAGAAACCTAGAGCTAAGGCGCCTGAACGCGCAGCTGTCTTTGATGTTTAGATTGGGAGAGAGCCATGATAGGGATCGGGATCGATATCGGGTCTACGGCGGCTAAGGCTGCTGTGGTCGACGGGGAGGGTTCGGTGGCGTGGACGTGCGTGCAGCCAACCGGGTTCTCCTCGGTCGATGCTTCCGAGCGGCTGCGCGAGGCGCTGGCAGCGGCCGGCTATGACGTGGCAGCCGACGATGTGCGTGTGGTCGCGACCGGCTACGGTCGTGTCGCCGTGCCCTATGCGCACAAGGTCGTGACCGAGATCACCTGCCACGGTACCGGTGCCGTGCGCCTGTTTGGCGATCACGGCACGGTGATTGACGTAGGCGGCCAGGACACCAAGGTCATTCAGCTTAAAAGTGGCCGCGTGGCCAAGTTTGCCATGAACGACAAGTGCGCCGCCGGCACGGGGCGCTTTTTGGAGATCATGGCCGATCGCCTAGGCATTTCCCAGCAGCAGATGGCTGACCTGGCGCGTTCCGGCGAGCCCACCAAGATCAGCAGCATGTGCACGGTGTTTGCCGAAAGCGAGGTTATCAGCCTGATCGGTCGCGGTGAGCCGCGCGAGAACATTGCGCGTGGCGTGATCGACAGCGTGGTCTCGCGCGTGGCGACCATGGCCGGGCAGGCCGCGGGCGCCCCGTACTACCTGACCGGTGGCCTGTGCGAGAACGCCTTCGTGGTGGAGCGGTTGGGCGAGCTGCTGGGGTCGCCGGTGACCACCTCGCCCCAGGCTCGCTTTGCCGGTGCCATCGGCGCGGCGATTCGCGCACAGGCGCTCAATTAATGCATCCGCCGCAGGCTCGCATTCATGCGTATACTGGGAGAAAATGATTGACCGATGAGAGGAGGTATCGATGGCTGACGATCAGATTAAGCTCACGTCTATGACTGCCGCGAGCGGTTGAGCCGCTAAGTTGGCTCCTGGAGCCCTCGCCCAGGTCCTGGGCGATTTACCCAATGTGCATAACGACAACTTGCTCGTGGGGTTCGATACCTCCGACGATGCGAGCGTCTTTCGCGTTGGCGATAACTTGGGTCTCGTGCAGTCCATCGACTTCTTCCCACCGATGGTCGACGACCCGTTTTTGTTTGGCCAGATCGCCGCGGCAAACTCGCTGTCGGACATCTACGCCATGGGCGGGCGGCCGAGCCATGCCATGAACTTGCTGTGTATCCCGAGCTGTCTGGGCGTTGAGGTTGCCGGTCAGATTCTGGCGGGCGGCGCCGACAAGTGCGTCGAGGCGGGTTGCTCCATCGCGGGCGGTCACACCATCAACGACGACGAGCCCAAGTACGGCCTGTCCGTGAGCGGGTTTGTCGCGCTCGACCGCATGCTCGCCAACAGCGGCGCGCGCGTGGGCGATGCGTTACTGCTGACCAAGGCGGTTGGCTCGGGCATCATCACCACGGCCATTAAGGGCGAGCTCATCGAGCAGGACGAGGCCGCAGCCATGTTTGACTCGATGCGCACCCTCAACGAGGCTCCGATTCGTCTGGCCGAGGGACTTGAGCTTCACGGCTGCACCGACATCACGGGCTTTGGCCTGATCGGGCATGCGTGCGAGATGGCCGAGGGCTCGGGCGTGCAGATTGAGCTTGCGTCGGGGGCGGTGCCGCTCTTTGACCAGGTGCTCGACATGGCGCGTTTGGGCATTATCCCCGCGGGCTCCTACCGCAACCAGGACTTCTTTGGCCCGCGCGTGACGGCCGACGAGGACCTTGAGCCGGGCATGCTCGACGCGCTGTACGACCCGCAGACGTCTGGTGGCCTGCTTATCGCGGCACCTGCTGCCGATGTGGATGAGCTTGCGCGCCGTCTGCATGCCGAAGGACGTATTGCCGCCGTCGTCGGTCGCGTGTGCGAGTCGGTGCCAGGCGGTCCTGCCGTCCACGTTGTTCGCTAGCCCGCACGTTTATGTAACTGTTTACCGTTCTCTAGAACGGTTCTTTCGAAAGGAAAAGCTATGTCTACCAAAATTGAAGTCAATGCCATGGGCGATGCCTGCCCGCTGCCCGTCGTCAAGACGCTCAAAGCCCTGAAGCAGCTCGATGGCGAGGGCGCCGTCGTGACCTCGGTCGATAATGAGACCGCCGTCAAGAACATTTCCAAGATGGCGCAGGAGAAAGGCTGCACGGCCTCGGTCGAGAAGGTTTCTGACGCCGAGTGGCACGTGACCGTGGCGACCTCTGGCGCCGTTGCCGTGGCCGATCCCGAGCAGGATGGCGCTGCCTTCTGTGATGCCAGCGCCGGCAAGGGCAAGCTCGTCATTTCCGTCTACACCGACTGCATGGGCCGTGGCGACGACGAGCTGGGCCACAAGCTCATGAAGGCGTTTATCTTTGCCGTGACGCAGCAGGAGGAGCTGCCCGCGACCATGCTGTTCTACAACGGCGGCGCCAAGCTCACCGTCGAGGGCTCGCCGGTGCTCGACGACCTGAAGGGTCTGGCCGAGCAGGGTGTCGAGATTCTCACCTGCGGTACCTGCCTCGATCACTATGGCATTAAGGACCAGCTCGCGGTGGGCGAGGTCACGAATATGTACGTGATTGTGGAGAAGATGGAGCAGGCCGTGCGCGTCGTGCGCCCGTAGCGTATTGGTTGGAGTTGCCATGAGGGAGAAGCGCCCGGCGCTTGTCATCACGTTTCCCACCACGGCGGCCGCCATGGGCTGCGAGTCCCTGTGCATTGAGCGCGGTCTTCCCGGGCGAACGATTCCCGTACCCGGGGAGGTCGCTGCCGGCTGCGGTCTGGCGTGGAAGGCGTTGCCTGCCGATGAGGAACTGCTGCGCGGCGAACTCGCCGCGGCGGGCGTTCCCACCGAGGACTTTACGGTGATTGATATGTGGGAGGTCGTGCGATGATCTACCTGGATAACGCGGCGACGACCATGCACAAGCCGCAGACGGTCATCGATGCCGTGACGCAGGCGATGTGCTCGCTCGGCAATGCCGGACGCGGCGCCACGTCGGGTGCCCTCGATGCCGCTCGTACGATTCATGGTTGCCGCGCCAAGCTCGCGCGCCTTTTGGGTTGCCCGAGGGCGGACCATGTGTGCTTTACGCCCAACTCTACGGCGGCGCTCAACACCGCCATCAACGGGGTGGTGTGCCCCGGCGACCGTGTGGTCACGACGGTGCTCGAGCACAACTCCGTGCTACGTCCGCTTAACCGCCTGGCGGTAGAGCGGGGCGTGACCGTTGAGCATGCGGGCTGCGATGCGAGCGGCGCGCTCGACTACGACGAGCTCGAGCGGCTGGTGACGCCTGACACGCGTGCCGTAGTGGTGACGCACGCCTCCAATGTGACCGGCAATGAGGTCGACATTGCGCGCGTGGCCGCCATGGCCCATGCGGCCGGCGCGCTGGTGATCGTCGATGCCTCGCAGTCTGCCGGCACGGCGCATATCGATATGCAGGCCATGGGGCTCGACGTGGTGTGCTTTACTGGCCACAAGGGACTCATGGGTCCGCAGGGGACCGGCGGGCTGGCCGTGGCGGAGGGCATTGACGTGTGGCCGTGGGCCATGGGCGGCACGGGCGTGCACAGCTTCGATGCGCTGCAGCCGCTTGAGTGGCCCACGCGTCTTGAGGCGGGCACGCTCAACGGCCACGGCATCGCGGGCCTTTCTGCCGGCCTCGACTTTATCGAGGCGCAAGGCGGGGTCGAGGCGATCGCGGCGCATGAGCGAGCGCTGGCTGATCGCTTTCTCGCTGGCGTGCGCGAGATTCCGGGGATTAAGCTCTACGGTGCGTTTGACCAGCCCGTGCGCTCGGCGATCGTCTCACTCAACGTGGGTGATATCGACTCTGCCGAGATCTCGGACGCGCTCATGCAAGGGTGGGGGATTGCGACGCGCCCCGGCGCCCATTGCGCTCCGCTCATGCACCGCGCGCTCGGGACCGAGCGCCAGGGTGTCGTTCGCTTCTCGTTTGGGTATTTCAACACGGACGAGGAAGTCGATACCGCGATTGACGCTTTGCGCGATTTAGCCTGCTAAAGCTGCTAGACCGTTTATACTTGCGGGACGGGTGTTTTTGCCCGTCCCGTTTTTGTTTCGACCCGAAAGGTGTGCCTATGGCCTCATCCGCACCGCGCGGTCTGCGCTCCGACCATGTCGTTACCGTCGGCATTGCGCTGTTCTCGATGCTCTTTGGCGCCGGTAACCTCATCATTCCGCCATTGCTGGCACTTCAGGCCGGCACGGCCACACCGCTTGCCATGATCGGCTTTTTGATTGCCGCTATCGGTCTGCCTGTTATGGGATTTATCGCCGTCGCGCTCGCCGGCACGGCCCGCGAGCTGGCTGGGCGCGTGCATCCTAAGTTTGGCGAATTCTTCGTTGCGGCGGTGTATTTGGCCATCGGCCCGTGCCTGGCCATTCCGCGCACAAGCTCTACGGCCTTCGAGATGCTGGTGCCGCTACTGCCCGAGGGCGTTTCGCTCGGCACGGCTCGCCTGGTGTTTGCCGTTGGCTTCTTTGTCGTCGCGTTTGCGCTCACGCTGCGTCCGGGCGTTATCACGCGCGTGCTCGGGCGCATTACGGGCCCCGCGCTCATTGCGCTCATCGTGCTGGTCGTGGGTGCTGCCGTGATCTCGCCGCTGGGACCGGCTGCCGCGCCGCAGACTCCCTACAATGCCGGTGCTACCGTGCAGGGCTTTTTGACCGGTTATCAGACCATGGATCTGCTTGCGTCGCTCGCCTTTGGCATTATCATCGCCGAGACCATTCACGAGCTGGGCGTTACCGACGACAAGCGCGTGGCCTTCGAGATTTCGCGTTCCGGTGTGATCGCCGGCGTGCTCATGGCCATCATCTACTGCGGCCTGGCGCTTGCCGGAATGCAACTCGGCACGGTTATGCCCGATGCCACCAACGGCGCCGCGATTCTTGCGCGTTCTGCCTCTATGCACTTTGGTCTTGCTGGCACGGTTGTCGTCTTTGCGATTTTCTTCCTCGCTTGCATGAACGTGTGCATCGGCCTTATCAGCTGCTGCTCACGCTACTTCTGCGAGACGTATGTGGTCGAAGGGGGAGCGGAGGCTTCCGAGGAGGCCATGCGCCGACCCTTCGCGATTCTCGCCTTTGTGTTCGCAGCGTTTTCGTGCGTGCTCTCCAACGTGGGTCTCGACGTGATCCTCATGTTCTCGGTGCCTATGCTCAATGCCCTGTATCCCGTTGCCATCGTGCTGGTACTTATGGGCCTGGTGCACGGCTTTTGCGACGCGCATTCGCAGGTATGGGTCTGGGTCGGCGGCGTTGTCGCGGTGCAGAGCGTGATCACCTCGGTTCGCGACGCGTTCTTTGCGGGCGCGTGGCTACCGTTTGATGCGCTGCCACTGGCAGATATCGGTGCCGCGTGGGCGCCGGTTGCCGTGGTTGCCTTTGTGATCGGTCTGCTCCATAGTCGTTTTGTCGCACATTCGAGGAGCTAGGGTTTCTGCGCTTGCACAGGCGGGGAGTCTCCCCTATAATTTCCTTCGATTTGGGACACGCAAGGTTTAGACCTTAGCTGCTCAACACCTTCGGGACGTGGCGCAGTTTGGTAGCGCGCCTGCTTTGGGAGCAGGATGTCGCAGGTTCAAATCCTGTCGTCCCGACCATATCTTGCGGGCGTAGTTCAATGGTAGAACCCCAGCCTTCCAAGCTGATGACGCGGGTTCGATTCCCGTCGCCCGCTCCATAAGATAGACGAACGGCTCTGGCTCCTTTTGGGACCAGAGCTGTTTTCATATACATGCCGGGGACCCCACATCCCCTCCTAAGTTGCGGTGAAATACGGACTGTTTTTCGGCTTTTATGGCCCATGTAGTCCGTATTTCACCGCAACTATTTGTAAGGTTGGATTTTGATGCCGTTGGGAGGGTCGTAGCGACCGTCTACCGAGAGTGGAATTATTTTTTGAAGCTCTGACCTGCGGCGTCAAGTTTTTGGTCAGCTTTTGGCAAGGCCTGCGGACGGAGGCATGCGATAGCGTAATGGTATTCTCTCCGCCGTGATGGTTATGGGGTTGGCCATGCTCGATAAAGGCAAACATTTTCCGCAGTCATATGCAAGAATGCTATTCTCGGCCGTTGGAATTCATCAAGATGGACAGCTGCTTATAACAATTGATCCTTGGGATGAACGCCGTGCGCGCGAGCTTATGCAGGAAGAGCTCATGCTTCGTCTTTACAACCATGTGTATGCGGATCCGGTCTATTGGAATAATCTTGGGGTTGAAGATCGCATCTTTCAGCTGGCATCCGCTATTGCGGTCGTTGAACCGGATGCTGTGTTTTGCGGATCGACGGCAGCGCTGCTCTACGGCATCGGCTCGGCGTATACGCTTCTGGATAAAGTGCAAGTACTGCTGCCACGGTCTACAAGGCGTGATACGTATGAGTTCGTTGAATACAAGCGCTGGCGGGCGGGCGAAGTGTGGCGGCTAGGTCTGTTTACACTGACGGATCCGTGTCGAACGGTTGTTGATATCGCTCGAACGAGCGCCTTTCGCTATGCGCTGGGCTATGTCGATGGCTTGGCCCGTGAGTACGATGTCGAACGCGAAGAACTGCGAGCATACGCGCAGGCAAATTGCCGAGGGTTGCATGGCATCGCGCGTGCTTTTGACGTTTTTGAGTATATGGACGGCAGGTCAGACAATGGCGGCGAGTCTGAGGCGAGAGCAGCGATGATTCTCGCTGGGGTTGCCGCGCCCGAGCTTCAAGTTGAGATAACGCGACCGGGAAACGCTGGCTATTATCTAGCAGATTATGGCTGGCAGATGCCAGACGGCTCATGGACGCTGGCAGAGCTGCATGGGCTAGGCAAGTTTGAAGACGAGGCTCAAAATGATCCAGAGCGGGCGGCGGCAAAAACGTATCGAGCGGCCCTCATGCGCGACGCGAACCTTCGCGCCATGGGCCACAATGTCATTCATTTCAAACTCTCGGACACCTACGACGTGGAATCGTTCGGTGCCATGATGCGCGGCTACGGCATTCCGACAACAAAACCCTACGTCGACTCCCGATAGCGAAATCGTTCGCGGTCAACCTTCAATAAGTTGCGGTGAAATACGGACTGTTTTGCGGTTTGACCAGCAAAAACAGTCCGTATTTCACCGCAACTTAGGAGGGGATGGGGTTAGCTGCGGGGGCGGTGACGGAGCTTGTCGATGGTGGAGTCGGTGCTTCGGCTGCGGGCTTCGGCGGCGCGGTCGCGGGCGTCGGCGGCGGTTTGGCGCTGGCGGCGGTAGTCGATCATGCCTTGGATGATGGGCTTGCCAAAGCTCACGACGTCGTCGTTATAGATGGCGGTTCGGGCTGCGAGGAGGCAGTCGGTAAAGTCCATATGAGTCTTGCAAAAGAGTTTGATGGCAAGGGCGATAACGGTGGGCTCGTCGACCATGACGTCATCGAGCAGCTTGGTCATGGCCGTCGCAATCTCCACGCGCGGGACCTTGTAGACGTCGCGCAGCGTAACGGCGACGCGTGTGATGATCTCGGGGTAGACGCGAGCGGTGCGCGTGGCGATGACCTTGGCGGCGCGCGGTGACAGGACCTCGTCGTCGTTAAGCAGGTAGCGCAGGATGACGGTCTCGTCGATGATGGTGCTACTCATGGATATCTACTTCCTCGGGACCCAAAACCGACTCATCGCTTTCTGTGGCTAGGTATTCAATCCAGGCATTGCGCTCCTCGGCGCGGCGATTGGGGTCACCATATGCTTTGAGCGATCCATAGGCGGCGGTGCCGTCCTTTGAGCGCACGGCGACCGGCTGAAAGGGGAGCTTGCGCATCAAAATGCTTTGCGCGACAAATAAGCGGACAGCCTCGGCGAGCGATGTGCCCATGGCATCGTAGAGATGCTCGGCATGCTGCTTGTCTTCCTCGCGAATGCGCACCTGCAGGATGGCTCTTTTTTGAGTCGATGACATCACTGGCCCCCTTAATGAGCGTGCAATATAGTCGGTCAAATGCGGCATGTGCCGATACTTGAGCATCTTATAACGATTACTTTATTTCACTCAAGTTGATAACCATAAACACGAATACAAGCGTAGTACATCCAAAATGAGAGCGCATAAAAATCTCTGAGGCGTACGCATGTAATACACTCACCTTTATAGCTTCTAGAGAATAATTCCAACCTGCCAAAACCCCTGCAATACACCCGTATTGCAGGGCCTATGCTCAAGTTTGCCACCTGCAACTGCGTATATTTAACCTGTATATCGTTGGAGAAACTCTACCGAGTGCATGTTTCGCCGCATGCATTTGATACGTCGATGCCAGGCCACGGGCGGCTTGGGTCAATGTCGACAGGGTCTCTTCGGCAAGGGATTCAGGAGGGAGTGAACAACATGGGTAATAAGCGAGTCGTAGCCGATTCTTCGCGTTGCATTGGGTGTCAAACCTGCATGGCGGCGTGTATCGAGGCGCACGACATCCCCGGTAACATCGCCGCGCCGCGCCTGCGCGTGACGCGTACGTACGAGATCTCCGCACCGGTGGCTTGCCATCACTGCGAGGATGCCCCGTGCGCGAAGGCCTGTCCTACGGGCGCCTTGTTCTTTGATCCAAAGAACCATCGCATCGGCGTCAACGAGGACAACTGCATCGGCTGCAAGAGCTGCGTCATGGCATGCCCCTTTGGCGCCGTGAGCGTGGCGACCACGCAGGTCCCCGTCTTGATGGGTGACGTTCGCGTGGGTTCGCAAACTAAGAGCTTCGTGCTCAAGTGCGACCTGTGCGTGGACCGTCCCGGCGGTCCGGCGTGTGCCGAGGCGTGCCCGACCAAGGGCCTCACCCTGGTAGACGAGGATCGCCTGGCAGAACTGACTGCCGAGCGTGCCCGCGCCACCATCGAAAACGAGGCGTAAGCGTTGGGGCGACAGGCCCAATGATTGTCAAATACGTACCGAGTATTCGGTAGCAGAGAAAGGAAGGAGGGTGTCATGGAGAAGCATAAAGTGATTTGCCCGTACTGCGGCGCCGGTTGCCAGTTTAACCTCTTGGTCCAAAACGGCCAGGTCGTGGGTACCGAACCGCTCAACGGCATCACCAACCAGAGCGAGCTGTGCCTGAAGGGCATGAGCGGCTACGACTTCATCAACGACACCAAGATCTTGACTCCTCGCGTACTGCACCCGATGATCCGCCGCACTAAGGGCGCGGATCTTGAGCGCGTAAGCTGGGACGAGGCACTGGATTTCACCGCATCTAAGATGCAGGCCATAATTGACGAATATGGTCCTAACGCTGTCATGACCACCGGCTCTTCGCGAGGCGGCGGCAATGAGGCGAACTACGTCATGCAGAAGTTTACGCGTGCGTGCATCGGCACCCACAGCGTAGACAACTGCGCCCGTACTTGACACGGCCCTACTGTCCTCGGTCTGATGGACACGGTTGGTTCAGGTTGCATGTCATGCTCCATCCCCGGTATGGAGGATGCGGGCTGCATTTTCCTCTTCGGCTATAACCCTGCCGATTCGCACCCCATCGTCGCAAGGCGTATCGTGCGAGCCAAAGAAAAGGGTTGCAAGATCATCGTCGCCGATCCGCGCCATATCGAAACCGCGCGTATCGCCGATCTCTACCTTCCGATCAAGAACGGTTGCAACGTTGCGTTCCTCAACGCCTTTGCCAACTGCTTGGTCAACGATGGCCTCTACGACAAGGAATTCGTCGCCGAGCACACGAACGGCTTTGACGAGTGGTGGGAGACCATTAAGAACTACACTCCCGAATCCGTACAGGACATCACGGGTGTCGAGCCCGCGTTGATCCACCAAGCTGCCGAGATGTACGCCACGGCGAAGCCCTCCGCCATCATTGGCTGGGGCATGGGCGTATGCCAGCAGAAGCAGAACCTGAAGACGGTGCACACCATCGCCTCCATCGCCTGCGTTGCCGGCCAGATCGGCAAACCCAATTCCGGTCTCGCGCCCGTGCGTGGTCAGAACAACGTCCAGGGCTCCTGCGATATGGGCATGCTGCCCAACCTGTACCCTGGCTACCAGAAGGTCACCGACCCGGCAGTGCGTGCCAAGTTTGCCAAGGCTTGGGGCGTGCCCGAGGAAAAGCTCCCGCTCGAGGAGGGCTACAAGCTCACCGACCTGGGCCACCTGGTCGACGAGGGCAAGGTGCACTGCTTCTACAACTACGGCGAGGACCCGGTGCAGACCGAGCCCGATTCGGCCGGTATGCGCAAGACGCTCTCCGAGCTGGATCTGTTCATTTGCCAGGACATCTTTATGACGCAGACGACCATGCTCGCCGACGTCATCCTGCCCGCTACCTCTTGGGGCGAGCACGAGGGTGTCTTTACCGCATCCGACCGTAGCTTCCAGCACTTTGACGCGGCCGTTCCGCCCAAGGGCGAGTGCCGTCACGACTGGGAGATCTTCGCGGACCTGTCCACGCGTATGGGCTATCCCATGCACTACGACAACACCGAGCAGATCTGGAACGAGTGCATTAGCCTGTGCCCCAACTTTGTGGGCGCGACCTACGAGAAGATGGCTCCCGAGGGCGGCTACGCCCAGTGGCCCGTCAAGAGCACCGATGTGAACGACCACGGTACGCCCGACATGTTCGCAGGCGGCAAGTTCACCACCAAGGATGGCCGCGCCAACCTGATGGCGCACGACTGGGAGGCGCCCTCCGAGCTTCCCGACGATGAGTACCCGCTCATTCTGTGCACCGTCCGCGAAGTCGGCCACTACAGCTGCCGCTCGATGACCGGCAACTGCAAGACGCTGGCGCTGCTCGCCGATGAGCCCGGCTTTGTCCGCATGAATCCCGCGGACGCCCAGGCGCGCGGCATCAAGAACGGCGACATCGTCTCGATTCACAGCCGTCGCGGCCAGGTATACAGCCGCGCCGACGTGAGCGATCGCATCAACAAGGGCACGGTCTACATGACCTATCAGTGGTGGATCGGCAAGTGCAACGAGCTGACCATTCACAAGGTCGACCCGGTCTCGCACACGCCCGAGGACAAGTTCTCCGCCTGCCAGGTCGACGCCATTGCCGACCAGGTTTGGGCAGAGGGCGAAGTCGAGCGTCAGTACACCGAGCTCAAGCAGGCTCTGGTGGACGCCGCCGCTCCCCAAGACGTTGAGCCCGGCGCCGCCAAGTTCGACGACGAGACGCACGTGAACCAAATCGTGTAGTCCCGTTCTCGTTGGCTTTTTGGGCCGGGCGTCCCGTACGTTCGGGAGCCCGGCCCGTTATTTTGAAAGGAAGTGGGGATGAACCGCTTCATCGACATCAACCCGGAGAGGTGCATCGGCTGCGGAACATGCCAGTCCGCCTGTGCCGACGCCCACCGGATGCAGGGTCTTCAGGATACGCCGCGTCTGGCGCTCGTGAAGACCGGCGGTATTTCGGCCGCCCTTGCCTGCCACCATTGCGAGGGTGCCCCCTGCGCCGAGGTCTGCCCGGTGAATGCCATCGAGCACGATGGCGATCGCATCCACGTCAAGGAGCAGGAGTGCATCGGGTGCAGGCTGTGCGCCATCGCGTGCCCCTTCGGAGCCATCCATCCCGATGGCACGTCTATCGCCGGTGTCGCAGGCATGTGCGACCCGACGCCTTCGTATCCTAAGTCCCTGAGCAGCCTGCTCACGTGGGCTCCTGGCCAGTACACCTGCGCCGTCAAGTGCGACCTGTGCGCCTTCGATCCGGACGGCCCGCATTGTGTGGCGGCGTGCCCCACCAAGGCGCTGACCGTCATGGGCGGTGCGGCCGATCGCGAGCTCGACGAGGCCAAGCGCCTGCGCTCGATCGAAAACGGTCCGGCTGTCGACGTTACCGCCGTGGCCCAGGGCCTGTCCGAGAAAGCAGAAGGGAGCGAAAACAATGGATAGCATGACGCTGTTTATCGCATCGCTTGCCGTCTCGTGCATCGGTGCGCTCGCCTCGGTTCTGCTGATCAAGGCCGATAACGCCGCCAAGACCGCCGGCTGCCTTATCGGCGCCGTCGCCGCGGTGCTTTCGTTTGTGGCCGGTCTCCAGGCCGTGCTGGGCGATGTCACGTCGGTCGACACTATCGTGTTTTTCCCGTTTGCCCATTTCCAGCTGCTGCTCAATCAGCTGTCCGGCCTGTTCGTGGCGCTCATCTCGGTGCTCGCGTTTGCCGGCTCGATCTACGGTCTCAACTACTTTGATGAGTACCCGGGCAAAAAGGGCCGCGCCGGCTTCTTCTTTAACACCTTCGTGGCGTCCATGATGCTCGTCATCACCGCCGACAACGTGTTTTGGTTCCTGGTCGCCTTTGAGCTCATGTCGCTGACCTCGTACTTCCTGGTCGTGATCGAGGAGAACGAGAACTCCATCCATGGCGGTTGGCTCTACTTTGTGATCGCGCACGTGGGCTTTGTGCTCATCATGGCGAGCTTCCTCACCATGACCAACTTCGCCGGCGGCTCGTTTGCCTTTGCGGATTTCCGCGCTACGCAGTTTAGCCCCGCGGTCGCATCCGTGTGCTTCGTGCTCGCCTTCTTTGGCTTTGGCGCCAAGGCCGGTATCATCCCGCTGCACGGCTGGCTGCCCAAGGCGCATCCCGAGGCGCCGTCCAACGTGTCGGCCCTCATGTCCGGCGGCATGATCAAGATCGGTATCTTCGGTATCCTCAAGGTGGGTCTCGACCTGCTCTCCGCCTCGGGCGTTCAGGTCTGGTGGGGCCTTATGGTCATGGTCTTCGGTGCGATCTCGTCGGTCCTCGGCGTGGCCTTCGCCCTGCAGGAGCATGACATCAAGCGCCTGCTGGCCTATCACTCCGTCGAGAACATCGGCATCATTCTGCTCGGCGTCGGCGCCTCCATGGCCGCCATGGCGCTCAACTCGGTCGGCATCGCCGTCCTGGCTCTGATGGCCGCCCTCTACCACACGTTTAACCACGCGATGTTTAAGGGCGAGCTGTTCTTGGGCGCCGGTGCGCTGCTGTACTCCACGGGTACGCGCAATATGGAGAAGATGGGCGGCCTGTTCCGTCGTATGCCGGCAACGGC
Organism: Collinsella aerofaciens; assembly: GCF_001405375.1. Classification (GTDB taxonomy): domain Bacteria; phylum Actinomycetota; class Coriobacteriia; order Coriobacteriales; family Coriobacteriaceae; genus Collinsella; species Collinsella aerofaciens_F. The sequence continues at coordinate 88,998 of NZ_CYYP01000006.1, forward strand.
CATCTGCTTCCTCGTTGGCGCGCTTGCCATCTCGGCCATCCCGCCCTTCAACGGCTTTGTGTCCGAGTGGTTTACCTACCAGTCGCTCTTTAACGCCGCCATGCAGGGCGACAAGGCCGTCATGATCGTGGCCGTGTTCGCTGCCGTCGCGCTTGCCATTACCGGCGCGCTGGCTGTCACGTGCTTCGTCAAGGCCTATGGCGTCTCCTTTGCCTCCGCGCCCCGCTCCGAGGCCGCGGCCAATGCCAAGGAGGTTCCCGCCCCCATGGTGTTTGCGCAGGGCCTGCTCGCGGCCATCTGCGTCGTGCTGGGCATTGGCGCTCCCGTGATCGCGCCCGTGCTGGTCGATGTCGCCGCGTCCGTGCTGCATCCGTACGGTGGCGTGTTTGCCGCCGAGGGCATGGAGCTCATGAACCAGTACTCCGGCGCTGCCACCTCCACGCCCGCGATCGCCATTGCGCTCGTGGTGCTCGTCGGCCTTGCCTGCGGTTATCGCAAGCTCAAGACCGTCGGCAAGGTGCAGAAGTCCCAGCCGTGGGCATGTGGCTATGCTCCCAACGAGCATATGCCCGTCGTGGCCACGACCTTTGCCTCCGAGGTGTCCTGGTTTATGCAGCCGCTCTACACGCTGCGTGACCGCTGCACGGCCGTCTGCTGGTCCATCGCGCACTTCTTCCAGAAGCTCACCGGTGTGGCCGAGGCTGTGGAGCCCGTACCCGACAAGGTTCTCGTCGATGCCCCGCATAAGGGTGTCGAGAAGCTCGCCGATCTCGCGACTAAGCTCGAGGGCGGCAACTACAGCATCTATATCTGCTACATCGTCGCGGCACTCGTGGTGTCCCTCGTGCTCGCCGTGCAAATGGGTTAGGGAGGGGAGAGCATGAACAACATCGTACTTGCCGTTCTGCAGGGCGTGGTCGTCATGGCCGTCGCACCGTTCTTCTCCGGTCTCGGCCGCGTGATCCGCGCCAAGATGCACAACCGTCGCGGCCCCAGCATCATGCAGGACTACCGCGACCTGGCCAAGCTCTTTGCGCGCCCCGAGTCCCAGAGCGAGGATGCGAGCTTTGCGCTGCGCATCATGCCGCCGCTGTTCTTCGCCGTCGCCTTTATGCTCGCGATGGGTCTGCCGCTCTTTACGGCGCAAAGCCCCATCCCGGTCTTTGGTGACGCCATTACCATCATGTACAGCCTGGCGCTCGCCCGTTTCTTCTTCGCCCTCTGCGGTGTGGATTCGTCCAACGCCTACGCCGGTATCGGCGGCGTCCGCGAGCTGCTCATGAGCGTGCTCATCGAGCCGTCCATGCTGCTGGCGCTGTTTGCCGCCGCCCTGGTGTGCGGCTCCACCGACATCGCCACCATGGGTCAGCACATCATGACGGGCGCCATCGACGCGCCGGTCGCCGTGATCCTCGCCGGCATCGCCTTTGCGATTGCCTGCTACATGGAACTCGGTAAGCTGCCGTTTGATCAGGCCGAGGCCGAGCAGGAGCTTCAGGAAGGTCCGCTCGCCGAGCTTTCCGGCCCGTCGCTTGCCATGGCCAAGCTCGCCATGTCCATGAAGCAGGTCCTGGTCGTTGCTTGGTTCTGCGCGATCTTTGTCCCCTGGGGTGAGCCCGCGACCGTGGGCGCCGCCGCCGTTTTGGGCGCGGTTATCTTCCTGGTGAAGTGCCTGATCGACTTTGTCGTGTGCGGCGTGATCGAGAACTCCTGCTCGCGCTCGCGTTTTAAGGTGCTTGGCAATCAGACTTGGGCCGTTGTGGGCATCGCCGTTCTGGCGTTTGTCTTCGTGGTCGTCGGCGTGTAGGAGAAGGGAGAAACAATGTCATTTGCAGTCAGTCTGTCCCTTCTCGGCTTGGTCGCTATCGCGGCCCCGATGGTGGCCTCGGTGCTTGTCGCCCTGTTCCCCCGTCCGTACGCCAAGTGGTTCAGCGTTTTGGGTGCCGCCGTCTCGACGGTCTGCACCATCGCCCTCGCCGCGAATTTCGCTGGCGCCGGCATGCCCGACACGCAGGTCCCCCTGATCTCGTTTGGGCAGACCCTCGTCATGGGATTCACTTTTGATCGCATGAGCACGCTGCTCGCGCCCGCCTTTGTGGGTATCGGCCTGCTCGTCGTGATCTATTCGATTCCCTATATGAGCGAGAATAACCGTGAGCATCCCGATGCGCCGCGTCGTCGCTTCTACGCGTACCTCGCGACCTTCATCGGCGCCATGGCCGGCCTTGTGTACAGCTCGACCCTTTTGGGTCAGCTCGTGTTCTTTGAGATCACGGGTGCGTGCTCTTGGGGCCTCATTAGCTACTACATGTCGCCTACGGCCAAGAAGGCCGGCATGAAGGCCCTGATCATTACGCATATCGGCGCGCTCGGCCTGTATCTGGGCGCCGCCATCGTGTTTGCCCACACCGGCACCTTCGCCATTACCGCGATTGCCGGCCTCGACGCCAAGCTCAAGGCTATCGTCCTTTTACTCGTGCTGTTTGCGGCCTGGGCCAAGTCCGCACAGGTTCCCATGTACATGTGGCTGCCTTCGGCCATGGAGGCGCCGACGCCTGTTTCGGCCTACCTGCATGGCGCCTCGATGGTCAAGGTCGGCGTGTGCGTGTTCGCGCGTGCACTCGTCTCTGCCGGCGAGATTCCCGAGATCGTGGGCTGGGTCGCCATTATCGACGCCATGGTCACCATGCTCTTTGGTTTCCTTATGTACCTGCCGCAAAAGGACATGAAGCGCCTGCTGGCCTTCTCCACGATCGCCCAGCTCTCCTATGTGTTCTTTGGTCTGGGCCTTTCGGTCTTTGGCAGCCAGCTGGCCTTTGACGGTGCCGTGTGCCACATCTTTAACCACGCCTTCGCCAAGACCCTGTTCTTCCTGATCGCCGGTTCGTTCTCCTTTACCCTCGGCACGCGTATGCTGCCCAAGCTTCGCGGCATCGTAAAGAAGTACCCGATCTCGGGCGTGGGCTTTGGTGTCGCGGCGCTCGCCATTGCTGGCGTGCCGCCCATGAACACGTTCTTCTCGAAGTTCCAGATCATCGCCGGCGGCTTTTCTGTGGGTGCCGGCAACGTCGCGATCCTGGTGCTCGTGTGCATCATGGTTGCCGAGACGGTCGCCACCTTCGCCTGGTTCCTCAAGTGGATGGGCTATTGCCTGCCCGGCGAGCCGAGCGACGAGGTCGCTGCGGGAGCCCCGCTTCCCCGCGCGATGGCATTCGTGTTCATCGTGCTCATCATCATGGTTATCGTCAGCGGCCCGCTTTCGGCCAGCTGGATCGGTTAGGAGGTAGAACGACATGGGTTATTCGATCGTCAACATCCTTGGCGGCCTTCTGATCGTCACGTCCACCATGGTGGTCGTCTCAAAGAACATCAAGCACGCCATCAGCTGGTATGCGGTGCAGTCGCTGGTGCTCGTGGGACTGCTCGCCACGCTCGGTGTCACCACCGGTGCGCAGGAGCTGCTTATGTGGGCTGGATCTGCCTTTATCACCAAGGTCGTCCTGGTCCCTTATATCCTCAACCGTGCGTATAAGAAGATGGGCGAGCCGAGCGACGCATCGCTCAAGGCCGGCCTTAAGCCCGCGTGGGCCATCTGCATCATCGCCGTGGAGGTCGCGATCTGCTTTGCCGTCGTGACGCAGATCAGCCTGCCCACGGCCGAGGTCGCAACGCCTGCGCTTGCCATTAGCTTCGCTCACTTCTTTGTGGGCCTCACCTGCATCATTTCGCAGCGCAACATCATGAAGCAGATCTTTGGATACTGCCTTATGGAAAACGGCAGCCATGTGACGCTCGCGCTTTTGGCCCCCACCGCTCCCGAGATTATCGAGATCGGTATCGCCACCGACGCCATCTTTGCTGTCATCATCATGTCCATCGTCGTGCGTCGCATCTGGGACGACTCCCACTCGCTCGATGCGCGCGACCTGTCCGAGCTGAGGGGGTAGTCCATGGAAACGTTGATTCTCGCCCTGCTCGCGACTCCTTTGGTGTTCTCGCTGGTCATGGCTTTTTTGCCCAAGAACACGTCCTATAACGTGTTTGCCGGTCTCAACCTGGTCTCCGTCGCAGCCGTCCTGGTGCTGTCGATTATGACGGCCGGCGACGTCCTTATGAGCGGCGACACCGCGAGCGCTCTTGGCCTGTGGTTCCACCTCGATTCGCTGGGCGCCATCTTTGTGCTTCTCATCGGCTTTATCGGTTTTCTTACGGGGCTGTTCTCGCTGCCCTATGTAAAGGCCGATATCGAGGAGGGCTCCATGCCCGCCGAGCGCGCCAAGCAGTATTTTGCGCTGTTTAGCCTGTTTGTGTTCACCATGCTGCTCGCGTGCCTGTCCAACAACATGATCCTCACGTGGGCCGCCGTGGAGGCAACTACGCTTTCCACCGTGTTCCTCGTGGGTATCTACAAGAACAAGACGGCCCTCGAGGCTTCTTGGAAGTATGCGATGGTCTGCACCGCCGGCGTGGCCTTTGGCCTGTTCGGTACGCTGCTGATCTACGCCAACGCCGCCGACGTGATTCCCAACGCCCACGAGGCCGCATTCCTGTCGTGCGTGCTGCCGTATGCCGACCAGTTCGACCCGACGCTCATGCGCCTCGCCTTTGCGTTTATCGTGATCGGCTTTGGCACCAAGGCCGGCCTGTTCCCCATGCACACTTGGCTGCCCGATGCCCACTCCCAGGCCCCGAGCCCTGTCTCGGCCCTGCTCTCGGGCGTGCTGCTTAAGTGCGCCATGCTCGTGATCATGCGCTTCTACGGCTTTACCATCCAGGCCGTGGGCGCCGAGTATCCGCAACTTTTGCTGCTGATCGTCGGCACGCTGTCCATTTTGGTGGCGGCACTTTCGATGTTTCGCCAGGACGACCTCAAGCGCCGCTTCGCGTACTCGTCTGTGGAGAACGTGGGCGTTATCGCCCTGTGCCTGGGTATCGGTGGCCCGCTAGGTATCGCCGCGGCCCTGCTGCACTGCGTGTTCCACGGCTTTACCAAGACGCTTGCCTTCTGCGTGTCCGGCAACATCCAGCACGCTTTTGGCACGCGTAGCCTGGCCAAGATCCAGGGCGTCGTCGAGGTTGCCCCCGCAACCGCCGCGCTCGCCGTCCTGGCGCTGCTCGGTCTTGGTGCCTTCCCGCCCTTTGGCATGTTTATCTCCGAGTTCCTGACTTTTGTCGCCGGTGTTACCGCCGGTCCCATGTGGCTGGTCGTCGTGGTCGCCCTCGGTCTTACCGTGGCCATCTCCGCGCTCACCCGCATCGCACTCAAGTCGGTATTCGGCCATGCGCCCCAGGGCATGGGCAAGCATGAGGCCCCGGCGCTCATGCTTATCCCCGAAATCATCCTGGCTGTCATGATCTTGTGGTTTGGCATCGCCACCCCGCTGCCCCTCGTGCACGGTGTGGAGACCGCGACCGGCATCGTACTCGAGCAGAGCACCGAGGAACTTCACGCGACGCCGATGTACCGCGCTGTGTTCGGTACCGAGACCGCTCAGAGCGAGGTGGAGTAACGAATGATTGAAACTGAGAACAAGGTGTATGCCCGCCGCTGCGAGAGCCATGTCGAGGCCCTGCGCCGCGCCGTTCCGGGCTGCATCGAGAAGGTCGAGTGGCAGTGCGAGGACCAGCTGACGATTACCGTCAAGCAGGACAAGCTGCCCGAGGCCGTCCACTACCTGTACTACGAGCGCTACGGCTGGATTCCCGTGATCATCGGCAACGATGAGCGCAGCCTGTGCGGCCGTTACGCCGTGTACTACGTCATCTCCATGGAGGGGGAGGATCCCGGCTGGGTGACCGTGCGCACCGAGGTCGATCCCGCCAAGATGACGTTCCCGTCCGTGACGCCGTTCGTCCCCGCCTGCGTGTGGGGCGAGCGCGAGCTGCGCGACATGTTCGGCCTGATCCCCGAGGGTCTGCCCGATCGTCGTCGCCTGGTACTGCCCGACGATTGGCCCAGCGGCCTGTACCCGCTGCGCAAGGACTCCATGGATTACCGTTTCCGTCCCGCTCCCGCGAGCGGCATGGAAAACTACGAGTTCTTGGCCGACACCAAGGGCAAGGAGACCACGCTCGTCCCCATGGGCCCGTTGCACATTACCTCCGACGAGCCCGGCCACTTCCGCCTGTTTGTCGAGGGCGAGACGATCGTCGACGCCGACTACCGCCTGTTCTACGTGCACCGCGGCATGGAGAAGGTCGCCGAGACGCGCCTGAACTATGACGCCGTGACGTTCCTCGCCGACCGCATCTGCGGCATCTGCGGCTGCGCCCACTCGGTGGCCTATGCCGAGGCCGTCGAGCGCGCCCAGGGCATCCATGTCCCGCCGCGCGCCCAGTACATTCGCGCCATCATGCTCGAGGTCGAGCGCCTGCACTCGCATCTGCTCAACATTGGCCTGGCGTCGCACTACACGGGCTTCGACTCCGGCTTCCAGCAGTTCTTCCGCGTCCGCGAGAAGTCCATGGACCTGGCCGAGAAGCTCTCCGGTCACCGCAAGACCTACGGCCTCAACGTGATCGGCGGCGTGCGTCGCGACATTTTGGCCGAGCAGAAGCTCTCCACGCTCACGACCATCCACCAGCTGCGCTCCGAGGTTCAGGAACTCGTCGACGTGCTGCTCTCCACGCCCAACTTTATTGAGCGTACGAGCGGTATCGGTATCTTGGACCGCAAGATCGCACGTGACTTCTCGCCGGTCGGCCCGCTCATGCGTGGCTCGGGCTATGCCCGCGACGTGCGCTTTGACCATCCCTTCGACGGCTACGCCGATCCGGATATTCAGAAGATGCACGCCGCCACGGCCGACACCTGCGATGCCTTCGGCCGTACCGCCGTCCGCATCCAGGAGGTCTACGATTCGATCGACATGATCGAGACCATGCTCGAGAACTGCCCGTCGGGCCCCATCCTCACCACGGATTGGGAGTACACCCCGCACAAGTACGCCATCGGTGCCACCGAGGCGCCGCGCGGCGAGGACGTGCACTGGGCCATGCTCGGCAATAACCAGAAGTGCTACCGCTGGCGCGCCAAGGCCGCCACGTACAGCAACTGGCCGGTCCTGCGCTACATGTTCCGCGGCAACACCGTGGGCGATGCGGCGCTGATCGTCGGCTCGCTCGACCCGTGCTACTCCTGCACCGACCGCGTGACGGTGACCGACGTCGCCGCCAAGCGCGACCACGTGCTCGACAAGGAGCAGTTCGAGAACGTCTGGCGCGACAAGTCGCCGCTCGCGGGCGAGGGCACCATGGCCGCTCCGCTCGATGAGGAGGCGCTCTAATATGCTGAAGCTTTGGAAGGTTAACGCCAAGGCCGGCGACGCGACGGTCAAGTACCCGTTTGCGCCGTTCCCCACCAACAAGGACATGCGCGGCAAGCCCGAGCACAATGCCGAGCTCTGCATCGCCTGCGGTGCCTGCGGCGTGGCGTGCCCGGCCGATGCCATTCGCATGGACACCGACCTTGCGGCCGATACCATCACCTGGTCGATCGACTACGGCCGCTGCATCTTCTGCGGCCGCTGTGAGGAAGCCTGCCCCATGGAGGCCATCAAGCTCACCGAGGAGTTTGAGCTGGCCGTCATGAGCAAGGACGACCTCACCAGTAAGAGCGTCTATACGCTCGAGCACTGCTCGCGCTGCGGCAAGCCGTTCGCCCCTCACAAGGAGATCGACTACGCCAAGCGCCTGCTGCAAAAGGCCGGCGGCATGGAGGCCGAGCAGGCTGCCCGTACCGTTGGTATGTGCCAGGAGTGCAAGCGCGAGCTCGACGCCCTGCGCGCCGCCTCGGCCGTAAAGACCGGCAACGCTGCCGGCATGGCTGCCAACGAGACGCTTGCGTCCGGCGAGCCCCAGGGCCCCGGCATGGAGTATCTGGGCGGCCACGGCGTGAACCCGGAGTATATCGACCGCGAGCTCAACCCCGATGCGCCCGAGATTCCCGCCGGTCCGGCGCCGGTCGAGGGCATCATCATGGATTTTGAAACGAAGGAGGAGTAACCATGGCCGAACCCACGCTTTTGCCCGAGCGGCTTCAGTACCGCCCGACCAAGATCGAGCTCGACGAGAGCATCGAGAAGGCCAAGGCGACCCTTCTTAAGAAGATCAAGCGCTCGGTGTACGTCTACCGTGTTGACTGCGGCGGCTGCAACGGCTGCGAGATCGAGATCTTCGGTTCCATCACGCCCGTCTTTGACGTCGAGCGCTTTGGCATCAAGGTCGTGCCTTCGCCCCGTCACGCCGATGTGCTGCTGTACACCGGCGCCGTGACGCGTGCCATGCGTATGCCGGCCCTGCGCGCCTTTGAGGCCGCACCCGATCCCAAGATCGTGGTGTCCTATGGCGCGTGCGGCTGCACCGGTGGCATCTTCTACGACAACTACTGCGTCTGGGGCGGCACGGATAAGATCCTGCCGGTCGACGTCTACATTCCCGGCTGCCCGCCCAGCCCCGCGCAGACCGTCTACGGCTTTGCCATGGCGCTCGGTCTGCTGGACCAAAAGTTCCATGCCGAGACCACGGTGGAGGCCGCTGGCGAGCAGGCCGATATTCTGCACCCCGGCGTGCCGTACAAGCTGCGCGTTGCCATCGAGCGCGAGGCTCGCGCCATGAGCGGCTACCGTTACGGCCGCGACCTGGCCAACGAGTTTATGGATACGCTCGAGGGCGCGCCCAAGGGCGATATCCGCGGTGCCATGGCGCTGCTCATCGACAAGCAGGACGATCCGCGCCGCGTCGAGGTCTACTCGGCGCTGCAGGATCTGGTGCTGGCCGGAGGTCGCTAGATGGAGCTCACGGACCGCTCTGGTTACTTTGCGGGTCCCGGCATGCTCGGCGGCTCCTTTGGCGATGCCTCGCGCGCAAGCGACGAGGCCGCCGAGGGCGTCGCCGACCCCTGCCTGGGTCATGCGCCCGACCAGGTGGTCTTTTACGAGCTCACGCGTAAGTTTGTGGAGACCGAGGAAGACGTTCCCCAGGAGGCCTGCGACGTACTGTACTACACGCTCGCCGTGGGCCACCACACCGGCGTGCTCGACTGCTTTGAGCCGCGCCTGTCGGTGCCGGTGGATGTGTTCTATTCGCTCGTCGACGCGCTGCCGGAGGGGGAGGCCAAGACCAAATTCGAGGCCATCCGTTCCTTTGGCGAGTGCCAGCTCGACAAGGCGGCGGTGCCGTCGCTGCTCGAGGCCTGCGATACGCTGCTCGACGAGCGCGGTTTTCGCGGGTCGGCCAAGGCCGGAATCTCGGTGTTCGATGACGACTTTGGCCTGCATGCCCAGCAGGTCGCGTTCTTAATGAAGTTTCGCGATCTGGTTGAGCGCGTGCGCGATGTGTCGGGCGTGTATCTGACGGGAAGGTTGCAATAATGGGTCGCGTTGTGGATGGTCGTGTGAACGGCGCCCCGTTTGCGGGTATCGTGCTCACGGCGGGAAGCGTGCTGCGTGCCGACGATGCCGCCGGCCCCGTGCTCTCCAAAAAGATGGAGGACGCACCCATCGCCGGTTGGTACACCATCGACGGCGGCCAAACGCCCGAGGACGACATTATCGAGGTCAAGCGCGAGCGTCCGCCGCGTTTGGTTTTGGTCGATGCCGCCGACATGGCGCTGCCCGTCGGGTCCATCCGCTTGCTCGACAAGCGCGATGTGGCCCGCAAGTCGATGTTCACCACGCATTCGCTTCCTTTGTCGATTCTGATCGAGGAAATCGAACAATCGTGTGATGATATCGTCTTCGTTGGGATTCAGCCGGGCGACACGGAGTTCTACAACCCCATGTCCCCGGAAGTCTTTGACGCCGTCGACGCCGTGTACGACGCCGTGGCTGCCAACGACTTTTCCCACTTTGTCCGCTTGGGACAGGAGCAATAGCAGCGCTTGTCTCTGCTGAATAGGAAAGAAGTGATTGACATGGCAGATTCCAAGGTGGAGTATCCCGCTCCCGATTGCCTGGCGCCCGCCGCGATCGAGGCCAAGACCGAGACCGCCGGTGTGACCAAGGCTAACCTGCCGGTCGCTAAGGCCTTTCTGTTGGCAATGTTCGCCGGCGCGTTCATCGCCTTCGGCGGCCTGTTCTTTACCGTGTTCTTGAGCGATAGCACGCTGGGCTGGGGTGCCCAGCGCGTCGTGGGCGGTTTGTGCTTTTGCCTGGGCCTGGTGCTGGTGCTGGTGTGCGGCGCCGAGCTGTTTACCGGCAATTCTCTTATGGTCTGCGCGCTCAAGAGCAAAAAGATCACTCTGGCCCAGATGCTCAAGGCCTGGGTCGTCGTGTGGGTCGGCAATTTTGTCGGTGCTCTGTTCATCGTCTTTTTGGTGTACATGGCCGGCATCTATAAGCTCAACGGCGAGGCGGTCGCCAATTCCATGGTGAGCGTCGCCGCCGGCAAGGTGACGATCGACTGGGTGACAATCTTCTTCCGCGGGATCCTGTGCAACATCTTTGTGTGCCTGGCCGTGTGGATCGGTACCGCCGGCAAGACCGTGGTCGATAAGGTCGTGGGCATTCTGCTGCCCATCGCCGCCTTTGTGGCCTGCGGTTTTGAGCACTGCGTTGCCAACATGTACTTTTTGCCCATGGGCGCCGTGATGCATGCATGCGGCTACGGTGCCGACGTCGCCGGCGCCGATGCGCTCAACGCCGCGGGTATTGCGTTTAACCTGTCCGCCGCCACGCTGGGCAACATCGTGGGCGGCGCGGTTCTGGTCGCGCTCGGCTACTGGTTTATCTACGCCAAGAAGTCCGAGGCGTAAGGTACCGTCTGTTTGACGTTGGGCCTCCCGCGGGGCGTTGCCGTGCGGGAGGCTTTTTGGGTCTGGGGGCTCGTTGCCGGGCTTTTGGCCTGTTGTGTTTGGCTGATGAAAGGGGTAATCGAGATGGCATCTGCTGTGAAGCGTGACGGTCGCGCCGTGGTGACCACATGCGGGGGATGCTATGCCGATTGCGCCTTTGCGGCACGCGTTGAGGACGGTCGCGTGGTGGCCGAGCTGCCGGTGCCGGGGCATCCGTGCGCGGCGCGTGCCCTGTGCGCCCGCGGACGGCATCGCCTGGCAATGCCGTTTGATGAGCGCGACCGGATTTTGCACCCCATGCGTCGCCGAGCTGATGGCTCGGGGTTCGATGCGATTTCCTGGGACGAGGCGTTCGCGCAGATTGCAGAGCGTCTTTTGGGGATTGTTGACGAGCGCGGGTCTCGTGCGCTGGGCATGACACTCGGCGTGCCCTCGTTCGACCGCTACTGGGCGTATCGCTTTATGCATGCGCTGGGCTCGCCCAACGTGTACGGTGCCGACGGCGCCTGCGAGGTGAGCCGTCTCACCGGCTGGGAACATAGCTTGGGCTATAGTCCTGCCTCCGACTTGGCGCACACCGATTGCATCATGTACCTGGGGCGTTCCATTGTCGATTCGTCGACGATGGGGGCTGTTGATGCGCTCAACGATGCGCGCCGGCGTGGGGCGAAGATCATCGTGGTCGACCCGCGGCGCAGTGGCTCTGCGGCGCTTGCCGACCGCTGGTTGCGCGTGCGCCCGGGCTGCGACTTGGCGCTGCTGTTGGGTATTGTCCACGTGTTGATTGCCGAGGGCCTGTACGATCACGAGTTCGTGGACCGCTACGCCACAGGCTTTGACGAGCTGGCGCAGGCGGCCAGTGCTTGGACACCCGAGTGGGCCGAATCGATGTGCGACGTGCCGGCCGCAGAGATTGTCGCCACGGCGCGCGATCTCGCTGCCGCGGCGCCTGCTGCGGTGGTGGACGCGGGCTTTCATGGCGGCATCGGTATCGCGTATGCCAATAGCACCCAGACCGCGCGCGCTATTTGCTTGGTCGATGTGCTGCTGGGCTGCATCGGACACGCGGGCGGTGCCCTCAACCCGCCCACGCCGCTTGCTTTGGGCGATTTGGACCCTGCGCGTTTCGCGACGCCGTCGATGCCACGTGAGCCCAAGTTGGGGTCCGAGCGCTATCCACTGGTCGATCCGGTGCGCGGCCTGTGCACGACCATCGGTCAGTCGATTCTTGCTGGCGATTTGCGTGGACTCATCGTCTATGCCAGTAACCCCGGTGCGGGCTATGGCAATGCGCAGGCTTGGTTGGGTATTTTGCAGCAGCTTGACCTGCTCGTGACGATTGATATTCGCTGGTCCGAGACAGCGCGCGCTTCTGACTTCGTGCTGCCCGACGTGACGTATCTGGAGGCCGACCGCGGTGTGGGCACAGTCGTGGGCGCCAATGATTCGCGCGTGTTCTACCGCAACGCCGTGCTGCCCGTGTTACATGACGACACGCGTTCCGGTCGGGAGATTTTTGCCGGTCTGGCGCAGGCGTGTGGCGTGGGCGAGTACTTCCAGTTTACGTCTGACGACCTGGCGGCTGCCCAGGTGGCGCCTTTTGGGATAGATCTGGACGAGCTCAAGGAGCGCGGCTGGGCCGACACGGGTGTCGCGTTGCCGTCGCGTACGGGCGAGCCGGTGATTCCATTTGATGGCGGCAAAATTGCGCTGGCAAGCGACGTATGGGAACGAGCCGGCATGGGTCGTGTGCCCAACTGGATTGCTCCCATGGTGGAGCCCGGCCCGGGGATGTTTCGCCTCATTAGCGGTAACCGTCCCTTTGAGTCGCACACCTCGCGCAGGCTTGCGGCCCAAGGTGCCGCCGAGGCTGGATCGGACCTGGATGCCGTGCAGATGAATGCCGATGCTGCAGTGCTCATGGGCATCGCCGACGGCGAGATCGTCGAACTCGTGAGTGATATGGGCCGCGACCGCGTGCGCGTGGAGACGACGCCGTATCTGCATCCGGCGTGTATCTTTACGTCGGCCGCCCCCGGCGGGCGTTCGTTTGGCGCCGATGCCGGTGGCGCTCAAGCCTTGGGCGTGGGCCCGCTCGACCATACGCCGCTGCGCTGGGACCCGTTGACGGGTGCTGCGCTCACCCAGGAAAACGCCGTTCGCGTGGAAAAGATCGCGGCGCGCGAGGATAATAACGAGTAATTGACTCAGCTGATGTATTCGACTGATCCACGTTTCTTTTGAAAGGCCGCACATGAGCGATAGCCAGAACATGTCCGATGAGGTACGCGCCCGCCTTCGCGCTATTCCTTCCGTCAACGAGCTGCTCGCAGAGTGGCCGGTTGTGAAGGCGGCGGGGGAGACCCGCGACGCGGTGGTGCATGCCGCCGTCACGGCCGAGCTCGATGAGGAGCGCGCCGCGATTCGTGCCGGTGCTGCCCCGCGCTCTAAGCGTGACCTGGCCTCGGCCATCGAGTGGCGTGCGCACCGCTCCGCGCTGCCGAGCCTGCGTCCCGCCGTCAACGCCACGGGTGTGGTTATCCATACCAACCTTGGTCGAGCCCCGCTCGCGGAGTCGGCCGCCAAGGCCGTGGCCGAGGTCGCGCGCGGCTACAGCACGCTCGAGTACAGCGTGGACACCTGCTCGCGCGGGTCGCGCAAGGAGCATGCCGCGCAGCTCATCCGCTCACTTACCGGTGCCGAGGACGCGCTGGTCGTCAACAATAACGCGGCCGCGGTGCTGCTAGTGCTTGCCACCCATGCCGCGGGCAAAGAGGTTATCGTCAGCCGCGGTGAGCTCGTCGAGATCGGTGGCAGCTTCCGTATTCCCGACGTCATGGCGGCCTCGGGCGCCAAACTCGTCGAGGTCGGCGCCACCAACCGCACGCATCTGGGCGACTACGAGCGCGCCATCACGCCCGATACGGCCATGATCCTCAAGGTCCATCCTTCCAACTATCGCATCGAGGGCTTTCACGAGGAAGTGGGCTCTCGGGAGCTTGCCGCCCTGGCCCACAAGCATGGTCTGCTGTTCTACGAGGACCAGGGTTCGGGCGCGCTTTTGCCCGATGACATCCTGGTGCGCGGCGGTGAGGAACCCACGCCGGCTTCGGTCGCGGCAGGGCTCGATCTGGTGTCGTGCTCGGGCGATAAGCTGCTCGGTGCCGCGCAGGCGGGCATTATCATGGGTCGCCGCGATCTGGTGCAGGCCTGTGGGTCGCATCCGCTTATGCGCGCCCTGCGTCCGGGCAAGTTGGCGCTCACGGCGCTCGAGGCCACGCTGCGTATCTACATGGATGGCGCCGATGTCGCCCATCGCGATATTCCGGTGCTCAGCATGCTCACGCTTCCGCAGGCTCATCTGGAGCGTCGCGCACGCAAGTTGCGCGATCTGATGGTCGCGGGCCTCGATAAGGCTGGTTGCCCTTGTGCCGTTCAGGTGGAGATCGTCGAGGAGTCGTCGACTCCCGGCGGCGGCTCGCTGCCCACCGTGGAGCTGTCCACGATGTGCGTTGCCGTGCGTCTCGTTGATGAGCGTCTTTCCGTTGACGCGCTCAAGCGCTCGCTCGTCCAGGATTTCGACACGCCGGTCGTCACGCGCGCCTCGCACGATCTCGTTCTGTTTGACGTGCGTACGCTCGTGGGCGACCGCGATATCGAGACGGCGGCATCGACGGTCGTCGCGTGCGTTGAGAAGGCGATTGCTCGATGAGTGAGGTTCAGGCGCTGGTGGAGTGTCCCGTTATCGTTGGCACGGCGGGCCACGTCGACCACGGTAAGTCGGCGCTGATCGAGTCGCTGACCGGCAAGAATCCCGATCGTCTGGAGGTTGAGCGCCGTCGCGGTATGACCGTGGAACTGGGCTTTGGCGAGCTGGCGCTGCCGAGTGGCAAGATCGTCGGCCTGGTCGACGTGCCGGGCCACGCGCATTACTTGCGCGCCATGGTGCAGGGTGCCACGGGTATCGACGTGGCCGTGCTGGTGGTTTCGGCCGTCGAGGGCGTGATGCCGCAGACCCGCGAGCACGTGCATGTGCTGGAGCTGCTGGGCGTTACGCATATGGTGGTCGCGCTGACGATGTGTGATCTGGCCGACGCCGAGATGACCGAGCTTGCCGAGCTTGATGTCGATGACTTTTTGTCGGGTACCGTGTTTGCGGACGCGCCGATCGTGCCTGTGTCGTCCAAGACAGGCGAGGGGATCGAAAGGCTGCTCGCCGTGCTCGACGAGCAGGTTGCCGCTTGCTGGGATGCCTGCCGTTCCCGCGCCGAGCTCACTGATGCCGCGCCGCGTCTGCCGATTGACCGCTGCTTTACGATCAAGGGCGCCGGCACCGTCGTGACGGGAACGCTGCACGATGCGCCGGTTGCGGTGGGCGATGAGCTCGTCGCGCTGCCGTCGCGTACGGCCTGTCGCGTGCGTGGGATTCAGGTGCATGGCGATACGCTGCGGGCGTTGCCCGGTCAGCGTGTGGCGCTCAACTTGGTGGGCGATGCCGTCGCCGCGCTCGATCGCGGTGAGATGCTCGGTGTGGCGGGTCGCTTTGGCCAGACGATGCGATTTATGATGGCGTTTACGTATTTGGGTCGCGAGGGAGCCAAGCCGCGTGTGCTCGAGTCGGGTGCGCGTGTGCACGTGATGGCGGGTACAGCCGAGGTTGTCGGTCGCATCATGTTCATGGAGGGTGAGGCCCCCATGGCGGTGGGCGAGACCCGTATTGTTCAGGTGCGCTTGGAAAACTCGCTGCCGCTGCGCGCCGGGGACCATGCCGTGGTGCTGTCCTATTCGCCCGTGATGCTTATTGGCGGCGGGCGCGTGCTGCTTTCGCGCTGCCGTCGCTCGCGCGAGCTTGCCGAAGGAGAGCGTGCGCTGTATGCGGCGCTTGAGTCCGGCGATATCGCGGGCGGTGTGGGCGCTTGGCTGGCGCTGCAGACGCTGCCGGTTACGACGGCTGATGTTGCCGAGGCTTTGGATCTTGGTGTCGGCGAGGTCGATGCCGCACTGCACGGGTTGGTGGCGCGAGGTGTTGTTCGCGAGCTTGCCGGCTCGGGCGGTACGCTGTATACGAATGCCGCTGTGCTCGACGCTGCGATGGACGCACTGGCGGCGACCCTGTCAGCCATGCACACAGCGTCTCCTAAGGAGACGGGCTTTACGCCCGGCGCCGTCGCCCATGCTGCGTGGCCTGCCGCCGATGAAGTCGTTGCCGCGGCTCTGATTGCCGAGGGCTGCTCGCGTGGCGTGTGCGCCGCCGAGGGTGCCGAGGTATTCGACCCGCACTCCGCTGCCGCCGCGGCGCGTGTGGTGCGCGAGGCCTGCGAACGTATCGTTGCCTTGCTGGACGAAGCCGGCCTCGATGCACCGGCGCTTCCCGAGGTGGGCGAACAGCTGCAGCTCGGCCGCGACGCCATGACGCGTGCCCTGCGCGAGCTTTCGCTCAACCGCTCGATCGTTAAGGTCGAGCGCGACGTTGCCCTGTCCGCTGCCGCTGAGGCTCACGCGCGCGAGCTCGTCGCCGCCGTCATCGCCGAAGCCGGCGGTGCTGCCACCACGAGCGTGCTGCGCGAGGCGCTGGGTGTGTCGCGCAAACGTGCCATCAGCATCTTGGAGCACCTGGATGCCGTGCGCTTTACGGTGCTCGACAAGGATGCCGGCGGCCTGCGCTCCCTGCGCTAGATTGGCTGCTCGGTTTGGTAAAATACCGGCGCACTTGGGAACGGATGGGCTCCGGTGGGCTCCGCGGTCCTCAAAACCGTTGCGAGGCGTGCAAAACGTCTTGGATGTGTTCGATTCACATACGTTCCCGCCATACGCTACCAGCGCTTTTGTGCTCGCGGTCTTGCTGCGTGCCGCAAAGGCGCTGTTTTGTTTTTGTACGGGTCCGCCGTGTCGCCTGTCATGTCGTCTACGGTAACTGATCCCGTGTGTCGGGTTTCGAGCATGCCGATGGAGGTGTTTTGCCGTATGACTACCGTAAGACGGGCCGATCTTTCTTGCGTCGTTCAAGCGGGCGGGATGTCCTCGCGCATGGGCTGTGATAAGGCTCGCATGGCGTTTTGCGGCGAGCCGCTCATCGAACGTGTGCTGGGTCGGCTGGCGCCAGTTGCCGGCGAGTTGGTCGTGACGACGTCGCGTCCCAGCGAGCTTGCCTTTCTTGAGGAGTGCGCGTTTGGCGGCTTGGTGCCGCGTGTGGTGGCGGACCTAGAAGGGTCGGCGGGCGCCATGCGCGGCATCGCGAGTTCGCTGACTGCGGCCCGGCTGCCTCTCGTTGCTATCGTCGCCTGTGATATGCCGTTTGTCTCTTCGGAGCTAATCGGTGCCCTTGCTGGCTGTGTCGAGGCCGAGGCGCTCGACGTGTGCGTGCCGCGCGAGGAGCGGGGGATTGAGCCGCTTTGCGCCGTCTGGCGCCGTGACGCGTGTGCGCCGGTTGCCCAAGAGCTGCTCGCCGATGACCGTCAGCGAATCCGCTGCCTGATCGACCGGGTGAATGCCGGGTATTTGGACGAGCCACAGATTGTCGCGGTCGCCGGCTCGACGCTCTGCTTCGAGAACGTCAATACGCCCGAGGAGTTTGCGGCGGCCGAGTTACTCGCCTAGACGATTGGAGTTGCCATGTCTCACGATATTTGTCCCGACACGGGAGAGCCTTGCACTTGCGATGGTTCCGAGCCCTGTACCTGCGGCTGCGGTGGCTGTGGACATACTGCGGAAGAGGAAGCGGCCGCCGCGGCGTATCGTGAGGCACACCGCGAAGGCCCGTCCGGTGATGCCCTCGACCACGAGCGCAAGATCATCGTGTCGTTCGACAGCACCTTCGATGTGATGGAATGCGAACAGCTGTGCCTTGCCGCCGGTGTTCCTGGGCGCATCATGCCGCTGCCCGGCTCCATCACCGCCGGCTGCGGACTGTGCTGGGCCATGCCGTTCTCGGGCGATGCCCTCGCCGCCTTCCGCGCCGCCACCGAGGGCCGCGTAACCCCCGCCGACTACCACCAGCTCGTCCTCTAACCACCAACACCACCACAAAGGTGCCTGTCCCCAATGTGGTGGTTTGGAACACGTGGACGAAACAGCTTCGAAACACGCGATTTGTGGGTCGGGTGCTCAAAAACGCTTCTACCTGCATCGTAATCAAAACGAAACATCTGCTTGTCGGCTTATGCGAAACTTTGCTGCAACAGTGCGATATTATCCATACTCGATAAAGCTCGCGGCGCATGGGGCGCCTCGAACGACACTTTTCTTTTCCATCAATTGGAGGAAGCATGAGCTACACGCAGAAAGTTCTCGACGAGCTCAAGGCCCGCTATCCCGAGCAGCCTGAGTTCATCCAGGCCGCGACCGAGATCCTCGGCACCATCCAGCCGGCGCTCGACGCCCATCCCGAGTACGAGGAGGCCGCCCTGCTTGAGCGCCTCGTCGAGCCCGAGCGCATCGTCATGTTCCGTGTCCCCTGGGTCGACGACCAGGGCAAGGTCCATGTCAATCGCGGCTACCGCGTCGAGTTCAACTCTGCCATTGGACCTTACAAGGGCGGCCTGCGCTTTAACCCGACGGTCACCCTGGGCATGCTCAAGTTCCTGGGTCTGGAGCAGATTCTCAAGAACAGCTTGACCACCCTTCCCATGGGCGGCGGCAAGGGCGGCTCCGACTTTGACCCCAAGGGCAAGTCCAACAACGAGATCATGCACTTCTGCCAGTCCTTCATGACCGAGCTCTATCGCCACATCGGTCCCAACACCGACGTTCCCGCCGGCGACCTGGGCGTTGGCGGCCGCGAGGTTGCCTACCTGTTCGGTCAGTACAAGCGCCTGACCAACGAGTGGACCGGCGTCCTCACCGGCAAGGGCCTCTCCTTTGGCGGCTCGCTCGCCCGTACCGAGGCCACCGGCTACGGTCTGGCCTACTTTGTGGACGAGTACCTTAAGAGCCGCGGCGACTCCTTCGAGGGCAAGAACGTCGTCGTTCACGGTTCCGGTAACGTCGCCATCTACGCGGTCCAGAAGGTCGCCCAGCTCGGCGGCAAGGTGCTGGCCTGCTCCGATACCCACGGCTGGGTCGAGGATCCCGACGGCATCGACTACACCGTGCTCGAGCACATCTACAACAAGAAGCGCTCTGGCCACGACAAGGGCGTTACGCTCGCTATGTATGTCGACGAGAAGCCCAATGCCACGTGGCACGAGGGCGACGGCCGTGGCGTGTGGCAGCTGCCCTGCGACATCGCGCTGCCCTGCGCACGCGAGAACACGCTGCTGCTCGAGGACGCCCAGGCGCTCGTCGCCAACGGCTGCAAGGTGGTCGGCGAGGGCGCGAACATGCCCACGACCATCGAGGCCACGACCTACTTCCAGGAGAACGGCGTCGCCTTTATGCCCGGTAAGGCTGCCAACGCCGGCGGCGTGCTCGTGTCCGGCCTGGAGATGAGCCAGAACGCCGAGCACCTGTCCTGGACCTTCGAGGAGGTCGACGGCAAGCTCGAGCAGCTCATGCGCGGCATGTTCCACAACGTGGACGATACCGCCAAGGAGTACGGCGAGGAGGGCAACTTCGTCATGGGCGCCAACATCGCCGGCTTCCTGAAGGTCGCTGACGCCATGCTCGCTCAGGGCGTCTGCTAAATCTTCGCTCGATATAGCATCGCAGAAGGCTCCCAGTCATCTTGGCTGGGAGCCTTTTTTGATCCGCATGCGACGGAGGAAAACGGTTCATTTTGTCCCGACACGAGCTGTGCCCCCTCGTTTGGTACACTTAAAGGTACTGGACAAGTGAAGAGATGGGGGAGAACGTGCTCAAGTTCGGTACCTACGTCCGTGTTGGAAACGCGGCCGAAGCCTATGAGCTCTTACAGAAGAACCGCAACAATAAGATTGTGGGCGGCGGCATTTGGATGCGCCTGGGTTCGCGTCGCGTGGCGACGGCGATTGACCTTTCGGCCTGCGGACTCGATCAGATCGAGGAGACCGAGACCGAGTTTCGCATCGGTGCCATGTGTACCCTGCGTCAGCTCGAGCGTCATGCCGGGCTCAACGCGCTTGTCAACAATGTCTTTGAGTTCGCCGTCCACGATATCGTAGGCGTGCAGCTGCGCAATACCGCCACGGTGGGCGGCAGCATCTACGGCCGCTTTGGTTTCTCGGACGTGCTCTCGGCCTTTTTGGCGCTCGATTCGTACGTTGAGCTGACGGGTGCCGGTCGCGTGCCGCTCGCCGAGTTCGTGGACATGGGCTACGTGCGCGACGTGATCGAGCACGTGGTGGTCGTTAAGCACGATTACCGCGCAAGCTATGAAGCCGTGCGCAAGGCCGCGACCGACTTCCCTTCCTTAAACGTCACCGCCGCCTGGTGGGACAACACCTGGCACGTCACCGTGGGTGCCCGCCCGCTACGCGCGACCCTGCTGCAGGGCGAGGCATGCGGCCTTACCGCCGAGCAGCCTTCCGAGGACGAGCTTCGCGCCCTGGCCGCATCCGTGCGCTCGCTGAGCTATGGCACCAACCTGTGGGGCTCGGCCGACTACCGCCGCCGCATCTCGGCCCCGCTGGCGATTCAGGCCGTGCGCCGCGCCGCCGGTATCGAGCTTTCGGCCGCGCTTGCCCGCGAGCTCGAGGGCGTGCAGATCCCCAAGTTTGCCACGGACGAGTATTCCTGCCGCCGCGTGCCCGGCGTCGATTCTAGCGAGGTGCGCTAATGGCTGCCAAACTCATCGATCTTTCCTTTACGCTCAACGGCCGCAAGGTCAAGGTTCAGATTGCCCCCGACACCATGCTCTTTGCGCTGCTGCGCGAGCAGGGCTGCGCGTCGGTGCGCTGCGCCTGCGAGACCACCAACTGCGGCCTGTGCACGGTGTGGCTCGATGGCGATCCGGTGCTGAGCTGCTCGGTTCCCGCCGCCCGTGTTGAGGGCCGCTCCATCACCACGCTCGAGGGCCTCAAGGCCGAGTCCGAGGCACTGGCCCGCGCGATGGCTGCCGAAGGCGCCGAGCAGTGCGGTTTTTGCGCCCCCGGCCTCATCATGAACGTGTTGGCGCTTGCCCGCGCCGCCAAGGAGGACCCGAGCCTCGTCGCCACGCGCGAGGAGCTCTCGCGCCAGCTTGCCGGCAATCTCTGCCGTTGCAGCGGCTACGAGAGCCAGCTGCGCGCCATCGTGCGCTTCCTCAACGAGTCCGGCGTGCAGGTGGGCTTCGAGATGCCCGAGCTGCCGGTCAATAACACCAGCTCCGATGGTGTCGCGTACAAGCAGATCACTCACAAGCAGCCCAAGAAGGATTCGAAGTCTCTGCTCGAGGGTCGTCCCGTCTACACGGGCGACATGGTGCCCGCCGGCGCGCTCATCGTCAAACTCAAGCGCAGCCCCTATGCCCGCGCCAAGATCCGCTCCATCGATACGTCGCGCGCCCTGAAGGTGCCCGGCGTGGTGGGCGTCTACACCTACGAGGACGTGCCCCAGCGCCGCTTTACCATCGCCGGCCAGAGCTATCCGCAGCCGAGTCCCTACGACCGCCTGATCCTCGAGAACCTCGTGCGCTACCAAAACGAGGAGGTGGCGATCGTCGCCGCCGAGACCGAGGAGGCCGCCGACAAGGCGCTCAAGCTCATCAAGGTCGACTACGAGGTACTCGAGCCCCTGCTCGACTTTACCCAGGCACTCGATAACGACATCGTGGTCCACCCCGAGGGCGACGTGACCTTTATGTTCCCGCAGGGTGGCGATGTCCCTCGCAACCTGGTCTGCAGCGGTACCAGCGATTTTGGCGATCTTGATGAGGCCTTCGCCCAGAGCGACATTGTCTTTACCCGCACTTACACCAGCCAGGCCACGCAGACCGCGCCCATGGAGACCTTCCGTGCCTTCGCGACGACCGACGCGTTCGGCCGCATTTCGGTGACCACCTCTACGCAGGTGCCCTTCCACGTGCGCCGCATGGTCGCGCAGTCGCTCGACATTCCGCAGTCGCAGGTGCAGGTCATTAAGCCGCGCATCGGCGGCGGCTTTGGCTCCAAGCAGACGGGCTGCTGCGAGATCTTCGTGGCGTTCGTGACCCAGCAGACCGGCCGTCCGAGCTACTGCTGCTACACCCGCGAGGAGACTATCACCGCGGGCAACTCGCGCCACCAGATGCAGATGACCGTCAAGCTGGGCGCCATGAACGACGGCACCATCACGGCCATCGACCTGCACACGCTGTCCAACGCCGGCGCGTATGGCGAGCATGCCACCACGACGATCGGCCTCTCGGGCCACAAGAGCCTGCCCATCTACAATCACGTGAAGGCGAGCCGCTTTAGCTGGGACGTCGTCTACACCAATACCAACCGCGGCGGCGCGTATCGCGGCTACGGTGCCACCCAGGGCCAGTTTGCCGTGGAGAGCGCCGTCAACGAGCTCGCCGACATGCTGCACATGGACCCCGCCGACCTGCGCCTTAAGAACATCGTGCGCGAGGGCGAGATCATGCCGCAGTACTACAACGAGAAGCTCAATGCCTGCGCGCTCGACCGCTGCCTGCTGCGCGCGATGGACATGATCGGTTGGCGCGACAAGCCGCTGGCCGTGGACCTGGGCGACCGCGTGCGCGCCCTGGGCTGCGCGCTCACTATGCAGGGCTCGGGTATCTCCAATGTGGATATCGCCGGCATCGACATGCGCCTGGAAGAGGACGGCTTCATTACCATCGGCACCGGCGCCACCGATAACGGCATGGGCGTCGACACGATCCTGGCGCAGATTGCCGCCGAGGAGCTGGGCGTGGAGAGCTCGCTCATTGTGGTGCGCGGCGTGGACACCGATGTGTCGCCGTTTGACGCTGGCTCGTATGCGAGCTCGGGTACGTACGTGACGGGCCTTGCCGCCAAGAACGCCGCGACCGAGCTGCGTGAGAAGATTTGCGCCAAGGCAGCCCAGATGTGGGACGTGGACGCCGCCGACGTGGTCTTCGATGGCCAGTACGTGCGTCTGTCCGACGAGCGTGCCGCTCGCGAGCAGAACCGCTACCTCACGCTGCGTGACTTTGCCAACCTGTGCGTCAAGAACATCGCGGGCGGCGACGCGCTGACCTCACATGCCTCTGCCTGCCTGCCCGTTTCGCCTCCGCCGTTTATGGCCGGCATTGCCGAGGTCGAGGTCGACAAGGCCACCGGTAAGGTGACCGTGGTGGACTATGCGGCAGCTGTGGACTGCGGCACCGTGATCAACGAGGCGCTCGCGCGCGTCCAGGCCGAGGGCGGCATTGCCCAGGGTATCGGCCACGCGCTCTACGAGATCGTCGAGCACGATGATCGCGGCCGCCTGCGCACCGGCAACTTTATGAGCTACAAGCTGCCCACGCGCCTGGATATCGGCAGCATTCGCGTGGCCTTTGAGCCGAGCTACGAGCCGACGGGCCCGTTTGGTGCCAAGTCGATTGGCGAGGTCGTCATCAACACGCCGCTCGCCGCCGTGGCCTCGGCCGTCGCACACGCTACCGGACATCAGGTTCGCTCACTGCCCATCACGCCCGAGAAGGCCCTGCTGGGGGAGTAGGCGAGGAGGCGCTGTACCCGCTCATTGCCTAGCCCGGGGAAACTGCAGCCCACTTTTCAACTGAATCGTGGGCTGCAGTTTCCGTTTGAGGGCCTTGGCGGAAAGTGCATCCCGGAATAGGGGCTCAAAACGGGTTGCAGTTTCCGGTTGATGGCTATAGCGGAAATTGCATCCCATTCCGAGGCCCCAAACCGGGACACGCTTTCCGGCGCATGGCCAGCACCGCCAGACTGCCGGGTCCCACCGAAGTTGCGGTGGAATAGTTCCTGTTTTGGAGGACTGGAGCCCCAAACAGGAACTATTCCACCGCAACTTATGAGATGGGGTGGCGTGCGCTCTGTTGGCTTGGACTCGTGGTGAGGTCGTGAGCCTGTAAAAGGTGTGCGTGCGCTTGCCGTTCGTATCTGCTATCATTCCTAGTCTGTGCGCTCATGCGGGCGTGGCGGAATTGGTAGACGCGCCAGATTTAGGTTCTGGTGGGATTCCCGTGAAGGTTCGAGTCCTTTCGCCCGCACCAACGCACCAGCGTCGGCCTTGGCCGTCGCGACACTTTGTTGCATAAAGGTACCAGCACCTCAGATAAGCTGGGCAGTATGAGGAGGAACGTGTTGAACATCACCGCTTCTGACGTCAAGGACGCCAAGCTCACCGCTACGGTCACCATCCCGGCCGCCGACGTCGACGCCGCGATTAAGAAGGCCTACAAGGATACCGCCAAGAAGTACCGCTTCCCGGGCTTCCGCGCCGGCAAGGCTCCCCGTCCGGTCATCGACTCCGCACTTGGCGCCGAGGCTACCCTCGCTCAGGCCACCAACGACCTGATCGCCGCCAACGAGCCCGCCGTCCTCAACGAGCTGGACATCGTCCCCACCAAGAACGGTGACTACAAGGAGCTCGACCTCGCCAAGGATCACGAGGACTACACCTACACCGTTGAGTTCTCCCTGCGTCCTGCTGCCGAGCTCTCCTCCTTCGACGCTGTCGAGATCGAGATGCCCCCTGCGGAGGTCACCGAGTCCGAGATCAACAACCAGGTCGAGATGCTCCTCAACTACCGTGCCACCTTCGAGGACGTCGAGGGTCGCGCCGTCGAGGCCGAGGACTACGTCACCGTCGATCTCAAGGCCGTCGAGAACGCCGACAACTTTGCCGCCGAGGGCCGCATGCTCATCGCCGGTAGCGACAGCAACCCCAAGGAGTTCAACGAGGCCCTGATCGGCGCTAACGTTGACGACGTCAAGACCGTCACCTGGACCGACGAGGTCGAGGAGGGCGAGGAGGCCGAGACCCACACCGTCGAGGTCACCGTCAAGGGCATCAAGGTCCGCAACACCCCCGAGCTCACCGACGAGCTCGTCAAGTCCGACTTTGGCTTCGACAGCATCGACGCTATGCGCGACGCCATCAAGATCGAGATCGAGCAGGACAAGGCTTCCCGCCTGCCGGCCGAGAAGGAGAACCGTTGCGTCTCCGCTCTCGCCGAGCGCCTGCAGCTCGACGAGATGGATGCCGACTACGAGCAGTCCGTCTTTGAGGAGCTTGGCCAGAACTTCCTGTCCAACCTCGCTGCCCGCGGCATGACGCTGGACACCTGGCTGCCCGCTTCCGGTCTGACCATGGAGCAGTTCATCGGCGACCTGCACAAGCAGGCCAACGACGTCGCCCGCGAGTCCCTGGCTCTGGACGCCCTTGCCCGTGAGCTCAAGATTGAGGTCACCGAGGACGACATCAACGCCGAGTTCGAGAAGGCTGGCGTCAAGGACGTCGAGGCTTCCAAGGCTGAGTTCATCGCCGATGGCCGCATGCCTGCTGTCCGCGAGTCCATCCGTCGCTCCAAGGCCGTCGACCACCTGGTCGAGAACGCCAAGGTGACCGAGGTCGACGAGACCGCCAAGGACGCCGAGTAATTCTCGCCACCTTGCCCGCGAGCGCATGCGTGCGCCCGTGATGGGGTAAAGTTATACACCGGTTATCCGGTTGCTTCGTACGGTGCCAGCCAATGCATAGCATGCGGGCACCGTACGTTTATCTAGAACCAATTTGGTCCGCAAGAGAGAAATGGAGATGCGTATGATCGCTAAGTTCGATTCCGCCCTCGTGCCATACGTTATCGAGCAGACGCCGCGCGGCGAGCGCAGCTACGATATCTATTCGCGCCTGCTCAACGACCGCATCATCTTCTTAGGCGAGGAGATCAACTCCGTCAGCGCCAACCTGGTCGTTGCCCAGCTGCTGCATCTTGAGAGCCAGGATGCCGAGAAGGATATCTCGCTCTACATCAATTCGCCCGGTGGCGAGGTCTACTCCGGCCTGGCGATTCTTGACACCATGAACTTCATTAAGCCGCAGGTCTCCACCATCTGCGTCGGTATGGCCGCGTCCATGGCCGCCGTGCTGCTTTCGGCCGGCGCCAAGGGCAAGCGTTTCTGCCTGCCGCACTCCAAGGTCATGATTCACCAGCCCAGCGGCGGTGCCCAGGGTCAGCAGACCGAGATCGAGATCGTGGCCGAGGAGATCAAGAAGACTCGCCGCGAGCTCAACCAGATCCTGTCCGACGCCTCGGGCCAGCCCATCGAGAAGGTCCAGGCCGACACCGAGCGCGACAACTACCTGACCGCTGCCGAGGCCCTCGACTACGGCCTGATCGACCGTATCGTCACCTCGCGCGACCTCGCCGCGAAGGACGCCTAGGATGGCCGGTAACATGCAGGACAACTTTGACGAGAACGGCAACCCCATCCGCTGCTCCTTCTGCGGAAAAGAGCAGGGGCAGGTTCGCCGCCTTGTAAAGGGTCCGACCAACATCTTTATCTGCGACGAGTGCGTTGCCGCCTGCTCCGAGATTTTGGAGGAGTCGCTGGCTTCGGACTTTATGGACGCCGCCCGCAACGGCAAGCTGCCGGGCTTCCTCAACGACCACGGCCAGGCTGCATCCCAGCCCGCCGCGGACCCCGAGACCGAGGGTTTTGAGCTCGAGGACGATCGCCAGGTCATCACGCACGTGCCGACGCCGCACGAGATCTATGACGAGCTTTCGGCCTATGTTATGGGTCAGGAGGACGCCAAGCGCGCCATGTCGGTGGCCGTGTACAACCACTATCGCCGCGTGATTGAGGGCGGCGCTGCGCTTTCGGCCTTTGACGACGGTTTGGACTCGCAGCTCGATGATGATATGGACGAGGTGGAGCTCGCCAAGTCCAACATTTTGCTGCTCGGTCCCACCGGTACCGGTAAGACGCTGCTCGCCCAGACGCTCGCACGTATCCTCGAGGTGCCGTTTGCCATCGCCGACGCCACCGCGCTCACCGAGGCCGGTTACGTGGGCGAGGATGTGGAGAACATCCTGCTCAAGCTCATCAATGCCGCCGATGGCGATATTGAGCGCGCGCAGGTCGGCATTATCTACGTGGACGAGATCGACAAGATTGCCCGCAAAGCCGAGAACCTCTCCATTACCCGCGATGTCTCGGGCGAGGGCGTTCAGCAGGCGCTGCTTAAGATTCTTGAGGGCACGGTGGCAAGCGTTCCGCCCACCGGCGGCCGCAAGCATCCCCAGCAGGAGCTGCTGCAGATTGACACGACCAACATCCTGTTCATCTGCGGCGGTGCCTTTGTGGGTCTGGACAAGATCATCGCCGATCGCGTGGGCAACAAGGGTGTGGGCTTTAACTCCGAGATCGCCGGCCCCACCTCGGTCGACGAGAACGACCTGCTGCGCCAGGTGCTTCCGCAGGACCTCAATGCCTTTGGCATGATTCCCGAGTTCGTGGGCCGCACGCCTGTCGTAACCCAGACGCAGGCGCTCGACGAGGACGATCTGGTGTCGATTCTGACCGAGCCCAAGAACGCCGTGGTGCGTCAGTACCGCAAGATGTTCCAGCTCGAGGACGTTGAGCTTGAGTTTGAGGACGCCGCCCTGCACGAGATCGCACGCATGGCGCTTGCCCGCAAGACCGGCGCCCGCGGCCTGCGCTCCATCTGCGAGGACGTGCTGCAGCAGACGATGTTCGACCTCCCCAGCGAGGAGGGTGTTTCCAAGGTCGTCGTGACCGAAGCTTCCGTAAAGGGCGAAGAGCAGCCCCAGCGCATCTACGGCTAAACCAGCCTAAAGCGTGTTTGCAAATAGCCTCCGACCACCCGCGGTCGGAGGCTATTTTATATATACGCAATAACCCCAACTACCTGTGCTATTCTGTGTGTTTGTTTAGGCCTCGGCAAAGTCAATTCAGACTGAAGTAATCGATACCTAAGGGGAGGAATGTAGGCCCGATTTTCGTAGATTCCGCACGAGCCGAAGACCACTTAATGTGGTCTTCGAGCGAGCCCAGGACCTGACCGAGCGAAAATCGGGCCTACATTCCTCCCCGGCGGGACAGGGAGAGATATATGGAAGAGATGCCCAAGAACTACGATCCGTCGACCAACGAGCCGGCGATCCTGCAGAAGTGGCTCGACGGCGGCTACTACAAGCGCCGCGAGGGCGTGGGCGACTGCACCGTCACCATTCCGCCTCCCAACGTGACCGGCAAGCTCCACATGGGCCACGCCACCGACGACTCCATCCAGGACGCCATCATCCGCATGGCCCGCATGCGCGGCAAGTCCACGCGCTGGGTGCTGGGCACCGATCACGCCGGTATCGCTACGCAGACCAAGGTCGACAAGAAACTCAAGAGCGAGGGCATTAGCCGCCTGGAGATCGGTCGCGACAAGTTTGTCGACGCTTGCTGGGATTGGACCCACGAGTACGGCGGCATCATCGTCGAGCAGATCAAGCGTATGGGCTGCTCCGTTGACTTCGATAACGAGCGCTTTACCATGGACGAGGACTACGCGCAGGCCGTGCGCAAGGTCTTCTGCGACTGGTACCACGACGGTCTGATCTACCGCGGCAAGCGCATCGTCAACTGGTGCCCCAACTGCACCACCGCCATCTCGGACGACGAGGCCGAGTACAAGGACGAGAAGGGCCATCTGTGGCACCTGCGCTACCCGCTGACCGAGCCGGTCAACGGCCAGGACTACATCGTCGTCGCCACCACGCGCCCCGAGACCATGCTCGGCGACACGGGCGTCGCCGTTTCCCCGAAGGATCCCGAGAAGGCCGCCTTCGTGGGTAAGACCGTCAAGCTCCCCATCGTCGATCGCGAGATTCCCATCTTTGAGGATTGGCATGTCGACGCCAACTTCGGTTCCGGCTTCGTTAAGGTTACTCCGGCCCACGACCCCAACGATTACGCCATGGGTCAGGCCCACGACCTTCCGCAGATCAATATCTTCGACGAGCACGCGGTGGTCGTCGAGGGCTATGGCGAGTTCACCGGCATGACCCGCGAGGAGTGCCGCGAGGCGGTCATCAAGTGGTTCGACGAGCACGGCCTACTCGATCACGTCGAGGAGCACGACCACTCCGTCATGCACTGCTACCGTTGCGACGCCGCGCTTGAGCCGTGGCTGTCCGAGCAGTGGTTCGTGGCCGTCGACAAGCTCAAGGGGCCGGCGCTCGACGCCGTCAACTCCGGTAAGGTCACCTTCCACCCCGCGCGCTGGACGCAGACCTACACCACTTGGATGGAGAATCTCAAGGACTGGTGTATTAGCCGCCAGCTGTGGTGGGGCCACCGCATTCCCGTGTTCTACTGCGAGGACTGCGGCTGGGAGGACGCCCTTACCGAGGACACCGATGTGTGCCCCAAGTGCGGCGGTCATCACGTGCATCAGGACGAGAACGTGCTGGACACCTGGTTCAGCTCGCAGCTGTGGACCTTCGCCACGCAGGGCTGGCCGCAAAAGCCGGAGCTGCTCGAGGGCCATCATCCCACGACGGCGCTCGTCACCGCGCGCGACATCATCGCGCTGTGGGTCGCCCGCATGGTCATGAGCTCGCTGTACTTCCTGGACGAGGTGCCGTTTAAGGACGTCGTCATCTACCCGACGATCCTTGCCAAGGACGGCAGCCGCATGTCCAAGTCCAAGGGCAACGGCGTTGACCCCATGGACCTCATCGGTATGTACGGCGCCGACGCCATGCGCTACAACCTTCTTACGCTGTGCACCAACAACCAGGATGTTAAGTTCGACGCGAACATCGACAAGAAGACCAAGAAGCTCATCGACAGCCCGCGTACCGACCAGGCCAAGAGCTTTGTGACTAAGATCTGGAACGCCAGCCGCTTCCTGCTCATGAACATGGAGGGCTACACGCCCGGCGAGCCCGTCGTGGAGACGCCGGCCGACGCCTGGATGTTCAGCCGCCTGGCCAAGGCCGTTAAGATGGTCACCGAGGGTATTGAGAACTACACCTTTGGCGATATGGCCCGCGGCGTGCAGCAGTTCTTCTGGAACGAGGTCTGCGACTGGTACGTCGAGGTCACCAAGGCCCGCTTGAAGGGCGAGGGCCGTCTGCAGGCTCAGCGCAACCTGATCTTTGTGCTGGATACCTCCATTCGCCTGATGCACCCGCTCATGCCGTTTGTCACCGAGGAGATTTGGGACAACATGCCGGCCAGCGTGCTCGACCTGGATGCCGAGGGCAACGTCGACCGCGCCGAGGCGCTCATGATTGCCAAGTGGCCCGAGCCCGCCGATTACGCCAAGTATGTCGACGAGGACGCCGAGCGCGCGTTTGAGCTGTGCCGCGCCGTCGTTTCCGCCGCCCGCGCCACGCGTTCGCGTTATCGCTTGAGCCCCAAGGCCGAGCTCGACGTGGTCGTGCGCGCCGGTGTCGAGGACATCGAGAAGCTCGAGAGCCTGCGTTCGACCATTGAGCCGCTGGCCAACACCGCTTCGCTGGTCATGGGTACCGACGTTGAGAAGCCGGCCGCGAGCATCGCCGTGGTCGACAGCGGCGTCGAGGTCTTTGTGGTGCTCGAGGGCAAGGTCGATCTTTCGGCCGAGAAGGCGCGTCTTGAGAAGGAGATCGCCGCGGTCCAGAAGGAGCTCGCCGGTTGCGAGAAGACGCTCGCCAACGAGGGCTTTGTGGCCAAGGCCGCGCCCGCGGTGGTTCAGAAGAAGAGGGACCGTGCAGCTGAGCTCAAGGAGATCCTGGCGGCACTGACTGCTCAGGTTGCAGACTTCTCGTAAGGTTTACTCGGGGGCGCGTCCCGATGCTTTGCTCTCCGCTGCGAACAGTCCTGCGCAAGACGGACAGCACATTAAGTGCTGTCCTTTGCGTGCGGAACTTGCGGCGAGCAAAGCATCGGGCCGCTCCTAGTGCGGTTACGTGGTTGTTTGCAACTGGTAGGTTAGGGTCACTGGGTTGTGGCCTTGATCTTGCTGCAAGCGGATAAAGGCTGATATTGTCAACGCGAGGGGCTCATTCTTTTTGATGGGCCTCTTTTTCTGTAATTGGAGACTTTGGGTTATGGCTAAGCGTTCTGGGTCGTATTCTGTGCCGTTCTCGTTTGAGTTGCTTTCGTTTGATGAGGCTGTTGCTTTGGCTGCTGATACGGGGCGGATTTCT
The DNA here is from genome assembly GCF_001405375.1 of Collinsella aerofaciens. Taxonomy (GTDB): domain Bacteria; phylum Actinomycetota; class Coriobacteriia; order Coriobacteriales; family Coriobacteriaceae; genus Collinsella; species Collinsella aerofaciens_F. The sequence goes on from NZ_CYYP01000006.1 coordinate 119,774, forward strand.
GGGGATGCTGGGCCTCTGCTTGAGACAGTTGTCGATATGCTCGATGAGTTGGGGCGTCCGGACGAGTATTTCGATTGCATTCAGGTTGCCGGTACCAATGGCAAGACTTCGACCACGCGTTTTTCGGCTGCTATCCTTCGCGGCGAGGGGCTCAAGACCGCGCTGTATACGTCGCCGCAGCTGGTGCGCTATCCCGAGCGCATGGAAGTCGATGGACGCGTCGTGAGCGATGAGGCGTTTGCCCGTGGCGTTTCTGCCGCTGTCGAGGCGGGACGTCGCGTGAATGCGCACCGTGTGGCGGCGGGGGAGCGCGCCTATTCCATCACGCCGTTTGACTTGCTGACGGCTGCCGCACTCGTAGTGTTTGCCGAGGCTGCGGTGGATGTTGCCGTGCTCGAAGTCGGCATGGGCGGACGTTGGGACGCCACGAGCGCGACCGATCCTGTCGCCGTTGCAATCACGGGCATCGGCCTCGATCACACACGTATTTTGGGCGACACGCTCGAGGCCATTGCGGGGGAGAAGGCTGCGGTTATTAAGCCTGGGCGCTTTGTTGTTTTGGGCGAGGGTACGCATGAGGCGAGCGTTCAGCGCGTGATGGATGCCCGTTGCCGTGAGTGCGGTGTGGTGCCGCTCGTGGTGAACCATGCCACAACCAAGGTTCCGGCACACGTGGGCGACACGGTTGAGTTTAGCTGCACCACGCCGCGTGCGATCTATACGTCAAGCATGGTTAAGCCGGCCTACCAGCCGCAGAATGCTGCGTGCGCGATTATGCTGTGCGAGGGGTATTTGGGCCGCGAGCTCGACCACGATGCGCTGGATGCATCGCTTATGGGCTGCCCCACGCCGGGTCGTTTTGATGTGCTGGGGACCGATCCGCTCAAGCTGATCGACGCCTGCCATAACCCTCAGAGCTGCGAGAACTTTGTGAGCGCGCTGGACGAGATAGATCCGTGCGTCGAGAATCGCCCCACGCTGCTGTGCGCCGCACTGGCCGACAAGGATGTGGCCGGTATTGTCGATGTTCTGATTCCGGCCTTCCCGCGTGTGGTCGTAACCCAGACCGATTCCGATCGCGCCCTGCCGGCAGAGGAACTTGCTGCCCTGGTGGACGCCAACAAGCTTGCCGGTGTGTACCCTAGCGTGCCCGAGGCTCTCGCGGCTTTTGACGCCGTGGGCGAGTCCTTCGTTGCCGCCGGCACCATCACCCTAGCCGGCGAAGTAGCCGGCCTGCTGCGCTAGCCCATCCCCTCATCAGTTGCGGTGAAATAGTTCCTGTTTTTGGGTTCTAGCAGCCCATCCAGGAACTATTCCACCGCAACTTAGTTTGGGGGCTTGGGGACCAGGCTAGTCTAGGCGGAATGGGTCGTGAGGGTAGGCGTTGAGAATCTCGACGCCCTTCTCGGTCACCAGGGCCAAGTCCTCGATGCGGACGCCGGTGCGGCCGGGGAGGTAGATGCCCGGCTCGATGGAGAACGTCATGCCCGGCTCTACGACCTGCTCGTTGACGAGTGAGACGTCGCCCGGCTCGTGGTCTTGCAGACCGATCGAGTGTCCCAGGCGGTGCGTAAAGTACTGCCCATAGCCCGCATCCTCAATCACGTCGCGCGCGGCGCGGTCCAGGTCGCACATACGAACGCCCGGCGCGATAAGCGCTTCGGCGGCCTCGTTGGCACGGCGCACGATGTCGTAGATGCGTGCCGTCTCCTCGTCCGGCTCGCCCCAAAAGAACGTGCGCGTCATGTCCGAGCAATAGTTGCGGCGACGTCCACCAATGTCGAACAGCACCACGTCGCCACGCTTGAGTACCGTATCGTCGGGCTCGTGGTGCGGGTCGCCGGCGTTGGCGCCAAAGCTCACGATGGGTGGAAAGCTAAAGCCCTCGCAGCCGTTCTTGCGGTACAGACCGAGCATCTGATCGGCAATTTCGCGCTCCGTTACACCTTCGTGGACGAGCTTGATCGCGTCGGCCATCACGGCGTCGTTGGCGGCCGAAGATGCACGCATGAGTTCCTGCTCGGCGGCATCCTTGTAGGTGCGCGCGGCGGTGACGGCAAAGTCGCCCAGGAAAAACTCGCTTGCGGCGTGGCGCTCCATGAGCGGCATCAAAAAGCCGGAGCGCATGACGGTATCGATGCCGAGCGGTTTGGTCGGATCGATCTCACTCGCGATGGCGTCGGTCACGACGTCGGTATCGGTGTGGTAGGCAACGCGGGCATTGTCGTACTCGGGCAGCTGATGCAGCGCGTTGACCAAGATCACGGGCTCGCTACCGCGCGCGAGCAGCACACCGCAAAAACGCTCGAACATATCGGCATAAAAACCGGTCAGATAGTAAATCGACCACGGGTCGTTTACGAGCAGCTGTGCGCCGGGGTGCTGAGCCTCGAGCGCATCTAGCACGCGCGCCACACGCTGGTCATCGACATGTGCCATACATCGTCCTTTCGCTAGGGTGCCACCATGGTATCCCAAGCCCGGCACATAGGGACGTTCCTTTTAATATGAGCAGGACATTGTCAAGAGGCAAAATCGGGCCTGGCCCCAACGATA